>NZ_CP015863.1:1200000-2400000 GCF_002163755.1 Vibrio campbellii CAIM 519 = NBRC 15631 = ATCC 25920
CCCTCTCAGCCGCCTTGTATTGTGCGTCTGTGAATCCTGATGCACACTTGCTCGCTTACTTCAAAGACGATGCTTTGGGCCGATTGTTGAGCCAGCACTGCCCGAGAGCGGAATGTATCCCAGCTGTAGGGGCAGAGATGCTTGCTAAAGCAGCGGTGGACCCGGGCTCAAGTGCACTCCATCAAGAGCTGTTGGCTTCGACACGTGGTATGACTCAGTACTCTGTGATTTACCCTGAAGATCAACCAACGACGACGGTCGATACGATCTTTGGGTTCATTAAGAAGCACCACCAAGCGACCTTGATCGCTTTCGATCTTGGCAGTGGCATTGAGCTTAACCCAGAGCTCAGCGCTCAAGTACCACCGAGCACTAAACTGTTTTATATTGCCGATGAGCGAATTGATGATTTCGCTTGGACTGACATGAACAAGGACAAATAATGCACATGATTGCCGACCTGTTGGCAGGTTTTCCTAACTTTCTTATCTATTTTTCCGTTTCGATTATCTTCGTACTGGCGTTCAAATTCATCTACGTCAAACTGACGCCATACGATGAATGGCACCTTATCAAAAAAGAGAAAAACACCGCAGCTGCGGTTGCGTTAAGTGGTGCGTTCCTTGGTTATTGCTTAGCAATTGCAGGTGCGGCGACTAACTCACTGAATATCGTCGATTTCATGGTGTGGGGCGTTGTGGCCATGCTCGCGCAAATCATTGCATTTGGTATAGTACGTTTCATTCTTTTGCCAAAAGTCTCAGAGCGCATTGAGAATGATGAAGTGCCAGCAGGCATCGTGCTAGCGGCCGTCTCTGTCTCTGTCGGCGTGCTCAACGCGGCTTGCATGACGTACTAGGAGGAGCGATGAAACGCAGTTCTAACGTCAAACGTTCTTCCATGGACAAAAGCTTTAAAGTTGGACGAATAATTCCATTCGTTGCTTTTGGTGGCATCTTCTTTCTGGCAACGCACGAATCGAAAACGGAAGGTTACATCTACACCGATGCGGATGAGTGTAAATCGGATGCGCCAGAGTTCAGCGAACAGTGTGAAATCGCGTATCAAGAAGCTATAGCGAGAGCAGAAGAAAACGCACCGCGCTATAACAATGAGTACGAGTGTGAAGACGATTTCTACGAGGACGATTGTTATTACAGCTCGCGTCACCGTTCTTATGTCCCGTTTATGGGAGGATACTTCTTCAGCCGTGCAGTCAGCGGTTTAAGTGGTTACAACAAAAGCTACTATTCAGAGCCGATGTATCGCTACAAATCCAAGTATTACAACGGCGCAGGGCAGTTCTACGGCTCTTACCGCAATCAACCGACAAAGGTGGCGACGAGTAACCTAAACAAGCGAGGTGGCGGTACGATTGGCCGTGCCATGTCGCGAGGCGGATTCGGTAAAGCAGTATCAGTGAGTCGTGGCGGTTAACAGCGATGTTTCGACGAGAAATACAAGAAAGAAAAAACTGGCGTGATTTAGCACGCCAGTTTGGTTTTGGTTTCCATTCCATGTACGACCAACCCTACTGGGATGAGAGTGCTTACTATCAATTCTCTCTTTCCCAAATCGAACAAGACATCGAAGACCCAACCGAGGAGCTTCATCAAATGTGTCTTGAAATCGTGGACGAGGTCGTACGAAGTGAGCGATTACTGACGCAATGTGCCATTCCTGAAGCCATGTGGTCCCAAGTGGCTTCCTCTTGGCAACGCAGAGAGCCATCCCTCTATTCAAGAATGGATTTTGCTTACAACGGTTCATCACCAGCAAAACTTCTAGAGAACAATGCAGATACCCCTACCTCTCTGTTTGAAACAGGCTTTTGGCAGTGGGTATGGTTAGAAGATGTGGTTAACAAAGGCCGCATCCACCAAAGTGCGGATCAGTTTAATATTCTGCAAGATTTCCTCATTGAGCGCTTCGCCGAGATCGCTAAATTGCAACCGGGGCAGACGTTGCATTTCAGTTGCTGCAAATACACCGAAGAAGACAAAGGCACAGTGCAATATCTGGAAGATTGCGCCCGTGAAGCTGGTTTAGCTACGGCGTTTGTTTTTGTCGAAGATATTGGTGTGACAGAAGAAGGGCAGTTTGTTGATGCCGATGACCGAGCGATTCGCTGGATGTTCAAACTCTACCCATGGGAATTCATGTTCGAAGAGCAATACAGCCAGTATCTTGCAACATCGAGTGTGAACTGGTTAGAGCCGATGTGGAAGTCGATTCTGTCTAACAAAGCGCTATTACCGCTGCTTTGGGAGCGTTTTCCAAATCATCCTAATCTCCTGCCTGCGTATTTTGCGAACGATCCAAAAGCGAGCAGTTTGAAAGACTATGTCATTAAGCCTCTTTTTTCTCGCGAAGGCGCAAACATAGAGATCGTCAAAAATGGACAGCGTTTAGTGAAAACTCCTGGGCCGTACGAATCGGGCCAAAACATCGTCCAGAAATATCATCCGCTACCGAAATTTGGTCAGAGCCATACTTTGATTGGCAGCTGGTTAGTCAATGACAAAGCCGCCGGCATTTCCATTCGAGAAGACAGCAGTTTAGTCACGCAAGATATGGCGCGCTATATTCCCCACGTTATTCTCGATTGATCAAAAAAGCTCTCCAACGTGGAGAGCTTTTCATCAAATGCAGTCTGCTTTAGGTGAGCAAAGCGTCTTACTCTTCTTCTGCTAGCATAACACCGCGCTGAGTCAGGCCACCGAGCATCATTGGCATCGCATTGAAGATCTCTTCAAACTGCTCTAAACCTTCCATGCCTTGCTCTGCAAGTGTCGCGATCGTTGTTTCTGGATCGTAAAGCATAGTAAGAGAAAGCAGAACACCACCCAGTAGAGCGCTGTCTTCGCTATCTGCAGGCATCAAGTTTTCCCAGTCATCACGAGTGATTTGCCAGCCTTGAAGTACCCCTTCACAGAAATCACGCGTGTTCGCTGAAACGATATCTTGATCATCCAGTTCACAACCTTTTGGCCATTGCCACGCACCTTCTAGAAGAGCAGGGCGAGTTTGGTTCCACATTTGAACAATCTCATCAATGTACTGCTCTAGTTGTTCGCCATCAGAGAAGGGTGCGGTTTCTTCACCACCCCATAAGAACGGCAGCCACTCTTGAGGGTTTAGAACGTTTGGCGCACACGCCATCGACGTTACAAAGCCTTGAGTTTTCGCTAGGTTTAGTAGTTTTCCATCAAGTTCTGGAAGAGAAAGGATGTCTTGTAGTTTCAAAATCGAATACCATTTGTTAATGGGCTGGTTGGTTGCGCTCATATTACCAATCAATCAGCGATAAATCGATATTAGGGAATGATTCGTCTACATATATGGAAATTCGTTCGTCACTCAGAAAAAAAAGCATTCTCGCTCTAACGCTTTATTTATGTTTCTTTATCGCGACCATTGGCTCTGTCGTGTACCTCGTTGTCGAACCGCCAGTGCGAGAAAAGCTCGAACGTAATTTGAATTTACGCACTCAATTACTCGCATCTCAAATCGAGGGGCCACTGACTAACTCCGTTGGATTGCTGAACAGCTTGGTTGGGTTAGGGCAAACACCAACAGCCGACATTTCACTGCAAGGTACCATTCCCCAGTTGCTTGCTGTGAGTGATGACATCATCGTCAGTGGCGGTTTATGGCCAAAGCCGACACTCGAGGATGAGCGCTGGCAATACACAAGTTTATTCTTCAATAAGAACGAGCACGGCAGCTTAGATCAAATCCATTCTTACAATAACCCCGAGTCCGGTGGTTACGACAACGAGCCATGGTATCAATCTGTGGCGAATAAGCCCGCTGGTTATGTAAGTTGGTCTGGCGTTTATATCGACACCTTTACCCAAGTTCAGATGATCACGGCCTCGGCGCCTTACTACAATGAGGGCGTTTTCGCTGGTGTCGCCACGGTCGATTTATCCCTCGAAGCGCTATTCCAATTCATTCGCGAGCACACCAACCAATACTCTTTAGGCGTGGTGATCCGTGATGCGGATGGACAAGTCGTGATTGAGCATAACTTTCATCTCACCAAAGACATTTACATCAGTCAGCTTGAATTCGGAGCTTTCCAATGGCAAATGGACGTCGTGAATGCAGAGGTTCAAGTTGCAGAACAAGTATTTGATCAAGTGATGAGTGTAGAGCGGGGCATCATCCCTTTCTTATTGATCTGTGTGCTGGTGGGCTACTACCTGCTGAATAGATACATTGTGGAACCCATCGTCCGCATCGCGCAAAAAGTTGATGACTCCAAAACTGGTGGCATCATCGACATTACCTACGATAGTGAAGATGAGATCGGACACCTGATCACCAAATTCAATGAGAAAACCGTCTACCTAGAGCAAGAGCGCATCAAAGCACAGGCTTCCACCAATGCGAAAACGGCATTTTTGGCGACGTTATCTCATGAAATTCGAACGCCGATGAATGGTGTGTTGGGAACGGCGCAAATCCTGCTGAAAACCCAGTTAACCGACGAGCAGAGAAAACACCTCAACACCCTGTACGATTCAGGCGATCACATGATGACGTTACTAAACGAAATCTTGGATTACTCGAAGATTGAGCAGGGGCACATCGAGATTGATAACACGCCCTTCCCAATTGATTCGATTCTGGGCAGTACAAACAGTGTCTATCACACCTTGTGTACTGAGAAGGGCCTGCAATTTCGCGTGATTTCCAATGTGCCAGAGGGGCGTTGGTACAACAACGATAAAGCGCGACTGCGCCAAGTTTTGTTCAATCTGCTCAATAATGCAGTCAAGTTCACCGACCGAGGCTATGTAGAGGTAGAACTGACAGAGTATGTCGAGGGGCAGCAAACGCGCTTGCGCATTAGCGTAAAAGACACTGGCATCGGCATTAGCCCTGACGCTCAGGAACGCATCTTTAGGCCGTTTGAGCAGGCGGAGTCTTCGACCACGCGCCGATATGGCGGCACAGGCCTTGGACTCGCGATTGTTAAGCAGATTTCCGAGCACATGGGCGGTAGCATTACCGTGCAGAGTCAAGAATGCATCGGCACTAAGTTTGTGGTCGAACTTGAACTAAACCCTTGTGAAGCGGGGATATTGGAGCCTACCAGCACACACAAACTTGATTGCCAAGGTTTACGTGCGTTGATCGTTGAAGATAACCGCACCAACACCATCATCATGGAGACTTTCTTACGCTCGAAGGGTTTCGCTTGTGTTTGTGTCGAGAATGGCAAACAAGCCGTAGAGCAGGTGTCCAGTCAGAAGTTTGATTTGGTATTAATGGACAACCACATGCCGGTGCTCGATGGGGTAGGTGCAATCGCGGTGATTCGCTCTATGGATACACCCGCAAAATCTGTGTTGATCTTCGGGTGTACGGCCGATGTATTCAAAGAGACACAAGAGCGGATGCTGGATGTTGGTGCCAACCACATTATTGCAAAACCTATTGTTGAATCAGAATTGGATGATGCTTTGTATCGCCATGCTTCTATCCTCTATCAATATCAAGATAAGCAGGGGAATAAACCAGTAACACCGCACGATGTAGATGCGTTACTTTTGAACTTTTATCTAGCGTTAGATGATGGCAACCTCACTCAAGCGCTAACGACGCTGTCTTATATTCTCGGTAGTGTGCAACCGAGCATGACAGAAGAGCTAAGCAGCGTTATCGAGCGTATTGAAAGCCACTTACTCAAAGCCTTATCTCCTGAGCAAGAAGACATCGATCAGCTCACCATATTATTGGCAGATCAATAACTTCACACATAAAAAGGAAGTCGCTTGAACCGAGGTTCGAGCAACTTCCTTTGTTCAAGCCCATTTCTCTAACCCCACAAACTTCGCATTTACTCTGAAAATCGACCTCCAAGTAGCATAAGCCGATCTTTTTGAAATTCACTTACCAGATATATCACTGGTTTTCTGCGTATTTCGTGTGCTAAGTCGTTTTTTAGTAAGTAAATTACGTTTTTAAACCTAATTTTAGTCGTTTTAAGGTGGTTTTTACTGGTTTTGGTGAAAGCTGCTACTTTTGGGCTTAAAGTTGGTTATTAATTTACATCCAAGAATTTAAAACGGAAGCATAAACTGAAAATGTTGTGTTTTAATAGCGCCATTAACTGCTATTTGGTTTTAAATGCAGTAAATCATTTTATAGATGTCGTTTTTAATAGTGTTTGATTTTAGAGGTTGTAAATGAAGTCTCGTGGACCATTTTGTATTCGTAACGCCGCAGCGGATACTTTTGCTATGGTGGTTTTTTGTTTTATCACAGGCATGATCATTGAGATTTTGATCTCGGGTATGATGTTCGAGCAGTCTTTGGCATCACGCACGCTGTCTATTCCAGTCAATATCGCAATTGCATGGCCTTATGGCATGTTCCGTGACTGGGTATTACGCCAAGGCAACAAGCTTTCACCTTCCTCTTTCATGAAGAACGTCTCTGATTTGGTGGCGTACGTATTGTTCCAATCTCCAGTCTACGCGGGCATTTTGTTTGCCGTAGGCGCATCGACTGACCAAATTATCACAGCAGTAGCGAGTAACGCGGTTGTATCTTGCGGTATGGGTGTACTTTACGGATATTTCCTTGACCAATGCCGCCGTTGGTTCCGAGTACCTGGCTACTATCAAGAAGCATAATTGCCCCTGTTTTATGCAATTTAGCTAGATAGTGAGCAAACAAACGCAAAAGGGCGCTTTTTTTCGTGTTTAGCCTTGACCATCGGGCACATAATCATTAAATTAGCGCCTCGTTGGTTAACGATACCAACCAAAATTTGATTCGGTGAGTTGTCCGAGTGGCTGAAGGAGCACGCCTGGAAAGTGTGTATACGGCAACGTATCGAGAGTTCGAATCTCTCACTCACCGCCACATTCTAGAGGTCTGATTTATCAGGCCTTTTCTCGTTTTTAAGGCTTATTGAGCTGCCATAGGTACAATAGAGAGCACAATGGCCTTAAAACAATTCCCTAAATCTCAATCCACTCGCGAATGTACTTATCTGGTACGCAGCCGGACCGGCATCTATACCTTTCGTTGGAACATTGCTAACCAAGATGGGTATCAGCAGATAAAAACTAGCCTTAAAACGCGTGATTACCTACAAGCAATCGCGATGGCCTCTACTTTAGCTCAAAGCCTCAGATCAATTGAATCTCCGACTATAGAGGAGGTTGAGTTTGTATTTGAAGAGTTCAGAGGTGCGAGTGCTAAATGCAAAACTAGAATTAGCTCACTAGAGATATAGCCTAGGTTGGTTGATTTAGCGCCTAAAAGCCAACTGGAATATCGAAATTGCTGGTTGTCATTTTTGAGCCTTCTTGATTCAAAGATAACTACAGAAAAAATCAGGAAGGAGCATATTGAGAACTGGAAAACCAGTCAAACTTGTAGTGAGACTACATTGAAAAAGAAACTAAGGTTGTTGTCTTCTTGCTTTAATCGCCTTGAATTAAACCATGAAGCAGAATGGTTTAGGCTGAAGGTGAAAAAGTCAATTAAGCGCCCGAAAAGAGCTTTACTTGAACATGAAATGATTCGGGTATTAGCATTGACTTCAGGTTATCGATTGTCCAAGTTAGGCACTAGGGAGGGTGTGTTGTGTTGTAGACCGCCCCCCCTACCTTCTTAAGCCCTATGACTTATCTGTTGAGCTAAGAGGCCTACCAAATATGGTCAGCCATATGGTCAGGTAATGTTTCAGAAAGAGATAGGTTATCTGTCTGAATGTCAGTTAGCTTTTTGCATTGTGATAGCGGCTGTAGGGTGGTAATTCCAATACAGTTATCAATGTTTAGATGTACTATAGATGGATGTTTTTCCAAAAACAGCAGGCTCTTTATCTCAGAGTTGCCCTCAATGTTTAGAGCCGATAATTTGGATAACTGTTGTAAATTAGGCAGCTCTTTAATCGATGTGCAATCACTAAGCGTTAGCAGTTCGATATTGGCTAGCTTAGTGAGGGCTGATACGCACGATAGATTATGGCACTCAGTTATCTCCAGATTACAAAGTTCTGTGTAGCCAGCAAGAAAATTCAGGTTATATAAGTCTGTACAATGTGAAATCTGTAATCTCTTTAGATTCAAAGCAGATAACCTTTCGTATTCATGATCATCTATCCAAAGATCGTTTAGATGTAAGTGCTTAACATTCCTTAAACTTTCAACTCCCTTTAAAGATGTTTTAACTGGCCATATGAGAGAGTCTATCTTCTTAATTTGACTGACCACTCTTTCGGCATATTTATCTTCTTCAAAGTACGCCCATTGTTCAATCAATTCTTGATGAATGAAATGGCTTGATGATTTGGAATAGCTTGATAACGCTTCAATCGCGGAATCGCCATTTATCAATACCAGCGTTTCGATAGATAGTTTTTGTTGTTTTGTTGAGTGCTTTTCGTTGAATCTTAAGTAAGGTGCAGCAAATTCACCAGCAGAAGAGATGGAGAGGGCTGCCTCTTTGTCCCTAGGTGGAAGAAGTGAAGCTACGATTTTATCAACTTGATCTGCGACATCCTTATCTAGCGTTATGGTCGTTTCTTTTGCTACAACAGCTAATAAATGAAGTGTATATTTGTGCTGAGGGTGAGAATCCCCAGTTTGAATTAGCTTAGATATAAGAGCATTACTATCTTTTCTGCTCGTATGCATACTAGCCATAACAACTACTTCTTTCCAATCTTCATTATGGGCATTATCAGCTATCATGCTAATACAGTCTTCCTCTACTAGGTGCTTGGCCGCTAAGTATTCGGAGAAGGTTTTATGCACAAAATCAATGTAGCCAACAGACGTTTCTCTAATGACAGCGCTTCGTGCTAGTAGGTACTGAGTTACTTCCTTTTCTGTTCCTTTGACGTTTGGCATACTTTTCATTGTTCTTCGAAAGCAGTCTTCAGCCTCTTCAAAGGACGCTGTTTGTTTTCTATTAATAAGCATCCAATAAGCTAGATTTTGTAGAAGGAGTTCTTTTTGTGCTCTTGTTAGTACTATACCTTCATTAGCTTCTATTTTTCGCTCACTATCTCTCCGCTCTAGTAGAACTTCCATGACCACCCTGTAGAGCTCCCCTTTCTCCTGCGGTAGCATCGCATTTCTATCAATGTTTAAGGCACACAGCATCGCACAGAGTAGTGGAGACGATGCCATATTTCTAAGTCTCGAATTTTCATTGATTTGGACTTTTAGTCTTTTCTTAAAGTTACTGAGCTCTGCTTCGGTGTGATTTTTGTTTGATACTTGTGCTACGGCTAGATGCCAGTTATCAATAAACTTGGCTATATTGTCTGGCGTCATAGGCTGAAGCTCGACATGAGCTAGTTCCGCGTAGTAGAGCCAATCCTCATCGAGTGCATTTGGACGGGAAGTTACGATAAAGAAACAGTCTGTGTATACAGAAAGGAGTTCGTCTATCCAATTCTGGACTTCAGCCCGTTTTTCGCGACTTACTTCATCTAATCCATCGATTAGAATCATAGCTTTTCCAGTGCTTAATACTCGGTCTACCCAACCTTCTGGCATCGTGTCAACAAGTAGACGTGACGCAAATTCTACAAAGTCAGATAGTTTAGGGAGTTCATTTTTACTGTATTTTCTTAAAGGTATTATAAATGGAATAAATCCATTCCATCTATCGAGCTCGCCTTCAAATGTGTGTTTTGATGCATTGAGAGCCAACCAATGTAGCAGTGTCGTTTTACCTGAGCCCGGACTACCTGAAATGATTGCAGCATTTGCTTGAGAAAGAATGTGCTCAATTTGTGTGCTCTCAAGTTCACACTCGTAGGAAGGTGAACCTGTCAGACTGATATAGGAAATGTCTAGATCAAGCTTTTTTAGCGAAGCATCAACATCCAGTCCAAATAAGCTATAGGAATTAAGTTTTGTCGCTATAGATCTCAAGTACCTAGTTTCGAAATCCTTATCCTTTTGATCAATTGATACTGTTTTTGTTGAAAGTTCAGACAGTAGGTCCTTAAACTTATCCAAGAATTCATCGGTTCTTCTGAGTAACTCTGAGCTGATGAGTACATTGATGTTTGGCATGCCTTTGACAATTTCGACGGTGATAGCACAGCTGTCGCGCAACAAAATATCAAAGTACTGTTGGGATGAGCTTGTTAAGCTGTCGTACTCAACTTTTCCAGAGCTAAGGATCTGTTTTTCCAAAGCTTCTGCACTCATATTAACCTTGATTACTTTATCGAAGTTGAGCTCTGCTTTTTCAATTGTGAGTTGGACGGCATGAATTGTCGCTAATTTCTCATTTTCAGGTAGTTTGAACTCTTCACTTTCGGAAAGTGTTTGAAGGCATTCTGCTGCCTCATCTGCTACTCCCTCGAGTAGTCTATTTAGACGACCGGCTTGTCTAGAATTGGGAATTTTTTTTCTTATGAGGTCAATAAGCTCTGCTGACGCCTGTTGAGCTAGTATGTTTTGGCCTGCAATAATCTGGAAGCCTGTTTTACATAGAACAGAAGATAGAGCTAGAAACCCTTCAAAAATAGGCATGGACGTTGGTTCTCAAAAAATTATTAAAACTTACACTTAAGACATTGAAAATTCGTTCTTTATCGATTTTCTTAGATAGCAATAAATTTAACAAGGTTGATAGTGTGAGATAGCATGCAAAAATTAATTGTTCATGAGGGCGCTGAAGTCCAAAGCGAAGTGACTCAATTGGAGAAGAGAAAGATCGATTAACAACGCTATTACAGTTCAAGCTGAAAAGTTAGTTAAAAAAGCAGCTAAGCCACGCTTTTGGTTTGAGTCGTTCTATTCACCATTTATGCAGTATTTATTCAGTTATGTTTTTGGCCTTAACGTATGAAAACGGGCGTTTCGAGGGACATTTTAAATTTGTTCACTTCGTTTGGTGCAGATTATTATTATGTTAAATCTGGTGTGTTTTTAAACAATTTGTGGAAGAGGGGAGGCGTTTTCCGATTCTTGGGCTATATCAGCTAGTAAAAATGCCAAAGGGTTACTTGCATCTCCAGACACTTCAACTTGTTGTTTAGGATTCCAGTTATTGCGGTCTCGGCATTTCAACCAGAACTCCATTGCACGAACGTCTGGCGGCAGTTCTTCCTGGTAAGCCACTACTGCGCCTGAACTCAGCACTTTCTCTTTTCGCACAGATGTTCCTGTTGCTCGCTTAAACAATTGGTAGGCAACTTCAGCATCCGCTTGCATCTTCCCCTTTTTACGAGTATCGGCGAATTCAGGATACAAGCTGACCCAGTGGAATATTGTATCCCGATGGACTTCGAAAAAATCAGCTAAGTCTTGATCGCGGGCTCCCATCAGACAAAGTTTATAAGTAAGGGGAGCAAATGTGCGGTTATACTTTTTATTGTTTGTGTTTCCATGTGGAGCGCCCATGTTATCTATCTTTTACTTATAAGTTTTATCTAAATTAGCATGGCCTGATGGTGTGTCGGAGTTAACTCTTATTGTCGGTAATATTGGGCTAACTCAAAAGGAGACCAAGATCGTGTTATGTTTCGATACGCAATATATAAGTCGCTGGCTCTTGGGCGATAACACCATAAGCGTGATCACCATTGGCGCCCTGCTCTTTCTTGGCTTGTTTTACATAGTCAGGAAGGTTTTGCTCCGTCGCAATAATCTTAAACTTAACTCTGTTGAGCCAACCCTTAGAAAGTCCAAACGCGATCTTATGGATCTGAGTAGAACGCAAGCTAAGGTCGTTCGACAAAACAGCTCCCTCACTGCCGACGATGCCGCCTTTATTCAGTCCTGCCCTTTGACGCGAAAACTTAAATGAAAAATCGAACTTACAGAAAAGCTAATAAGATTAAGTAGAAATGTTGTGTTCTTGACACCCTTTTGGCTAGTTATCCAATTGGTTCTCTTTTTGATTAAGTAGCAACCTTTTGAAAGCGTTAAAAGTAGAAATTGGCAATAGGTGGATTTTTTTTGAGCTTTTTTATGCAATTATACACATTGATACAGGTGATAGTTTCGAAAAGTTATTGGTGCGTAAATGTTGTTAAAAAAACTCAAGATATCCGGCTATAAGAGTATCTCATCAGGACATCCCCAGACGATTGAGTTTGAGGATGATGTAACTATTTTCATTGGTCATAATGGCACAGGCAAGAGTACGGCTCTTGAGGCGCTAAATAAGTTGTTTTCAATTGACCATTCTTTGAGAGGTTTATCCCCTTCGGATTTTCATTTACCTAGCGGGGACAAACCCGATACGGCTAGAGATTTATTTATTGAGGCTTGGTTTGACTTAGGTAACACCGAAGATCCAATCTCGATACCACCTTTATTGAATGGTCTAACAGCCTCAGGCGAAGATGGATCGATCATATTTCGCGTTCGTTTGGAAGCAAGTCTGTCCTTTGATTACAATCCATTAGGGGATGTTGAAGAATCCATTTGGGTTATTGATAGTGATATGGATGAGCCTATAGATGACGTCAAAGAACGTTTACTTACAACTCAGAGAAATGCAATTCAGGTCAATTACGTACCAGCTAACAGAGATCCTCTTACACAGCTAAAGTTCTCATCAAAAGCCATTCTAGGTAGGCTTTTAAAGGCGATAAAGTGGTCAGAAGAAGAAAAGGGTGAATTTGAAGAAAAAGCTCAAGAGTTGAATGAGTTAGCTACAGAAAACAATGCTCTAATTCAAATAAAGCAGGCTATCAATGAAACTTGGAGTGACATATATAGAGGGCAGCATTTAAAGGAAGCTATTCTTGATTTCCCGGTTGGAGACATTGATGAAATACTTAAGCTCTTGCAACTTCAGTTTATGCCTGATGCGACAAAGAACAAGGTTGATACAAGCAGGCTTAGTGATGGGCAGAAATCACTAGTATATTTTGCATTGACGAAAGCACTGTTTGACTTAGATAAAGCAATGCGTAAAGCAATCAGTGACGGTGAAGAATCTTATTTCGATCCTGAGAAACTCCGATTGCCAGTTTTCAGTCTTATGATTCTTGAAGAGCCAGAGAATCATCTCTCACCACATTACTTGGGAAGAGTCATGAGTCTGGTCAGAGATTATGGTTCAAGTGAGTCTTGTCAGTCTATTGTGTCGACACATTCGGCATCGTTAGTAGGAAGGGTTGAACCTCGTCAAATTAGACACTTTAGGTTAGAAAACGATACGTGTAGTACACGAGTCCAAGCCTTAAGTATGCCGGAGTCTGGGGATGAACAGGCCAAATATGTTAGCGAGGCAGTTAAGGCTTATCCTGAAATATATTTCTCGAAGTTGGTTGTTTTGGGAGAAGGAGATAGCGAGCAAGTAATACTTCCCAAACTGCTGGAACACTTCGGTCAACATTCTGATGGTCGTTCTATATCCATAGTTCCATTAGGTGGTCGGCATGTAAACCACTTCTGGCGCTTGTTGGAGTCGCTACAGATCCCTTACATAACGCTGCTTGATTTCGATATTGACAGAAATGGTGGCGGCTTTGGGCGTATTAAATATGCGGTCGAACAACTAGTTACTAATGACAATGATACACCTTACCTTCATGAGGAGATGATAGAAAATATCCCTAAATGGGACTCAGACGAAGATCCGAATCTTTACTTGATGACATTTGTAGAGAACGATGAAGATGATGAAGAGGAAGACGTCAGCCTTGTAGAGGAGTTGGAAGAGAGCAATGTGTTCTTCTCTAGCCCTTTAGATATTGATTATTCGATGATTTGTGCTTTCCCAGAAATCTTTTGCACCCCCGACTTAGCTTACGGAGAGCGAGGTCCTATGGAGGGAGGTGAAGATGAATCTGAAGAAGAGCAGGAAGCTAGGCAAGCCTCACTCATCAAGGCGGTCTTAAAGCAAGGCAATAGCGGTATAAGGTATGATTTCGGTGAAGACTGGGAGAGAAATTTCCTTTGGTATAGGTATAGATTTCTTTCAAACAAAAGCAAGCCAGCATCTCATGTAAGGATGTTCTCGAAATTGGAAGCTACGTATAGCTCTGCTGAAATAATACGTAGGATGCCCCCCGAGCTTAGGAGGCTGATTGAGAGAGTTATTGAGTGCTCCGAGCAGGTTGTTGAGTAATGAACGAATGGAAACCAACCAAAGGTATAGAGCCAACTCAGGAGTTGATGGATATCATCACTTGCGATCAATCAGTTTCGGTTTTGGCGTGTGCGGGAGCCGGGAAAACAGAGCTGTTGGCTCAAAAAGCTAACTACCTATTGGTTACTGGGATATGCCCTTGGCCAAAGAGAATACTTTCATTGACATTCAAAACTGAAGCTCAAGCTAACATCAAAGTAAGAATTGGGAAAAGGTGCGGAGAGGCATCTTCTCGATTTGACTCTTTTACGTTTCACGCTTTTTGTAAGAGTGTAGTTGATCGGTTTAAAAATATACTTCCTTTATCTCAGCGTCCCCATGATGGATATGATATTGTTTTCAAAGAAAGTGAGGCAAAAAATAACTCTAAGATCCTTATGGAACGATTGATTGATATGGCAATTATCATTCTTAAAGAAAGAGAGGATGTAAGGGCTATGTTCTCAAACTCATACTCACATGTTTTTGTTGATGAATTTCAAGATACAACAAATAAACAGTATGAGCTTCTAAAGCTTCTATTCCAAGGGACGCCCAGCAAGCTTTTGAGTGTGGGTGATATTAATCAAAGTATTATGCTTTGGGCTGACGCCCGAGAAACGGTGTTTGATGATTTTCTAAATGATTTTTCGGCTGAACAGAAGTATTTGTTAAAAAATTACAGAGCCTCAGACGAAATTGGTAGGGTTCTAGACGTCTTCATTGATTATATAAAGAATCCGACTGAGGAGGTTGAAAGTTCTGATGTTTCTTCTCCAAACTGCTCTGTAAGTATTTTCTCTAATGAAGTTCAGGAAGCCAAGCTCGTATCCCAGAGTATAAAAGCTCTTATAGATGGGGGAGTAAACAACAAGGATATTTGTATACTAACGAAGCAGCAGTCAGCGTTGTACACAGAGAGAATAAGTGGTGAGTTAGCTAGGCTAGGAATCGAACATGCTGATATGAATGAATTACAAGATGCATTCAAAGAGCCTTTAGGATTGATTTTTTCTCAATTTTTGAAAGCACTTTTTTCCCCAAGCCTGAAAAATACAATGGAAATCTATGGTGTTGCTTTGAGCCTAAATAGGGTCGAAATTGGCGATAAAAAGGAACATGAGATTGTATCTACCATTTCACAATACATAGCCCAGAAACGAGAGCAATTGAATGAGCAAACCACCATCGACGAACTTATATCGTACGTTGTGGATTTCGTACATTTCCTCGATTTAGGCAAGATAAAAGGAAGGTGGAAACAATATCGTTCAGTAGGATTCTATCAAAAAACATGGAATACTCTTGAAACCCGTCTACGCCAGACTTACGCCCAAGTCGAGGGGGTGAAAGACTCTGTCGTTCTATTTAACTCCCCAAATACGATTCACATTATGAATATTCATAAGTGTAAGGGGTTAGAGTATGACTACGTTTACTTTGTGGGACTTGAAGACCAAGCTTTTTGGAATTACAAGTCTCAGACATTTGAAGACAATTGCGCGATTTATGTCGCACTATCTAGAGCAAGAAAAAGTATCAATATTACATACTCGATGCTCAGAGCAAACCGTAGCTATTCGCAATGGCGTGACAATCGACCTTCAAGCTGGAGTGCGCTTTCTTCTGTTTACAAGGTTCTCTTACATAAATGTAAGTTTCAGCGAATAAACCATACTGAGTAGAAATGCTAACGGCTAGGTGCGAGAGAGGAGATAAGTTAAAAGGTACTTTTTAGCTTTAGTGGCGCTCTCTCAAACGATACCGATATTACCGATATAAAGAAGCCCTCCAAACGAGGGCTTCTTTTAGTAATTAAACACCGCAGTATTCAGGGTGCTTGAAATATAAGATCGTTGGACGATCTTGTTTACTCTTGTTTTGTGTGCGTAGGAGGTAGCCGCGGTCACATAGGTTTTCTAGTACAATATCGCTCACGTCGCTCAACGAGAAGAGATTTGGTAAGCCGTCGAGCTTGCTAAGAAATAGCTTAGAAAGATCATGCAAAATTGTCTTTTCGCAAGATCCGAAAATGCGGTATTGATGAGTTTCTAGAAACTCAACAAAACGAATTGCTTTTTCCAAGGTTGAATCAAGAATTAAGTCTGTATCTAGGTTACCTTCAAACATATGTAACACCAAAGCTAGACGAGCACATAACCCAACATGTTTACCTAGCACGGGTTGCATGTCGGCTTCCACAGTAATGATCTTTGCATGTTGTTCTTGAACCCATTCAGCCCAATATTGCTGCGCTTGGGGATGAAAGCTCAAAACGTGTGAACGCCCCTTGTCGTCAAAACCAATGGTTCCCGCGCGTAAAAAGGCATCGTTCACTCTTTTGACCACTTCCTTTTCATCATCTAGAAGCGGTTTATCGACATACTTTCCTTCCGGAATGTCAGGCATGACCATTAAAAGCATTGCATGCGCTTCTTGGTATGAAATAATGCCAGCGCCAACGAATTGCCCCATTTTAAAGGCTTGTCGGTTTAGTTCTTCATTACGTGAGCCTTGATTTGTCATCACTAGATTGCTCACACAGCGTGAAATCGCTTCACTAAAAAAAGCTGTGATATGTGTTGTGATTTGCGTCGTCTTAGGAAGCGTTGAACCAGTATTTTTTTCCTGTTGTACTACTGGTCGCGCATCAGTGGCAAGTTTTGCACATACAGATTGATTTAACATAGCACAGTTCTCCAGATGCACATTGTTAGTGTGTAGGTAGGATTGAAGAACACCATCGTTTTTGTTTTTGGCTTGAGAAGGCGCTAGCATCAAGAGACCTCCATCCGCGCGTATATCAACGCAGTGCGACTTATCACCCAGCAAGTTTGTAGTGCTTTTAACCATAACCCCTTTTGGTGCCTGCCACTAAGTGGAATGAGTTGGTAAGCGTCCCATTAAATGTCTCTTCGAAAGAAGGTGGTCTAGCGAGGGAAATCGTATATTACCCCACTAAACCACCAGGGTTAGGCACGATTCATTTTAAAACCGCGATACCTTCAAAAAGTCGATCAAGAGGCAAACGAAATCATAAGGCCAATTGGCCTCAACTACTTGCTTACTTAAAAGAAAATGTCCCACAGGAACCCTAACAACATACAAACAGCTGTCTGAGGAATTCTATGGTCACGCAAACGCAACGCAAGCCATTATTTCGATGCTGAAAGCAGCAGTATCAGACGATTTCTCAAACTCCCAATGGACAAATCGTGTTGTGGGTGTTTCTGGAAATGTGGTGGATGTAAATGGACAAAAAGAGCAGTTACTAAATGAAGGAATTAAAGTAATCAACGACAAAGTTCAGGTTATGCTCTAAGTTAAAAGCCCCGAAATCTCGGGGCTTTGCGTTTCTTACAAGGTGAGGGTCGAACTCAGCTCATCGGCCTATTGGTCGCGATCACTTGAACCTTTCTACTCAACAGGCTTTGTGCTGCGTTCGAGTCTTTTTCAAAGTTTAAAATCGCGTTGGAGAGCTCAGTATTGGCAAGCATAGAAAGCGTCTCGCCTAGCTCTAGTTTAGAGTTAGTGCGGTTTTGCTCTCGCTCGTTTGGATTTATCTGCGCCACGGTTCTGCCTAGAAAGTTTCCCTTCTGTACAGACTCAGTCCGGCTGTTGCTCTCGATCCAATCGATAGATAAGTGATTTTGTGTTGGTTGGATGTCATTGGACATAGATCACCTAAACTCTTAAATCCGAGCTCTGAAGCTGAGATGGCAAAGCTTCCATGGCGATGTGGGCGGATAACAAGTCTTCCCAAGATTCGCTCTGTGTGAGCAGCTCAGCCAGTGCATCTTCAAACAGTTCGTAGTCGAGTGACTCTGCATGAAGCAGTCTATTTAAACAAAGCTTGTGCCTGTGGTTATCTAAGCTAAAAAACAATTGATGCTCAGACCAATGGTAGTTGAATGCGATAAAAGAACGGTAAAGGTCAGAATTAACAATTTGTAGATCGACGATCTCAGCTTCTAATTGAAGCATCCCTGTCGTTGGGTGAAAAATCACATGAACTCTTAAGTTGTCATCAAAAGCTAAACCCAATTCGTCTTCAATCAACTGTAATTTAGGTAACCCTATTTGATGAGCAAATTTAAGTAAAACCTCATCTACGATTTGGCGCGCAGACATAGAAGTCATCCTTTTTAGAATTTTAAGGGTGAAGTTATGGCAAGTGCATTTCGATGTTTATCAAAATTGGTTGGATTTTTTTATATAAACGCTTTTCTATTGGGCCAATAAAGAAATCATTGGTCAGGTTGCTTATATCATAGGTTCATATAAATCCTGCTTATATAATGTTTAATTATGTGCTTGGAACTAATGTCAAATTTTATGGCAAAGTAAATTAAGGTTAATTAGTGGTTTCTTATTTATGAGAATTTATTTTTTTGTTGGTTTATAAAATACAGGTTGATCTTTTGTATATTTCTGTACCAGAATTGCGATTGTTATTTTAATAAAAAGATAAGTAGATAGAGTACGCAGTGAAATCTAGAACACTTATTGGGTTGCTAAGCTTGTTGTTTTTGAATGCTTGCACTCACAACAATTCCTTAAACGGCGGCTTTGCGAGCTCTGCCCAAGCTGTGCTGTATGGGTGGGTGGCTTTTGATGAGTATATTGCGCCCGTGAGTACATCGGTTGATGTTGATGTGTGCCAAGTAACCACAGAACGGTGTATTACAGTCGCAAAGCAGACATACCAGGGGGTTCAGCTGCCTGTACAGTACTCTTTTGTTATTGCGCCCATACAAGCAGGTAAGGGTGAAATGAAGATCCGCGCAGTGTTACGTTCTCAAGGGGAAATCAGAGCCAGCAAAGAAGAGGACTATATTTTTACGCAAGGCAGAGTGCATAAGGATTTAAAACTAGAAGCTTACAATAATAACTAGAAAAGTAATCGTTTTCATTTTTTCTATTTTAATAAAAATTTAAGTTGAATGAAGCGAATAATCTGGAGATAAAAACCTAACTATAAATGGGGTCAAGTCATCGACTCAGTGCTTCTTTATATGAATATCAGTTGCACTCACTGCAATTTTTATGTTTATATCCCCCGCTTCTATGAAGTTGACTAGATAAAGTGGTTTAAAAATAAACACTCCATTTTTTATGGAAATACCAATATAGGTGAGAGTAGGCTTAAATATTAGTACTTTCATTTATTCTAATATAATAAAAGTTTCGGTTGCTTGAGTATCACTAGTTATAAGTTGAACTTTAGCAAAAGCTTATTAATTTCTCGAGAATATAACAAAAAAATATCGAGACGTTTTTCCAAGATTATTTTTTGCTACCACCGGTAGTTTTTGAGCTATTTGTAATTTATTCGGGGAGTATGGTCGTGCTATTGCACCTATGCTCTTTTCTTTGCTTCTTTAATTGACATCGTTCTGATTAAACACCGCACGTACGTTTTGTATAGGCGGGATCAGGCTTTGGCATTTCTCTTTTTTCGATTAGAGAAATTAGGATTATGAAGGGTAGAAAATGGATGTGTTAGGCCAACTAAACACAGAAAGGGTCAACTCGCTATCGCGAAAAATCCATAGTACTTGTTACTATGAAAAATACGATGAAGTTTTTCATTCTCGCCAGTCTCACATTGTTGTCGTTCACAATGGGCAATTGCGAGTTCAGACGGGGGATTGCACATTAGATGTCGTCGCTGGTTGTGGTGTGTTTCTCTCTCAAGGGGATTACTTACTAGAGTACACGCCAATAGATGGCCAATATACGGCGTCAGTGATCGAATTCGACAATGAACTTGTCAGTCAATTTTTGCAAAAGCACAGTGATTTACTGATGTCGCTACCAAAAGTTGAGAACGTTCAGTCTGGATTGTTCCCGTTTACTTTCAATTTGTTGATAGAGCAGACCTTATCAGGGATGAAGACGCTAGAAGAGCAGTCTTATCCTGACACCATCATGCGCTTAAAATACGAGGAAATGCTCATCTTATTGCTCCACGGTGAGCAAGGTGAGAACCTGTATGCGTTATTATCACAGCTGACCAACAAAACCTCAGACCGACTGCGTCGCTTTATGGAACTCCATTACCTGAAGGAGTGGAAGCTGACCGACTACGCTCATGAGTTTGGCGCGAGCCTGACGACGTTTAAAGAGCTCTTTAATGAGCACTATGGCGTTTCTCCTAGAGCGTGGATCAGTGAGCGCCGTTTGCTGCATGCCCATAAGTTATTGCTTACTAGCAAAATGAGCATTGTCGACGTCGCAATGGAAGCGGGCTTTTCTAGCCAATCTTATTTTACGCAAAGTTACCGACGCCGCTTTGGAACGACACCAAGTCGTGTACGTTCTGGGGATGAACAAGTCGCTATTGCTAAGTGAAATGTCTGACGACTAAAATTTTCTGACTAATTTTGAAAGGCATCAACTGGCGTAAACTCTATTATGCTCAGCGTAACAACGAACAAAACTATTACCTCTACTTCTTTCTGGATTGTTCGAAGTAGATGCGGAGAACAACACCAATGAAAAAGCTGCATTGGCGACGCCGTTCGCTTTTTCCTAACAACATTGTGACGCAAAGGAAGGTCACTGTATTGCAGAGAGGCGCAAGATACGAAGGTTTAACCCAATCATCGCAAGTGCCGAATGTTGTTAGTGTCAATCACCGACAACTGCTTAGTGAAGAGGTTCTGAGTTCAGAACAATTGTCTTTACTCCAACGTTTGCTTGACCGCAATGTCGTTGATTGCTTATGTGCAAGCCAAGTGGTGAAAACCTATCAAAGGTTTGGTACCTCTTTAGACCGGTTTGCCGTGCGCCTCTTTCTCGAGGTGGGTGGACAACTGAGTGACAATCATGTGTTGAGCTCTTTTGAGCAAAGGCTGGATTACATTAACAGTCGATTAGGGTTTCGCTTCAATTTGGCGTCCCCTAAAACACTTATCCTGTCGATGTATTTAACCCTGAATGAGTGGGTGAACCGAAAGACAGATCAGACGGGGTTGCATGACACCATAAAGCTGGAGCAGTTGATTAATCAGCTGAGTATTCAGAAAGACTACTGGTTAAGACTGTCGACAGAAGAGAACAGTGCGATTTATGCAGAGCAGCAGTTAGCACTGATCCAGAGCCAGCAGAGTGAACTGCATGAGCAGCTTGATGTTCTTAATGAACAGCAAAATCAGGCCGTCGAATCTCACCGAGCTATGGTGGAAGAGTGGAGGCCAACGCTTGAGAAGCTCAAAGGTCTGTCTCAGTACGGCGAAACATCAGATAAATTTATCTCTGAATGGAAAGTCTGGTGTGACGAAGCTCGAGTACAAGCACCTGACCTAAACGACGTGTGGGACGCTTGCGATAATGTGTACAGCGACTTAAATGCGGTTGCTAAGATTTGGCAGTGGTTTCAAGACATGCACACCGTTGGCAATGTGGATCACTACTATTTTGATATTCAGAGTAACCGTTGCGGTCAAGCTTGTAACTATCTCAGCCAGATTTAAATAGAGCTAAATATGTTAGATCAAATGATGAAATCTCTCGCGGCAACGCTTGGGGTTGGGGACTTTATTTCCTCAAATAATGGTTCCTACGATATCGAAGTTGACCAGATGCTGCTTAACATTCGGCAGCATTCATCATGGGTCTTGTGGGAAACCGTGCTCCCATTTCAGTTTGAACAGCACCTCGATTACCAAAAAGAGCAGGCACTTAAGCATTGTATGCAGCTCTCTTTGAAGACACTGCGAGATACGTGCAGCACATTGACGGTGAATGATAACGAACAGTTGATTGTGCAAGGAAAGATGAATATGGAAAGCGCAACCGCAGAAGCATTATGCGCTCAGCTCTCCCAACATGTGAATTTGGTCGAGCAGTTTAGTGGTGTGTTAGAGCATCAACGCGTTAATCATACCGTCAGCCACAGTATTTGGATTCCATAATGCTTGCCGTTTTAAAAAAACAACTACGCCGACTTGTTTGGTCTGTTGCATGTACTTTGATTTTGTTGGCTGCATTGCCTTTACACGCTTCAGAGTTGGATTGGCCTGAACAGCCGTTTCGTTACTATGCGGACAACGATTCTTTAAAAGAACTATTGAATAACTTTGGCGCTAACTATCGTGTTTCTGTGTCGGTCAGTGACAAAGTCAACGATCGAGTCAGTGGTCGATTTACGCCAGAAGACCCAGCCGAGTTTCTTGATTATCTAGCACAGGTCTACAACCTGATGTGGTATTTCGATGGCGCGGTGTTGCATGTGTACAAAGCGACGGAAACCCGTTCACGACTGCTACAGCTTGAACTTCTGACGGCCCGTGAGCTGCGCAGTACTCTGATATCGACAGGGATTTGGGATTCTCGCTACGGTTGGCGTGCAGCAGAGAACAAAGGGCTAGTTTATTTAGCGGGCCCACCTAGATACGTGGATTTGGTTGTGCAAACGGCCGAAGCGCTGGAAAGCCGATTGGTTCAAAAGTCGAACTCTACGGATGAGCTGTTTGTTGAGATTATTCCTTTGAAATACGCCTCGGCTACGGACAGAGAAATCACTTATCGCGATCAAGCGGTGACGGTGCCAGGCATTGCATCGGTATTGAGCCGAGTATTGTCGGGTGTTCAAACTCAGATCAAGGCAACCAAAGAGAGTGAAGAAACGGACATCAATACGGCTGCATCCACGAAGAAGAATGTTTCTGTACACGGCGGTGCGTCGGTTGAAGCAGAGCCAGGTTTAAACGCCATCATAGTGCGTGATACGCAAGCACGTTTGCCTTTGTACCGTAAGTTGGTCGCTCAGTTGGATCAGCCACAGTCGCGAATCGAAGTGGCACTCTCGATTGTCGATATCAGTGCGAACGATTTGAGCCAACTGGGTGTGGATTGGCGAGCGGGTATTGAGGTCGGTAACAACAGTATTTTAGACATCAAAACCACAGGTGACGTTGATGGTGGTGATGTAACGCTAGGCAGCGGGCAGACCTTTAAGTCACTGCTAGATGCGACCAATTTAAACTACTTGTTGGCTCAAATTCGTTTGTTGGAATCTCAAGGTAGTGCTCAAGTCGTGTCTCGACCGACTTTGCTAACTCAAGAAAACGTTGAGGCGGTCTTGAACAACAGCAGCACGTTCTACGTCAAGTTGATTGGTAGAGAAACGGCGGCACTTGAAGAAGTGACCTACGGCACCTTACTGCGAATCGTCCCACGTATTGTCGGAGATCGATTTGTTGAAAGACCCGAAATCAACCTGAGCTTGCATCTTGAAGATGGTGCGCAAATTCCAGATGGCGGTGTTGATGATGTGCCATCCATCCGCAAGACAGAGATCAGCACGTTGGCGACGGTGAAACAAGGGCAGAGCCTACTCATCGGTGGTGTGTACCGTGATGAAGTGAGTCATCAGTTGCGTAAAGTGCCTTTGCTAGGGGACATCCCCTACCTTGGTGCCTTGTTTAGAAGTACCACTGATACCACCAGAAGAACGGTGCGCATGTTCATTATTGAGCCGAGAATTGTTGTCGATGGCATTGGTGACAACGTGCTTATCGGGAATGAGTATGACTTAAGACCGAAGCTCGGCACCTTGAACAATATTTCAAATAACAGTTCAGAGCTGAAATCGGCACTCGCGCTCTACAGCTGTACATCTCAAGTGCAAGCGGAGCGTCATCAGCAAGATCTATTGTCACAGGGCAAATCTTCGCTGTTATCACAATGCGAGCTGCCTTCAGGGCAAAAAGGATGGCGAGTGCAAATCAAAGAGTGTGATGGCTCAGAGAATCATTGCGTTCGACCATTAGAGGAGCAATAGCCTCAATGCAGCAATGGAAATTTCGTATTCTCTCTGGTGTTCATGCCGGAGTAGAGGTGACCTTACCCAATGATTCATTGGTGTTGGGGAGCGATGACTTTACCGCCGACCTTGTGTTGACCGATTCGGACATCAAGGCGAGTCACCTTGTATTGGTATGCGATGGCGATACCGTCTTACTGCGTGATTGTGATGAGGTTTCGATCAATAACGAGAGCGTTACCGTTGACGCTAATGGGATTGAATTATCACGCAACGCCTTGGTTTCGGTTGGCCGATTAACGTTTGCGGTAGGGCATCTTGAAGATGACTTGGCGATCGATATCACGACGGAAGCCGCGGATAAACAAGCGGCACCGGTCAGCCATAAAGCGTCATCAGGTTGGAAGAGAACAGTTTTGATCGGCTTAATGTGCAGCTTGATCCCAAGCGTGATATTTGCCGGTGTTTGGTATAGCCAAATTCGAGCCAGCGACAGCGATGCCATTACGGAAGCGGAGCCCATCGTTTTAGTGCGCAATATTCTGAGCGAATTGAAACTCGATGATGTGCGAGTTGAATGGAATGCCACGGCAAGGCAGGCAGTACTGGAAGGGTACGTCGAGGATAGAACCGCAAAACTGCAACTGTTGGGAAGAATTGACGCGCTAGGGATCAACTACAAAAGTGACCTGCGAACCATGGAAGAGATTCGTCGCGGCGTGCGCTTTATCTTGCGTAACCTCGGTTATCACCAAGTCAAAGTTGAGAATGGTGAAGAGACAGGCACGCTGCTCTTAACGGGGTACATTGATGATGCGAGCCGTTGGAGCCAAGTCGAGCAGATATTAGAACGCGATGTCCCGGGGTTGGTCGCTTGGAAGGTTGAGCTGCAAAGAGCGGGCGCCTATATGGATACGCTCAAAGCCTTGCTTGAAAAAGCAGAGTTACTAAAGAAAGTTCAGTTAGTAACAAGTGGCGATCGTATTGAAGTACGCGGTGAGTTGGACGATATCGAGACCACTCGCTTCTATGGCGTTACGAGGGATTTCCGTGAGCAGTATGGCGAGAAACCTTATTTGGTTTTGAAGTCCATTCCTAAAGTAAGCAAGGGAACCAACATCGATTTTCCGTTTCGTAGCGTGAATTTCGGCCAAGTCCCTTATGTGATTCTTACGGACAATGTTCGTTACATGGTTGGGGCTCGCACCCCTCAAGGGTATCGCATTTCTAGCGTCACCCCATCAGGAATAGAGCTGGTGAAAGGCGGGCGAGTGATCACGATCGATCTAGGGTATGAAGGTGGAAATACCAATGACAAATCTTGAACAACTACTACAAAGCGACTCTGGGCAGGAACAGAAAGAGGCCATTGTCCTCAAGTTCAAGCAAGCGCAATCTGCAGTTAAGCGCCAGCTCGATCTTGGCTGTGCCCCCCATGAATATCAGTTGCTACTCAAACAGCATGAAGCCTACCAAGCGGCCCTAGCTGTGATTGAAACTGTCGAATGCAATAAATAACCAAGAGGCGATACCTATGTCATTTTACGATGCGAGTAACAGTGTTTATCTCGATGATGTTAAAGCGAAACTAGAAGAACAAGCAAAAGCGGCGAATGAAGCCGTGAACGAAGCGATCAAAAACCTAGAAACGAACGCTGATGACCCATCAAAGTTGGCTGAATTGCAGCACACTATCAACAAATGGTCGGTGATTTACAACATCAACGCGACCACGACTCGTGCTATCAAGGATGTGATGCAGTCGATTCTGCAGAAGGTGTAAGTTATGGAAAAAGACATGCGTTTGCTGCTGGCCGAAACGGCTTTGATGGCAACCGGTATGCATCGCCACGAAGAGGCAGAGACAATTGCGTCTTGCCTCGAATCCCAAGGGGATACCGAAGAAGTTGTGGCAATGATTCGTTCTATGAGTTTGATGAATCGTGGTCGCTACGAAGAGGCGCATCGCCTGCTTGAACCTGTGTGCGTGAACTCTCCTGACTTAGTCTGCTTAGCGGCTTTGGCGGCGGGTAAAGCAGGGTTAGCGAGCAAAGCGGAATCTTGGCTGGCGATGGCTTCAAAAGGCAGTGAAGAAAGCCAAGCCTTTGCAACGAGCTTCTCTCAGGATATCAGGAACCTTTAATGAAGGTTGAAAACAACTCGCTCAACTATGCTCTCAGTCAGGTTCAGCAGCCAGCTAGAGTTGATCCGCACGAGGCAAATAAGATGAGCCGTCTGATGAGTGAAAGTGCGTCAGACTACAGTGCATCAGAAAGCAATTCATCAAACAAGAGTGCATCGCCAGTGCAAAAAAGCACGGACATCGTCTCTCAGTCTGAGGCCAAAGTGACGGTAATTAAAGAGTGGTATGAAGCGCTCAAGAGTTCCGGAAACTTTAGCTCAACGGCACTTAGCCGCTCACTTGATGGAGCGCTTACTTCTCCAAGCGAGCAGAAAGAGGCGTTGTGGTATGCACTTAGCCAGGAAAGAAGCGTAAAAGGCACCGATAAAGCGTCACCAGAACTACTGGCTTCACTCGAACAAGAGTTACTGGGCAGCTTTTCTGGACGTTTGCTCGCCGATCCTCCAAAAGACCGTGAGGAGCTAAAAGTGCTGCTGTCTGAGCATTTCCCTCTGGGGGCGCAAAAAGAACAAGCACTTTGGCATAGCTGGGCTGAGTTGAAAGACATTCCTGATCAAGATCCATTGTTAGACATGGTTCGGGAAGAGTTGAGCTTTGTTATACAAATCAATTCGATGGTCAAAAACATGCTGACTTACAGCCACAAACTAGACCTCTCATAGGAACGCAGATGATCAATACGCAGTACACCGAAGTCATGCAGACGAATCTAGAGCAAGTGCAAGATGCGCAAGCTCAGGATGGGCTTAGCGAACGTTTCGAGCAAGCGATGTTGGCCCCGGAAGGAAACAATGGTTTAGAAGGTGGTTTGTTAGAAAACATAAGCGAACTGAAAAATACCATCGATAACGCAAAAAGCAGTTTAACCGACAGTATGAAAATGGTGGGTGACGATCCTGCTCAGCTTTTGCAAATGCAATGGGCGTTGACTCGAATTACCTTTCAAGAGGAACTGATCGCCAAGACGGTAGGTAAAACGACGCAAAACGTAGAAACACTGTTAAAGGCACAGTAGTCACAATGAAGTCAGTCATCACAAGAAAAACAATGCGTGCAGTAAGCATGTTACTGGTTCTATTTTTGGTGGGTTGTCAGACCGAACTTTACACCGGTGTGAGCCAGAAAGAAGGCAACGAAATGTTGTCAATCCTACTTTCTGAAGGCGTCGTCGCCACCAAAGAACCGGATAAAGACAACACCGTCAAGCTGATGGTAGATAACGCACAAATTGCGTTTGCGGTTGATGCGCTTAAGCGCAAAGGCTACCCAAAAGAGCAGTTCTCGACACTTAAAGAAGTCTTCCCGAAAGACGATCTGATTTCGTCTCCGCTTGCCGAGCGAGCGAGACTTATTTACGCGAAATCGCAAGAGCTGTCGTCTACATTGTCACAAATTGATGGGGTGTTGGTCGCTCGCGTTCACGTGGTACTTGAAGACCAAAATCTTCGTCCTGGTGAGCGCCCAACGCCAGCATCGGCATCTGTGTTTATCAAGCATGCCGCGGATGTCGCGTTGGACTCTTATGTCCCTCAGATTAAGCTGTTAGTAAACAACAGTATCGAAGGGTTGAACTACGATCGTATTAGCGTGGTGATGGTGCCATCTTCGGAAGTTCGCGTGACGTCTCAAGGTAATCAATTCGAAAGCATTCTGTCGATTCAAGTGACCAAAGACACCGCAAGCCATCTGATTGCTATCCTTGTTTTCTTGGTACTGCTGATCATTGGCTCTAACGCAGCAACGTTTGCTTGGTGCCGCAGGAACGTGAAACGTGGTTAATTCCGAAACGCCAGTTTCCCAAATTCAGCATCAGTTTAACTATTGCCCTTGCAGTTATATTGACGAAAGTTGGGTAATGGAAGAACAGCCTTGGTTGTTAAAACTCCAAGGCTGGAGAAACCAAGCGGCCATCAATCAGTGGTGTATTGAAGACTGGTCGTTGTCGCCAATTACGGATCATGCTTTTAATCATCCATACAACAGTCTGGCTTTACTGCCTGTAGAGGCAACAAATCGGCTGCTGTTGATGATTGGCGGAATCATGCATTGCCAAGCGATGCGCCAAGTGGTGCTAAAGCAACCTAAACAGTGTCTTAATCAGGTCTTTGGGGTGGATGAAACGCGTTTTTTGATCCAACAAGGACCGATGATGATTTCCAACTGGCCCAGCGGTTGGCAAAAGCCACTGCCAACCAGCCTCGATGAAAAAAGCTTCGAAGAGACAGCCCGAGAGCTGGGTTATTTATGGGTCACGTTCTTACTGGCAAAGTCACCATCAGAGCTAGTGCAACGATGGCAATTTAAGCTCGATCGTCAACTGACGCTGACGGATCGCAATGCAGATTGGTTGGATGACGCGCATCGTGATCTCGCATATCGACTTATCAAGAAAATCGCAAAACAGGTAATTCCTCAATGGTTTCATTTGTTGAAATAAAAACCGACAACTTGCAATTGGCGCCGGGCTTAAAAGTGCTCAAAGCAAAAGACTATGTGAGTTACTTAGATTCGCAGCATTTGGTTGAGGCGGCGCACTCAAAAGCAGAAAGTATCATTGCGAAAGCGGACGAAGCCTATGAGCTAGAAAGGCAGCGAGGTTATCAGGACGGCATCGATCAAGCGAAGATCGAGAACGCCGAAACCATGCTGGCAACACTTGCTCGATGCAACGAGTACTATTTGCAGGTCGAGCAAAAAATGACAGGCGTTGTGCTCGATGCCGTCAGAAAGATCATCAACAGCTTTGATGATGTGGATACCACTGCAAGTGTCGTGAGAGAGGCGCTCCAGCTTGTCAGTAACCAAAAGCAAGTGATTCTGCATGTGCATCCAGAGCAGGTTACTGAGGTGCGGGAGAAGGTTTCCTCCATACTTAGTGATTTCCCTGAAGTGGGGTACGTTGAAGTCATTGCCGATGCGCGTTTAAAGAACGGCGGCTGCATACTGGAGACCGAGGTCGGTATTATCGATGCGAGTATCGACGGTCAGCTGCAAGCGCTCAAGCAAGCTATTACCAAGCAATTGAGCGAACGCCAGCAGATACAGCCCTAACGCGTTTATTTTTGCTCTCCGAAAGTCCAGCCATGCTGGGCTTTTTTATTTTCAGTGGCTGGCTATTTCTAGATTCAGCATCAATTTCCTCTCACTAGCATTCAACTGAAAGCCGTGAGCGCTAGCCGATAAAAGGCGCCCTAAAAACTTCTGACCAAAAGTGATATATGGCGAATGCCCTTACGCTTATCGTTTTGATTACTCAATACGAAAAGGGGTCCTCGCAATGAACAAAGAAGAAATCATAAACAACTGGCTATCCGACTTATCTGGCGGGCAATGGCAGCTTTTGAATGGTCAATGCAACTTAGTTGGCGAAGATGGCATGCATTACGCCACGATTTTCAATTATGAAAACCGCATGGTGGTCATGTTCCCTTTGTCACCAGCCAAGCAGCCTGAGGGGGGAATATCACCTTCCAAACTGCTGGCGCTGAATTCTCACCCCGATGTTGTCGGCATTGCGTCGTTCTCGTTAGCCGCTGACAACGCCACTGTTGTACTCAACTTTGCATTGCCGGATGAGTCTGTGGTGAATAGCGATCTCAATGTCTTTTGGCAAAATGCACTCAGTTTACGCAGTGCCTTGTTTGATGCGATCACTGAATCCACTGCGGGGTGATCGATGCAAACAACGATTAGAACAGACGGCGCGGCAAGCACCGCGGCTTTGCTGTCCTCACAGCAGACACTAAGCGCGGCAAGCACCGCGGCTAATACCTCTTTAAGTCAGGTTTCATCGGTCTCCGTTTCCTTAGTCGGCAATCAAGCGCCGCTGAATACGCAACCAGTCTCGATGCCCCCATTGCGTCAGGCCGAGGAAGAGTTTAATCACGCCATCATGCGTGCTGCCCAGTATGAAGGTAGCATTGAAAATTTAGTCCGAGACAAGGTAAATGCGCAGTTTCCAACAACCTCTGACGCGTTGAAAAACCAGATAGTCGCTCAGTCGGTGGAAAAGATTGCAGAAGCCAACCAAGCATTTGAGTTTAACCATTTGGGCAATGACCTGCTGCAGAGCCCTGCCGTTGAGTACATGTCTCAATCGTTTTTGCGTCGGATCCTAGAAAACGTAGCGATCGCTCAAGCGAAAGATCCTTCAGTGCCAGTAGCAAAGACAAATGAAGACGCTGGTATCGGTTTCCTGGACGGCTGGAGTAATGATGATGTTAAGTGGGCAGAACAGCTCAACAGCGTACTCAATGACCCTAAGGCCAATGCTCGGGTACTGACCACATTAGCTTATAGCCATTTGAGGGTATTTCGTGATCCTTCACGACTTAAGCTGATGGGCGATGCCGTGAATCAGCCGCTGTTGAATGCCAAGGAAGCAAACCAAAGGCTGAACATTTTCCACTTACATGGTGCAGGGGCGCAGCCAGAGATCTCGACGCCGACCACAACCCAGCCCCACGGTTGGGCATGGCTTAAGTATGCCGATTGGAATACAAGTGAAGCGCTCGGCAACAAAACCGGCAATGACTTTATCGGCAGTCGTCAAAATGGCGACCCTCACAAAGGGACCGGATTCAAGTTTCAAGGAATGCAGGAGGCTATGAAGCCTGCGGCTTATCACAATGACGCCGTTGCTTTAAAAGAGCGTCCAGAACATGAGTCCGGCTATGGTGGTTTCGTTATCAATGACAAAACGTTAACCACGATTGGCGACGATAAACCAACCTCGGTCAACTGGCGCCAACAAAACATGGATAAGAAGTTACCTATGTTTGCGGGGCCATCCAGTACCACCTCTTTTATGTACGAAGTGGCACGCCTTCTCAAAATGCCTGCTTCTGAAGCGCAAGCCTTTCGAGCCTTGCTGTTGGGGTGGATGATTCAGCCGCGTGATCACAGTTTTACAGAGATCATGGGAGCACTGGATGCTTATGCAATGGAGCACAATGACCACGGCGCTGCGACAGTTGACAGTGATGGCATGATGGCGTGGCAAGCACGTGAGACGGGCAATTGGCTTGGTGCTTACGAGGGGCTGATAACCCAAGACATCGACTTACCCGGTATGGAAGCCAAGACAATCACACTAAATGGACAAGAGATTCATCTACCCGCGATTGAACCGGTGAAAATGAGTGTTGAGGAGTTCGATCAATCTGTGACTCAAGGGAAAGGCTACCCATCACAATATGCAGGGAGTGAGTATCTTGATGTACTGGCGCAGGCAGCGCAGAGTGATCAAGAAGCAGACGATACCTTTGGCCTAGCTTCAGAGAAAATTCACTACGCTCCGCAAAATATGAATGACCTGAAGTTATACAATACCGAGCAGCGAACCATGCCGGAATTGCCTGAGCGAAAACCGTCAGGGCAACCATTTATCGATGGTGTCAAAGCGAAAGCATTAGGCAACTGGTTGGAGGGTCAGTCTCCTGCGCAATACCAACAGCTTCTCAGTAATGCTGCGTCTTTGTTGGCGGAATCTTCACAGGAAGGATCGCTAAGTAATGTTTTTCGTTACGGTGAGCGTAATGACGTGTGGGAAACCTTTCGCACGGTAGATAAGTCGAACATGCTTGATGCTCAGTTGGTGCTAAAAAACAAACCCGATCATCAAGATGCGTTGGGCTTTTTACAGGATGTCGCGAGTAGCAAAGCCACACCAGCTGAACGCCAACAAGCGGTATTAGAAGCCATTGGTGATGATGCAAATAACCAAGCGACGCTGATTAACGCGATGCTGCTGGCGACGACTCGATTCTATACAGGGAATGGCGCAAATATTATCAACCCAGGCTACGGCGATTTTGCTCCACCAAAGAACGAGAGTGAAATGGAGATGCGTCTTCAATCGTTCCTAAAACGTAATCAATACACCAGTTCCGCTGAACGAGCGCAGGCGAAGAAAGAGTATCGCCAGAACGTGGATATGTTACAGGCTGCGATAGACTCTCCAATGTTTGAACGATACTCCGGTAAAGTCTGGCATGGCTGTCACACCAGTGTTGCCGATGCGGCGTTAGAGAAGGGAACCGGTTTTCAGTTTCCTGGCTTTATGAGTACAACGCGTGCACCAGACGTGGCACAAAGTTACATGGCGAAAGGTGCGCTTTTGGTTATCAACCCGGCGCCAGAAATTGGGGTAAATATTGAACCCATCAGTAATGCAGAAGGTGAAAGAGAAGTCTTGGTTCCTGCAGGGACGTCTTTTACTGTGGAACAAAGCTATACCTTACACTTGGAGACAGGTTACCCGCCTTCAGCTAATACGGCGATGAAAAAGCGAATTTACGATGCAGAAGTGGCTACGAGGCGCCGTCAACCCCATGTAACCACACGCGTAACGACGCCAGAGATGGAGAAAGCGGGCTTAAGTGGTCAAAGCGATCCAAAAGGAGAGGCAGAACTTGCTGACTTGATTGAGCATATCAAGAAAAATCCCTCGAACATGGAAGAGCAAACCAAGGTTGTGGTACTGCGCCGAGAGTCCAGTGCACCAAGCGTCAATACCGCGAATGCGGATAAAGCGGCAACAGAAGCCTTTAAACCAATGTACTCTGGTGGCTTTGTTTAGCCAAGAAGATCAAACATTTAAGTAAGTTTATTCAACTCGAGGTCTCTCATCAGCTTTAGCTTACTTTAGACTGAAACAGTAAAGCTCAGCATACCATGCTGAGCTTTTTTCTATTCTCATCATGTGTCTTATCATAAGCGGCTTAAAATGAAAAAAAACCGACTATATCTAGCATATTCCCCCATCTGTATTCAGCATAATAACTCCATCAGCCAACACTCTGCGCTTATTTAAACCGCAGAGGTGGAATTACTAATAAATACAAAATAGGAATGTAAATCAGATGGTCAACGGATTTATATCGACGCTTCTAAATGACTTTGCAAAGCGTTGCCAAATAGAAACGCTGGAATTTGATGAAGAGGGCTGTTGCCAATTAATTATTGATAACGAAGTAGCGATTACACTTCGCTCAAATGAAGAGAAGCTAACGCTTATTGGCTTAATTTCCGGTGAGAAACCACATCCGGATGTTTATTTTAAACACATGAAAGCAGCATTAACAAAAGATGAACCCTATGTATGTTGGGATGAAGATGCTGGCTACATTGGTTTTATTCACATTCATCAAACGATGTTAACCGAGACATATTTTGAAACGTCGATTGCTCAATTTGTTGATTGGTTAAAGCTGTCAGCAAGCCCGCAGGAGCAAGCGGCGCAAGAACAGAGACAAACACAGACAATAGATGCGGCTCAATTTGCCACATTAAGGGTATAAATAATGATTAGTTTTGGAAACGTAAGCGCACTTCAAGCAGCACTTCCGGAAGTGCGAAATGATATTCTCAAAGAAGGCAAACTCAATGTTGGTGGCAAGGAGTATAAGATCGATGCAGATACTCAGCAGTTTGTTCGTTCAAACCCAAGCAATAGTGCAGTCGCTCGATTCTTTGAAGCAACGGGTAAGCTACTTAGAGAAGGAGGCAACACAGACTCAGTAGCGAAAGCTATGACAAAATCGGTATTCGACAATGCGCTTGGACAAGCTGAACGTTTGAAATCTAGCTCTTCAGTAGAGCATGGCCAGATGTTTTTTAAAGATGCTAGTTTAAAAACGCCAGTCGATGTATTGAATGCTTTTAGTCGACTAGATGCTCAAACTATTCAATCTTATGGTGGCGAGCTTAACAAATTAGCTGATCTTGCTATGTCTGAGTTACTACTTGATACGGAGCCTGCCAAAAGCTTAAATACACAAATTGGTGAGGATGCGACGAAAGCGTTAGCTAGTCGTGTCGTGAAAGCTTTCGGTGGTGGTGCTATGGGAGTAAAGAATAATCCGAAGGTTGCTTCTGGACTGGATATTATTCTTGCCGCTGAAGTTAAGAACTTAAAAGCGGCGCAAACGCATATAGAAGCTCTGGCAAACAAGGACTTGAGTGCTGATATCTTTTCTGAAGCTTTAGCGGAAACGAAATTTAATAAAACCGGTACAACAGATAATGTCGAACGTGCAACGGCGTGGATCGTTAACGCGTCGAACTCGGAAGGGAATGATGCTGAGAATATGGCTGCACTTTTGAAGGAGTATGCAACGAATGGTAAAGATCTGTTAAACATGGAAAATCTAAAAGAACTTCATGCTAGATTGGTTCCAAATATTGATAGAGATTATCGAGGACCAAGTATTTCAGAGAGCACGTTACCTTCAAGTATCGGCGGTGAGAGCATGCTTAAGCAACACGTTGAAGTATTCTTGAAAGAGAACCCAGTAGCAGATAAAGATTTAGGCAAAAACCTGTTTGCAAGTGTTATTGGTTACCATGGCTTTACTGATGGTAATGGACGTATGGGCCGTACTTTATATGCCATCGCTGAATTAAGGAATGATTCATTTACCCCTCTTGCCACGACTGCTGAAAACAACTTACACGGTATTAAGTAAGTATCCCAAAAATAAAAAGAGCGACTTTCGTCGCTCTTTTTTATAAGCCTGTCGGCCTTTATTGGAAACTGAGTAAATTAGCGACCTTTAGTTTTTCATATTCTCAAGCATATAGTTGAGTACGTCATCGTTGTCGTTAATGAGGTTCTCGATTACATCAAGGTGGTCTCTTTTTCGAGCGAGGTAAATGCGACACTCTTGCTTAGCATCAAGCACGTTGGCGTGGTATTCCTTTGTTTGTCGGAAGAACTCAGGCGTGTCCAGCTCTGGAACAATCAAGTGCAACGGCGCCAGTTTCTCTTCTGAAGGAAAATCATTAAGCAGTGGACTCACCTTCTCCGATGATTCATTGGTCATCTGAATGTTATCGTTCACGAAGCTGTTCACAAGTGGTCGAATATCAAAAAGGCCAGCGATTGAAAAAACATCTTTGAGTTTCTGTTTGCCTTCTGCTTCTACTCCAAATTGTTCCCAATCTGTTTTATGGAGCATGGATACAAGTTGGCCGCCAGCCGAGTGGCCCACGAGGTAGACTGCGGGAGAATTATTTTCGACTGCGAGTGATAAGATTTCTTTAACGGCAAGCTGCATCTGCTTAAGGATGGACTCCATTGGCGCACCGTTTGTCCAGTCTTGAGCCATTCGGTAACTTGGCATGTAAACCGTAAAGCCATTTTGATTGAAAGGCTTCGCGATAAACCCAAATTGTTCTTTTGAAAACCATTGCCACCACCCGCCATGAATGTAGATAACCATAGGCGCATCTTTGGCAATCCCCTTTGGCTTATAGATATCTATTTTTCCAGAAAACTCGCCTTCTCCATATGCCATTTCGGTAAGTCCTGTTTCCAGGTTTGTTCGATAACGATCACTTTGTTGGCTGGTAAATTCTATGTGTTTCGGTAACAAATCATCCGTGGGTAATCTATTGGTCCATAACGTCGGATTGTATTGTTCATCTGCTATCTCTCGTGAGAAGTATTGTGCAATTGAGCTTGTGCTTGTTTTGTTCATTATTTCGTCCTCTTTGGTTGCTTTAGGACATTATTAATGATTTCATTAGGGTGAAAAAGATGGGTAATTTAGTACGGACTGTTTAATTTTTATAAACTATGAACAAGTATATGCGTCATATGATCATCTTCACGAGAGTTGTGGAGACGGGATCTATTACTGCGGCTGCACGCGAATTAGAGGTGGGTAAATCCGTTGTTAGTCAACATTTGAGAGCTTTGGAGGAGGCGTTAGGTGTTTTGTTACTCAAACGCTCCACTCGCCAACAATTGCTTACGCCTATGGGAATAGAGTTTTTTGAACGGTGTAAAAAGATTAGCGAGCTTGTTGATGAGGCATGGGATATTGCAAGGATCAGCCAAGTTGAGCCAAAAGGAATGGTTAAGATTAGTTCACCCCACGCATTGATCGAGCCAGTGGTATCACCGGCAGTGGGGCATTTAGTCAGTATCTACTCTGAATTGGTTCCTACGATTCTAGCCAATGACGGCAGCGTGGACTTATTTGAAACGGCGGCTGATCTCGCGATTCATGTCGGTGAGCTGCCATCAAGTGAGTACAGACAAAGAAGGATAGGTAGTTTAAAGAAAGTGCTTTGTGCAAGCCCTTCATATATTCAGAATCATGATCTCAGCATCGCGAAACTTATTAAGGATCCGTCTCATTTGCTCGCCTGCGATTATGTGGCGAATATCTGGGAGGGGAAATCTATTCGATATACTTTACAACACTCGTCCAGTAGTGAGCGAATAGAAGTGTCGCTGGAAGCGAATCGCTTTAATGATTCGGTCCATTCGGTTATCTCTATGGTCAAAGCGGGAGCCGGTATGGCATTAATTCCTGAATTTATGTTCGAAAGCCTCAGACGCAAAGGAGAATTAGAGAACATTTTCCCTGGGTATACGCTTCCCAAAATTCCTATTTATGCTGTTCATAATTACGCAAAAACGCCTCCGCTCAATGTCAAAATGTGTACCGATTTCATTGAACGACAGCTTAGAAATCTTAACTCTTCAGAAGATGCCTAATCGCTTTCTGAACCGCTTAGATCTATCGATTCCATTCTACTTTGTTTGCACACAGTTCTTTTTTGTACTGTGTGCTCTCTGAGTATGACTCACATGATTGTGAGCGAGTTATACTCGCTATTCCTCTGACTGCTCAAGAGACGCAACCCAACGCAGGATCTCAGCGGTGGCTTCAATAAGATCGCCTGGAATGTACTGGTTTAACTGACCATCGGCATAAAGAGCACGTGCGAGTGGTACTTTTTGCATCACAGGGATGCCTTCTTCGTGGGCTATCGCGATCATACGTTTTGCCATTGCATCGGTTTCTTTGAGGGTTATCACAGGCAGCGGCGTTTCGCCCTTTTTGTAGTACAAACCAATCGCGATGTGGGTTGGGTTCGTGACCAACACATTCGAACGTTTAACGTTATCTCTTTGGTTCGAAGCTTGCAGCTCTTGGTGCAACTGACGACGCTTACTCTTGATTTCCGGGCTGCCTTCCATCTCTTTATATTCGCGTTTGACCTCGTCTTTAGTCATCTTCAGTTGCTTGGTGTGGTCGAACTTTTGGTACGCGTAATCGGCAGCTGCAATCACAATAAAGCCGACGGAAGAGATGATCATGAGTTGTTTCACCAATACGCCGGTGATGGTCGGTACACACTCTAATCCGCATGTCGGGATTTGCAGTAGCGTGTTTAAGTTGCCCCGCAGCGTGACCCAAATAATGCAGGAAAGGAGCGACACTTTAAGAATCGACTTAATAAACTCAATGATGCTCTTTAGCGAGAAAATTCGTTTTGCCCCTTCGACAGGGTTGATCTTTTTGATATCTGGTTTGACGGATTCACCACTAAACAGCAAGCCGAATTGCCCCATGTTCGACATGATGGCGATCAATGCCGCCACGATCAGGATCGGTGCCAGCAAGTAAACCATTTCTTTGGCGATGGCGATGGCTACGTCAAGCAACGCATCCTGAAACCCTTGATAAGCCAACTCACTCGGCAACAAAAGTAGGGCAGAGATGTGCGACATATAGTAGTCAGCAAAGGCAAATAAGACGGCAATTAGGGCTAGGATTAACGCCGATGAGACGACTTCCTGACTTTTGGCGACTTGCCCTTTTTGCCGGGCATCCCGAAGTTTTTTCGGGGTGGGGAGTTCTGTTTTTTCTCCGCTCATTGCTCTTCCTGTCTGTTATTACCAAATGGTATTGAGCTGTTCTCTGAACAGTACGATGTCAGAGAAAAGGGCTTGAAAGTGGTCCATCATCAATGCCAAATAAACAATCAATAGCACGCTGGCAATGGCACTTTTGATCGGCATAGCTAAAGAGAAAACGTTCAGCTGTGGGGCGAATCGGCTAATCAGCGCGAGTCCAAACTCGGCAAGGAACATGGCTAAAACCAAAGGCGCAGACATCAAAACGCCAAGCCACATAAGTTGCTCGAACTGAGCGTAGAAAAAGCGCCCCCATTCCTCAGTGACGGTTGGGAAAAAACTAATCACAGGCCACGACGAATAGCTGTTAAACAGCGCATAAATAAAAGCGACAAAGCCACCACCGGAGAAGAACAAGGTGATCAGGGTTTGAGTCAATAGCACAGCCGTTGGCGTTGACTGGGAGCCGAGAGTGGGGTTAAACATACTTGCCATCGCAGCACCACGTTGGTTATCCACTAGAAACCCTGCCGCCTCAATAGCCCAAAAAGGGATTGCTGCAACAAAGCCAATCAGCATACCCAATAGTACCTCTTTGCCTAAGATGACCATCAACCAAATCCCGTCCGTTTCTGCAGGCAGGTCTTGTTGGTTAATCATTGGGAAGATAAACAGCGCAAGCGAACACAAAACACCATTTCTTACCAAGGTGCCACCGAGCGTTTGTTTATTTAAAATCGGCAAAAATATAAAGCAAGCCATTAACCTAGGGAGCGTCAAGCTGTATAGGAACAGGGCCTGGTGCAAATCATCGTAACTCATCGTATTTGCGGGATTTTATCCAAGGTCAAGGTAGCAAATGAATGCAGTTCGGCGCCCAGCCATTGAGTGGTAACAAATAAGGTTATGATGACGGCGATCAGTTTGACGACAAAGCCTAACGTCTGCTCCTGTACTTGTGTTAGCGCTTGGACGAGAGAGACCAAGGTACCGACCAGTGCCGCAACCAAGATCGGCGGCAGCGACAAGAACAGAACAAGCGTTAGAGCCTGAGTGGTAAAGTGGATGATTTCAGCCGGATTCATGCTTCTCTCCTCATTATCCGTAGCTGAGCACTAGGCCATGGGTCAACTTAGTCCAACCGTCTAGCAACACAAAGAGCAGTAGTTTGAATGGCAGTGAGATGGTCATTGGCGAGACCATCATCATGCCCATGGCCAGCAAGATGTTGGATACGATCAGATCGATAGCGATGAATGGCAGGTACAACAGGAAGCCAATCTCAAACGCTCTCGTTAGCTCACTCACGGTAAAGGCGGGGAGCAACAGCAATAAGCTGTCTGACTCCAAACGGTCGACGTACTTTTGTGGCCACAAGGTTCTTGCTGCATCGGTAAAAAACACCGATTCAGTTTCACGGATGTGCTTTTTCAAGAACTCACGATACGGCTGCAATCCGCTCTCAATCAGTCCTTCGATACTCTCGGAATCTTCTAGGGATATTTCATGCTGCGTCACGTAGTCATAGGTTTCAAAACCCACTGGTGCCATGATGAAGATCGACAGAATGATCGCCAATCCGTACAAGGCCATATTGGGTGGAATCTGCTGTACACCTAATGCGTTTCTTAGCAGAGAGAAAACCACGGCCAGTTTAACGAAGGAGGTCGCCATCATTGCAATGAAAGGAATCAAAGCAAGAAGGGCGAGTGTAACGATGAGGTTCAGTTCATCAGGTAACTGGATCATGCTGGCTCCTGACTGCCGCCAAACAGTTCGAGAACGCGGACACCCAAGCGTTCATTAATGTTCACTAGTTCGCATTCACCAATGATTTTGCCGTTTGCTCGCATAGTGACTGGGTTAGAAATTGGCTGGTTAAGCTCAAAGGTAAAACCCGGTTGCAGCGCGTTAAGCTGTTCTAAAGTAATGGTTTGCTGACCAACATCGAAAGTCAGTTCAATTGGCAATTGCTGGTGGTCGGTCAGTGCTTCAGAGCTGTTGATATCGTTCATATTGGTTTCTTTTTCTTGGATATGGAGTGTCGTATTGTCGAGTTGGCATCGCCAAAGGTTGTGATTGGAGACCTGAAGCAGCACTTGGTGTTGCGCGATGTAGCAATCGTCGAAAAACACCACATCGCCAAGTTCAAGTTGCTCAAATTGACTGAGTGCCAAACGTGTTTTGCCAAAGCTCAACCAGAAGGGCAGTGCGATGTTTTGGCTCAGGTAAGAGGGCGCTTGTGGCAGAGTGTCAATCAACACATCCCGACCTTCGTGGACCCACAGGCTAAGAGAGACATCATCACGATTGATGGTGAGCATCAACACGTTTTCTTCTGATGCGGGCTGCTCATGAACTTGCAGCTTGCTCAATACCGGAAGTTGTCCAAATAAGCGCTTAATCATGTCGGTGTAGGGCTCAATTTGGCTACTGAGCAACGCCAATTGCAAAGAGTTTGGCAGTGATTCAAATGCCGTCGAGTCAAGAATGCCGTGCAACCATTGCTGTAATTGCGCACCGCTGAAATCGATTTGAATGGTTTGTCCGCCAATGAGTAGCGTTAAACGATAGCCAGAAAACTCCGGCTTTTGGCCAAGCGTGACCGATAAGCTATTGCTCTGACTATCTTGAAAGTGACACTGTTTTGCGCACAGTTGATTACTGAGCGCGATGCTTGAAGGCTCGACCTTTGGGAAATCTAATATCATCATTCGTCCTCAGGCTTCCATTCATCGTAAATGCTGCGTTGTTGTCGCGAGCGTTGTTGGTCTTGTTGTTGGTTCATCTGTTCGCTGACTGCAATTCGAATCGGTTGGTCGATGCCTAAACGTTGCAGACGCTCGGTCAACTCTTGCTTAGCCGTTTGGTTGATCAGCGAAAGAGCGTGCTCTTGCTTAATCAGCACGCTGTAGCCAGAACTGTCTTGCTTGATGGAGATCTCGCCACCTTTTAATTGGCCTTCATTCAGAAGCAGGCGAACTTCTTTCTCGTTTGCTGAAGGAAGAGACACGTAGATCTTGTCGACTAACTTATTAATCAATTCGTTTACGTCTTGAGCTCTGTTCTGGGGCGCGTGTGTCTCTACATTTCTCAGTATGATGTCGCCTTGCGCTGTTGATTGGCTTAGGTTGGCCGTCGGGTGAAGCTTAGCGTCCGACTCTGAACTCGGATGACGCGGTTCGATGTGTTTCACTGCTTTAACCTTCTCTTCAAGCGCGGACAATGCGGCTTTCGAGTCGACAATTTTCGAGTCCACAATAGTAGCTGCGTCTTTTGCCGCAGGGTCGAGTTTATGAGCTGCTGCATCTAACTTATGTAGTTGGCCTTGCAGCACACTCTGCACGGTTGATGGCTCAGTTTTGTTCCGTAGATTGGTTTTGTTATGCAGATTGGCTTGGTCAGTCTGAATCGGTAATACCTGATCCTTTAGAGCGTTAGGCAAGCTGGTCATCGGTATTTTAGGATCACGAGACGAACCATTATCTAATGGTGCCGTGCTGACTTGCTTATTGTTCGAGTCTTTTTCTGCCGCAGAGTTAGAACCCAACGGCTGTGATTTATCCGTTTCTTTACTTCCTACCGACTGCTCGATTAGAGAGTGAGGCTTGAGGGGTTTAGCGGTATCTGAATGTGGCTCTTTCGCAGCGCGCTCTGACGTCTCGCTATGGCTCTCTTCGTTTTTATCTTTGTTGTCCAATACCTGCAGGGGCTCTCTTTCTGAGAGATCGTGACTTGGCTTTTCTGGGTGCTCTTGGCCACCTTCGAGCTGCTCTTTCCCCGCCTCAGGAATAGCACTGCTGACCTTGCCTTTGTGCTTCATGCCATCGAGCTTGTCTGCGTTCAATACAGCAGCGAATAAACGAGAGGTCTCTGACTCATGTTCGCTTTCTGCTTGCGTTGGCTTAAGCGCATTATTAAAGCGAGATTCAAGCTCTTCTGAGACTTGGTTGACCGGCCTCTGTTGAACCTGTTGCGGACGTTCAGTTGTGTTTGGATGATCGTTTTTGACTCGCATCTTTACCTTCTATGAAACAACAACGCTGCGGAACTCTTCTTGTTCGAGCTCTTCTTGATACTGCACTTGGCGTGCTTGCTCAGCGATTTCTTGTTCGTTTAATTGAATGAATTTTTCTTTGGTTTTATGGGCGGCCAGAGCTTCTTGCTTTCTTTCCTTGAGTCGCTGGTTCTCTTGTTCTAATGCCTTTTTTTCTTCTGCGGCTCGTTGTTTTAAATCGGCTTCTCTTTCCCTTAACAGCGCGATTTCTTGCCGCAATATTTCAAGTTCTTTTAGAACGACGGTTTTCTGTTTGGCTTTTGCAAAGCGCCGTTCTTCTTCCTCTTCGCGCCATTGACGATAATCAACGACAGACTGTTCCGCCTTTCGGAGTGAGGCTCGTGCGTTATTGACTCGATACTCTTGTTGCTGAACCGCGCGATCGGCACGGTCGGCACGAATTTTTTTTATCTCTAGCAATTGCTCGATCATAAGCCTGCAAGCCCACGCAGCTGTGTGACGGTCTCTTCGAGTTCACTCGGCTCGTGCGTGCCTTGGCGTAAGAACGCTCGGATATCATCTCCCTGTGCGATGGCCATATCCGCGCGACTGTCGGCGCCGTGTTGGTACTCACCAATTTTTATCAGCAGTTCGACTTCTTCATATTTGGCCAGCATTTCACGCATGTGAGCCGCGGACGCTTGATGAGTTTTATCGACGATTTGGTTCATCACACGACTGGCTGAACGAAGCACATCAATGGCTGGATAGTGGTTCATCGCCGCCAGTTTGCGAGAAAGAATGATGTGACCATCGAGTATCGAACGGGTCTCATCGGCCACTGGCTCAGTCATATCGTCACCTTCCACAAGTACGGTATACAGCGCGGTGATGGAGCCTTTGTCTGATTGACCTGCACGTTCCATCAGTTTTGGTAGTGCGGAAAAAACAGAAGGCGGATAGCCTCGTCGTGTTGGTGGCTCGCCAGCTGCCAAGCCGATTTCACGTTGAGCTCGGGCAAAACGCGTCACCGAATCCATCAGCAGCAGAACACGCTTACCTTGGTCGCGGAAGTACTCCGCGATGGAAGTCGCGACGAACGCCGCTTTGGCACGTTCCATTGCTGGTCGGTCTGAGGTTGCGACAACAAGTACTGACCTTGCCATGCCTTCTTCGCCAAGGTCGTGTTCGATAAATTCTCTTACTTCACGGCCCCTTTCACCGATGAGGGCAAGCACGGTTACATCGACATCGGCAGAGCGAATAAGCTTGGCGAGTAGGGTACTTTTACCACCGCCAGCCGCAGCAAAAATACCCATCCTTTGTCCTTCACCACAGGTGAGCAATCCGTCGATAGAACGCACACCCATCGAAATCGGCTTTTCAATCAGTTTTCTCTGCATTGGTGGCGGCGCATCACGATAAACCGGATACCAAGCGCTCGGTTCAGTGCTCTGAGAGCCATCGAATGGGCGGCCCAGGCCATCGAGAATTTTCCCTAAAAGATGATCGCCAACGCCGACTTCGTGCATTTTTCCAAGCGGGCTCACTTCGGTATTGGAGGAAATACCAAACATGTTGCCAAGTGGGGTAAGCAACGCATGGTGTTGCTGAAAACCCACCACTTCCGCAAGCAGCGACAAAGTTTGATCGGGATTTCGTAGCTCACAAAGCTCGCCGACACGAACACCAGGCACAACGGCTTTGATGATGGTGCCAGTCACTTGAGTCACGCGACCGCGGATTTGGATCAAACGTGTTTGCTTGATGGCCGATTGTTGAGTTTCGGTGATGTATGAGAAGTCGTTCAATTTAAGAAAACATGCGCAATAACTGATGCTGGGAGAATAGAAAGGATGGCGCCGTATTTATAGTGACTATTGGTCGGGAGTTTTTAGAAAACTTAAAACGCCCTAAAAAAACACGTCTGATTTTGACAGCCGATTAAAAATGCAATTCCTATAATTCGCTCATATTGTAGGAAGGAGTGCAAATCAATGAGCACTATCAATAGCCAAATTTTAACGGGCAACAAATTTGACGCGCCAATTGGAAGTAACCTTGAGTCTTCCCGCACGGGAGCCTCAGTCAATGGTAATTATCGGGGTGAAACTGTCCGCGTACACAATGCAACTCAGTCGTTGTTTGATGCAATGGAAGAGCTGACGGCATTAGGTTCAGAAAAAGCAGAAAAAGATCTCACTAAACGCAAAGTGAAAGACGGCAGTATTCGCGTGAATGAAGCGCATGAGCTGGTTTCTGATTACCTAAGAAAAGTGCCTGATCTTGAGAAGAACCAAAAGATCAAAGACCTTGCTACTAAAATGGCAAGCGGCAACTTATCAACGATTGCTCAGTTACAGGCGTACCTCAACGGATTCTCTGAAGAGAAGAGCCATCAGTACCTCGCGCTACAAGCAGTGAAAAAGTTCCTCGGAGCCAATCCAGAAAGTAAGAACTTATTGGCGCTGATAGACCAAGCCATTCTGACCTTTGAGCAGAACCCGGACTCTTGGGCTCAGATTGATACTGAAATTCGAGTTTCAAGCTTCGCGGATGAATTCAGCCAAGAGCAGGGCTTTAGCAGTTTGCACCAATTACGTGGTTTCTATCGCGACACGGTACACAGCTACCAAGGATTAGGCTCAGCATACAAGGATGTGGTTGAGCGTTTTGGTGCAAAAGAGGTCTCCACGGCGGTCGACTTTATGTTGCAGGGCATGAGCGCAGATTTGAGCGTTCAAGGTAGCAATATTGACTCCGTTAAGCTTCAGCTTCTGATGTCCGATATGCAAAAACTTAAGACGTTGAATACGCTTCAAGACCAAGTTAGCAACCTCTACCATATGTTCAAACCTCAGCAGGCAAACTATGGCTTATCAAGTTACTGATTTGATGTCAGACGTCATCGCTTTGGTTGAGCAGCGTTGGGTGGGAAGTGCCGAGATATGGAACCTAGTGAACGCCATGGAGTTGGCGTCCACGGAGCGCAAAATCAGCTTTTTTAGGGAACTGCACAAACTGATTCGCCATATTCCAATTGATGTATTTAACGATGAAGAACAGCGACAAAACCTAATACAAGCTGTGCAAAAAGCGCTTGATGAAGCGATTGATTTAGAAGAAGAGGAAATGTGGGACGATGAACTGGATTGATGCGTCAGTGGATGATTTTTGCCGAGGGATGGGGCTTGAAGCGGTGGACTTCTCGTCCGCAGGACGCGTTCAACTGAGCTTTGAACAAAGCGGCACTCTGCATATCGAGAAGCATCAGGACTGCCTGTTTCTTATGCTGGCGAAACCGCTGCCTTGGCACCAGTCGAATGAGCCGATTAAAAAGGCGTTGAGTTTTTGCCATGCAGGTCAAGGTTGGCCATTCCTTATTAAGACCGGGTTACTGGATGAACAGACACTGGTCTTCTCTGCACAAATTGAAGGGGATGAAGTGACCTTGCCAACCATCGAGCAAGCGTTCGCTCTACTGGTTCGTTTACATAAAGATGTGGCGGATTCATGAGTCGTATTAGTACGTTAAACGTTGGTATTGAAGGCTTTACTCACGTTTCGCTTGAGCAAGTTGAAAACGACTTCCCACAGCGTTTTCAACTGTTGCCTGATGGTCAAGCCGTCGCGACGCACCTAGAGAAGCTGTACGAGCTTCGTCCCTCTGAGCAGTACTTGATGTCACTGGCCAAGCCAAAGTTGACGCATTCGGAGCTACTTCGCCCAGACAAATACCGTCAACAGTTTGATACCACTCAGCAGCGGCTTCAGGAATTGGCGCAGAAAAATGGTTCGCATGCGCTCAATCAGGCACTGGAAACACTGCAAAGCACCCAATTAGACCAACGTTATCTCACCATGGCGTTGAATCTACTGATTCAGGTTTAAGCCCCATGTTGCAAACGAAAGACGTGGAGCTGTTGCTTATCCACGCTGCACTCCAAGTTCAATATCAAAAGCCGGAACAAGCGATTACCTTGCTTGATGCACTGCTAGAAATCGAACCTCAGCATCAAGAAGCTCGTCAAACATTAGCAGTAGCATGCCTGAATTCAGGTCGATACACACGTTCAATCGAGCTGTGTGAAAGCTTATTGAAAACCGAACATTCAAATAAAGCCGGTTTGTGGTTTTGCCTAAGCCAAGCTCGCTGGAAACAACAGGATGTTGAAGGTGCCCGCCACGCACATCGACGTTATCTACAATCTCTAAATAGTGAATCAAATGAATAAGTTGATCGATATTCTAAACAAAGCCGGACAGCGTAAAGACATCATGCTTGCCGTGATGCTACTTGCGATCGTCTTTATGATGATCTTGCCTCTACCTACGGCACTAGTGGACGTTTTGATCGGTACCAACATGAGTATTGCGGTCGTCTTATTGATGTTGGCTATCTACATCACCACACCGCTAGAATTCTCTGCATTCCCTGCCGTGCTTTTGATCACTACTTTGTTTCGCTTGTCACTTTCTATTACGACAACGCGCCTTATCCTGCTGCAAGGCGACGCAGGTCAGATCGTATACACCTTTGGTAACTTCGTGGTCGGCGGTAACTTGGTGGTCGGTATTGTTGTTTTCCTGATCATCACCATTGTTCAATTTATGGTGATCACCAAAGGCTCTGAAAGGGTTGCGGAAGTCAGCGCTCGATTCTCTCTTGATGCGATGCCGGGTAAGCAGATGAGTATCGACGGCGATATGCGCGCTGGAGTTATTGATGTTCATGAGGCGCGTCACCGCCGTTCATTGATAGAAAAAGAAAGCCAAATGTATGGCTCGATGGATGGTGCGATGAAGTTCGTGAAAGGCGACTCAATCGCGGGCCTGATTATCATCGTGGTAAACATTCTCGGTGGTGTCACCATCGGTGTGACTCAGAAGGGCATGTCTGCCTCTGAGGCACTTGAGCTGTTTGCGATCCTGACCGTCGGAGATGGTCTGGTTTCGCAGATCCCAGCACTGTTTATCGCTATCACGGCCGGCATCATCGTTACCCGTGTTTCAAACGAGGACTCTTCTGACTTAGGCTCAGATATTGGTGGTCAGGTGACTGCTCAGCCAAGAGCTTTGTTGGTTGGTGGCGTTCTGCTTATCTTGTTTGCTCTTATTCCGGGCTTCCCGAAGGTTACCTTCCTGATTCTTGCCGCGATTGTTGGCGGTGGCGGCTTCTTCTTGTTTTACCAACAGAAAAAACAAAGCGAATCCGACAGTTCTGACTTGCCTAGCTTCGTCGCCCAAGGAGCTGGTTCGCCAGCGGCTAAGCCTAATAAACCGACGCCATCTCGCAACAGCAAAGGCAAGCTGGGTGAGCAAGAAGAGTTTGCTATGACAGTACCGCTGCTCATCGACTTAGATTCTCGCTTACAAGAGAGTTTAGAAGCCGTGGCTCTGAACGATGAGCTTGCACGAGTCAGACGCGCGCTTTATCTCGATCTCGGTGTGCCGTTCCCCGGTATTCACTTACGCTTCAACGAAGGAATGAGTAACGGCGAGTACTTGATTCAATTGCAAGAAGTGCCAGTAGCTCGCGGACGAATTGAAAGCGAAAAACTGTTGGTGACCGAAGGTAATGAACAGATTGATTTACTGGGCGTACCTTACGAAAAAGACGACGACTTTCTGCCGGGTATTACGAGCATTTGGGTCGATCAAAGTCATCACGAAAAACTGCAAAACAGTCACGTGGGCTTTTTAACCCCCGATCGCATTCTGACTTATCACTTGTCTCACGTTTTGAAAGAGTACGCGCAAGACTTCATCGGTATTCAAGAGACCCGCTATCTGCTTGAGCAAATGGAAGGCAGTTATTCCGAGCTAGTAAAAGAAGCGCAACGTATTGTGCCTTTGCAAAAGATGACGGAAATCCTGCAGCGTTTGGTTTCTGAAGACATTTCTATTCGTAATTTACGAGTGATTTTAGAAGCCATGGTTGAGTGGGGCCAGAAAGAGAAAGACGTGGTACAGCTGACGGAATATATCCGTTCAAGCTTGAAACGCTATATCTGTTACAAGTACGCCAGCGGTCAAAACATGCTGCCAGCCTATCTGTTGGATCAGAGTTTGGAGGATACGATCCGTAACGGCATTCGTCAGACTTCTGCGGGCAGTTACTTGGCGCTTGACCCTTCTGTCACTCAGCAATTTGTCAGCGACGTTAAGCAAACCATTGGTGATTTAAGCCGCATGCCAAATAAGCCTGTGCTGGTGGTGTCGATGGACGTGCGTCGTTACGTACGCAAACTGATTGAATCTGAATACTACGAGTTGCCGGTGTTGTCGTTCCAAGAGCTGACGCAACAAATCAATATTCAACCGCTTGGCAGGGTAGGTATGTGATGGAATGCCTTCTCATTCAGTCTCTAGTGGCGTCAGGTATCGAAGTGACGCCCTACTTTTGGCAGAAAAGTACTATCTTACTTGGTCATCGTTATGAATGTGATGGGATGGAGCTGGTCTTCCGTGTCGAAGAGGGCGAAATCATCATCGTATTACTGCGAAGAATCAGCCCAAACCAAGGCCTAAGCAACCCTTTCTCCGCGCTATTTATGCTCGCAGAACATGCCATCCGCTTGTACCCGCCCGACTGGGCTATTCGTGGCAACGTTGATGTATTGCGAGGTAGCAACATGAGCAGCCAGCGGTTAGCACAATTCTACTTACGAGCCTGCGGTGCGAGCCACGGTGAACAAGAAGATTGGTACTTCTTGCGCCTCAGTGATTACCGCCCACTTAAAAAGAGAAAAAAGTAAAAACTCTCGACTGTTACTGACAGCATCCCAGAGATGCTTCGCTTTAAGATAGGACCCAAGATGAAGCAACCCTTTACTGAAACCATTGAAAATGCGGAACTTGCTATTCGTAATGCAGAAGACAGGACTGACGTATTCAATGAACTACTCGAAGGATTAGGCGTTGGTCCGGTAGCAGGCAACATTCTGCTCGATGGGTTAAATGCTTCGCCTCAATTGATGAAACAAGCAGAGCATGAGCTGCTTGAAGAAGTACAACGCCGCAGACAACAACAGCATCAGCCACAAGCCGCGAGCACCAAAGGCACTAGGCGCAAGCGACCGACCATGATGCGTGGCATGGTGATCTAGAGGTTTTTACATGACGGATATGACAACCATGAACTCCATCACCGGAGTTCTCAATACAACAGCCAATCGTGATTCTCAGATCGCATTCCAGCAGAGTTTGGTTAAGACCCTTTCTCCCATTCTAAGCGATGCCCATATCGACCCGAATCAATTAGAGTCATTGATTCGCCAATTACCCATGGTCGTTGGGCGTACGGAACAAGAAAGCTTGGATCTTTATGCAGATTCATTGGGTACACTTTTAAAGAAGCAAGATGCCTTTACTGGGACTGCTGCCACTGAGACCACTGCGCATTGGATGCGGTCACTGCAAAACCAAGCGTTGAATGGTCAGATCGCACCCAAAGAAGTGGAAACGGGCGTTAATACTACGCTCGCGCATCAATTCCAATCTTGGTTTAGTACACTGCTAAAAGATAGGGTCGACAGCTCGCTTCCGACCGACTTTGTCGCTAATTTCCGCTTAGGGGGCCAGAGTAACCAAGCACTGCAGATTGAAGCTTTAGATACGAGCGCTCTTAAAGCAGCAACGGTGGAGATTAGCTCGTTTGTAAATGCATTGGCAGTGCAGATGAGTACAAGTGAGGTACGTGAGAGTGCTATTCCGTTCTTGCGAAATGCCGTTACTAATCTTGGTTCGGTCAACCTTAATGAGATTAAGAATTCAGACTACTTCTTAACAGAAGAAAGCTTTAGAGCTGCTGTTACCGCTCAACTTGTTGCCTCTTTCAATAGCATTGGGATCACCATCAGCACCGCTGATGCACAGGCCTTGGCGAACAAGATTGCTTGGATTCCAGGCATGTCTAAGCAGGAACTTACTGATGCGCTAAATAGCTTAGCGACACAAGTAAAAGGACAGTTTGAAAATGCTTACGGCGCAGGTGGTGTTACTCAACTGCAAACCATCCTTGATGCCGAGATCGCGAGAATAAAATCGGATCCTAGTGCGATCACATTATCGAGTTTGTTCTCCAATATAGCCATTGCGCTTATCAACACTCAGATCGATGCGTTCTATAACGGCTTGCTTGATGTTCAGGTCACTCAAACAACACCGGAGCAACTTGAGCGGATTAAACAAAACACCGCACAAGATATCCGACTCCTTTTCGACAAAATAGTCGCAGGCCAAGACATCGGGACGGATTTCATTGCACGTCATCAAAAAATGATGGAGAACCTAGAAAAACTCAATGATCGCTTGGGCAAAATCACACCAGAGGAAATTAGCAGTAAAGAAGTGAATGCTGAGCACGCATTGACCGCTCGTGATCTACTGTCGGTGATTGAATCGAGTATCGGTGACCGCTTTGATGAACGCGTCTTGTTTGCTCTAAACGAGCGCCGAGTCGACCGTCTTGAGAAGCGTAACATTCTGAAAGGTGAACTGGAAAACTTAACGATGGAGTTAAGAATTTTTGGTGCCATACAGTCGAAGATACACTCAAAACAAAGTGCAAAAGAAAAATATGAACCAGGGAATACGAGTTTCCAAGCAAGTGACTTTGGCTACGACAGTGAAGCATCTTTTAAGGCCTCACCTGAGTATGCATATCTGACAAATAATAAGTTCGAAAACCACAAAGACTTTCTGACAAAGCAGGGCGTATCAGTAGCAGCAGATAGTTTTGAGGGCGATCAATTGGCAAGTTTTTCTAATTCAGTAAGTGATCAGTCCAAGGTTAAAAACGATACAGTTCAACTAAAAACGACCGAGCTCAGTGATATCAGCTCTCAATACAATGCAACCGTTGAGGCGATGAACAAATTTGTTCAGAAGTACCACAGTATTTTACAAGAAATCCTACGAGCCCTTTAAGGATAAATAACCATGACTACACAAAACGCGCCAACTGACCTATCTCAAATGCGAGCAGAAGAACTCCTTTCATTTCTGGAAGAGGGAGGCACGCTAAAAATGCTGCACGATGTATCGGCAGATACCATTGAGCACATTTACGCGGTTGGGTACAACTTTTTCCAGTCAGGCAAAATAGAGCAGGCCGCAAAGGTATTTCAGCTGCTTAGCATGCTTGATCACTATCAAGCGCGATTTTTCATTGGTTTGGGTGCGGCTCGTCAGGAACTAGGTGAGTACCTGCAGGCGCTTGATGCCTACAGCTACGCTGCGCTTATGGACATTAATGATCCACGCCCACCTTTCCACTCTGCAGAATGTCATCTCAAACTTGAGCAACTGACGGAAGCAGAGAGTGGGTTTTACAGCGCGAAGGAGATGTCTGCTGGTAAATCAGAGTATGCAGACTTGCATCAACGAGCAGGCATCATGTTAGAAGCGGTGAGAAACAAAAGGAGTAACTAGAATATGAGTTCTATTGCACTTGACCGCATTCAGAATCAGGTATTTACGCTTGATTCTGACGAAACTACGTTAAACAAGGTTGGCAAGACCGCTGCTCACGCATCGCCGTCAGTAACCTTTGAAAACGTACAAGGTAAAGGTGCTGAAGCATTGAACACCGGTAAGGTAAAAGTTCAGCTTGATGCACCGAATGCCGCTGTCAGCGATAAGGTGAATGACCTGACGTTGAAGGCCATTGCACAGCTACAAAAAATTGTAGACTCGATAGCTGGTGGCTTACATGCTGTTGCTGACAGCACTGGATCACTAGCCGTGAGAATAATCGCAGGCTCAGTGGACGACTTCGAGATTGAGCTGGCTGCTATCGCAGACAAAATTAAGAGTGCTCAAAACAAGCTTAAAATGCAGGAAGTCAAAGTAGCTCAAGAAAAACATAAACTTGAGATGGCAGAAAACCAGGAGAAGATCAAAGAATCTGAGGCCGCGGCGAAAGAAGCACAAAAGTCGGGCTTAGCTTCTAAGATTTTCGGCTGGGTCAGCGCTGTAGCCTCTATTGTTGTTGGCTCAATTATGGTCGCAACTGGGATCGGTGCTGTTGCTGGCGCGTTAATGATCGCGGGCGGTGTATTGGGTGCTGTCAACATGACTTTGCAAGAGCCCGCTGTACAGGAGGCGATGAAAGAGGCCGGAATTAATGTCGATGTGCTGAGTAAAGTCGTCATGGCGTTTGAGATTGCGACTGCTGTCATCGGTGCTGTTGTCACATTTGGTGGCACTGCCGCGGCGGGGGTTGCCAAGTTGGCTGCTAAGAGTGCAAGTCAAATTGCACAGAAAGTCACTGATATCGCCACAAAAGCATCCACCAGTATCACAAAGTTTGCTGATTGGGGGTCGAAAGCGGCAACGACAACTGCAAAAGCGATCCGTTTTGGTGCTGAGGGTGCCGACATCACTGTCAATGTCGGTAAAGCTGCCACGGATAGTGTTCACGGGACAAACAACGCGCGTTTGACCAACATTCAGGCGGACATTACAGAGTTAAGGGCTGAGATGACACTGAGCCAAGCGGTGCTTGACAAACTGAAACAAGAAATTTCCAAGTTGATGGAAGGTTTCCAAGAACTAATGAACGTCATCATGCAAATGGTCCTAGCTAAAGGCGAAACAATGAAAACGCTGACGAACCGCCCTACAAATGTTTAAGGAATAATTATGATAGAAAATATTAGTAATACTGGACACGCAGCTCTTCATGGTTTGGGCGAACTTAACAGAACCAGTCATACTGAGAAAACCCCTGAAACCAAAGTCGAAGCAGCTGCAATCCGCGCTAGTGCTGAAAGCAACGTGGCGAATGCGAAACACTACCAATTGGATGGCCCAAAAGCGCCAGCTATTGGAGACCAAGCTATCGCGGTAGCAAAATTGATGGATGAGTTGGCCTCAACAACAAACCTGTTAATGCAAATAACAGAAAACGCGTTGGCAGGCAAAGACGTAGCTAAGTCCTCGTCAGAGGCTATTTCTCAGTCACTGTCCCTTATCGCTTTGCTGTATGAAGTATCCAAATTAACCCGTGACCAGCAAGTACAGCAACGTGAAATTGCGGTCGAGGCAAATGTAGCTAGTATCAAGAGCCAAGCTGAAGAATTAAATAGTGCGGCAAAGGCTATGCTCGCAATGGCTATCGTATCAGGTGTTCTTGCAGGAGCAACAGCAATCGTTGGTGCGATTGGTTCTTATAGAACAGGTCGAGAACTTAGTTCTGAAGTCGCTCATAACAAGGTTTTGCAGACTCAAAAAGCAGGCTTTGAGCAAGCTGAAGAGCTAATGGCTAGTGGTAATATGTCGACGAAATATCAGGATCAAGTGAGAAAAGCATATGCAGCCGCTAAAGAAAATATCTCTGATACGTCGATCTCTTTAACCAGTACTGGACGTAAATTTGAAAAGATGGCGGGGTCCAATCAAGCGAGAAACGCTGTACTTCAAGCTCTAGGTCAAATGGGGAACTCAGCAGCAAGCGTAGAGCAAACGGAAGCTCAAGCTCGAAGCAAAGAGGATGAAGTATTAGCAGCTCGTGCCCAATCAGATAAACAAAGGGCAGACGAATACATTGGTTTCCAAGAGGGCTTGTTAAAAGAGCTACGTGAGCTTTTCCGCTCTATCGCTGATAGTCAAACTCAAGCGTGGCGTGCGTCCGCTCCGACTGTGTAGATTTGCAATTAATCATCAAGGCGCTGGGAATACAGCGCCTTTTTTATGGAAAGAAGAAATAAATTACACGCGCTCAACCAAGCCAAATTTCTTGAAAAAATCGGATAGGTCGAGTGTCGCTAGATCTTTAAATTCACCAGCGTCATAGAAGCGACCTTTACACGTAGGACAGCTTTCAAACCAGATATGAGGCTGTTTTGGATCGACCAATCGAAGCAGTTGATTGTTTGGGCATACAGGGCAATCGATACGATCAATCGCATTGAAGGCTTTTCCGATTTCTTCGTCACCTGAATCAATCACATCAGCTAACGGCTTCATCGCTTCCACTTCGTAGGCATCGATCCATAAGCCTTTACATTCAGTGCAGCGTTCAACATCGCCTAGCGGAGTTTGCAGTTGTTCAAAGTCAGAATTGCATTTTGGGCATTGCATTTTGTTTTTCCTTTTTATTTTCTGAAGAGAAGTGAGCCGAGTACTCCCAGCTCTCTTTGACGACAAATCAAAATACGACATCTCTCGTGCCATACGTTTTGAATCTTTTTTAGTTGTTTAGATTGTTTTTTTAGCAATGACGAGTCCATGATTGCTTGAGCCTAATAAGCTACTTTGTCGGCATGTATTTAAGTGGTATTCCAACCATGTTTGATATTGCGAAAGCGTAAAGCTATTAATGCCTTCTGAGATATAGCGACCAAACCCATCGGTAGCGGCATGGTCGAGTATGTTGAAAGTGTGCGAGCGCAACAAATGTTCAATTTCTTCAGGAGAGGCAAAGTAGCCAACTCTGAAAAAACGATCTGCCTCAGAGGCTGTGACTGTGCCATTTGTATAAAGCTCAGATAAAATCGATGGAGTTACGAGGTGAGGAAACTTTTGTGCGAATAGTCCAGCGACGAAAAATCTAGAAATATAGGCTACCGCTAAGATTCCATTTGGTTTTAGGATGCGCTTTGCTTCACTTATTGCTTGATCGCGTTCACTCTTGGTTTTCAAATGATACAGAGGACCAAGTATTACGCAAATATCTTGTGAACCGGATTCAATGAAAGGGACATGACAAGCACTGCCTAGATGGATATCTATGGTTAAGTCTTTTCTTTCTGCATTCTTTTTCAAGATCTCGACTTGGTCTGGAACCAGTTCTACCGAGGTCACGCTACAACCCATCTTTGCAAAGCTAAGAGAATAGCGACCTGTTGCTGCTCCAAGTTCACAGACATCGGCACCTGACTTTAAATAGGGGGCGAGTAGGTGCATTGTGGTATCAAACTCTATCTTCGTAATATTCTGACGGGTAAGTCGAGAGTTTTCATCTGCTCCAGTATATTGAGCAATCAGTTCATCCATAAATATTAAGTCCTTAACAAGATATCAACTTGTTTTCGAATTCGCTCGAGAACAGTTCCATCTTTGCCGTATGTCACGCTTTTGAGTAAATTAATTTGTTTAGCAACTTGTTGCTTATTTTAGTGTGTTAAAAGGTATTAAAAAGTTATTTGAATTGAAAGGGTTGGCACGTCTAAGTGAGACGATAACCGCACAATCCTATAAATGTGAAAGGTCAAGGAGGTGGCTAAGAGTGAAGATTGGTGTAGTTCAGATGAGGATGGGTTGGACGGTCCGAGAAAATCTAAAAACAATCGTGTCTCATGTTGAGAATATGAGGGCGTTAGATGCTCTGGTTTTCCCTGAACTGAGCTTTAGCGGCTTCCACCGCAACATCAAACAGGAATCGGAACCACAAACTATTTGTCACGCGATTCAGGCGCTATGCAAGCTTGCTTTCGATTACAAGACCACGCTTTTTATTGGTGCTCCGTTAACGGAAGGCGAGCGTATATTTAACAGCTACCTATGTATCGATGTTAATGGTGACGTCGTGGCGCAACGGAATAAAGTAGGGCTAACGGAAAGTGAGACCAAGTTCTTTGGAAGAGGCGAAAGACGTGAACTGCTTAACTTGGCGCAATTATCAATAACGAGTGTCATTTGTCGAGAGGTTGATGACATCGAATGGTTTTTATCTGAGGTACAAGAACAAGCCAGTTTGATCCTTTGGCCTAGTTACATTGGTAAAAAATCACAAGAGCAGCAAACGCAGGGCTACTACGAGCGAGCATCTCTTATTGCAAAAGAAGCGGGCGCCTTCGTCGTGCAATGCAATTGGCCTCATGCCTTGAATGACCCATATTCAAGAGGAATGGGAGGGAGTCAAATTTATGATGATTCCGGCCAATGTATATACACAATGCCCTATGATAAAGAGTCAGTCTGTATCTTGGATTTGAACAAAGGAACGGCAGGCACTGACGAACTGACGCCATGCAATTAGGCTTATTCAACTTTGAGAAAGCTTATTAAGAAGAAAAAGCCAGAGTTTTCACACTGGCTTTTCATATCGTACGTTACGACAAAGGTAATTGACGAATCATTCTTTGCACGTCATTCCCGTATTTGACGCGTTGGCGAGTTTCCTCCAGAGAATACAACTGGGTCTTTCTTGCTTCAGGGTTTGCACTTCTTCCTTCCGTCACCATACTCTCTGCTGATGACTTCCCGCTATCTAATCTTCCCGGAATGGTTTTTACCACTGACCAACCAAGACTGCCGATAGAACGAGCGGTCATGATGCCTTGGTAGATGGTGTAGCCATGAGCCCCAACTTTTACTTGACCAAGAAGAACCTTAGTAAAGCCGCCGTGAATCGGGGGCGGCGTATAAGTCATGGTTTTGCCGCCTTGTACCATTTTTGTTGCAATAACTTGACCTTCTGAACTACCGATTCTCATTGCAGGGTTCGCTTTTCGAGCCCATTCAAGGTTGTACTCGCCGGATGGGCGAATCTTATTCCATAGTCGAGAACCAAGCCCTGGCTGAGTTAGATCATCGAATGCTCCACCAGCCCTTATCCAACGAATATTTTGAACTGATTTGAAAGCCGAATAGCCGCCACTGACCACGCCAATAATGTCAAATGGAATGGTGGCGATATCCAGCTTACGTGAGATGTCGCCGTCATCAATGATGCCTGACGCAAGCTGGAGCGCACCACTGGTCATGCCTGCAATGCCGCCGATGATACCAGCAGCAAGAACCAAGCTTGAGCCTCCGGTTGGGGCCGCAAGCGCAATCCCGACAATCCCCGCAATGATACCGAACGCACCAAACAAGATTTTACTGATGTTCAAGTGGCCACTTGGGTCAGTAAAGTTAATTGGGTCGTTGTGACAGTATACGTAAGCGTTGTGCACGCCCTCGCTAAATGGCGCCAGACTGTCTGGAGCGTTAAAGCGCATCAACTTCGGCTGATAGACACGATAACCTTGACCTAGGTGATAACCCTCAAGTACTGGATCCAACCATTCGCCGTTAAAGCCCAAGTGCGAAGAGGAGACAGTCATCGATTGTGCCATTGCAAGACGTACAGACGTTGGCAGTAATGAAATGCCACCAGCCACTGCACTGGTTTGGCCGATTTTAATCAGAAACTCACGTCGATTAAGCGGAGTAATGAATACAGAATCTTTATTGCTCATTGGTATTTCCCACCTGTTCGCGTTGTCCATATGGAGAGTAGCGGTACATCGAGCCAGTTTGACCAGCTGTGTTGGAAGCGATGACAGAACCGTTTTGATCGGTTGCTAGCATAGAGACAACAGAACCTTGCTCTGACCATTTCGGCACGCCATCATCGTAGATGTAGTGAGTGACGCTGCCATTTTCTTCGATAGACGCGAGGTCACTCCACAAATACTCAAACTGACGACTTTCGGAGCCAGAATGTTGTCGGATTAGGCGATCATTACTGTCGTATGAGTATTGCCATTCTGTATTGCCGGACAGCACGCTAGTGAGTTTGTCGAAGTGGTCGTAACGAAGCTCTCGACCTTCGGCATCCTGAATCATGTTTCCGTTCTGGTCATATTTCAGTACGGTTTGACTAGGAAGTTGAGGGTGCGTGTGAGTGATACGTGTTAACTGTGTTGGATCATCCGCTTCGTAGTAATAATTCGCGAAGTCTTGGGACTCGCTGGTTGCGCAGCGTTGAGTCAACATATTGCCTAGGTCATCGTGGCTCCATTCAAGGAATACGATAGGCTGCCCCCAATCACTGAGCGGACCATTACCTGAGAAATCGACGCGCTTTAGCTGCGAGAGTGAATCATAGGTGTACGTCTCCGTTACCTTGCCCTGCGTCGCACATTCTTTTTCGCGAGAGCGAAGCAAACCAAGTTCGTTATAGTCTTGAGACTGCTCAAAGATATAAACATCGTTGAGTGCCACCGCGCGATTGATTTCGCGACTGTATTCATCCCATTCAATCTCGGTGATTTGTGTTTGATTGCCGGACGTCAAACGCTCTTCAGTAACGCGATCAAACTGATCGTATTCGTATTCGACAGTGGCATTATCCGTACTTAGTTTGACCAATCGACCAAGCTCATCGTAGCCAAACTGACGGCTATCACGAGCACCTTGAATGGAAGAAATCACGCCGCCTTTTGAGTAAGCATATTGGCGGATACTTCCATCATGCTGTTCAAACTCAGGAAGGCCTGTTGAGGAATACGTGATCGTGCTGCGACTGCCGTTGTTATCTTGGCTGCCCGTTGGTAGGCCAGAAACGGGATCGTATTGGTATGTCGTTAACTGATCGCCGGATTCTTTCTCGTTGAGAACGCCTAATTGATCATCACGAGTAAAGCGTCTTGTTGGCGCAGACAAGCTGGTTTCCGTTTCTGGAATATTACTGCTATCTGCGTACGTCCAAGCTAAAGAAGCTCGATTGCTCGCCCCTCGACGAAGCTCAAGAGGTCGTCCCAACCCGTCGACGTCACGCTGACCAACGATCTGCGAACCGATCTCTAGTTTGGTGACTTGTGTTTGATCAGTATGCGCTGCGTAGGTGATCTGCTGAGCCACATTGTTAGCTTGAGTAATATGAATCGCACGATCAAACTTATCGTATTGATAGCTTTTCGATTGACTCGCAGGATCGGTTTCTTTTTTCAGTCGACCCCAAGCGTCGTATTCATAATGCCAAACACGATCACCCTGTTGCTTCCTATCTTCCAATCCCCAACTGTTTAAATTGCTTACTGTTAACGCTAAGCCCTCAATGCCTTGTGTTTTTTGACGGCTTGCAAGGTTGTTAAACGCAATTTGACGATTGCCATTCGGCAGCGTAGTGGCTTTAACCTGACCCCAATCGTCGTATTCATACCTTTCGGTTTGAGTGACAGAAATCGAGCGTGCATTTTTATCGGGAAGATCATCAAATGAGCTCTTGCTTTCTAGGCGACCGAGCGCGTCGTACTCTTTCTTCCAAGTGGTTGTGTTGCCTAGTTTCGCTTCTAACTCTCTGCCTTGGCCATCCCAACTCTGTTCGCATAAGTTGCCTTTACAGTCTGTCAGCACCAAAGTTTGTCTAGCTTGAGTTGTGTCGACAAGATATTGGTATGAGCGTGCTGCACTACCATCAATACGTTCGGTTTTAGTACGACGTAGCGAGTCATATTCAAAGCTACAGCGAACACCATCTGCGTCCACGTGATGAGCTATTTCGCCGATATCAAAATAATGGCCGACAACGACGTTAGTTTTGGTGTTGTCGTGGCAAACCAGTTCTTCATGCTCTTCGACCGTCTCATTGCCTAAGGTGTACTGATAGCTTGAGGTTTTTGAGAAGGTACCATCTGCATGCATGATATCGTTCTTGATTGATGCTAAACGACCTAGAGAAAACGCCTTGTTTTTATCCTCGTGGTAGCTGTAATGGCTTTGGTAGCGGTCATGAGCATTTTCTAAGCGCAGTACGACATCCTTTTGGTTGTTGAAACCAGTCGTTTCACCGTACTCATAGGAGATCTTACGTTCTTCAGAACCATTACTTAGGGTGCGAGACTTCACAAAGTTCACCATGCCAGAAGGCGAAGCAGGGCAGCCAGACTCCCCTTTTGACGAGTAATATTCATAAAACTCAGTGATGTTGTTTTCATCTTTGAAAGACAACATGTTGCCGCATTGATCGTAATCCCAATGACGAGTTTGTAGGTGGCTATCTTCACCCGATGACCACTTCTGCTCTTCTTTGTTGATTAAGGCATACTGAGCTGGCTGGTTGGCAAAATTCTCATTGTTACGCGCTGGATAGCCAAGCGTCTTGAGATGAACAAGTTCATTGTTTACCAGACGTTCTTCTTTAACCAGCAAGTGGAATTGGTTGTAGGTTTGAATGGTCTTAATCGTCCCACCTTCCACTTTTTGTACTTGGTATGCGTATTCGAACCCACGTTCAAGAAGGTTATCGATACCTTCACCTAAACTGCCGCCCTGAACGCCGTAGCCCATAAAGTTGCGGCTATCGGAATTTACGCGGTCATACTCCGTCGTAATAATGGGAGAGTTTCGAGTCAGTACACGATGAGAAGTCACCGCTGGGAGGTAAGTGTTGATGTTGACTCTGATCCCATTTGCTTCATAAGCAAGTTGCTCAAGCATCCCACAAGGGTGGGTGACACTCTGAATCAGGTTATAAGCCCCTATCGTTTTGTAGCCAAAGTCATAGCTACCCGCATTTTCAGATAGGTTACATTGAACAAGGTTATTATTGTTCAAAATAAGGCTGAAATACGCTTCGTGTGCACTGCCAATGTTGGTGAAAATATTCACTCTGCCCGGATTCACGTGGACGATAAGCAAAAGTGGTTGGCTCTCAGATGTACGGTCATCCCAGACTTTGTTTAGGCGTTTTTCTGAGCCGATGTTTAACCAAGAAAAATGCAAAGCATGCCCATCACTTTGAATGATTTTAATTAGGTTACCGTGGTCATCTAAGATGTCTTTACGACCATTTCGATAAGTAATTTCATAACCGCTGGCATCGCCTTTTACGGAGAAATCGAGCAGCTTCTTGTAGCGGAGATCAAGTTTGTAGTTTGCACCTAATTCAGCTCGGTAAGACTGTCCATTCGCAAGATGCAGTTGCTTATTTTTTAGATCGTATCTTGGAATGTTTAACTTCCAACCTTTGCCGAAGCCTAAGTTATCTGTCGAGTAGGGAGAAAATTGCAGAGCGATATCAAGGTTAGGGCCTTTTAGCCAGTTGCCGACTAAGGAACCGAGAAGAATTTGATAGGAGTAGCTTCTTGTTCTTTGGTCTACGCCCCCTGAACAAAAACTATCAAAGTTAAACGCATTTGAAGTCCAATTAGACATAGTGCCTCCTTTAAGGCGAAAGTTAGCCCAGCGAGTGTGGGCTAACATTTTTCTAAGGCCGAGAAATTATTGGTTAACTAGGTTCCATTTGGTGTAATCCCACTTCTGACCACCGCCGCTAAATTGGCTTTGAGGGTAAGTCAGTTTAAGACGCGCTTTGTTTCCGTACTGGTCATAAGCGGTGAAGCGGTATTCTTTTTGAGAGTCATTGATTGATGTGTTACCAGAGAAAAGCAGCTGACTTAGCGTCACAGAACGCAGCTTTTGGTTAACGCGCCACGTTGCTGTGCGACTTTGGCCAGCTGCGCTGTTCCATACGTATTCGTCTGAGACTGTGCGCTCTCGGCCTGGCTCAAAGATGTAGCCTTTTACTGAGCGGAATCCGTTTGGACAATCGTCATAACAGCCAAGCCATTCGTCTCGTAAAAAGACCTTGTCGTTGCTCGACTCTTCCCAGTTATCCACGGCTACTTTGGTCATGGTGATGGAAGTGTCTGTTGGTGTGATATAGAAGTTTCGAATTTCTGCCTTTTCAAAGTAGAAGCCGTCACCGTCGTCTTGCCAAACTCTTTCACCCGTACCAATGTCTTCAAACTTAGAAGCGCTGTACTCTATAGGTTGCAAACCTTGGTAGAGAGCACTTTCATCGTATGGGTAGGTACAGCTGTCGTAGACGTTGCCACCCTCGAACTCGATTTGTGCACAAACTTGGCGATATTGAGCGATTTCGTTGCCGTATACCCAAGCTGTCAGCTTGTTTGATGCCGTTGAAAGAACGCGCGAGTTAGGAAGGCTTTCAGCACCGCGATACATGCCACTAATTTGGTGTGCGTAGTCATTCTCGTTGTATGTGTAGCCCCAACAGTCACGGCCATAGCGACAGTCTTTGTCTCTGCCTAGTTGAACATCATTGCTCTTTAGGTAAAACGAAATCGAATTCTTTACTTCGTCGTTGCTAACCGTCACCGGTTGACCGTATCGGTCAGCGAATGCAACGGTGACATTCAGCTTCGATTGCATTTTCCCATTCGCATAAAAAGGCATTGGCGCACCAAGGCTTTCATTGTGGTCAGCGCTGAGTGTGATCGACGAAACCTCATAGCTGCTATTAATTGCTGCGAATGTTGATGCGGAAAGTAGTGTTAATGGCAGTGTGATAAGTGCCTTCTGCTTTAAGTTGCCCATAAATATTCCCTCATGGTTTGGAACCTTAATTTTTAGATTCCACTTTTGGTTTTATTGATTTTTTTGTTATTTATTTTTTGACTTTAGTTCTAACTTAATTAGAGGTTTGACTCTCTTGTTAGCACAACGTCGGGCTCAGAATAGGGGGAGGGGGAAGCGTTTGCAAAAAGGTTGGTTTGGGTAAGCTTTAAGATGCGTCTTGGTAAAAAATTCCTTAAAAATCAACATCTTGAGCTTTTAGTTTTGCTTTTATTTATATTTATTCAAAACTTATTCATCGTTTTTTGATATCAATGTAATTAAATTCAGCTCTTTTTATAAATTTGCGTTTGGATATTTGTTGTCAGCCGAAATTTAATGTATTTTTAGTGATTTAAATATCATTTAATTTGTTTGATATGTGAGCGTAACGCCCCCGTGTTTATGAGTGTTTTTATTTTTTGGACAGCGGATTGTTGAACAGAGAAATAGTATTTTGACGAAAGTTACGAGAGCAAAAACTTTTGCTGTGCTAATTAGATAAAAAAAGCAGCAAGTGCGAACAGCGGAAGAGCAAGGTGTGTGCTAAGTTATTGGAAAAGATTAACCATTCCAGTACGGGGATATCGAGAATAAGCTGGGCTGGCGTTTTTTGACAAATCTACTCGATAAGGTGAGCAATTCCCTTTACCATAACGGCAAATTCATTAGCTCGTAATTACTTATGTCTCTACCTCCTTGCCCAAATTGTAACTCAGAATACGTTTACCCAGACCAAGACCATCTTGTTTGCCCGGAGTGTGCTTACGAGTGGAATCCTACTCAGGCGGCAGACGAAGATGCCGTAAATGTGAAAGATGCCAACGGCACGTTGCTGCAAGAAGGTGATAAGGTCACGTTAGCGAAAGACTTAAAAGTAAAAGGCAGTTCACTGGTACTTAAGATCGGCACCAAAGCGGTGATTCGTCGCATTAAAGACGGCAAAGATCATCAGTTAGATTGTAAAGTTGATGGCGCTGGCGAGATGATGGTGACGGCGCAATTTGTGAAGAAAGCATAAGACCTGAGCGTTAATATCGCTTATAGAAATAATAAAAAAAACAGCTACCTAGGAGCTGTTTTTTATTTCATAGCGTTTAAGTTAAATCTCGCTGAAATATTGCTGATGCTAACTCCGCCGCTTTACACATAGCAGGTATGTCTAGGAATATAATATGACTTTCACACTCAGTAATAAAACCATCGTTTTTCAGTTTTTTGAACGCTCTAGAAAGCGTCTCTGGCGTCATACCTAACTGTGTTGCAAGCAGCTTTTTTGTCACGGGTAACGTGATTTTCCCTTCTCTTCTCGATTGAGCACGATGGAAGTCAGCTAGCTTCATCACCAGTCTTTGGTTTGCGTTTACTTGCGTCAAAATATTCACGGTATCCATCAGCTGGTGGATACGATTGGTCATGTAGTTCATCACTTTTAATGAAGTTTGCGGAGATCGCGTAAACACCGTCAGCACATCTTGGTAGTGGAACACAGACAACTCCGTATCCTGATCGACGCGAGCATTCATTGGATAGGTTCTTGGGGACATAAACATCGCCATTTCCGCAATCATTTCCCCTGCGGTAAAAACCCGAAACAGCTTTTCGTCGCCGTTTGGCATCAAACGGAATAGTGAAACTTTTCCTCTCTCTACTAGATACATATTTTCTGCAGGTTCCCCGCGCTCAAACAGTGGATACCCAACATCACAATGTAAAGGAGAGCGTTTTGAAAATAGTTGCGTTCTTTCGTCTTCGTTAAGGAGTGAAATTATAGAGGCGGGCACGCTGTTTTCCTTAGCTTGATAATTATCAAGCAGCAAATACGGACTTGGGGTATAAGATACAAATGATAATCATTATTGAGTGAAGTGCCAACTTATCCAACCTGATAAAGGAGAATAGTTATGGACGGTATTAGCCACGTATTTAGATGGATTGCCTTGCTCGGTCTGGTCGTTCTTTTTGTTTCCGTCGCCATTTTTGCTTAAGAGTCATTATTTCTAAAAGCTTACTCTTACCCTTACCCGAACAACAGTCTCTTACTTTCTAGTTAACTAAAGTGTAATTAGATTGCATCTTAACTATTAGGTCCATATTCACTGGCTGTTATTCACTAGCCAACATTCATTTTTTAGCAAAAACTCATGGTTCATAGCTAATTAGCAATATCAGTCAGGTATTCAGTGTTTGTTCTTTTTAGAATGCGCGAAACATAAAAGACAAAGATAAAAGTAGGCTTTGTGGCTCAAACCCATGAACTGATCATCGGTTTTTATGGGCTACTTAATTAGTTTGAACTTAAAGCCTCCGATACAAAGAGGATTAGAGTCAACATAATTAGTTCTATTGAATCAAAATTAATTTGCTCTAACTTAACAGTTTTCCTCTCAGATTCTGTCTGTTATTTGGGCTATTCATGTTGCATTTATAATTACCAGTGCTGTTCGAAGAGGCAGCCTGATAGTAAACAACTGTTAGGCAGCAACTATTAAGCCAGCATCGATGCCTACTTTTATTAAGACAAGTTTTTAGATAGGAAGAGAGAATTTTCATGACACTTAGAACCACGCTATCGCTCTTGATAGCGTCGAGCCTATTATTGGTCGGGTGTGAACAGAGCCAAGAAGGACAAGCGCAAGGTGGTCCAGCGCCGACACCTGAAGTGACAGTAATGACGGTTAAACCTGTTCGCCAAGCGCTAACAGTAGAACTGCCAGGTCGCAGCCGAGCGTTTAAAGAAGCAGAAGTTCGCCCTCAGGTAACGGGTATTATTTCTGAACGTAATTTTGAAGAGGGTGGTGTGGTTGAGCAAGGTCAATCGCTTTACCAGATCGACGATTCTACGTTCCAAGCAGACCTACTAAGCGCAGAAGCGGAACTGATCCGCGCTCAAGCATCTGAAGAGTCAACGTACTCAACAGTTCGTCGTTATCGTGCGTTGATCACTAAGAAATCGATCAGTCAACAAGATCTCGATGAAGCAGAAGCGGCTTACAAAGAAGCGAAAGCGCAAGTGTTGGTAGCGAAAGCGAGGCTCAACACGGCCAAGATCAATCTGTCTTACGCACAAGTTAAAGCGCCAATCAGCGGTGTGATCAGCAAATCTAACGTAACGGCAGGTGCGCTGGTAACGGCAAACCAAGCGGCGACGCTAACGACCATCCAGCAGCTAGACCCAATCAATGTTGATATCGTGCAATCTTCTGCTCAGCTACTTCGTTTAAAAGCCGCGATGTCACAAGGCCACTTGCAAAAAGACGAGTCCGCTCAAGTAACGCTAACACTGGAAGATGGCTCGACTTATGCTTACAAAGGTACAATGAAGTTTACTGAGGTTAAAGTAAATGAAAGCACGGGAAGCGTAACACTACGTGCAGAATTCGCGAACCCAGATGGCTTATTGCTGCCGGGTATGTTTGTGCGTGCAACGGTAACAGTCGGTGTGGATCCTGTGGCGATCCTTATACCACAAAACATAGTAACGCGTGACGCAACAGGCAAAGCTTCAGTCATGACTGTTGGTGCAGACAATAAGGTGTCTATTACTCCAGTGGCGACGGCTGAGTCTATCGGTAACCAATGGCGCATCACAGAAGGCTTAAAAGTGGGTGATAAAGTCATCACGACTGGCTTACAGATGATCCAACCGGGTAACTCAGTGACCATTCAATCGGGTGAGCAGGTATAATCATGGCACGATTCTTTATCGATCGTCCGGTATTTGCATGGGTACTTGCGATTCTGACCATGTTGGCAGGCGTGATGTCCCTGTTCAACTTGCCGGTTTCTCAATACCCGACGATTTCACCGACTACGATCTCAATCAATGCCCGTTACCCTGGTGCTTCTGCGAAAACCGTAGAAGACTCAGTGACTCAGGTTATCGAGCAAAAAATGACGGGGCTGGATTACCTACGTTATTTAAACTCAAGTAGTGATGCGTTTGGTAACGCGACCATTACGCTGACGTTTGATAGCGAAGCGGATCCAGATATCGCACAAGTTCAGGTGCAGAACAAACTGCAATTGGCGATGACGTCGCTTCCAATGGAAGTACAAAGCCAAGGTATCATCGTCAACAAATCCAACAGCGCATTCTTTATGGTGGTGGCGGTTTACTCTGAAGACCCAGACTTCTCAGAAAACGACATCGGTGACTTTGTTGTTACCAATATTCAAGATCCGATCAGCCGTGTAACGGGCGTAGGTCAAGTGCAAGCGTTTGGTTCTCAATATGCAATGCGTGTTTGGCTGGACCCATTAAAACTGACTCAGTTCAACCTAACAGCAATCGACGTCGCGAACGCTATTCGTGAACAAAACGCACAGGTTTCTTCTGGTCAGTTGGGGGGAGCGCCTGCGCAGAAAGGCCAATTGCTTAACGCGACCATTTCTTCTGCAAGCCGCTTAACCAGCGTGGCTGAATTCAGAAACATCATTTTGAAATCAGAAGCGAATGGTTCGAACGTTTACCTGAAAGACGTGGCGCGTGTTGAGCGCGGTGCAGAAAGCTATGATGTCAAAGTTCAGTACAACGGCTTCCCGGCGGCGGGCCTTGGTATCTCGTTGGGTGCTGGTGCGAACGCGTTAGAAACGGCAGAAGCAGTAAAAGAGCGTCTTGGTCTGCTGAGTACGACTTTCCCAGACGGTTTGAAGATCGCTTACCCGTTTGAGACCACGCCATTCGTAGACGCGTCGATCAAAGAAGTAATCAAGACATTGCTTGAAGCTATCGTGTTGGTATTCTTGATAATGTACCTGTTTTTGCAGAACTTCCGTGCGACGATCATCCCAACGATTGCGGTTCCTGTGGTATTGCTAGGTACGTTCGCGATTCTTTACGCGACTGGCTTTAGTGTTAACACCTTAACCATGTTTGCGATGGTTCTGGCAATTGGTTTGCTGGTGGACGATGCGATCGTTGTGGTAGAGAACGTCGAACGCGTAATGCACGAAGACGGTCTTGATCCAAAAGAAGCGACGAAGAAGTCGATGGGACAGATCACTGGTGCGCTAGCGGGGGTTGGTTTGACGCTGTCTGCGGTATTCGTACCAATGGCGTTTATGTCTGGCTCAACTGGCGTTATTTACCGTCAGTTCTCTATCACTATCGTAGCGGCGATGGCGCTATCGGTATTGGTGGCAATCATTCTTACTCCGGCACTTTGTGCGAGCTTGCTAAAAAAGGGCGATGCGGAATTTTCGGATAAGAAAGGCTTCTTTGGCTGGTTCAACCGTAAGTTTGATGCGGCGACGGCGAGTTACGAAGAGAGCGTAGCGAAAATACTCAAACGCACTGGTCGTATGCTGTTAGTGTTCGTTACAATGAGCGTGGGCGCAGGTTGGTTGTTTATAAACCTACCAACGTCTTTCCTACCGGATGAAGATCAAGGTACTGTGGTCTCAATGGCAACTTTGCCACCGAACTCGACTCAAGAGCAAACTGAAAAGACCCTAGAAAAAGTCCGTAACTACTTCCTAGAAGAAGAGAAAGACAACGTCGCGTCAGTGTTCTCGGTTGCGGGCTTCAGCTTCGCGGGTCAAGGTCAGAACATGGGTATGGCGTTTATCGGTCTGAAAGATTGGTCAGAACGTGAAGCTCCAGGTTCGGATGCGGCTTCGCTAGCAGGTCGTGCGATGGGTTACTTCTCAACGATTAAAGAAGCAATGGTGCTTGCGTTTACACCACCCGCGATTCAAGAGTTGGGCAACGTGACCGGCTTTAACTTCTACCTTCAAGACTCTACCGGAAACGGTCATGAAGCGCTTGTAGCGGCTCAATACCAAATCCTAGGTATGGCAGCACAAAACCCGAAACTGGTGGGCGTGCGTCCAAACGGACAGGCAGATGCACCGATGTACCAAGTTCATATCGATCACGTGAAATTGCGTGCGCTTGGTGTGAGCATTAACGATGTAAATCAAATCCTAGCTTCGGCATGGGGTGGGGCATATGTTAACGATTACATTGACCGCGGACGCGTGAAGAGGGTAATGGTGCAGGGTGACGCAGAACACCGTATGCAGCCGAAAGATTTCGACTCATGGTACGTGCGTAACTCACAAGGTGAAATGGTGCCATTCTCGGTATTCGCAACGGGTGAGTGGACTTACGGCTCTCCACTATTGCAACGCTTTAACGGTCTACCTGCGATGAACATCCAAGGTGGCGCGGCTCCTGGCGTCAGCACCGGTGAAGCAATGGCAGAAATCGAAGCTATGGCAGAAAAACTGCCTCCTGGCTTTAAGGTGACCTGGAACGGCATCTCTTATGAGGAACGTTTGTCTGGTAACCAAGCGCCAATGCTTTACGCTCTATCGATTCTGGTTGTCTTCCTTGTACTAGCGGCACTATACGAGAGCTGGTCAGTACCACTTGCGGTCGTGCTTGTAGTGCCTTTAGGTTTATTAGGTGCGGTACTTGCAGTAATGACTCGCGGTATGGATAACGACGTATTCTTCCAAGTTAGTTTGTTGACCACTGTTGGTCTGGCAACGAAGAACGCGATCCTTATCGTCGAATTTGCGAAGGAATACTACGAGAAAGGCGCGGGCTTGATTGAAGCAACGCTGCACGCGGTACGTGTTCGTCTTCGTCCTATCATCATGACCTCGCTTGCGTTTGGTCTGGGTGTAGTGCCGCTAGCGATCAGTGCGGGTGTAGGCTCTGCGGGTCAGAACGCGGTAGGTACGGGCGTACTTGGCGGTATGGTAAGTGCGACCTTGCTTGGTATCTTCTTTGTGCCTGTGTTCTTCGTTGTGGTTGAGCGTTTGTTCGACCGCCGCGCAAGAAAAGAGGCTCAAAAAGAGCAAGTGGAATCTACTTCACAACCAACGGCAAGCCAAGAGTAGGACATAGCGCTAAAGACTAAGTTATACTATTACTAATAAGTACAAGAAAAGGGCGCTTCGGCGTCCTTTATTTTTGGATTCAATTGGATAGTTTGTGTTTGAGGTGAAATATTTAGCCTAGAGCGTGTGGCAATTTGATTCCTGATCTCGCCTAGGCTCGTCGGAATGACGGGGTGTTGCTTTCTCGGTTATGTTTCTCGTCATTCCCGAAAGCGACGAAGGATCGCAGTCGCGAGCCTCTTGTAAACACAGTACTATCCAAATGAAAACAAAGCCGAAAGTAGAATAGGCAAGTATGAAAGATCAGAAGATTTCTTCTCTTGTTTGACGGAAGAGGAATCCGACGAATTCTTCCGTTTGGTGCGTAAAATGACCTTAGCCAATCACCCCTAGATATCTACAGAGGTTGTGTGTTCGCGAGGCTTTATTGTTAAATTAATCCATACGCTTTTAAAATCACAATTCCCAAGGTACAAGTCACGGTCGAAAGCACGGTGGTTAGAGCGATGATGTTCGCCGCCAAGACAGAATTACCTCCCATTGAACGTGCCATAACGTAGCTCGCTGCCGCAACGGGAGAGGCGTTCATAAAGAAAAGAATGCCAAGCTCAATCCCTCTAAAGCCGACAAAATACGCGCCTGTGGTAATCGCTATAGGAGCAACTAGTAATTTGTAACTGCTGGCAAACCAAGACGGTCCTTTCTCTTTCTTCATTAAACTTAAATCGAGTGAACCGCCAGTACACAACAGGGCGAGGGGAAGCGTCATCTTCGACAGATAATTGCCCGCATCAATCGCGACATCAGGGACTGGGATAGACAGAAGATAGAACACCATGCCAGAAACAATCGAGATGATCAGCGGATTGCGGGTTAAGGTTCTCATCATCAGTTTGGCGGCTTGAGAGCCAGACGTAGCTCCTTTGGGAGACAAACAAATCACCGCTTGCACGTTATAGATAAAGGTCGTTACTGCGACATAAAGCGCAGCCAGAGCCACACCTTGTGAACCGTAAGCATTCGCCACATACGCAATACCAATGATGCCCGTATTGGCGCGAAAGCCACCTTGAATCAAAACACCTTGGTCTGGTGAAGATTTGAAGAACAGTTTGACAGAAATATAGGTGAAGATGAAAAACGAAATGCTGGCAACAATGCCGTAATTAACAAAGCCACTGGCTGCGGAGAAGTCGTGCTCGGAGACGACGATACTCAAAAACAACATCGCAGGCAGCGTGACCTGAAACACCAGTTTAGAACCGACTTCGATAAAGTTGTAGTTGATAAGACCAATGCGTTTGAAGATAACGCCCAACACCAGCATTAAGCAGATGGGGCCAGTGATCGACAACGAGAATTGCAACTGATGTAAAACAGCATCCATGAGTGTATCCGCAGCAAAAAAGTATTCTTTCTAGTTATTCCCCAATGGAACCATAACTTAACGATGGGAAACAGTAGGATGATGATATTTTCTTCAGTAATTGCGGGGTTCTGGCAAAGATTAGAGGGAACAGGTTCGACAATTTTGCTCTAAATGGTGCGTTCATTGTGTAAATCGTTTTGCTCCTCACATACGTGTACAGAGTCTTTTATTGCTAAAATTACCACTAGTGATTTGCGAACGGATAACCTCATGATGGGTAAAGTACTTTGTATCGCTTTGTTTCTTTTGTCTTTTTCATTTTCCACTCCTGCTTTGGAATTGTCGCCGCTAAGGGCCGAGCCTTATGTCGGGGATTTGGAAGTGTTGAAGGAGAAAAAAGCCGTTCGCATTCTCGTCTCTGCTGATCTCGGTTTTTACTACATCCAAAACGGCAAGCCGAAAGGCATCATCTCTGAACTCATTCATGAACTTGAACGCCACTTACACAAGAACAACAAGGCGATAAACATTCAGGTAATTCCTGTAGCGAGAAATGAGCTCATCCCCAAACTGATCTCAGGATATGGCGACATCATCGTGGCGAACTTAACCGTCACCAATGAGCGTAAAGAGCTGATCGCATTCAGCGCGCCAGTACGGGAAAACGTTTCGGAAATCATCGTAACTAACGGTAAGCACTCAGACATAAAAACCATTGATGAGCTGAGTGGGTTAGACATCTGGGTAAGAGAGAGCTCCAGCTATCACAAGAGCCTAAAGAAGGCGAACAACTACTTAAGCATCAAAAAGAAGCCAATCATAAATATCATGCTTCTGGATGAGATAATCCAAGACTACGAGATCCTTGAGATGATCAGCGCTGGCGTTATCGATGTCACAGTGCTTGATCAGCATAAAACAGGTATGTGGGGCAATATCTTCCCTGATGTTATTTTCCATGATCAATTGACGGTAAGAAACAATGCTCAAATCGCTTGGGGGATGAGAAAAGACTCCCCACAACTTGAGCGAGCGATAAATAAGTTCATCAAGAAAGTCAGGATCGGCACTCTATTCGGTAATGTGGTCAATGAAAGGTATTTAGAAAATGACAAATGGTTAAAGAAGTTCCTCAATCGAGAGAATGTCACGCGCGCTAAAGAGCTTTGGGATATCTTCTATCTCTATGCTCAAGAGTATCAGTTCAACCACTTATTGATGATGGCGCAAGGCTTTCAAGAATCAGGTTTGAATCAGAATGTTATCTCACACAAAGGTGCCGTTGGCATTATGCAAATATTACCGACCACTGCACGAGACAGAGCGATAAACATCTCTAATATCTACGAAAAAGAGCCCAATATTCACGCGGGCTTGAAATACATGCACTACCTAAAGAAGTACTTTTTTAACGATGAGGCGATAAGCGAGAACGACATCATTTACTTCTGTTTGGCGGCCTACAATGCAGGGCCTGGCAACATAAGAAAGATGAGAAGAATCGCGAAAGAAAAAGGGTACGACCCAAATGTATGGTTCGGTAACGTGGAAGTAGTGACGAGACAATACATAGGGATGGAGCCAATACGCTATGTGACCAACATTAACCGGTACTTCATTGCGTACAAGCTTTTAGAGCGATTAAACAAACGCCGCAGTGAGCTTGAGCCTTACCTTCATCCACCTTACAAACGCTCCGCAATTAAGCTCTATTATTAGTTCTATGCAACCATGTATCCTACCGATTGATTTGCTCAATATCTCAGTTTGAGCATACTTTGCTGGTTGTTCGTTGCATATGCTGTTTAACTGAGTGTCTCAAACACATTAACAAGTATTCCATTTGGAATTAGCCTTAACGGATTAGGCGAGTTTTTTAGGAGCTATCAGTAGGCTCTAACCAAGGTATTCATGGATGAAAAGTAAACAGAACAAAGCGGTATTGTGCGCATTTGTATCAGGTAGCCTGTTTGGAGCTGCCCTAGTATTGGCTATGCATATTCAAATTTGACGCAGTGTTGGCGAACGTGTCAAAACTGAAAAATCAAATTGTACAAGGAGTAGGGTTGTTTTCAGCTCAGCTCCTTGTTAGGTTAAAAAATATGAAAACGACATTTACTCCTTCATCAAATTTCTTCTGGTGGCGCTCTAATTAGAGCGGCGCTGAATCCTGACATTCTTACGCTGCTGGACGGTAGCTAAGCGTGTCTTGTCTTTTTTATCTCCAGTAGCGATCTAAATTTATTCGGAGATAAGTTATGAACACCACACAAAATACCCAACAACGCGAAATCATTCTTACTGGCGACCGAGCGACAGGCCCATTGCATTTAGGCCATTACGTTGGTTCTCTGCAACAACGCGTTGCGCTGCAATCTCAACATGACCAAACCATTCTGGTTGCCGACATGCAGGGCTTAACCGATAACGCGCATAACCCTTCTAAGGTTTCTTCCAATATCTTAAACGTGGTGGCCGATTATCTCGCTGTGGGCATCGACCCGGCTCAGACCACCATCTGTTTGCAATCTCAAGTGCCAGCGCTTGCAGAACTGACCATGTACTACAGCAACTTAGTTTCGATCGCGCGATTAGAGCGTAACCCAACCGTAAAAAATGAAATTCAAAACAAGGGCTTCGAACGTTCGATTCCGACTGGCTTCCTGACTTACCCAATATCGCAAGCGGCCGATATCACCGGCTTTCATGCAACCTTAGTCCCTGTTGGTGATGATCAACTGCCGATGCTAGAACAAACCAATGAAATCGTAAGAAAGATAAACCATCTTGGCGGAAAAGAGATTCTGAAAGAGTGTCGTCCGCTGTTGAGTGACGCGCCACGTTTGCCAAGTACTGATGGTAAAAACAAGATGTCGAAAAGCATGGGCAACGCCATTAACCTAGGCGCGACAGAGAAAGAAATCTCAGCCGCCGTGAAGTCCATGTACACTGATCCAAACCACTTACGCATCGAAGACCCAGGCCAAGTAGAAGGCAACATCGTGTTCACTTATCTTGATGCGTTCCATACCGATAAAGCGTATGTGGAAGAGTTGAAAGCGCACTACCGACGTGGCGGATTAGGAGACGGCACAACCAAGAAAGTATTAGAAGAGTGTTTACAAGAAATGCTGCGACCAATCCGAGAAAAACGTGCGATGTTCTTAGACGACAAAGCGCAGCTGATCGACATACTTAAACAAGGCAGCCAACGCTCACGTGAGAAAACCGAACAAGTCCTGTTTGATGTGAAAGGCGTATTAGGTTTGAACCTGTTCTGAGACGATCATCGAATACCTCCCTCGCTAAACGAATTCAATTTGGGCTACGGTGACAGATTATTGCGTTATAGGCACAACGTTTTTCATGGCGTTGTGCCTTTTTCTTATCTCATTTTTTGTTGAATTCCATTGATAATAATTCTCATTCCATTATTTTAATGGTCTCAAATACACATATTATTGCGGAGACCGACATGGAACACACGGATATTACTCAACTGCTTATTCCAAAAAGTGATTGGGCGGCGCCTGATCTCTTTCTCTATGAAGGTGAAGATAAACTTCGTCTGAGTTTAGAGGGGGCGATTCAATTTAGTGGATTAAATAGCATTGGTGGTGTGGTACTGGGCTTTAGAATGATCCAGTATTCAGTGCAATTAGCGGCGGGTGATCAGTCTTTGCAACGTGATGGCATCAGTGTGTATACCGCTTTTCCGGGGCGTGGTGCACAAGATGCATTTGAGTACACGTGTCGTGCGTTACGTGATAAGCGTTACTGCTGTGATACGACGTTGCATCACCCAGCAGCGCAGACAGGGCAACGTGGTCAGTTCTTGTTTACGATTCGTTTGAATGAACAGTCTATGGTGATGACACCAGCAAATGGTTTACCAAGGAAAAGCTATTTTGAAGCAGATCGTCACTCGCAAGATAGCCGAGAAGCGGCACTAAAATGGCGCGATGAGAAGATTAATTTTGCGAACACGCTTCTAAGTTTGCCTCCAGAAGAGTGCTTGCGCGTGCTGTAACTCTTGAGTTGTACCAACAGAATGAGTTACAAAAGGTCGCTTTAAGTAAGCGACCTTCTTGTATCAAGTATTCGCGGAAACTAGATTCCTAGTCGCGCTTAGGCTTGCTGGAATGACCCGGTTGAGGTTTTGGAGTTGGTTTATAGGGACTCAACTCACACTGAGACTCCTAATAGTGTCATTCCCTAGAGCGAAGAATGAGCGAGTAGGGAATCTCATTTCACACTCATGAACTAAATGTCGTCATTCTGAAAAACGAGGAACGAGAGTAATTCAGAATCTACCCACCAAGTGCTGTTGAATTCGGATGTTCTCTCAAAGTTCCTGCTCGCTATACCCAGATTCCTAGTCGCGCTTAGGCTTGCTGGAATGACCTAGTTTAAGTTTTGAGCGAGTAGGGAATCTCATCGTTATATTTGCTCAGAAAAACCAGCCTTTAACCTGCAAAAAACGCGCGACGAAATTCCGCAACCGCTTGTTGGTAATAACGTTGCCACTCGGAATCTGACCAACTCGCGTGGCTGGTGGCTCTTTGCGATGCCAGTCTTGATTCCAGTTGCTGAAACTCACTTTGGTAATCGCGTACTTGCTGCTCTTGCTCCGCAACTTGCTGCGCTCGGGCGACTATCTCCTCACTCTCTTGCTCAGAAAGGTAGCTCTGTTGAAGTGTCTGAATCAACACCTCACGCTCTGATTCAGTTACGCCATCAGGAATCAATGCGACCGCACGCTCATACTTGGCTTGCTGGCTCTCTAACCCCAACGCGGCCTCACTGCCTTGCCACGTTTGGAGCAAATCCTCGTAAGCTTGCACATAGTCTTGAGCGGGTGTTGAAGCCAATTGCTCGGCTTGCAAACTAAAATCGTACAGCGCGAATTCATCAGCAAAAATCACTTCTGCCAGTTCACCCCAAATCTTTTTTGCTTCTGATTTGAGAAGTGCGATACGAGACGCCAGCGGCTGTTGCTCATCAAACAACAAATTTCCTAAGCTTTGCTGCCAAAGGCTATTGAGCTGGTGGTAGTTCGCTAGCAGGGCAAAACGCTCCGCAGACAAATGCGCTTCAAGCTCAGCCAAGTGAGATTCGCAGTTGTGATCAGACATACACGTATGCCAAAACATCTCTATCTCTGCTTTGAATGCTCGTCCTTTGAGCTCACTCAAGCGCTTAGATATGGCCTCAGTAGGAGAGGGCGTCTCTTTGGCTTTCGGCACGATGACCTTACCAGTCGATTGACTCACCGCTAAAGAGGCACCTTCGTTTGCTTGTGGTTCAGAAACCTTTTCCAATGCAGAAGATAACGGCAACAAGCTCTCACTCTTGCCTCCATTGGCTGAAAACCAAATTGTGCCCGCCACCACAGCGGACACAGTAATTAACGCGATAGGCTTCATGGCTTGAGCACTGTACTAACTGGGAAATGATCCGACAGATTGTAATGTTTCCATAAACTTGCTGCCGTTGAACGTGGAACATCTACGCGGTTATCGTTAAACGACTTCGCGCCATATTCACTACTCACCATCACGTAGTCGAGGTACTCCACATTGTCGCCACCAGATAACGCTTTGCCTGCAAAGTTGTTAATGCGCGGGTCAAAGGTTGACGCGGTATAACCGGAATACTCAGGTTCAACCGCGCTGAGGTTCGCGATCATCTGTTGGTAATCACCAGGAAACTTCAACTTATTCACATTAAAGTCGCCGCTGTAAACCACGGTTTCATCGGCTGGGATATTTAAGGATTTAGCCATCGCACGCATCTGCTTGAACTGACGCTGACGATGCTCACGCGCGATGTCCGTATCAGAAGAGGCGGCATGAGTGGCAAAGACATGGTAAGCCTGACCACCTTTAATGATCTCCGCATAATTTATGCCCTTGTCGGCGAAGCAGTCAGTACTGGAACAATCGGGAAAGACGAACTGTGCCTGATTCACGATAGGGTAGCGGCTCACAATCGTCACGCCGCCGTCATGAATGTTGAAGCCATCTTTATCCAGCATTTTGGTTTGATATGGGTATTCTTTAGCAAGCTCACGCAAAAACGCCTCTCGACCATCCGCAAACACCTCTTGCAGCGCGACCACGTCGTAACCTTTCACGTATTCAGGAATCAGCTCGTAGCGATCACTAATGTGAGAAGCAACCGCTGGCAGTGCCCAAATGTTGTAAGTCACCAACTTAAGGTGTTGTTCGTTGTCATCGGCAATCTCATCGACCTTGTTCGGCGTGATGGTGTAATACAAGTCATCGTAGCGAGCGGTTTTGTCGGATTTAAAAGCCAGCTCGGTTGTACGAGTACCAAATGCATCGGTCGCAGAGCGGTGGATATTGCGATCCTCTTTTAATGCCAGAACCACATCGGCAGCGGAGACACCATATTTTATGGTGGAGTTATACCAATGGCCGTCCATCACTTGCTTTAAAGCAATACTTTCACCCAAGGGGTTAGAAATTACAGTCTCGAAGCGATACTGCTGACCGGTTCGAACGCCTTCCCAGCGGTTAAAACTTAAAATTGATTTCGTTTCCCACGGGCCAAGCACTTGCACATGTTGTTGCCACTCATCGCCGTACTCCAATAAGTCACTGCCTTCGTGAGTGACTTGAATCGTTAAAGGTTGGTCCGAGTTATTCGTTAGGTATACATCGGTATCTGCGAAGCTTGGCAGTGCGAGTAAGCCACTTAGCCAAATAATCCATTGTGTTAGTTTCATCTGTCTGTCCATATGTCGAATTAGAGTTATTATTCTTATTGATAATTATGACTAGCACGTTAAATATGGATGACAGCAAACCGCACGTCGGACTTTGTTGATAAGTTGTGATCTTTGTTCGGGTTGAATTGCTCAAGCGGCAAGAGGTTGTAAAGTTTCCACTCAAAATAACATTTTAGTTAAAGAAAAAAGTTAGAGCAGTCTACTAATGAGTGTTATCAAATGACTCCACAAAAACGCACTGTAACGATTGTTGATTCGGAATTAAAAAATGATGTTGGTATTGAAATTGGGCTAATCACAACCAAGTAGCACTTTGTGTTGTATGTACATACAGTGTAGAATCGCCGTTCTTCATTTTTACTGTCGACATCACTTCTTTCTAAGGTTTCATATGGCAAGTATTTTTTCTTTTTTTACTGGGTCGGGTTTTCTAGATTTGGGGTTCGAAACTTCTGGATTTCATACGGCTGCGGTCAATGAATTCCATGAACCCTTCCTCAATGCCTACAAACATTCAAGAAAGATAATGTCTTTGACTGAACCAAAATTTGGTTATTACCATTGTAGTGTTGAAGAGTTTGTTTCAGATGGTAAGTATGTAGATATACTTGGAGATCAAGTTTCTACTCTGCAGCAGGCTGATGAGTTAGTTGGTTTCATTGGTGGACCGCCGTGCCCTGATTTTTCTGTTGGAGGAAAAAACAAAGGTCATGAAGGGGAAAATGGTCGACTATCCAGAACATATACTGATGCGATTATTCAACATAAACCAGACTTCTTTCTATTTGAAAATGTTAAGGGACTTTGGAGAACTAAACGTCATCGAGAGTTCTACGAACAATTAAAAGCAGACTTACGTAATGCAGGTTATGTGATTACAGATCATTTAGTAAATTGCATCCAATTTGGAGCTCCTCAAGATCGCGATCGTATCTTCATGTTTGGCATTAAAAAGCATCATGTAGTTAATGTTCTAGATGAAAAATCGATTAATGATATGAGCATCCCAGCTGAGTTTTTTGATTGGGAATCTCATACGACCTTTGCTAGAGATGAAGCTTTGAAGTCTCCTTTTTGGCCATCTACAGAACCTTTTTCTGATTCTAAAGAGAACACTATGCCGGGTGGCATAATTCCTTCTCTTACAGTTGAGTATTGGTTCGAGAAAAATGATGTAATTAATCATCCCAACGCGTCTGCGTTTTTCACACCAAAGTCAGATAAATTTAGGCTAGTAGAAGAAGGTGACACAAGCAAAAAATCTTTTAAACGATTACATCGCTGGCGTTACTCGCCAACTGCTGCTTATGGGAATAATGAGGTTCATTTACATCCCTATAAAGCCCGTAGAATAAGTGCTGCGGAGGCTTTAGCTATTCAGTCGTTACCAAAGAATTTTGAGCTACCATATGGAATGACATTAAGCGATAAGTTTAAAACCATAGGGAACGGTGTGCCATACCTTGCAGCAAAGGGAATAGCTAAAACAATTAATGATTTTATGCACAAGATTAAATAAACTCTAGTTAAGCTGAGTTAGAATGCAAGCTCCTGTTTCAATTGAGTTTGTATTGTGACTAAAATTATCAGCTATGATGCGAATAACAAACCCGTTATCAAAGTTGCGGAAAGTTTCAAGTGTGTAGTCGACTCTGTTCCAGAAAATGATTGGGATTATGCTACCTGTTTAGATGAAATCCAGAGTGTTGTATTGAGCGAAGAAAGTCGCGTTCAAAGTGGTGCTTTTTCAAACGTTCGAGGCACCTGGTTCGAATGGATGGTGTCAATAGACAGTTATAACCATTGGGCCAATAACGACCATAGATTGTTGCTATTAAATCTACCAAACATCAGAAGGTTTGATTCAGCTTCTCTATATAAAACAGAAATATATGAATTTGTTACAGATTTGAGGCATAAACTTGAGGAAAGTTTGGATATACAGATGATCACATCCAATCCAGATTACGTGATAATTGATACTGAGCGTTTAGGCTTGGAGTTTGAGCGTAAACCTTTCGTTGAAATAACGAAAGAGGCTCTAGACCATATCGACAGTTTGTATACCAGAATAATCGGCAAGTGTGAACTGGATGATATTGTAGGGTACTTTTCATTAAAGACGTCCTTAAGGCCCGATCGTCGCCTTCAGATTGCTCATGAAGGGAGTTTAACCAAAGCTATTTATGTGCACCTTCAGACACGGAGTTGGTTAATGGAGCCAAGAGGGATTAGATACTTCGGTGGAGCTCTAGCTTTGTCTGAAGCTGATGTTAAAGCGTTAAAAACTGTAGCGACACATTCTATAACAACTGTAATGTCAAAACCTGAACGAGCGGTTGATGAGCTATTTACAATAAAAAACCGAGCACAATTAGGTCAGGCCCTAAACAAAATGATCTCTGTTATAGGGCTTGATTGAAGAATCATAGTTCCGCCAAAAAGCCAGACACACCGTCTGGCTTTTTCATAATTAGATTTTATCTTTGATATTTCAGTTAGTTGCGTAACGTTTTCGTAGAGAGATAATCGGCATATTTAGTAATTAGTTTATAAATTAGAGCGTAAAATCTATTTCCTGAACTGACTTCATAAATTTTATGCAACTGAATTCATCATTCTGATTGTAAGGAATATAACAGCGGCCTCAATTATTAAATCAATCAATGAGTGTCGTTATGTCTCATATCCGTCTATTCCCACGTCATCGCTTGGCGCTAGCTTGTATGCTCGCCAGTGTTTCCAGTTTCTCATTTGCTGAAGAGCAGTGTGAAGTCCCTGCGCTTCAGCAAGCTCCGGATCTTGCATCTGCGGTCTCTGCTGCCACTTATCATTGTTATGAATCTTGGTTTTCTGCCCCTGCTGATTCTTTAAATGATATCTACAGTGAAGCGAGCTTAATTCGCATTCAGACCGCTCTGAATCGAGCCATTGCAAGTTATCAAGGTGAGGCAGAACAAGCACGCCAATTGGAAAACCTAGGTGAGTTCGTACGCGCGGCTTATTACGTTCGCTACAACGCGCAACAGCCAGATTATTCACAAGGGCTGAGCCAAGGTTTTGCCCAATCGACGAATGCGTTCCTTGCGAACCGTCATGCTTTAGACCAAGGGCGTGAACAAGTAGGTGCAATGAAGAGCCTGACTTTGATGGTCGACAACGTGAAGCAATTGCCGCTCACGATGGAATCTCAACTTGCAGCACTTCGCCACTTTAACCCACAAACTGCGCAAGATACGCAGTGGGTCGATGGGTTGAATAACCTCTTTCGTGCTATGTCTGGCCATGCTGTGCGAGACGATTTTTATCGTTACATGGCAGACCATAATCAGCATATAGAAGTACTGATTAAATTTGCTCAGCAAAACGAGTGGGCACTGGATACCGACGCGAGTTTTCTGGTGTATAACGCGGTGCGTGAAGTGGGTCGTCTGCTTGCCAGCCCTTATTCTTCAACTCGTACCGCGGCATTGAGAGAGATGCAACGAGTGATGGAGCAATATCCGCTGGCTAGCAAGCATGACAAGCTATGGCTAGCCGCGGTTGAGATGATGGGGTACTACGCACCAGAAGGTTTAAACGGTCTCGACTTAGACCAAGCCAAACGCGATCTGGCTGCACGTGTTCTGCCGAATCGGTATGAGTGTGACGGCCGGGCAATCATTCGTTCGCAAGATTTGACCCAAGCTCAGGCCGTGGAAGCGTGTGAGGTTTTAGCAGCGAAAGAGGCGGACTTCCATAAAGTGGCAAATACAGGTCATCAACCGGTAGCAGACGACAACAATGAACGAGTAGAAGTGGCGGTGTTTGCTAGCAAGGCGAGTTACGCGGACTACTCATCGTTCTTGTTTGGCAATACCACCGACAACGGCGGTCAGTATCTGGAAGGTAACCCGGCAGAAACAGGCAACGTGGCGCGCTTTGTGGCTTACCGTTACAACAATGGTGACGAGCTTTCTATTCTTAACTTAGAGCATGAGTACACCCACTACCTCGATGCGCGATTCAACCAATATGGCTCGTTCGGCGATAACTTGGAGCACGGTTACATTGTATGGTGGCTAGAAGGTTTTGCTGAATACATGTATTACAAGCAAGGCTACGATGCGGCGATTGGCTTGATTGCAGAGGGCAAGATGAGCCTGTCTAAGGTGTTTGCGACCACTTACTCTCACGATACTAATCGCGTATATCGCTGGGGCTATCTCGCGGTGCGCTTTATGTTGGAAGAACATCCGCAAGAGGTGGAGAGTTTGCTTACGCTCTCTCGTTCTGGTCAGTTTTCAGAGTGGGCGAGGCAGGTCCGATTGTTGGGTGAGCAATACGATGGTGAATTTGAACGCTGGTTAGGTTCCGTTTCTAATGAGCCTGAGCCACCTAAGCCAAACCCAGATCCAAATCCGGGCGAGCCGACGGAACCTTCTGACCAAGTTATTAAGCTTACCGCGAACCAGAGTGTGGTGCTGAGCGGTGCGGCTTACAGTGAGCAGTTGTTCTACGTTGATGTGCCTGAATACGCGACTCACTTTGAAGTCGAGATCCAAGGCGACGCTCAAGGTGACGCAGATTTGTACATGAGCTTTGAGCAAGAAGCGCATTACTACGATTTCGAATTCAGCCAATATGGCGTGGGCAGCAATGAGATCGTGACGTTTGAGCCAGAACCATCGGGTTACATTAAGCCGGGCCGTTATTACCTGAGTATCACAGGTCGCTCTGAATTTAATGCAGTGACGCTAAAGGCCTCATTAGAAATTGAGGCGCCAACACCAACAACGCCGGAGCGAGATGATTTAACGCCTGTAGTATTGGAATCGGGTAAACCGCAGACGCTCAAGGTACTCGAACGACGCTATGCGGCGGTTTATGTACCGCAAGGCGTTCAAGAAGTACGAGTGTGGCTAACGGATACAAACGGCTACTCTGACAATGGCGATGTGGACTTGTACGCGAGCCGAGCTTACTGGCCAAGTGCTATGCAGTACGAATACGCATCTGACGACAGAGGCAGTAATGAATTCCTGCAAATTCCAGTCACTGAGGCGGGCTATTTGCACTTCACGTTGGATGCACCGCAGCAAGGGGATGAAGTGGAGATGATGGTTTACTTTCACTAACCGTTACTCTGAACAAGTATCGATGTAAAACAAAGCCGGACACTGCGTCCGGCTTTCGAGTGCAGATGTCTCTATGCTCAAGACTTTGGTCTGTTTAGATGGAGCTCTCGATTTTTGTCTTTTTTGTGACTTTCGCCTTTTTAGTGACTTCGCCATCGGCAGAATAGGCCAGTTTGCCAGCTATGTAGGTTGCTTCGATGTTTCTCTCATCGCCTAACATCATTAATGCAAAGAGCTTATCTTCCAAGCTTTTGGAATGTTGGTAACGCAACTTCTGCAAATCCGTTGCTGCCCAGTTGAGGACAACGAAGTCGGCTTCTTTTCCTGCTTCAAAATTGCCTATCTTGTCGTCGAGGCTGAGTGATGTCGCCCCGCCCAATGTCGCTAAGTACAAGCCCTTAAATGCGGACAGTTTCTTACCTTGTAACTGCATGATTTTATAAGCCTCATTTAAGGATTCTAACTGAGAAAAACTGGTGCCTGCGCCTACATCGGTGCCCAAGCCAACGCGTACACCTTTCTGTTCCGCTTTTTCTAAATCAAATAGGCCACTACCGAGGAATAGGTTGGAGGTTGGGCAAAAGGAAATGACGGAATCGGTACGCTGAAATGCACTCCATTCTTTGTCGGTCAGGTGAACGGCATGGGCGAAGATAGAACGCTTGCCAGCTAAGCCGTAATGTTCGTAAACATCGAAGTAGCCTTCACGGTCGGGGAAGAGCGACTTCACCCATTCGATTTCATTTTTGTTTTCTGACAAGTGCGTATGCACATACACATCTGGATACTCGGCTTTGAGTTTCCCAGCAGCCGCTAATTGTTTGGGCGTCGAGGTAGGGGCAAAGCGTGGAGTAATGGCGTATTGCAATCGTCCTTGGTTGTGCCATTTGTTGATCAGGCTTTTGCTTTCTTTATAGCCCGTTTCCGGTGTGTCGAGTAGGTAGTCTGGCGCGTTGCGATCCATCATGACCTTCCCCGCAATGATACGCATGTTCTTATCTAACGCTTCTTCAAAAAGCGCTTCCACCGATTGTGGATGAACAGTGCCAAACACTAATGCGCTGGTGGTGCCATTTTTCAGCAGTTCATTAATAAAGAACTGAGAGATAGCTTGGGCGTGGGCCTTGTCCTCAAACTGTTTTTCCGTTGGGAAGGTGTAGGTTTCTAACCATTCCAGCAGTTGCTCGCCATACGCCGCAATCATCTGGGTTTGTGGGTAGTGGATGTGTGTGTCGATAAAGCCCGGCACGATGAGTTTTCCGCTGTGATCGACAATATCTTGGTACTGTGTCGAATCGCTTTCACTGAACGCTTTGATGGCTTTGATATGACCATCTTCAATCACTAATAAACCGTCTTCAAAATACTGATAGGCATCGGGAAGGTGTTCAACTTTGGCTGGATCGTTGATGAAATGTAATAGGCTAGAGCGGATTGCGGTGATGTCCGCCGCCGCTTGAGAAGAGAAGGAAGCCGTACCGAGTAAAGATAGAAGGATCGCGTTTTTGTTCATAAGTCACTCCATTGAATCGTTTAAAAATCCATGGTTTTTGACTTATCAGAAGAAGTCCTTGTCAATAGAGTGTAACAACCGAAAACCATTAAAAGCGAAGAGACTACAGCGAGATGTGTGCCAGATGTCCGTTTAAGCTCTCAGGGCAGACGGAGTGGGGCTCGGCGGAAAGAGGCGTAAGTTGAAAGTGGGTACTCACGATCCATGATGGTGAGAAAAACAAAGGTTTGAACCGAAGTGGTGCATGCGATGCTTTGCTAATAAATAGCCTTGGGCTGCAATAAATTTGTCATGTTTGAGCTATAAGTTGTGCGACGTAAATTGGCGATGCCAAATGAATAAGCTGAATTGATCAGCGATTTGGCGAACAACTTAACTTGTAGATTAGAGAACCATGTCAAGAGCAGTAAACCCAGCTGATGAAGTGATCATCAAGCTGCTACAAAACCAAGGCTTGATCAAAAGCGAAGCTGAGGCTCGTTTAAAAGATGAGGTGTACCGCTTGCACCCGCATGAAATTGAAAAAGTAAAAAACTACGATCAGCACTTTGGTATCAACGCCAAAGAGAAATTGATTGATGAGATCTTAGATCTCCGACGTGAAGCATTGATCAAGAAAATCTCCCGCCCAGAGGCTGCGGCTAGCCAGTAAATGGCTTTAAACGTGCCAAGGCATTTGATCTCCCCCTAGTGTGTAAAAGTAAGTAAATAAGAGACACAAAGTGGGTGAGTGATTTGACTCTTATTGAAATTCGTTTTAGTTTTCAAGCCAATCAATCTTTGTGATGAATGAGTGTAGATAACGGGATATGGATTCAATCACACAAGCAGCATTAGGAGCGACTGTTGCTGGCGCGATCGCAGGTAAGCATTGCAATGCCAAGGTACTGCTGATGGGCGCGGCTCTCGGTACCTTGCCAGATCTGGATGTGATTCTGGACTACGGTGATGCAGTTCAGAACACGATTAAGCATCGTGGCTTTACGCACTCTTTACTGGTATTGCCTCCTTTTGCGTTGCTTATTTCTTGGCTTTATTGCCGCTGGCGACCTGATTCTTTCTGGACGTTATCACGAGTGTTTTTCCTCACCGTCAGTGTATTCGTGACGCATACTTTACTGGATGCAATGACGACGTATGGCACTCAGCTTATTTGGCCATTTGAGGGCTATTTTGAGCTACGAAACGTGTTCATTATCGATCCGCTTTACACCTTGCCGCTGTTGCTGGCGATCGGTGTGGCACTGTTTTCTAAATCTCGCGGTGGATGCTGGTGTCAAAGCGTGGTGCTTATCTCCACACTTTATCTCGGTTGGGGATACGCCTCTCAACAAATGGTTGCGTCTCGTGTTGAGCAAAACTTGGCTGCGCAGAACTTACCGAATCAGCAAGTGCTGATTACACCAACACCGTTTAACACGTTTTTATGGCGCGTGGTGGTGATGGACGATGGCCAATATTACGAAGGTTTAGCGTCGGTATTAGACAGTGATCAGCGCATTGATTTTGTCACGCATCCTCTTGGCAGTTGGCCGATGGCAGATAAGCCGGAGACGCTGAAAGGATTAAAGGCTTTTTCTCACGATTACCTCAACTATCGCGTGGAAGATGATGCTCTGATTGTGACGGACTTGCGTTTGGGTATGTCTAATAATCTGTCGTTCGAGTTTATCTTTGCTGAGAAAGGTGAAGATGGGCAGTGGCAGCTATTAGAATCGACCCAACGTTATCCGAGTGAGCGCAGTTTAGATTTGCTCGGTCAGCTTTGGGAAAGACTGAAGGGTGACCAGAGTATTGATGCGAATCTGCAGCGTATGGAGTTGAGTGCACGTTCTTAGTTTATGTGTATGAGATCCCCAACTCGCTCGTGTCTCGCTCTTGAGGATGACGATACTAGAGATGGGAGTGACGATGTTGATGCTGTGAGATGTCTCAAGCGTGTCATTCCCGAAAGCGACGAAGGAGCGCAGGCGGGAATCTCTTGCCAACACAGAATTACAGTGAGTACTGGATTAGCTCCAGAAAAAAGCCGGACGCGATGTCCGGTTTTTTGATATTTAACGTTGGGCTGCAGCCTATGCCGCTAACACTGGAACGCCACTGTGGAATTTGAAATCTTCATCCGGTGTTGAAATTAGCTCAGCTTCAAGGCGGCCAAACTCCGCGACGCGCTCGCTAATGTCTTTGCCTGCGATTTGCTCTGCCAAAATTAAGTAATCTTGGTAATGGCGTGCTTCTGAACGCAGCAGAGAAACGTAGAACTTCGCGATGTCGTCGTCCATATGCGGAGCCAGTTTTGCAAAACGTTCACACGAGCGAGCTTCGATGTAGGCACCGATAATGAGCTTATCAATCAAGGTTTCAGGCTCATGCGTCTTCATCTCAGAAATCAGCGTTTTCGCATAGCGGCTTGCTGGAATGTTCTTGTATTCCACGCCACGGCTTTCCATGATTTCTAGTACTTGATAGAAGTGGTGTAACTCTTCTTTGATCAGTAGAACCATCTTGTCGATCAGATCTTGGCTGTAAGGCGAGTCTGATTTAGCGATGATCGCTTTAGAAATATTGCTCTTACCTTTCAGAGTCTCAAGGGAACCTGTCTTACGGTACGCGAAGTCTTCATAAGGTTTGAACCAATCGAGTAGAGCGTGTGAGCTGGCTTTGTCTACGGCGTATTTACGGATAAGGAACATCGCGGATTGGCCGGCTTTCAGTTCACACAGTAGATGGTCTAATAAAATGGTTTGAAGGTTTTCAGGCTTCTTTGCTTCCTCAACCCATTCATCTGGGGTGCTGCATTGCAAGAATTGGTTAATTGGAGCAAGAAGGTCCTGATAGGCGTCGAGATTAATCATTTAATTTTTAATACTTTACATTCAAATTTCGGTTTATCCAGCCAGCGTCTTTTCAAAGGGATAAGACACAAAAAAGGCTGCAAACGCAGCCTTTAATCGGATAGGGCGGAAAGCTTGTGGAGAGTTTACCACTTTTTCTTCTCGCCGAAGAGCGCATCCATATCACTGTCACGTTCTTTATCGGCAAGTTGCTGCATTTCAGCATCGTTTTTGTCTTGGCGTTTCTTATCTAGGTCACCAAGCATGTCTTCAAGTTTTTGTTTCGCTTGAATCGAGTATGCGTCGTTTTTGGTGCTGAGCGCATCGATGCCTTTACGAAGCAGCTGTAGGGCAGTGCCAGGCTGGCCGCGGGCAATGGAATCGTTCGCACGTTTGATCACATTCTCGATGTTGATGCGGATTTGCATCGTTTCCAGACGCGCATTTTCCGTTACGTAAGTTTGTGTATCCAAACGGCCTTTGTTGTGTTCGTTACGAACCGTATCACGCAGACGTTTAACCAGTTTTAGCATTAGGATTGCTTGCTTGTCGCTGCTTGGCATTTTGAACGTCGTACTTTCGCCGCTTTGATTACTTTCTTTAAGTTGAGTAATTTGCTGCTTCATGTTCTCGATGCGTTGGACAAGCTGTTTGTTTTTTGGATCCAGCTCGCGCATGTTCTCAAGAGCATCAAGAATGCGATTGTTTAGGCACAGCAGTAGGTCCTTGCTGAAAGGAATATGGTGAGCGTGACCAATAAGCTCTTCGGTACCGTCAATCAGTGTCACGTAACGAGCAGACTCCTGTCTTTTCGCGGTCTCTACTTTCACCTTGTACTGCAACATGATGTTGTACCCAAGGATCAAGACCAGTAGAACGGCTACCAAAATGACTATTAAACCAGTATTCATATCTTTGCGTCTGCTTCTTACTTTTGTATGACTAGCGATAGAGAATACATGAATCTTCTCTCTCCCGGCACCCTATTTATTTGATTATTTTGCCCCAAACACGTTTTCCGTCGGATTTAAGCAGAGAATACGGTGAGCTGTATAAAAAAGCGGATTTTAAAGGTTCAACTTTGTGCATATGAAGGCGAGATAAATGATTAGCTATGAGCTTGAGCTATAAGTTAGAAATTACTGTTCATTTAGTTGCTAACACGTTATAACTAATCATTATATTTACTCTGGCGAGTAGGCAAGATAAGTATGACGTTATTATCTCAATCAATGAGTAAGGGATTACGATGAAACTGCAACAACTGAAGTATATTGTTGAGGTTGTGAACCATAATCTGAATGTGTCTGCGACAGCAGAGAGTCTTTACACTTCTCAGCCGGGCATCAGTAAACAAGTCCGTTTGTTGGAAGATGAACTGGGCATTCAGATCTTCGAACGAAGTGGTAAACACTTAACGCAGGTGACACCGGCCGGTGAAGAGATAGTGCGAATTTCTCAAGAGATTCTGGCGCGTGTGGAAAGCATTAAAGCCGTGGCAGGTGAGCACACTCACCCAGAAATGGGCACGCTGAACATTTCTACCACGCACACCCAAGCTCGTTACGCACTTCCTGACGTAATCAAAGGCTTTACGGCTCGTTACCCGAAAGTATCGCTGCACATGCACCAAGGTACGCCTTCACAAATGTCTGAAGCGATTGCCAAGGGCACGGCGAACTTTGCGATTGCAACTGAAGCGCTTCATCTTTACCAAGATGCCATCATGTTGCCTTGTTACCACTGGAATCGTTCTATCGTGGTACCAAAAGATCACCCATTGGCAAAGAAAGACGTTGTCACGATTCATGACTTGGCGGCTTATCCGCTGGTGACTTACGTGTTTGGCTTTACTGGTCGTTCTGAGCTGGATACCGCATTTAACCGTGAAGGTTTGACGCCACGCGTGGTGTTTACCGCAACGGATGCCGACGTAATCAAAACCTACGTTCGTATGGGCATAGGTGTTGGTGTGATTGCGAGCATGGCGGTAGATGAAGACCAAGACGGCGATTTGGTTGCCATTGATGCAAGCCACTTGTTTGGCGCAAGTACCACAAGCATTGGCTTCCGCCGTGGTACCTTCCTGCGTTCTTACATGTTCGATTTCATGGAGCGCTTTGCTCCACACTTAACCCGTCCTGTGGTTGAACAAGCGATTTCACTGAAGTCGAATTCAGAAATTGAAGAGATGTTTAAAGACATCGAACTTCCGGTTAGATAACACTTCATTGCTGTTTCGATTCCCTCTACAATGCGCTCGTTGTAGGGGGAGCTATGAGAACGCAATTTCAATTTATTAATGACTGCTTAATCGAAAATCAATCGTTGTGGCGATTCGATCCATTTCAAAGCAGCCTTCACGCATCGTTACCTTGGCAAGCGCAACATCCTCAGTTGTGCCAGTGGTTAGCGTCTCTTACTCCTTCTCAAATCGAAGAATACAAAGCAGAACCTGGGCTCGCTTTATGGGCGCTTAGTCCTTTTTTGCCAGAACTTGAAACGCTCGCTGAACTGACGCATTTAGAACCTCTAGCGTTAAACGGCTTAGAGCTTGCTCGCGGATTAGACAGTGGCATTCCTGGCCGTAAGTTAGAGCAAATTAGTTCTATGGGCGAAGCGGCGATTCAACATCATCAAGGTGAAGAATGGCTAGAGTGGTGTTCAGGTAAAGGGTACTTGGGACGCATCCTGACAACGCAAACCGATCAGCCTGTTACCAGTTTTGAATACCAACAAGCGCTGTGCGACTCGGGGCAACAAGCGGCGAATGAGCATCATTGGAAAATGACTTTTATTCAAGGTGATGCGTTCAATAGCCAAGCCAAAGCGGTGTTTAAGCCAACTCAACACGCAGTAGCATTGCATGCGTGTGGTGATCTTCATGTTCGTTTGATGCAGTACGGCAGCGAAAACGGCATTGCTGCGATGACAATCTCGCCTTGTTGTTACCATTTGATTCAGTCTGAGCAGTATCAGCCGATGTCGGAGCAGGGCAGAGCGTCTTCTCTCTCGCTGTCTAAGCAAGAGCTGCGTATTCCGCTGCAGCAAACTGTGACGGGTGGTGAACGTGTACGCCGTCATCGTCAGCAAGAAATGGTGTTTCGTTTAGGGTTTGATTTGATCACGCGCCAAGCTTTGGGCATGGAAGGATATCAGCCAGTGCCAAGCATTCGTAAGTCGCAATTAAGTGATGGCTTTGAATCGTTATGTCGCTGGGCAGCGGAACAGAAGGGCATCGATCTTGCGCAAGAAATCGACTTCGATCATTTTGAAAAGTTAAGCGAACAGCGCTTTTGGCAAATGGAGCGTTTGAGTCTGGTCCAGTTGGTATTTCAACGTCCGTTGGAGATTTGGCTCGCTTTAGACAAAGCACTTTATCTTGAAGAACGTGGTTATCGTGTTAGATTGGCAGAGTTTTGCGCTAAATCTGTCACACCTCGAAACATTTTAATTTGCGCTTATAAGATTTAGATCTTTTTTATAGCTAAATGCTCTATGCAAAAAAGCCCACTTTCCAGTGGGCTTTTGTAAAAAAAACGTGACAATTTATGCGTTATTTTGTCATTAGTTGAACATTGCGATAGCTTGCGCTGGTTCAACGTATTCTAGGTCAAAGCTCTCAGCAACTTCTTTGCAAGTCACTTTACCGTGGATAACGTTTAGGCCTTCAAGGAAACCTTTGTCTTCTAGAAGTGCTTCACGGTAGCCTTTGTTTGCTAGCTTCACAATGTAAGGAAGCGTTGCGTTGTTCAGTGCAAATGTTGAAGTACGAGCAACTGCACCTGGCATGTTTGCTACACAGTAGTGAACCACTTCGTCAACGATGTAAGTTGGTTCTGCGTGCGTTGTCGCGTGAGAAGTTTCGAAACAACCACCTTGGTCAATCGCTACGTCAACGACCGCCGCGCCTGGCTTCATCTTAGCGATATGCTCTTTTGTTACCAGTTTAGGTGCTGCTGCACCCGGGATTAGAACTGCGCCGATCACTAGGTCTGCTTCTAGAACATGCTTCTCGATAGCGTCTTCAGTAGAATAAACCACTTTAGCGCGACCTTGGAATTCTTCGTCTAGTTTACGTAGTGTATCTACGTTACGGTCTAGGATAGTCACGTCTGCACGAAGACCTACAGCCATACGAGCTGCGTTCGCGCCAACTACGCCACCGCCAACTACAACAACTTTCGCAGGCTCAACACCAGGTACGCCACCTAGTAGTAAACCACGACCGCCGTGCGATTTTTCCAACGTTTGCGCACCTGCTTGAATAGACATCCGACCTGCCACTTCTGACATTGGTGCTAACAGTGGCAAACGACCCATATTATCTGTTACAGTCTCATACGCTATACAGACAGCTTTGCTCTTGATTAGCTCATCAGTTTGTGGAAAATCTGGTGCAAGATGCAAATAGGTAAATAAAATCTGCCCTTCGCGGAGCATTGCTCGCTCGACAGCTTGGGGTTCTTTTACTTTTACAATCATATCTGCTTTCGCAAACACGTCTGTAGCAGTAGGAAGAATGGATGCGCCTACAGCGATGTAATCATCGTCTGAAAAACCAATGCCAGCACCCGCATTGGTCTCAACTAAAACTTGGTGACCATGTGAGATAAGTTCTCTCACGCTAGCTGGGATCATACCCACACGGTATTCGTGGTTCTTGATTTCCTTAGGTACGCCAATGATCATCCTGTGTCCTCTTTCTAAAATGGTTGTATTAACTGTTTGTAGGGTGTTATTGTCGAATTAATATCTAGTATAGATGTTGATTTGTAATATTTGGCACCAAATATTAAAAAGTTGTAGTATATTTTTTTGCAAGGAAGTAATAAGGTGGAATAAAAAATGGCAGAGAACTATAAGAAGCCGTCCAAGGAACTAGACCGTATCGACCGCAACATTCTTAATGAACTGCAGAAAGACGGTCGTATTTCGAACGTTGAACTTTCAAAACGTGTAGGACTATCTCCAACGCCGTGTTTGGAGCGTGTGCGTCGCTTAGAGCGTCAAGGTTACATCACAGGGTACACTGCGCTATTAAACCCGCAGTTCCTAGATGCATCACTATTGGTATTCGTAGAAATTACGTTGAACCGTGGTGCGCCAGATGTGTTCGAGCAGTTTAACGCAGCTGTTCAAAAACTAGACGACATCCAAGAATGTCATCTAGTGTCAGGTGATTTCGACTATCTTCTAAAGACACGTGTATCTGATATGGGTGCTTACCGTCGACTACTGGGCGATACGTTACTGCGTCTTCCAGGCGTAAACGACACTCGCACCTACGTCGTTATGGAAGAAGTGAAGCAAACTAACCAGCTTGTGATTAAAACTCGTTAAATTCTTGCAAAGAAAGCGGTAAATGCTTCCGCTTTCTCCATAGAGTAATTGGGTTTTTCTCTTTGATATGGTTAAATCAATTTACCGAGCGGCTTTGTGCCGCTCGGAATGTTTTGCTTATTCCTAATTCATTTCCATATTCAAGTTGATTTATGTTCAAAGAGAACGCAAAGAAAGTCGAAACCATTATCAAAACCAGTGAAGAGCCTCAGTCTTCACGTCTAAATGGCTTCCAACGCTTAAAAGAGTGCTGCTTTATCGTTGGCGTTCTTAGCTCGGTATTGTTGGCCGTTGCACTATTTACCTTTAGCCCAGCCGATCCGTCTTGGTCCCAAACGGCTTGGGGCGGAGAGATCAATAACGCTGGTGGCTTGTTCGGCGCTTGGTTAGCCGACACGCTATTTTTTACCTTCGGTTCCCTCGCGTACCCATTGCCATTCCTGCTGACGGCAGGTGCATGGGTGATTTGCCGTAAGCGCTCCGCAGACGATCCTATCGACCTTATGTTGTGGGGGACTCGTCTATTAGGTTTAGTTATCCTTGTTCTTACCAGTTGTGGTCTTGCTGATATCAACTTTGACGACATTTGGTACTTCTCGTCTGGTGGCGTTGTTGGTGACGTTCTAAGTAGTCTGTCTCTACCTACACTGAATGTGCTGGGTACAACGCTTGTACTTCTTTTCCTATGGGGAGCAGGTTTTACTCTATTTACGGGTATTTCTTGGTTGAAGATTGTTGAGTGGCTGGGTGATCGTGCACTTGGTGCTGTTGCCGCTGTTACAAACAAAGCTCGTGGCACTGAACAAGAAACGCTTGAGCCTCAGTTGGATGAGTTTGCAGAAGACCGAGTGATGAGCAAGCGTGGTAAAGAGGAGTTGGAAGATGAGCCTCTGCCGCACCTTACTGCTTACGAAGTAGAAGAGCCGAAAGAAGAAGCGCCTGCACATGAATATCCGATCTACATGCCACAATCGGCGGTAGAGCAATCTAACGTAGACAAATCGAAACAGCAGCCAGCAGCGCAACCTATTGTACAGCCAACGCAACAAGCGGCAGCTGTGAACGTAGCGCCGATTCAGGCTCCAGTTCAGTCTCAGGTCCAAGAGCAAGCTCAAACTGTTGAGCCTGTTCGTACCGTAAACACAGACAATGTTGACCCAACGGTTGAGCGCACTAAGCAGCTGAACGTCACCATTGAAGAATTAGAAGCCGCAGCGCAACAAGCCGATGATTGGGCTGATGAAGCGCCGCAAGTTCAAGAAGCGCAAGAGCCTGCTGTTGCTCCTATTGCGGCTCAGCCTGAAGCAACGCAGCCTGTTTCTCAAGAAGTGGTTCCCCAGCCTGCTGTTGCTCAACAAGAGGTTGGCCAGCAAACTGCTCATCAACCGGCAGCGCCGCAAGAACCGTTTGTGCAGTCTGAATCAAGCGTTGTGGAATCGCACGATAATGAGCCAAGCTACGATGAGTATGCTCAGTTCGAAGCAGAGCAGGCTCAACAGGCGCAAGTTGCTCAAGAGCAAGCGCCAGTTCAAGCGCCGATGGAACACGCAGAACAGCCTCAAAACGAAGAGCCTGTGATTAACGCTGCAGCACTGGATAACATTGTTGAGCAAACTGAGCCAAGCCAGCACATCGAGCCAACTATTTCGAACTTCGATGTTGTAGATGAAGAAGATGACTACCAAGCGCAGCAGCCTGTTCAACAAGCTCAGCCTACTTATGTAGAGCCACAATCTCAGCCTCTACAACAGTCTGTACAAGAACAACCTATGCAGCAGCAAGTCGCACCGCAACCACAATCGGTAGCGCCGGTGCCTTCTGCTACGTTTGAACCTGCACCTCAAGCAGTCGAGGTAGAAGAGGTTCAAGACGGCGATCAAGATGTCGCAGCATTCCAAAACTTGGTATCGAACGCTCAAGCGAAAGTGGCTGCTCAGCAGAACCCATTCTTAGTGCAGCAAGAACAAAACTTGCCAGTACCAGCAGAACCACTACCAACGCTAGAATTGCTTTACCACCCGGAGAAGCGCGATAACTTTATCGATCGTGATGCTCTGGAAGAGGTGGCGCGTTTGGTTGAAACCAAGCTTGCGGATTACAAGATCAAAGCGGACGTTGTCGGTATTTATCCTGGCCCTGTTATCACTCGATTCGAGCTTGATTTGGCGCCGGGCGTGAAAGTAAGCCGCATTTCCGGCCTGTCTATGGACTTGGCTCGTGCGCTGTCTGCAATGGCGGTACGTGTAGTAGAAGTGATTCCGGGCAAACCTTATATCGGTCTAGAGTTGCCTAACATGAGCCGTCAGACGGTATTCTTGTCTGATGTAATCAGTAGCCCTCAGTTTGAACAAGCAACGTCACCAACAACGGTCGTTCTTGGTCAAGATATCGCCGGTGAAGCGGTGATTGCAGATATCGCGAAAATGCCTCACGTACTGGTAGCGGGTACAACGGGTTCTGGTAAGTCAGTAGGTGTAAACGTGATGATCTTGAGTATGCTTTACAAAGCATCGCCAGAAGATCTGCGTTTCATCATGATCGACCCGAAAATGTTGGAGCTTTCAATCTACGAAGGTATTCCTCATCTACTTTCTGAAGTAGTAACGGACATGAAGGACGCGTCTAACGCACTACGTTGGTGTGTGGGCGAGATGGAACGTCGTTATAAACTGATGTCGGCATTGGGCGTACGTAACGTGAAAGGCTTCAACGAGAAGCTTAAGATGGCCGCAGACGCAGGTCACCCAATTCACGACCCATTCTGGCAAGAAGGCGACAGCATGGACACTGAGCCGCCGTTGCTTGAGAAACTGCCTTACATTGTTGTGGTTGTCGATGAATTTGCCGACCTAATGATGGTGGTTGGTAAGAAGGTTGAAGAACTGATTGCACGCTTGGCGCAAAAAGCGCGTGCGGCAGGTATTCACTTGATCCTTGCGACGCAGCGTCCATCGGTTGACGTTATTACCGGTCTGATTAAGGCGAACATCCCAACGCGTGTGGCGTTTACTGTATCTACGAAGACGGACTCACGTACTATCCTTGACCAAGGCGGTGCAGAATCGCTATTGGGTATGGGTGATATGCTTTACTTACCACCAGGATCAAGCCATACGACCCGTGTTCACGGTGCGTTTGCGTCGGATGATGATGTTCACGCGGTTGTAAACAACTGGAAAGCTCGTGGTAAACCAAACTACATTGATGAGATCATCAGTGGTGACCAAGGTCCAGAAAGTCTGCTTCCGGGTGAGCAGATGGAATCGGATGAAGAAGTGGATCCATTGTTCGATCAAGTCGTAGAGCACGTAGTGCAATCGCGTCGTGGTTCGGTTTCTGGTGTACAACGTCGATTCAAGATCGGTTACAACCGAGCGGCTCGAATTGTTGAGCAGCTTGAAGCGCAAGGCATCGTAAGTGCTCCGGGCCATAATGGTAACCGTGAAGTACTGGCTCCTGCGCCACCAAAAGATTAATGAACTTGTGTTACTCACCTCAGTCCAACTGAGGTGAGTGGTTCTAACAATAGGTATCTGAATGAAAAAACTATTTTCAGCGAAATTTTTCTCTGCGCTTGTTTTAAGCTTTTCTCTCTTCTCTACTGCACACGCCGCGTCTCCTAAAGATGAATTAAACAAACGCCTATCGATGAACGGTGGCTTCAGTGCGGATTTCTCTCAGCAAGTTATCAGCCCTGAAGGCGAAACAGTGATGGAAGGGGAAGGCACGGTTGAAATCGCTCGCCCAAGCCTGTTCCGTTGGAGCACAACATCCCCTGATGAAAACCTATTGGTTTCTGACGGTAAAACATTGTGGTACTACAGCCCGTTCATCGAGCAAGTGAGTATCTACTGGCAAGAACAAGCAACAGAGCAAACGCCATTTGTTTTGTTAACACGTAACCGCGCAAGTGATTGGGATAATTACAAGATCTCCCAAAAGGGTGACCAGTTCACGCTTATTCCTACCGCGGTAGACTCCACACAGGGCCAATTTCAGATTAATATTGATGCCAAAGGTGTGGTGAAAGGCTTCAACGTGGTTGAACAAGACGGTCAGAAAGGCTTGTTTACCTTTAATAACGTGAAGCTTGGAAAACCAAAAGCAGACAGATTCACATTCACTATTCCTAATGGCGTGGAAGTGGATGACCAAAGGAATTAATTGGTAGTGAGCAATTACACATTAGATTTCTCGGGGGACGAAGATTTTCGTCCCCTTGCTGCTCGTATGAGACCGGAAACGATTGAACAGTACATCGGTCAGCAGCATATTTTAGGTCCTGGTAAGCCACTACGCCGTGCGTTAGAGGCTGGTCATATTCACTCTATGATCCTTTGGGGACCGCCAGGCACAGGTAAGACGACGTTGGCAGAAGTGGCGGCAAACTATGCCAATGCAGAAGTTGAGCGTGTGTCTGCGGTGACGTCTGGCGTGAAAGAAATTCGTGCTGCAATCGAGAAAGCGCGTGATAATAAAATGGCGGGTCGCCGCACCATCTTATTTGTGGATGAGGTGCATCGCTTCAACAAATCTCAGCAAGACGCGTTTTTACCGCATATCGAAGATGGCACCGTTACCTTTATTGGTGCGACGACAGAAAATCCATCGTTTGAGTTAAACAACGCATTGCTGTCACGTGCGCGTGTGTACAAGTTAACGTCTCTCGATAAAGATGAAATCTCACTGGCGCTGAATCAAGCGATCAGTGACAAAGAGCGTGGGCTGGGTAATACGCCTGCACACTTCGTTGATAACGTATTAGACCGCCTAGCAGAGCTGGTAAACGGCGATGCTCGCATGTCTCTCAACTACCTTGAGCTGCTCTATGATATGGCAGAGGACAATGCGAAGGGCGAAAAAGAAATCACGCTTAAGTTGCTTGCGGAAGTCGCAGGGGAGAAGGTCTCTCGCTTCGATAACAAAGGCGATATTTGGTACGACTTAATCTCTGCTGTACACAAGTCGATTCGTGGCTCTAACCCTGATGCCGCGCTTTACTGGGCTGCACGTATGATTGCAGCAGGTTGCGACCCTTTGTACATTGCTCGCCGCCTACTGGCGATTGCTTCTGAAGATGTGGGCAATGCTGACCCTCGCGCAATGCAAGTGGCCTTATCTGCTTGGGATTGTTTTACTCGTGTTGGTCCGGCAGAAGGTGAGCGTGCGATTGCACAAGCGATCGTGTACCTAGCATGTGCGCCAAAAAGTAATGCGGTATACGTGGCGTGGAAACAAGCGCTCACAGATGCTCATAACTTGCCTGAATATGAAGTGCTGCATCACCTTCGAAATGCACCGACCAGTTTGATGAAAGACATGGGTTATGGGGCAGAGTATCGTTACGCGCACGATGAGCCTGGCGCTTACGCCGCAGGTGAGCAATATTTGCCGCCTGAAATGGGTGATCGTAGATACTATCAGCCGACAAATCGTGGTCTAGAGACCAAAATCGGCGAAAAGTTAGATTACTTGGCTACTTTAGACGCAAATAGCCCACAAAAGCGCTATGAAAAGTAGGCGTTTTTGGATACATTTGTTCAGTAAATTTTTTTAACGCGCACGCCTTGGAAAGTGCGCGTGATTTCACAACAAAAAGCATAGGATTAACAATGCTGGATTCTAAATTACTTCGTACAGAGCTGGATGAAACAGCTGCTAAACTGGCGCGTCGTGGCTTTAAGCTAGACGTAGAGACTATTCGTAAACTTGAAGAACAACGTAAGTCCATTCAAGTAGAAGTAGAAAATTTACAATCCACGCGTAACTCCATCTCCAAGCAAATCGGCCAAAAAATGGCGGCTGGCGACAAAGAAGGCGCAGAAGAGATCAAGAAACAAATCGGTACTCTAGGTAGCGATCTTGATGCGAAGAAAGTTGAACTTGAGCAAGTAATGGCTCAACTAGACGAATTCACACTTTCTGTACCAAACATCCCTGATGATGAAGTGCCAGATGGTAAAGATGAAAACGACAACGTTGAAATCTCTCGTTGGGGTGAGCCTAAGACTTACGACTTCGAACTAAAAGACCACGTTGACCTAGGCGAAATGGGTGGCGGTCTAGACTTCGCAAGTGCAGTTAAAATCACTGGCGCACGTTTCATCGTGATGAAAGGCCAATTTGCTCGTCTACACCGTGCAATCGCTCAGTTCATGCTGGATCTTCACACTGAAGAGCACGGCTACACAGAAATGTACGTACCTTACCTAGTAAACTCTGACAGCCTATTCGGTACTGGTCAGCTTCCTAAGTTTGGTAAAGACCTTTTCCACACTGAGCCGCTAGTAGAAAAAGTAAACGACGAAGAGCCACGTAAACTGTCTCTAATCCCTACTGCAGAAGTGCCAGTAACGAACCTAGTTCGTGACACGATTTCTGACGAAGCAGATCTACCAATTAAGATGACAGCTCACACGCCATGTTTCCGTTCAGAAGCAGGTTCTTACGGTCGTGATACTCGTGGTCTGATTCGTATGCACCAGTTCGACAAAGTTGAGCTAGTACAAATCACTAAGCCAGAAGATTCAATGAACGCACTAGAAGAGCTAACAGGTCACGCTGAGAAAGTTCTACAACTTCTAGAGCTTCCTTACCGTAAAGTGGTTCTATGTACAGGTGACATGGGCTTCGGCGCTCGTAAAACTTACGACCTAGAAGTTTGGGTTCCTGCTCAAGAAACTTACCGTGAAATCTCTTCATGTTCTAACATGTGGGACTTCCAAGCTCGTCGTATGCAAGCGCGTTTTCGTCGTAAAGGCGAGAAGAAACCTGAGCTTGTACACACGCTAAACGGTTCTGGTCTTGCTGTAGGTCGTACAATGGTTGCTATCCTAGAAAACAACCAAGAAGCAGATGGCCGCATTACAATCCCTACAGTACTTCAGAAGTACATGGCGGGCGCAACGCACATCGGTTAATTCATTAACCACTAGAACACCAAAACCCAGCCTCAGTGCTGGGTTTTTTGTTGTCTGCGTCGAGTGAAAATTAATTATTACCGAATCGTAATAGTGTTTTCGAATTTACCCTAATTATCTTGTTATTTGTAATCGATATAATCATCCACCTTACCACGGTAAGTAGATTTTCTCATTCAAGTAACGAGGAGGGCTTATGGCCGTAGGGTGGGCAAACGACGATAGCGTCAGCCAACAAATTCAAAACACAATAGACGACGAAATTTCCCGTGTTCGTGGCAATATCACAAAGGGTGAGAGCGCCCATTACTGCGATGAGTGTGGTGATGAAATTCCTGAAGCGCGTCGAATAGCCATGAAAGGCGTTCGTTTATGTATCGAATGTCAGTCAACAATCGAATTGGTGTCTCAACGCCAAGTGTTATTTAATCGACGAGCAAGTAAAGATAGCCAATTACGCTAATCATGTTTCGTAGTGGTATTTAGATTATCAGTACGACGCTTAATAATATTGCTCTAAATAGTAAAAACGCTTTGAGTGGTATACTCAAACCGTTCTTGTTTTTATTTTTTAAATATTCTTTAAATTTAATGAGAACGCATTAAGCGAAGCAATCTTGACGTTGAAGCGCAGCATCAATTGCGTTAACTAGCTTCTCAATATCTTCCGGCTTGCTAATAAATGGCGGCATCATATAAATCAGTTTGCCAAATGGACGAATCCAAACACCGTGCTCAACAAACAGTGCTTGGATGGTTTCCATATTCACTGGGCGGTGTGTTTCTACAACGCCAATGGCACCCAACCAACGGGTGTTTTTAACCAAGTCGTATTTTTCCAGTTTTGGCAGTAGTTCAGAAAACAACGTTTCAATATGCTGGGTTTGTAGCTGCCAGTTGCCTTGTTCTATCAATTCTAAACTTGCGGTGGCCACGGCACAGGCGAGCGGGTTACCCATAAAGGTTGGGCCATGCATGAAACAACCAGCATCACCACCACAAACAGTATCCGCGACGTGTTTGCTCGCTAGGGTCGCAGAGAGGGTCATGTAGCCGCCAGTAAGTGCTTTGCCGACGCACAAAATGTCTGGCTGGATATCTGCGTGTTCGCAAGCAAACAGTTTACCGGTACGCCCAAATCCGGTCGCGATTTCATCTGCAATCAATAACAAACCGTATTTGTCGCAAAGCCTACGCACACCTTTGAGAAATTCTGGATGGTAGATACGCATACCGCCCGCACCCTGAACGATAGGCTCTAGGATCACCGCAGCGAGTTCTTGGTGATGCGTTTCAATCTTGCGCTCAAAGTCTGCAAGATCTTCCGGCTTCCATTCATCCCAATAGCCACAAGTAGGTGACTGGGCAAAGATATGCTCAGGCAAAAAACCTTTGTAGAGAGAGTGCATGGAATTATCAGGATCGGTGACCGACATCGCCGCAAACGTATCGCCGTGATAACCGTGTCGCAAAGTAAGAAACTGTGGTCGGCGTTCGCCTTTTGCATGCCAATATTGCAGTGCCATTTTTAAGCTGACTTCTACGGCAACGGAACCTGAATCGGCAAGGAATACATGTTCAAGATTACTTGGGGCTAGGGATAGCAGCTTCTTACATAAACTGATTGCTGGCTGGTGGGTAATTCCGCCAAACATCACGTGAGAGACTTGGTCGATTTGCTGGTGAGCCGCTTGATTTAAGTGCGGGTGGTTGTAGCCGTGGATCGTTGACCACCAAGAAGACATACCATCGACAAGCTCTGTCCCGTCTTCCAATTTAATGTGGACACCACTTGCCGATGCCACTGGATAGCAGGTCAGAGGTGTCAACGTCGAAGTGTAGGGATGCCAGATGTGCTGGCGGTCGAAGGCGAGATCCATGTGCTATTCCAATAGTAATTAAGTTTAAAAAATATACAGGTGTAAACTTTGTGGTTTAGTGTTTTGTTGACAGTTTATCGAGACTCAGTAGACTGTCAACACAACAAAAAAAGTGACTAAAGGAATACACGTGGAAGTTCGTCATAACTGGACGCATGCTGAAGTGCGCGATCTCATGGAAAAACCGTTCATGGATCTGCTATTCGAAGCACAGCTTGTTCATCGTCAATACCAACAAACCAACCATGTTCAAGTAAGCACGCTTCTTTCGATTAAGACAGGTGCTTGTCCGGAAGATTGTAAGTACTGTCCTCAGAGTGCTCGTTACACCACAGATATCGAAAAAGAGCGTTTGATGGAAGTAGAACGCGTACTCGATGCTGCGCAAAAAGCGAAAAACGCGGGTTCTACTCGATTCTGTATGGGCGCAGCGTGGAAGAACCCGAAAGAGCGTGATATGCCGCACTTGACCGACATGATCAAAGGCGTGAAAGGCATGGGTTTAGAAACGTGTATGACATTAGGCATGTTGACGCCAGACCAAGCAAAGCAACTGGCAACTGCAGGTCTGGATTACTACAACCACAATCTAGATACGTCACCTGAGTTCTATGGCAACATCATTACCACACGTACTTATCAAGACCGTTTAGATACGCTTTCTCACGTGCGTGATGCTGGCATGAAGATTTGTTCTGGTGGCATCATCGGTATGGGTGAGAGTGCCAATGACCGAGCGGGCTTGTTGGTTGAATTAGCTAACTTGCCAGTGCACCCTGAAAGCGTGCCAATCAACATGCTGGTTAAGGTGAAAGGCACACCACTGGAAGAGGTGGACGATGTTGAGCCATTCGATTTTATTCGCTTGATTGCGATTGCGCGCATCATGATGCCTCAATCAGCGGTTCGTCTATCGGCTGGCCGTGAAAACATGAACGAACAAATGCAAGCGCTGTGTTTTATGGCGGGTGCAAACTCAGTCTTCTATGGCTGCAAACTTCTGACGACTCCAAACCCTTCTGAAGATAAGGACATGATGCTGTTCAATAAGCTCGGCATTAACAGCCAAGAAGTGTCTCAAAAACCTGATGAAATAGAAGAAAACGAGTTGCTGGATCGCGTGGTAGAGCGTGTTGCTGCTCGTCCAACAAAAGACGACCTTTTCTACGATGCCAGCGTTTAAATCTCGTATCGAGTCCGCCCTTGCCGCCCGTAAAGCGCAGGGGCTGAATCGTTCGATGAATGTGGTGTTTTCCGGCAACCAATCGATTTTGGAATACGAAGGCAGACGCTACATCAACTTCTCAAGTAACGACTACTTAGGCTTAGCCAATGATCAAGCGCTTGTTCGTGCTTGGCAACAAGGCTTGAGTGTATACGGCAGCGGTAGTGGTGCCTCTCCAATGGTGACTGGCTTTAGTGCGGCGCACAGTAATTTAGAAGCTGCATTGACCGAGTGGCTGGGTTACGAACGGGCAATCCTGTTTGGTTCTGGGTTCAGTGCCAATCAAGCGTTGTTATTCACCTTGCTAGAAAAATCAGACGTACTCATTCAAGACCGTTTGAATCATGCTTCTTTGATGGAGGCAGGGATGTTGTCGCCAGCTAAAATGAAGCGCTTCAAGCACAGTGACATCGCGCATCTAAAATCGCTGCTGAATAGCGAAGACAATCATCTGGTCGTAACTGAAGGGGTATTCAGTATGGACGGGGATTGTGCACCACTTGCTGATATCGCAGAAGTTACAAGAAGCTACGATGCTTGGTTCGCCGTCGATGATGCACACGGTATTGGCGTTCTTGGTGAATTCGGTGGTGGTTCTTGCGAGCTGGCTACAGTTAAGCCTGAATTGTTGATCGTTACTTTTGGCAAAGCTTTCGGTATGTCCGGCGCGGCTATCTTATGTGGCCACGCAACGGGGGACTTTTTAACTCAGTTTGCTCGTCACCATGTGTATTCCACAGCGATACCGCCAGCACAAGCGTATGCGTTGACTCATGCAGTCTCGATGATTCAAGAGCAGTCTTGGCGACGCGAAAAGCTTACGGAATTAAATGAAGTATATCGAGATGGTCTTCAAGATCTCGACGGTTTTGTCGAAACCCAAACCTCGATTAAGCCCTTTATGATTGGTGAATCTGAACTGGCTTTGCAGGTTGCAAGTGCTTGTCGACAGAACGGCATTTGGGTGACTGCTATTCGTCCACCGACGGTACCTAAAGGAACATCTCGTCTTCGAATTACGCTCACAGCCAATCACACCAATGAGCAAGTTAAAACGCTTTCAATGGCATTGAAGCAAGCATTAGGAGCGCTGTAATGGATAATGCAGAAAATATGACATTGGAAAGCTTTTACCAAGACAAAGAAGCGATTGCCTCTTCGTTTGGAAAAGCAGCAGAAACGTACGACAAACACGCGGCGTTTCAGTGTGATGTTGGACATCGCATGCTTGATAAATTTCCTGAAAACTTAACGGGAAAACGCGTCTTAGATTTGGGGTGTGGTACAGGCTACTTCTCTCAACTGTTCCAACAACGTGGCGCAGAAGTGATTTGCGGCGATATCTCTCAAGCTATGTTAGATAAAGCGCAGCAGCGTTGTGGTATACGGCAAATGCAGTACCAAATAGCTGATGCCGAAAACTTGCCATTTGATGATGAGAGCTTCGATTACGTTTTTTCAAGTTTGGCTTTGCAATGGTGTGCAGATTTAAGTTACCCGTTAAGAGAGATTCGTCGCGTCTTAAAGGTAGGAGGGACGGGGTGTTTCTCAACATTAACCGATGGCTCACTTTATGAGTTGCGAGAGGCGTGGTCAAAAATTGATACATATCAACACGTGAATAACTTTATTACCCACAATCAGGTAAAAATTGCGTTAGCGCAATCTCGGTGCCACAACCATCATCTAGACTTGACCCCCATCACAGTTTGGTACGATTCAGCGTTTTCTGTCATGCGTGATCTTAAAGGCATTGGTGCAAATCACGTAAGCGGGCGCTCACATGGTCTGACGAGTCGTCGCACCTTGTTGCAAGTTGAGCGCGAGTACCAAGCATTTGGAAACGATCAAGGTCTTCTACCTGCAAGTTATCAGGTTTGTTTTGGAGTCATAGTTAAATGATTGATGCATTTTTTATTGCTGGTACGGATACTGATGTAGGAAAAACGGTAGCGTCTAAAGCTATTTTACAAGCACTTGGCGCGAAAGGGCTTAACACCATTGGTTACAAGCCAGTGGCTGCGGGAAGCGACAAGACGGCGGAAGGTTGGCGTAACTCGGATGCATTGCACCTTCAGAAAGCGGCAACACTAGATATCGCGTACGACGATGTAAACCCATACGCTTTGGAATTACCCGCCTCTCCTCACATCGCCGCTAAGCACGAACATGTAGAAATTAAATACGAAGTACTGAGCGAAAAATTGGCTCACCATAAAGAGCAATCTGACATTGTTCTTGTGGAAGGTGCTGGTGGTTGGCGTGTGCCTGTATCTGATACAGACAGCCTGTCGACATGGGTACAGCAAGAACAGCTTCCGGTAGTTCTGGTTGTCGGTATCAAGCTGGGGTGTTTGAGCCACGCACTGTTAACGGCAGAGATCATCAAAGCAGATGGTTTGAATCTCGTTGGCTGGGTAGCGAACCGTGTTAACCCAGGCACAGAGCACTATGCAGAGATCATCGATATGCTGGAAGATCGTTTAGATGCTCCAAAACTTGGTGAGATCCCATACATTCCAAGTGCGAAGCGTAAAGATCTAGGCAAATTCATTAACGTTGAGCCGTTGCTAAACGCGTAAAGGCTTCGCGATTCGATAAACACAAAAAGGGCTGCGCAATGCAGCCCTTTTCTCATGTAAACTTTTGTGTCTAATCGTAAGATCCGACGCTCAGTTATTTCTCTTGGCTAAGCCCCATCAAAGCTTGCTGTGTTTCAGCAACGCGCTTTGACATGTGAGCGTCAGTGGAAATACCAAGTTGTTGTTTTGCCTCATCCTCTGAGATACCTAGATGACAACAAAGTAGATCGATAGCCATTTGATAGTTGTTAGTTTCTACCATGATTTTTCCCTCAAGACATGGAAGTTTGGAACTGCTTTATTGTCCTTAAAGCTCGCCCCGTTTCGTTCATCTAAGCTGAATCTAGCACGTACAGATAGTCGCACAATAAGACCAAAGTCTATACTGGCGCTAAGATGCTGTTTTTAAGCGGGTAAAATGTTTGTATTATTTCAGTCTCGAAAACAAATGTTGCAATTTATTGCTTAACCTTGTTTTTATCGCGGATAGACTATATCTATAACGCAACGGAGCACGAAACTAAGCGGGACAAGCTTTCTAAGCGTTCTGTTACTTATAAAAAACCTGTTCCATATAATAATCCGTTTTGAAAAAACGATAAGCTTCCCCGGAGAAAAGTAATGAAGCGAATTATGTTATTCCTAGCAACTAACCTAGCAGTCGTGCTAGTGCTTAGTGTTGTTCTGAATATTGTTTACGCTGTAACTGGAATGCAGCCAGGCAGTCTGTCTGGTCTACTTGTCATGGCCGCCGTTTTTGGTTTTGGTGGCGCGTTTATCTCACTAATGATGTCGAAAGGCATGGCACTGCGCTCTGTGGGTGGCATGGTCATCGAAAGTCCTCGTAACGAGACAGAGCACTGGCTTCTTGAAACAGTTGGTCGCCAAGCTCAGCAAGCGGGTATTGGTATGCCAACGGTCGCGATTTACGAAGCGGCAGACATCAACGCATTCGCAACAGGCGCAAAGCGTGACGATTCATTGGTTGCTGTTTCTACAGGCCTTCTACACAACATGACTCGCGATGAAGCAGAAGCGGTACTAGCGCACGAAGTGAGTCACATTGCGAATGGTGACATGGTTACCATGACGCTAATGCAAGGTGTGGTGAACACCTTCGTTATCTTCCTATCACGTTTCATTGCCAACATCGTTGCTTCTAACGACGATGAGGAAGGCCAAGGTACCAACATGATGGTTTACTTTGGTGTGTCTATGGTGCTTGAGTTGGTATTTGGCTTCCTAGCAAGCTTCCTAACTATGTGGTACAGCCGTCACCGTGAATTCCATGCAGATGCTGGTGCAGCCCAGCTAGTGGGTAAAGAGAAGATGATTGCTGCGCTAGAGCGTTTGAAAATGAGTCACGAATCGCAACTGGATGGCACAATGATGGCATTTGGTATCAACGGTAAGCGTTCGATGACTGAGCTTCTAATGAGCCACCCACCGCTAGACAAGCGTATTTCGGCACTACGTAGCCAACAATACTAGTCGTCAAATAGGCTGGACTAATTGTTCAGTAACTAAATTTAATATCCTGAAAAGGCTTGGTTTTTTGACCAAGCCTTTTTTTGTGCCCATTGATCGCTAGTGGATCTCGTCACGTATCACTTTACAGAAACAAAGTTATACAAAAATATTTTTGTACAACTTTTCTCGATTAGTCTATCTTGTACATATAATATTTTTGTACAACTGTTGAAGCGGTATGGGAGTGAAAAAATGGACATTCAGTCAGTTGGCAACATTTATCAAAAGTTGAGTAAGGCGAATTTGCATTTGCTCGAAGGGGTTTATCACCAAGACGTGGTGTTTGAAGATGCTGCTCATCGTTTAGAAGGATGGCCTGCGTTATCCGATTACTTTCAATCACTTTACACCAATGTCATTCGCTGTGACTTCGTTATTCATGACCATCAACAAGCCGGGGAAACTGGCTTCCTCACGTGGACGATGGATCTACAACACCCGAAACTTCAAAAAGGCGCGCCTATCTCGGTAAATGGCGTCTCACATCTCAAGTTCCGCGATGGGCAGGTTATTTATCACCGAGACTATTTCGATTTGGGCGAAATGCTCTACGAAAATCTGCCGCTGCTTGGCTCTGTGGTTAGAACCATTAAACAGAGGCTAGGGCAATGAGCGGTTCGGTACTGATTACAGGTGCGACCTCGGGGATCGGTCGACAACTTGCATTGGACTACGCAAATGCAGGTTGGAAGGTGATTGCCTGTGGACGCAATGAGGCCGTGTTGGCAGAGCTTGTGGACGCGTCGAGGAACATCTCAACCTTACGTTTTGATGTGACGCAGTATGAGGAAACGATCCAAACACTGTCTGAATTGCCTTTTATTCCTGAAAACTGGATTTTCAACGCTGGTGACTGCGAATACATGGATGACGGCGTTGTTGACGCGAAACTCATGGCGCGCGTTATGAACGTGAATGTGGTTGGCGTAGCTAATTGTGTTGAAGCTTGTCAGCCTCGCTTTGAACGTGGTCATCGCGTCGTGATTGTTGGGTCCATTGCATCGGAAGTCGCACTGCCTCGTGCAGAGGCTTACGGCGCCTCCAAAGCTGCGGTGAGTTATTTCGCGCGCACGCTTGCAGTCGACTTGAAGAAGAAAGGGATCAAAGTCGTCACAGTTTTCCCTGGTTTTGTTGAAACGCCTCTCACTGACAAAAACACTTTTGATATGCCGATGATTGTATCGGTAAAGCAGGCTTCTGATGCCATCCGCAAGCAGTTGGATGCAAACAAAAGCCATATCTATTTCCCAGCGAGATTCACTGGCATTTTGCGCTTTATCTCGCTGCTTCCCTACAGCTGGCAAGCACGGCTAACCGCAAAACTCGTATCATAAGAAGGAAGAAGCATGAACGTTGCAGGAAGAAAGAAAATCGCCATTGTTGGTACCGGGATTTCTGGGCTCACTTGTGGCTATTACTTGCATAAAGAACATGACGTAACGTTGTTCGAGGCGAACGACTACATAGGTGGGCATACGGCGACTGTTGACGTGAGCGTTGACGGAAAAGAGTACGCGATCGATACCGGCTTTATTGTATACAATGACCGGACTTACCCAAACTTCATCAAAATGATGAACGAAATCGGTGTCGAAGGTTTGCCGACCCAAATGAGCTTCAGCGTCAGAAACGACGGTAATGGTTTGGAGTACAACGGTCACACCGTGTCGACATTGTTTGCTCAAAAACGAAACTGGGCAAACCCAAAATTCTACCGCTTTATCTCAGAGATCCTTCGTTTTAACAAACTGGCGAAAAGCTTTGCTAACGAGAAATCGACAGATTCTCAGACGCTGGGTGAGTTTCTTGACGAACACGACTTCAGTCCATTTTTTACTGATAACTACATATTACCAATGGGTGCTGCAATCTGGTCATCGACCTTGGCAGACATGCGCGCATTCCCGTTAATGTTCTTCTTGCGATTCTTCCTCAACCACGGGTTGTTAGATATCACAAACCGCCCACAATGGTATGTGATAAAAGGCGGCTCACGCTCTTACATTGGACCGTTGACCAAAGGTTTTGCCGATAATATTCGTCTTAACAGCCCAGTCGAAAAAGTCATCCGTACTGATAACGGTGTTGGTATTGAAGTTCATGGTGAGACGCACTGGTTTGATGACGTTATCTTCGCTTGCCACAGTGATCAAGCAATGCGAATGCTGGGCGACATAAGCTCTACCGAGCAAGAAATCCTAGGCGATATGGCATACCAAGCAAACGAAGTCGTGTTGCATACGGATATTGGCCTGTTGCCAAAACGCAAGGCGGCTTGGGCTGCATGGAATTACCTACTCGATGGCAGTCAAGAAGAGCAAGAGCGTCTGCCTTCTCTGACTTATAACATGAACATACTGCAACACATCCAGTCTGAGCATACTTTCTGTGTCACGTTGAACAGTACGAAAAAAATCAATCCAAACAAGATTCTACGCTCATTCACTTACCATCATCCTGTATTTACCACGGAGTCTATTGCCGCACAGCAACGAAAAGATGAAGTCCAAGGCAAACAGAGTACTTGGTTCTGTGGCGCCTATTGGTACAACGGCTTCCATGAAGATGGTGTTCGTAGCGCGCTTGATGTCGTTCAAGGGCTAGAAGAAAAATACCGCGAGCAAAAAGTGGTGCCTTTTGAAAAAGGCGCGGCGTGATATGAGTAGCCAGATGAACAGCCGATTGTTTATAGGCAATGTTCGCCACCGTCGATTCACGCCTGTGAGTCATGAGTTGAATTACTCCTTATTCATGCCAGCCATCGACGTAGATGAACTCGAGGCGCTGGAGAAAAATGTTTGGGGCTTTGGGTCACGCTGTTGGCATTGGGCACGTTTTAAGCGCAGTGATTACATTGGTGGTAAAGGATGCATTAAGTCAGCCGTTCAAGACAAACTGGAAGCGCTAACAGGTGTTCGTTTGACGGGAAAAGTGGTTGCCGTTTGTCACCTACGTTACTTAGGGCTCTATTTCAGTCCGGTTAATTTCTACTACGTTTATAACAAGGAGGGTGAGTGGAAGTACCTGCTGGCAGAGGTCAGCAACACCCCTTGGAATGAACGTCATTATTACGCGATAGCGGCAGACGAACAGGATGAAAATTTTGGTTGGGAGCAAGACAAAGCGTTTCATGTCTCGCCGTTTAATCCAATCGACCAACGCTACCATTGGAAAATCAAACCTTTGACAGACAAGTTGAATATCCATCTTGAATGCCACAAAGGTGAAAAACATTTTGATGCCACCATGGCGATGAAAGCGCAGCCACTTTCAAGTAAAACCTTATTGAAGTGCTTGATCGTTACGCCGATTCAAACGGTAAAAGTCATGGTTGGTATTTACTGGCACGCTCTAAAACTTTGGATTAAAGGCGCGCCTTTTTACTCACACCCTAAATATGCTCAACCAAAAAAGACGGGAACCGAGCCGGTGAGTAAAGACGAAAAGAATAATAAGCACAAGGAGAACTCTGCATGTTAAATACAACTTCTATGGCAATGCCACGTGAATTGACGACGACGCAAAAAGCGGCTCGTGGAGTTCTATTTCAGTGTCTTCAAAAGATGGAAATCGGCTGCTTAACGGTTATTGAGAGCTTCAAGACAGAAACGACAGAGCGCAGTGAGAGATTCTCTACACCAAATGGAGAATATAATGGTGAACCAGTTGCGGCGACGATTGAGGTTAAGCATCCGGGCTTCTACTCTCGGATTTTACAAGGCGGCAGTATTGCAGCAGGTGAAGCTTACATGGACGGCTGGTGGGATAGCCCGGATTTGACGGCATTGATGAAGCTGATGGCCCTCAACATGCGTGCACTGGATAAACTCGAAGAGCAGGGCAGCTGGCTAACAAAACTGCTTTATAAGTTTAGCCATTGGAGCAACCGTAACTCCCAAGAAAACTCCCGTAAGAATATCCATGCTCACTACGACTTGGGTAACAACCTGTATGAAGCTTTCCTTGATACCAACATGCTGTATTCGTCAGCGTTGTACAACGAAGCGGATGATTCATTAGAACAGGCACAAATCAACAAAATGTATCGCCTGTGTCAGCAACTTGAGCTGAAAGCTAGTGATCATGTCATCGAAATTGGCACCGGCTGGGGTGCAATGGCGATTTACATGGCTGAGCAATATGGTTGTCAAGTGACGACGACAACCATTTCTGAAGAGCAGCACGCTTACGCCGAACAGAAGATCAAAGAGCGTGGCTTAGAAGGTAAAGTCACTTTGCTTAAAGAGGATTATCGCAATCTAAAGGGAACCTTCGACAAGCTGGTTTCTATAGAGATGATTGAAGCGGTGGGTAAGCAGTTTCTGCCTTCTTACATCAAGAAGTGCGAATCCTTGTTGAAGTCGGGAGGCCTGATGGCGATTCAAGCGATTACGATTGCCGACCAGCGCTATGATTACTACAGCAACAATGTCGATTTTATTCAGAAGTACATTTTCCCAGGAGGCTTTTTGCCTTCAGTCACATCCCTCACTCAAGCAACGACCAAATACAGTGACTTGGTTACGCGAGATCTGTTCGATATCGGGCTTGATTACGCCAAAACGCTTAATGAGTGGCATCATCGCTTTAATCAAGCCGAGAGTGAAGTCCGCTCGTTTGGTTACGACGATCGCTTCGTGCGCATGTGGCGTTATTACTTGAGCTATTGTGAGGGTGGCTTCTTAGCTCGCACGATCAGTGCCGTTCACATGACGTTTCAGCGTCCGTAGTTCTTTATGAGAGTGTTTGTTGCATCGACATGGTTCCAACTCTGCTGGTTTGCCGCAGTGCTTGGGACCTATCAATGGCAGTGGCTGACTTTCGTGCTCACGTTGCTTACTCTTGTATACTGCTGGAGAGTAGAGCCTTCTGCTCTTAAGAATATCACCACGATTGTATCCATTGGTTTGGTGCTAGACACTCTCAACAAGCAATTTTCCGTCTTTATATTTCCAACCTCTTGGTTGCCGATCTGGCTTGTTTGCTTGTGGGTTTTGTTCTCTTGGTATGCCTACCAACTCAAGTCAATTTTGTACCGTTTCCCAAAAACCTACGTATCAATAGTAGGCGGTATCGGAGGGACAGCGAGCTACTTTGCTGGCTACAAACTCCAAGCCGTTGAATTTGGATTTAGCGTTGGCGTCACACTTACGATCTTGTTCGTCGAATGGTGCGCAATGAAGCTTTTGATACTCAAGGTGTACGGAAATGAAAAGCTTGAAGAGAAATTGGAAACGGAAGCTGACCGGTAGTGTAATGGCTGCATCCTTGTTCTGTGCGGTGCCTTTGCAAGCTCAAAATGTGGTGGGTTCAAGTGAGACAATAACCACTAGCAATTGGCAACAGTGGCAAACGGTCGGCGAAGCTCAACTCACTTGGTTTGTTTTTGATATCTACAAGTCCCGCCTTAAAGCGCCCGATGGACAGTATTTGGTGTCTAATGACGTTTCTCCCCACCCTTTTGCTTTAGAGATTAACTATCAGCGTGATATTAGCAAAGAGCAGCTGCTCGATGTGACGGATGAACAGTGGCAGAAACTAGGATTTACACAAGCTTATCGTCAGCAGTGGATTTCTGAACTGAACACTATGTTCCCTGATATCAAGAAAGGCGATGAGTTGACTTACCTCACTGATGGTACAAATGGTCAGCTTATTTATCGCAAAGCCGGGAGTGAACCGTATCAAACCGTCGGATTTGTGAAAGATGAGCGGCTTAATGATGCATTTCTTTCGATTTGGTTATCACCGAAAACAGAGTTTCCTAAACTTCGTAAACAACTGATAGGGCAGGTAAGGTAGTGAAATTATTAAAACGAATGCTCAAAGCACCAGTGATTGCTGCGGTAACACTTCTTAGCGCATGCTCTGCTGATATTGATAACTATCAAGCGGCATCACCAGCCTTTGACCTGTTTGGCTACTTCGAAGGTGACGTCAAGGCTTGGGGAATGGTGCAGGACTACACTGAGAAACAAACTCGCCGATTTGAAGTCAACATTGTCGGGACGGTTGAAGGTAATGAACTAACGCTGGTGGAAGACTTTGTCTTTGATGATGGCGAGCTCGACCAGCGTATATGGGTCATTACTAAACTCGAAGACGGCACCTATAAAGGCAAAGCGGATGACATTATTGGTATTGCTACCGGTAAAGAGATGGGTAATGCGCTGCAATGGCAATACGACTTCGAGCTGAAAATGGATGATTCAACCATCACGGTGTCGTTCGATGATTGGTTGTTCCGCCAGGATGATATGCACGTGTTTAACCTTACCAAGATTAAGAAGTTTGGGGTTGAGGTAGGGACGATTACTCTTTTCTTCCAGAGGCAATAGAAATAAAGAAACGAGATGCGTGAGCGCTTCGCTTTAGGAGTCGAGATTGAGGCGCGGTAAGTTTAGCGAAAATAAGATGAATTTGGTGTGTGGATAGCAGTTGCATCTAGAATGGCTATAACCGAGCCTTATCCCTTATCCCTTATCCCTTATCCCTTATCCCTTATCCTGAAGCTTAGCGTTCCATAGGGAGAATCCCCTTCCCCCTAAACGAAGAAAGGGTTGACGCTCTCACGTCAACCCTCAAAATTATCCGATTCTCGATTCTCGATTCTCGATTCTCGATTCTCGATTCTCGATTCTCTTACAGCTTATCTGTCAGCTCGATTGCTTGACCGATGTAGTTTGCTGGCGTCATCTCTTTCAGACGTGCTTTCTCGTGCTCAGGAAGCTCAAGACCGTCGATGAAGTTACGCATTGCTTCGCCGTCTACACGCTTACCACGAGTTAGCTCTTTTAGCTTCTCGTATGGCTTCTCGATGCCGTAACGACGCATTACTGTTTGTACTGGCTCAGCTAGTACTTCCCAGTTCTTATCTAGTTCAGCAAGAAGTGCTTCGCGGTTTACTTCTAGCTTGCTGATGCCTTTAAGCGTAGAAGTGTAAGCGATGATTGCGTAGCCAACACCAACCCCAAGGTTACGTAGAACCGTTGAGTCAGTTAGGTCACGTTGCCAACGAGAGATAGGCAGTTTCTGTGCTAGGTGACCGAATACAGCGTTCGCAAGACCTAGGTTACCTTCTGAGTTTTCAAAGTCGATTGGGTTAACTTTGTGAGGCATTGTTGAAGAACCAATCTCACCAGCAATGGTTTTTTGCTTGAAGTGGCCTAGTGCAATGTAACCCCAAACGTCACGGTCGAAGTCAATCAGGATAGTGTTGAAACGAGCGATAGCGTCGAACAGCTCAGCGATGTAATCGTGTGGTTCGATTTGAGTTGTGTAAGGGTTCCAAGTAACGCCTAGAGACTCAGTGATGAACTCTTCAGAGAACTTGTGCCAATCTAGCTCTGGGTAAGCAGAAAGGTGTGCGTTGTAGTTACCTACTGCACCGTTGATTTTCGCTAGAATCTCAACGTTTTCGATTTGCTTGAATTGACGCTCCATACGGTACGCCACGTTTGCCATTTCTTTACCCATAGTAGATGGAGAAGCAGGCTGACCGTGTGTACGAGATAGTAGAGGAATATCGCGGTATTCCACTGCTAGCGCTTTGATAGCGTCGATTAGGTTACGGATTTCTGGAAGAATCACGTTCTCACGCGCTTCTTTAAGCATTAGAGCGTGTGATGTGTTGTTGATGTCTTCAGAAGTACATGCAAAGTGGAAGAACTCGTTTACTGCGTGCAGTTCAGGAACGTCTGCTACTTTCTCTTTTAGGAAGTACTCAACCGCTTTAACGTCGTGGTTAGTTGTACGCTCGATCTCTTTGATACGGCGTGCATCTTCTTCAGAGAAGTTTGCAGCAAGGTCGTCTAGGAATTGGTTTGCTTCTGCGCTAAACGCTGGCACTTCTGCAATTTCAGCAGTAGCAGCAAGCTTTTGTAGCCAGCGGATTTCAACGATAGTACGGTACTTTAGTAGACCGTATTCACTGAAAATTTCGCGTAACGCAATTGTCTTGCTTCCGTAACGGCCGTCTACTGGTGAAACAGCAGTCAATGCTGACAGTTCCATGATGTTCTCCTGAATTGGGTTTCTAAATTTCGTGAGCTTTATACCAATAACTGTGGCAATTGTCACGAATATTGCGCAAACGTTTGCGCGAGATTTGTTTTGGTCGAAAAAAATGAGCTCGCGATAAACGCGAGCTGCTTACTAGATACCTTATTACATTCGAGCAAGAAGGATTTGCGCTTGCTCTACCATCTTTTTGCGTCCGAAGATCAGGTGGCGACGTTTACCGCCAACTTGACGCCAGAGTACTGCGCTACGAATACCCGATAATAACAGCGCACGAACTTTGTGCTGGTTAGAGGTTTGTTGCAGTACCGATGGAGTACCAGTTACTTGAATACGAGGACCAATAGGGCTGACTACATCCAAGTAAATGCTTGCTAGGTTGCTGATCATTTGATCATCTAGCAATTCAAAATGTTCCGTTTGACGCTGAGCCATTTGGATGCGATCACCAAGTTGTGACATTGCATCGTTACGACCCGATAGCTTGCGCTCTAATGCCATTAGGCTGATGATGTAGCGAGTGACTTCACTTCCCGATGGGGTGCTATCAATCCCTTTCACCAAGCATTCAAGACCCAGCTTAAGGTCGGCTTCGCGGCCGAAAACACCAATGGTGTTCGCTGGGCTAGTATTCAAAATGGCGTTAATTGACGTTTCAAAGGCATCTTGATCACAATGTCCGTCTCTCGCTACCTGTTGAACTAGAGCAACAGCTTGGCAGATACCTGCAAAAGCGATAGTACGGTCATAAAGTGTATTCGCCACGTAACGACTCCTAAGCTTGAGAATATTTAATGCGTTGCTCGATGATGCCGCCACCTAGGCACACGTCATCTTTGTAGAACACAGCTGATTGACCTGGTGTTACAGCAATTTGTGGCTCGTCAAAGATCACTTTAATGTTTTCATCATCGATAGGGATGATTGTACAAGGAATATCTTCCTGACGGTAACGAGTTTTCACTGTGCACTTCATAACATCGCGAATTGGCTCACGATCTACCCAGTGAAGTTGTGATGCAAGTAGACCTTCTGATTTCAGCATTGGGTGGTCTTTACCTTGAACGGCAATCAAAACGTTACGTTCTAGGTCTTTTTCACCAACGAACCATGGGTCTTCGTTGCCACCGCCACCTTTGCGTCCGCCGATGTGCAGACCTTTACGCTGACCTAATGTGTGATACATCAAGCCTTGGTGTTGACCAATCACTTCACCTTCAGGCGTTTCGATGTTGCCTGGTTGAGCTGGCAGGTAACGACCTAGGAATTCCGTAAACTTACGCTCACCGATCAAACAAATACCCGTTGAGTCTTTCTTCTTCGCGGTGATCAGATCTTGCTCTTCTGCGATACGGCGTACTTCTGGCTTCTCTAAATCACCAACAGGGAATAGGCTACGTGCAATCTGCTCGTTGCTTAATGTATATAGAAAGTAGCTCTGGTCTTTGTTGCTGTCTAGACCGCGTAGCATCTCTGGTTTTTCACCGTTCTCTGGGAAAGAGCGACGCACGTAGTGACCCATTGCAATGTAATCAGCGTCAAGCACTTCATCAGCGAATTCTAGGAATGCTTTGAACTTGATTTCTTTGTTACAAAGAATGTCTGGGTTTGGTGTACGGCCTGCTTTGTATTCAGCAAGGAAGTACTCAAATACGTTATCCCAGTATTCAGCAGCAAAGTTGATGGTGTGTAGGTGAATGCCTAGCTTGTCACATACTGCCTGAGCATCAGCAAGATCTTCTGCTGCTGTACAATATTCTTCGTTGTCATCTTCTTCCCAGTTCTTCATGAACAGGCCTTCTACTTGGTAGCCTTGTTGCTTTAGAAGATACGCAGAAACAGATGAATCAACGCCGCCGGACATACCGACGATGACTTTCTTTTGGCTGTTATCAGACATTACTAAACACCACTAAAATTAACGGGACGCAGATTCTACCAGAATCCACTGACCGGGGACAGATCCGAGATCGAAATCACACTTCGATTTTGATGTAAATTTCACCGAAAACAAACCGTGTGTGAGAATTCGATAAGTATAGAAGGGTTATATATGGCATAGTTGGCAAAAATCCAAGAGGAAATATCAAATGACCGAAGAAAACCAATTTATGCAAGAAGCTGAGTTGATTGAAATTGTTGAAAACCAGCTCGAAGATGGCAACCCAATAAAAGTAAAAGAAACCTTAATGCGACTAATGATGACAGGTACGCCACGTGAAGATGCCGTTGCAATGATGGCTTGTGCAATGTCGATTGAGATTTTTGACGTAATGAAAAATGGTGGTGAGTTCAATCTAAAACGCTATACCGAACACCTCGAACAGCTGCCAGATTTAGGTTTCATGGAAGGCGAATAGAGCGTTAGAAAATAAAAAGCAGGGTGCAAACGTTTGCTATACTCGCTTTTATTGCTGCTTTATTGTCAGCGGTATAGAATCCGCTCTCCTTTTAATCCCTTACTCAGACTAACAATATGAAATTTCCTGGACAACGCAAATCCAAGCACTATTTTCCTGTTCATGCTCGCGACCCATTAGTGAGCCAAGCACAAGAAAGCAAGAAGATGACGCGCACTCATATCATCGGCATTGATCAAACGCTGGTTGATATTGAAGCGAAAGTGACAACGGAAGTGATTGAAAAGTACGGTTTGAGTAAAGGACACTCATTGGTAATCGATGATGCGACAGCTGAAGCACTTTACCAACAATTAAAAGAAGACTGCCTAATTACTAACGAGTATGCAGGTGGTACGATCGGTAATACGCTACATAACTACTCAGTATTGGCGGATGACCGTTCGACGCTTTTAGGTGTAATGAGCCAAGATATCAAAATCGGCAGCTACGGTTACCGTTACCTATGTAACACATCTAGCCGTATGGACCTGAACTACCTACAAGGCGTTGATGGTGCAATTGGTCGTTGTTTCGCTCTTATTACTGAAGATGGTGAACGTACTTTCGCAATCAGCGAAGGCCAAATGAACCAACTTCACCCAGACAATATCCCTGAGAAAATCTTCAAGAGTGCATCTGCTCTGGTTCTTACTGCGTACCTAGTTCGTTGTAAAGAAGGCGATCCAATGCCTGAAGCAACTATGCGCGCGATTGAATACGCGAAGAAACACGATGTACCAGTGGTATTAACACTAGGTACTAAATTCGTTATTCAAGATGATCCAACATTCTGGCAAGAGTTTATTCGCGACAACGTATCTGTTGTAGCAATGAACGAAGATGAAGCAGAAGCGTTAACGGGTGAATCTGACCCATTAGCTGCCTCAGATAAAACGCTTGAATGGGCTGACCTAGTGCTTTGTACAGCAGGCCCTGTTGGTCTATTTATGGCAGGTTACACTGAAGACAGCGCTAAGCGTGAAACGTCATTACCTTTGCTTCCTGGCTCTATTGCGGAATTCAACCGTTACGAATTTAGCCGACCAGCGAAGAAAGACTCATGTGAAAACGCAATTAAAATATATTCACACATCTCGCCTTACATGGGTGGCCCTGAAAAGATTAAGAACACCAATGGTGCTGGTGATGCAGCATTGTCTGCGGTTCTTCACGATATGGCTGCAAATAAATACCACAAAGAAAATGTGCCTAACTCAAGCAAGCACAATAATGAGTATTTAACTTACTCTTCATTCTCTCAAGTTTGTAAATATGCAAACCGTGCGAGTTATGAGGTGCTAGTACAGCATTCTCCACGTTTATCTCGTGGCCTTCCTGAGCGTGAAGATAGCTTGGAAGAAGCATACTGGGAACGTTAATTTATTATGTTGAATTAGCCAACCTATTACATACGAAAAATGGCGCATTTTGAATGCGCCATTTTTGTAACTATTTATAAATAAAAAGGCTCCACTAGGGAACCTTTTTAAATTTCATAAATCTATTATTAGATTAGAAAATCGTCTAGAGATTTGCCTGCATCAAGTTGCTCTTGGATTGCAGAAGGTGTACGACCTTGGCCAGTCCAAGTTTTTTCTTCGCCGTTAGTATCAGTATATTTGTACTTAGCAGGGCGAGGAGCACGCTTAGATTTTGCTTTAGTTTTTGTTTCACCAGCAAGTGCACTAATTAGCGCTTCAACGTCGATACCGTCTTGAGCGATTTTCTCTGCGATAGCTGCTAGTTTCGCTTCTTGCTCAGCTTGTGCTGCGCGGTCTGCTTCTTCTGCTTCTTTACGCTCTTCAACAACGATAGTTAGTTTATCTAGAGCTTCTTCCAATTGCTCTAGAGTTAGCTCACGAGAAAATGCACGGAGGCTACGGATATTTAGAAGTGTTTTAGTCAGCTCAGACATAACGATTCCTATTAATAGGTTAAAAGTTTCTACATTGCTTATCGAGACGATAAATAAAATGCGAATCTAGATTTAAAAATTAGTGTCCTTATATTTAACTTTATCTTTCTCATATGTGCAAATGCTAATTCATGATTTAGATTAAATTTCTTTAGTTTTTTGGGGAGGAAACAATATTAATTAATCAATTTGAAATCTAATTAGTCATTTCCAACACTTTTCTCTTTATAGATACCATCTTTTTCTCGATTACCTTCATGTTTATTTATCGCTTGAATTTAATTTCTCTTTTTCTGACAGAGAAGGGTGAGATTGTGAATGTTGTTGTCGTCATATTTCTTTCATTTATTGTTACACGTAAAACTATGACGAATTTAATAGTAGTAATAAAGTTTCATAAACGACAACATAGAAGTGATTGCAGTTGCGTAATGTATGAGTTGATCACATTCCATTTATAAATCGAAAGTGCGATTATTTATTCATTTAATTTAGTTTGATGTGTTGCATTGGTAGGCCTCATGAGTACAATGGCTGTCACCTGATGCAATATTGCAGACAAATTGTTGTTAATTTGTACGATTAACAGTTAAATGTTTGTTATTGCCGTAGAGGTGCAGTCTCGAAGAGTAGCTATTATTGGGGTGATGCCAATGAATAATAGTGGAAGGCGATGATTGCCGAAGTAGGTGGCCTATCGAAGCCACTTGCTGGGGTTGTCTCTGAAAGGAACAACACTGCCATAGTATATTTACATTAAACTATGGAGCGCTACTGTAGGGTTGGGTGGAGTGTTCGCTTCCCTGTCGCTAAGTTCAACATGAGCACGTACCGTATGCTACGTGACTTGTCTGCAGTAGATCTCTAGCCAAACTTTGGTTTTTGAAGATCATGAATTTAATAGATTTTGCACATTCTCCTGTTTCGTTATTACCGCCTATTGTCGCACTGACGCTGGCGATTCTAACTCGACGTGTTTTAGTTTCTCTTGGTGTTGGTATCGTACTGGGTGCGGTGCTACTTAACGATTGGTCTATCGGTAACACGGTAGGTTATGTTAGCTCTCAAGTTTCTTCTGTCTTTATTGAAGACGGTGGTATTAATACTTGGAACATGAGCATTGTTGGCTTCCTAATCCTTTTGGGTATGACAACAGCACTGTTAACACTTTCTGGTGGTACTCGCGCTTTCGCCGAATGGGCGCAAACACGAGTAAAAAGTAAACGCGGCTCTAAACTTCTTGCAGCCTTCCTTGGCGTATTCATTTTTGTCGACGATTACTTTAATAGTCTTGCCGTTGGTGCGATCTCTCGCCCAGTGACTGACCGTTTCTACGTCTCTCGCGCCAAGCTTGCGTACATCCTTGACTCAACCGCTGCACCAATGTGTGTGATTATGCCAGCTTCTAGTTGGGGTGCGTACATCATTACCATCATCGGTGGTATCTTGGTGTCACACGGCATCACTGAATACTCGGCGCTTGGTGCTTACGTTCGTCTTATTCCTATGAACTTCTACGCAGTATTTGCTCTACTAATGGTATTTGCAGTGGCGTGGTTTGGTCTGGATATCGGTAAGATGCGTGAACATGAAATCGCAGCGTCTCAAGGCCGTGGTTTTGATAAAGATAAAGAGAACGACTCACAAGAAGCACACGACTTAAACGAAGAGCTAGATATTCGTGAAAGCGAGAAGGGTAAGGTTTCTGACCTAATTCTTCCTATCGTAACGCTTATTGTGGCGACTATTGCTTCAATGCTTTACACCGGTGGTCAAGCGCTAGCAGCAGATGGTAAAGAATTTGCGCTGTTGGGTGCATTTGAAAACACGGATGTTGGTACTTCTCTAATCTACGGTAGTTTACTTGGTCTAGCAGTTGCGTTGTTCACTGTTATTAAGCAAGGTCTACCAATGGTTGAGATTGCACGCACGCTTTGGATTGGTGCTAAGTCAATGTTTGGTGCAATCCTTATCCTTGTTTTCGCTTGGACTATTGGTTCAGTTATCGGTGACATGAAGACGGGTTCTTACCTATCTACAATGGCGCAAGGCAACATCAACCCACACTGGCTACCAGTTATCCTGTTCTTGCTGTCTGGCCTAATGGCGTTCTCTACGGGTACGTCATGGGGTACGTTCGGTATCATGCTTCCAATCGCGGGAGACATGGCTGGCGCAACAGACGTGGCACTAATGCTACCAATGCTAAGTGCGGTTCTAGCTGGTGCAGTATTTGGTGACCACTGTTCACCAATTTCAGATACAACGATTCTGTCGTCAACAGGTGCACGCTGTAACCACATCGATCACGTATCAACACAGTTACCTTATGCATTATCAGTCGCGCTTGTTTCATGTGTGGGCTTTATTGCTCTTGGTATGACAGCTTCAATTGCGTTCTCTTTCATCGCAGCGTCGATTACATTCGTTATCGTTTGCGCTATTTTGTCATGGCTTTCAAAGTCAAAAATGGCATCTTGTCAGAGTACGTAATTCACTGAATTAAAAAGTAAATTTATAGGAGGCTTCGGCCTCCTTTTTTATTTGTATTGTACAATTCGATTTTTTTTAAAATTAAGGGTTGAAAAAAGTAATCAGCTTGGTTAGTGTGGTTACTAACAAAGCAAATGAGAAGAGCCTTGAAATAAGTATGCGTAATTTTGTAATGAACATTCATCACCATCATCACCCAATATAGTCTTTCGGGAGATGTACGCATACCCGGGAGATAGGATACTCCCGGAGGTGAAAATCAAAGTGAAAACAGATTTCAAACCCTCGGGAGACCAAAATCTCTCGAGGGTTTTTTAGTTTTACTGGTTTATAAAATATTTAAATTACCGAATCTGGCACAGGGATAAAGCAATGCAAACACAACGCTTAAGAATTGCAATTCAGAAAAAAGGTCGTCTTAGCAAAGAGAGCCAAGCTCTACTTAAAAAATGCGGCGTGAAATTCAACGTGATGGGTGAGCGCTTAGTTGTTCATTCTGAAAATATGCCAATTGATTTACTTTTGGTTCGTGACGACGATATTCCTGGTCTAATTATGGATGGCGTTGTAGACCTTGGCTTTATCGGTGAAAATGAACTGGAAGAAGTTCGTCTAGATCGTAAAGCTTTGAGTGAACCGTATGAATTTGTTCAACTTCGTCGTCTTGATTTCGGTGGTTGCCGTTTATCTATCGCAATCGACAAAGACGAAGAGTACAACTGCCCTCAAGACCTAGCTGGCAAACGTATCGCTACGACATACCCACAACTGCTAAAAGCTTACATGGATGAAGTGGGCGTTCCATTCTCAACATGTATGCTGACAGGCTCTGTAGAAGTTGCCCCTCGCGCGGGTCTTGCTGATGCCATCGCTGACTTGGTCTCTACTGGCGCAACGCTGGAAGCGAACGGCCTTAAAGAAGCTGAAATTATCTTCAAATCAAAAGCGACGCTGATTCAACGCACCGGTGAGTTCGACGCAGACAAAGTGGCGCTAATCGAAAAGCTGTTAACTCGTATGCAAGGCGTACAGCAAGCGAAAGAGTCTAAGTACATCATGTTACACGCACCAGCTGAGAAGCTAGACCAAATCAAAGCATTGCTTCCTGGCGCAGAAGACCCAACAGTATTACCTCTGTCTGCTGACAAGCAAAAAGTTGCGGTTCATTTGGTAAGTACTGAAAACCTGTTCTGGGAAACTATGGAACAGCTAAAAGAACTGGGTGCGAGCTCAATTCTAGTACTACCAATTGAAAAAATGATGGAGTAATCGCAATGAGAACCGTCGTATGGCAATCGCTAAGTGAAACGCAGCAAGACTCAATCCTAGAACGTCCTGCAATTACAGAAGGTGCGAATATAACTGCCGCGGTTTCAGAAGTAATCGCAAAAGTTCGCAAAGAAGGTGATGCTGCATTATTGGAGCTGACTGAGAAGTTTGACCGTGTGAAGCCAGAATCCATTCGTGTATCAGCACAAGAAATCGATGAGGCATCAGAGCGTCTCTCTGAAAAGATGAAAAGCGCATTAGAGCAAGCGTATGAAAACATCACTAAGTTTCACAAAGCACAAAAGCCACAGCCAATCAAAGTAGAAACTCAACCGGGTGTACTTTGTGAGCAGGTAACGCGCCCAATTCAAAAAGTGGGTTTGTACATTCCCGGTGGCAGTGCGCCATTGCCATCGACTGTTTTGATGCTTGGGGTTCCTGCAAAAATTGCAGGCTGTCGTAAAGTGGTGCTTTGTTCTCCACCACCAATTGCTGACGAGATCCTTTATGTAGCAAAACTGTGTGGCATTGATGAAGTGTACAACGTTGGCGGTGGTCAAGCGGTCGCTGCAATGGCTTACGGCACAGAGAGTGTATCTAAAGTTGATAAGATCTTTGGCCCAGGGAATGCTTATGTAACGGAAGCCAAGCGTCAGGTGAGTAATGATTTCCGTGGTGCTGCGATTGATATGCCAGCAGGTCCATCAGAAGTGCTTGTGATTGCCGATGAAACCGCAGATGCAGACTTTATTGCTGCGGATCTTTTGAGCCAAGCAGAGCACGGTCCTGATTCTCAAGTAGTACTTGTGACTCCTTCTCCTGTTATTGCTGATCAAGTGACGGATGCGGTTCAACGTCAGCTTAATGAGCTATCTCGTGCGGACATCGCCGAGCAAGCATTGGCTTCAAGCTTGATTATTATTGCTGAGTCTCTGACTCAATCGGTTTCAATCTCAAATTATTACGGTCCTGAGCACTTAATTGTTCAGACTAAGAACCCACGCGAGCTTCTGCCTCTATTAGACAACGCAGGTTCTATTTTCCTTGGTGATTGGTCGCCTGAATCAGCAGGTGACTACGCATCGGGTACTAACCACGTTCTTCCTACTTACGGTTACACACGCACGTATTCAAGCTTAGGTTTGGCGGACTTCTCTAAGCGTATGACGATTCAAGAGTTATCTGCTGATGGTCTAAAGAACCTTGCCCCTACAGTGGTCACCATGGCGGAAGCGGAAGGTTTGGATGCACACAAACGTGCAGTGACCATTCGTACTGAAAAATTAACCCGCGTAGAAAAACTAGCAGCTAAATAAGAGGACAATGAGATGGAAAAGCTAGCGCGTAAACAAGTCCAACAACTTACCCCTTATTTATCGGCTCGCCGAATTGGTGGTACCGGTGACGTATGGCTAAATGCCAACGAATCGCCATTCAATAATGAATACAAAACGGACTTCGCTCGTCTCAATCGTTACAGCGAATGTCAGCCGAAAGAATTGATTTCCGCTTATGCAGCCTATGCGGGTGTAAAGCCAGAACAAACGCTGACTTCTCGCGGTGCAGATGAAGGTATTGAACTACTGATTCGTGCATTCTGTGAGCCGGGTGAAGATGCGATTCTTTATTGTCCACCAACTTACGGTATGTACGCCATCAGTGCAGAAACCATCGGTGTAGAGCGCAAAACCGTGCCGCTAACGTCAGATTGGCAACTAGACCTTGCAGGCATCGAAGCTAATCTGGATAACGTGAAACTGGTTTTTGTATGTTCGCCAAACAACCCAACAGGTAACCTGGTTAAGCGTGAGGACATTGTGTCTCTGCTTGAGATGACAAAAGACCGTGCAATCGTGGTGATGGATGAAGCGTACATCGATTTTTGTCCAGAAGCATCAACGGTAGACTTACTGGCGCAATACCCGAATCTTGCGATTTTGCGTACTCTGTCGAAAGCTTTCGCGCTTGCTGGTCTGCGTTGTGGATTTACGCTTGCGAACGAAGATCTGATTAATGTACTTCTTAAAGTTATCGCACCATATCCAGTTCCGGTTCCTGTGGCAGAAATTGCGGCTCAGGCGCTTTCGGAAGCTGGTTTAGCACGAGCGAAGTTCCAAGTTCTCGATCTGAATGCAAACCGTGCCTACTTGCAAGTTGGTCTTTCAATGATTCCGGGTCTGGAGGTTTTTGAAGGGTGGGGGAACTACCTATTGGTGCAATTCCCAGATGGCGATGGGCTTTTCATAGCCGCTTGGGAGACGGGGATTATTTTGCGTAACTCGCCAATCGAAAACTGTGTACGTATCAGTGTAGGAAACCGTGACGAGTGCGAAAAAACACTTGGATTTATTAGAAACTACTACGCATAAGTAGAGAAAAATTTATCGATCTCGCTCAATAGCGAGAGCGCCAAAAGAATAGCAATAAGGAAGTTCGAGTGAGCAAACAACAAAAAATCCTTTTTATAGACCGTGATGGCACCTTAATTGTTGAGCCGCCGGTTGATTTTCAAGTAGACCGTTTAGATAAGCTAAAACTAGAGCCATTTGTTATCCCAAGCCTGTTGTCGTTGCAGGATGCAGGATACCGCTTAGTGATGGTAACTAACCAAGATGGTTTGGGTACCGACAGCTACCCACAAGCAGACTTTGATGCTCCACACAACATGATGATGGAGATCTTTGAATCTCAGGGTGTGAAGTTCGATGATGTGCTGATTTGTCCTCACTTCGATGAAGATAACTGCTCTTGCCGTAAGCCTAAATTGGGCTTGGTAAAAGAGTACCTTCAAGGTGGCAAAGTTGATTTCCAAAACTCTGTTGTGATTGGCGATCGTCAAACCGATCTTCAACTTGCAGAAAACATGGCAATTCGTGGCATTCAATACAATCCAGAAACCATGGGTTGGAAACAGGTCCTAAAAGATCTAACGGTGAAGGCACGTGTTGCTGAAGTCATTCGCACCACGAAAGAAACAGACATCAAAGTTGTAGTTAACCTTGATGAACAAGGCGGCAATGACATCTCTACTGGTCTTGGCTTCTTTGACCACATGCTGGATCAAATCGCGACGCACGGCGGATTCCAGATGGTATGCAAAGTAGAAGGTGACCTGCACATTGATGATCACCACACGGTAGAAGATACCGCTCTTGCTTTGGGTCAGGCGTTGAAAGAAGCACTGGGTGACAAACGTGGCATTGGTCGCTTTGGTTTCAGCCTGCCAATGGATGAGTGCTTGGCACAATGTGCACTGGACCTATCTGGTCGTCCTTACCTTAAGTTCGACGCGCAGTTTAGCCGTGAGCAAGTGGGTGACCTTTCAACAGAGATGGTGGTTCACTTCTTCCGCTCTCTGACTGACACCCTAGCGTGTACGCTGCACCTTTCTTCTGCGGGTAACAATGATCACCACATCATTGAGAGCCTATTTAAAGCGTTTGGTCGTACTCTGCGCCAAGCAATCAAAGTAGAAGGCACCGAGCTACCGAGTAGTAAAGGCGTACTTTAAGGCTAACGTTAGCAAGGAGAAAAACAGTGACAGAACAGAAAGTTGTCATTATCGATACTGGCTGTGCCAACGTCTCTTCGGTGAAGTTTGCTATTGAACGCCTAGGTTATGACGTAACGATTTCAAAAGATCCACAAGTTGTATTGGCGGCTGACAAGCTATTCCTACCGGGCGTGGGAACCGCCAGTGAAGCGATGAAAAACCTAGAAGAGCGTGACCTAATCAGCTTGGTAAAACAGGTACAGAAGCCGCTACTAGGTATCTGTTTAGGCATGCAATTGTTGGGCAAAGTGTCTCAAGAGAAAGGCCAGGAAGCAGACGAGTTAGTTGAGTGTCTTGGACTTTGTGATGGCGAAGTGAAGTTGCTACAAACCGGCGATTTACCGCTGCCGCATATGGGCTGGAACACGGTGTCTGCAAAAGCAGGTAACCCACTGTTCAAAGGTATTGAAGAAGGTGAGTACTTCTACTTCGTACACAGCTTTGCAATGCCAGTTGGGGACTACACAATTGCGGAATGTGAATACGGTAACCCGTTCACAGCCGCAGTACAAAGTGGCAACTACTACGGTGTGCAGTTCCACCCTGAGCGTTCTTCAAAAGCGGGCGCGAAGCTTATTCAAAACTTCTTAGAATTATAAAAGGGATTTAGTGTGATTATTCCAGCTCTTGATTTAATTGAAGGACAGGTGGTTCGCCTTTATCAAGGTGATTACGGCCAAGTAACTGAGTACAAAGTCGACCCAGCAGAGCAGTTCAACTTGTACCATCAAGCGGGTGCTAACTGGCTGCACCTAGTGGATTTAACTGGCGCGAAAGACACGACAGCACGTCAGCTAGATTTGATTGCAAAGCTATTGGCAAGTACGCCAGCGAACATCCAAATCGGTGGTGGTGTGCGTACAGAGCAAGACGTGATTGATCTGTTAGAAGCCGGTGCGCAGCGTGTTGTAGTCGGTTCTACAGCAGTAAAACAGCCAGAGCTTGTGAAAGGTTGGATGGAAAAATACGGCGCAGAGAAAATCGTTCTCGCGTTAGACATCAACATCGACCAAGACGGCACACGTAAAGTTGCTATTTCTGGCTGGCAAGAAGATTCAGGCGTGACCATCGAAGCTCTAATCAACGATTACCTGACGGTCGGTCTACAACACGTGCTTTGTACGGACATTTCTCGTGACGGTACGCTAGAGGGCTCAAACGTTGAGCTTTACGTTGACCTATGCAAACAGTATCCACAAGTGCAGTTTCAATCTTCAGGTGGCATTGGCTCATTAGCAGATATCGAAGCGCTAAAAGGCAGCGGTGTGGCTGGTGTAATTGTTGGTCGTGCGCTGTTAGATGGTAAGTTCACAGCAGAGGAGGCATTTGCATGTTGGCAAAGCGAATAATTCCATGTCTTGATGTTCGTGATGGACAAGTAGTGAAGGGCGTTCAGTTCCGCAACCACGAAATCATTGGCGACATCGTTCCTCTGGCGCAGCGTTATGCAGAAGAGGGCGCTGACGAGCTTGTGTTCTACGATATTACCGCTTCAAGTGATGGCCGTGTCGTCGATAAAAGTTGGGTCGCTCGTGTTGCAGAAGTGATTGATATTCCTTTCTGTGTCGCTGGTGGTATTAAATCAGCAGAAGACGCAGCGCGCATTCTTGAATTTGGCGCAGACAAGGTGTCTATCAACTCACCTGCATTGGCGAACCCGCAACTGATTACTGACCTTGCTGATAAGTTTGGTGTGCAATGTATTGTTGTTGGTATCGATTCATACTACGACAAAGAGACCGGCAAGTATCAGGTTTACCAGTTTACTGGTGATGAAGAACGCACCAAAGCGACCCAATGGGAAACGCGTGATTGGGTACAAGAAGTACAAAAACGTGGCGCTGGTGAAATCGTACTGAACATGATGAACCAAGATGGTGTGCGTAACGGCTACGACATCGAACAACTGAATATGGTGCGCGAAGTATGTAACGTACCATTGATTGCATCGGGTGGTGCAGGTGCCATGGAGCACTTCGCAGAAGCTTACCAAAAAGCCAATGTGGATGGCGCGCTTGCTGCATCGGTATTCCACAAACAAGTCATCAATATTGGTGAACTAAAGCAGTATTTGAAACAACAAGGCATTGAGGTACGACTATGAGTGTAAAAGCCGCCGAAGTAAGTTCGCTAGCTGAGCGAATCAACTGGGAAAAGGTGGATGGTCTGGTACCTGCCATCGTACAAGATTTCCAATCAAGCCAAGTGCTGATGATGGGTTACATGAACCAAGATGCGTTGGCAAAAACGGGCGAAACGGGTCAAGTGACGTTTTTCTCTCGAACTAAACAGCGTCTTTGGACGAAAGGTGAGACCTCCGGCAACGTATTGCAATTGGTGAACATGCAACTCGATTGCGACAACGATACGTTACTGGTGAAGGTGAATCCCATTGGTCCTACGTGTCACTTGGGTAACACAACTTGCTGGGATGTGGACCCTCAAGAGGAGTCGCAAATGGTGTGGCTTCATCAACTTGAGCAGCTACTGGCTGCTCGCAAGAGTGCCGACCCAGATTCCTCTTATACTGCCAGTCTTTATGCCCGTGGCACCAAGCGTATTTCGCAAAAAGTGGGCGAAGAAGGCGTTGAAGTCGCGCTTGCGGCGACGTCGGGCGATAAGGCGGAGTTAGTGTGTGAATCAGCAGATTTGATTTACCACTTAATGGTATTGCTTCAAGACCAAGGCTTATCGATGAATGACGTAGTGAACAAGCTGAAAGAGCGTCATAAATAAGCTGCGATAGTTAAATGAAGCTCCATGACCCGAGAGTCTGGGGGCTTCCTTAATGTAATCTTGTTGATTCGGTGGGGAAGCCTGACAGCAGAGCTCGAGGTGATTAGATTCTGAATCATCTCGTTCCTCGATGTTCAGAATGACGGTATATTTTCTATTGGTGCTTGCAATAGAGTTATCTACTTAGGACAGTTATACAAATTTACGTCATTACGACGAGCCTAGGCGAGATCAGGAATCAAATTGAAGCGCGCTCAACAAACTAAGCGTCGATACTCTTAGCCACAACACTTCTTAAACTTCTTACCGCTTCCACAGATACACGGATCGTTACGACCGACCTTTAGACTGCTTACTGGTTGGCTTAAGCGAGGATCTTGTTCCGACTCTTCTTCAGGAAACGTGCCGTCAATGTAGTACCAAAGCCCAACTTCTTTCACGAAACGAGAACGTTCTGTCATGCAGTAGCGTTTGCCGTCTTCATCAAAGTAAGCGTTGAATTCAACAAAACCTTCATTCTCGTTGCTACTCGCTTCGGCTTTTACTACCTCAAGCTTGCACCAATCGCTGTCGATGGATTGGGCAATGCCTTCGCGTTGTTCTTCTGCATTACAGCTTGGGTGGTATGTGTTCACCACGTAATCCACTAGACCTAACACATGCGCACTGTAACGAGAGCGCATTAGCTGCTCCGGAGTGGTGACGTCAGCATGGTTATTGTGGGCAAGTTCACAACACTGTTGGTAGGTGCGGTTAGAGCCGCAAGGACAAGAAGAAGCCATAAAATGAAATCTCGATTAATTAAGCGGTAAAAACAAACAACCTCACATAAGTGAGGCTGGAGGTATTCTTTGGGGCATTATAGCAATTTAGGGCGTTTGAGACAGCAGTTCTTGAGCCCAAGCTGTGGATTGGCTGAACGCTTTGGCTAATTGTGGCTCAGTCAGTTTAAGTGCGCTACCGTACTTTTCCGTTGTTTCCCAATCGGCTTTTTCGTAAGCGATGATCATCGAAAGAAGATAGCCTAATACGCCTTTGCGACTTGTGAGCGCTTGCTTGATTTCCTCATCAACTGGAATGTCACTGATCACGTCGCAAAGCGGTTGGTCTAATAGTGAACCTAATAGTGAGAACATTCCTGTTAAAAACGCTTGGCCGGGATCGTATTTAGTGTTCATCTGGCTGAGCAAAATTTCACACATACGCGCGCGCTGAATCGCTAAAGAGTACAAAGAGTCAGGTTTATCTTCGTGCACTGAAGCAATGGCAACAAGAGAAATAAAGCGTCTTAAGCGTTCTTCACCAAGATAAACCAGCGCCTGTCGGAAAGACTTAATCTTAGTGGTGAGCGTGTAACCCGAGTTTACATAAGTCATTAGCTTATAAGACAGGGTCACATCGATTGAAAACAGGCGTTCGACTTCATTGAAATTGATGGGTTTGTCTGCGATCTCTTTACACAGTTGAATCACCGTCAAAAACGCCGGGTTAAGGCGTTTTTTCTGAATCATCTCAGGTTTACTGAAGAAGTAGCCTTGGAAGTAGTTAAAACCAGCATCCATTGCCTGTTCAAACTCTTCATAGGTTTCGACCTTCTCGGCTAAAAAGTCGATACCAAAGTGGCCAAGTGATTGAATGTAAATCGCGGCCTTTTCGATAGGGACTAAGCGAATGTCGAACTTGATGATCGCAACATAAGGTAAAAAACGCTTCCAAGCTTTAGTCGGAACAAAGTCATCTAACGCAACGCGATAGCCAGATGCATGTAGATGTTTGATTGCATGAAGTAACTCGTCTGTTGGCTCACAATCTTCCAATACTTCAACCACGAGCGATTCATTGGGAAACAGAGTAGGGACGAGATTGACCAAGCTTTGGTATGGAAAATTAACAAAGCCGAGCTTATCACCCAGAGTACTGTAGTGCGTGGTGAGGAAATGGTCAGATAGAAGTCGACTAGTAGCCAGCTCAGGTTCTACTTCTGGAAAGGTATTTTTCGGACCGTCACGGAAGAGAAGCTCATACCCGATGGTACGCTTTTCTCTATCCAGTATCGGTTGGCGAGCTACGTATGAATACTTCAATGCGGTACTTTGTTCTGTTTAACTGAGTAATACGATGATAGCGATTTTCTGTAAAATTTCTATGCTTTGCGCGTCAATCTTCTACACGCTCGACATGCTTTACTTCAATTCTGTGTCAAACGGTCGTGTTTGCAAGTCAAAATTGTCAGAATCTACTTTTAAAACCGAGCCTTGGCTATACCAATCACCTAAGACAATACGTGTTGTTTTAACACCATTTAATTCAAAAATATGTGTATTTGGGCGGTGCGTGTGACCGTGAATCATCAGGTTGACGCAGTTTTGAGACATAACGCGCTCTACTTCGCCTTGGTTAACGTCCATGATGTCGAGAGACTTGGTTTGTTTGTCGTCTCGAATGTCTGACTGAACTTTAGCGACAATTCTTTTCTTAACGAACCAGGGAATACGATTAAACAACCATTGAAGCCATGGCTTATGGACGGTTTTTCGAAACTCTTGGTATTTCACATCATCAATGCAAAGTGTATCGCCATGCAGAATCACGGCTTTTTGACCATAAAGATCAATTGTGCAGACATCATCAAGCAATGTCATACCGGTTTCTTTGCAAAAGCGTTTACCCAGTAAGAAATCTCGATTGCCTTGGATAAAGAAGGTTGGCACACCAGAATCCGTCAGTGCTTTAAATTCGCTACGGATTTTACTTGCAAAAGGGGTGTTGTCATCGTCACCAATCCAGAATTCGAACAAATCACCAAGCACGTACAGTGCGTCGGCATGGATTGCTTCTGAACGCATGAACGTAACAAAGCACTCCGTGATATCAGGACGTGATGGGGCAAGATGAAGATCAGATATAAATAATGTTGTCATAGAAATAAGGGGAAGCGACGCCTCCCCACAAACTTATCTCTTGGCAGCAATTCTAAAGAATTACTCTTCGATTGTTGTACCAGTGATCACTACGTCTTCTAGAGGTACGTCTTGGTGCATGCCGTAAGAACCAGTGCTCACACCTTTGATCTTGTTTACGATGTCCATGCCTTCGATTACTTCACCGAATACACAGTAGCCCCAACCATCTAGGCTTTCGCTACGGAAGTCTAGGAACGTGTTGTTGTTTACGTTGATGAAGAACTGAGAGCTTGCTGAATGCGGCTCCATAGTACGAGCCATAGCAAGTGTACCCACTTTGTTGCTAAGACCGTTGTTTGCTTCGTTCTTGATTGGTGCACGTGATGCTTTTTCACGTAGACCAGACTCCATACCACCACCTTGGATCATGAAGCCGTCAATAACACGGTGGAAAAGAGTGTTGTCGTAGAAACCGTCGCGGCAGTACTGAAGGAAGTTTGCGCTAGTCTCTGGCGCTTTCTCTTCGTTTAGTTGAATCTTGATGTCACCAAAATTAGTGTGAAGGGTGATCATGCTACTTTCCTTTACTGTGTTGTATTGAAACTGCGATTCTAGCCTAAGTTATTACGCTTTAAAAACTCAGGAAGAACAAATTAATAGTTTTGTGCTTGAAGTTTAGCCGATTATCGTTTTATCCGTGAATTGCTATTACCTAATAAGGTCTGAGTTGTTATACTCAGCCTTCTTGTTATCCATTCACAATCATAGATAGAGATCATGTTAAAGATATATAACACACTCACAAGACAGAAAGAGGAATTCAAACCAATTACAGCCGGCAAAGTTGGCATGTATGTCTGTGGAGTTACCATCTACGATCTCTGTCATATCGGTCACGGTCGTACTTTCGTTTCTTTCGATGTGGTTTCTCGTTACTTGCGTTACCTTGGTTATGACCTAACGTTTGTACGTAACATCACTGATATCGATGACAAAATCATCAAACGTGCAGCAGAAAACGGTGAATCTTGTGATTCATTGACAGAGCGCCTGATTGGCGAAATGCACGCTGACTTCGATGCACTGAACATGAAACGTCCTGACGTTGAGCCTCGTGCAACTCAGTTCATCGCTGAAATTATCGAATTGGTTGCAAAACTAATCGAGCGCGGTTTCGCATACGTTGCAGATAACGGCGACGTAATGTTTGAAGTAGGCAAGTTCAACGAATACGGAAAACTTTCTAAGCAAGACCTTGAACAGCTGCAAGCTGGTGCGCGTGTTGATATCGAAACTGCAAAACGCAGCCCGCTGGACTTCGTACTTTGGAAGATGTCTAAACCGGGTGAACCAACATGGGAATCACCATGGGGTCCAGGTCGTCCAGGTTGGCACATCGAATGTTCTGCAATGAACTCTTCAATCCTAGGTAACCACTTCGACATTCACGGTGGCGGTTCTGATCTTCAGTTCCCACACCACGAGAACGAAATCGCGCAATCTTGCTGTGCACACGACACTCAATACGTGAACACATGGATGCACAGCGGCATGGTAATGGTAGACCGTGAGAAGATGTCTAAGTCTTTGGGTAACTTCTTTACTATCCGTGATGTTCTTGGTCACTACGATGCTGAGACGGTTCGTTACTTCCTAATGTCTGGTCACTACCGCAGCCAGCTAAACTACAGCGAAGATAACCTAAACCAAGCACGAGCTTCTCTTGAGCGTCTATACACGTCTCTACGTGGTCTCGATCTAAACGCAGTGCCAGCAGGTGGTGAAGAGTACGTATCTCGCTATACTGCAGCGATGAACGACGACTTCAACACGCCAGAAGCTTACTCAGTACTGTTCGACATGGCGCGTGAAGTAAACCGTCTTAAGACAGAAAACCTAGAGAAAGCGAGCGAGCTAGGTGCGCTAATGCGTGAACTGGCTGACGTGATCGGTATTCTTCACCAAGATCCAGAAGCGTTCCTAAAAGGTGACGCTGGTAACGATGATGAAGTGGCTGAAATCGAAGCACTAATCAAGCTACGTAACGACTCTCGTGCAGCGAAAGACTGGGCTAACGCAGATATGGCTCGTGATAAGCTGACGGAGATGGGCATTGTTCTGGAAGATGGTCCAGAAGGCACAACGTGGCGTCGTAAGTAATTGAATCTTTTAAAAGGGCTGATGATTCAGCCCTTTTCTTTACAAGCTTTTATAAATTCTAAACTTTAACGAAGGTAGTGCTCTGTGGCTCAGATGTATTTCTATTACTCAGCAATGAATGCGGGTAAATCGACAACTCTTCTTCAATCTTCATTTAACTATCAAGAACGTGGCATGACGCCTGTGATTTTCACAGCTGCGTTAGATGATCGTTACGGTGTGGGTAAAGTGAGCTCTCGTATTGGCTTGCAATCAGACGCGCAATTGTTCCGTCCAGATAGCAACCTTTACCAAGAGATTGCAGCACTGCATGAGGTTGAAAAACGTCACTGTATTCTGATTGATGAGTGTCAGTTCTTATCTAAAGAGCAGGTTTACCAACTCACAGAGGTGGTGGACAAGCTGCATATTCCGGTTCTTTGTTATGGCCTTCGCACCGATTTTCAAGGCGAACTTTTTGAAGGCAGCAAGTACCTGCTATCTTGGGCAGACAAGCTGGTTGAGCTAAAAACGATTTGTCACTGCGGTCGCAAAGCAAACATGGTTATTCGTACTGATGAGCATGGCGTTGCAATCAAAGAAGGTGATCAGGTTGCAATCGGTGGTAACGATCGTTACGTATCGGTTTGTCGTCAACACTACAAAGAAGCACTTGGTAAGTAAGCCAATCTAGATAAGAGAAAGCCACCGAATTCGGTGGCTTTTTATTGTCTGGTTGTTGGTCACTGAGCGAGGGATTACGCGAGACCAAACTCGAACTTTTCTCGTAGGGCTTGATAGGAGGATTCAACGTGTGCAGGAATCTCTTGCTTCGTTTGAAAGCCTTTCTCTGGATAAGTCTTTACGCGAGAAAAATCTTCCATCAATGCTTCCAGTACCATCATCAGAGGCATCTCTTCGTTAATGTATTCAAAGAAAGGATGCGCAGTAGAGGTCACTTGCAGACGTGAATAAGGTGATTGCCATTGCTTTTCGAAGGTCGCGATGGCGCGTCGTTCCATAAATGGTTTTTGAACCAAGATGAGAGACTCGCAGTTAACCCCTTTTTCTATCAACAATTGTTCCGTGAATCGAACGTTCTCACCGCTGTTGCTTGACTGTGTTTCGATTAAGATTGCTTCGTTTGGTACGCCAGCAAGTTTTGCAATTTCTGCAAAGGTTTCGGCTTCGCTTTTGTCAAACAAGCCATCCGTAAAACGGCCTTCACCGCCAGAAAATACAATCAGAGGTGCAAGCTTTTGTTGGTAAAGCTTTGCGGCGTATTCGGCAACACGTAAATCATTGCTACACATAATAAATAAGCAGTCAGCAGGTGTGAGTTCCTGCTTGAGTTGCATGTAATCCCACAAGGTTTCAATGTGTTGATAAAGCTTCATAGTGCATCCAGCGTTGAGTTGAATTGGAACTGGTAGCCAAGCGTAATAAGCTTGTCTGCAAGGATTCGTTTATCGGCAGTTTCAGTGACTGGCGGAAGGGCAATATCTAAATCACTTCTCGTAATGGCCGCTTGGTAAAACTCGGCTTTGCTGACGGTGTTCGGCGTGGTGGCGTTCACCACTTCATTGCTGATTTGATTGAGAGCGAAAGCCGTTGCTGCCACAGCATCGTTTTGATGCACCATATTCGCTGGGGCTTTACGGCTCACTTGTTTCAATCGCAGTGCAAAGCGAGAAGGGTGGCGGTCAGAGCCAATCAAACCACTGCAACGGACGATGGCGTAGTCGATGCCGGAATCAATGACGTATTGCTCGGCTTGTAGCATGATGCGAGCGTTGTCTGAGAAGTGTTCCTTCGTTTGGGCTAATGCGAGTGTGGCGTCTTCTTCTTTCATATCGACGGCTAGGTTTGGGTATACCGTTGTTGAGCTGACCATCAAAATCTTTTCAACGTTACTCGCTTTTGCCGCTTCAGTTAAGCGCTGCCATTGCTGTACGTACTCTTGTCCATTCCCTTTACGAAAGCCAGGAGGGAAAGCGCCGACAATACGTTCGATATGGTGCTGTTTGATAATATTAATGAGTCGCTGCTCAGAGTTCGATTCATTGAGGTCGAGTAGGGCAGTTTTAACGGAAGGTATTGGAAACTCATCCAATCGAGTTTGACTACGTCGCGTGACGATAACTTGATGCCCTTGGTCAATGAGCGTTTGTGCAAGTGGGGTACCTAGCCAGCCTGCACCTATGATCAATATATTTGCCATCGGTAATGTTCCTACTGTCAGCCCTGAGTTCATTCAAACAGGGTTTGTAATTCTAATCTGGCTTGTTGGTGTAGGGGATCGGAATGCCATTTCTGATGTTGTATCAAATCAATGTTGACTTGCCATGCCAGTTTTGTGAATTCTTCGCCAAGTTTCACTAACGTGTTTGGCGCGTAAGACACCAAATGCTCAGGAAGAAAGCACCAGCCAAATCCCTTGTTCGCCAGTTCTAATAATATGTAGTAATCATCAGCGTACCAGATATCTGGGCTGAACGCCTGATTAAGACCACCGTTGGCATTAGAGGCTAGCTTTTTAATTTTCTTCTTATTCTACGCGGCGGGCTTTAATATGATAAAATTCAGCCATTTGGAAAAGTGAGAAAACTGATCGCTTAATATGGTGAATCTAGATAAATTTAATTATCAAAAAAGCCACCATTGCAGTGGCTCATTAAATTCAGATATTGGTTTGTCTAAATATCATTATTCAGCAGAAAGCACTCGAAGGATCTTATCCGCGTGTTCTGCAACTTCGATCCCTTCGTCAGTTAGGTAACCGCCATCTGGTTGCGTGCATAGTTGTTTTTCGTACAGACGCGCAACGGCGGCCTGCATTTCTTCAGAAGCTTCTTTGTGGACTTTGATGCCAGTAGCTGCGCTGCTTAAATCGAATTGAAGAAGTAGGTTCAGTTCGGCGATATGGTCAGCTGAATATTTCATAGGTAATTCCTTCGTACTTTTTTAACCAAGCTAGTCTGAAAACTAAGGTTGAGCAATAGAAAAGCCTTAGAAATGTTAAGTGTGGCGCTATAGGGCTGATATAACGCGGAAATTTTATTCTACAGTAAGCATTTGAACCAAATATTAATAATGGTTAGGACAATAACTCATTGTTGAATTTTATCGATTACTCTCTCTGCAACAACAAATTTGGTAAACATGAAAAATAACCCTTGAAAAAGTCTGGAAATGGGGCGATTATCCGCGCCTCGTTAATTGTTTCTAAATGTTACGCTTCCATGAACTTCAATCAGTTTGACTCACTATTACCACCTCAGGCTGCTGAACGTGCCGCCGAAGTAGGTGTTGGCAAAGCAACTAAAGCTCCGATGAAATCTTTCCTGCTGGCGATTTCTGCAGGTATTCATATAGGTATTGCTTTTATTTTCTACACAACCGTAACCACTGGTGCTGGTGATCTCCCTTGGGGTATTACACGCCTTATTGGTGGTTTGGCATTCAGCCTTGGCTTGATCTTGGTGGTTGTTACTGGCGGTGAGCTGTTTACCAGCTCGGTTCTTACGCTGGTGGCACGTGCAAGTGGCAAGATTTCATGGAAAGCCTTAATGAAGAACTGGCTGGTTGTATACTTCGGTAACTTGGTTGGTGCGGTTCTACTTGTTGTTTGTATGCTTATTACTAAGCAATACATGTTCGACGGTGGACAAGTGGGCTTGAATGCGATGGCAATTTCGCAACATAAGCTGCATCACGGTTTCTTCCAAGCCGTCGCGCTGGGCATCATGTGTAACGTTTTAGTATGTATCGCAGTTTGGATGACGTTTAGCGGTCGCACTCTGACAGATAAAATCGCAGTAATGATCTTGCCGGTAGCTATGTTCGTTTCTGCAGGTTTTGAGCACTGCATTGCGAACATGTTCCAAGTACCAATGGCGATTGGTATTAAATACTTTGCTCCAGAGTCATTCTGGCAAATGACAGGTGCCAACATTGCAGACTACGCAGATCTGAACATTATCGGTTTCTTGACCAACAACCTGATCCCTGTGACGATCGGTAATATTATCGGCGGTGGTGTCTTCGTCGGCATGTGGTACTGGATGATTTACCTGCGTGATGAAGATAAGCATCTGAAATAATGTTCAAAAAGGCAAGCTACGTGGCTTGCCTTTCTTTTATCTGAATGTTTTATCTGGTGCGCTAGACGAGCTCTTCGTTGATACCAAATTCATTTGGGATCCAGTGAGATGTCATTTCTACAGGCTCTTGTGTTAGCCAGTCTACAGGTACTTCTGACACTAAATCGTCGAGTTTTTCTCGTGTGATTAACCTATCCATGATGAACTCTCCTTTCGTCGGTTTACTGCACTCTAGAGGCCGTCGATGACGCTTCTATGACCAATCTGTGATCGCTTGATTGATGAGGAGAGGTAAGTCTCAAAGTTGCTCTTATGTTTCTGGTTGCTTATGGGTTTTTGGGGTTTATCCACATTTTCTGTGGATAACCTGTCTCAAAGATCGTGAGTATCTTTTTTGATCGAGAAAAATTCATAAAATGAGACGCTTATGTGATGGCGAAGTGGCCAGCTTTAAGCGTTATCCTTGTTGATAAACTTCACTTTTATGCGGCCTTCTTTGGTTTGTACACAGCTTAGCGTCATCTCTAAGGTAATCGTCACAGACACACTGAGCATGACAAAAATCGCTAGCATGATGATTAATTGGTACTTGATGGCCACCATCGGGCTAGCGCCACCTAAGATTTGGCCTGTCATCATGCCGGGAAGCGTCACCAAGCCAGTCGTTGCCATGGAGGCGAGAATAGGCGCCAGAGATTTACGAAGCGCTTCTTGAAGGAAAGGGAAGGAGGCGTATTTGGGTGATGCACCCAAAGATATAGCGGCTTCATATTCAGATTTTCTTTGCTCGAAAGCAGTGAATAAGTTCTGCAGGGCAACGATGTTGCTGCTCAAGCTGTTGCCCAGAAGCATGCCTGTTAAAGGGATCATATACTGCGCGTTGTAAAAGGGCTCTGGCTTGACGAGGCCAAAAGCAATCACCGCAAGCAAAGGGAATAAGCTGCAAGACAATCCTGCGATTAAAGGCCACATGAGAGTTTTTTTTGGTAGATTGGTTTTACTCACAATCGAGCTCGCCCCAACCACAATCATAATCGCTAGCCACAACAAATTTACTGCCAAGCTATTCAGCTTAAAAAGGTATTCCAAATACACACCGACAAGAACCAATTGAACGGTCATACGCACAACGCTAATGACAGTGTCTTTGGCAAGGCCAAGTTTGTATCGTTTATTGATGGTGAGTGGAATGAGCAGAATCAAGCTAAAAAGGGCGAGTTCAAACCAATTAATATCCACAACTTGATTCATAAACTTTCTCCGGAAACAAACGTTTTGATTCTAACGAAGTGCGGTTGGTTTATGAATTAGCGAGGTCTGTTTTTTGCAATCTTACGTTTGAAAAAGCACGATGATTTAGTGAATTTTTTTAACAAGACGATCACAACTGCTTGTCTTTATTCGGAAAAAGAGCGATTTAGTAGCACGAAAAAAATCCAGAAAATTGTAAACAAAGTTAATCTTGTGTTGTGTTCTTAACATGTCTGCAAAATGCTTATTTTTTCACATCTATTAATATTTATTCACAAATAACATCAATCAAACACATCTCTGGATGAGCTCAAAAAAGTGTTGGATAACAAGGGGGGGAGCATCAGATTTGATTGAACCTTACTATTAGTATGGTCTAAAATTTTCCCATAGAGATTGTAAGTCTTAAGCTTGGTGACGCGGGCTTTCCAATAACACTAGATACAAAATAGGCAAATGTATGAGTGATGTTAACAAAATTGAGAGTGGTGAAAAACGCTCACTGGAGTGGAAGTCGTTCCTCTTCATTGCAGTTGTTCTCTTCCCAATTCTGAGTGTGGCTTTCGTAGGCGGCTACGGATTTATTGTTTGGGCACTTCAAGTGTTCTTCTTTGGTCCTCCAGGCGCGCACGGTATGTAAGCCGTTGAGCTCATAACCACACTTTAGAAAAGATTTTAAGAGAGCAAATAATGAAATCATTAATCATTAAACTGTGGCGTACGATGACGCGCCCGGCAGTCCATATCAGCCTAGGCGTGCTGACTATGGGCGGTTTCATCGCTGGTGTTATTTTCTGGGGTGGCTTTAACACTGCCCTAGAAGCAACAAACACAGAAAAATTCTGTATTAGTTGTCACACAATGCGTGACAATGTATACGTTGAACTACAAGACACGGTTCACTGGAAAAACCACTCTGGTGTTCGTGCCACTTGTCCTGACTGTCACGTTCCACACAACTGGACAGATAAGATCGCTCGTAAGATGCAAGCGTCTAAAGAAGTATTCGCACAAGTATTTGGCAACTACGACGAACCGGGTGTTTTCGAAGAGCGTCGTATCGAACTTGCTAAACACGAATGGGATCGCTTCTCTGCAAACAAATCTCTAGAGTGTAAAAACTGTCACAACTATGACTCGATGGATTTTAACCAGATGTCCCCAACGGCTCGAATTCAGATGAAACAAGCTGCAGAGAAAGATCAGAGTTGTGTTGATTGTCATAAAGGTATCGCCCACCATTTACCTGCGGGCATGGATAGCATCGGTGGTATCGTTGGTGACCTAGAAGGCATGACCTCTAACACGGATTACGGTGTAGGTCAGCAACTAGTTAGTGTTCGTCACTTACCAATCTACTTCGATTACAAAGGTGCTGAAGAAGCAGGTCTTCTAAACCCAGCATCGACTGTAAAAGTTCTTGAAGACAAAGGCGACTACGTTGAAATTGAAATCGACGGCTGGCGTAAAGCGAAAGGCTTCGGTCGTGTAATTCAAGAAGACTTCGGTAAAAACATCGCAGTAGCATCTCTACTGAAAGAAGCATCAACAGACGCGAACATTGTTACGGCTGGTGAGAAGAAAGTTGATGAGCTAACTGGTCTTCCTTGGGAGAAAGTAGCAGCGAAAGTATGGATCAAGAAAGAATCTATGCTGAACGACATCAACCCTGTATGGGAAAAATCGAAAGAAGCTTATAGAACTAACTGTTCTGTATGTCACACACAACCAGCTGAAGCGCACTTCGATGCGAACACATGGCCAGGTATGTTCGACGGTATGCTAGCGTTCGTTAACCTAGATACAGACAGCGAAGCACTGATCTTGAAGTACCTACAGAAGCACTCTTCAGATTATGCTGAAGGTCACCACTAATAAGCGTCGGATTGGAGTAAAAATAAATGGCTATTACACGAAGAAGTTTTCTTAAAGGTGTAGCAACCACAAGCGCAGCGTCAGTTATCGGTCCAAGCTTATTGGCTTCAGCATCTGCAAACGCAGCTGAGTCTACTGGTACTTGGAAAGTAACAGGTTCACACTGGGGCGCGTTCCGCGCCCACATCTACGCGGGTAAAGTTCAAGAGATCAAACCGCTAGAACTAGACCAGAACCCAACAGAAATGTTGAACGGCATCAAGGGCATTATCTACAGCCCATCACGTGTTCGTTACCCAATGGTTCGTCTAGATTGGCTGAAGAAGCACAAATACAGCGCTGAGACGCGCGGTAACAACCGTTTCATCCGTGTAACTTGGGATGAAGCTCTAGACCTGTTCTACCGTGAGCTAGAACGTGTTCAGAAAGAATACGGTCCATGGGCTCTACACGCAGGTCAAACTGGTTGGAACCAAACTGGTGCGTTCAACAACTGTACGGCACACATGCAACGTGCTGTAGGTATGCACGGTAACTTCATCACTAAAGTAGGCGACTACTCTACTGGTGCAGGTCAAACCATCATGCCTTACGTACTTGGTTCAACAGAAGTTTACGCACAAGGTACGTCTTGGTCTGAAATCCTAGAGAATTCAGACAACATCATTCTTTGGGCAAACGACCCAGTGAAAAACCTACAAGTAGGTTGGAACTGTGAAACGCACGAATCTTTCAACTACCTAGCGCAGTTGAAGGAAAAAGTAGCGAAAGGTGAGATCAACGTTCTATCTGTAGACCCAGTTAAGAACAAGACTCAACGTTACCTAGAGAACGATCACCTATACATTAACCCGCTAACAGACGTAGCATTCATGCTTGCTGTTGCGCACGTACTGTACAACGAAGACCTGTACGACAAGAAGTTCATTGAAACTTACTGTCTAGGTTTCGAAGATTTCATCAAGTACGTTCAAGGTGAAACGAAAGATAAAGTTGTTAAGACCCCTGAGTGGGCTGCACCTATCTGTGGCGTTAAAGCGGACAAGATTCGTGAATTCGCACGCATGCTAGTGAACGGTCGTACACAGATCCTTATGGGTTGGTGTATCCAACGTCAAGAGCACGGTGAGCAGCCATATTGGGCAGCAGCAGTAGTTGCAGCAATGGTTGGCCAAATCGGTCTACCTGGCGGTGGTATCTCTTACGGTCACCACTACTCAAGTATCGGTGTTCCTTCAACTGGTTTCTCGGGCCCTGGTGGTTTCCCTCGTAACCTAGATACAGGTATGAAGCCGAAGTGGGACAACAATGACTTTAACGGCTACAGCCGTACTATCCCTGTTGCTCGTTGGATCGACTGTCTGCTAGAACCAGGTAAACAGATCAACTACAACGGCGGTAAAGTTAAGCTTCCAGACTTCAAGATGATGGTGATCTCGGGTTGTAACCCATGGCACCACCACCAAGATCGTAACCGCATGAAGCAAGCGTTCCAGAAGCTTCAAACAGTAGTAACGATCGAGTTTGCTTGGACAGCGACTTGTCGTTTCTCAGATATCGTTCTACCTGCATGTACGCAGTGGGAACGTAACGACATTGACGTATACGGTTCATACTCCAACAAAGGTCTGATTGCTATGCATCGCCTAGTTGACCCATTGTTCCACTCTAAGCCAGACTTCCAAATCATGAGTGAACTGACTCAACGCTTTGGTCGTCGCGAAGATTACACTCGTGGCATGAGCGAGATGGAATGGATCCGCAGCCTGTACAACGATTGTAAGAAAGCGAACGACGGTAATTTCGAAATGCCAGAATTTGATGAGTTCTGGGAGAAGAGCGTACTAGACTTCGGTCAAGGTAAGCCTTGGGTTCGTCACGCTGACTTCCGTCAAGATCCAGAAATCAACCCACTGGGCACACCTTCTGGCTTCATCGAGATCACTTCTCGTAAGATCGGTCGTTACGGTTACGAACACTGTCAAGAACACCCAATGTGGTTCGAGAAATCAGAACGCTCACACGGTGGTCCTGGCTCTGACAAACACCCGTACTGGCTACAATCTTGCCACCCGGACAAGCGTCTGCACTCTCAGATGTGTGAATCTGAAGATTTCCGTGCTACTTACGCTGTTCAAGGTCGTGAGCCTGTATACATCAACCCAGTTGATGCAAAAGCGAAAGGCATTAAAGACGGTGACTTGGTACGTGTATTTAACGACCGTGGTCAACTTCTTGCTGGTGCTGTACTTACTGATAGCTACCCACGTGGTGTTATCCGTATCGAAGAAGGTGCGTGGTACGGTCCTCTAAACGAGAAAGTAGGTGCAATTTGTACTTACGGCGACCCTAACACACTAACTCAAGACATCGGTTCTTCTGAGCTAGCACAAGCGACTTCTGCGAATACATGTATCGTAGACTTCGAGAAGTTCACTGGTAAAGTTCCACCAGTGACTTCATTCGGTGGTCCGATCGAAGTTGCTTAATCAGAGCACTAAGCTATGAATGAAATATCAGCCCTCGGGCTGGTATTTTTTTGACCAAAATTCAGTGAGCGTTCTCTCAATAACCAGTTTGAATAAATTGAGATGCAACGGATTCGTGACGTTGATAACGAATTGGGTGAGAGAAGGGGAGGATAATGCGCTTAATGAAACAATAATAATTAAGTGAGTAGATTCTCTATGGCTCAGAGCATTCAATTGGCCAATCACACTGAGATTTCAGTGAGTGATAACGATCTTCAATTTGAAGTTGTAGGCAACCAGATCCATTTTTCTTTTGCCGGGATACACAATAAAACCTTCACCGATCGTGAAGTCTTGTTTCAAATGCCTTTCCTCTATGAGCAAGGTGCAACGGTGCTTGGCGACGGTTTCCAAATGTTGGCGCAGACCAGCGGTACCATTTCTCAACCTATCGATATTGGTCGCTGCCCAGATAACAATAATTCCTACCGTATTTACCCTGAGAGCGCACCAAAGCGTTACTACAACTACTTAGCTGTTGAAGATGCCGTAGGTTACACCTTGTTTGGCTTTACGTCTTGTCATCGCTTTGCAGGCTATTTTGAGGTGCAGACGCTCGGTGAGCATTGGGTTCTTTTTGCTTCTATTGATGGTGAACATACCCAAGTAGCGGATTGGGAACATAACACGCTGGAATCTGTGGCTATATTACGCGGTCAATCTTTATCTGAGCTTTACCAACAATACAGTGAGATGCTTGCTGAGCATCACCCAGTGCGCAATGGTGTCACTCAGGATGCGCCAATTGGTTGGTGCTCTTGGTATGCTTATTACGCAGACGTTACTGAGGGCAACGTTTTAGAAAACGTGGAATGCATGCAGGACAACCTAGCCGAGCTCGAATGGGTGCTGCTAGATGATGGCTACCAAGCATTTATGGGAGATTGGCTAACGCCTTCGGATAAGTTCTCTGGTGGTGTTAAAGAGCTGATTCACAACATTCGCGCGAAAGGCAAGAGGCCAGCGATTTGGATGGCACCATTCATTGCCCAACCAGAATCAGAAATCTTCAAAAAGCATCCTGATTGGTTTGTGCGTCACGAGGACGGAGACCTCCTGAAAGCTGAAGATGTCACTTATGGTGGTTGGCGTTGTACACCATGGTACATTCTCGATACTTCAAACCCTGAAGTCCAAGATCACTTAACTCACGTCGTATCTGTCATGAGAGAAGAGTGGGGCGTTGAGTTATTCAAATTAGACGCAAACTACTGGGGCACTTTAAAAGGTAAGCGCAGTCAATCGGGTGTCACTGGTGTAGAAGCCTACCGTATGGGTATGGAAGCGATCGCGAAAGGGGCTGAAGATGCATGGCTATTAGGTTGTAACGCGCCAATGTGGCCTTCTTTGGGCTTAGTTGATGCCATGCGTGTGTCTGACGATGTAGAGCGCCATAGTCATCGCTTTGAACAAATCGCGAAAGAGACCTTCTTCCGCAGTTGGCAGCATCGTAAGCTGTGGCAAATCGATCCAGATTGCGCGACGTTCACTTCATTACCAAACCAAGCAGCCTCGCGTGAAGATTATCAATTCCATCGTAACGTGCTGCTAGCGTGTGGCGGCCTACTGCTTTCCGGTGATCCTCTACCAGAAATCACCCCATTTGCGAGTAAGACGCTAGCGAAATTGATGTTGCGTCAGCGTCGTAATCAGGAGTCGGCCAAGTTTACCGCGCTAGGTTTAAACCATGCTTTCCTGCCGCTAACATCTAAAAACGATCTGCATTGCTTGTTTAATTACACCAATGATGAAGCGACAGAGTTTACGCTTACCGCAGACCAGCCTACCGATTGGTACGACTACTGGACAGGGGAGAAGCTCAACCAAGAGCCATGTCAGTTGTTGTTGGTTAGCTTGGATAAAGGGTTGAAAGCTAAGGCTGTTGTTACAGCGATGTGATAGAAAAACGCAATTAATCTCATCCTTTTTAGAAAATAAAGGTTAAAATAACTGTAAATGATAACTATTATCATTTACAGTTATAAGAATCAAAGGTAGAATCTTTTTATCTTTTCAAAGTAACTTTTGCCTTCTGGAGAAAACAAGGATGAGATTGAAACTTGGCGCTATTGCCAAACCTGCAGTTGTACTTTTGTCATTGATGTCACTTGGATTAAGTACGGCCGCCAACGCTGCCGAGAAATTTAAAGTAGTGACAACGTTCACCATTATTGCAGATATGGCTCAGAATGTAGCTGGTGATGCGGCTATTGTTGAGTCTATTACTAAGCCTGATGCTGAGATTCATAACTACCAAGCGACCCCTGGTGATATTCGACGTGCTCAAGGTGCGGATCTTATTCTCTACAACGGTTTGAACCTAGAATTGTGGTTCAAAAAATTCTTCAAAAACCTTCATGACGTTCCAAGTGTGATTGTTACTGAGGGTGTAAAGCCAATGAGCATCGCTCAAGGCCCTTATAGTGGCAAACCAAACCCGCACGCTTGGATGTCTCCTAGCGATGCTCTCCTATACGTCGATAACATTCGCGATGCACTAGTCAAATACGACAGCGCTAATGCAGACACTTACCAAAAAAATGCCGAAGCTTACAAGAAGCAGATCATGGATATGGTTCAACCTATACGTGAAAAAGTGGCTCAAATCCCAGAAGACAAACGCTGGTTGGTAACGAGTGAAGGTGCATTTAGCTACTTGGCTCGAGATTTTGGTCTTAAAGAGCTGTATCTATGGCCAATCAATGCCGATTCTCAAGGTACGCCACAGCAAGTTAAACGTGTAATTGATGAAGTTCGTGCGAATCAAATTTCAGCCGTATTTAGTGAAAGCACGGTATCAGCTAAGCCAGCACAGCAGGTTGCGCGTGAAACAGGTGCGAAATATGCCGGGGTGCTATATGTGGATTCACTAAGTAGCAAAGATGGTCCTGTTCCAACATTCTTGGATCTATTGAAAGTGACATCAAATACAATTGCAGAGGGTCTAGAGCAGTAATGGCGGGAATTAAAGTATCAGACATTAGCGTCACTTATCGCAACGGTCACACCGCACTTTACGATGCAAGTTTTACACTTCCAAAAGGGTCGATTACGGCCCTTGTTGGCGTTAACGGCAGCGGCAAATCTACTTTATTTAAGTCTATTATGGGTTTTGTCCCAGTGAGCCAAGGATCGGTCGAGATCCTTGGTCTTCCTGCTAAAAAAGCGCTCAAGCAAAATGTGGTGGCTTATGTCCCACAAAGCGAAGAAATCGACTGGAATTTTCCCGTATTAGTCGAAGACGTTGTCATGATGGGGCGTTATGGTCATATGGGATTACTCCGTATTCCAAAGCAAACAGATCATGACATGGTAACGGCTGCCCTTGATCGTGTGAACATGACCGCGTTTAGAAAGCGCCAAATAGGTGAGCTTTCTGGTGGGCAAAAGAAACGTGTTTTTCTTGCGCGAGCATTGGCACAAGAAAGTGAAGTTATTTTGTTAGATGAACCTTTTACTGGTGTCGATGTTCAAACGGAAGACCAAATCATGGCATTGCTTCGTGATCTACGTGATGAAGGAAAAGTGATGTTGGTTTCTACCCACAACCTCGGCAGTGTTCCGGACTTTTGTGACCGTACCGTATTGATCAATCGAACGGTATTGGCATCCGGTATGACTCGTGATGTTTTCACTCCAGAAAACCTCGAGCTTGCTTTTGGTGGAGTACTTCGTCATTTCATTCTTGGTGGTAAAGATCTTCATGAAGATGATGATGAACGTAAGCTGACAGTCCTATCAGATCATGAGCGTCCGGTCGTTATGTACGGCGAGCAGCAAGCTGTTCCGGTTTCTCGTCCAGACAAGTAAGGAGTTCATTTTTTATGGATTATTTACTCGAACCTTTTCACTATGGCTACATGGTGAATGCCATGTGGGTGAGTGCATTGATTGGTGGTGTCTGCGGCTTTCTGTCGACTTACCTAATGTTGAAAGGCTGGTCACTCATTGGTGATGCACTTTCTCACTCGATCGTTCCTGGGGTCGCTGGTGCATACATGCTCGGCTTGCCTTTTGCCTTTGGCGCGTTTTTGTCTGGTGGTCTTGCAGCAGCTGGAATGTTGTTCTTGAGCCAAAGAAGCAAATTGAAAGAAGATGCCATCATTGGTTTGATATTTACGTCTTTCTTTGGTCTGGGGCTATTTTTAGTTTCTCTTTTCCCGGCTGCAGTGAATATTCAAACTATCGTATTAGGTAATGTACTCGCCATCACGCCAACCGATACGTTCCAATTAGTTGTTATCGGTGGTATCTCGCTTGCTGTTATGCTCGTTAAGTGGAAAGACCTAATGGTGGTCTTTTTCGATGAGAACCATGCCAAGAGTGTTGGTCTGAACCCGACGCGATTGAAAGTGCTGTTTTTTACGTTGCTAAGCGCATGTACCGTCGCTGCATTGCAAACCGTTGGTGCTTTTTTGGTTATTGCGATGGTCGTTATTCCGGGGGCTACGGCGTATTTAATGACTGACCGATTTTCACGCGTTATTGTCTACGCTGTTGCAATTGGTTCTTTAAGTTCATTCATTGGCGCTTACGTGAGTTACTACATCGATGGCGCGACTGGTGGGATCATAGTTTTACTGCAAACAGCATGTTTCTTGATGGCATTTGTTTTTGCTCCTAAGCATGGTCAAATTGCCATTGGACGCAAAAGCAAACAACAATTAGCAAAAAAGAATCGTGAATCTGCCTTTTCAATGCCTATGATGAGTAAGGAGCACAAAAATGCTTGATACACTCCTTATGCCTCTTACCTTCACCTTTATGCAGCAAGCGTTTTTGATTGTTTTGCTCGTTGCAATTCCAACGGCTTTGTTGTCTTGCTTCCTTGTATTGAAGGGCTGGTCTCTGATGGGGGACGCTATTGCGCACTCGATTCTTCCAGGCGTGGTGATTGCCTATATTCTTGCTATTCCTTACACCCTTGGCGCTTTTGCCGCGGGTATATTTTGTGCACTTTCGACAGGTTACTTAAAAGAAAATAGCCGCATCAAAGAAGACACCATTATGGGCGTTGTCTTTTCTGCTATGTTCGCGCTTGGTCTGGTATTGATGACAAAAATCGAAGTGGGCGTTCATCTAGATCATATCTTGTTTGGTGATGCATTAGGCGTTAGCTGGGCGGATATCATTGAAGCCGCAATCGTCGCTTTGCTTGTTGTACTGTTCGCGGTGTTCAAAGGAAAAGACTTGTTAGTTTTCGTATTTGATTATCAGCATGCGCAAGCAATCGGTCTTCCTGTGAAGTTTCTCCACTATGGTTTGCTTTCGTTACTTTCGTTGGCGATTGTCGCTGCGCTCAAGGCTGTCGGGATGATCTTGGTTATCGCGATGCTGATTGCTCCGGGTGCTACCGCATTCTTACTAACGCGCCGTTTCCACAGCATGGTATTGCTTGCCTTGTGTATGTCACTGCTGAGTGCTTTCCTTGGTGTGTACTTGAGCTTTTTCATTGACAGTGCACCAGCGCCAACCATTATCCTCATCATGACGCTCAAGTTTATTGCTGTCTTCTGTTACACCAGTTATAAAAACAGGAAAGTGGAGTTTAAATCTGGCGACACGATAGAACAGTTTTAAACCAGACTTTTCATCAAAGCCCAAGTATTGAATTGCTTGGGCTTTTTTCGTTGTATCTATTGAGGGACCTATGTTGAGTTAACCCTGTGTGTTGTGCTTGTTAGACGAACTTGTTGAGTCTTTTTTACGTTTTGAAATTAGGACAAAAGCAAAATTTCAGGTAAAGTATCCGCCTTTGTGAGCAAACCCGCTTCCTTGGTGTAATTCGTTATGCAATTCACCCTGTTAGGAAGCCATCAAATTGACTTGAATAGGAAGAAACATGATTCTAGTTGTAGGTCATAAGAACCCAGACAGTGACAGTATTTGTAGTGCACTAGTTGCAACTGAACTTCTAAAGGCGCGTGGTGTTGAAGCAATGCCAATTCGTCAGGGCGAAATTAACCGTGAAACTCAGCACATCCTAGAAGTAGCTGGCGCAGAAGTTCCTGAGCTGCGCACTTCAGTAGCTGGCGAAACTGTTTGGCTAGTAGACTACTCAGATCTAGCGCAAGCACCAGACGACATCGCTGAAGCTGAAATCGCGGGTATCGTTGACCACCACCGTCTAGGTGACGTGATGACAGTGAACCCAATGGAAGCATGGATCTGGCCTGTTGGTTGTACTAACACAGTACTATTCAACATGTTCAAGATTGAAGGTCACGAGATCAAGCCTCAAATCGCTAAGCTAATGATGTCAGCTATCCTATCTGACACAGTAGGTTTCGCTTCTCCAACTTGTACTCAAAAAGACAAAGATGCTGTTGCTGAGCTAGCGGCTATCGCAGACGTACAAGACGTAGACGCATTCACTAAAGATCTTCTAATTGCTAAAACAAACATCGAAGGCCTATCTGCTGCTGAACTTGTTGAAAAAGACCTTAAAGGTTACCCATTCAACGGTCGTGATGTAGTAGTAGGTCAGGTTGAACTTGCGACTCTAGAGCAAGTTGACGGCATGATCGAAGCTCTAGAAGCGGATCTAGAGGCGCGTTGTGCAAACGACAGCCTAGCATTCGCTGCTGTTATGCTAACAGACATCACTACAGCTCAAACTCGTCTTCTTTACAAAGGTGAGTGGGCTGAGAAGCTTGTTAAGCACGAGAAAGACGGCATGCTAGTGATGGAAAACACACTAAGCCGTAAGAAGCAAGGCTGGCCTTGGCTTCAAACTGAGCTTGTGTAATTTCATTATTACCAACGTATACTGTAAATGCCCGCCATTAGGTGGGCATTTTTCTATGGGAATAGGAGACTAACATGTCTGAAGCATTAACCCAAGAGCAAATGGACACCATCAATCGCTACAACGAAGAGCAGCGATTGAAATACTGTTTGAAGGAAATCGTTGCAAACCGCAAGGTGTGGATCCTGAAAGACGAACACGGCTGCGTGATGTTAAACACAGAAGACGACGATTGTGTACCAGTGTGGCCAAACGAAGAGTTTGCACAGCAATGGGCGACAGGCGACTGGGAAGAGTGTGAGCCAGAAGCTATCTCTTTGAACAAATGGCACAGTCGTTGGACGTCGGGTCTAGAAGATGATGAGCTGTCTGTTGTGGTTTTCCCAAACCAGAATGAAGAAGGCGTGGTGCTGTTTCCAGATGAGTTTGATTTCGAACTGCGCAAACAAGCGAGCCGTCGTTAAGCATTACCAATTGTGTTCTGAAATTCAGAGACTAAAAAGCCTGCGTTGATGCAGGCTTTGTTATTTTTAGAGAAAGTTTTTTTGAGGAAGCGAATACTAGAAACTTACTGCTCGCTCAATCTTTAGTGGTTTGGCGCTTTGTAGAAGTGGCTCTCTACCAATCGCTGAGTAATCGCATGCTCTGGATTGGTTAGCACTTGGTTTGTCTCACCAAACTCCACCACTTCGCCTTCATGCATCACCATTACTTTGTCGGTAATGTGTTTCACGATGCCAATATGCTGAGAAACGTAAACAAATGACAAGCCCATCTCTTCTTGCAACTCTAAGAATAGGTTGATGATCTGAGAGCGCATCGCCATGTCTAGACCGTTTAGTGCCTCGTCAGCAACGATGATGGAAGGTTGCAGGATAAGAGCACGAGCAAGACAAACACGCTGCTTCTGACCTGCTGCAAGCATTTGCGGATAGAAATAAGCATGCTCTGGAAGCAAACCTACGCGCAACAGAGTATCTTTTACACGCTTCATACGTGCATCCGGAGGCATGTTGGTGTTTCGTTTTAATGGACCTTCCAAAATGCGGCCAATTTGAATGCGCGGGTTCAAAGAGGTGTTTGGATCTTGGAAAATCATGCGAATTAGCTTACAACGTGTCGAGTAATCTTCGTGTTCAAGGCGCTCACCGTTTACACGAATCTCACCGGAACTTGGCTCAACCACACCTGCTAACATACGTGCTAGGGTTGATTTGCCTGAGCCGTTTTGGCCAATAAAACCAATGGTTTGACCCGGCTCTAGGGTAAAACTAACCGGTTTAACCGCTTCTTTGACTGTGCGTTTAAACAGACCTGAACGCGTGACAAACTGTTTCGATAGGTTATCGACCTCGAGCAACGCACTCATGAATGTTTCTCCGTGTTCAATGGGAAGTGACAGCTAAATTTATGACTCTTTATACATCTAGTGTGGGGTATCTCGACACACTGTCTTTGAGCATAAGGGCAACGAGGCCCCAATCGGCAGCCGATTGGCAAGTGCTGTAAAGGGGGGATTGACCCCGGTAGCGATTGCAGTTTCTGCTTATGAGGAATCCAATCGTTAAAGTCGGGCATGGCTTTGAGCAGTGCCGCAGTATATGGGTGCTTCGGGGCCTCAACCAACTTTTCGGTATCAGCTGATTCTACCGATTGGCCGCAGTACATTACCGTAATATGGTTCGCCCACTGAGTAATTGTGGTCAAGTCATGACCAATCAACACTATAGTTGTGTTGTTGAGCTGATTCATCCGGCTCAACAAACGCAGGATTTGTGACTGCGTAATTGGGTCAAGGTCGTTGGTAGGTTCGTCGGCAATCAAGATTTTTGGCTTAGTCGCAATAGCCATTGCGATCATAACTTTTTGACATTCACCATCGGTTAGCTCGTACGGGTAACTGCCCATTAAGCGTTTGTGATCTTTGATGCCCACTTTGTGGAGTAGGGCAATCGCCTGTTTTTTACGCCATTTGAATCGTTCCCACCACTTTCCTTCGAAAGAGCGAGAAGGGATCGATTCGATCAATTGACGTCCTACTTCTTCAGAAGGATCTAAACAGGTCGAAGGCTCTTGGAAGATCATCGCGATATCGCGAGCTATCACTCGCCGGCGCTCTTTCGGTGTCAATTGAAGTAAGTCAATGTTACCAAGGCGCATTCGATCCGCGGTGACTTTCCAGTTGTCCTTACAAACGCCAACAATTGCTTTGGCAACCAGACTCTTACCTGAACCTGATTCGCCCACTAGACCACGGATTTCCCCTTCATTTAGGGTAATGCTCATGCGGTCGACGGCTTTCACCAAACCTGATGGCGTTTCAATTTCAATGGTTAAATGTCGAATATCTAGTAACGGCATTATTCGATCCCCGCATTGAGTGCTTGGCGTACACCTTCACCCACTAAGTTTAGAACAACCACGGTAAACATAATGGTGAGACCCGGCAGCGTCACAGTCCATGGTGCGATGTAAATCAGCTCAACGGAGTCGCCAAGGATTGCGCCCCACTCAGTACTTGGTGCTTGAGCACCCAAACCAAGGAAGCCTAGTGCTGTGATATCTAAAATTGCTACAGATAGTGCCAGTGTGATTTCTGCCGCGATGACAGTGAGTACGTTTGGCAGAATCGAGTTCCACAGTAGGTAGAAGTCATTGGCACCATCTAGGCGAGCAGCCATGATGTAGTCTTTTTCTACTTCCGTATGGACCGCGATGTACACCGAGCGAATAAAGCGTGGAATCAAAGCCAAGCAGATAGCCAGAAGGATGTTGAACTCACCAAAGCCAAGGAAAGCCACGAAGATGATCGCCAGTAGTAGCGATGGGATCGACATTACGGTATCGAGTAAGTGGTTCAAAGTACTCGATAACAGACCTTTAGTCATGCCTGCCAAAACACCGATAAAACAGCCAATCAAACCAGCAATGACCGTTATAGCGACGGCTGCACCGAATGTCAGCTGAGAACCCATAATCAGACGCGAAAGGATGTCACGACCCAAGTCGTCTGTGCCAAGGAAGTAGTCCACAGCGCCTGCTGGTGCCCATGATGGAGGCACAAGTAGTTCGCCCGATTGAGCTTGTGGATCATAAGGCGCAAGTAATGGTGCAAAGATAGTGATCAGGATGATGAAAATCAGGCACCACAAGCCAAACATTGCCAAGCTGTTGGCACGGTAGCTACGCCAGAATCGTTCGAACTGAGTTGGAATGCGTTCTTCCTGATAAACGTTATTTGTTAGCATACCATTCCTTTCTCACCAGAGGGTTAATCATGGCACCAATCAAATCCGAGAGGATGTTGGCAGTTAAAACAAGGGTTGCTAGCACCATTACGCCTGCTTGAATAGAAGCGTAATCTTGGTTTGAAAGTGCATCCAACAACCAACGACCAATACCCGGCCAGTTGAAGATAGATTCAGTAATGATCGCTAGCGTGATCATGCTAGAAAGCTGAACACCAACTTTTGGCACAATAGGCGGAATGGCGTTACGTAGCACGTGTTGTGTCACGATCTCGCGGTTGGATAAACCTTTGATTCGTGCAGCACGGATGTAGTTTTGGCTCATCACTTCTGCCACTGATGCGCGCATTAAGCCGATAACTTGGGTAGTAGGAGCAAGCGCTAATACCAAACATGGTAAGATCATGTGTTCGATAACACTTTGCAGCGCGTGTGCTCGGTATTCACCCTTTGCCATGAATGCATCAATGATGGCGAAACCCGTTACGTGGTCAATCTCGTACAGTAAGTCATAGCGGCCAGCAACGGGGAACACGTGATACTGCAACGAGAACATCATGATCAACATCAGCGCAACCCAGAAGATAGGCGCCGAGTAACCAGACATAGAGATAAATGAGATGCTGGTATCTAACCATTTACCCTGTTTCATGCCTGCAATCGTGCCCAGCGGGATGCCGATAAGCAATGAAACGACAAAGGCAAAGAAACACAACTCGAGTGTTGCAGGGAAGACAATGGCTAACTCATCGTAAATTGGATTTCCGTTTTTGCTGATACCAAAATTGAGCTGTGAAAGCTCAACAAGGTAGCTTTGCCAACCTGACCAAAATTCAACGTTTGCCCAATGAGAACTCGGATCCAAACGCAATAGCGAAAAGCCCACTAACGTGAGAATCATCAAAGTGATGACAAATAGATTAAGACGTCTTACGGCGTACCAAAACATTAATGGATTCTCTCAACTCTATCAAAAGGTTGTGCATTGAAAGGGCTCGATTTAAAACCTTTCAGCGATTTGTCGTGGACACGGAATTGAACGCCGTGAGCCAATGGAATAACTGGAAATTCTTCATTGAGAATATTCTGCGCTTGGCGATATAGGTTCAAGCGGTAACGTTGCTGTTGAGTTTCTAGTGCAAGATCCAACAAGAAGTCGAAATCATCGTTACACCACATCGAAACGTTCAAACCAACGCGTTCTGATTCACACGACAGCAGAGGGCGGAAGAAGTTATCTGGATCGCCCGTATCCCCAATCCAACCAGTGAGCAGCAAGTCTACATCATTGATGTTTTCCAGTTGGGTACGTTCAAAGCGGTCATCAGTCAGCAGTCGTAACTCGACGCCAATGTCTGCGAAGTTTGCTTGAATCAGCTCTGCGGTCTTACGCGGACTTGGGTTAAAGGCGCGTGGTTCCAATGGCACCCACATCGTCAATTGCAGACCTTTCTCGTAACCCGCCTCTCGAAGAAGGGCTAGAGCATAATTACGGTCATAACGTATTTTCACGCTGTCTTTTTGGTAAGCCCAAGAGTTGGGTGGAAGTAGGGTGTAAGCTTGAGTACCAGTGCCGTAATAAACTGAATCAAGAATGTTCTGGCGGTTGATCGCTAGGTTCAATGCTTGGCGAACACGAGCATCGCGCAGAGCTGGGTGTTCAGTGTTAATCGCAATAAATGAGACGTTATTAGCAGGCGTTGCGGTTAACTCTAGCTCTTCCGTTTCTTGAATGATTGGAATCTGACTCGAAATTGGTGATGCAAGCACATCACACTCGTTTCTCAGCAGCTTAGCGAGCGTGCCAGTACCGCGGTGAGAAATGTCGAACACCACCTGTTCCATCTTGGCTGGTGACTTCCAATATTTAGGATGGCGCTCAAGACGAATCAAGTCGTTCACTTGGTACTCTTTAAGTTGGTAGGGACCAGTACCGATAGGTAACATATCGATCTGTTCTTTCTCATCTTTTACTGCGAGTTGCTGGCCATATTCGGCAGAAAGTAGCACGGCATGACTGGTCGCAATATTGGCTAGAAAGGCAAAATTAGGTTGAGAGAGCACAAACTTCACTGTGTCGTTATCCACAGCAACAACATCTTTCACCAAGTTTTGGAAATCTAAACCTGCAAACCATGGATAAAAACCACCACCGACATCGTGAAACGGATGGTCTACATCAATGATTCGCTTGAAGCTGAATACCACATCTTGTGCATTAAAAGGTCGGGTAGGTGTAAACCATGCTGTCTTTTGAAACTGAACACCCTGTTTAAGATTAAACGTGTATTCGGTGCCTTCTTCATTAACGGACCAATTTTCTGCAAGATTTGCAACGGGTTGATGGGTTTTGGGATCAAGTGTGAGCAGCGTATCGTATAGCTGAGGGCTAAGTGCTTCGGCAGTGATACCGCTGTCAATGAGCTGAGGGTTAAACGTGGTTGGCTTACCTTGCCCACAAAACACAAAGCCATTCTCTCGAATATCATTGTGATCGATTTCATCACCACAAGCGGTGAGTAAGCTAATACCAATCAGGCTCAGCGATAGTCTTATAAAAGCTTTCATAATATGAAATGGTCATTGGACTTTGCTTGCTCCCTCAGCTTTTTGCTTCAAGGATGACAAGCGAAAATGATCTCGCTAATTTATCACCTTTGCCAACTCGCTCCAAACATAAAATCGTTGAGTCGCGGGGTGTTAGATCAAATTACCGTATCATTGTCTGGTTGTTGACCTTATTTGCCTCTCAAATTGCTCACTAATTTGTGTAAAACACACGCGTTTACTAAAACCGCTTGTTTTCCTTCAGTATAGTGAGCGATTACTCGAGTGAGAGGGCATGTGGCAATTATCCTTGACCGACTAAGCCATATTTTCTGACCATACCTCTAAGCTGGTGGTAGCTTAACCCCAATAATTCTGCGGCTTGGCGTTGGTTAAACTTCGCTTCTTCTAGTGCTCGGTTTAGCAACTCAATATCTTGATCTTCTTGCCACTGCTTGTAGTCCAGAGGGAAGTGGATTGCGGAGTGCGGAGTGGCCTCTGTTGTCTCGGTTTCTTCCTGAGCGGCAGTGTGGCCGAGTGAGTTATCCCAACCAGTTTGAAATGGGTTGAAGATAAGGTGTTCGATAGGATCTGAATTGAGACCGTGACGATAGATTGCTCGTTCAATCACATTCTTTAATTCACGAACGTTGCCCGGCCATTCGTAATCGAGCAGTGACTGTTGTGCCTCTTCCGTAAAGCCAACAAAGTATTCCAACTGCAATTCACGACACATCTTGATCGCGTAATGCTCGGCAAGGGAAAGGATGTCTTCTTTTCGCTCCCTCAGTGGCGGAAGCATGATGACATCAAAAGCCAAACGGTCGAGCAAATCCGCACGGAAATCCCCTTGCTCTGCCAGTTTTGGTAAATCAGCATTGGTTGCACAGACCAAGCGAACGTCTGCAGTTAATGCAGTGTGTCCACCAACGCGCTCGTATTCGCCATATTCAATCACACGTAGGAGTTTTTCTTGAACGAGGAGTGGCGCGGTCGCCAATTCATCAAGAAACAAGGTGCCACCTTCGGCGCGTTCAAAGCGGCCTTTATGCTTACCTTTCGACCCTGTAAATGACCCCGATTCATGACCAAACAGCTCGGAGTCAATCAAACCCTCGCTTAATGTCGCACAGTTTAGAGAAAGGAGTGGCTTATCCCAACGCTTTGATAAATAGTGTAAACGTTGCGCGATGAGCTCTTTACCTGTGCCTCGTTCCCCAATAATAAGAACGGGCCGCTCAATTGGCGCAAGTTGTGATACTTTATCTAATACGGCGAGAAAGGCGGGCGATTCACCAATGAGGTTCTGCTTCATAAAATCCTTCTTATTTTCTGTCTGGCCAAGATTTACAGTATTGAAGTTGGTGAAATTTACCAACAGTTGGTAAAAACCATCATAGCATAACGGTATGCAACAACAACAAAATGCGTAAGCTATTGTTTAATATAGATAATAAAAGTTGGCACGCTACTTGTTATAAGTAAAGGGAGACACAAGGTGAATCGCCACCTTGTCGAGTTTTAATAGGAAAAAAGAGGAGTTCCGTTATGGGTATTTTTTCTCGTTTTGCAGATATCGTTAACTCAAACATCAGTGCATTGCTAGACAAGGCGGAAGATCCTGAAAAAATGATCCGTCTTATCATCCAAGAAATGGAAGACACACTTGTAGAAGTGCGTACTAACTCGGCGAAAGCGATTGCAGACAAAAAAGAGTTGGCTCGCAAAGTCGAAGCACTAGAAGAGCAAATCACTGAGTGGGGTCAAAAAGCAAGCCTAGCACTCGTGAAAGAGCGTGAAGATTTGGCGCGTGCTGCTCTGATTGAAAAGCAAAAGCTAGAGCAAGTGATTAAAGGTCTTCACACTGAACAAACACTTGTAGAAGAAACGATCGAGAAGCTAACAGGCGAAATCGGTAAGTTAGAAGCAAAAATCACGGAAACTCGTGCGAAGCAACAAGCACTAGCAATTCGTAACCAAACGGCATCTAACCGTCGTGATGTACAAAAGCAGCTACATGCAGGTCGCACAAATGAAGCGATGGCAAAGTTTGAGCAATACTCTCGTAAGATTGACGAGATGGAAGCAGAAGCAGACCTATACGCGAAAACAGGCAATGCAAAGTCACTAGACCAAGAGTTTGCAGAACTACAAGCACAAGACGAAATTGAAAAAGAGTTGGCAAAACTGAAAGAACAGATGTCATCGAACGATAAATAAGAAAGGAGCCATTTATGTCGACATTTTTTATTACTGGACCATTGATTGTCTTTTTAATCTTTGTCGCTCCACTATGGCTCTTCTTACACTATCGCAGCAAACGCAAAGCAGATAGTGCACTGTCGAGCCAAGATCTTGAGCGCCTTCAGGTACTGTCTGAAAAAGCGGAATCGATGCAGTCTCGAGTTGAAACATTGGAGCGTATCCTAGACTCAGAAGCCCCAACGTGGAGACGTAAGTATGATTAAACGAGAACTGTATCGTGACCCAGTAAATGGCAAGATCTCCGGCGTGTGTGCCGGAGTCGCAAACTACTTTGGCGCGGAAGTTTGGTTGATTCGTATCGTTGTGATTTCCGCTGCTTTGTTGGGCGGTACTTTCCTAGTGTTGTTGGCCTATATTGCGATGACCTTCATGCTAGAAAAGCAGCCGGTGACCTACACTGAAAACATTAAGTCTCGTCAAGAGCACACGCTGAAAAGTAAGCCTTGGCAGAAAGGACAAAGCCCAGATCAGCTGTTAAGTGTATTAGAGAGCGACTTTAATCGTCTTGATGGCAAAATTCGGAATATGGAAGCGTATGTCACTTCTGATACTTATCGCGTAAACAGAGAGTTTAATAATCTCTAATGATTCGTTACTGAATTATTGATAAAGCAGGCTACGGCCTGCTTTATTTTTGTCTCAAATTGCTATTTTTAAAGAATTTTTTTGCTCTGATGCTCTAGAAGAACGCCCCAAATTCATCTACTTTAAAAGGAACGGATCTTAAATGGATGAATTAACATGAGAAAAGCGCTCATTCCAATCGCTGTCATGACGGTTCTCTCAGGATGTGGAAAAGAGCTACCACCAGTCCCTGAACCCGAATCCCGGCCCGCCAAACTCTTCACGGTATCTGTAGGCAATGCTCAGTTTGAAAGACATTTTCCTGCCACCACAGAAGCCGGCGACCGAGCAGTACTCGCATTTCGAGTGCCAGGTTTACTTCAATCAATAGAAGTGAATGCGGGACAAATGGTTAAAAAAGGCGATGTACTTGCAGTACTTAACCCTGACGAGTACTCACTCCTAGAAAAACAAGCTCGCGCGAATTACACCTTAGCGGATGTTCAATACGAACGTTCGAAAAAGCTTCGTAAAGAGCAAGTGGTGTCCGAGCAAGATTTCGACGCAGCAAAAGCCAATCACAACTCGGCAAAAGCACAGTGGAATCAGGCTAAAGCGAACCTGAGATACACTAAACTTGTGGCCCCTTATGACGGCACAATTTCTTATCTTCCTGCTGAAAATCATGAATACGTGGCGGCCAAAGAAGGCGTCATGAACATTCAAACCAATCAATTGATGAAAGTGCTGTTCCAGCTTCCAGACCACTTGCTGAGTAAATTTACTCAAGGAGTCAATGCGTACGCGACGATGACGTTTGATGCATTTCCTGAGCAGTCGTTTGAGCTGACTTTCCAAGAAATTGATACTGAAGCAGACCCAAAAACCGGCAGTTATAAAGTCACCATGGTAATGGCACGTCCCGAAGGGGTAGGTATCTTGCCTGGTATGTCTGGAAACGTACATTTAGTGTCTGAAAATGCGGGCGCAACAAGAATCCCGAGTTCAGCGATCTTCACTGAAGATGGTAAGACGTGCGTTTGGCGAGTCACTGACCAAGGCATTGTCGAAAAAGCGTCTGTCACTCTAAATGAGAAACAACAAATTGAGGCGGGCTTGGATGATGGTGACCAAATCATCGTATCTGGCGTGAATGTCATTGAGCCGGGTATTAAGGTTCGTGAGTGGGTGAAGGAGCGAGGATTGTAATATGAAAGGAGTCTTAGCTTTAACCACTCTATGTTCGGCGATGTTACTTGCTGGCTGTGGTGATAAAGGGCCGGAAAGAGAATTAGAAACCCCTCGTGTTCGCGTTGCTTCCTTGGAAGGAAAAAAGGTTGATGACAACTTGTATTTCCCCGCTGTAGCGAATGCTGCTGATCGTTCACATCTGAGTTTCCGTGTGGCGGGAGAGGTTAGCCGGGTATTAGTCAAAGAGGGCGACAAGGTCATTAAAGGTGACGTGATTGCAACGCTAGACCCAACCGACTACCAACTGGATGTCGATAACGCATCGGCACGTTTTTCTGTTGTAGACAGTCAATATCGCCGTTCAGCGCCTCTAGTGAAAAAAGGCTTATTGGCAAAATCTCAATTTGATGAAATTGCAGCACAACGCCAAATTGCACTAGCAGAGCTGGAGCTTGCAAAACTACGCTTGTCATTTACGGAGCTGAAAGCGCCAGTTGACGGCATTATCTCTCGCGTAAACGTCGATCAGTTTGAGAACATTCAAGTTGGTCAATACATTGTCAACATTCACAGTGTGGACCGCGTTGAGGTTCTGATTCAGCTCCCAGATCGTTTGCATGTGAACCAGTCTCCGAAAGAAGAGCTTTTATCGAGCATCAACGCTGTGGTTCGCGTACCGAGTGGTAATGAATATAGAGCGCGTGTCACAGAGTTTACAACACAGCCTGACCCAAACACAGGCACGTTTACCGCGACGCTGTCGCTGCCAATGCCTAAAAGTGAATACATCTTTGACGGTATGGCGGTTGATGTAACATCAAAAGATAAGAAAACAGGCCTCGGCCTCAATATCAGCATTAGCGCACCAATTGAGGCGATCTTCAATGCTGATGGCGATGATCTCAGTCGTGAAAACAAGTTTGTTTGGGTCTTGAATGACGACAATACGGTGACTCGTAAGCAAGTCCGCGCAGGCAAAGTGTCGCAGACCTCGATACAGATTCTCGATGGCCTAGAGCTTGACGACAAAGTGGTTGTCGCCGGTGTTTCCCGATTAAGAGATGGCATGAAAGTGGAAGTGGTTAAGCAGGAGGCAACTCAATGAGTGAACAAAACAATGTTGCGCCTCAAAAAGATGATGATGGAAACGTAACGGGCATCGCGGCGTATTTCATTCGTAACCGTGTAATCAGTTGGATGGTATCGCTGATCTTCTTGATTGGTGGTGTCTCCGCATTCTTTGGTTTAGGTCGTCTAGAAGATCCGGCCTTTACGATTAAAGATGCAATGGTAGTGACTTCTTACCCTGGCGCAACCCCGCAACAGGTTGAGGAAGAGGTGACTTATCCACTGGAAAAAGCCATCCAGCAGCTCACTTATGTGGATGAAGTTAACTCGATTTCTAGCCGTGGTTTATCACAAATCACCGTGACCATGAAAAACAACTATGGTCCAGATGACTTGCCGCAAATATGGGATGAGTTACGCCGTAAGGTCAACGACCTAAAAGGCTCATTGCCACCAGGCGTGAACGAACCGTCGGTCATTGATGACTTTGGTGATGTGTATGGGATCTTGCTTGCGGTCACTGGTGATGGCTACAGTTATAAAGAACTGCTCGACTATGTCGACTATTTGAGGCGTGAGCTTGAACTGGTTGATGGGGTGAGCAAGGTCTCGGTTTCAGGCCAACAACAAGAGCAAGTCTTCATTGAAATTTCGATGAAGAAGCTAAGCAGTCTTGGTCTTTCTCCAAATACCGTCTTTAACTTACTGTCGACCCAAAACGTCGTTTCTGACGCCGGTGCGATAAGAATTGGTGATGAGTACATCCGCATTCAACCAACTGGTGAGTTCCAAAGTGTCGATGAGCTTGGTGATCTATTGTTGACCGAGTCGGGAGCACAAGGGCTTATCTTTTTGAAAGACGTTGCCGAAATTAAACGTGGCTACGTCGATGTCCCAACCAACATCATCAACTATAATGGTCAATTGGCGCTGAACTTGGGTGTTTCCTTTGCTCAGGGGGTGAACGTTGTTGAAGTGGGTAAAGCATTTGACCGTCGTGTTGCGGAGCTGAAGTATCAACAACCGGTTGGCGTTGAGATTTCAGAGATCTACAACCAACCGAAAGAAGTGAACAAATCGGTCAGTGGTTTCGTTATCAGCTTGGCGCAAGCAGTTGGTATCGTTATCGTTGTACTTCTCTTCTTTATGGGCTTGCGCTCTGGTTTGCTGATTGGTTTGATCTTGTTGTTGACCGTATTAGGTACCTTCATTTTTATGAAGTACTTAGCCATCGACTTGCAGCGTATTTCACTTGGTGCCTTGGTCATTGCCCTAGGTATGCTGGTGGATAACGCCATCGTGGTCGTGGAAGGGATACTGATAGGTACCCAAAAAGGGCGAACGAGACTGCAAGCTGCAACAGACATCGTCACGCAAACCAAGTGGCCACTATTGGGTGCGACGGTTATCGCGGTAACAGCATTTGCACCGATCGGATTGTCTGAAGACTCGACGGGTGAGTACTGTGGTACCTTGTTTACGGTACTGCTTATCTCGCTAATGCTGAGTTGGTTCACTGCAATCTCGCTAACGCCATTCTTTGCTGATATCTTCTTCAAAGGCCAGAAAATTAAGAGTGGCGAGGGCGAAGACAATGACCCATACAATGGTATTGTGTTTGTCATGTACAAGAAGTTCTTGAGCTTCTGTATGCGCCGTGCATGGTTCACTGTTGTTGTGTTGGTTGCAGGACTGGCGGCAAGTGTCTATGGGTTTACCTACGTTAAACAAGCCTTCTTCCCATCTTCAACCACGCCTATTTTTCAACTGGATGTGTGGCTGCCTGAAGGGACAGATATTCGAGCGACGAATGACACGCTGAAAGAGCTAGAAGGTTGGCTCGCTGAGCAAGATCACGTTGATCACATTACAACAACGGCTGGTAAAGGCTTGCAGCGTTTCATGCTGACTTATGCGCCAGAGAAAAGCTATGCGGCTTACGGTGAAGTCACCACGCGTGTTGAGAACTATGAAGCCTTAGCGCCATTAATGGATCGCTTTAGAGAACACATCAAAACCAACTACCCAGAAATTAACTACAAGTTAAAACAAATTGAATTGGGTCCTGCTGGCGGTGCGAAGATCGAAGCGCGTATCATTGGTTCTGACCCTACTGTGCTTCGCACTATCGCGGCGCAAGTGATGGACGTGATGTACGCCGATCCTGGTGCGACTAACATCCGTCATGACTGGCGTGAACGTACACAAGTGTTAGAGCCTCAATTTAACGAGAGCCAAGCTCGTCGTTACGGTATCACCAAGTCTGACGTTGATGATTTCCTATCTATGTCGTTCTCGGGCATGACGATCGGTCTATACCGCGACGGCACCACACTAATGCCAATCGTTGCGCGACTACCTGAAGATGAGCGTATCGACATTCGTAACATCGAAGGTATGAAGATTTGGAGCCCTGCGCAGAGTGAATTTATTCCTCTACAACAAGTGACTATGGGCTACGACATGCGTTGGGAAGACCCAATTATTGTTCGTAAGAACCGTAAGCGCATGCTAACGGTGATGGCGGATCCGGATATCTTAGGTGAAGAAACGGCAGCAACACTGCAAAAACGTCTGCAGCCAGCGATTGAAGCCATCGAAATGCCACCGGGTTACTCGCTAGAGTGGGGTGGAGAATATGAATCATCAGGCAAAGCGAAGGCATCATTGTTTTCGACGATGCCGATGGGCTACCTGTTCATGTTCTTGATTACTATCTTCTTGTTTAACTCAATCAAAGAGCCACTGATTGTTTGGTTAACGGTGCCTCTGGCATTGATTGGTGTAACAACCGGTCTACTCGCCCTGAATACGCCCTTTGGCTTTATGGCATTACTGGGCTTCTTGAGCTTATCAGGTATGGTGCTGAAAAATGGTATCGTACTGCTTGATCAGATTGAGATTGAAATGCAGTCGGGTAAAGAAGCGTATGACGCCGTTGTGGATGCAGCAGTCAGTCGTGTTCGACCTGTATGTATGGCAGCAATCACGACGATTCTAGGTATGATTCCGCTACTACCGGATATCTTCTTTAAACCGATGGCCGTAACCATCATGTTTGGTTTGGGTTTTGCGACCGTACTGACACTAATTGTCGTTCCAGTGTTGTATCGTCTATTCCATAGGGTGGCAGTGCCAAAATAACGGCTGAGTTTAAGTAACGTTCTAAAGCGCCTCTGGCTAACGTCAGGGGCGTTTTTATAAGGATTGAATATGGAACAAAATACGTGTGCATGGGCGATGAACCATCCACTTGAGCGTGAATATCATGATGCAGAGTGGGGTGTACCCGTTTATGACGATAACGTGTTGTTTGAGTTCATCACGTTAGAAGGCGCGCAAGCCGGTTTAAGTTGGATTACGATTTTGAAAAAGCGAGAAGGCTATCGCCAAGCATTCGAAAACTATGACTTAGATAAGCTCATTCAACGTGATGAAGTACGTACTGAGTTTATCGTTGAAAATTTCGACGTGGTTAAGCACCGTGGCAAAATTAACTCAGTATTTAGCAACGCTAAAGCGGCAAAGCAATTAATCGAAGAATACGGCAGCCTATCTAATGCTCTATGGCAGTTTGTTGATGGCAAACCTATAGTGAATCATTGGACAGACATGAGCCAAGTGCCAGTCTCTACGGAACAGTCCAAAGCGATGAGTAAGTTCCTTAAAAAGAAAGGCTTTAAGTTTGTGGGTGAGACTATCTGCTATGCCTTCATGCAAGCGGTCGGCATGGTCGATGACCATATGGTAAGTTGCCCGAAAAAATCCAACTGATCGGTTTTGCTTATTGAATAGCGAATGTTGAAGGAGACTGGCATTAGCGAAAGTGTGTTGTCTAGAGAGACTTAGCACCAAGTAAAGCCAGTTACCCTTTAAATATTAATTGGGCTGTATCCAAAGCTTGGAAAAGTTACACCAACCAATGGTATTGATTTCAACTCCTGCCACTCTGGAAGGGATCGTTAAGGTTAAATCTTCCGTCGCTAAAATCGATAAAATGTTTTGTTCTGCTAGTTCATGAAGCAAAGTATTGAGTAAGGCTTTTCTTTCCTCAGAGCAAGAAGCGTATCGAGCTAGGTTGAGTACTTCTTTCAAACGGCTGTGCTGGCGCCAAGTCATACATTGTTGCCAATAAGGGTAGAGTTTGAAAAAAGCGAACAAGCTGGTGCTCTGATCCCCCTCCAATCGAATCCCACCTAGGGTGATATCTTGATTCGAGATAGCGCGCCCATACTCAACTTGAAGTGACTTATTTTGGTCAGAAGATGAAGGCAATGCTGTTTGAAGCTTCGCAGAAAACTGCCGGCTTTCATTATTGTCTTCGTAACTAAAACTGATCGGGAATGGTAAAGCTAAACTGCATTTTTCATCACGGCTCATTAGGGTAGAGAAGCCTTGTTTGATTGAGTGAGTTTGCAGCTCTTTATGATTAATAAGCACATAGAAGTGACCGATGTTTTGCGTGCTGACTTGGTAATTCTCCTCTCCTGATTCAAGAAAAAAGAAGTTTTCTGCGCATTTCTTATCCTGCTTCCACTCTTCATGGATCCAAATTTCAATGTGTTTTGTTAATGCAGTTTGTCCACAGTAGTGTTCATTTCGGTTGAGTCTCAAAACCTTATCTGAATTGATACCGACAGAAAATGGGCCAGAACCAATGGGGTGGAACGCAAACTTTTCACTGTGAACAAAACGACTAGGAAGAATGGACGTTTCGGCCCGACTCAATAATGACGGAAGTAATGGATCGGGTTCACTAAGGTTGATTTCAATGCAATAAGGTGTCACAGCAGAGATGGTATCAATGTGGTCATACAAACCACGCCAATAATGGGAGTTCACCAGTGCATTTAAGCTAGTTGCCACGTCTTCAGCGGTCACATTCGTCTTGTCATGAAACATCGCACTGCTGCTTAAATGAAAGCGCCAGCAAGTGTGGGAGTGCGAACTAGACCAATGGTGTGCGAGATTGGGGTGAATGGCGCTTCCATCGTGGCTTACTAAGGTCTGAAATACCTCGTGGATTAAGTGGCGTTCAGTACGTCCCATCGCAAAGTGGGGATGAAGCCAATCCAGTTTACGATGAAAGGGTGCATAGATGGTGTTTTCGCTGTTGTGGGCGGTATGAGCCAAGTATCGTTTTAAGTTGGAGGCGACACTTCGGTCATGGAAACCAACAAGCTGGTGGGCGAGATCATATCGCTCTTGGCCAATGGCATGGTCAACGGCCTGATAGCAAGCGGTGACCGGTTCTTGTAAGCAAACTAATTCACCTTTCTGACCGCGTCCTTTCATGGGAGTCCATGTCAGCCATAGATACTCGCCCATTTGTTTCAATAGCGTGCGAGCGTGACGATCACTGCAATGGAAAGCATCCGCAATCTCGCCAATGTGAATATGGGTTTTTCCGGGACCTACTTTCTTGAATAGATCCTCATACAATTCCAGCTTACGTTTATTCATTATTTTTATCGTTGTTCTTTTTTAGCTTCCGGATGTGCACTGCCATTGTCTGATACGAGGGAGAGGGCTTCTTCGCTAAATTGGGTTGTGTCAAAGACCTCGTCTAAACGTTGGATTCTCTCGGCAGGCGTTAAATAGAACATCTTAGCCAAGAGCCCACGCTTCATCTCGTAATTATGGCTGGTTTGAATAAAGTTTACGATATAACGGAATGCGCTCATTGTTTATTACCTCTTTGCTTTGGGAACAAACAGGTTAAGTGACGAGACAAAAATAAAACCGGAACAGATTTTTAGTCTGTTCCGGTTTTATCGGATGGATCACTCAAATTGTCTGTATGCGAAGGGAGTCGAGCGAGTGACTCTCACTAATAAATCGCACCTGACTCCTTGTCTTATCTTTGCTTGCTATCATGAATTCTTTCTAATGCTTCGATGCGACGCCACTGTTTTTCTTCAAAACTCTGTTCTCTGAGTCCGGCAATTTCTAAGTTCTTTTCTTCCTCGCCGAGAAAATCGTTGTTCAAGATCTCAGCTCGCTTCTTCAAATAGTCGTCGAGTGAGGAATTGAAAGCTGCTCGTTTGTCATCCAGCGCTTGGAGGCGCTGAGCACCTTCTTCACCGACTAAATCAACACGAGTCAAATACTTCTCTTGTGCGTCCATTCCTGAGGCTTGATTAAGCTGCAAGACCAGTGCGTTATTACGCTCACTTTGTTGAATGTACTCAGGTTGTGCAGCGAGGGTTTCTTCTAGCATTTGCTGATGAGTATTCGCATCTAACTTGGCTGCTTGAATAACAAGCTTATCAATGGCTAGTTGACGTAGCCTGTTTTCCTCATCGAACAGTTGGGCAATTTGCTCGTCAGTAAAAAACGTTCTTTGCATCGCTCGGATCGCATCATCGAGCCGCTTTAATTCTTGTAACGATAATGACCCCCCTTCAAAAGGTTCCAGCTTAGAGAGCGCTTCTTTGTAAGCGAGATAAGTGTCGAACAACTCATAACTGATGCCGAGGGCGTTTTTCTGCGACTCATCAGCATTCACAGTCGCTTTTATCGCTTCAAGGTCTTGCTCTCCCAAACTGCTTAAAGAGTACTCGAAGAAATCTTTCTGAGAGGATAGGTCAACAGTGGTGTCTTGTTGTGATTTCACCTTTATTAGGTTTGATGATTGAGGTTGGTACAGGAAAGCCGCTCCCACACTAACCAGTGATACAATGGACAATGTGATAAGAGCGACTTTTTTCATGATGGCTTCCTCATTATAAACCCTGTAGTTTCAGGCGATTAGCATGCTGGCGATATAACGTCACTGGGTCAGTCTCGAACAGGTGGTGGATACCAAGCAGTCCGTTTATTTCATCCAGATGATTCATCTTGTAATCATCACGAATAACTTTGCCGAGGTGAGTGCTACATGCATCGACAAGACCGTCGTTGGGGCCATCAAATGCCAAGCCTAAAACCACCATTGCACCGTCAGTTGGGTCAAATAGGTTGGTAAAGTTCGAAGAGCCTGTCCATGAATAGTAATACACGCCATTCGATGCCAATAAGTCGCCGTCTCCACATGCACTGGTTGGAATACCTTCAGGATAATATTGGTTGAACTCAAGTGAACCCTCAGTAGTGAGTGCGGCTAAAGAAGCGAGCGGATCTTGGTCAAGATCGGAACCGCCAGACAGTAGGTTGATCAAGGTTACGATTCCTTCTGCCAACTTTACTGCCACGCCTTCACTGATGGAGCCTTCTGGAACGGTATTTCTTACGATGTCCGCCACTTTGGAGCCTTTATTTACACCACCAATGCTAGTAACGGATGCTACTAAATCGGGACGTATTGAAGCAACATAGCGTGTTGTCGGGCCGCCATGGCTATGCCCAATCAAGTTAACTTTTTCCGCACCTGTTGCGGCAAGTAGCGTTTCAACTTGAGCAAGAAGCTGTTCTCCACGTGCCTCGCTGCTGTTGGTCGCAGACACTTGCGCGACATAAACCGTTGCGCCATCTTTGGTTAGAGAGTGTGGGATGCCATAAAAGTAATCCACTCCGGCAAGGGTATCAAAGCCGAACAGTCCATGAACGAGGACAATGGGGTATTTGGTTTCTGTGTAACCACTGGCGTTGGCAGATGCAAAGGGTAAGGTGCTTAAAACGAAAAGCATTGTTGTTATGAATTTGAGTTTCAAAACTATCTCCTTGTAGTATGATCTCTTGTCAATTTTATAAATTAGAAGATAAGTTTTGAGGGTGAGAAGTTCATTTGTAGCGCATTTTCTTGTTCTGTGATTACTCAAAAGAAAATCAACAGATTCAATGAACATTAAACTCATGAATATTAGAATGTTAGTTAATTCTAATTGAGACAATGGCTTGGTTGAGTGATGGCCGAGGGAAGAAAAATAGCCTCGAAGTGCGAGGCTATTTGATAGATATTCTGAATGCTTATAAAGACGCTTCTTTTTCTAGCACTAGCGCATTGTATCGTGCGAAGCCGGCTTCTAGGTCTGCAATTAAGTCTTCGACATCCTCGAGTCCGATGTGAAGACGTACTAGTGTGCCCTCGAAGTTTGGATTTGCAACGGTACGTAAGCTGCTAAAGCTTTTCGGCTCGTTGGCTAAAATCAAACTCTCATAGCCACCCCATGAATAACCCATGCTGAAGTGTTTCATGCCATCCAACAATGCTGTGGTTGCTTTCGGGTACGAGCTTTTCAATACGAACGAGAACAGGCCGTTACCACCGGTAAAGTCGCGCTTAAAGAACTCATGACCAGGGCAGCTTTCTAGGGCAGGGTGACGAATGTGATCGACTTCAGGGCGGCTTGCCAACCACTGTGCGACTTTTAGGCTGTTTTCTGCATGCTGACGTAAGCGAACATCCAAAGTACGAATACCGCGCAGGCCAAGGTATGCATCGTCAGGAGAAACACATTGACCCATCAGGTAGCTTTGCTCACGTAATTGGTCCCAGTATTTCTCAGAAGCAACCGCTGTTCCCAACATTACATCAGAGTGACCAACAATGTACTTGGTTGCTGCCTGAATAGAGATATCGACGCCGTGGTCAAATGGGGAGAAGTTCACGCCTGCGCCCCAAGTATTATCCAGCATCACGATGATTTCACGCTCATGGGCGATGCTTGCCATCGTCGGAACGTCCATCACTTCCATTGTGATTGAGCCAGGAGACTCTAAGAAAAGGATTTTGGTATTCGGTTGAATAAGGTCACGAATACCTTCACCAATCATAGGATCAAAGTAAGTCGTTTCGACGCCCATCTTCTTCATGATGGTGTCGCAGAAATCGCGGGTCGGTTCGTAACAGGTATCGACCATTAGGATGTGATCGCCCGTCTCAACAAAAGACAGGACCGCATTAGAAATCGCAGCGGTACCACATGGGTAAAGGGCACAGCCCGCACCGCCTTCCACTTCAACCATGGCATCTTGAAAGGCAAAGTGTGTGTTCGTGCCGCGACGCCCGTAGAACAGAGTTTTGTTGGTGCGATTGATCATCGCTTGGTTTTTTTCTGCAACGGTATCAAACACGATGGTGGAAGCTCGCTGAACTGGTGGGTTAACCACACCGTTAGTCCACTTCTTGTCACGACCAGCGGTGACGAGTTTGGTCTTCTTGCCTTCTGACATAAAAATTCCCTGTCTAAATTACGATTTTCAATATTTAAAACATGGAGCAAGGGTGGTTTGCAAGGGAAAAATAGAAATGAAACGACTTGTCCGAGCATCACTCGAAAAACAGTGGTATGGGGCGTAAAAAATAAAACCGACAGCATGAATCTGTCGGTTTTATTGAGATTTTGCGGCTTTATCTTATTTATTACAGTAATGGGTTAAATAGATAGAAAACGCGCTCTAAAAAGCGGGAAAAGATACTGCGCTTTGCCCACTCATTTTTGTCGACCGTATGTGACTGTTGGACGTAAGCGTCTTGTAGTGATGACATTTGTTTGGTGAACTCTTCATCATCTACCGCAAGCGTCACTTCAAAGTTCAGCCATAAACTACGCATATCCATGTTTACTGTGCCAACCAAACAGAATTGCTCATCAATGACGACGGACTTAGTGTGCAGCAAGCCACCATAGAACTCGTAGATTTTCACACCCGCTGCCATTAGCTCACTGTAGAAGGCACGTGATGCCCATTGCACCATCATGGAGTCGTTTTTATGAGGAATGATAAGCTCTACATCAATGCCTCGTTGTGCGGTCATCTTCAATGTTTCAAGTAGGTCAGAACTTGGAACAAAGTAAGGTGTCGTGATCCTCACAGAACGATTCGCTTGGTTGATTGCCAAGGTTAACACTTGGTAAATCAAGTACTCCGGCATACCCGGACCTGATGGTACGACTTGAATCGGGTGTTGAAATTCATCATTATCTACTCGGCATTCAGGGTGAGTCGGTAGCTGACGCTCGCCAGTTTCTACTTCCCAATCCCAACAGTGGATAGCACTCAATACGTTCACCGTCGGGCCAGTAATGCGCACCATGATGTCAATCCACTGACCGACACCGCTGCTTTGTTTAAAGAAAGCAGGATCGACCAAGTTCATTGAACCTGTGTAGGCGATCTCGTCATCAATCACGATGATCTTGCGGTGCTGACGCAAATCAAGACGGCGTAGAAAGATACGCCACATTTTTACTTCTAATGCTTGCACCACATCGATGCCCGCATCTTTCATCATCTTGTACCAAGGACTGCGGAAGAAGCGCGGGCTACCGGCTGAGTCGAGCAGCAGCTTAACATCCACGCCACGCTTCGCCGCTTGAATCAATGCAGAAGCAACAGAGTCGGCTAAGCCGCCCGGATGCCAAATGTAGAACACCATGCGGATGCTGTGTTGTGCATTTTCAATGTCTTTAATAATGGAGTGAAGGATTTCATCCGGTGACTGTTGAAGCGAAAGCGTGTTGCCACTCAGAGCTGGAAGGCCCAAACGGTTGTTACACAATTCATCAATGCGGTAGATATGACGCCCCATTGCTTCTGGAACATGTGCGTTACAATCATTTAACTGAGTGAACCATTGTTGGAACGGTGTGAACATCACTTTGGCCCGTTCTGCACGTTTTCGGCCAAGGTTAAGCTCACCAAATAAGAAATAACAGGCAACACCTAGCACTGGCAGGATGTAGATGATCATCAGCCATGCGAGGGAGACGCTAACAGCACGACGCTTTAAAACGACGCGAATAGTAACACCAGCAACGAGAAACCAGTAGAGCCCGATGCCAGCGAGGGTGATAAAGTGATAGACCTTGTCCATATACGCCAAAAGTAATAAGCCCAACATGGATATTAAGCGTAAATGCCGGAACGGGAAACTATTTTCATAACCCTAAGGCAGAACGACTTTGTAATGTGAAATGAATTTTATAACGGGGGTTTGTGTTACTGATGTGTGAAAAGTCGGACGAAACATTATCTTTTGCACAAAAAAGCAGCATTTAGCGTGAACAATAATACATTTGTTCGATAAATGTGCTGATCGGGGTTTCAATTTTAAATTGAAACTGCTTTACTGACCATACATAGAGCGTCATACAAACATCTTATAAAGTGTACATTAATATTTACACGAACATATTCTAGACGCCTATCTCTATGCAAACACAACAAAACATTTTGGAGAAAAAGCGTGGCTACAAATACAGCAGCACCACGTGATACGTGGGGGTCTAAACTAGGCTTCGTAATGGCAGCAGCGGGTTCCGCTGTCGGTTTAGGCAATATATGGAAATTCCCTTACACAGCTGGTGAGAGCGGCGGCGGTGCGTTCGTTGCAATTTACCTTTTGTTTGTTATTTTTATCGGCTTTAGCGTCATGCTTACTGAGTTCGCTATTGGTCGTAAGACAGGTCTTTCAGCGGTAGGTGCTTTCAAATCGAATGATCGCCGTTGGACATTTACCGGTGTTATCGGCGTACTGAGTGGTCTATTGATCATGGGTTTCTACCCTGTAGTAGGTGGCTGGGCGCTAGCGTACATCTTCAAAGTAGGTGGTGGTCTGCTAAGTACTCCTGAAGCAATTGGTGACAGCTTCGGCGGCTTCATTTCTGATCCAGTTCAACCGCTACTGTGGATGGGTGTTTACCTATTCCTTAACATCGTTATCGTAATGAAGGGTATTTCCGGCGGTATCGAAAAAGCGGGTAAAATCCTGATGCCTCTTCTATTCCTTATCCTGATCGTTGTATCGGTGAAAGGTCTGATGCTACCGGGTGCAATGGCGGGTCTTGAATTCCTATTCATGCCAGACTTCTCGAAAGTGGACAGCAATGTTGTTCTAGCGGCGCTAGGCCAAGCATTCTTCTCACTATCTCTTGGTATGGGTTGTATGATGACGTACGGTTCTTACCTTAAGAAGAAAGAGAACCTAGTTCAGACTACAGGTATGGTTACTGCGATGGACACTGGTGTTGCTATCCTTGCTGGTGTTGCAATGTTCCCAGCGATGTTCGCATTCGGTATGGAACCAGCAGCAGGTCCAGGTCTAGTATTCGTTGTTGTACCTCAGCTTTTTGCTGAAATGGGCGGCGTAATTGGCCTTCTATTTGCTTTGATGTTCTTCATCGGTCTAACAGTAGCGGCACTGACGTCTTCAGTATCTCTATTGGAAGTTGTGGTTTCTTACCTAATCGATGAGAAAGGCCTGAAGCGTTCAACAGCAGTACTTTCTGCAAGTGTCGTAATGGCATCACTATGTGTGTTTGCATCACTATCGCTTGGCGGTGTTGGTCCAACACTATTCGGTACAGGTGCATTCGACATCTTCGACCTACTAACAGATAAGATCTTCCTAGCGGTTGGCGGTATGTTGGTATGTATCTTCGCAGGCTGGCGTCTAAACCGTGCTGACCTTGAGAAAGAGATCACTAACGACGGTAAAGTATCTTTCCCACTATTTGGTCTTTGGTACAACCTAGTGAAATACGTAATCCCAGTTGCTATCGCTATCGTAGCCTTCATGGGTATCAAGTCTGGTTTCGACAGCGGTAAGGGCGAAATCATGCTACTAGGTATCGGCATCATTGCTCTAGCGGGTATCTTCTCTAAGAAGCTATAAGCGAACAGCAATCAGCCAAATTCGAAAATTAATAAGCGGGAGTCTTCATAGACTCCCGCTTTTTTATATTCATTATTTATAGGATTGATGGAATTAATATCGATAATGGGTATTCAGTGTGAGATAGATGGTTTGAACCTCAGGGTGTAAGAACTGGAAGCGCTGGTGGGCAAGTTTAAGCTCGCCTAATTGCTTAGAATCGGTATACTTCTGGCTCCAAACGTGGAGCCAGTTTTTTATGTTCGACATTCTACACACCCATCCAGATTTTCTGATCATCAATAAACATCCCAACGTCTCAGTACATAAGGACGATGGAGATACCATGTTGCTGCAAGAAGTAGCAAATCAAAGTGGTGATGAGCAGTTGTATCTTATCCACCGCCTCGACAAAATGACGTCTGGAATTTTGCTTTTGGGTCGCAACGCAAAAGCAGCAAGTGCGTTGTCGCAAGCATTTGCAGATCGTGAAGTCGAGAAGTTCTATCTTGCGATTGGTTCGAAAAAGCCCAAGAAGAAACAAGGGTTGGTAGTGGGTGACATGGAACGCTCTCGTCGTTCTTCATGGAAGCTGGTCAACAGTAAAACGAATCCTGCGATTACTCAATTCTTTTCCCTCGCAGCAGAGCCGGGAGAGCGCCTGTTTTTATGCAAGCCGCATACTGGCAAAACACACCAAATTCGCGTGGCATTAAAATCCGTTGGTTCGGGTATTGTTGGCGATCCTATCTATAATGCAGACAATGAAGCAGACCGTGGCTACTTGCATGCATTTTCGCTGTGTTTCCCGTATCAAGATGAAACGCATTGCTTTGTTTGCGACCCACGTGAACACAAAGCGCTTGGCAGCAAATGGCACAATGAAACGGTATCCCAAGGTATCGACACTTGGCTCTCTCCGTGGGAACTGAACTGGCCTACGATTAAATAACCATCACAAAGAAAACGAATAAGAGAATTCGATGCAAGCATCACAACTTCCGCTGTTTTTTCAGCATTTAGAAGCCGAGCTAAAACAAGCTCCCAATGAAATCCGCCGACTGTTTCACGGTCGTGGTCGCCGCTTCGAAGGTTTAGAGCAAATCACATGTGATTGGTTACAAGGTCAGTTGATCATCAACCTATTTAAAGAAGTGGATGAGACGTTTCTTAGCGAGTTAAAAGCAGGATTGAACACGCTTTCTGATTCTGCTCTGTGGGCAGAGAAACAGGGCTGCACGATCGTGATTCAGCACCGTTACGCTGACGGCGCGCCTTCTGAAGTTCTGTTGGGTGAGCTAGATGCTCGACCTGTGGTTGAAGAAAGTGGCTTGAAGTACCAGCTAGACATCGGTCGTAACCAGAACTTCGGTCTGTTCCTTGATATGCGCTACGGTCGTGATTGGGTTCGTGAAAATGCCAAGTACAAAAACGTGCTTAACTTGTTTGCTTACACTTGTGGCTTCTCTGTGGCGGCTATTGCAGGTGGCGCAGATAAAGTGGTTAACGTGGATATGGCAAAAGCGTCGCTGTCTAAAGGTCGTGAGAACCATAAACTGAATGGTCATAACATCAACCAAGTGAGCTTTATGGGGCACGATATTTTTAAATCGTGGGGCAAGATTAAGAAGTCGGGTCAGTACGATATGATCATCATTGATCCGCCGTCATTTCAGAAAGGCAGCTTTGCACTAACCAAAGATTACAAAAAGATTCTACGTCGTTTGCCAGATTTGTTGGCAGAAGGTGGTCAGGTGTTAGCGTGTGTTAACTCACCATCAGTGACCAGTGATTTCTTGATTGAAAGCATGAAGGAAGAAGCGCCAGAGCTGACATTCCGCGAGCGTTTGGATAATCCACCAGAGTTTATGGATGTAGATAGCGCAGCCGCACTCAAGGTTTTACTGTTTAGCTGAGTTTAGATAAAGAAACTTCTGAGTTTAATAGCATTTTTTCACAAACAAAAAGCGCCTAGTACGGCGCTTTTTTTAGTGTTCGTATCAACGGCCTTAACCAATCTGAACTTCAAGATCGGATTCAATCGTCGAAGAGCAGGCGAGTACATAGCCTTGCTCAATTTCTTCAGGGGTCAATGTCTCTTGGCTGGTTGAAGACACGCTACCCTTGCGAACCTTACACTTACAAGAGCCACAAATACCGCTTCGGCAAGCTATGATCAGTGGTAATCCTGCGCCTTCCAACGCATCAGCAAGGACTTGGCCTTTTTGCGCATCGATCGTCTGGGCAAAGTCTGGCACTGACACGCTGGCCGTTTCATCCGACACTTCAGCTTCTTCACTGGCGGCTGGCGTAAAGCTTTCTTGGAAGAAGTTTGCCATATCAAAGCCAAGTTCACTTAGGTAGCTTTGGACATCAAGCATAAACTGATTTGGACCGCATAGATAAACCGTGCGCTGCTTAAAGTCTGGCACCAGTTCTTTTAACCACTCGGCATTCAAACGACCTTCTGGGTAAAGCGTTTCACCGCGGTTTTTCAGTAGCAATTTCAGTTTAAAATCTGAATAAACTGAATGGTAGGTCTCTAATAAATCAAAGTAGATGGTTTCAAGTTGAGAGCGAGCAATGTGCAGGAACTCAATATCAACTCCAGCATCGTTGTCTAACCATTCTTTTGCCATCGCGAATACAGGCGTAATGCCACAGCCCGCACTAATGAGCAGTGCTTTCTTTCTGCCATTGACCGCGATTGGTGGGTGATCAATGCAGTTGAAATCACCAGTAGGTGGAAGAGCTTGAACCGTATCGCCAATAAGAAGCTTATCGATGATGTAGTTGGATACCTTACCGCCTTCGACGCGCTTGATCGTCAGTTGCAAGCAGTCGTCACCGGAAAGAGAGCTGAGTGAGTAAGCACGAAACTCCATCTTGCCATCGATTTCAACACCAAGGTTGATGAACTGACCCGCTTTAAACTCAAACAAGAGCGATTCTGACAGGTCTGCCAACTTGAGGCTCACTGCATCGGCAGTTTCATAGTATTTGTCTACACAGCGTAGCGTGACAGGTTGACTGCCTTGCCATTCAAAAAACATAACAATCTCTTTGGTTATCGAGTTCTCAATAGATAGAAGCGCCCCCAACTAAGGAGGCGCATGATAAGCGAGGCGATTACGCTGCTAGGATGGTTTTAAGGTCGTCCTGAACATTGCCAATACTGCGCATGTCGTACTTCTCTTGGATAATCGCAATCAAGTTTGGCGTTAGGAATGCAGGCGCTGTTGGACCTGTGTAGATGCCTTTCACACCAAGAGCGAATAGCGTAAGCAGGATCACAATCGCTTTTTGCTCGAACCAAGACAGAACAAGCGTTAGAGGAAGCTCGTTGATGTCGCAATCGAACTCTTTTGCAAGTGCTAGTGCAAGCTGGATTGCTGAGTACGCATCGTTACATTGACCTACATCTAACAGGCGAGGGATGCCATTGATGTCACCAAATGTGTTCTTGTTGAAGCGGTATTTACCGCAAGCGAGCGTTAGGATTAGCGTATCTTCTGGCGCTTCTGCAGTGAAGTCGGTGTAGTAGCTACGCTCTGCTTTGTCGCCATCACAACCACCTACTAGGAAGAAATGTTTGATGTTGCCTTGCTTCACTTGCTCGATAACGGCAGGTGCTGCGTTCATTAGTGCGTTACGACCGAAGCCAACCGTGATGTTGTGTTCGATTTCGTCATGCTGGAAGCCTTCTTGCGCTAATGCACATTCAACCACTTGGCTAAAATCATCACCTTCTAGGTGAGCGACACCCGGCCAACCAACAATGCTACGAGTGAATAGGCGGTCTGCGTATTGGCCAACGTTCGGGTTCAATAGGCAGTTTGATGTCATCACAATTGCGCCAGGGAAGTTAGCGAACTCTTTTTGTTGGTTCTGCCAAGCGCTACCGTAGTTACCCACTAGGTGAGGGTATTTTTTCAGCTCTGGGTAGCCGTGTGCAGGCAGCATTTCACCATTGGTGTAAACGTTAATGCCTTTGCTTTCAGTCTGTTGCAGGATTTTTTCTAGGTCGTGAAGGTCATGACCAGAAACAAGAATACATTTGCCTTTCACAGGCTTAACGTTAACAGTGGTTGGCTCTGGGTGACCGAACGTTGCTGTTTCACCATGATCCAGCATTTCCATCACTTTGTAGTTCATAAGACCGATGCGCATTGAGCAGTCTAATAGCTCGCCTAGATCTTCAGGGTCAGTACCTAACCAAGCCATGATTTCGTGGTATTCCGCGAAGATATCATTGTTGGTTTGCTCTAATACTCGTGCGTGTTCCATGTACGCCGCTGCACCTTTTAGACCGTACAGGCAAAGTAGGCGCAGGCCGATAACGTCTTCGTGTACTTGGTCTTTACCACGGTTTACCGCTACTTGAGAAGCAAATGCTAGGATTTCTTCTGCACTGTTTGACAGCTCGAAGTTCGCAACGTTAGGTACGTTCAATACGACTTCGTCAGCAAGTGTTGCGGCAGACATGACTTGGTCTTTTAGCAGTGCTTTGTATGTTGCTGCTTGAGAAGTTAGCTCAAGGATACGCTCAGGATCGAAGTTTACGTTAGTCAACGTAGAGAAGAATGCTCTTGGAGCCCATTGATTGATTTCATTATTGATGATGTTGAATTCAAGCGCGCGTGCTGCCCAAAAAGAAACCCCTTGCAGAGTGTAAACCAACACGTCTTGTAGATCGGATACTTCTGAAGTTTTGCCGCACATACCTTGTGCGAAAGAACAGCCTTTTACAGCTGGGGTTTGGATTGTCTGTTCACATTGAATACAGAACATATTGGGTTCTCCAGTGATTGTAGTAATAGTCGTTTTGTTTTTCCTTCTCGGGCAGAATGCGTGCCAACAATTATCTTCTTGATTTTAAATGATTTTATTGCTTTTTAAGTGCGTTTTTGATGTGATTGTGACAACACGAATGATGTGCAAATGACAACGAAAATACAGATGTGGTGAGAAAAGCAACGCGTGAGAAACGTTTTAACGGGCGATAGTGGAAGTACTTGTTAAACAGGAGAAAAGGTAATGCGATTTTGTGGAGGCTAGAGATTCCCGATTGCGCTCCTTCGTCGGCTCGCTCTGCTTCGGGCTAGTAGTCACTCCGGACGAGCCTAAGCGAGTAATCCGGAATATCTCTATTTAAGAAGTAAGTTTCTGTTCCTTCAAGAGAAGAGAGCGAAGTAGCGGCTTCTATTTGTTAATGCCGAGCTTTTTACCCATGCGATACAAGTTGCCTCGATCCATCTGTAAAAACTCTGCTGCTTTTGCCCAAACCCCACCGGTTTGGCTTAAAGCGTGTTCAATCAAGTCACGTTGATAACTCTCGACTAACTCGCGCATTGGCTGACTCTCTTTCGGCAAGTAATGCGATGTGTTTTTTACATCATCCAATGCCAATGAAGTATCAAAGTGATTGAGCATGATGGTGCTCGCGCCTTGTTGAATGGCATGTAACGCAGCTCGCGTTAAGGTGTGTTCAAGTTCTCGAACGTTACCATACCAAGGCAGAGATTCTAGTTGAGTCAGTACTTTAGGGTGAACGTGAAGGTTTGGTGAGTTAAATTGCTGACGTACTTTTTCCAACAAATATCCAGCAAGAACTGGAATGTCGCCATTACGTGCACGCAGTGGTGGCACTTTAATTGGGAATACATTTAAGCGATGGAACAGATCCGCACGGAATGTACCACTTTCCACTTCTTTTTCTAACTGTCGGTTGGTGGCTGCGATGATTCGCACGTTAACCATCAAATGCTGATCGCTACCCACACGTTGCAACTCACCTTGCTGGATAACTCGCAGCAGTTTTGCTTGTAAAATCAATGGCAGTTCACCCACTTCATCTAAGAAGATTGTACCGCCATCAGCCAATTCGAACTTACCTGCACGATGACTATTGGCACCGGTAAAAGCGCCCTTTACGTGGCCAAACAGTTCGCTCTCCGCCAGACCTTCGGGTAGGGCGGCGCAATTTACGTAGATCATCGGTTTATCATTGCGATGAGATTGAGCATGGACAGAGTGAGCAACAAGCTCTTTACCCGTCCCTGTTTCTCCCGTTACCAATACTGCATAATCCGACTGAGCAACGGTCGCAATGTTGTTTCGTAATTGATTGATTTGTGGGCTTAAGCCAATCATGTCACCGTGTTGTGAGCGCGCTTGTTGGATCAGGGTTTGCGTGAAGCTCTTTTGCTTCTGGTTCTGCGCTTTAAGGGCTTTTAATTGCGCAATGTTACGTAGTGTTGCCGCCGTTAGTGCCGCGAAGGTTTCGATAGCTACTGGGTCGATATGATCAAACGCGCCAACAGCAAGCGCATCCATGGTTAACGCGCCAACAAGTTGTCCTTCGACGTATAAGCTAAAGCCCATGCAGTCATGAACATCAATGCACTGCTCTTCCGTTAAAAGTGTTCCATCAAATGGATCGGGTAGGGCACAATCAGCGTCGAAGCGAACCGGCTCACGGCTATGAATGATGGCATCTAAACGCGGGTGAGCTTTAGGAAAGTAACGGCGACCTAGTACTGAGCTGGACAAACCTTTCACTGCGACTGGCGTGAGAAAACCGTCTTCATCAAAGATAAACAGACAACTCGCATCACAAGGGAACACCTGGGCCACTCCATCAATCAGGTTTTGGTATTGCTGCTCATGAGAGCGATTTGAGCTCAGGTTGAGTGCGATATTGAGAAGCACGTGATCGATGGTAGGAGTCATAACAGGCCCGGAGTTAGCTTGAATGGGCTCATGCTAGCAAGTTGATGTCATTTGAACATCGAAAGGTGTGAGAGATTTATGTTCCATTGACGACGATCAAGTGAAGCTGCATTACTGCGACATAAACAAATGCAACTGGTTGAGTTTAACGGCTAAGCGTAAGGAATTTTGCCTACGGAAATAATTTTATCCGAAATTGATATTTTACTGTTGACCTAAAGTTAACTTGAGCTTTTATCCTCCGCACACCAAAACGTCATGAGGATAGGTTATGCATAATTATTACATTAAAGAATTAGCCATAAAGAGCTACCAAGAAGATATACAAAAAGAGTATTACCGAGCTAAGCAGCAGACTTGGCACTTACCGAGTTTTATGTTGGGAATTGTACTCTCACAGCTTATTTTCGGCTGGTTATTCTGATAGGAAAAATTTGGCCTCAACAGAATGAAAACTTTGAGGCCAAACCCCTATGAAATACCAGGGGAACAAATAGCGAGCAGTGGTATTTTGAAGAACTAATTTTCAGAGAGCATGTATGCTTGGCCTATTGCTCTACGTTGCTTAATGAAGATGATGAAAAATGCGATAGCGCTTGTCAAAGCGAGTATCCAACTAGTGAGTACCATCATGCTTTGAGTCGCAGGCAACATCGATAAACCGTAGGTGAAACCAAATGCTCCTATCATCTGTAATGCTCCATAAATCGCGCCAACTTGCCCTTTGTGTTTCGGAAACATATACAAGGCTGAAACGCCCGCGATAGCAAGTAAGAACGCAACTCCAAATGACATCACGCAGAAACCCAACAACATGAATGAATAGCTTTTTACCATAAGGCTGAATGTAGTCAGGGTGCAGCCTAAAACTTGGATTACGCAGCCGAAGAAAAGCGTAAGATTCTCACTCAGGCGGTTCTTTAAGAACTGATTCCAAAATAATCGTGATACCACGCTACTGATCATTAACGTCATTGCACCCAATCCAAAATCTGCTACCGAGATGTCAAATTGGTTTTGAGCAACGAAGGATCCCATCACTTGGAAAAGTAAAAGACAGCTCGTGCCGCTGATCATCATTGCGAGATAACACAAAAATGTTAGGTTTGAAGTGATAAACGCATAGTCTTTTAGCATTTGCTTTGGTTTGATTGCGTCTGGGTTATGTTGACTGATTGTCTCGCGTTTAATCACTGCGATGACAAGCAACGTCACAACCGCTAGGCCGAGCAAAAAGATAAAGTTTGCTTCCCAGCTAAAATGTGTTGTGAGGTATCCACCTAGAATTGGAGTTAAGCCTGGTAAGCTCATAAAGATTATCCCATACCAGGCAAGGATCCCCATAAGTTCCGATTTTTCGAAAGCGTCTTGTAGTATTGTTCTACAAAGCAAGTAGAGTCCTCCGACGCCAAAACCTTGTACAACTCTACCAATCAGAAGAGACTCGATGTTTTGTGATAGGGCGCACAGCGCTGAGCCTGCCACAAAAATGACGGCTGAGAGTAAGGCGACGGGCTTCCTTCCATATCTTTCGGAAAAAGGTCCAGCGAGTAGTTGACTGCATGCTAGTGCAATAAAAAATACGCTCAAAGATTGTTGCACAAGTGCCTCTGAGGTGTGCAGAGCATTCTGTATCTCGGGGAGGCTTGGCACATACATGCTCGAGGCAAAAAAATAGCTGGACGCCATGATTAGGCTGATAAATATGATCTGGAGTTTGGACATTCGTTTAACCTCATGCCTTGTTAAAGGAGTAGTTAAACATGGTAGAGAAGTGCGTCGTTTAAAGCTTTTGGGTAGCTGACAGTTTGTTTACAAAACGCGCCATGTCGTCTGGTCACTATACCCAAGTAACCTCGAGATGCTAGGTTCAGCGAGAATGACTTGGTTTGTAGACGCGGCGGCGATTTAAAGATCTAGTCATTCTAAATCAAGAATCGGCAACAAAGTATACAAGCCAAGGAAGCTCGCCCTTTGGGAGCGTGTCATTGACTCGATTGCTGCGTCAAACAACTTGGAAAGAGCTAGCTATTACACTGCGTTGTTTTCCTTACTCTCGAATCAATGACAACGCTCTGAATCCTGCATCTTGAAGTCACTTGGGTATATACATATTTTGCCGTTAATCCATATTTTGCTTTTGATGCTTGTTATAAGCAGTCGAAAAAGAAGAGAGACTTGAATACTCAAGCTCAAACGCAACAACCGTTGCGCTTATGCCTTTTTTCATCATTTGCTCCGCTCGCTCCATGACTACTTTATTTCGGATCTCTTTGAAAGAAGCTTTAAAGTGCGAAAGGAACAATCGGTTTAATGTGCGCACTGACGCACCAGTCTTTTGCGATAACTGCGAGATAGACATTTTAATGGTTGGTTTATCAGAGAGCGCTTCAATTATGATTAATAGGCGTCGGTCCATGCTACCCTGTGCGACGAAAGGGTGAGTCGTCGGTGCGCAACGAGAGCACTGGTCGATAAGAACATCTATGTATTGGTCGGCTAACTTGGGATCTTGAGTCTCGTTTTTCCAAACACTGAACAACTGTGTGATGATTGGTGGAACATCCAGCATACAGACTGCTTCTATATTTAGGGTTGAGTTGGAGGGCAGCTTAAGAAGAGAAACCTGCGAGCGCTTTAGAAACTCTGCTCGGTGCGGTGTATAGGCTGGAATATAGACTAATGAGCCCGGCATGGATAAAAGACTATGCTTGTCCGTTGATAGAATTTGACACCCTTGGTGCACGTAGGCGAGATGTGAATAACTATGGGTGTGAAAATCTCCTGGCGGCCTATATGACTCATATTGTTTGAGAATCAGTCTTTTATCTTCCAAATTCACCTTCTTTTTAATGTCATTTTTTATCTAATTCGAGGCTCATAGTTCAACGAATAAAAAATTGGACTAAGAGTCTACAGTTTACACGAGTTTGACTTAATATTTTTTTACTGGCGCCAATCGTTTTTGTTTTCGCGCCAACATGCTTCGTAACGTGGGGAAGGTTACGACTTTAATGTTTGAAATCCAGAGTAAATGCGAGTAAAGGTAGTAAACCAACACGCCACACCAAAGATGTACGCAATCACGGCAAAGTGTTGAGGGAACAAACAGAACAGTACGAAGCAACCGATGGTCTCTGTGCCTTCTGTCAGACCGCTCATGTAGTACAGAGATTTGTGCTTGTAGACTGGGTTCTCGATACTACGTTTACCCGCCATGATCGCAAATGCTAAGAAACTGCTTCCTGTACCAATAAACGAGAAGATCAAGAACGCGCCCGCAACGGCGTTCTGTTCTGGGTTTGCTAGTACAAAGCCAAATGGAATTAGAGAATAGAACAAGAAGTCTAAGCTAATATCAAGGAAGCCACCTGCATCGGTGATGCCTTGGATTCTTGCCAACGCACCATCTAATCCATCACAAATTCGGTTTAGCAGGATAAACGCTAATGCAAGCGTGTATTGCTCTGCCACTAATGCAGGTAAGGCAAAACAACCAAGGGCGAAACCAAACAGCGTGGTTTGGTTGGCCGTCACGCCACATTTATCAATCAGTTTCGCACTCTGTGCCAATGGCCACTTAATGATTTTGATACTCAGGTTATCAAGCATGACTCATCTCCCAAGGCCAGTTCAGGCAACGACTGCCTTCAGGAATATCATCCTCATCGTGAGTCACCATTAAAGCAGGAATATTAGCTTGTTGAAGCTGCTCCACGACCCAGTTACGAAACTGTACGCGAAGATCTTTATCCAGCTTGCTGTATGGCTCATCGAGTAGTGCAACTTTCGGTTTCGCTAACAACATGCGAGTGAGGGCAATGCGTGCGCGCTGGCCGCCTGAGATTTGATTAGGGAAAGACTCTGCAAGTTTAGTTAGCGAGATGTGCTTCAAAGCCTGCATCGCGTGTTCTTTGCGCTCAGCCCCTTTGATTGAATTGGGTAGTGCGAAAGCAAGGTTTTCCCAAACGGTAAGGTGCGGGAAGAGCAAGTCATCTTGGAATAGGATACCGACCTGACGTTTGTGCGCAGGTAAAGTATCCAGCTTTTCATTATCGAGCGTGATTGAGCCTGAATAGTCGAACTCGGAAGACAGGTGACCAGCAATGGCATCCAACAAGGTGGATTTGCCACAGCCACTTGGGCCCATCAGGGTAACAATTTCACCTTTCTCTACCGTCATGTTGAACGCAGAGAAAAGTGTGTCGCCATTTGTTTTACGGATGGCGAGGTTTTCGAGACAAAGACTCATTCGTTAGTAAACCTTTAATAGACAACCGGCGATACTTAACGTGTAAACGACTAAGTAGAATCGCAAAAGAGAAGAACATTAACGGCAAGAGCGCTTGCCAAATTGCGTAAATCGCGGTGACACGACGGTCGAAGCCACTTGAGAGGGCTACCGCTTCTGTTGTTATTGTGCTGATACGGCCTGCACCCAGCACGAGTGTTGGTAGGTATTGCGCCAAGCTAACACTAATGCCCACCGCCCAAGCAAAAGCAATTGCTGGCAGAAGAATCGGCAGTTTGACTTTTAGCCAAGCCTGCATTGGTGATTTACCAAGGCTGAGAGCGACACGAGTTAACCCATTGTCGAAGCTGCGCCAAGGACCATCCAAGGACAGATAAACAAACGGGAACGCAAAGAACACGTGAGCCCAGCATACCCAGAAGAAGTAAGCGTTGCTGTCGAGATATAGCGTGACGACTTGCATACCAAACAACACAGATAGCTGAGGAATCAACATTGGCACGGCAATGATGTAGCCCGGCACCTGCCAGCGGTAACGTAATCGGTATTCATGAGCAATCAGCGCCAGTACAAGGGCAATAGACGCACTGATCACCGCAATCAACATGCTTTGCTCGAGCGTGCCAAGAATACTTTTCCACTCGTATTCCCAAAAACGTAAGCTATAACGGCTCGGCAATAAGTCAGGGAATCGCCAACGTTGAGCGAAGCTCCACGCCACCAAAAGTGGCACCATTAACAGTGCGAGCAAGGCAATCATAGAGAACAAGGTTTTGCCCGGTAAGTGGAAGCCGCTACGGCCCGAGTATTGCCAGCGTTTAAAGCCCTTAGTGATGGTCCATTCCACTAGGCGAGCAAAACCAATCAAGATGCTCGCAATGGCAAACAACATCACTGCACCTGCCGCCGCTCTTGGTAGCAGGGATAAGTCAGGATCGTTAAACCATTGCCATACCAACACTGCAAACGTAGGAGGGTTGGTTGGGCCGATAATGAGCGCCACATCAACAACCGATAAGCTGTAAGCTAGAACGGCCAACATGGGGAAACGCAGCTTCGCTAACCATTGTGGGAAAACGCATTTCCACCACGCTTGCGCGGAGCTATAACCCATCGAATGGCTGACTTTTTCAATCTTCTCGACTTTTAATTGCTGAAGAATAGGGATGCTCATCAACAATAAAAACGGCACTTCTTTAATGGCAAGCATGATGATCAAACCCAGTGCGTATGGGTCTTTGATCAGCAGTGCTAAGTCATTCACTGTTTGGGCATTTGGATCGTAACCAAATATTTGGTTGAGTACGCGAACGCCCATACCTGTTGGTGCAAATAGGAAAGCAAAACCAATCGCAAACGCCACATGTGGCATAGCGAGAAGTGGGGAAAGACTGACTTCGATCTTACGCCAGAATTTACTCCCCCAAGAAGCTTGCAGAATCGCAAACGTAATTAAGCAAGCAAGGTAACTGCTGAAAATGGCGGAATAGAAAGTCAGGCCAATGGAAGTCCATACGCCTTCCCAATCGAAGACGGCACTAAAGCCATCCAGCGAGAAGTGGTGAAGACCAATCGGAGGGACATAGCCGAGCGCAGAGACCACCACTCCGAGCAGCCCCGGAATGGTTGGTAATATACAAACTGCGATAATAACTAGATACAGCGCTCTTAACATGGGTGTGTATTAATTCCCGTAACGTTTCAGCCATTCTTTTTCTAGCGCGGTTTGCCAGCTAGGATGTGGCTCCTCGATAGATTTGAATTGCTGGGTATTCTTAGCCGTCCCCGTTAGGAATTGGCTGCTTAGCACTGAAGGATCACCCCAAGTATTAATGTCACCTTTGCGAGATTGCGCTTCAGGGCTTAATAAAAAGTTTATAACAACTTGTGCACCTGCATTGGCATTTGCGTTCCAAGGAATCGCCAAGAAGTGGATGTTCGACAGTGCCCCTGCATACATCGCATACGCTTTCGTACTTTCTGCAAGGTTGCCGCTCGATTGCGCAGAGAAAACCGCGTTCGGGTTGAAGGTCACCGCTAGGTCGATTTGACCGTCATCCAACAGTTGAATGGACTCGGCAGTACCGCCAGGAAATTGCTTACCACCGCGCCATGCCACTTTATGGAATTCATCTAGGTATGCCCATAGTGGTTGTGTGACGGCTTTAAATGATTCTTCCGTTACTGGTTTTTTCAGCACTGGATTGTTGTGACTCAACTCAATGAGCAGAGATTTAATGAAGCTAGTGCCATGGAACTCTGGTGGGCGAGGGTAAGTCAGACGGTTCGGAAACGCTTTAGCGTAACTCAGCATTTCTGCATAAGAGCGAGGCGGGTTATTCAGAGTTCCTTCATCGTGAATAAATACGAGTTGGCCGACACCCCAAGGTGCTTCTAGGCCATCGGTTGGCTCTGAGAAGTCGACGTCAACAGGTAGAGTTTTATCTACATATTGCCAATTTGGTAAGCCTTCTACGAAAGGACCAAACAGCAGTTGGTTGTCTTTCATTGACTTGAAGTTTTCACCATTAATCCAAACCATATCAACACTGCCGCCGCTGTTTTTTCCTGCGGCTTTTTCAGCAATAAGACGAGTAGTGGTTTCAGAAATATCAGTGACTTTGACGTGATTAAGCGTCACGTTGTAGCGAGATTTAAGCTCTTTGCGTGCCCAATGGAGATAGCGGTTGATCTCTTGGCTGCCACCCCAAGCATGAAAATAAACGGTTTGACCGTCAGCTTGTTGTTCGATTTTTTGCCATTCTTCTGAGTGAGAAGCGGCGAAAGAGGAGGTGGCAAAAGTGGTGGCTAAAATGCCAATGGTGCTAAGTAGCTTTTTCATACGTAATCCGTGTTTATTTATCTTTGTTTTCATTTTGGAGCTCTGTATACCCATGTGATGAAAAATGCGATGAAAATCGTTTTTTTCAGCACTAAAACTATGGGTATAAACCACGCTGCAAGCTCCTTTCCCTCAAGGTGGATAGTAATCTATCTCGCTTTATTATCAACGCGAATTTGATAATAGATTCAGAGAATTACTCGCCTTGTGAGGTCATACCAATCCACGTCAGTTTTTGGCCTTAAAAGTCACCAATTGAAGGGCAAAGTGTGAGCAAATTAGTAGCAATGAAAAGAGTGCAACTCCCGATAAGTCGCACTCTTTTGGCGTCAATAATGGATAGACCGGATTACTTCGCTAATTCTTCCATGTTGATGCCTTTTTTCTTCGCGATATATTTTGGAATGAGAGACATGTCAAACAACACAAGGCCTGCCATATTGTTAAACGCGCTGCCCTGTAAAGAAAATAAACGTAAATACGAATGTTACTATCAATACGGCGTGACCCCACATACTCGAGTCAGTTTGAGTTTGTTTTGGTATCGATAAATGAAAGTATTTAGGTCGAAATGTTCATTGCAACCAAATGATATTTAGGGAAAGGTTTGCTCAATTGATATCGGGAAGATAACATCAGCAACCAGAATAAACCTTAATCTTGGCTAGAACTTAACTATGTTTGTCGATACCGTTAAAAGCGCTTTTTCTTCTCTGAGTACTCATAAACAAGCGATCTCAAAAGCAACTGCGTTACCCATCCTCCTTTCAATTATTCTGGATCTTCTCTTGAGCAAATCAGAAGGTGACGGTGCTACTGTCTTAGTACAAATTTTGATGGCATTACTGTCTGCCATTGTGGCTATCAACGTACACAGCATCATTTTGAAAGGCCCTCAATCGGTACCTCAGTGGGGGCGTTTCACCTTTGGAAAGATCGAAATGTGGTTTATTGGCCACTACTTGGCAATGACAATCGCTGTTGTCGCGGTTGCGGCGCTTTTCGCAATGATTAATGTGGCACTTGCCGCTATCGCGTTGCTAGTGTTAGGTGTTATTTGTTGTCGACTGGTACTGGTGTTTCCAGCGATTGCTATTGGTAAAGGTGTCTCTTTCCCTTACGCATGGAATCTGACCAAAGGCCATACTTGGTACATGATGAGCGTGGTTATTTTAGTGTCGCTTCTGTTCGGGTTGGCTATGTCGCCATTGGCGTTTTTGCAACTGCCTTTCTTAATGAGCCTACTAAGCTTTGTAGTCACCATTATCGGGATTGCAATTCTGTCTAAGGCGTATGAGCAACTGAGTGGCTTTGACGGGGAGTCTTATTCTCAGCAGTCATTCTGATGCTAAAATTAAAATAAACTTTGATATAACACAGTGTTACTCATGCTGGAGCGCTTCCTTTAAGAGGCGCTTTTTTATTGTTACTTGTAGGTGTATTTACCTACTTTTGTAAGAATTTATTACAAATTACATTTTTGAAGTGATATAAAGCACACCTCTGATGAGGCCGGTCTTGTTTTTTTGACTGTCCATATCGAGGAAACTCATTTCGAGGAAACCATGACTTTTTAATTGACGATTAAGGAAGGTGCTTTTTGCTCATTAGTCCGCCCTAGAACGATCTCTCAGATGCGTTTGCATCACTCCCTTCACCGTGCGCAATGCACCAATTAAGGCAATACGTTTATGAGAGATTTATGTTTAAATTTACAAAAGATATTTGGTTCAACAATGTTAAAGGAGATTGTTTATCAGGAGTTGTTGTAGCACTGGCACTCATTCCAGAAGCTATCGCATTCTCTATTATTGCGGGACTCGACCCTAAAGTGGGTTTGTATGCCTCGTTTTCCATCTGCGTCGTGATTGCGTTTACAGGCTCAAGGTCCGGAATGATTTCCGCGGCAACAGGAGCGATGGCGTTATTGATGACCACCTTAGTTAAAGATCATGGTTTGCAATACTTGCTTGCCGCATCGTTTTTCGCTGGTGTGCTGCAACTGTTAATCGGCTATTTGAGGCTAGGGGATTTAATGCGTTTTGTATCCAAGTCTATTATGACAGGGTTCGTTAACGCTTTGGCAATTCTGATTTTCATGGCTCAACTGCCTGAACTGACTGACGTTTCTTGGCCAGTTTATGCTTTGACAGCATTAGGGTTAGCCATTATTTATCTGTTTCCATACTTACCCAAAATCGGAAAAATGCTGCCTTCTCCATTAGTGTGCATTATCTCGGTGACGGTGATTGCGTTGATGTTTGATATCGATATTCGCACCGTTGGCGACATGGGTGAACTTCCCAGCGCGCTCCCTGTGTTCATGATTCCCGATATTCCTTTCAACCTCGAAACTCTACAAATCATTTTCCCTTATTCGTTAGCATTAGCCATTGTTGGTGTACTTGAATCATTAATGACAGCATCCATTGTGGATGAGCTTACGGATACCCAAAGTGAAAAGAATGATGAGTGCAAAGGACAGGGCATTGCGAATATGGTCGCGTCTCTGTTTGGTGGGATGGCTGGTTGTGCGATGATTGGTCAGTCAATGATCAATATTCAGTCTGGCGGTAGAACACGTTTATCAACGCTTTGCTCCGGTGTGTTTTTGCTGGTCATGGTGGTGTTCTTGGGGGATTACCTAAAGCAAATCCCGATGGCGGCACTTGTGTCAGTGATGATCATGGTAGCAATTAGCACTTTCTCATGGCGCTCTCTTGCGGATATGCGCAAGCACAGCTTGCCGACGAACGTGATTATGGTTTCTACGGTAATTGCTGTTGTGGCTACCCACAATCTCGCAATCGGTGTTCTGGTGGGCGTTTTATTAGCGTGTGTTTTCTATGTGAACCAAAGCCGTACCTTGATGAAGGTGTTGGATGAAGTTATTGTCGATAACGACCATACGATTCACAAAGTTCATGGGCAAATCTTTTTTGCTTCCGCTTACAGCTTTACCGATATGTTCGACTTTGATACTGCGACGAAATATATCACGATAGATTTATCCGATGCGCATTTTTGGGATATCACCGCGATATCGGCACTGGATAAAGCTATTCTTAAGTTTCGAAAAGGGGGCTCGATAGTCGCCGTGACCGGCATGAACGAAGCGACGCTGGATATGATTGATCGTTACGCGGTTTATGACGATCCAGAAAAGCTTGCTAAACAAGGTATGGGACATTAGAAGCAAAAAAAGCAGCCATTGGCTGCTTTTTTAGATACTTATTCTGTCAGAGACCGATTGCCTCAAAACGAATACGGGATTAGTTTACCCAGTCACGCAATTCGAAAGTTAGTTCGTGGTCTGCGTTTTTCAATACTAGACCTTCGTTAGTCAGAGTAATGTCGCTCCAATCAGAAAGCGTTTCAGACATTACTTTTTCAATCTTCATTTGGTCTTCCATACACATCTTCATGGTCATGCCCATTTTCTCGATGCGTAGTTGGTTGTCTTTCAGTTCTGCTTGACCGAAGAAGTTGTTACAACCAGCGTTGCCGTTTGCAGTTAGGTTTTCACCAATCTCTAGGCGAGGAGCTTGACGCTCTTCTGCAGCGATGTTTTTGCCATCGATTTGAACCAACTGCCAGTTGTGGTGTTGTAGATCTTGAGCCGTAATTTCTTTCACATTGTCACCTTTGCTAGCGCATGCAGTCATTAGAACTGGAAGTGAGATTGCTGCTACTAACGTTTTTAGGCTAAGCTTCATTTTATTGACTCCGTTTTTAGAAAACGTGGTAAGTATAGGTAATAAAACACTGTTTTTGTCAGCATACGGTTATGGTTTCGTATGTTTTTAAACACGGCGTATTTTATAACAGAGATCCCATTCTCGGTATTGAAATTCACCGAAAACTTCGAAATTTCTTATGGTTATTCGACTATAAGCGAATCGGGTCTTGATGAGATAACCAAAGAACGGGTTGAGCATGGAGCAATTGGAGTTTTTTACCGTCCCAAGTCCTTGTGTTGGAGTTTGTACGTCTGACGAAAAAGGTTATTGCAAGGGATGCATGCGTAAAAGAGAAGAGCGGTTTAATTGGCTGAGTTTTACTCCTGCGCAGCAGTTGCACGTCATTAAGCTGTGTCGTCAGCGATACAGAAGAAAGGTATTAGCAGGGAAGGGGAAAACAGAGTTGCCTCATGATGATGCCTCACCGCAACAAGATCTGTTCTAGTTATTCATCCTATCGTTCTCGTTTCATAACGATTCCCGGCCCAGTTTGAAATGATTATCCAAAAGAGAGCCGGGAAATTCCTATCCATTTTCTCGCCCGACAATATGAGCGATTGGCGTTATTTTAATGACCATTGGTCGCTTACCCAGCCTCCTGCTTGTTCGTCGAAGTGACTCCCAGCAAAGCGGTGATTTTGTTCTACCTCTAATTTACTTGTGGGCAATTCATCCATCAATTGGTGAATGTATTTTGCCATTGGGTCAGTACACGCTTCACGCTCTCTACGAGTAACCACTTCTTTAATTAATTGCAGTCTATAGCTGTTGCTGGCTCGTTTCATTTTTGACCTCCAGAACTCGATGGCAGCAGTTTGAACACATTGGCGTTCAGATCGCTGCTCATTAGCGGGAGCGTAGAAGCTCATCGCTTTCGTTTGAAGTCCGAGAGACAAATTGTTTGAGAGCAGTGTTTGTAACGCCATTCACATCTTTCGCAGAATCATTTTCTGTGTGAATCAAAAAGACTCCTAAAACTCAGTTAATGAATCTGCTTATTTGAAAGACCTTATCAAACATAGAAGTCTCGAACAGGGGCGTCAATAACACAAATGAACAATTTTTGAACGATTTGTGAAGGTGGCGTTTTATCAGAGATTTAGCTCCAATAAAAAAACCGGAGCCGCTTGGGCTCCGGTTGGTCTTAGAGTGAGTCTGACACGCCTTTGGTTCGATTGTTATGCAACCGAATGGCTGTCAACATCTAAGTGTAGACAAGAATAGTGCAGATTAGCTACCTGTCGCAGGACAGCCTTTCACCGCTTCACCGTTGCTAAAGTATTCGATGTTGCCTAGATTCTTGTTGTAATCTTCTGCAGAAATCTGAGGGTTCTTAACGAAGAATTCACGTAGTACAGATGCATCTGTCATTTGCGTAGACTCAACATCAATAATTGGGTAATCATCACCACCCGCAGCGCTGAAGCTGATTACAGAGAAGGTGTACGTCGCTGCTGGATCGAAACCTTTATTGTTGATGTCTGTAATCGTTACGTCGCTTTCGTCACAGTTAACAGTCAGTTTGATGTTATCCAGCTGAGCGTAAGCACCAGAACCTGCTGACTTAGTTGCTACTACGTCTAGGTACTCTTTCACTTCTGCACCCGTCATGGTTGCTTTAGTTACGAAGTTACCAAAAGGTTGTACCGTTAGTACGTCGCGGTACGTGATGTCGCCAGTTTGGATTGAATCACGCACACCACCTGAGTTCATTACACCGAAGTCAGCGTTAACTAGGTTGTATGTACGGTACGCTTCACCCAATAGGTGACCAAGGTTTGTTTGTTGTGAACGAACTACGCCACGGTCGCCTTCAAGTTTGCCGTCAGTTTCTGAAACTTTAACATCCAACAAGTCTTGACCTTGTTGTTGGTAAGGTAGAAGGATCGATTTCACTGTCGCATCGTGCTTGATGTATTCACCGATAACTTCATCGTTATCATCAAGAAGGTTCACAGGGATCAGAGCATAGTTCGCTAGGTGAAGTTTGCCATCGTAGTATTCGAAGTCTGCACGACCTACGTATTTGCCCCACTCATGCGCTTGCATGATGTAAGTGCCGTTTTGTTGATCTGGCGTACAGTCATCACCTGGTTTGAAGTCAGCGTAGTTATTGGTACCTGGCTCCATACATACAGGGTTTTGAGAGTGGCCACCGATGATTGCGTCTAGTTCACCTTCTTCAAGAGAACGTGCAAGTAGAACATCACCAGGTGCTTCGCTGCCGTGTTGACCATCTTGGTAGTGACCCATATGAGTTGTAGCAAATACTAGGTCAACTTTTTCGTTTGCTTCGATTTCTGCAAGTACTTTTTGGATTTCAACTTGTGGATCTTCGAAGTAGATATCAGCAACGTTGTCTGGGTTTACCAGTTTCGCTGTGTCTTTTGTTGTAAGACCGATTACCGCTACTTTAAGGCCGTTAATCGTGAATACTTTGTAAGGGTCGAAGTAACGCTCGTCAGTTACTTTACCGTCTGCATCTTTCTTGTAGATGTTCGCTGCTAGCATAGGGAAGTCTGCTAGCTCAGCTTGCATGTCTAGAACATCTAGAGAGTTATCGAATTCGTGGTTACCCACTGCCATTGCATCGTAACCAATCAGGTTCATACCTACGAAGTCTGGTACTGCATCTTGCATATCTGACTCTGGTACACCTGTGTTGATGTCACCACCAGATAGAAGAATACTCTCACCGCCGTTTGCAGCAACTTCTGCACGAATTGACTCGATAAGCGTTTTACGAGCAGCCATGCCGTACTCGCCATCACTGTTGTGCCAGAAACGACCGTGGTTATCGTTAGTGTGTAGAACCGTGAACTTAGTACAAGAGTCTGCTGTGTCACAGGTCACTGGAGAGTTGTCGCTGTCTGAGCCACATCCTGCTAGCGCAGCGCCGACCGAAAGTACCAAAAGGGATTTGGAAAACTTCATAAGGGATCCTTTCTTTGTGATTTTGTTATTGTTACGGCCGTGAAATATACGGAATTAGTGTGAAACTTTAGTGATCTATATCTTATTTACAGTTCTATCGGATACAGGAATTAACAGGCCTGCAAGGCATGTCGCCAAATAAACAGAAATTGTATTTTGGAAGGTGGTTATTGCTTTTGTGTCTAAATACGTGAGCAGTTTAACTGAAAGTGTTTTGTTTTTGTGAATCAATACAGGTTTTGGTGAGATATAAAGCGAATTTTGATGATTATTTTAGCAAAATTATGTCTCATTACTGCTTGAGAAATAAATAGTTATAATTTGCTGTACACTGTATTGAGAGAAAGGGATGCTCAAAAAAACAACCACGCTTTCCGCGGAAATCGATTGCTCTTGGCAAAAGCAGTTCAAAGTGAGCTGTAATTTGTACAATGGCTATTCATATGACCCTCACTATTGGCAAAAGTTCTCCGATCTTTGTGCTGTATTTTTATACCAATCTGACGGCTGCACGTTTATATCTTGCCCCGAAAATCTATGGGACAAAATTAAACATGTTCAGCCAAGTGAACTCGAGAAAAGATTAAATAATAAGCAATTGTTCTGTGAATATGACGATGTCGACTATTATTTATTTAATGACGGCAAAATCAATCAAGACGATGGGATACATTTTCTCTCTATCGAGTCTGATCTCGAGTTACTTGAATCGTTTGTAAGTCGAATGAGTGAAGAAGATATCCTCAAAGCGGATTTCGACCTCGATAGCCATTTCTTTTATGGTATTTTCGATAACAAAGCGTTGGTCGCTGTGCTTGCTTCTTATTGTTTTAAAGGGAAAGAACCGTTTGAGTCTTTATCCATATTGGTTGCTCCTGAAGCAAGAGGTAAAGGATATGGAAAACGGCTGCTTGCTCATTTAGTTAGTGAGGTGAAGTTTAGGCAGCGTAAAGTTAGATATCGAGTGAATATTGAAAACACGCCTTCAATAAAGTTGTGTCAATCTTTGGGTTTTGAAGCGTACAGTCGTCAAAGAGTATTTACTCCGGAGTGATAAGCAAGGCAGGCAATGGGATATACAGTTAGAAATGCAGTGAGAGGTGAGGCGAACCAGATCGCCAAAATACACGTTGATTCATGGCAGGTTGCCTACAGAGGACTGATGCCACAGAGCTATATTGATCAGTTTACTCGAGAGCGTCGAGAGCGAATGTGGACGCGAGTAATGACAGAGCAACTGGCAAACCTCATTGTTGTAGAGAAGCAGAAAGAGATCGTCGGCTTTCTAAGTTATGAACTGCCTAATCACTCCAGCGAAGACAAAACTGCGATTGTGACCTGTTGCTATGTGTCGCCATTGTATTTTGGGCAAGGAGCAGGCAGTGCGTTGTTTGATGAATTGGAAACACGATTACTCTCAACGCCTGTGATGCAAATTAGCCTTAAGGCACTAGATACCAATAAGCAGGGACTCAATTTCTACAAGAAGTGTGGTTTTGTGCGCTCTGGTGAGGAAGAGTCGGAAGTGATTGATGACATGACGTTGAACGATGTGACGCTGGTGAAGTACATAGCGCGTACCTAATTGTCTCAGCTGAAATTCGTTTTCACTGAAATACTCAATGCAAAACTTGGTCGATTCGAGAGTTGTTTATCAGATTCGAAGAGTAGGGGACATTTTCTTCTGCCCTAAATAGTAAAACCCCGGAGGTGGTAAGTCTCCGGGGTTTTGAAATTTTTTAGATGTCTCGGTTGGTAAGTCCGATAATCTTTATGCAAAAGGTTTGGATTTTATCCGTTAATTCCTTGGTAGGGAATTAGATACGGATGAAGTCCATGTGCTCAACTTTTGGCTTGAAAGCGTGACGTTGAACGTCTTGCGGCTTAACTTTAACTTCAGCGCCGTCGATCACTAGAACGATACCTTCGTAGAACTCAGGCTTGTCCATTTGGTTAACGATGTCGTCGTGGTTAAGAACGATAGCAACTGCTGCTTCTTCACCGCCGTATACAACTGCAGGGAATTTGCCAGCGTGACGTAGGCGGCGGCTCGCACCTTTACCTAGTTCAGTACGTACTACTGCTTCGAATTTCATAGTATTTACTCTCAAATTAGTAAAAAATAAAACTTTACAAACACAATGCGACCTTGTGTTCGTAGTAAAGCTTGAAACAGGAACTGTTCAAGCGAGCGCGGATACTATCATCCTGATCTACATTCAGCAACCAAAATTGTACCTAAATCACCAAAAAGCCAGTAATTCTTCTTTAAGAAGAGTGTCTGTTTTGCGGTGTCGGCAAAACTTTGTCCGCATTGCGCTGATTTTAACCTATTTGGCTTTTTGTCAGCACGTTTTGATTTGCCTAGGACTCAATCCTCTTTCCAAGTTAATTCATTCATTAACGACATCTGTTATTCACAAAATGAACGCAAAATGAATGTTGACCTCAGTAACTGTTAAGTCAGTCGGTTCTATTCTCCATCGTACATAAACGGACAACCTCAATGGAGCACATTATGAATCCTATCAGTATCGTGATTATTACCCTTAATGAAGAAAAACGTATTGGTCGACTACTTGAAGATTTAACCAAACAAACTCACCAGAACTTTGAAGTGATCGTGGTGGATTCGAACAGCGAAGATTCGACTCGTGAAGTTGCACAAGCTTACGAAAGCGCATTGTCAGAACTGACGGTGCATCATATGGATACGCGTGGTGTCAGTCTAGGTCGTAACACAGGTGCAGAACTGGCGAAATATGAACGTATTCTGTTTTTGGATGCGGACGTACGCTTACCGAGTGATTTTTTGAGCCGCGCTATGAGTAAACTTGAGGACGCGAAGCTAGAAGTTGCTGGTGTGTACATGGGCTCAAAAAATCTGCCAATGGCGCATAAGTTGGGTTACTGGGTGTTTAACGCGGGTTTGTTTATTACTCAGTACACTTTCCCAACGGCGGTAGGTGCTTGTATTTTCTCTACCAAACGTGTGCATAACGAGATTAATGGTTTTGATGAATCCATTACGCTTTGTGAAGATTGCGATTACGTGAAGCGTGCTTCAAAAACTTGGCGTTTCCGTTTTTTACCGATGACGTTTGCATTTGACCCGCGTCGTTTGGATCAAGATGGTTTCTTTAAAATGGGTATGACCTATTTCAAAGCCAATGTACGACGATTCTTCTTTGGTGAGATGCGTAACAACGAAATGGAATACAAATTCGGTCACTACAAAGACCAGCATTCATAATCGTCGGAGGCTGCATGCTGGAGACTATCAGTCTGTTCTTCGGAGCACTCCTTGATTCGACGATTGGACCTAATCTCTTTGTCCCGGGCGAGCCGTTTTTGCTCGCTGCGGGCTATCAACTACATGAAGGCGTGATTTGGGGCGTCGTCGCCGTTTTGTTGGGCGGTTGGATTGGCGATCAACTCAGTTACTTTATTGGAAAACGTGCTGGCTCTAAAACACAGAAGAAGCTGATTCGTTGGCAAGCCAAAACAAGGCGTCCAATTGCGCGCTGTCGTTTGTTAATGAAAAAACGCGGTAATGCTATTTTGATCTTTGCTCGTTTACTCGGACCTGGTGCTTGGGTCGTGCCATTTATGGCGGGTACTGCGAATGTGAGTTGGAAGCGTTTTACTGTCTGTTCATCAATTGGATTGATACTTGGTGTTGGGCAATTTGTCGTTGCTGGGTATTTGCTTGCTGCGGGTCTTAACACATGGATTCCACTTGATTCCATAAAGTTCATCCTTGTTGAGCATAAGCTTCTTATTGCCTCAGTACTCATCGCTTCTGTATTCGCTCTTGTGGCTTGGAAGAAAAACTGGTCACGTAAATGGACCAAATCCCTAACGGCTTTAGTGTTCTGTTTAGTTGCTGCGAATTATGGACACTTTTTCTATCTAGCAGACGACAATATTGAACAAACCGATGTCACTGGAAATCAATCGATAGTCCTTAATGATATCGGCTTTAAGGTTTATCCGGGGCGCTCGAATGTGTTTGACGCTCAGGCCGTAAATTTGGTCTACGTCGGTGAATCACCGAGAACCTTAATGCAAGAACTCGGTTGGCTAGAAAATCAAACCTTTTCAAGAAACGACATTGAGTTGGCAGATTATGCGAGCTTATTAAAGCAAAAGCTGCCACCTGTGTCGGATTTGTTTTGGAATGGCAAACCACAAGCGATGGCATTTCAAGAGCCAGGAAGTTTGCTAAAACGCTCTCATGTACGCTGGTGGCCAGCGGGGTTAGAATCAAAGTCAGGTCAACCGATTTGGGTGGGTGCGATTAGTTACGATGACGGTCTAAAGTTGGCGCATTATTCGGGCATTGTGACGGTTTTGCATCGAATAGATCCTAATGTGGACAGCGAAAGGGATCGTCTAGCGAATCAAATTGAAGCCAGTCATTTAAGGCTAGTGGGAGAGTTACATTCTTTGGCACAGCCTGTTGCAATGGACAGTAAGCATGACTATTACTCTGATGGAAACGTGTTGTTGATTAGCGAGCCATCATTAGCCATAAACTTATCCAACCAAAAAGTTATCTAGATATAAAAATGGCACCTAGCGAATAATTCGATAAGTGCCATTTTAAACCCTTGCAGTAAATAACAGGTGTAGGTGATAGATATGAGTTGCTTAAGCGCGGCTCTTTTGCAGAATCAATGTGGCTTTTAAACCGCCCATTTTGCTCTCTGATAGTTCAAGCTGGCCGCGGTAACTGTGTGCCATTTCACTGACAATGTTTAAGCCCAAACCAGAACCTGGTGTGGTTTCATCCAGTCGGTAGCCACGCTTTATGACTTGGCATAGTTGCTCGGCAGGAATTCCCGGGCCGTCGTCTTCAACGATAATATGAATATTGTCCTTATCTAGCGTTGAATGAACACGAATGATGCTGTTGGCCCACTTGTAGCCGTTCTCAAGCAAGTTACCCACCATCTCATCTAGGTCGGTTTTCTCTACGGCGACGTTCAATTCAGAATCAAGCTCGTTAATCAGTGTGACGTCACGGTGTACGTATACCTTGTCAAACGCCATGGATATGGCATCAACGCGCTCTGAAGGGTTCGATTTCACCGAAAGAATATTCATAGAGCCAGCCATACGAGCGCGACCTAAGTGGTAATCGATGTGTTGTTGGATTTGTGTGATTGGCGCGTTCAAGCGTTCTTGTTCTTCAGGCGTGAAGTTTTGCACCTCGTTTTTTAAAACGGAAAGCGGTGTTTTCAGCGCGTGAGATAAGTTTCCTGCATGATTACGGGCACGTTCAAGCAGCTCTTGATAGTGAAAGAGCAGGGCATTAAGGTCAGAAATCAAAGGGGAAATTTCTTTCGGGTACTCTTCTTCCAAGCCTTTTTTATTGCCTGATTTAAGCTCGGCTAACTCTCTTTGCAGCTTGGTTAGCGGGCTTAAAGACCACGCGATTTGCAGCAAGATAACCGCAAGAACACCAGCAAAGAGCAATCCTAGAATGATCCAAAGCTGCCCCGTTAAAGACTGGATTGTGCCTTCAATTGGATCTTCGTCAATGCCGATGATGACATCAATGGGACCGTCGTAATCTGGCAGGTAAAGTGTCTTTTTCAACGTGATAAGCTTTTCATCACGAGCGCCAAAGGCGTCTTTATCCAATCCTTTGTACTCAATTCTCTTATCCCACAACGATCGCGAACGTTCTAAGCTTGTTTTGGTGGAAGCACTCCAATAAAGGCCACTGTATGGGCGACTGAATCTAGGGTCGGAAAGTTGGGTAGAGAGAGTGAGTTGGCCTTGGCTGTCGACTTCGAGCTGGGCGGCAATCTCGTCCATGTAGACATTCAATTGGGAGCGAGTATCATCCACCATATAGCTATACACTTGGGTGGGGATCGTTACTCCCGCAGCGAGGATCATAGCCGTTAGCCAGACAACCGCCGCCAGTACTAAGCGGCTTTTTATACTCAGCCGCTTAAGAATGTGCATAGGTAGCCTGTGTTTACTCGGCATTCAGTTGGTACCCCAGTCCGCGGACGGTTTTGATGATCTTTGGCGCGATTTTCTTACGAATACGACCAATGAAAACTTCAATGGTGTTTGAGTCACGGTCGAAGTCTTGCTTATAGATGTGCTCTACTAATTCGGTACGAGAAATGACTTTTTCTGGGTTGTGCATGAAGTACGCAACTACTTTATATTCCAGCGCGGTTAAGCTGACCGCTTGTCCTTGCCACAGTACTTTTGAGGAGCGTGTATCTAAACTCAAGTCACCAATCTGCATGACAGGTGAGGCGTTACCCGAAGCGCGGCGCAATTGGGCTCGAAGTCGAGCTGTTAACTCAACCATTTCAAATGGCTTAGTCAGGTAGTCATCGGCGCCAGCATTCAAACCTTCAACACGTTGAGATAATGTGTCACGGGCACTTAAAATCACAACTGGTGTATTAATGTTTTCATCTCGAATGCCTTTTAGAACCGTTAAACCATCTAGCTTCGGCAAGCCTAGGTCTAGCACAATAGCGTCCCATTCTTCTGAGGTAGCACGGTAAAGCGCATCGATGCCATCTTGGGAAAGTTCTGGCACCCAGCCATTGTTTTCCAACGTTTCTAAAATTTGTTCGCCTAGGCGAGGTTCATCTTCGACAACAAGTATTTTCATATTCTTTCTTCTTATTATGCTTAGTAATTATTTACACTTAGTTATTGTGGCTTGAGGGCTTTGTTGAAGTTACGTCCTTTTATCTCGAGCATTTCTAGCGTGGCGGCGTCGTATTCCACTTTTATCACACTGTCATTGAACAAGATTTTCAGCTCGTAAACCCATTCATCATCGTCTTCCTCAAGCTCTACCTTAATAATACGCCCATACAGATCATTCTCCACTGCTTCATACATATCAGAAAAAGGGCGAATGTAGCCTTTCTGAACCGCGCGATAGACTTCATCCTGATCTTCATCGAACTCGATTCGTGTCCCTGGCTTTTCGACGTCACGAACAATGGCATGGCCGTCTTTGTCATCATGATGATCATGGTGAGACGCAAAGCTTGGTGCAGACAATAAAAGCGGTACTAACCCTAGCAGCACGGAAAGTTTGCGCGGAGTGAAGGAGATAGACATAGCAAAGCCTTTTTCAATGAGTTACGACGATTATATCGTGCTGTACATGAACAGAAAGTGAATTAGTGAGCATTCGCTTATCTTAGTTCGTCGTCAAAGATCTTATCGCGCAGCTTCCAGAAGCGGCCTGACTTACGGGCAATAACAAATTGCGGCAGACGGAAACGATGCTGGTTGGCTACTACTTTAGTTGGCGACGCTTCTTCAAACGGACGATGTTTATCTGCAAGGTGGGGACGAACAAACTGGTCTTTGAAGCTTTGCTTCTGTTTCTTGGTATTCAGTGACCAGAACTCGTGAACCAGTGCATTTCCTTCTCCTTGATATGTTTCACCCGAGTAGGTCACTTTCAATTGTGACTTACCATCATTGGATTTGAACACTGACAACTCCATTTCTGTGCACTCAAAGATAAGCGCATCTTTGAGGTTCAATGCTTCTTTAAGCTTTTTATCTGGATCGACGAGTGTGGCATCGCATTCATGGCAAATACGCGCTGCAATATCGTTATCAGCGCCACATTCACCGCAATATTTCGCTCTGAAGCGATAACCACAGTGTTCACGCTCTCCTGTCTCATCGTCCTCAAAATATCCTTGGCAGCGACGGCCAAAGTGCTCAAGCAAAAAGCCATTACTGTCTAATTTGCCCCAGAAGTTATTATTGAATCCGCAAGCCGGACAAGGAATGGTGATAATTTCGCTGGTGGAGTCTGGCTTCGGGTCACCGACTTCAGGTTGGTACAGGTCATAGCTGTTGCCAGCGTAATCCAGCACGAGACATTCTGATTTGCCTTCCGAAAGACGCAAACCACGGCCAACAATTTGTTGATACAAGCTGACGGATTCGGTAGGGCGAAGAATCGCGATTAAATCTACATGTGGTGCATCGAAGCCCGTGGTCAGAACGGACACGTTGACCAAGTACTTTATCTCACGATTCTTGAACGATTGAATGATGGCATCACGTTCGGGTGTTGGCGTATCACCAATGACGATGGCGGTTTCACCTTCTGGCAACAGGCCGTGGATTTCTTGCGCGTGGCGAACCGTGGCTGCAAACACCATTACGCCTTTGCGTTCTTTGGCGTATTGAATGATTTGCTCAACGATTTGTGGCGTCGCACGTTTGGCTTTGTCGATCACCATGTCCATTTCCGCTTCTTTGTACCGACCCGTATTGGCAGGCTTTAGCTGCGAGAAGTCATAAGATAAGACGGGGGCGTCCATCATGCGAGCAGGCGTTAAGAAGTTTTCATCCAATAAGTAACGAATAGGGAGCTCGAAGATACAGTCGCGGAAAAAGCGTGATTCTTCCGTTCGAACCTGTCCACGGGTGTGGTACTGATAAATCCATCCCATACCCAAGCGATAAGGTGTGGCGGTTAAGCCCAATACTTTGATGCCGGGATTGAGCTCTCTTAGATGAGTGATCACTTTTTGATAGCTACTGGTTTTCTCGTCTGGCACGCGATGGCACTCGTCAATCACCAACAAGGAAAATTGATTCTTGAAAGAATCCAGATTGCGCACCACGGATTGAACCGAGGCAAACACCACTTGCTGATCGGTCTCTTTACGTCCGAGACCTGCCGAGAATATTGAGCCTTTTAGTCCGTAACCTTCGTACTTGGCGTGATTCTGTTCTACCAGCTCTTTTACGTGAGCAAGTACTAGTACTCGACCTTTGGCAAGCCTTGCTAACTCTGCAATGACCAAACTTTTACCCGCACCAGTAGGTAGCACAATGACCGCTGGTGTGGTGTGTTTACGAAAATAGTGAATTACCGCTTTTACAGAGTCGGCTTGGTAGGGGCGAAGGGTGTACATGAAAATCTGTGAAATTGCTCAACTATTCGAATTAGGATCGCTATAATACCCGACCTTAAACATTAGAGGTATTCATGCGTTTAGATAAATATTTGTGTGATGGACTGGGTGCGACTCGCAAGCAGGCAACGAAGATCATCAAAAGTGGCGAAATAACGGTTGATGGTGAGGTACAAAAGAGTGGTGCATTCAAAGTACCAGAAGGTGGTGTGGTTGAATGGGAAGGACGCGAAGTTGGTGCTCCTGGCCCTCGTTACATCATGTTGTACAAGCCTGCGGACTTTGTGTGTTCGCATGAAGATGGGCACAACCCAACGGCGTTCGTTCTACTGGATGAGCCAAAGGTAGAAAACTTGCACTTTGCTGGTCGTTTGGATGTGGACACTACCGGTCTTGTGCTGATCACAGACGACGGTCAATGGTCGCACCGTATTACGTCACCAAAACACAAATGTGAGAAGACGTACCGCGTATGGCTAGTGGATGCGATTCAACCTGATTACGTTGAGAAGTTTGCCGAAGGTATTGAGCTACGCAATGAGCGTGAGCCAACACTGCCAGCACATCTTGAGATCGTGAACGAAGCCGAAAACGAAGTGCTGCTAACGATTGTGGAAGGCAAATACCACCAAGTGAAACGTATGTTTGCTGCGCTTGGTAACAAGGTTGAACATCTTCACCGTGAACGTATTGGTTCTATTGTGCTGGATGAAGCACTTGAGCCGGGTGATTACCGCTTCTTAACAGAAGAAGAAGTTGAATCAGTTGTAAAATAACTCAATCTGGTTGGAAATAATCACTGTTCTGGGAAATTGTTTGATTCCTGATAGGAACTAGTCTTTTGATGAGAAATCACTCAGAATGGTGGTTCCTACCAAATAAGTCTTAGTGTCTGAGTAAGATGCTTATTCGCCGCTCGTAAACGCAGGCAGAACTGTATTTAGTCTGAGAAATCCTTTTCTCTTGTTGGTCCTTACTGACGATAAGTACAGACGGTGTTCATATCACCGCCTCTTCGTTTTAGCTCGGTTACTTTGTCGTTCTGCATACTGATCATGCAGGTTTTAGCGTCGAGTTAGTCAAGACCATCTTGGTATACTTTCGTCTTTTATGATCTTCTCAATAGTAAGGAGACTATGCGCTGTAATTCGTGACTGTTGCGGATTCAGGGTGAGAGAAGCGTCAATCATCTATCTCAATCAATGTGGAATGTTGATGGGAGGACACAACAAGAGGTAAGGCAATGACAGAAAAAGCCCAAAGTGCTCCCCAGTCACAAATCAGTTTTTTATTGTTTCTTGTACTCGGTGCAATTGGTGCGCTGACGCCACTTGCTATCGATATGTACCTACCTGCTATGCCAACCATCGCGAAAGATCTTGGTGTAACCCCAGGTGCGGTACAGATTACGTTAACGGCTTATACGGCAGGTTTTGCGATAGGTCAGTTGATTCATGGTCCGTTAGCGGATAGCTATGGTCGCCGACCTGTACTCATTTTAGGTGTGCTCTTTTTTGGTTTGGCAGCGGTAGTCAGTGCGACCACTAACGGTATCGATGCGCTAACTTATGTGCGTACGGCGCAAGGTTTCGCTGGCGCTGCGGCTGCTGTGATCATCCAAGCGGTCGTGCGTGATATGTTTGACCGTGAAGATTTCGCGCGTGCTATGTCGTTCGTGACCTTGGTGATTACGATTGCGCCTTTGGTAGCGCCGATGATTGGTGGCCATCTAGCGATTTGGCTCGGCTGGCGTTCGATCTTCTGGGTACTCGCTATCTTCGCTGTTGTAGTGATTTTGCTTGTTCTGTGGATGATCCCAGAAACGCTTAAGCCAGAAAACCGTCAGCCACTAAGATTCAGAACCACGATTCGTAACTATGCACGCCTGTGTTCTAACCCTGAGGCATTGGGTTTGATGCTTTCAGGTGCGTTCTCGTTCTCTGGTATGTTTGCATTCCTGACTGCGGGTTCGTTTGTTTATATTGATTTATATGGTGTTCGACCTGACCAATTTGGTTACCTATTTGGTTTGAACATCGTAGCGATGATTATCATGACCAGTCTAAATGGTCGCATGGTGAAAAAGGTCGGCTCGCACTTCATGCTACGTTTCGGACTAACCGTGCAGTTGATTGCGGGTATTGGCCTGTTTGTCGGCTGGATGCTTGACCTTGGCTTGTGGGGCATGGTGCCTTTTGTTGTGCTGTTTATCGGTACTTTGTCTACGATTGGTAGTAACTCAATGGCTCTGCTGTTGAGTGGATACCCAACCATGGCTGGTACGGCATCTTCACTTGCAGGTACACTGCGATTTGGCACTGGCTCACTGGTTGGTGCGCTCGTTGCTGCAATGCCAGGCGCTGTTGCGTGGCCGATGGTTATCGTTATGTTTGCTTGTTCAGTGCTGTCTGCACTGTTTTATTGGACTTTAGGAAGAAAGGCGTAATGTCTAATTACACCAAAGAAATTCAAAACTTAGTTAACGCTGCTTTGGCAGATTTAGACCAAGAGCACCGCTCAGGCAAATTGGCCAACGCGCCAGTTGCTAACAACCACTACTTGGTACGTTGGGTCACAAAGGCGCTGAAATCACAACGCTTTGGGCGCACAGTGGGTGATGACCTAACACGTTGGCAGAAAGCTGGTCGTTCAAAAGGTAACGATGCAGGTTTGCTATTCATCTTCAAACGTATCTCTGGCTTTTACGCGCAGTTTTTCCCTGAAGGTGAAGAGCCTAAAGTTATCAAAGACTCTGACATTGAAGCGTTCTTGGATCTTATGGAACAGGCTGGCTGGGAAGTGTCTACATCTGAGCAACTAGTTGGTTGCGGTAAAGTACAAATCTTTACTGAAGGGCAGAACTCATTGGCATTGTGTGCAGACCAATGTGAAAGCTGTTTTGATGGTGAGCGACTGGTAAAACCGATGAGTTGGTTTGTTCGTGGTAACCATGCGGACTTTGTTGAGAAAGCATCGCAAGCAGGCTACATGGTTCACAAAGTAACCGACTACAAATCGATGGTGAAATACCACGGCGAATACCTTATCTTCCCTGCGAATGAAGGTAATCAATTAGCAGAGATTCCACTGTCATTTCAAGCTGACTAATAGAATCACTTCTTCTCACTAAGCAAAAAGCGTACACATGATCTTTGTGTACGCTTTTTTGTATTTAGCCGTCTCATTTTAAGAGGCGGGTTAAGTCTCACAGCTAAACAAATTGATGCCTGTGATCGTAAAAATGCAGGATGTGCTTTAACGCCCAGTCGCGGTAACGATCCGCTTCAATCAAAACATCATGTTTAGCGTGAGGTATGGTTAATAGTCTTGAGCTGGTGCACGCTTCATTGAATGTATCTTGGGCTGCTAAGGAGACGACGTTGTCTCCCTCTGGTTGCACGATCAGTATTGGCGTCGTGATATGCTTAGCCTGAGATAGGCAATATTTTCCTGCTGCAATGGCTTCACTGATCCACTTTGGACTGACACCGCCTAATCGCAGCTCTGGGTTATTGCTTAGTAAATCACTGTAAGCTTTAAAGCGGATTGGGCTTGTCGTGTGATCATTTCCTTCGAAAGTCTTAGTAACAAAGGCGGTTTGTGTCGGAGCGAAGTTGGGCGTTTTCTGAAGTTGGCTGATCACCTTCATTGTCGCACTTTGGATGCCGCCAACAACTTTAGGCAGCTTGATGCCAAACATTGGACTTGTGAGGGCACAAGCTTTGATGTTGTGGTCGTACTTCGCTAGGTATTGTGTCGCGATAGCTCCGCCCATAGAGTGGGCGAGTATCATGACTTCAGTTTTGTGTTGGCTTTCGACAACCTGTTCAAGAAATAGCGCTAAGTCTTCTACATAGTGCTCAAATTGGTCGACGTGTCCAAGTTCACTGTGTTCGGTTAATCGTTGAGATTCTCCCTGACCACGGTGGTCAAAAGCGTATACATTAAAATACTGACTTAACTCATAAATAAGTTCTTTATACTTCCAAACCGATTCATTACGTCCTTGTACGATGACGAGTGCTCTTGAATGGTTTTGAGGGTTAACGTTGATCCAAGCGATGTCGCTGTTCATCGCGCCCTTCATGTATCCGCGCTTTCTATTAAGCCATACTTGTTCGATTTTCTGATAATGGGCATCATCGTTTACAAACTCAGAAGTGATGGTTTTATAACGTTTGTATGGCTTGTAGGGGATATTCAGCTTTCTGCCAATGCTCGCTACAAACAGACGACCTAATCGCGCCCCGTGCAAGTAATCGGCATCCAGCTGTTTTTTCGTACTTTCTACGACGGACGATTTCAGGTTTCTAGCAGGTGAAATCTCGTAGATATTCACGTCATCCGGTGGGTTGGCCAAAAAGCGTTGAGTCTGACGGTAGGTCTCTTCGTGTTTAAGCAAAATGGCGGAAAGTTCACTCATGGCTTTGCTTGGCGCATGCTTAAGAATGGCCTCAATGAGAGGGTGGTGCTCGTCAAAATCGGTAGGCATTGTTCGGACCACAACGATATGTTTGTAACCTCGACGGTAAGCCTCTTCCACAGGAATGGGAGCCGATACACCGCCGTCAAGCCAACGTGCACCGTCGAACACCACCGGCTTTTTATGCAAGGCAGGAATCGCGCAGGACGCTCGAAGTACATCCTTCCAGTTATCGAGAGTGACATCGAAACACTCGGTGGTTAGGTTACGTGCATGGGTTGCTACAGCGACGACTTGTTTGGTTTTGAGTAAATCCGAGCCTTTTTCCCAATTGAGTGGGATATCAATTTCCGCATTGTCGACCAGAAAGTCTAAATCTAAGCCTTCGCCATTGAGGAGGTATTTCGTCAGCTTAAAGAATTCTGGGCGTCGCGTTGTCTCTGCAATTATTTTGTAAGCGTGACCTTGATGCCCGCATATGTAAGATGCGAGATTGAGGGAGCCTGCAGAAGTGCCGATAAGTAAGTCGAAGGGATTAAAATCAGCATGTAAAAAGGCATCGAGAACGCCCGCAGTGAATATGCCGCGTTGACCACCACCTTCAGTCACCAATGCAATCTTATCTACGTGTTGCTGGTGAAGCATGAAGTTATCGTGGTGTTTGTTGCTAATGATGTATCGATTACCCATTGTGATTCCAATACTTGCTTGTTGTGGTCACCACTTCGCACAAGATGAAGTAGGTAAGAAGAAGGCATGGATTAAGAGTAATACGGGGGCTGGCCTGAGATAAATTCAAATAAATTGACTCCGTGTTAATCAATCTAAAACCCTCTCTCATCGACCCTTAGCTTATTACTCTTTTATGCTGGCATCCGTGCCAATGGTTCGCTTTATTTAGTTTTGTTTTTCCTCTAGCGCCTCCGCTTCTTTCGCTATGGCTTTAACCATGCCTTTGAAGATAAACAGGTGAGCAGGCATCATCGCAAACCAGTAGAGTAAGCCCGGAAAGCCTTGTGGATGCCACCATGCAGTAATATCGAATTCACGCTCCTCACCGTCGTCTTTAATGGTGATTTCTAAACGACCAAGCCCTGGCCCTTTCATGCCAAAAAATAGCGAGAGGAACTGGTTCTCTTCGCAGCGAATGACTTTCCAAGAATCAATGAAATCACCCACTTTGAGCTCTGGGCCGGGAGGGGAAACACGAATGGGTTTTCCGCCACCAAAGAAGATATCGAGCCATTCTCGGGTGCGCCAAAGGATGTTAGCAAAGTAATAGCCTTTTTCAGGGCTACCGATCTTTTGTGCCACCTTCCAAAGTGATTCGGCAGAAGCTTTAGTCTTGATGCTCGCTCCCGCTTGTTTTGGATAGTACCCATAGCCCGGCTGCCAGCGTTTGAGTGCGGTAGGTTCGAAGCCCCAGACGTTACTGCGTACAAAAGTGCCTTCCGTTGCGATCGTGTCCTCAACAGACTGCTCGTAGCTAATCAGCTGCTGTGGGAATCGCTGATGAATGGCTTTGGTATCGGCAATGTAGTCGTGTTCTAAACCTGCAAGTAACGCTTTACCGATATTTGCAGGAACCGATGTCACGATGGCCAACCAATACGATGCCATTTTAGGTGTCAGCAGTGGCGTAGACCAAAGTCGGTAAGGTTTCTTGGTGATCTTACAAATGACTTCAAATTGCTCACGATAACTTAATGTATCCGGACCGCCGACCTCGTAGATTTCACTCTCTGTTGGTTTGGTTTCTGCCAGTTCAAGCAAATAATGATTCAGGTTGGGGAGGGCGATCGGGTTAGCTTTGGAATCTACCCATTTAGGCGCAATAAGAACCGGCAAATTGTAGACAAAGTCGCGCATGATCTCGAATGCCGCAGAACCGGGACCGATAATCACGCCTGCACGAAGTTCAGTAGCAGGCACGCTAGCTTGACGAATGATCTTTCCCGTCGCTTTGCGTGCCGCTAAGTGTTGAGAGTTGCCAGTTTGAGGCTGAATCGCACTCAAGTAAATAACGTGTTTTACACGACTTTTCTCAAGCGCATTTTTGAAGTTCTCTGCGAGGTTTAATTCGTATTCAACGAAGTCGTGGCCTTGCGCCATACCGTGCACAAGAAAGAACACCAAATCAAAGTCATTCACCACTTCGAGCGTTGCTTGCGCATCCGCTAGATCGAGATAAGTAAGGGTGAGGTTAGGGTGTGGCTGAGTTCGGGATCCTAGATAGTCAATATGACGCGCCGCTGCAGTGACAATGTAACCTTTGTCGAGCAGTTGTGGAAGAAGTTGTGAGCCAATGTAACCGGAAGCCCCAAGTACCAACACCTTTTTCATTCTGAGTCCTTTTTATTGCTGGTGGATTAGTCACCACTGGGTATAATCATGAGACACTTTTCCCTTTCTATCAATAAGTTGTCGACGGAGCGAGCATGACTTTTTTTTCACAATTGATTACTCATGCTGATAAGTCGTTTTTACGTCGACTGTTTGCCATCGCATTACCTATTACTTTGCAGAGCATGATGTTCTCTAGTCGAAGCTTGGTGGACGTTTTGATGCTAGGCCAGTTGGGTGAAGCGGAAATTGCAGCGGTCGGCGTTGCTGCAAGAGCGACCTTTGTAACCACGATTATGCTCCTGGGTGTGACAACGGGTGGTGCGCTGCTAACGGCACAATATTGGGGAGCGGGCGATAAAGTCGGAGTTCGCCAAAGCACGTCATTGACTTGGATGATCTCCATGGTGTTCGCTGCTTTCACTGTCGTGTTGTTCGTACTCTTCCCTGAACCAATTATGCGCCTAACGACGGATTCAGAGGAAGTGATTCGTCTTGGAGCCGACTATTTGGTGATTTCATCGGTTAGTATGTTCGCTGTAGCTTGTGTCGCGAGTATGGCTGTAGGCTTACGTGCCATGCATCAACCTGGGCTCAGTACTTTCTTTAGCGGCATTGGTATTGCGTCTAACATCTTCCTTAACTGGGTGCTGATTTTCGGTAAATTTGGCTTTCCTCCAATGGGGATTAAAGGTGCTGCGATCGCGACAGTGATCAGTGGCGCAATAGAGGTCACATGTCTATTCAGTTACTTGTGGTTTAAAAAACACATCATCGCGTTTGGATGGGATGATATTCGTGCCAGTTTGGTGTTGGATAAAATCACACGTTTCTTAAAGTTATCTCTTCCCACTACATTTAACTTCCTTGCTTGGGCTGGCGGTTTGTTTGCCTATCACGCCATTATGGGGCAGGCAGGAGTGCAAGGCTTGGCTGCTTTATCAGTGATGACACCGGTTGAGTCGATTGCTCTGGCTATGATGATAGGTTCATCCAATGCGGCAGCTGTTTTAGTGGGCAACCAATTAGGCGCGAAGCAGTTTGGTCCGGTTTACTACCAAGCGTGGGCAACTGTCTTCCTGAATGTAGCCATCGCCATTGTTGTCGCTATTTTGCTTCTACTCTCCAACCAACTTATTCTCGATGCATTCAGCGCACTGACACCAGAAACTCGGCACCTTGCTGAGCAGTTTATGGTGATTCTCGCTATTGGTGTGATTCTGCGCTCCGTGCCTATGATGGCCATTGTTGGTGTGTTACGCGCAGGTGGGGATGTGAAGTTCTGTTTGTATCAGGATCTGATCGCACAATGGGTGATCGGCATCCCTCTCGCTGCCTTTGGTGCAATCTACCTTGGTTTTGAGCCGCAATGGGTTTATCTCCTGTTTTTGACCGAAGAAGTGGTGAAGTGGGGAACGTGTTTTCAACGTATGGCGAGCAAGAAATGGATGAAAAATTTGATCGAGGCTTGAGTGGTGTTTCGAGACAAGTTGCATTTGTACCCTGATAGTGTGATCAACTATTCAAAATACTTCCTACCAACAGCATTTTAGTGTAGATTCTGATTCCAATTTTACACACCATTTGAGCGGCAAAATCAATGTTAAAACTGTCAGACCTATGTAAAGGCTATGTAGACGGGGGAGAATTTTATCCTGTACTGCAAGGGGCGGAATTAACATTACAACAAGGTGAACAAGTTGCATTAATGGGGGAGAGTGGATCAGGTAAAAGTACCTTACTTAACTTGATCGCAGGTCTAGATACTGCTGATTCAGGCGAGATACAGTACCCAAGTTTCGCCATGCACAGCGCTCCAGAGCACCTTAGAACACTTTACCGCCGCAACAACATTGGTAATATCTTCCAGCAGTTCAACCTGCTTCCTACCTTGAATATCGCTGACAACATCCGTTTCTGCCGCCAATTAAAAGGCTTGCCAGAAGACAAAGGCTTGTGGCGTCAAATTCTTTCTGCTCTCGACCTTATGCCGCTTTTAGGTCGTTACCCTGAAGAAGTGTCCGGTGGTCAGCAACAACGTGCTGCGATTGCTCGTGCGTTGTATATGGAACCGAAAATTCTGCTTGCCGATGAACCAACAGGTAGCTTGGATGAGCGCAATGCCGAAGCGGTAATGCGCTTACTTACGAGCCTAGCCCGCCAGTTAGAGTGTACTTTGTTGCTGGTTACTCACAGTGAAAAGGTGGCAGAACACATGGAAGGTCGAATCCGTCTTCAAGGAGGACAGCTGCATGTTATGGCCCGTAGTTAAGGCACTACTCGGTCACTACCGCCGCTATCCACTTCAAATTATTCTTGTTTGGCTTGGTTTAACCCTTGGAGTGTCACTCCTTGTTGGTGTTACTTCTATTAACCAACACGCGAAACAGAGCTACGAAACCGGTGAGAAACTTTTTTCAAACCCTTTGCCTTACCGTATTCGTACTAAGCATTCTGCTAATAAAATCCCCCAAGGCTTTTATATCCAATTGCGTCGTGCTGGTTTCAACCAATGTGCGCCGTTTGATATTCTCCACCTTGATACGGAAGCCGACCTGAGCTTGATGTTGGTCGGTGTCGATCCCGTCGCCTTATTGCCTCTACAGCAGGGTAAATCGCTCAAAGACCTACCGATGCTGTCTTTAATGAAGCCTCCTTATCCTATCCTTGCAAGCCAAGACTTGGCTGCGCACATGCAATGGAGCGATGGCGACTTTATTCAACTCAATGATGGCAGTCGACTTGGGCCACTAAAAGTCGACTCAGATAACCTGCTCTCCGGCACTCGCCTTGTAACCGATATTTCTCTGCTTCGTATGCTTAAGCGCAGCTCTGGTTTGTCTGCCATCGCCTGTGGCGAAATGCCAGAAGAGAAAATACTGGCTCTCAAGAACATGCTACCTAACGGTATGACGCTGGTGCGTAACAGCCGTACTGAACTAGAGTCTTTAACGAAAGCATTTCACATGAACTTGACGGCGATGGGCATGCTGTCGTTCTTAGTGGGTTTGTTCATCTTCTACCAAGCAATGTCACTGTCGTTTATTCAGCGCCAGCGCTTGGTCGGCATACTTCGCCAAACCGGTGTCAATGGTATGCAGCTCGCCCAAGCTTTGATGCTTGAACTGACCATTCTTGTGTTGGTTGCATGGGCATGTGGTAACTTCTTTGGCCTTATCTTAGCGAATGAGCTGATCCCTGCTGTTTCGTCGAGCTTGAGCGATCTTTACGACGCCAATGTTGGCCTAACAATTGGCTGGTCATGGGAATCGAGCTTATATAGCTTAGTGATGTCAGCAATGGGGGCACTCATTTCGTGTCTTTGGCCGCTGATTCGTCTGCTGAAATCGCAACCGATTCGCCTTTCTTCCCGCTTATCTCTGATGCGTTTTGCTGGACGTGAGTTCTCTTGGCAAGCATTTGCGGCTTGTGCTTTCTGTGTCGCCGCCGTAGCCGTGTACCAAGCACCTAAAACACAAGAGTCGGGTTTTGCTATTATTGCCCTGATGCTAATCAGTGTGGCCTTGTTTATGCCATTTTTGATGTGGCACATGTTCCAAAGTTTTTCTTACTCACTACGCTGGGTGCGTGTGCGCTGGTTCTTCGCTGATGCGGCTGCGAGCATGAGTTACCGTGGCGTTGCGACGATGGCGTTTATGCTCGCCTTGGCAGCAAATATTGGTGTGGAAACCATGGTTGGTAGCTTCCGTGATACGACGGATAAATGGTTAAGCCAACGCCTAGCCGCCGACCTCTATATTTACCCGACGAACAACTCAGCAGCACGCATGAGCGCTTGGTTGAAAGAACAACCTGAAGTAGACGCTGTCTGGTGGCGTTGGGAAAAAGACGTCCCAACGGAACGTGGTGCATTGCAAGTAGTGAGTACTGGTTCCTCAGAAGGAGAGCTGGACTCTCTTACTGTGAAGCTTGGTGTGCCGAACTATTGGTATCACTTGCATCATTCGAAGAGCTTAATGGTGAGCGAATCCATGGCTTTGAAGCTCGATATTCGCCCGGGTGACTATATTGATCTCCAGCCTCCATTAGGTGGAGGGTGGCAAGTCGTTGGTGTGTATTACGACTACGGTAACCCGTACAACCAAGTTATGATGTCGCATCGTAATTGGCTGTACGCGTTTGCAGGCTCAGGTAATGTAGGGCTTGGCGTTTTGGTGAAGGACAACGTTAACGGAGAGGGCTTGAAGCGTCGTCTAGGAAACGTTTTCCGTTTGCCTCAGGACCGAGTGTTCGACAACAACAATATCTATAACCAAGCCATGCGCGTGTTTGATCATACTTTTGCTATTGCGGGAACGCTAGGTAACATCACTTTGATTATCGCCGTATTTGGATTGTTCTTCGCAACGCTAGCGGGCGAGTTTTCTCGTCAACGACATTTCTCATTGCTACGTTGTATGGGCGTTTCCGGTAAAGAATTGGTGATGTTAGGAGGCCTTCAGTTGTTTGCCTTCGGTATGATCTCCGCCATTATTGCTGTACCACTGGGTTTAGCACTGGCACATCTGATCGTTGATATCATTATTGAGCAATCATTCGGTTGGTCGCTGGAGCTGCAAACCATTCCTTGGGAGTACGCTCAAACTATCGCTTGGGCAATGCTGGCCATTATGATCGCTGGTGCGCTACCAGTGATTAGAATGATTAAGAGCACGCCAATGAAGTCATTGAGGGATGCGCTGTAGTGAAAAACATGAAACCCAAAAAGCGATTATCTCTTTCGGTATTGTTGTGTATCGTTGCAATCACGATGACTGGCGTAGCATTGTATTTGACACTTTGGGCGGAAGCGACCGCAACTGAGCAAGGTGAGATCAGCGATGTACTCAAACGTGAAAGTAAGACGGTTTTCGAACCAGTCCTACCTGATGAGCATGTATCGCTACCCGATGATTTCCGTTTTCACCCAGATTACCAGCATGAGTGGTGGAACTACTTTGCTAAGGTTCAGGACAAGCACGGCAAAGTGTACAACATTCAATGGAGCTATTTCCGCGTAGCGACAGACGAACGTGATACTCGAGGTTGGCAGAACCCACACTTATTTATTGCCCACATTGTGATTAGTAATGGCTCTCACGTATGGAAAGAGCAGCGCGTCGCCCGTGGTGGTATTGGCCAAGCTGGGATGACCAATCGTCCGTTCCGTTTGTGGATTGATAACTGGAATTGGCGTGCTCTTGGTTCAACACCATTCCCAGGCAATCTGGATGTCGCCACTGACGCTTTTGCCCTCGATTTGAATACAACAACCAGCGGTCCATTTGTGGTGAACGGTGATAAAGGGTTTCAGGTTAAGCATGCCCTTCAATCGATAGCCTCTTTCAGCTTCAGCGCGCCTTTCTTGAATGTGAAAGGGACGCTTACCCTTAATGGTCGTGAGATCCCTGTTTCTGGCTCAGCCTGGACGCAGAAAGAGTGGGGAAGTGGCCTGATTGGCGAAGGCCAGCAAGGCTGGGATTGGTTTGTGTTTAACCTTGATGATGGGCGAGCGCTTACAGTAAGTCGTTATCGTCACAATGGTCAGGTTCCTCACCTCTTCGGTACGTTGTCAACGCGCTCTGGAAAAGTCATCAATCTAACTGATAGAGACATCACGATGACGCCACTGCACGTCACCAATCTTTCTAATGGAAGAAGATTACCTCTCCAATGGATTATTAACGTTCCCGAGCAGAACATAAATTTGACGACGAGAATCATAAAATCGGACATGTGGTTGCCGTTTGTGATTCCTTATTGGGAAGGCCCGATACTCGCATCCGGTTCTAATGAAGCTTGGGGATTTATGCAGCTCACCGGTTATTAAACAGAACAGAAAAGGCCACCCAGTTGGGTGGTTTTTTTGGTAATGAAACCCGCAATTTTCGGTGTAAAACCGCACGTTAATCACGAAAATTCATCAGATATTATACTAACTTAATAGTAGTCTATGTGAATAGATTGAGCTTATAAGGAGATAGGCAGGTCTTGTAAAAAAATATGTTCTTGTTGAAAAATACGATTTTTCGTATACGAAATATCGGAAAAATCGAAGTTTAAACTCTAAACAAGCGATTATTCTTACATTTTCTTCAGCTATAAACTCTCATCATTCTTTGTTACTCGTTTATTAAGATAATAAATATAAGGGCGAAACCATGAACGATGTCATTCGTGACTTTTTTAAAATGGAATCCGCAGGCGGTATCCTTCTTGTAATTGCAGCTGCAATTGCTATGACCATTGCAAACTCACCGCTTGGCGAAAGTTATCAAGCGATGCTGCATACTTATGTATTTGGTATGTCAGTATCTCACTGGATTAATGACGGCTTGATGGCCGTGTTCTTCCTATTAATTGGCCTTGAAGTAAAGCGTGAGCTACTTGAAGGTGCACTAAAATCTAAAGAAACCGCGATCTTCCCTGCTATTGCAGCTGTAGGTGGTATGTTAGCACCAGCACTGGTTTATGTGGCTTTCAACGCCGGTGACCCAGAGGCTATCTCTGGCTGGGCTATTCCAGCTGCAACAGACATTGCCTTTGCGCTTGGTATCATGGCGCTTCTTGGTAAGCGTGTGCCAATCAGCTTGAAAGTATTCCTTCTAGCATTGGCTATTATTGATGACCTTGGTGTCGTGGTTATCATCGCGTTGTTCTACACAGGCGATCTATCAACGATGGCATTACTTGTTGGCTTTGTCATGACCGGTGTGTTGTTCATGCTGAACGCCAAAGAGGTCACTAAGCTGACGCCATATATGATCGTAGGTGCGATACTATGGCTTGCTGTACTTAAATCAGGAGTTCACGCAACACTTGCTGGCGTAGTAATTGGTTTTGCTATTCCACTTAAAGGCAAGAAAGGCGAGCATTCTCCACTGAAACACATGGAGCACGCACTTCATTCATACGTAGCGTTCGGTATTCTTCCTTTGTTTGCTTTTACAAACGCGGGTATCTCGCTAGAGGGTGTATCGATGTCAGGTCTGACTTCAATGCTACCGCTAGGTATCGCTCTGGGCCTATTGGTTGGTAAACCGCTGGGTATCTTCACATTCAGCTGGGCTGCTGTGAAACTGGGTATCGCAAAACTGCCTCAGGGCGTTAACTTTATCCATATCTTTGCAGTGTCGGTTCTTTGTGGTATCGGTTTCACGATGTCAATTTTCATCTCATCGCTAGCGTTTGCTAACGTAAGCCCTGAGTTTGATACCTACGCTCGATTGGGCATCTTGATGGGCTCAACGACCGCAGCGATTATTGGCTATGCACTACTGCACTTCTCATTGCCTAAGAAAGCGGTAGAAGAAGCCGCAAGCGAGAAAAAAGCGTAAGCTAAGAGAGAATAATTTACCGAAAGCCTCCCGACTGGGAGGCTTTTTTGTATCTGTAGATTGGTGAAGTTTGCACAACACAAAGCTCATCCAAAGGGGAGCTCAAATGACAGGCGAAAAAAAGCCCAGACTAAAAAATGTCTGGGCGGATACAAACATAGGAGTTAATAAGAAAAAGCAGCGATGTAGCAACTAGATAGAAACAAGTTTGACGGCCTGAAAAACTTTGAATGCCCTAGTTGTTACAGTAATTCAGACCGGGCTAATTCCAAACAGTTCCATTTTTTTTAGAAGTTTTTTCACAAAATAATATTCGCTTTAAATTCATTCCCTTAAAGCGCTACTTTTCTTTCTGGTCAGACCAATGCGTGAAAGTGTGATGTTAATCATTTGTTAATCTCAGGTTTCGGGAGTATATTTTCAAACAGTTGTTTAATACGAGTGATTGAAATGGCCCCGAGAAGTACAACAAAAGAAAAAATACTCGATGTAGCAGAAGGACTATTTGCAGAATACGGCTTCAATGACACATCACTACGAACCATTACTGGTAAGGCAAACGTAAACCTGGCTTCGGTCAACTACCACTTTGGCGACAAGAAAACGCTTGTAAGGGCAGTGCTAGACCGTTACCTAGAAGCGCTAATGCCGAGTATTAAGACGTCGTTAATCGAGCTAAACACACATGATAGCTACAACATGGATGAAGTGTTTGAATCGTTGCGTCTACCGCTACGATCGCTAAATGAGGTAAGACCGAACGGTACGGCACTTTTTATGTTACTGATTGGTAGAGGTTACACCGACGTACAAGGCCATTTACGCTGGTTTATCAGTACAAGATATGAAGAAGTGATGAACTTGTTCATGTTCTCCATCATGAAAGCGAACCCAGAATTAACTGAAGAACAATTGTTCTGGCGATTACACTTCACATTAGGCACTTGCGTTTTCACTATGGCATCAAGCCAAGCGTTAACAGAAATTGCAGAAAGTAAGTTTGAAAAAGAGGTTGATGTTAAGTCTGTCGTCGACCTTTTGATTCCATATTTGTCGGCTGGTATGTCGGCAAAGTAAAGCATATTAAATCAATAATAAAGATAAGTTAAAGCCGCTAGCGGTGACGCGAACAAAAGGATCTGAACTATGAGCTCTCTACGAAGAAAATGGATTAGTGACCCAGCATTTAAAATGTTTAAGAAAGTACTGCCTCCATTGTCGAGTACTGAAAAAGAAGCAATGGAAGCGGGCAGTGTATGGTGGGACGCTGAACTATTCTCAGGCAAGCCAAACTTTACAACGCTACATCATTATCCGAAGCCTGCTCTGACGTCTGAAGAGCAAGCCTTCATGGACAATGAGCTAGAAACGTTACTAGAAATGTTGGATGACCAAAAGATCGTGAAAGACGATCGAGATCTTCCACCAGAAGTATGGGAGTTTTTACGCAAGGAGCGTTTCTTCTCGCTGATCATTTCAAAAGAATACGGTGGGCGAGAGTTTTCAGCGCTGGCTAACTCAACCATCGTTTCTCGCATTGCAACGCGCAGTATCAGTGCTGCGGTTTCAGTGATGGTTCCAAACTCTCTTGGTCCGGGTGAGCTGCTTTCTCACTATGGTACTCAAGATCAAAAAGATTATTGGCTGCCGCGTCTTGCAGACGGTACGGATATTCCATGTTTTGCCCTTACTGGTCCTGAAGCGGGCTCGGACGCTGGTGGTATCCCAGACCAAGGTGTTGTGTGTTATGGCATGCATGAAGGTGAAGAAGTTCTAGGTATCCGTGTTAGCTGGAACAAGCGTTACATCACTCTGGCACCTGTAGCAACGGTTCTTGGTCTAGCGTTTAAGCTTCAAGATCCTGATGGTCTACTTGGTGACAAGAAAGACGTGGGTATCACTTGTGCTCTAATTCCTGCTGATCACGAAGGTGTCGAAATTGGTGAGCGTCACGACCCACTGGGTTCTGCATTCATGAACGGCCCAACACGCGGTAACGATGTGTTTATTCCAATGGATTGGTTGATCGGTGGCTCCGAATACGCAGGTAAAGGCTGGCGTATGTTGGTGGAATGTCTATCGGCTGGACGAGGCATTTCCCTTCCTGCACTAGGCACAGCGATTGGCCACCTAACAACACGCACAACTGGCGCTTATGCTTATGTTCGTAAGCAGTTTGGTATGTCGATTGGTAAGTTTGAAGGTGTTGCAGAGGCGATGGGGCGCATTGGTGGTTTAACTTACCTACTAGAAGCGACTCGAACGCTAACCACCACTTCTCTAGATATGAAGGAGAAGCCAGGCATTGTAACTGCGATTGCGAAATACCACATGACGGAAATCGCTCGTACCATCCTAAATGACTCTTTCGATATCCATGCTGGTCGTGCTATTCAAGACGGTCCAATGAACTACCTAGCAAAACACTATCTAGGTATTCCGGTCGCGATTACGGTTGAAGGTGCAAACATCTTAACTCGTAACTTAATGATCTTTGGTCAGGGTGCTACACGTTGTCACCCATACGTTCTGAAAGAGATGGAAGCCGCTGCGAACCCAGATCCGAAAGAAGGCGCAAAAGAGTTTGATGATCTGCTGTTCAAACATATCAAACACGCAATGGGTAACACCTTTGGCGCATTGGGTGCAGCGTTGACTGGTTCTCGCCTCGTGAAAGCACACATGAGCGGGCCGACGCAGCAATACTATAAGGATATTACTCGCCTCAGCCGCGCGCTGGCAGTGAGTGCAGACTTTGCAATGTTGACTCTAGGTGGTGACCTGAAGCGCAAAGAAATGATTTCTGCACGCCTTGGTGATGGCTTAAGCTACTTGTACATGGCTTCTGCTGCACTCAAGAAGTATGAAGATGAAGGTCGTCAGCAGGGTGATTTGAACTTTGTTCATTATGCAGTACAACACTGCTTATACAATGCTTCGAAGTCATTGAATGAGGCTTACTCGAACTTCCCTGTGAAATACGTAGGTGGCGTTCTAAAAGGCTTGTTGTTCCCATTGGGTAACCATTTCAATGCGCCAAGCGACGAGCTATGTGTGAGCCTAGCAGAAGCGATGATGACACCAGGCGCTCAACGTGACCGACTGACTCATCTATGCTACATCGGCAAAGAGGAAGACGACAGCGTTGGCCTAATGGAACGTGCATTCTTGGCGATGTACGATGTGAAGCCTCTCGAGCGTAAGCTGATGAAAGCTGCAAAAGATGGCAAAGTAGCGCGTAAAGGTCTATTGCATGACCGCCTACAGCAAGCGTTTGAAGCCGAGGTACTGACAGAGCAAGAAATCGACCAAATCATGGCGGCAGATAAGTTGCGCTACAAAGCGATTCAAGTCGACCACTTTAGTCACGATTTCTCAGAAGTTCGCACCAACGTGACGACGAAGAAATCGCACCTGAACTCAGCAGCATGAAGCGTTTGAGTATAAAATGAGAGAAGCACCTCAATTGAGGTGCTTTTTTGTGTTTGAGCCTTTAGGTTTTTCTGTTGAGTGCTCCAACCACTTGCATTTTCGCAGCATTTTTACAGAAATTAGGTGCGAAGTAGGGCTGAACCTTTTATCCTAGCAACGTTTTTTAAAGGAAGTTGAATATGATCATCAAACCTAGAATTCGTGGATTTATCTGTACTACTACGCACCCAGTGGGTTGTGAAGCTAACGTAAAAGAACAAATTGCTTACACTAAAGCACAAGGCCCAATTAAAAACGCACCAAAACGCGTTCTTGTTGTGGGTGCATCAAGTGGCTACGGCCTATCTTCTCGTATCGCTGCGGCATTTGGTGGCGGCGCTTCAACTATCGGTGTTTTCTTCGAAAAAGAAGGCACAGAGAAGAAGCCAGGTACAGCAGGTTTTTACAACGCGGCTGCTTTCGAGAAGCTAGCTCGTGAAGAAGGTCTGTACGCGAAAAGCCTAAACGGCGACGCTTTCTCAAATGAAGCAAAACAGAAAACAATCGATCTGATTAAAGAAGACCTTGGTCAGGTAGATATGGTGGTTTACTCACTGGCTTCTCCAGTACGTAAAATGCCAGAGACGGGTGAACTAATCCGTTCAGCACTTAAGCCTATCGGTGAGACTTACACGTCAACGGCTGTTGATACCAACAAAGACGTCATCATCGAAGCAAGCGTAGAGCCTGCAACTGAGCAAGAAATCCAAGACACAGTAACCGTAATGGGCGGTGAAGACTGGGAACTATGGATTAACGCACTATCAGACGCTGGCGTGCTAGCAGATGGTTGCAAAACAGTTGCATACAGCTACATCGGCACTGAACTAACTTGGCCTATCTACTGGGATGGCGCTCTAGGTAAAGCGAAAATGGACCTTGATCGTGCATCAGCAGCACTGAACGAGAAACTATCTGCAACTGGCGGTAGCGCAAACGTAGCGGTACTTAAGTCTGTTGTGACTCAAGCAAGTTCTGCAATTCCTGTTATGCCTCTATACATCGCAATGGTATTCAAGAAAATGCGTGAAGAAGGCGTACATGAAGGTTGTATGGAGCAGATCTTCCGTATGTTCAGCCAACGTCTTTACAAAGAAGACGGCAGCGCTGCAGAAGTAGATGAAGTGAACCGTCTACGTCTGGATGATTGGGAACTGCGCGAAGATATCCAACAACACTGTCGTGACCTATGGCCACAGATCACGTCTGAAAACCTAAAAGAGCTAACTGACTACGTTGAGTACAAAGAAGAGTTCTTGAAGCTATTCGGCTTCGGTGTTGACGGTGTCGATTACGAAGCAGACGTTAACCCAGCAGTAGAAACAGATTTCACTCAAATCTAATCGTTTCTAACGGAATTAAAAAAGGCGCTCAATAGAGCGCCTTTTTTGTGTCTTAATGCCTTGTGTTGAATCATGAGCGCTACCTAAAACCAACCAACAAAGCTCATTCAAAGGGTTTAGCTTAGAATAATCAGGATAGTACCTGCTAGCGTCATCAAGATATTAGCAATCGCGTACGTACCAGCATAACCCAGAGCAGGAATTGTCGACTTCGCGTATTCGTTCACTACGTCCATTGCTGGTGCACATGTACGTGCACCGATGATGGCACCAAAGAGTAGCGCACGGTTCATCTTAAGTACGTAAGCGCCAACTAGGTAAGCAAGCACGACAGGCACAACGCTGACGATAAACGCCAAACCGATGATCTGCGGACCGACTTGTGAAAGGTGCTCAAAAATCTTACCACCAGCGCTCAAACCAATTCCGACCATAAAGAACATCAGTCCTAAGTCTTTGACCATGTTCAGTGCCCCCTGTGGAACATAACCAAAAGTGGGGTGGTTTGCTCGTAGGAAGCCCAGTGTGATGCCAGAAAGTAATAGGCCGACTGCGTTACCTAAGCTGAATGACACTTGACCAAACGTCATGGTCACCAAGCCAAACATAATGCCCAGAATAAAGAAGCTACAAAATGCGAGTAAGTCTGCCATCTGGCTGTGGATCGAGATGAAACCGATTTTCTCAGCAAGGCCATGAACACGACTCTTTTCACCACTCACTTGAAGTACATCACCTTTAGCGAGAACAATGTCTAAATCCATCGGCATTTCAATTTGAGCACGTACTACGCGGTTCAAGAAACAGCCGAATTCCGATAGGTTCAAATCAGATAAACGCTTACCAGCAATTGCATCGCTTTTAACCACGATCTCTTCTTCGACAATTCGAAGGTCAAGTAGGTTACGGTCGAATACTTCTTTGCCGTTACGGAAACTTGGGTCAAGACGTGCGTGGCTGTCTGGGAAACCGACTAGTGCGATTTCGTCACCTTCTTGCAGGATTGCGTCACCATCCGGGTGGGCAAGAATCCCGTTACGACGAATACGTTCAATGTAACAACCTGTCTGGCGGTAAATGCCCAGCTCACGAAGGTTCTTCCCATCTGTCCAGTCAATCAGCTCAGGGCCAACACGGTACGCACGGATAATCGGCAGGTACACCTTACGTTGGCTAGAGTTACCAAGTCCACGCTCTTGTGCGATCTGCTGCGCTGAATCCGATAGGTTTTGCTTTTGCAGTTTTGGCAGCAGTTTGGCGAACATGATCATACTTATCAAACCTACCAGATAAGCCATCGCGTAACCGACGGATAGATTTTCTAATACCAAAGAAAAATCCATGTTACGCGGAATGGTTGCAAGACCAGAGTTTAAAGCATCTTGTGCACCTACCAGAACAGGCGTAGCGGTAAGAGCGCCCGCCATCATGCCGGCAGATAAACCAAAATCAAGGCCCATGTAGTGGCTGCAAAAGTAGGTAAGACCTACCGCAGAGACTAATACGGTCATACTTAGAATAAAGTAATGCTTACCGTCTCGGAAAAAAATGCCGAAGAAGTTAGGCCCAGCTTCAATACCTACACAGTAGATAAACAGCATAAAGCCGATGGTTAAGGCCTCTGCATTAAAAGAAAAGCCAAGATGGCCCATTACGAGAGAAGTAATGAGAACGCCAATAGAATTGCCTAACTGCAACTTTCCAAAGCGAATTTTGCCAAAGGCAAGGCCAATTGCTAATACGACGAAGATTAGAAGAATGGGGTTTTGTTCGAGAAGGTGTACGACGTCTATGTTCACTGCGTGGCTCGGGTAAGGTGTGTGCCAAATAAAATAGTTAAGAATTTCGAATTGTAACTAAATATGGAAAAAAGATAAGTGAAATTTTTTAGGTTTTACTATTACTTGACGTAGGGGAGTTCTAATTTGGAAAGATAATAAAAAAGCCGCTAATAGCGGCTTTAAAAAATCAGTAATTTGAATTACTCGTCGAACAGGCCTAGGTGCTCTTTTGCGTAAGCTTCAAAGTCATCACAACCACCGATGTGCGTTTGGTCGATGAAGATTTGAGGAACAGTTTCTACTGGCTTACCAACTGTTTTCTCTAGGTCAGCTTTAGAAATGCCTTCAGCGTGGATATCTACGTAACGGTAGTTGAAGTCATCACGTTTTGCTTTTAGCGTTTCTGCGTGCTCTTTTGCACGAACACAGAATGGACAAGCTGGGCGACCAAAGATAACTACGAACATAATCTTATTTCTCCTAAAATCTCTTCTTGTAGAAAGCGACACTAGACTTCATGTCGGTACACGCCTTCATTTGTTGGGATAACTATGCCCGATCCAGTTACGGAAATAAAGTAGCAATTACCTCTTGTCTCGATAGGTGAAATCTATCGTATAAAAACTGAACGCGCACTAAGCTTATAGCCAAGAAAAGTCACTTTTAAGGGCAATTCTTAATCGTTTAAATGGCGTGTTAAGTATGTGAAGTGACGCATAAAAACATACTTAATGTAGGGTTAATGGCGGCAAGGTGCACTCGGTCAACTTTTTTTTGCTGAAAGCATAGCACTCTAGTGTGAGTTGTTGTTTGGGGAGGAAGTGTATGTTTCAGTTTATGACTGCGACACGGATTATCTTCGGCGAGGGGGCGCTCCAATCTTCGCTGTCTGTAATCAATCAATTTGGCTACAGCGTTTTACTGGTCACGGGTAAAGATACGCAACGAGCCACACCTATCATTAATTATCTAAAAGCGCAGAACATGCGTTATCAGCATGTCGCCATTAATGGCGAACCTAATATCACCATGGTGGAAGAAACTGCCGTGCTTGGGCGCAAGTTTCAGCCGGACATGGTCATTGCAATTGGTGGGGGCAGTGTCATTGATATGGGCAAAGCACTTGCCGCTATCATCCCCAACCAAGGTGATGTCTATGATTACGTCGAAGTGGTTGGGCGAAACGTACCTTTAAAAACCAAACCGATTCATTTGATTGCAATTCCTACGACAGCAAGTACTGGATCTGAAGTGACCAGAAATGCGGTGCTTAAGTCGGGGCAAGATCAAGTGAAGGTCAGTTTAAGAAGCCCGGAAATGCTTGCTGATTTAGCGATAGTCGATCCAACGTTAACCTATGGCACTGATCAATATACCTCTGGTCGCGGCGCGATGGATGCGTTCACTCACCTTATGGAAGCTTACGTATGTGGTGATCCTAATCCGCTCACTGACATGGTGTGCGAGGAAGGGTTGCGTCGTTTAAGCCGTTCGGTCATTGCAGGGTGTAAGCAAGACAGTCACAAAGCCAGAGCAGACCTTTCTTTTGCAGCACTTTTGGGTGGAATGGCCATCACCAACGCTAAGCTAGGCGCTGCGCACGGTTTAGCTTCTGCATTGGGTGGCAAGCTTGATGCTCCTCACAGTGTCATTACCGCGCGTTTGGCTCCTCATGTTATGCAAGAAAACATCAATGCTGCAAAAAGGGCAGGGCGCAGCGACGTAATAAGCCGTTACAAGCGATTGGCGCAACTCGTCACGGAAAGAACCAATGCCAACGAGCATAACGGCGTACTTTGGGTGAGAATGGTGCTGGATAAGCTTGAGTTACCTCAGCTTGGAAAATTTGGTGTGTGTCAGACGTCGTTTGAGCAAGTCGCTGACGATGCACTTAAGTCAGTTGCTATCAAAGGCAACCCATTACCGCTCACGCAAGATCGTTTGGTGTATATTCTTCGCCAAGTATGTGATGGCAGTGAAGTTTGCATGTGCGAGAGTGAAGGTAGCCAACATGTAAGCTCAGTAGAGGTGTTGGAGTCACGTTCCGATCTCTCAGATGTGAATCAATAGAAATACGATTGACCAGATACGAAAAGGGAAGCTATTTAGCTCCCCTTTCTGCTTTTTATTACTGACTAAGTCGATTCGTTAGTACTGACTTAGCTTGTCGTAGCGGCTGTCTTTCAGCGCGTCTTTTACTCGCTTCAAGTTCTCGCGGAAGCCAGTGCCACGGCGCAGAGTAAAGCCAGTGGCTAGCACATCGATCACCGTCATTTGTACTACGCGACTTGCCATAGGCATGTAAACGTCAGTGTCTTCTGGTACGTCTAGAGTAATAGCCAGTGAGCTTGCTTTCTCTAGCGGTGAATCTTTTGCTGTGATAGCAATAACGGTTGCACCGTTTTCACGTGCAAGGTTCGCAATCTCAACTTGGCTCTTAGTGCGACCCGTATGAGAAATCAGGACGATCACATCGTTGTCACTGCAGTTAATGCAGCTCATGCGTTGCATTACGATGTCTTCAAAACAAGTAATTGGAATGTTGAAGCGAATAAACTTGTTTTGAGCGTCACGCGCAACAGAAGAAGAGGCGCCTAGACCGAAGAATGAGATGCGCTTCGCTTGGGTCAACAGATCAACCGCACGGTTAACTTGCATCGCATCAAGGCTGTTTTTCGCAACATCCAAACAAGCCATTGTCGATTCAAAAATCTTGTGCGTGTAGGCATCAGGCCCATCGTCTTCTTCCACGTTACGGTTAACGTAAGGTGTACCATTGGCAAGGCTTTGCGCAAGGTGAAGTTTAAAGTCCGGGAAACCTTTGGTATCCAGGCGACGACAGAAACGGTTTACAGTAGGCTCACTCACATCAGCCATTTTCGCTAACGTTGCAATGCTTGAATGAATTGCAGTTTGTGGAGACGCCATAATTACTTCCGCAACTTTGCGCTCTGACTTACTGAAATTCTCCAGATTTTTTTGAATTTTTTCTAATGTATTCATAGTGTTCACGAGGGTATAGAGAACAACTCGCTGGCTCTGCTAACGGGTGGAAACCCAAGGGCTTCTCGGTCTAGAGGGGCGTTAACGAAAACTACCAGCGCCATAAAATCAGTATAAACCCGATCCTCAATCTGGCTAAACCAAATACGGTTACTATTTCGTGAGAATTTGACAAGCCTCAAACAAAATGTTGTAAAAACTACAGAATTGGATGTGGGATAGTTGGTTTGTTGCTCTAGTGGCACAATAATGATGTTTGAGTTACACCAAAACGAAAGAAATTTTCAATTTGATGTAACTCACATTGACGCTTAGGAATTGAGAATGTCTTCGACTGTTTCTTCAATCTTCGCCATTAAACTTGGAGCTTGCAAAGCAATTTCGCGTTGCTCATCCAGAACAGTACTTAGAATATCGTTCGTAGTCAATGGGTTGGCTAATACAACACGGAAAACGATGGTGTTCATACGCTGCCATTGGTCTGGGTTCAGTCGAGTACGAGAAACGAATGATTTGCCCGTTTCACGTTGACGCTTTTGGATAAATTGAGTCAGCTGGTTTAACAACTCGTTCAATTTCTCTTTCTGCGTACCTTTTGCTTTTTCTAGCGCTGCTCGCATATGAGTTGGCAAGAAGCGATAGGTCAGTAGGCAAAGCTCAGGCTCAGACACCAACTCAAAGTCTTCCTGCTGGTTGATAAGATCAGCAAAGTAACGAGCCTTGGCAATACTCTGATCGATCAGCAGTTCATAACCAGGGCGGCTGATGATGTGCATCGCTGCGTAAACCAGCATCGCCATACCTGAACGTGAGCCTTCCAGAGTATGGCTGCCTAAGTCTTTTGAACCTTTACGCAAGATATACTGCGCGTGATGCTCGATAGACTTCATCGCGTCTGGATCTTTAAACAGAACCATGCCCGCGCCCATTGGGATGTAGAGCTGTTTGTGGGCGTCAATGGTGACCGAGTCTGCAAGCTCAACACCGTCAAGCAGGTGACGATGGTGATTCGACATCAGAGTAGCTCCACCCCATGCTGCATCCACGTGAAAATGGCAATTGTGTTCCGCACAAACTTCGGCGATTTGAGCCAGAGGATCAACGCTACCCGTCTCGGTTGTACCTGCAACACCAACGACAGCGATAGGCTTGATGTTTTGTGCTTCAAGCTCAGCGATTTTCACTTTAAGGTCATCAACGATGATGCGGTTATTTGCATCTGTTTTGACAGCAACCAAGCCTTCTTGACCAAGACCAAGTACGTCAGCGGCTTTCTTTAATGAATAGTGGCCACGCTCTGAAACAAGAATTGCCAGTCCTTCATAGCCATAGTGCTTCATGGCTTTGAATAGACCTTCTTTTTCCACGCCTTTAAACGCACCGTTCGCTTTTAACGCCTTGTTGCGTGCAACCCAAAGCGCAGTAATGTTGGCGATGGTACCGCCAGAACAAAATGCACCGAGAGAGTGCTTCGCACTGTGCATCCACTTAGCGTAGAACTTATCGTCCTGTCCGTAGATAAGACGGTGCAGCATACCAAGCACTTGGCGTTCAAGTGGTGTGAATGCTTTCGAAGTTTCAATCTTTACCAAGTTTTGGTTTAAAGCAATCATGATCTTCGACAACGGCATTAAGAAATACGGTAGGGCAGAAGTCATGTGACCAATAAAGCTTGGTGCAGAAGTGTGAACCGAGTGAGATACCAAAGTATCAAGCAGGTGCTCGGTGTGGTCTGAAACGAACTCAGGTTGCTCAGGAATCTGAGCAGAAGAAAAGTCTTTCTCTATTTCGTGTAAAGGCTTTTCTTCTGCCACGATGTGTTCACGAAGAAATTGATTCAAGTTCTGGGAGAGACTTTCGTCGATTTTGGTCAACGTCGAATCTGGACCTTCAGGAATCGTGAAGATCTTTAACAAGCTCACAAAGCTAACGTCAGCGGTTTTTTGTTCCTTAACCATAGCAAAGAATCTTTGTAGTTATTTTGGTAATGCGAGCGCCACAATCTAAACCAAAACGGGCGCAAAGTCCCGTTTTAATTATTGAAACCCACGTTGCTGAAATGAAATTCTTAGGCGAGGTTTATTCACACTTCTGCTTTTCAATCTTAGCAATTGATTGATTGTACTTATTAAGTGCAGAATCGATCTGTTTTGGATGGCTTAATAAGTCAGCAAAAGCAGAACGTAGGTCATAGTTCTTTGGGTGGTTTGCTGATTGGCGGTCGCTGAACGTCTTTTGTGCCGCTTGGCCTAGTTCATCGCTGCGTGTCGCCAGTTGTTTTACATCGTGCTGTTCTAGCTTCAGCCATGCTTCTACAGGTTGCTCTGTTGCAACACGGCTAGGATCGTTCTTCAAGAAGTAATGTACCGCTTCACGGTTAAGCCCGAAGTGGTGCTTACGACCTTCTAAGAACCACTGACTTACTTCTTTCAAATCAGGGTATTGCGTAACGGTTAGGTCAACGAGATCTTGGTACCACTGCAGAGAAGCATCGATGTAACCGTCGTATTTGTTTGCAAGACATTGCTGATCAGCAGCAAAAGTGAAAGTTGAGCTTGTAGCGAGGAGCGCCGCAACGACAAAGCGTTTCATTGTTATTCCTTTCGGTTGTATTCCCTTTGTAACCCTAATAGGCACTATGCCTTGCCTGTCACTGATTACCGATCCAAGAGTTAAAAATCAAAGGGCTCGATAACAAAGCGGTAAACCAGAAAATTCTCTTTGAATTGAGCATTTTGAGGTTACGTGGGTATTTGAATTTTTGCCGTATTGTAATGGATGTTAAGGACTATTCCTGAGATCTAGCTAGCAAGAGACACAAAGAAAAGCATCATTACAGGCACTAATAAGCTTAGGATAAAACCGCTAACAATCGCGACAGGCACACATCGAACACCACCAGTGGTTTGAATCACCGGTAGGGTAAAGTCCATTGCTGTAGCACCCGCGAAGCCAATAGCAGTCGAAGGATAAGTGCGAATAAATAGTGGAATCGCGACCAATGCAACCAGCTCTCGTATTAACTCAATCAAGAAGGAGGCTCCGCCAAAGATTGGGCCAAATGCATCGCCCATCAAAATACCCGCCAGAGAGTACCAGCCAAAGCCCGATGACATTGCTAACGCTTGATAGAGTGGTAGGTCGAGAATCATTCCGGCAATGACGCCACCGATCATGCACGTCAATATGATCACTGAAGCGATTGCCATGCCTTGTTTATTCAAAAGAATCTGGCGCAGCGTTAGGCCACTGTTGCGCAGTTGAATGCCAATAAAGAACAGCAATAGAAATAAAATCCACTCGCTTGCGGTATCAACCCAAGAAAGCCCAATGGGAAGAATTAGGCCAGCAATCAAACCACCGCCAACAACGACCACTAATTTGACCGATTCTAATGCCATAGAAGAGAGAGGAAGTTTCTTCTGATTTTGGTCCGTCTGCAAAGGCAGCAGTTTATCAACCAATGGCAAAGCCATGAGGTTACATACACCCAAGCAAACAAAAAAAGTGCCCGCGTAGAGGAGGATGGTTTGCAGGTTGCTACCAAGGTTATCAAGCGCAGCCAAGCTCAATCCCATCAAAGAGAGGATGACGTAAATAAGGTAAGAGGTCGATTTATTGATCTTCTCCAGTACTGACGAGCGAGAAACTGGAATTAAATAGCCCACCACTAATGGAGCGAAGATAAATAGTATCCCCGAGAACATAAAACTCAATGATTCCTTTCTGAGATAAGCAAAATTCAGCCACGCCAAAATGAATCAGAATACTACCTTAATGGAGTCGTGGCTGGATTTTGATGTATTAGAGATTAAAGGCCGCTTGCGCTAAGCACTTCTTTAATTTCACTTTGGAAGTCAGTATCACTCATATTGCTGAGATCGTACAAGACCTCGGCGCCAGTTAAATTGAACTCTACTTCGTGATCTTCGATACGGTCATCTTGATTACGGAACATCAAGAGGTGATTAGCAATGCGAGCAATATCGAGGTAGCTGACCTCTGGACGTGAAGCTTCGTATTTCTCATTAGATGAAACTTCGCGGAAATCATTATCAAAGCCCCATCTCTCAAGCACTAATTTACTTGTTGCAGAACAGCGGGTCTGGAATACCTGCAATGCGATATCTGGATCGAGGTAATTACCGCGATCAAGATACAAATGGTATTCGTTTATCAAGCAGAACAAGCCTATGTCCGCCAATAAACCAACCAACAATGCCTTCTCTTGTTCTAGATGACCATAAGTCGCAGGTTCATGCTTACGAAACTCCTGAACCACCAACACCATGGTTGCGCCAAGCTCACGAGAAACTGCGGCACTTTTCACTAAGATACTATTACATTCTTTGGTTAAGTTTACTGAATGCTTTAATTGTTCAATCGCTTGTGCAGTGACAATGTCTCTTACGCGAAGAATACCGAGTCGAGAAACCGCCGTTATTAAATCATTGCAAGTGATATTGCGACGATTAAAGATAACGGAGTTCGCGACACGCACGACAACAGCAGCTAGGCCAGGATCTTCTAAAAGCGCATTGGCAACGTCTGCGATGGTGGTGTGTTCTTCAGTGCAAAGCTGCTGAATCCTGAGTACGACATCAGGGATCGGAGGAAGAGAAATTTTGCCAGTAGAAATAGATTGTTCTACCAGCTGAGCGAACTCAGATTCAAGTGCTTTTATAAGCTTATCTTTATTATTCGGTAGCCAGAAAAATGATAGATGTTCCATTACGACGCTGTGCTTGAGAGCTTTCGTACAGTGTACCCTCACAGTATGTTAGTTATCAATTAAATACCTGCCTCGCTTTTGCAATTGCTGGATTAATCACCATAATGCTTGATTTTTGGCAGTGATTTCGTCAAAAAAACATCGGTCCAGGAGTTGTAAGTGTGAAACTAATCACGTATGTTGAATTTGCACTTTGGCATCTGTGACATAGATCCTAACTTATTTTTCAACGTTAAGTATGATTAAGACAGTTGGTGAGCGCAATTCACAAAAAATACGCCAACATATCGACAATTTATAATTCGCTACAAGCTGCTGTTTATCTGGTGACATCGCTAATCGGGGTAACTTATTCCAATTAAAGAGGTCAATGGACATGACAGACCAAGCTTTTTTTAAATATGTAAGCAATTTTAGTGAGTACCAAAAACGTTCAATGTTCGGCGGTATTGGTTTATTCAGCAACGACGCAATGTTTGCTCTGGTAAGTAACGACTGCTGTTACTTGCGCGGTGGCAATGGCCTCGATGAAGAGTTTACTCAACTAAACTGTGAAAAATATAAGCACGTCAAAAAACAAACGACGGCAACGGTAAATTATTACGATGTAACAGAATTGTTTGATTCCGGTTTTGCTGGGTTGGATGAGCTGTTACAAAAATCAATTAATTTTTCTATCAAGGAACGCAAATACCAAAAGTCTTCAGCCAGTAGACGTTTGCGTGATCTACCGAATATGCAGCTAACGCTAGAGCGTATGGTAAAGAAAGCGGGTATTGATGACGTAGACACGTTTTTGGAGCTTGGCCCAGTAGAAGTCTTCAACAAAGTAAAAGTGGCATACGGCAGTGATGTAGATGTTAAGCTGCTTTGGAAGTTTGCTGGTGCGATTGATGGTATCCATTGGAAACTGATCCAAGAACCACGCAAGAAGCAGCTACTGGCTATGTGTGAATAAATCTATTTAGTTTCACGATGATTGACTCGTTTAGGATGAAGTTAGCGAGTCATAAAAGGTGAGTGTTGAAAGCGACAAAAAGGAAGTTGATGTTTTTGACCACTTCATTTGAGTTAGTCATTGCAACAAATTAGTTTTTACCCATAAAAAACCGAGGCATATGCCTCGGTTTTTTTATTTTTTTGCTTCTGTTAGAGCGTAATCAAATGATTGATTAGAACTTGAAGCGAGTCGTGAACATTACTTGGTCACCGTAGAAGTCGTTGATACGTGCTTCTGCACCTAGAGAGAATAGCTCTGTAGAGTGGAATCGAGCGTAAACCGAACCGATCCAATCGTCATCGTTGTCGATAGATACGTAACCTGCTTTACCACCCACTTCTAGCTGAGGACCAAGCCACTGGCGTACACCAAGGTTAAGTTCCATACCCACGTCTGTGCTGCTTGAGTTTGATGGCTGCACAACACGCATTAGCATTTCACCAGTTAGGTCTGCCCAGTTGTTAAGTGGAGAGTGGAAACCAAAACCTGTAGCTGAGTCGAAATCGCCATCGAATTCAGAATCGATGCGCGCAACTACGTGTGCATTTGGGTGGATTGATTTGCTAAAACCAGCACCGAATGTCACAGGGCTTGCACCAATGCGAGCTTCCATGTAGTCGTAGTTAAAGTTGCTCATTGTTGCTGGAGCGTTGTAGTCGTTCGCAGCTAGAGCTTGGCTAGATGCCAGCAAAAGGGCAGTGGCTAATAGTGTTTTACGCATAACTAACGATAAACCTTGTCTTATAGTTCCATGGATCCAAGTAACCACTTGAACCGTAATCTGATTTGTTCGACATCATAATAAAAACCAAGGTCGACGACCAACAAAAAAGTGTCGATGTTTTGTCAAATGAGTCAATTGTGCCATGTTCACAGCAAAAAACGCGCCATGTAGGAGGTATCTTGGTGCCTTTTTCTCGCAAAAAGATTATTCGCCGAAGCTTGCTCGTCTGTCAGCCATTGCATTGAGGATGGCTTCTGCATCCAGAATTGAGGTCCACGACAACAGATTGTCATCATTTTCTATCATAAAAGCAGTCAGTTGAGACGTGGTGGCTTCTCGCAGTTCTTCACCTTTCCATGGCTTGGCGATGTAGTAATCGAGACTTCCATGATTTACAGCTTCAACGGTGTCTTCTAGGCCTGCTTGCCCGGTGAGCAAGAGTTTACGTGCCGATTTTGTGTCACCATTTTGACTGAGCTCGATTAAGAAGCTTATACCAGTCTGCTCTGGCATGATGTGGTCACAAAGAATGAGGGCGAGCTGAATGCCATCTTCCGCCATTTCTTCAATCACTTGTTTGGCTTCCGTGACGGACTCCGCGCCTTCGACCACAAAGTTATCTTCAAATGGAATCAAATCCTGAAGGACACTATCCAAGACTTCTCTTTCATCATCCACGCACAAAATCAGATATTTAGTCATGCTTCATCTCCTTCTTGAGTGATAGGTAACCAGACGGTCATGCAAGTGTACTGGTTGAGTTCAGACTCCACCTCTATCCAGCCTTTATGGCTAGCCATAATTTGTTGGCAGATAGAAAGTCCGATTCCTAAGCCGAAATTGCCTTCTTTCTTGGTTGTAAAGTTGAGTTCAAAAATGGCTTTTTGTTGTGATTTTGGGATGCCGCATCCGTTGTCTTTGAATGAGATGACAGCGTACGTTTGATTATTTTTCTCGACCGATCGCGATCGAATAGTCAGCTCGCCTTTATCGGGGAAGGCATCAATCGCGTTGGAAATCAGGTTGGTCCATACTTGCTGCAGCGCAATGGGTTGGCAGAGCGTATGAGGCAGCGGAGCGAAGTCAGTAGTGACCTTGTGCATTTTGAGCTTGTTTTCAAAGATCACTAACGTATCTTCAATGCCTTCATGCAGATCAGCAAAGTGCAAACTTTCATTATCGAAACGTGCATATCCCTTCAAGCTCTTCACCATGTCGGCAATGCGGGCAGCACAAACATTTATCGAGCGAAGTGATGAGCCGACTTGATGATATTGCTCTAATGTTCCTAATGTCTGTAATGAATCCGCTTTTTGACGAGTAAGAGCTGTTATCAACGCTTTATCGGATTCGAGCCCAAGGTTCACGACTTTTTTGGCTAGGTTCCTGTCTGGCAGGGAGTTGCTAAGCTGTTTAACGCGCTCTCTTAACTCCGCGGTTGAGGCTGGCTTAACCCTTTGGGCTCTAGTCAACAAATCAACGCCCTTTTCTTGAATGTCGTGGCTAGGGAGTTCTGTGAGCAGATTCTCCAGTGTCTGCGTCAGATTTTCCACCACGCGGAGAATGGCTGCGATAGGGTTGTTTAACTCATGGGCAACGCCGGCGACAAGTTGCCCAAGCATCGCCATTTTCTCTCTCTCAATAAGTTGCTGGTGGGCAGATTCTAGAGACTCCAGAGTTTTTTGTAGTTGTAACTTGGTGTTGATGCTGCGTTGCAATCGTCGGTTGAAATGACGGAGGAGCAGGTTAGTAAAGAGCGGTAATAAGTTTGAATCGCTCTGCATTACTTTGCGGAATTCGTTTCTATCTAGCTTAATGACTTCTGTTTGAGTCAGGGTCAGTGCCGTAGAAAATGAGTTTTCTCCGGTGACAAAGGACATGCCGCCAATGATATTACCTTTAGAGTGACGAACCACCTCACGCTGCATTCCTAGCTCGTCGCGTTTGTACAGCGCAACTTCACCACTGGTTATAAACCACAAGAAACTGTTGGGTTCGCCTTCTACCGTCAGTAAGTGTTCTGGGGAGTAGGTTCGACATGCTTCATTATCGTCATCTTGTTCAAAGAAATGTTGTAGTGCGCTGATCACTTGTTCCGCCAGCTCTTCGTCAGAAAGGGAGTGGTAGTCGTTCAAGAAGCCAGCTTGACAGTTGCTCATTTGATTTTCGATGTGAGCACGAAGCAACTTGTGTTGGTCGAGAATTTGGCTGTAGCTAAGTAAGTCCTCTCTATCGTGACGAAGAATAAATTGGGTGAGTTCTTTTTGTGCAGTATTGAGCAGCACCTTGTCTGGCAGTGGTTTCGTTAAGCAATGATCTAGGCGTCCTTCATTGACGGCGGTTAAGATTGCCTCAATATCAGAAGAACAACTGATAAGGATCTTTCGAGCTTGCTCGGTATGGGGTTTACGATCTAAACCGATAAGAAAATCGACGCCGTTGAAATGCGCGTGATGGCTAGCAATAACGAGCGCCACTTTTTGCTCTCTCTCTTCGAGATATTCCAAGGCACTCTGGGCTTCTTCTATCGATTCTACCGACAGAATATCAAACTTGCTCGAGAAAGCTGACAACTCCAAGCGAAACTGCTCGGCACTAATGGGATTGTTGTCAAGGCACAATACGGCGTAGCGGTTCACAGTGGTTTGAGCTCCGGTTAAAACTTGGCACTAACAACATATCAATTAAATACAAGAATGGTTGGGAGCTGGGTATTGTTCTCGATTAATGAACTAAAATACCCATCAATAGTCTGATATATCTCAATGTTTTATCCGCTTTGGGTTTGGGTTAGACTGAGCACAAATACTCAATAAGTGACGTTATGGAAAATCTAAAAAAAATGGGTGCCATCGGTGGCGCTATTTCTCTTGCGCTATGTTGGCCGCTAGCGGTTGGTCAGATTGGTCAATCTATTATTGAAGACGGCATTGCCAATATGAACGATGAGATGGTGAAAGGCGAGGTTGTTGAATATGACCGCGGTTACTTATCTTCCGTTGTTTTGACGCGTTACACCGTGGTTGATCCAGAAATCAAAGCGCAGCTTGAACGTGATGGTTTGCCAACAGCATTTGATGTGACCAGTGACGTAACTCATGGTTTAACAAGCCTAAGTGCAGATTCTAGATTGGTAGACGCGGATTTCTTGCCGTTGACAATGCACAGCCAAACTCAGCTTAACGGTAATACCGATTTCACGCTTGATTTAGCGAGCTGGAACTACCAAAACGACGCTCAAGGCATGCACCTTTCATCAAGTCCTGCTCAGGTTAAAGGTAACGTGACAGTCCTTGGTGATTTGAACTACCAAGTGTCGATTCCTTCGGTACAGATTGATTTTGAAAACGGCGAAGAAATTCACCTTGCTGAATTGACTGGCGAGGGTAAAGGCAAACAAGCGAAAGGTTACTGGTTAGGTGAGCAAGCTTTCTCACTGCAAAAGCTGGATATAGTTGATGCACAACTGGCGCCTTTGCTCCTGATTGAAAATGCTAGCTACAGCGGCAATACCTCTCTCAACGAAGCGGGTGATAAGCTGAGTTCGAAACTGGTGTTGGATGCAAAGCAAATGCGTCTAACGGATGGAACAGATGTTGATAACTTCAAGCTGGACTTTGCTATTGGCGACGTAGATAGCAAATCGTTTGATGAGATCATGTCGATTTACCAAAGCTCGCCAATGCTTGATGAGCAAGAAATCCAAAAACTGTTGCCACATATTGATGCGCTCTTCAGCAAAGGCTTTAGTCTTTCTGTGAACGAACTGTCTTTGGCGTTTGGTGAAGGTAAGTTCCGTAACGAATGGCAACTGTCTGTTCCTCAAGGCACGGACAACATCACTCAAGACCCAATGAAGTTGATGACAGCAACGAGTGGTTCACTTAACACCTACTTCTCGGATGAGCTGGTGGATCTCTACCCATTCATTCAAGAAAGTGTTGATGAGTTGATGGTGATGGAGCTTATCGAGAAAAAAAACGACGGTTATGAACTAAAAGCGCAAATTTCGGATGGGAAATTGAAGTTCGAAAATGGACAAGAGTTTCCTTTAATCACACTGCTTATGCCAGCGTTGATGCAATAGAGAAGTTTACAAAGTAAGTTTTTAGCTTTTTCAGTTTAAAAAGAGGTCGTAAGACCTCTTTTCTTGTTTTTATCGCTGCAAAAACGTGATATTAATTTCGTCATACTTACTTAGCAGGAGCAATGAGCATCATGGAACAAAATACGGACAACGTATTTAACTTCAGTGCAGGACCTGCAGGTCTGCCAAAAGCAGTCATGCAGCAAGCACAAAAGGAGCTAATCAACTGGCAAGGTCTTGGTACTTCAGTGATGGAGATCAGTCACCGAAGTAAAGAGTTCATTAAGGTTGCAGAAGAAGCAGAGCAAGACCTTCGTGATCTTCTGAATATCCCAGACAATTACAAAGTACTGTTTTGCCAAGGTGGTGCTCGTGCTCAATTTGCCGCTGTTCCACTTAACTTGCTAGGTGATGCGGAAACTGCGACTTACATTAATGGTGGTTACTGGGCAGAAAGTGCCGTAGCAGAAGCGAAAAAGTACTGTGAACCTGACGTGTTTAATGCAAAAACAGTCATCGATGGAAAGGCTGCTGTGCTACCAGCAACAGAGTGGAGGATCTCGCCTGATGCGGCTTACGTTCACTTCTGTCCTAACGAAACCATTGATGGTGTTGAGATTAACGACCTACCAGTAACGGACAAACCAATCGTTGCTGATATGTCTTCAACCATTCTTTCTCGCGAAATTGACATTTCAAAGTACGGTGTGATTTACGCTGGCGCACAGAAGAACATTGGTCCTTCTGGCATCGCGATTGCCATCGTACGTGATGATCTGCTTGGTTTGGCGAAGCAAGTGCTACCGAGCATTTTGGATTACAAAGTGCTGGCAGAAAAAGAGTCGATGTTCAACACACCGCCAACGTTTGCTTGGTACTTGTCTGGTCTGGTATTCAAATGGCTGAAAGAACAGGGCGGTGTGAAAGCGATTGAGCAAGTAAACCGTGAGAAAGCGGCGCTGCTTTACGATTACATCGATCAGTCAGATTTCTACCGCAATGGTGTTTATTCAGCTAACCGCTCTCTAATGAATGTTCCATTCCAGCTTGCGAAGCCAGAGCTTGACGCCATATTCCTAGAGCTTGCTGATGCGAAAGGCCTTAAAGCGCTAAAAGGTCACCGAGCAGTAGGAGGGATGCGTGCGTCAATCTACAACGCGATGCCTCTTGAGGGGGTTCAAGCGCTTGTCGATTTCATGCGTGAGTTTGAGCAACAGTACGCTTAAACATTTGCTGTGATATAATCCAAAAAGGCGTCGCAAAAGCGGCGCTTTTTGCTTTCTGCAGCACAGTGAAATCGTCAATGGAAGCATTCGCACATTTCCATGGCGCTTGTTTGAATCGGCACTTGTGGTTCGCTGTGTTTGTTTTGATGTCAGTCATTTTCGAGGGTTCTTGTGAGATATCTGAGCTGTTTCCTTCTCTTGTTTCTTCCTTCTTTAATTTCCGCGCAGGAGATCCAAGTGTGGGGTGGTATTGAGTGCTCCACGGTTGCTGAAATCAATGAGCGATTTCAGGAAGAGACGGGCAATACACTCGTCATCCGAGAATTTGATGTTAATAATATCCGCTCTGAGTTGCTGCTCGCTAAACAAACCGGGATTACAGTACCTGATGTAATTTGGGTGCCTTCAGACTTTCTTGGTTTACACGATTACTTTGACCTCGCCAAGATTCCACCGAGTTGGATAGAGGAAAAGAGTATTGAACCTAAAGCTCTTGAATTCGTAACGGTAGATGGTGCCATCTACGGTGTGCCACTCGGTTTGGGAAATCACCTTGTTTTGTACGTGAATACAAAACTGACGGATGACATACAGCCGACATGGGAAACGTTATTGGAAAAAGCGAAGCAGGGAGAAAACGCCCTAGCAATGCAATATCCCAACATGTACTTTCTTATGTCATTCGTTCCTATGTTCTCTGATCACAGACCTGAACCACTTACAGATATCGATGTCTCTGCGTTAGCTGCGGCACTCAAATTCTATGGCGCGTTGCCTGAAAAAGGGGGGGTGCACGATGAAGTATTTCAAGAGCAAGCACGCGCGCAGTTCATTCAAATCGGAGGCACTCTACCTACCGATATCAACGAGTGAATGGAAACATGGGATAGCACCCAAGAAATAGATAAAAGCATGTTTGCTAAGTTGGTTTTGCAGAGTCAATGTGAAAACGCTGAGGAATGAGATTGAACTAAAGTGACGGCGAAGTAGTCAACAATAAGCATATTATTGAAATCTAATCTGTTATTTGCCTACAAAATGAGACTTGAGAAAACTAGAATATAAACACATTAATTTCGTGCCTTTTGGTCAAGCAGATGCAAGACCTATTGACTATCCACGAAATAATGAAAAGACCAACGAGGCATAGGAAAGAGGAAGGTGCAATGTTGGCCTTTAATCGCAGTGGATACTCAATGATGAAATTGGTGAAGCTTACTTAGCAGATGCAGCCGGGACGTTCTGTAAAGGCTTCGCAGTTTTGGTGGGAATAAACACCACAGCAAGTAAGCAGATAGAGAAATTCTGGCTGAGTAAACAATTCACTTGTCTCTATGTACATGATGGCTCGAGTATAGCGCTTAGAACCAACCTTAATCGCTCCTACAGGGTTTTCGCCTTCATAGGCTGCTACGCTGAAGCCCATTTTTAGCATGACATCTACCGAGCTTTTGAGTGTCACACTCGCATAGTAATGATGGATCTGAGCGTTTTGAGCTAAAAAAGTGAACTCAGTATGCCATTGCTTACGAAAAACATGCTCGTTTTTGGAGTGTTTACTGATGGCGTAATAAGAATACACCCCTTTGCCTTTTATCCCCTTGGTCAGCCTAAGGTCGATTGAATCGATAGATAAGCGTTTCTTTTTAACTCTCTCAATCTCATTCTCAAATGTTGATTCAGTAAAGAACATGCCAATGTTATGGCCTACTAGTTCCTTGTTAGAGAGGTATTTGTAAGTGATTGCTCTCCCGTCTCGCTGGTATTCAACTAGATCGATGGAAGTGAGATTATGTTTGACGTTAAGCCACTTCAACTGATTGTGGAAGTTGTTGAGACTATGGATGAAGTCTTGATCATTACTTTGGCTGAGCTCCTCCTCGTTAATATGGCTATGCTCAATAGGAAATGGCGTGTTGTAGTCAATTCCTGAAAGAATAGATATCGCATCCTGATATCGCTGCTTTAACGACAATTCAAATTGCTCCACGTCATCTTTTAACGATGAGTCCACCCCCAAACTGCACAAATAAGGCAGCAAGTTATTTTCAAATGCCCTAAGCACCCTTACTCTTCGACTAAGGCTTGGTTGAGTGATGCCTCTCTCCCAGCGACTGAAAGTGACACAATCTATGTTGGCTAAATCACCACCTAATAGGTTTAACCTTATCGATGCTTGCTCCTGAGTTAACCCTAATGTGGTTCTTATTGATTTTAGATAACTCCCGAACACTTTACTTTCCCCCTTTGGTTTAAAACATGTCCATAGCTAAATTTGTTATATTTGGTATAATTTATGTTAATGATATTTTCCTACCAAATATGTCAAATACTTGAAATAGTATTCCATTTACACATAGCTCTTAAAAATTGATATGGTGTATGGTAGGCTGGTAATTCATTAATATTTATGTCGTATTTGTTCGTAAATATTACGCAAATCGTATTATGTTTGTTGTTAAATTGAGAAGGCATTGTACTTATTGATAGAATAGAAGATGCCTAGTTAAGGACATATTTGTCCTAAATAACAATAAAAATGCCTTGAACTTACTCCCTTTATTAGATTTTAATCTCATAGGTTAATGAAATATATACGTCTACCCATACGGTAAATTATTTTTTGAACTTATCTTAAAAGTGATAAATGTTCGGCAGAGAGAGCATATTTTATATGGGTGTATTAGATATTTATTCCAGGATCTATTCGCTTAGAACTAATTAGATTATAAGAACTAATTTTTAATGGTAATTAATACGATTTCATAGTGCTTGTTATATTAGAAGGATGACTTATATCGGTTTTTAGCCATTGATCATATTAGCTAGATGTTGATGAAGAAGAGAAACAGTCGATGGTTGAGCTAATAAAACTGTGGTATCTACTTTCAGTAAGCATTTACGATATGCTGTTTTTATAATTTTAACTGACCCTATTTTATCGGGAGAATCGTAAGCGATTTTTTCTGCCCTAAGGCTTACCAAGTAATCAGTTTCTTTTCTTCATGCATTGTTAAGAAGTCTAGATCGATCATTCTAGGATAGTGGGAATCTGCATTCAGGAAAAAGTTTTTTAACCGAGTAAGGTGAGCATCAACCTCGTCTTCAAATAAGGTTTCTTCGGTAATCTCAATCTCTTCGCTGGGCTTCAACTCTTCATAGTCTGACATCATCAATAACGAACGCTGGGAGCGAAAGCGTGTATAAAGAATATCATCTAGAAATGTCTCATCTTCAGGGGAGGGGATGGACAGTAAGAAGGGCTTTAGATCCAGTGTTAATTCACGCAATACTTTGATGGCTTTAATCGTATTGGGTGTGGTGGTGTTTCTCTCCCAGCGACTAACTGACACTGAGTCAACGGATACGAATTCGGGGTTAGAAAGGTTGAGCTTTGTGGCTAGCTCCCTTTGGGGTGATCCTTGTTGCAGTCTCAATTGTTTTGGATAGTCTCCAAATATACATGTGCCTTATTGTTATTATTGAAAGGAGGCTGGCATTACTTTGGCCTCCTAAATTAGGTTAGTTGGTTATTGAGAATATCATTTCTTCAATAGTAGCAATAACTCAGGGCGAGTCATCCAAATTGCACTATCAAGCTTGAGGAGGCAGCGCATGTACTTTTCTGTCCCAATTTTGACGATGCCATACTCACTAGGCTCATCAAAAGCGACTTTCTCTGCCCCAATCCCAATCGTATAGTCGGCCGTGAGCTTATCAACGGCATATCCAGTTTGATGGTCAATCCAAAAGGTTGTCTCGTCAGAGCAAAAGTAGGTTAACGCGCAGATTGCCATCTTTTTCGTTTCAGCATGGGGCTTGGTTTTCCTTATCGGTACTTTGATATAAGGTGAGTTTTGATCGTTTGTCAGTTAAAGCATAGATTTGCTTTAATAGTGCTCATAGACAGTAATTTGCAGCTAGGAAAAGATGACAACCCATAACATATGTGCGCTCATAACCGAGTTCCCGTTAGTTAAACGGCTGATCGATTTAGAAGAGGTGGTTTGGTTCAACCCAAATATCACCACACTTGAAGAAGGTCTACCGTACGTTGGCTTAGGTGCTGCCAACATCAAAGACGCGAGTGAACGACTAAAACGCTTTGCTCCATACTTAATGAAAGCCTTCCCAGAAACGGCGGCTTCTGACGGAATTATTGAATCGAACGTTGTTGAAATCGACAAGATGAAGTCCTGCTTGGAAGCGCAATACGGCACTCAAATTCTTGGACGTTTGATGCTTAAAAAAGACAGTCATCTGCCTATCTCAGGTTCAATAAAGGCGCGTGGTGGCATCTATGAAGTGCTAACACACGCAGAGAAGTTGGCGATTGAAGCTGGGCTTCTAAATGCAAGTGATGACTACAGCAAATTGTTCAGTGAAGAGTTTCGTCAGTTCTTTCAGCAGTACAGCATTGCCGTTGGTTCGACAGGGAATCTCGGCATGTCTATCGGCATCATGAGTGCAAAACTCGGCTTCTCTGTATCGGTTCATATGTCAGCGGATGCTCGAGAGTGGAAGAAAAACAAGCTGCGTTCTCACGGCGTAAACGTGGTGGAGTACGAGCAAGACTACGGTGTTGCTGTAGAGCAGGGACGCAAAGAAGCAGAGAAAGATCCAACTTGCTTCTTTATTGATGATGAAAACTCTCAGACCTTGTTCCTAGGTTATTCCGTTGCAGGCGAACGCTTGAAGCAACAGTTTGATGATATGGGTATCATCGTTGACGCGGAGCACCCTCTGTTCGTTTACCTACCTTGTGGGGTGGGCGGTGGCCCTGGCGGTGTGGCGTTTGGCTTGAAGATGGCGTTTGGTGACAACGTTCATTGTATCTTCGCGGAGCCGACACACTCTCCGTGTATGCTGCTTGGTGTATACACAAGCTTGCATGATGGTATTGCAGTACAAGATCTTGCTATTGATAACATCACTGCAGCTGACGGTTTAGCTGTAGGTCGTGCGTCAGGTTTTGTTGGCCGAGCGATGGAGAGACTGCTTGATGGTTACTACACCATCACGGATGAGCGCATGTATCACCATTTAGGTGAGCTAAGCGAGCTAGAAGATATTCGTTTAGAACCATCAGCGTTAGCGGGCATGATTGGTGCGGTGCATGTTTCACAAGACCAAGCTTACCAAGCTCGAATGCAATTTAGTGAAGATAAGATGAAGAACGCCATTCACCTCGTTTGGGCGACGGGTGGCGGCATGGTACCGGAGGCTGAAATTTCGGCGTACCTTGCGAAATCTGGTCGATAATCGAGTTTGCTCTTGCTTTGGGAACTGCGAGAGTAAAAGAAAAGGGCTCATCAATGGATGAGCCCTTTGTGTATGTTAATTCCAGACTACAGAGATTGTAGTAGCTGGTGGTAACGACCTTTCTCAGTTAGTAGCGCTTGGTGGCTACCTTGTTCGATGATCTCGCCTTGCTCCATCAAACAGATGTTGTCCATGCTTTCTAGCTCAATCAAACGGTGGGTAATAAATACTACGGTCTTGTTCGCAAAGTGCTCTTTGAACAGTTCCATTACTGTTTGCTCGGTGCGTTTGTCCAGACCTTCGGTCGGTTCATCAAGAAGCAGGATTGGGGCATCACGCAATAGCGCTCGTGCAATGCCAATACGACGCTTTTCACCACCAGACAGTTGACGTCCACCATCACCTAACCAAGCATTTAATCCTGGCTCTTCTAAGAGATTCGCCAAGTCCACTTTGGTCAGGATATCAGCGAGCTGCTCGTCCGTGGCTTCAGGGGCTGCAAGCAATAGGTTGTCACGCAATGTGCCATTAAGAACATCAACACGTTGGCTTACTACTGTGATTGCAGCGCGCAGATCAGATTCACTCCAATCTTGCAGAGGCGCACCACCGATGCTCACTTGACCTTGGTTTACATCCCAGTAGCGACAAAGCAATTGAATAAGCGTTGATTTACCTGAACCAGTTTGGCCAACAATTGCCGTTTTTGAGCCCAGTGGCAGTGATAGCGTGAGATCTTTCAGTACTTTTTGCTGACCATCAGGGTAGGTGAAATCTACCTTGCTGAACTCAATATCTAGCGGCTTATCTTCACGTTTAGATTGTTCTGGGAAGATAACGTCTGGTTCCGCTAAGGTGATTTCGTTCAATCGACGCGCTGATGTCAGTGTTTGACCTAGGTATTGGAAAGCCCCTGCGATTGGCATCAGAATTTCAAAGCTTGCCATGGTGGCAAATGCGAACAGCGCAATCCAAGGATCTGGCGCACGACCACCAACGCCATCCGCAGCAAACCACAGCATAGCAACGAGCGTTAAACCATTCGCTAGCATCAGCAGACCAGAAGCCATACCCGTTAGGTTAGCGTTGACGAACTGGTTGGATAGCAGTTGTTTTTGCTTCTCTAGAATTACGTTACGGTAGCGCTCTTCTGCGCCAAATAAGCTCAGTTCGCTGTAACCTTGAAGCCAGTCCAGTGTCGCCACTCGTAGCTGTGCTTTATTTTGTGTCAGATGTTCGCCGTTATGTTTGCCAAGTTTGTAGAACAATACCGGCCATACCAACAGCATCACAGTCAGGATACCGCCAAGCAATAGGGCAAGATGCCAGTCAAAGAAAGCAAGCACTGCGGTTAGCGATAAGATACCGAATACGCCAACAATCACAGGGCTGATAAGACGCAAGTACACGTGATCCATTGCATCTACGTCTGCCACTAGGCGGTTCAGTAGATCCGCATCACGCATGGTAGAAACGCGACCAGGGATCAGCGGTGCAAGCTTCTTGAAGAAGAAGATGCGTAGATCCGTCAGTAGCTTGAAGGTTGCATTGTGGCTAACAACACGTTCGCCCCAGCGGCCAGCAGTACGCGCCATCGCAGCGCCACGAACACCTGCGCCAGGCAGCATATAGTTAAAGGTCTCACGAGCAATGGTCAAACCCGCTACAGCTGCCGCAGAGATAAACCAGCCGGACAGCGTTAATAGACCAACAGAAGCGGCCAGAGTCAGAAACGCTAGAAGCATCCCCAGAGACAAGCCAAACCAGTGCTTTTTGTACAGTTTTAGATAAGGGAGTAAATCACGCATCTAAGTTCCCCTTGTCTGATTCACGTTGAGCTAGGTTGGCAGCCAACATTTCTTTAAATAAACCATCTTGCGATGCCAACGTTGCGTAATCACCACGTTGGACAATTTGTCCTTGTTGCATCACCAAAATCTGAGACACATTTTGCAGTGGTGCCAATTGGTGAGTGATCATCAAGTTAGTGGTGGATTCGGTGTATTTACCGATGCCTTCCATCACAAGTTTCTCGCTGCGAGCATCCAAGCTGGCGGTTGGCTCATCGAGTAACCAAAAACGCCCGTTTTGTAGCATCGCACGCGCAAGTGCAAGACGCTGTGCCTGACCAACAGATAAACCACCGGAGCGGTCAGAAATTTGGTAATCCAAGCCATGCATTTCAACAAACTCTGCGGCGTGGGAGTCGTTGAGTACCGAATGGACTTGTTGGTCCTGAATATCTTGCTTACCTAAGGTGACATTGTCACGAATGCTGCCGTGCAGAAGCATTGGGTTTTGCCCAATCCAACTGATGGCTTCACGCCATGTTGTTAGATCCAACTCAGACAATTCACAGCCGTTAATTTTCAAGCTGCCCTTGTATGGCATAAAACCAAGGATGGTATTCACTAAGCTGGTTTTACCTGCGCCACTTGGGCCGACTAGTGCCGTGCTTTGGTTGGCATCTAGGGAGAAGGATAGGGGACCAACAAGTTGCTTACCTTCAGGGCTGAAGATAACAAGATCGTTCGCTTCGATATAAATCGCGGCGTTTTGTTCAACAGCTTTGTGACCATCTTTTACTTGGTCAACGTCTAGCTCTAGGAATTCAACGATACTTTCTGCTGCACCGACCGCTTGTTGCTTCGCATGGTAGAAAGTGCCAAGGTCGCGAAGTGGTTGGTAGAACTCAGGCGCAAGGATAAGAATAAACAAACCTGCGAAGAGGGTTACACCAGCACCGTAGTAACCAAAGTTAAGTTCACCGATGTAGCTGAAACCGAAGTAAACCGCCGTAATCGCAATTGAAATCGAAGTGAAGAACTCAAGTACCGCAGAAGATAGAAAGGCAATCTTCAATACATCCATCGTACGTGTACGGAAAACTTCAGATGCCCCTTTTAATGTCTCGGTTTCTGACTTAGTGCGGTCAAACAAACGAATAGTAGTCATCGCTTGCAAACGGTCATAGAAGTGACCGGATAAACGTTGCAGAGCTTTAAAGTTTTTACGGTTTGCATCCGCGGCTTTCATGCCGACCAATGCCATAAACATAGGAACAAGAGGTGCAGTGACAAGGAATATGAGGCCTGCCGCCCAGTTGATTGGGAAAACCACCACTAGGATGATGAAAGGCACCAAAACAGATAATGACATTTGCGGGAGGTAGCGAGAGAAGAAATCTTGCATATCCTCTACTTGCTCTAAAATCAACGTTGCCCAGCTACCTGCTGGCTTGCCTTTGATATAAGCAGGACCAAGTTGGTGGACTTTATCTAGAATCAGTTGGCGAATGTAAACGCGGATCTGTTCGCCGCAACGGTAACCGGCAATTTCGCGTCCCCAAGTACAGGCTGCGCGACCGACAACGGTGACACCCAATCCGACGAAGTGCCAAATAAGTTCACTCTTGTCGACATGCTCGATGATTGATTGGTGAAGAATGGAGGCGAGCAGGGCTGCTTGAGCCAATAAAAACACGCTTGATAGTACGCCTAGGCCTATCGCAACCATCAGCCAGCGCTTGGCCAACTTACTCTGTTGCTTAAGCCACTTATTCAAGCTGCTTTGCTTTTTCTTATCCATTGTGAAGGCTTAATGATAATTGTTTTAATGAGGCGCTAGTATACAAAAGAAAACCCAGCGGGAATACCGCTGGGCTTTAAGGATATGACACAAATGTGAAAAGTTATTTGTCAGTAAGCGCGTCTAGGAAACGTTCTGCATCCAATGCTGCCATACAACCTGTACCAGCAGAAGTAATCGCTTGGCGGTAGTTATGGTCCATTACGTCACCTGCAGCAAACACACCTTCGATGCTAGTTTGTGTTGCATTACCTTCAAGGCCTGATTGAACGATGATGTAACCATCTTTCATGTCTACTTGGCCTTCGAAGATTTGCGTGTTTGGCTGGTGGCCGATCGCGATGAATGCGCCCATTACTGCTAGATCCTCAGTCGCACCGCTGTTCACGTCTTTGATGCGAACACCTGTTACGCCCATGTCGTCGCCTAGTACTTCATCTAGTGTGCGGTCTGTGTGAAGAACGATATTGCCGCTTTCAACCTTATCCATCAGACGCTGTACAAGGATCTTCTCTGCGCGGAATGAATCACGACGGTGGATCAGATGAACTTCTGATGCAATGTTTGATAGGTAAAGCGCTTCTTCAACTGCCGTGTTACCACCGCCCACAACCGCAACTTTCTGATTGCGGTAGAAGAAACCATCACAAGTTGCACAAGCTGAAACGCCACGACCTTTAAATGCTTCTTCAGATTCAAGACCTAGGTATTTCGCTGATGCACCTGTCGAGATGATCAACGCATCACAAGTGTACTCACCAGAGTCACCTTTTAGACGGAATGGACGTTGAGACAATTCCACTTCGTTGATGTGATCGAACACGATTTCTGTTTCGAATCGTTCTGCGTGCTCTTTCATGCGTTCCATCAAACCTGGGCCAGTAAGACCTTCTGCGTCACCAGGCCAGTTTTCTACTTCAGTAGTGGTCGTTAGCTGACCACCTTGCTGCATTCCCGTTACTAGCACAGGGTTTAAGTTAGCACGCGCTGCGTATACTGCTGCGGTGTAACCTGCTGGGCCAGAACCAAGAATTAATAATTTACAGTGTTTTACGTCGCTCATTATGGCTCCATAGAGGGCTGAACATTTCTCCCGATTGTATGGAAATTTTATTTATTTTTAAAGGGGGAAGGCAATGGCTTAGTGTTTGTCCTTTAATTGCAAGGTTATCTATCAATAACTCTCCAAATTGCAGCATTAATGCCTTAGTCACGGATACCTATTACTTTCTTAGAGAAGATAAGAGTATATTTTTTAGAGGATGAGGATTTATATATAGTCGCTATCATGGCATCGGCGGAATGACAAAAAGCCGACAAGTGAGTCGGCTTTCCTTGAGTGGGCTAGAGTATAGTTTTTAGCGCATTAAATAAGTGCTCAATTTCTTCCTCGGTATTGTAATGCATCAACCCGACCCTGAGAATTCCACCTTTATCTGTAATCTTTAATGCATCTGTCAGCTTGTCTGCGTAAAGATGACCACTCCAAGTGTATATCTCATGCTCCCCTAAAAATGATGCTATTTCGACTGGGTTTCGATCACCAAATCTAAGGGCGAATGTCGCTGTCCTATTATTTACACTTGGTTCTCCAAACAATTCAATTTGTGGGAGCTCTTCCAAATGGTATAGAAATTTTTTTATGAGTACATTTTCGTAGGAACCGATATTCTCATAACCGCTAATTAATTTATCTCTAAGGTTAGCACCAGTGCCGAGTGATGCTAAGTAATCTATCGTTGAAGAGAAGGCGGAAAGTGCTTCGAAATTAAGGGTTCCAGTCTCCCAACAGTTTGGGGAGTATGATGGTGCTGGCTCAACCTTGTAAGGAGTGTAATGTTCGAGCGCAGCCTGACGACCATAAAATACACCTAGATGCGGGCCAAAGAACTTATAGGCAGAGCCTGCCACAAAGTCGGCACCGAGTGAGGTGACGTCCATAATCTTGTGAGGTAAAAGATGCACTGCATCAATGAAGACAACACTGCCGTTTGCTTTACCCAGGCGAGTTATTTCTTCAATATCTACAAGAGTTCCAGACAAGTTACTTGCCGCAGTAACAGCGACTAAGCGGGTTCTCTCGTTAAGCATTCCCGCGTATGCTTCGAGATCAAGATTACAAGTTTTGTCCAATATTGGGATATAGTGGATTTTTACACCTTTGTCTTGGGCGGCCATGACCCAAGAAGAACGGTTAGAACCGTGGTCAGCGGTGCTCAGAATAATTTCATCACCTTCTTTCCAATCTTGGCTGATTGCTCGACTAAAATGAAATGTCATTGAAGTCATGTTTGCACCGAAGACTATTTCTTCTTTTTTTTCAGCGCCGAACAAGGCTGCTGCCTTTTCACGGCAAGTGTCAACTAATTCGCCAGTTTTTCTACTTACTGAAAAGTGACCTCCAAGATTAGTATTGCCTTCCTTGAGGTAGTTAGCGTAACTCTCTATAACGCTTCGAGGCTGCTGTGCTCCGCCTGGTCCATCGAAATAAATCGGCGAAGCATCTAAACTCTCGCTTTTCAGTGCTGGGAATTCTTTACGAAGCGCCTCAATCTGCGAATTAAGCGGTGAAAACAAAGACATCTCTCACTCCTTTTTTGCCTTCAATACTAGATAAGGTTTCAGATATATGATGGAAGAAACGTTTGTCGTTCAGAATGACGAACTGGTTTTCTTCAAGAACGGTATTCATATGGGGATGTTGGTCGACTGGTGACGAGTAGATTTGAGTGTATCCCCCGGAAATATTCTCTCTTCTAACACAGAATATTCCGACGTAGTTAAAACCATCTTGATGGATCCCTTCAGGAGCAGGAGCGCTTGTTGAATCGTGATCACAAGTGACTCGAATTTGGTGGACATCTACGACAGAGTGATCGTCTATTGCACCTGTTCTTTCCATAAATGATTTAAGTAGGTGCTGAAATTCTTCAGTCTCTATCATTTCTCGAGACATTTCAGAAAAGTCCCGTTCTACGCCACCAAGAACTCGGTTGATATCAGCAGACTGTATGAATTTAGAGTGGGGAAGCCTTATAATTTCTTTGTCTTCAGACTGAAAACGAGCGTACGTACGGAACCTATGACCACTATTTATGTACTTATCTGGTGGGAGCAAGTCAAAGTACGGTGAGACACCCGTGGCAACTTCACTGGGTACTTGAAACGCCTCCAGCAAGAATTTGTTTTCAAACCTCATTCGATATCCTTATCATATGTTGTGTTAATTTATTGTTAACAGTCGATATGATATATCGTCAATGAACTAGGTTTCAACGTAATTTGCTAAAAAGGGTATAAATTTCAGTTTTTTGACTGTTTAAATGATAATTTGGAGCTTTGTTCTGATTTTTGGGATTTGTATGAAGTATATTGCTGGTTTGGTGTCTTGGTTTGGTATATATGACCAAAATGATGAAAATGTTTTGATAGTTGGCAAAAGTGAAGGATCGAGCTGTGAGTCACGCTCCTTCTTTATCAAATGATAATTGACGATAAAACCTCTGTTAACTATGGATGTATTCGCTCACTTCAACCTCATAAGAGGTGAACTTACGCACGTTGATCACGCCAGTATCAAAGATCAGGTATTGGCCTTTAATGCCTTGCAGCGTACCCGTAACAACTGGGTTTTTATCGAAGTTGTGCGAGGTGATTTTAGTCGGATGCTGCTGAACCGGATAGCTTAGAGAAGTAATGCTTTCGCTTAACACTTCAACTGCGTCATCACCATACTGCTGTTTAATCTCAGCGATTTTGTCTTCTACTAATGGCAGCAGTTCTGCAAATCGATCTTGCAGTTCAATTGGGTCGCCATCGCCTTTCAGCAGCGTTCGCCAGTTTGTCTTATCAGCAATGTGTTTCGCTAATTCGATTTCAATCAAGCCAGAGATATGACGAGTTTTCACTTTGAAGATAGGCAGACCTTGAGTCGCGCCTTGATCGATCCAACGCGTTGGAATTTGCGTGTGGCGCGTGATGCCCACTTTTAGACTCGAAGTATTCGATAGGTAAACGAAGTGGTCCACCATGCAATTCTCTTCACCCCATTGCGGCTCACGGCAGGTGCCTTGTTCGTAGTGGCAAGTTTCTGGCTTCATGATGCACATGTCGCAACTCGCCAACTTCTTCATGCAAACAAAGCAGTGGCCTTGGGAATAGCTCTTCTTGGTTTTCTTACCACAAGAACAACAATAGATATTTCCTGTGTGAGTTAGAGTGAGGGTTTTTCCAAGAAACGGACTCAAATCCACTTCTTCTTCACCCACTGGCAGCCGGTAGCTTACTGCACCATCTAGAGAAGCACGCATTTTGTTTAGCGTGCCTGTAGCAATTATTGACATGACATTACTCATTATTGTGTTTTTGACCAGTATATACCGAAGTAAAGAAGAGAGGCATAAGAAAGCGGCGCTGAAATGGAATTGAAGCGTGTTCGCTGCCTTTTTAAACACCTACCTTTGAGCAGCGTGAAATGCTTCGCAAATAAGAATTAACGCGAACATCCTTACAGACTTGAACCAAAATCACATTTAGTTTTTAAGGGAGATGTATTGAAAACGAGATTGTGAGTCAAAAATCACTCTTTAGCTTGATAAATAACTTTATTTGAATTGTTAAAAAACTTTCAGTACATTGCACCACATAAACAGTGCAGTGGTTAGTAACTAGGTCTATCATTATGAAGTGGATACATAAATTAATCTTTGCATTGTCGATATGCACCATCAGTTTGGTGGCGCTTTACAGCTTGCTTGGTGATACTCGTAAACTGCTTGTGACACCAGACTTGTTCAATATCCACGCAACAAACGATGCAGCCGCTGGTGGCCTTAGCGAGTCTGACATTACCTACCAGAATCACAGCTTAGTGTTGAACTGTGATTTGAAAGAGAGCAAATATGCATGGCCATACTGCGGAGTCTCAGTCTATACCGATGTAAAGGAAGCAACAAAAGGGCTCGATCTTTCTAGTTACCATACCGTTCGTCTTAAAGTCCGCCATGAATCGGCAGGGAAGGGAGAGAACCCTAGTAAGAACTTACGTTTGTATTTGAGAAACTTTAACTCGGCTTACTCTGATCCAAACGATGAGTACACCATTAAATACAATGGCATGCAGTTTTCTCCGTCAGATTTCAGTGAGATCATCGAAATCCCAATTGCAAACCTTCAGGTGATGACATGGTGGTTGAATGACAACGATGTCGCGATTGAACATTCCGCACCGGAGTTCTCCAATATCACCCGAATTGATATCGCAACCGGAGCGGGTGCTGCTCTTGGTAACCACAAAATTGTTATCGACAAAATCGAGTTCGAAGGGGCATACATAGAGCAGTCGACATTGTTGTTCGCTTTGTTGTTCTCATGGATGGCGCTGGGTCTAGCATTCTCACTACAAGAAATGCGTAAAAATAAAATCGCATACAACAAAGTACGGAAACGCCACCGCCATTTAGAGAAGGTGAATTCGACGCTTCGTACACAAAATTATGAATTTGCGGAACTGGCTCATCGCGATGCTTTAACTGGTGCGATGAACCGCCACGCGGTACAAAGTTGGCTAGATCAGCAAGCACGACAAGTTCGATGGGGGCATGACTCGTTCTCCATTCTTTACATGGACTTGGATAAGTTTAAACGTGTTAACGATAAATATGGCCATCAGATGGGCGATGATATCTTGCGTGAGTTCGTGATGGTGATTGCAAGCTCAATCCTACCTGAAGACCGCCTTGTTCGTTGGGGAGGGGAAGAGTTTGTGGTCTTCTGCCCGAACACGAATATCGAACAAGCCGTTAAAAAAGCGGAATTGATCAGAGAGAATGTTGAGAAGCATCTTTGGGTGCATGGTGAGCTTTTGACGTGCAGCATTGGTGTTGCTCAAATGCAGAATGAGCGTGTTTCTGAAACGATGGCGCGTGCCGATGAAGTCTTGTATTTAGCCAAACGTAACGGCCGAAATAGAATAGAGGTGAACTACGGTATGCAAAAGCAATCTGAAGCGGCAATTGAGGCTTCATAGAAAAAAAGTGGCCGACCGACCACCAAAAGGGAACTGCTGAACATGACTAGGGGTAGTAGTTAGGTATTCGGGTGATTACCAAGGACAGCAGTCGTAGTGCTGGTTTGAAAAGAGAGCGGCGTTCAAACGTTGCTCTCTTTATTTTGGTCAGGACAATGTTTTATCAAAACCGTGTGTTTACCAGAACAACCAAGCGAATAGCGTTAGTGCACCGATACATGCAACGTTCAGCACCATACCGATTCGCATCATCTCTTTCTGTTTGATATGACCCGTCGCAAATACAATCGCGTTAGGTGGCGTTGCTACTGGCAACATAAACGCACATGATGCAGCTACAGCAATCAGTGCTGACAGAATGACTGGCGATAGACCAAGTGCTTCTGCAATGGTGGCAAATACTGGTACCAATAGCGCCGCACTTGCTGTGTTACTTGCAAACTCTGTTAAGAAAACGACGAATACGACAATGGCTAAGATAGTCAGTAATACGCCTGCTTGCTCTAGGAAACCAGCTAGACCGTTAGCTAAGAATACGCTTGTGCCTGTTGCTTTAAGGACGTTACTTAGACAAATACCGCCGCCGAATAGGATCAAAACACCCCAGTCAGTCGTCTTCTCAATGTCTTTCCACTCTACAGCGCGAGAAGCACCAAGCAAAAGAATCGCACCAATCGCCACCAAAGTATCGAACTTCGCGAAGCCGCCCAGCATGGCGTTAATTGGTTTGCTGAAAATCCAGAATGTTACTGTTAATAGGAAAATCGCCAGCGTGATCTTCTTACCGTTTGTCCACTCAACAGGTTTGTGGTCAAGTTCGAATTGATGACTTAAATCCGGCTTGGTCATCACGTAAAGCACTAAGATTGCGATAGGCATAAGAATCAATGAAATCGGCAAGCCAAGTTCCATCCATTCAGTGAAGCTCAGACCAACTTCTGCCGCTGCGATTGCGTTTGGTGGGCTACCAACCAGTGTTGCGATACCACCAATCGATGCACTGTAAGCGATACCAAGTAGCACGAATAGGTAAGTGCTGTGACTCTTCTTCGCATCTAGTTTGCTCATTACACCAAGAACCAAAGGCAGCATCATCGCTGTTGTTGCGGTGTTAGAGATCCACATTGATAGGCCAGCGCTCACACCAAACAACATGAAGACCGCGACAGACATTTTACCGCGCGCAATCAGCAATACCTTGTCGGCAATCGCTTGATCGAGTTTTTGCTTGTGAAGCGCGGCGGCGAGTGCGAAACCACCCAAGAACAAGAAAATGATCGAGTTGGAGAAGTTGTTCAATGCGGCTTGGGTATTGAATACGCCTAAGAACACCGCGAGTAACGGGATTAATAGGGCCGTGATGCTTACGTGAATGGCTTCCGTCAACCAAAGTACGGCAACGAAAATCAAAATACATAAGCCGGTTACGACTTGAGGCTCAAAGGGTAAGGTGTTGAACAGAATAGCGAACAGCAGGACATTAGACGTCAATATCATGCTGTTGCGTGTGAAGAACCAGTTCTTCAATGTCACAGCGAGTGCGGTCATGGTTGTGCTCCTTTTGCATTGCCTTAGTGTTGGTTTTTTATGGCAAAGTAACTGACTTGTAGTTATTTATTAATTTAAATGTTACTGCGAATGCGAAAGGGTGTTTTGTCTGAATCGGCGGCGGAATAAGAAAGTGTGAGGTTGAGAATTGGAAATGGGTAGAAATCTACCCATTTACTTTTAATGAATTGTTATGGCGGTGTTGTATTGAACAAGGATGTTGAAAGAAGCGACACTTGGCTCGACTCACTGAACCGGGATATTGCGTTCGTTGTCGATGGCTTCCTGCTTTTCTTCCACCGCAACGATTGGCTCTTGAGGGCCAAGGAAGCGCGGTTGCGTATTCATGATGTACAAGTCCAAAAATGCTTTCACGCGGGCCATCAGTTCACGTGTTCTCATATTGAGTTTCTGCTTACTCGCTGTTGGGCCCGCTACGGCCAAGCACTGTGCATCGATATTATAAGCATCAGCAATAAACAGAGCGCGCTCACAATGGAATCGTTGCGTGACAATCAAGAAACGCTCGGAGGCGAAAATCTTTTTAGCGCGCACGATGGAATCTAAAGTACGAAATCCTGCATAGTCGAGATGAATCACTTCTTCTGGCACACCCGCTCTGAGTAAATCGCGCTTCATCGTCCAAGGTTCATTGTAAGAGCGATGTGCGTTGTCTCCACTCAACAAAAACTGCTTCACTTTTCCTTGTTTGTACAGCTCGATAGCGGCGTTGATTCTGTGGGTGTAATAAGTATTGAGGATTTTCCCAATGTACTTACTGGTGCCAAGTACGACTGCTACTTCGTGCTCTGGTACTTGTTCGTAGTCGGTAAAGATTTCTTCTTGCGCTTGCAGCACGACCCAACGGTCAATGGCGATAACGGTGACCAAGAGACCGAGTAAAGAGATCGACAAAACCAAAGCCAGACGCTTCCATGAGAACTTGAGCTTCCAGTTTGACTTTATGCGAGAAAACAGCAAAACGTTCGATGTCCTTATTTCAATGTGTATCCCTCATCATATCTGATAGAAATGAAAAGAGAGAAGCCCATTTATGCCAAAATATGGTTAGGATGAGAAAAAAGAATAAAAAACAAAAGCCCCCGCGATGCGAGGGCTAAATATTATACAAAGCGTAGCAAAATTTAGAATGCTGTGCGTTTGTAACGACGGTAAACCGGCTGCCAGAATGCTTGGTCAATGGCATCGTTTAGCGCTTCATCGGTGATTTCTAGCGCAACACCTTGTTCAATCGCTTTCTTCGCTACAGCGAATGCAATCTTCTTCGATACCAGATGAATTTCCTCTAGTGGCGGAAGTAGGGCACCGTTGCCGTTGATAGCCAATGGCGAACATGTTGCCAATGCACGGCTTGATTCCATCAACATTTCGTCCGTTACGCGCTTGGCATTCACTGCAAGTACACCTAGGCCGATACCAGGGAAGATGTAGCTGTTGTTACATTGTGCGATTGGGTAAGAGCGACCTTCATGAACCACTGGCTCAAATGGGCTACCAGTTGCTACTAGTGCCTCACCGTTTGTCCAACGAATGATGTCGTTTGGTGTTGCTTCTACGCGGCTCGTTGGGTTCGATAATGGGAACACGATCGGACGCTTGCAGTGTTTGTGCATCTCTTTGATCACTTCTTCGCTGAAGAGGCCTGGAGCACCCGATACACCGATCAGTATAGTAGGCTTAGCGTTGTGCATCACATCAAGAAGTGAGAAGCCATTTCCTTCATTTTCCCACTTCTTCGTATTATCGAACTTCTGAACTAGGCGCTGTTGGAAATCAAGAAGGTTAGGCATGCCTTCTTGCAGTAGACCCCAACGGTCAACCATGTAAACTTGTGAACGTGCTTTCTCATCAGAAATCCCTTCCGACACCATTTGTGCGATGATCGCTTCTGCGATACCACAACCTGCTGAGCCAGCACCCAAGAAAGTAATACGTTGATCAGATAGCTTAGTACCGGCCGCTTTACATGCTGCAAGTAGAGAGCCTACGGTTACCGCCGCTGTACCTTGAATGTCATCGTTGAAACAACAGATGCGGTCTTTGTAGCGCTCTAGAAGTGGCATTGCGTTTTTCTGTGCAAAGTCTTCGAACTGGATCAGGGCATCTGGCCAACGGCGTTGTACTGCTTGGATAAACTCTTCAACAAACGCATCGTAATCTGGACCAGTGATACGTGGATGACGCCAGCCCATGTACATAGGATCTGCTAGACGTTGCGGGTTGTTAGTGCCCACATCCAGTACGATTGGTAGTGTGTAAGCTGGGCTGATACCGCCACATGCTGTGTAAAGAGAAAGCTTACCGATTGGAATACCCATGCCGCCGATACCTTGGTCACCCAAGCCCAAGATACGTTCGCCATCCGTTACCACGATAACTTTAACGTTGTGGTTTGCTGCATTGTTTAGCAGGTCATCGATACGGTCACGGTTCGGGTACGAGATAAACAGACCACGGCCACGACGGTAGATGTTTGAGAAGTTCTCACACGCTGCACCAACGGTTGGTGTGTAGATGATAGGCATCATCTCAGAAATGTGGTTTTGAACTAGGCGGTAGTATAGCGTTTCGTTCGTGTCTTGGATGTTGCGTAGGTAAATGTGCTTGTCCATGTCACTTTCAAAGCTTTTGTACTGTTGGTACGCACGCTCTACTTGTTCTTGGATGGTTTCAGTCGTCTCTGGTAGAAGACCTTCCAAGTTGAATGAACTACGTTCTTCTCCGGAGAACGCACTGCCCTTGTTCAAAAGAGGGGTCGCTAAAAGAGCCGGACCCGCATATGGGATATAGAGTGGGCGCTTGTCGTTGTTCATTGGGTGCCTTAAATGTAGGGTTGAAGGATGCGTGCAAAATTCTAACGGGTTCACTATTTAGTTGTAAACATTCGTTGATGTACATCAACGTAATGTCGCAAAAAAATCCAATTACCGACGAAAATATCGTCACTAAAACGACAATACTGTCATTAATTAGTCAGAAGCGATTCCTAAAGCAGGAATTTCTCACTCAGGTATAATGCCTCGCAATCCACTATCACGTTCTATTTTTTATGTCTCAATTACCTATCGATAGCTTACAAGCTGAATTTGACCAACTCGTGAATCACCACCATTTAGTGGTAGAAGCCGAAACCGGTTCTGGTAAATCCACACGCTTGCCGCTTTGGGCGGCCAATCACGGCCGAGTATTGGTGATTGAGCCACGTCGAATTGCTTGCACATCGTTAGCCGAGTTTCTTGCCGAGCAATCCGGCCAACCACTTGGTAAGCAGATTGGTTACGCGATTAAGCTTCATGCACACTACGATGAAAACACCAATGTCGTGTTCGTGACACCCGGTGTTGCACTACGTTGGTTCGCGGAAGACAAACTGGCTAGCTTCGATATCGTGATGGTGGACGAATTTCATGAACGCCGCTGGGACATTGATCTCCTTACGGCGATTTTAAAGCAAGAAAAACAGCACCGTTTGATTGTCACGTCAGCGACCTTAGAGGGTGAAAAACTGGCGAACTATTTGGATGCCAAACGGCTGCGCTCGGAAGGTCGTTGTTTTCCTGTTACCGTTACCCATCGTTCACTGGATAGCCGTTACTTGCCGAACAAAAAGGGTTGCGAGAACGATGTTGTTCGCACGGTGAAAGAAGCTTTGGAAGACGAAGAGGGCGATATTCTCGTTTTCTTACCGGGTCGTAAAGAGATCACTCAATGTTCACAGATGCTGCAAAACCTTGATGATGTGCTGGTGGTGAAGTTACACGCGTCAGTCAGTGATGAAGAACGACACTGTGCATTGACAGTACAAAAGCAACGCAAAGTGGTGTTGGCAACCAACGTCGCGGAAACCTCTCTGACCATTCCAAACATCCGCGTCGTGATCGACAGTGGCTTGGAACGTAGAACCGTACAACGAAATGGGCGAACAGCACTGACGTTAACCAACATTTCTAAAGCCAGCGCAGCGCAGCGAATGGGGCGGGCAGGTCGTGTTGCTGAAGGGGCGTGTATTCGCTTGTTTGGTGAGCATGCGCCATTAGAGTTAGTGACTCCGCCTGAATTGCACCGCGAAGAACTCGTAGAACCAATGCTCGCTGCGGCTTGTTGTGGATACAGACTTTCCGAACTTTCCTTCCTCGATTCTGTACCTGAAAAGTCACTCAACTCAGCACGCCAAACCCTGCAAGGGATGGAAGCGATAGACGAGCAAGGTGAAATCACCGAACACGGTAAAAAAGTTTACCCTTTACCAATTGATGCCTTGTTTGCGGATTTAGTGACTCGTATCCAGACCAAAACAGAAAAAGAAGCAATGATCGACTTAGCAGCAGCGCTTTCTGTACCCGCTCAATTGTATCAATTGCAAGGTGGGGAATCGGCGGAAGCATTAGCACAAGAAGAACCATTTGGCTGCGATGCCTCGTTGATGATTCGTTTGGTGCGAGGGGAGCAGCTTCCTGGCGTTAATGTTGATGCGAGCGTGCTTGATGAATCGCAAGGTTTAGCAAAACAAATGCGAGAAGTGTTTGAATTGCCGGATCTTGGAGTCGCATCGCGATACAAACGTGATGAGTTGACCAAAGCCATTGTCACGTTACATCCAGAACTTGTATTTGTGCGCCGAGAACGACGTCGTGACGCGCTAGGCAATGGCTTGATGGAAATGATGGTCGGGCGCAATAGCCGTTTTCCTGAAAAAAGCGAAGCAGCATTGGTGCTAGATAGTCACAGCGTGCCCGGACGAGGCGTAAAGCAGACTTTTAACCTTGCCTCTGTAATGCTGCCCGTTTCACTTAAGTTGTTGCGTGAATTAGAACTTGGCGAGTGGCAGCAAGGCGAAACCAATTATGAGGAAGAAGCGCCGCGCGCGACCATGCATTTGAGCTATGCTGGGCGAACCATTTGCACGGAATTCCAAGCGCTTGAAGGTGGTGTCGCAGTTCAGTCCATCGTGGAGATGATGGAAGCCGAAACGCTACTGCCGGGTTTTGCCCCGTTAAGAAAACAGCAAATACAACATTGGAAGATTTATAACGCGCTTGGATTAAATCAAGAGCCTATCGATAAAGACACGCTTGATGGTTTGTCGTTTTCAACTTGGCTCGTGGAACAGTTAGAAACGCTTGGCGTGGAAAGCATGGAAGACATTGAACTGTTTGAAGCGGACGATATCCCATTCGAAGGCATTCCTGATTGGGAGTATCAGGACTTTGCAGAGCAATTTCCGCTTAAACTGCTGTTGGCTGAATTAAAACTCGACGTGGAGTACTTCGTGTCTCGCAAGTTGGTTCATGTTATTTATTCCGATGGCAATCGAAAGGGGGACCCTAAACGCTGGGAGCTACCTCGTTGGTCTGGTTGGAAAGTGCAGTACAAAAAAGCCAGTCGTGTGCTGGATGTGAAATAAGGAAATTCATACCCCGGAACGATAATTGCTTTAGCCCGTTTCCCTTGCAGTTTATGACCTAATTTTTAGGTGATAAGGAATGAATTTGCCGCTCCTCTTGAGCGGCGTGAAGGAAAACGATGAAATATAAAGTAATTCCATTCTTGTTGTGTCCCGCATTGGTTTACGGAAAAAACATTGCACAGATTTCAACTTATGAAGACAACTACGTATTAGGTACATACACCACCGACATCAATCAAAACGCTTACAACGAACTCGGTTCTGAAATGGACTCGCTGCAACAGTTTGAAGTGAAGTTTCAGATCTCAGCTTCGCTCCCGTTTTACCGATTCAGCTCTGGCACCGCGTTAATGGGCGCATACACGCAAAAGTCTCTCTGGCAGCTCGCAAACTCTGACATTTCCTCTCCGTTCAGAGAAACCAATTACAAACCACAATTGTTCTTGGCTCACCAATCTAACATGCTGTTGTTTAACCACTTAGAGTTGGGTTACAAGCATGAATCAAACGGCCAGTCGAGTAAGCTTTCTCGTAGCTGGGATCGTCTTTATCTCGCTGCTGAGCGTTTCTCAGGTCCAGTTGAATACGGTGCGCATGCTTGGTGGGTCGTTACCACAGAAAATGACGACATGGAAGACTACTATGCACCCTATGAATTGTGGGCGAAGTTCTATACTGGCGCTGGTGTGTTTAATACCCGAGGCCTCTACAACTTTGCCGATGACAAAGGTGGCGTAGAATTGGGGTACACCTTGTACTTTAATGACATCTTAGGTTTGTATGTTCAGGGCTACCATGGCTATGGTGAAACCTTGATTGATTATGACCATTCACAAACCCGTATTGGACTGGGAATCAAATTGGTTAACCTCTAGTACCGATTTGCTTGTTCTCCTTGTGTGAGCGTGCTTTTAGTTTGGCGTTTAAAATATTAATCAATTGGATGCGTATATATGGCGAAGCTGTACATCATTTGTTACAAAGCTGGTTTTAATATTTCCTTTTGAGGTCAAATTAAGGCATAAAAGACCATTGTTTTATATCCTATTGCTATATCAAAGTAATTGAACGATATTTTGTATACCTCAGTTCAGAGTGTCGAGGCATAGGATGGAGCAACAAGGAAAGACATGCATTGAATTCGACTACACAAGCTTCCTAGGAGCAACGGGAAGTAAGAAGTGGACCTTTTTGGAGGCCTTTGCCACCATCGCTCCCATTTTTGGTCTGATGTGGAAACAGAACATCGCGGAATTAAGCCAACCAGAGGATCGCCTTTGGAATGCTGCCTTAAAATCGATGTCTTCACGTCAGAGCGATGAATCCAATCTAGTGATGTTGGTGAAACTAGCAAAACATGAAGGGATCCATGAATTACGTGTAGTGATGCCTTATTCGTTAGACTCTCAGCAGATAGAGTACATTGAATCTCGTAGTAAACTAAAAGTAGAAACTGCAGAGCAAGATGTGCTTAATTTGAAGCTCTAACGCCAAGGAACATTTCCTCAAACACAAAGCGACCTATAACGGGTCGCTTTTTTTGTTTTGAATATCATATTTATCAATAGGTTCATGGTTTGTTGGAAATGTGATGAATATAGAGTATTTACACTTTAATTAACAAAAATGTCACATCCAGAAATGTAATTGTCATAACTAGCTTCTAACTTAATGTTTTTTAGAGTAATTAGCCAAACAAACCCAATACCAAAATTGGCCTGTTACTTAGCGTAGGAAAACGCGCATCGATAAGAACACAATAACAAAGGAAGTTACTATGTCATTGTCTCGCCGAGATTTTATAAAAGTCGTCTCTTCAGGAGCCGTTGCTACCACACTAACTGCATGTGGGAGTGATGATACAAATACAGTCACCGATGCCTCATTCGAACATGGTGTCGCCAGTGGGGACCCAACTCAAACTCAAGTAATCATCTGGACACGTGTGACTACGGAGGCGAGTTATGTCGATGTCTCTTGGCAGGTGTCTGCAACGGAAGATTTCTCTAGTATTGAGCAAAGCGGCACCTTTGTGACAGATACCAGTCGTGATTTCACGGTGAAGGTAGATGTGCAAAATCTCAACCCCAATACACAGTATTACTACCGTTTTATGGTCGGTGAGGCAAGCAGTATTGTAGGCATAACGCAGACTCTACCAGAAGGCAGTGTAGACAAAGCATCGATGGCCGTTGTGTCTTGTGCGAATTATCCGGCGGGTTACTTCAATGTCTATAAAGAGATTTTGGAACAGCACCAAAAAGCGTCGTTCGATGTGGTTTTGCACCTTGGCGATTACATCTACGAATATGGTGCCGGGGGCTATGCGAGTGAGGATGCGGCAGCATTGGGACGTGAGCCAAGCAAGGGCACTGAATGTATTACGTTAGATGACTACCGAAAGCGCTACGCTCAATATCGCCAAGATGAAGATCTCCAAGCTCTGCATGCAGCATTACCGATGATCGCAATCTGGGATGACCACGAGTTAGCCAATGATGCATGGAAGGAAGGGGCGGAAAACCACCATAACAGCGAAGGCAGTTTTAATGACAGACGCGCCGCGGCGGCAGCGGCTTGGACTGAGTGGCTTCCTGTGCGAGAAAACACCTTTTCAAGTATGCTGATTTATCGTCAGTTTGCCTTTGGTGATTTGATCAATTTGATGATGCTCGATACTCGATTGGTAGGCCGCGATCAGCCATTGGATTATTTTTCTCTCGATGCTCCTACTATGGAAGCGATTGGTGGATTAGTTGCTCAGTCTCGCAGTACAGAACGAGAACTACTTGGTACAGAGCAACTCGCTTGGTTAATGAATGCGTTTAATCAAGAAGCAAAATGGAATGTGCTTGGGCAGCAGGTTCTTATGTCGAGAATGGAGCTACCTAGCTCGGTGATGTTGGCGATGTTCCAACTCTTTACGGCGACGGATGAGCAGAAAATGGACGCGCTGCTAGTAGTGAATAATGCGATCGCCAGTTATCTTGCTGATCCAAGTTCGGACACTGTAAAGTTGCCATACAACCTAGACGCTTGGGATGGCTTTTATGTGGAACGTGAGCGTGTTTATGAAATCGCTAAAGCAAGCTCAGGCAATTTTGTTTGCTTAGCTGGTGATACGCACAATGCTTGGACCAGTGAACTGAAGGATGTGTCAAACAACCCTGTTGGTGTCGAGTTCGCTACAAGTTCGGTCAGCTCTCCGGGCCTGGAAGAATTTTTAGCGCTGGAGCCCGTCGCCATTGCTCAAATGGAATATACATTGCCGAATCTAGTTTCTGAACTGCAATGGACAGACATCAAGCAACGTGGCTTTATGCGTGTCACCTTTACACCAGAGAAAGCAGAGTCAACGTGGTATATGTTGTCTACGATTAAAGATAGAAACTATCAAGTAACCAAAAAAGTGGCATCCACATCGGATGGCTTGACGCTTGATATAGAGTAGGGGACGACTCGGCGCCTCGTTCAGAACATAAAAAGTCCGCACTTGTGCGGACTTTTCGTTTGGTCAATTTGACCGTTCAATACTTAGTGTGACTTCAGTCGATCAAACCGTATTCTTTGCTCAAAATTTCGATGATTTCAGCTTTTGGATCGTTGCTCAACTTGATTGGTTGGCCCGTTATCTTCTCTGCAATACCGATGTAAGTGCGTGAGATGTCCATCAAAGACTCTACTGGCAGTTCGTTATCACGAGCAAGCGCTTCACGTTCTGGCATGCGCTCTTTGTTTAATAGAATATCGGGATCTGGGAAGTGGTTTAGCAAGAACTGACGGAAACCTTCTTTCGAGTTTTCAACGATGTTGCCCGCTTGGTATTCTTTCGTATCCCAAATGCGTGATGAATCAGGCGTACCGACTTCATCCATGTAAATTAGCTTTTCGTTACCGGCAGCATCGTGTACATAGCCAAATTCAAACTTGGTATCCACAAACGTTTGGTCAATCGCTTCAAGCGCACTGCTGATCACGTTAAAGCCTTCTTTTAATAGCTTCTCGTACTGCGCGATGTCTTCTGCGTTTAAAAAGTTAAAGGCCTCGAAGTTGTCTACGATATTCTGGCGAGTAATGTTGACATCATCCGCTTCAGGAACGCCAGGAATGCCTTTCAAAATACCTTTGGTTGAAGGCGTCATGAGCAATTCAGGCAGCGCTTTATCTTTCTCAAGACCTTCAGGAAGTTCAATACCACAGAATTCACGTTCGCCATTTGCGTAGGCACGCCACATAGAGCCCGTGATGTATTTACGGCAGATTGCTTCAATCTTAACTGGTTTCGCTTTTTGTACGATCCAAACGAATGGGTGAGGGATATCTAAGATGTGGCTATCAGCAAGGCCGTTATCTTTAAACAATTTGAACCAGTGGTTAGAGATTGCGTTCAATGCAGCGCCTTTCCCCGGAACGCCTTTTAGTCCACCTTCGCCGTGCCAGATACAATCGAAGGCTGATATACGATCACTGATCACCATGATAGCCAGTGGCGCGTCAGGTGCGACATCGTATCCTTTTTCTTTGATCAGTCGTGCGCTGTCTTCTTCAGTTAACCAGTAAACAGAGCGGACTTTTCCGCTGTGAACAGGCTTGTGGGTGCGAATTGGCAGGTCGTCATTGACGGCAAGTACTTGATTAGCAAGGCTCATTGCGACATTCCTATCATCTTAATCAAACGTCATAAAGAGAAGATATCCAGCGAGAAGTATGTGCTGAATAAATCGGATGAAGGCATCATACCAGAACTATTTTAACTCGCCATAGAAAAAGCAAACGTTTGCTTTAATTTGTTAAAGCACAAAAAAAGCCTCCTAAAAAGGAGGCGAGATGCAGGATGGATAACGTCGATCTTGTTAGTGGTACTTGTTCACTCTGCCTTCGACGAAAAAGACTTCACACTGATAACGTTGAGCGATGTCGCGAAGCATTGATTGGTTCATTAATGCAATCTTGTTCGACGCGACGACGGCGCTGGCGTTACCAGATTGAATAGCTTTAATCACGATTTCCACTTCAGAAAGCTGTTGAGATGGCTTCATCTGAATGATGTTTTGACAGCGAATGTTGGAAGCAGCAAGTTGCTCAAAATCAGGACGAGGGCACTCAGCGGTAAACAGGACCCATTGCTGCTGTTGAGACAATACTGCCAACTTAGAAAGCAGTTGGTCAGACACATCCATAGGTTGTGTTGCTTGTGCCAATACGTTGTAACGAGAGTATGTATGAGATTGAGTTTGTAACTGCATCTTACTGTTCCTTTATACATGCTGTATGTGTATACAGTAGTTTGTTTTTGATGCCTGATCAACCGATTTTTATGAATTGAGTTGAAAAACGTTCTCTTAGTTATCATTTTATTTTTATTAAGTTACTGAAACTAAATGACTATTTTTAATTTTTGACATGTTTGATAAAGGTGGGGAAATGTGAGATGGTCTGCATTTCGGTACAGTATATACAGGTGTTTACTACTGTATACAAAGTACTTTCGAGCTCTATATACAGTGGTTTTTCCAGGTTTATACAGTACTTTTTGAGACTCTCTACTGGGTTTTAAGAGTCCTTAAAGTTGTGAGGAAGATAAATATACAGCGGAAGTTTGAAGTGAAGCGGGCAGTAAGATGGCTGCTAACAGGGGACCTAATTCGATAAGTAGATAAAAAGCAGGCTGCGAATTCGCAGCCTGAAAATACAAGGATCGATGTTTAATAATGGTTAGAATTCGGTTTTTGCGCGTGCGACTTCTGTTTCAAACTGGCCAATGTTACCGGCTCTAACGAGCTGTACCATGGATTGAAACATGGCACGAATCTGTTCTATGTTGCCAGGGTTTGCTCGTGTACATAGACTGCCTAAATCAGAGCCTGCGATCCTCAGTAGACGCGCTTTATTAGGTCCTGATACTTTTCGCTTGATTGTGTTCTTCAAAACCATCAACTCACCAGTCGCAACGACTTCAGGCGGCTGGTTGGCAATGATTGCGGCTGCTTCATCTGTATACATGTGGTCACCAATGTTTTGTATTTGAGCGAAAACTATACTCCAGAACCGTCATTGGTTTGACCCGCTGACAGGGAATACCATCGTCTTCACTATGAAATAAGTGACATTGTTTTAGATAGGTTTGTTAATAGACACCGAAACACCGGAGAGTTAGGGAATATGGATACCCTCAAGAAAATCTCAGTCAGGCAAGTGTTGAGGCGCGATCAAAAAAGCGCCTCGTAAAAAGGCGCCCTTGAAAATCAGTTCCGTTGATTTGTTCTTGTTAACTTGTTTTTTGCGCTATGCGCTCACGCATTTGCAATTCGCCTTGGTTGAATAGGCGAACATCGATTTTGGCGATGTCGTAGCAAGCTTTGCAAGAACTGTGATATTTACCATCTACGTAATCATGACGAGTTACAAAACTAGGTTTTTTACACCAGTCACAGGTGCCTTCTTCAGTGAACATTGATTTTCTCCCCACCTATATGAATTTTGAGTCGTTAGGTGTTATTTTTCGCCGAGTATTATGGCATACAAAAGATAGACAGGTTAAATGTCTGTTAATTTGTTTGAGAGGGATATCGATTGCGAGCCTTTGTTTTCGAGGGTGAAAAGCTCGCAAGCTTAAGGTGTGTGACGGTGTTTTACTCTTTTGTAACATTTTGTGAAATAGTTTTAAACGCTTGATTTAAACGCTTCATCTCTTCTTCACTTCCCCTAGAATCAGGATGATAGAGTTTTGACAATTGTCTGTAGCGCAACTTTACTGCCTTACTGTCTGGGATGGTTTGCGGAGTATAGCCAAACATGGCACAAGCGATGAGTAGCTTTTGGTTTTCAGGCTGCCCTTTGATCTTCTTAAACTCTTTAAATACCTTTTCCAATTGGCGTTTAAGCTGTTTGTTAGCAAACTGCAGTTCTTTAACTTGTGTCTCTAGTTGCTGAGCCTTAGAGGCTTCGTACGCAGCGCTCACTTTAGCTTTATGACTGTTTCTACGGAACCCAAAGGCACCTCCACCCAGCAGCAAAGCGACAGCCAGTGTACCGGAAACGTACCAAATGTTGGACTCGTCCGCTTTCGCCTCTTGCTGTATCTCTACTTTTTCTTGTGTCTCTTCATCGGTGGCTTTTTTATCAAGCTCGACAATCTCAGAAACTTGTTTCGCCCTAAGTTGATTGAAGCGCTCTTCTAAAAACTGATTGTAGGCCTGTTCTGCTTGAGGATTTTTAAGTGCAGACAATTGATACCAAGCTTCCACCAGATCAGAGTTTGAAACGTCAGCTTGATGATGCTGAACAAAATCCGCTAACAGAAAGCCGCGGTCAGTCGGATCATGTAATGCAACCGAGGTAAACCAATAGACTGCCTGAGTGTAGTCGATATTACCGCTTAAGCCGCGTGCGTAATCTTGTGCTAATTGCTTTTGAGCGGGCAAATACCCTTGATGTGCCGATTGCTCTAACCAATAACGGGCATCTGTAGGTGACTCTGGATTGGGTTTCAGTGCCAGTTGCTGAGCAAGGTCGAATTGGGCTTCGGGTTGTGTTGGGTTTGGGGAAGCAAATGCTGTGTTGCTAAAGCAGGTACTTAAAGCAAAGGTGAGGGCAATGGTTCTGAAAGACATTGGGTATGTCAGGTCTAGCGCATTTCGCTAGACCTGCTCCGGTAATCATTATTATTACCGATATGGTGCAACCAAATTACTTCAGTGGCAAGATCTGGATTTCAACACGACGGTTGCAAGCACGACCTTCAGAAGTTTGGTTTGAACAAATTGGGTTGCGCTCACCGTAGCCACGTGCAATTGCGCGACCTGGAGCAACTTTTTGTGACACTAGGTACTGACGTACAGATTCAGCACGGCGCTCAGATAACGTTTGGTTGTAAGAATCGCTGCCTGTGCTGTCTGTGTAACCATCGATCACAAGACTTGTGTCTGGGTATTCAACTAGGATTCGAGCCACGCCACGCAGTGTGTTGTGGATGCTTGAATCAAGTTGGTAAGAGCTTGAAGAGAAGCCAATGCCGTTTTCCATGCGAAGAAGCAGTTGGTTTTCGCCAACGCGTTCAACTTGTACGCCAGAGTTTAGTAGGGCACGACGCAGTTCTGCTTCTTGTTGGTCGAAGTAGTAGCCAACACCAGCGCCTGTTGCACCGCCAGCAGCTGCACCAATCAAAGCACCTTTACGGCGTTCTTTTGCGTTATCACCCACAGCTAGACCAATTGCCGCACCTGCGATCGCACCGATAAGCGCACCTTGCGTGGTTGAGTTAGTTTCGTATTCACCTGTGGTTGCGTTTTGGCGTTGTGTTGCTTGACAGCCTGTAAGAGCCAGCACTAGCGCAAGTGCAATAGACATCTTTTTCAAGGGAAAATCTCCGTATAAGCCGAGGCGCAAGCGCGCCTCATAATGGGACGTGAATTATGGTGTATAAAGTATTGATATTTGTTATGAGAACGTCAGGCAGAGAGAGCTTTTGTAAGCTTTTTCTTATAGTTGGCGACGTTGTGACCAGTTCTATTGTTATTTAGAAGGGTCGCCCAACATTTTCCTCGCTTGTTCACCGCTAACCCCACGATTAACGGAGACTTTACGGCCTTTCTTTAAGCCTACTTCATAGTCAGCCGTGATGTTCTTCATCGCTTCTTTGAGCTGCTTCTTGAACGTCTCACGATCGATGTTTTTGAATTCTTTATCAATGTAGTTATTGATTTTGTTTGCTGACTCTTCGTCTGGCGAGATCACAGGCAGCTTCTCTAACGCGCCTTCCACCCAACCAGAAACGAATGAGTTTACGCGACGAGTGACTTCCATTGAAGAGGTGCCAGAACCAGCAAAGCTATTACGGAATTGTCCGGTACTCTCGTTTAGTTCGCGATAGATAATATCGAAAGCGAAAGCCGCGAAAATTGCACGGTCTGCTTCACCGATAAACTCGACACGTTTAAGCCCTTTGTGGTTCAGTAGAACCGCTTCAACACCGAACTTGGTGTTAATGCCACGAATCACACGCAGCAGTGTTGAGCTGATGTTAGTCGGTAGGAGGTGTGAAGATTGAGTCTTACCCATTTTGATAAACTCAATATCATCTTTGTCCAAGCCGTATTTCAGCATGAGACGGTGCGCCATCTTAATAGCGTTAGCTGCCTCATTTACGTTGGCGGAATTGCCCAGTTCTAAACACTTGGCGATTTTTTTCAGAGCTTTTTGTTTATCCATCGACAACCAGTACCGAGAACGGAAAATTTAAGAAGTCGGACATATTACCTTTTTTGAGGGAAAAACGGAATAACGATAGCAAGGGAAAAGCGTGCTGCAAAAAGAAAGCCCCTTATAAACGGGGGCTTTGCGATGATGAGGTTATCAACAAAAATTACAGACCAAGTTGGTCAAGCAGATCATCGGCATCACTCTTGTTGTTCGCAGGTTCCGCCGCTTTTTTATCTTCCATGCTCTTGCGCGTGGCTTCCAGAATATCGTCTGGGCTTTCATCTTCCGCCACTTCAAACTCTTCTAATTGGATAAACTCAGTTTTGTCCATGGCAAGCTCTAGATAGAAGATGTTGTTGTTTGCTGTTGAGAAAGTCACACGTCGCGCTTGTGGGCGGTCGAGGTTGGTATCGACTTGCAAAATCACTTGCTTGTTCAGTGACAGCATTTTTGGCTGATTCTGAGTGATGTTGGTTTGCAGCTCTTTGCGAATCTTGTTGGTGAAGTCACCAACAAGTTGGTTCATCAGCTCACCCAGTACATCGCCCACTTCGTCTGAGGTGTGTGAGATCGCCAGTTCTTCTTCTGGCATGCCCATATTGCGCATGTAATTGGTGTAGATCTCAAGCGCCGCTTTCGCGGTAAAGTTAATCACAACTAGGCCAGTGAAACCGCCATCAAACAGCACAAAACAACCAAAATCCGGCTTGAGGCTGGTTTTGTTGATCTTTTGCACCATTGCAGAGTAATTAATTTGAGAAGAGGTTGCCGAAGTGAGAACGCCAGAAACCGACTGGCAAAGTTTTAGAAGGATATCTTCAGTGGTTACAACTTTATTTTTTTTCATCCTGAAAGCTCATATTGAAAGGCTATTTCCCTTTCAATGTAAGGCATCAAGCCTTCAAAAATAAAGTATAAGTTTAAATATTGTATTGAGATTCTGATTTGAACGCTTTTTTAAATGTTGTAAAGTGACATAATTCAAAGAAAACAACTTCATTCACGACTTTCCTCCGTAAACGGCTGTTGGAGCGAAAGGCAAGGATGATTAAAAATTAGATAACCCGCAGCTGATTGGATCAGCGCAGTAGGGGCAGGAAGCAAATGTTACCAAGATTACACTCGCAAACGGATGTCGATCCTCTTGTTCTTAGTTTTCTCAAAGAGCTGGAGCATTCCGGGTTCACTGGCGATATCGAAAGCCAGTATTCTAGCCGTCTCGCGGTAGCCACTGACAACAGTGTCTATCAACAGCTCCCTCAGGCTGTTGTTCATCCCAAAACCACCCAAGATGTTTCCCTCATCGGTAAACTCAGCAACAGAGAAGAATACGAACGCATTACTTTTTCTCCTCGTGGGGGCGGTACAGGCACCAACGGACAGTCTTTAACGAAGGGTATTGTGGTCGACTTGTCTCGCCACATGAACAAAGTGTTAGAGGTGAATGAGGAAGAGGGCTGGGTTCGTGTTCAAACGGGTGTGGTCAAAGACCAATTGAATGATGCCGTTCGCCCTTATGGGTATTTCTTCTCTCCAGACTTATCGACCAGTAACCGCGCCACGATCGGCGGGATGATCAACACGGATGCATCCGGTCAAGGCTCGCTCAAATACGGTAAAACTTCCGATCACGTTCTCTCTCTTCAAGCGGTTTTTGCTGATGGTTCGATTTTGGAATCCGACCTTTCTCATGGCTTGCCGAATGAAGGAGAATTTGCCGATACGGCAATGCGTGTGACGGAGTCGGTATGCCGTGACAAACGCCAGCAAATTAACGATAAGTTTCCTCCGTTAAACCGATTTCTTACGGGCTATGACCTTAAAAATGCGTTTGACGAAGAGAAAGATAGCTTCGATATCACAAGAGTTTTATGTGGTGCGGAAGGCTCATTAGCGTTTATCACGGAAGCGAAGCTCAACCTAACCCGCATTCCTAAAGCGCGAACTCTGGTTAACGTTAAATACAACAGTTTTGATTCTGCTTTGCGTAACGCACCATTCATGGTTGAAGCAAAAGCGTTGTCGGTTGAAACCGTAGACTCAAAAGTACTGAACCTCGCGAAACAAGACATCGTTTGGCACACCGTCAGTGACTTAATTACCGACGTACCAGATAAAGAGATGCTTGGCATTAATATGGTTGAGTACGCTGGCCAGGATGAAGAAGAAGTTGCTTCTCAAGTTGCGTTCCTAACGGCCAAACTTGATAGCATGCTAGAAACAGAAGAAGCGGGCATCATTGGCTACCAAGTATGTAGTGATGTGGCGAGCATCGGCCGAATCTACAACATGCGTAAAAAAGCCGTGGGTTTATTGGGCGCGGCGAAAGGGCGCGCTAAGCCTGTTGCATTTGCCGAAGACACTTGTGTTCCACCAGAAAACTTGGCGGACTTTATCGTTGAGTTCCGCGAGTTGCTTGATGCAAAATCACTTAACTACGGCATGTTTGGCCACGTAGACGCAGGTGTGCTCCACGTTCGTCCTGCATTGGATCTGTGCGATCCTCATCAAGAAGCCTTGATGCACGAAATCTCGGACGAAGTGGTTAAACTGGTGGCAAAATACGGTGGTTTAATGTGGGGCGAACACGGCAAAGGGTTCCGCTCTGAATACGGCCCGGAGTTTTTTGGTGAAGAACTCTTTACTGAACTGCGTCGCGTCAAAGCTGCTTTCGACCCACACAACAAAATGAACCCAGGTAAGATCTGTACGCCGCTAAATAGCGATGCAGAGCTTGTGAAAGTCACCGACACCAAACGCGGCTACTTCGATCGCCAGATTGATGTTCAGGTACGTGATAGCTTCAAGCAAGCGATGGAGTGTAACGGCAACGGCTTGTGTTTTAACTACGACACCAGCTCACCTATGTGCCCTTCAATGAAAGTCACTGCAGACCGCCGTCATTCACCGAAAGGGCGTGCGGGCTTAGTTCGTGAGTGGCTACGTCAATTGACTGAGCAGGGTATTGATATTCTCGACCTAGAGAAGCAGACGTTGGAAAACAAAACGTCCATCAAAACCATGATCGACCGTGTGCGTCATTCTATTAATCGTCGTCACGAGTATGACTTCTCCCATGAAGTGTATGAAGCGATGAATGGCTGTTTAGCGTGTAAAGCGTGTGCGAGCCAGTGTCCGATTAAAGTGGATGTACCTAGCTTCCGCTCTCGCTTCCTCAATATTTACCACTCACGTTACCAACGTCCGGCAAAAGACTATTTGGTGTCAAACATTGAATCCATGTTGCCACTGATGGCCAAAGCGCCAAGTGTGGTAAATGGTGTGCTAAAACAATCTTGGGTGCAGAGTTTAACGGCTTCGACAGTAGGTTATGTTGATGCTCCGTTGTTGTCTGTACCAACTTTGAAAGAGCGAGTAGAGACCTTAACCACGGCTTATGACTTGCAAGCACTCAGCGGTTTATCTTCTGAAGACAAACAAAAGCATGTGCTGATTGTTCAAGACCCGTTCACCAGTTATTACGACGCCGAGGTGGTGGAAGACTTCATCAAGCTCGTTCAGAAACTCGGCATGAATCCGGTTCTTCTACCGTTTAAGCCAAATGGTAAAGCCCAGCACATCAAAGGTTTCTTACGTCAGTTTAAGAACACCGCGCAAGATACCGCGAAGTTTTTGGAAATGGTCGCGGATTTAGGCATTCCAATGGTGGGCGTCGATCCTGCATTGGTGCTGTGTTACCGCGATGAGTACGCTGAGGTATTAGGTAGCAAGCGCGGCGAGTTCGATGTGCTTACCGCTCATGAGTGGTTGTATCCAAGGCTGAACGAGTTCGATGCTCTTGAATCGAAACAGCAAGCGCCTTGGTATTTGTTCGCCCATTGTACTGAGAAGACCAAAATGCCAAATGCCGAGAAAGAGTGGGGGGCTATTTTCGCTCACTTTGGTGCAGTGTTGAACACCGTGCCTGTTGGCTGTTGTGGTATGGCAGGGACCTTTGGTCATGAGGTAGACAAGCTATCGATGTCGCGTGACATTTATGACCTGAGCTGGAAGCCAAACTTGGATAAGCTCGACAATGAACGCTGCTTGATTACGGGGTATTCCTGCCGAAGCCAAGTCAAACGCTTTGAAGGGATAAAGCCTAAACACCCAGTTCAAGCTTTGCTAACCTTGATATAGTATTTTATAAAAGCCCAGTTTGACTGGGCTTTTTATTATTTAAGAACCGTTATTGACGATGACAACGTTTTATTCTCATAAGGATATGAAGATTGAAAAAGCTTGAGCTGAAAGTCGCACCTGTCGCTTTGTTTCTGTTGATGGTACTCCTGATGTACTGGCTAAAAGACGCCATGCCAGAGATGAAAATTACCGTGCCGTTCGTTGAGTTTGTAACCGCAGGGCTGATTGTGATTGCTGGCTTTATCGGAATCGCTGGTGTTTACGAATTTCGTAAAGCGAAAACAACCGTGAACCCAGTGAAGCCTGAAACCGCTTCGCAGGTGGTGGATACTGGCGTGTTCGCTTACACACGTAACCCAATGTACGTCGCGCTATTGCTTGTCATCATTGCGATTGGACTATGGTGGCAGCACCTCAGTGTTATCTTATGTGGAGTATTGTTTGTTGCTTACATGAATCGCTTTCAAATTAAGCCAGAGGAGCGGGCATTAGAACGTCTGTTTGGTGAAGATTATTTGGATTATAAGAACCAAGTACGTCGCTGGATTTGATGACCGTAAAGCCAATCGCTTATAAAAAGAGAGCCATAGATAAAAAGAAAGCCCAGTGAAGTCACTGGGCTTTCTTATGAATTTTTGAAATTGGTCGGCAGGGCCTTATCTAGCGAAGCTTACTATGTTGAAGTCTGCTTCCTGAAGACTAGGCTGCCTTAGCGAACTTTGCTAGGAAGGCGTCCTTGCGTTCGTTAAAGCGTTGGACTAAATCGTCTACCGCTTCTTGGTCGTAAGGTTTAAGGCCACTCGCCACCATACGTTTGATGCCTTTACCTACTACCTCACCATCTTCTTTAAAGGCAAAGTTTAGCGTTACCACACCACGCTTACCTTCAACATCGAATGTTGCACCTGTGAAGTCGACTTCAGGGTGAGTCAGGTCTAGACGGTTGAATTCCACTTCCATGCTTTCGTAAATCACCAATGGACGTTGGCAGTTGATCATCATTTGCTTCTCTTCCATTAGAGGTACCATGATGTGCGGGAAGTTCATGCCAGAGAACTGAACGTAGTTTGTGACTACATGTTCAATGAAGGCTGGATCGTGGTTGGTTTCACCCTCGCGAGACATGTGCAGGTATTCTTTGCCTGCTTCGTCTACGACAGCACTTTCTTTTTCACACTTATTTTCAATGTGAAGTGCCACACCATCGTTCACCATTCCGGAGAAATCGAAGCGCATTTTGTGGCTCACGCCTTTTTTGCTTAGCAAGACGGCGAAAAGCAGATCGCCTGGCACACAAAAGCGTTTGTTGTCTTCATCATGAATAGGGTTGTAATCACCAGCTACGCGCTTTGCAAAATGACTTGCTTGTTCACGAGTAAATTGAAATTGGTGATTAGTGTCTGAAAAATAAGGTGTTAGAAACATAATTTTTACGAAGTAACCAAAACTGTCAGGGATTATAGGCGAAGATCTCCCTATTAATGGTCCATCCAGTGGAAGGTTCACTGCATCTTAATAGTGAAACGATAAAATTGGCGAATAAAGCCGCAAAAAACTCGTTTATTGTCGGTTTGTAAATGCCTATGGAAGTGGTCAGTCTGAAAGGGAAATTGCAGTTCAAGTGTATCAATTGAGACTACAAATGGTCGGTGCAATGGTTAATGTCTTTTTATTTTGTGAGATATTGGCCATTTGTCTTGCTAATTAATGAGTGATTGAATTATTAAGGTGTTATAAAACAAGATCTTAATGATGAGTTTGTTGAATGGTTTGCTTCTCGTTTGACTCGACGATTTGCTCAATCTTCGACAGTTTTACTCAAATACACATGATTGATTCTTTTGTTTTTAATGGTCTCTGTTATTAATCGTAATGAAGATAATTGAAATGAAACAGTAATCTATATTGTTATTATTATCTTTAGTGGGAACATTCCCGGTCACAATCTAAATTCAATTTAGTGTCTTAATTGTCATTATCTTAAGTGGCGAATCACTTACAACAAGTTGAGATAAGGTGCATTGTCGCAACGGGGTTGCTGGTTTAATGTTTCGAGAAATTTTATAAAAAACAATAAAAAATAGCGCCTTTGCAACCTTGATAGCTTCTTTATTGAAGACTGTTTCGTACGCAGGAGGTAATAAAACACAACAACAAAAGTTTGGCTGTCTATGAAATCAATGATCCCTCGGTATTATCCAAGGACTTAACTCTAAGTCTCTTTGTTCTCAGCGTTTGCCCACGCGAGCATCTTAATTAAAAACGTTCAATTTCCGGTTGCGAATAAGTAATCGGAGGCTTGCTGCTTCCTGCAAGAAGCGAATAACTTCTCAAACCAAGGATAATTATATGAAGTTACGAAAATTGGTTTTGGCGTGTGCCATTGTTTCCCCCTGTGTTAGTGCCTTTGAAGTTTGTAATATTGGTGACGAATACAACGTATTGGATCGTGAAAGCTTCCACGATATACGTAAGTCAAATTACCGAAACTTCAGTGAAGACCTAACGCCAGAAGATTTATTTTTGTCTGCACCAGAACACAACGCGGACGCTCGACCTTCGCTTGCTGAAGCAGATGAAGTTTTTCCAGAAACTGCATCTCTACTTGAGGTCGGCCCAGCCAATATTGCCGTTCTTGAATCTGAAGAAGCGGCGAGCTTGCTTGCGACAATCGGACACTCGACGGCAGGTTTTGCCAAGGGCGCGCTTGAAGCGTTAGGGCCAGTAGGCGATACCATTGCCGTGGGTTTGTGGGCAAATGATGTGGCTCAAGCCTTTGAAGATGAGACAAAAACGTCATACGACCGTTTTGCTACGGTGATGAGCCTGATTGATTGGTTTGGCGTTCTCAAGCTACCTGAGCGAGAGATTGATCGTAAGATCCTAACGGCTCGTTGGAATCGAGTTGCTGCGGGTGATCATTATAGCTTTACCGTTCACGACGACATCGTCACTCAACAAGACAAAAAAGATAAGCAGCATTGGGCGGATCTTGCATCCGGTCAACAGCGCATGCTTGAAGCGCTGGCGAAGGGGTATGCCTCTGATGTAGCGCTTAAATATCAGCAGCATTATCAAGAAGCGTTAAAAGCACAAGCCGTGTTAGCAGAGACGTTGATTAACTCTGTCGAGACTGAAGTTCAGAAAGCCATTTTTAATAAGCTCGCGCTAGAAGGTGCGAATGCCAAACTGTTTGCCTCTGATCTTGCTTCAACTTGCCGTACTGAGATTGATGCGTTGCTGGCTTTGTACCCAGAGCAGGAAGAAAACAACAACCGTCCAATGTATGTGCCATCTAAGCGAGAAGCTAATCGAGCACTAGCGCGCTTGCAGCATTGCCAGCAAGACCATCTAGACTTGGCAGTGGCGGTGCTTGATCAACTTAGAAATGGGGAAGTGGAAGGCTTAGAGCGTCGATCATTGCATCAACTTTACCGACAGGTTCTCAATTCGAAGATCAAAATCGTCGAGACCGCGAACTCCCAGCTTGATGTCCTTAGAGCCAAGTTAAAAGAAGAAATGTATGCAGAGGGCATGAATGCCATCGATCGTTTGTTTGATTCCGAAGCGGTTGCTAAAGCCCATCGCTATTTTAAAGACCAAGCGGATTATTTAGCGATAGATGAAATGTCTCGCAGTATTTTTGGGCGTCCGGCCACAGCTACTGAACGTCGTCAAAAGTATTTTGTCATTCAAGAAGGGTACGAGAAGTGTACTCGAATTGGGATACTTGGTGGTGACCCTAACTTCAGAGGGTGTACTGAGTACACGTGGATTCCTGCAGAGAAAGAGCATTATGACTCTGCAAAAGATGAAGTAATTGCGCAGATGGTTATGCCAGATCGCGATGCGATCAAGCGTGTTTTTGCACAATCTATGGATGAACTGATCAACGAAGGTTGGAGCTCTCAACATGAAGAAGCTTGGCTTGAACAGCAGATCTTAAGTTTTTCCGATAAGCAGCGCATCATCAGAACTGCAGAAGCTGACAAAGCACAAGTGATGCGTTGGATGTTTGATTCAAGTGCGGCAATGGACGCCGAGTGTGGCGGTGGTAATGCTTGTGCCGCTTGGTCTCCTGGCTACTTAGCAAAAGAAAACCTCTCTCGCGAATCGTCATTGCACCACATTGCTGATTGGCATGAAAGGAATAAAGACTCAGGGTATTACGTGCATTCAAAACGCTTGGAGAAACTGGAAGGTTTTATTAGCTCGGCATTAGAGAGTGAATGGCAAGCGACACACGTTAACGGTTTTTATAGTTACCTATATCCGGGAAGCTTTGATCTCGACAAACATGCACCTTTAATTGCGTCAGCGCTAAAGGCGTCCAACTTGAATACCAGTAATCTCGCTGCGGCATTACCGTTGGCGAAAAGTGTTGTAAAGAACCGCATAGTAGAAGCGTTAAGTGTCGCTGACAGCAATGGTGAGGTATGGCTTACTGATCAAATTGGTGATTTTCAAAGATACATTTCTATCATACACGCACAGAGCATTTCTACTGGCCATTATGCTTCTGGAGAAGTTGGTACAACAGCACTGCTTTCTGAGCCATTACCTGCCCATCTTCTGCGTTATATGACGTTGGACGTTTATCACAATATTGACGATAGCGACTCCGCATATTATTACCCAGCGAACAGTGGCGAAGAGATGAGTTATGACGTGCGTCTACATGCATCTATTGATGATTTGTTCAGTGCTAATTCTGATTTGGGGCGAAAGCTTGATCTACTTGTACAGGTGAATGAAAACTTTACGGGTTTACCAGGCCGTTCATGCATGATTATGTACCCGCAACTAAGAGATGCTCTATTTAAAGTTGCTGGTGACGAATCGGCCTATTGGTTATCTCCTATTTCAAGTTGGTTCGGCAGTGTGACCCGTCAGCAACTAGAGTTGTTTAGTGCGATTCGATTCGGTGTCATCAAACAGAATGAGCTAAATATTCCCTGTGACTTGAGTCCTAACAATCCTAGCTACTGGTAATAGGAGTTACGAACAATGTTGAGGTTTATTGCTCTTTTTACGCTCTGTCTTAGCGCGACTATTAATGCAGAGGTATTTGTTGCCTTAAAAGCACCTTTGCGAAGTCATATTCAAGTTGAAGAGCTTGCTTCTCAGTTCTCTGATTGGGCTAAAGCCTCCAGCGGTTGGCGATTTAGATTTATGACGGAAAAGGATTTGGAAGCTCTAGAAGATTTTTCGGTATCTGGTTATCAATCTGCTAATGACTATTTAAGAGCGACTGATACATCAACTTGGGGCCAATACGGCAAGACAACTAAGAAGTTCATAAAACAGGTTCGGGGGGCTATGTCAAAGCTCCCTGAATATAAGGGTATTACCTATCGTGGGGCGTGGGTAAAAGAATCTCTTCTGAACAAACTTCAAGTTGGAGATGTTGTTGTTGAGCCTGCGTTTACTTCTAGTAGCGCAATACCTGAAGTTGCTAAACGGTTTGCCATCACAAGACCCAATTCGCCACAGCCACTGCAGCGTGCCTTGTATGAGATTCAGATCAAAAGCAATGGCCGTGCTCTCGGTGGTTTGTCTGAATTTGGGGGAGAAGCTGAAGTGTTGTTACCACCAAACACTTACTACAAAGTGACAAAGATCGAGTTAAACCGAGGCTCTGCGATGTTGGCTCTAGAGACTGTGTCATCACATGATGCGGTAGAAGGGATGATATACAACCTATATTCGGGCGAAGAGATAAACCAATCTTATTGGCGCTCTTTGGCGTGCCTTTAAGTAAGGAATGAGTATGAAATCAAAAATATCGATTGCTTTATTATTAGTTGTCACTCATGGGTACGTTTTTGCCGAAGATTTCACTGAGTTTAAAGGGCAACCTCTCTCTTCAACTCAGCGAGAGCAGATGGAGAACGACTTGATGGACTGGGCGATAACCAACCATGAAAGAGCAGAAAGAAAAATGATCTCAGAGGAGTACTCAGCAATCAAAAGCTATGGCCGCGTCGATCATGATGTGGTGAATGAGTATATGCGAGCTGGTGAACCGAAGGAGTTTTTACTACCTGGCTATGGAGAGTCACTCAAAGTGAGGGTCTCTCATATGCGAAGCGTAATGAATAAGCTACCTAATTATAAGGGGACCGTTTTTAGAGGCTCATCGATTAAAAACAGTCTTCTAGAAAAGCTAGATGTTGGCGATATTTTACACGAAAAAGCCTTTTTATCGACATCGACCATTCCTAGTGTAGCGAGAAGTTTTTCAGTCTCTGCTGCTTACGATGGTGCATCTGCTGCTCAGTTCAAAATAGATTTGAAATCATCTGGGCGGGCTATTAACGCTTATACATTTAAACCATACGAAGCTGAAATCTTGGTCAAGCCTAATACTTATTTTCGTATTGAGGCTATAGAAAAAATTTCAGCAAATAAAAATTATATTAAATTAAGGGAGATAAAGAACCCATCTAAATACTTGAAAGCTGAACCCGATATACATGTCTTTGATAGCTTTACTGGAGAAGAAGTTTCAATCAAAGGCCGAACAGCATTGTATTGTTTATAAAACATACCGTCAGTTTATGAAACATACCATCCCTCAATAATTAAAAGAGGGATGAAACTATAATATAAAAATATCTTTATCGAGAAATTTTCGTCAATTGGTGTTTAAGATGAAATTCAAAAAAACAATATATGGCTTTTTACTTCATTTTTTATTTTGCTCATATTCAATCGCTGGATTAAAGTACAACAAAGAATATTATAACTTTTCAGAGATGGAACAGATAATGGATAATTTATCTGAACCAGGTATTGATGATTTTGCAGAGTTTGAAAGGTTAAGAACAGAATTATATGAACAAGCTGATGTTCAAAGAGGGCTTTTATCTGAGGAGGAAGCTGCTGCCCTAGCTGAGTATCAAGATGTTGCATATGTATCAACGCGAGAGAGTTTTATCTCGGGTATATACGATAGTGAAACAAGGAATATTATTGACCATATAGATTCTGCGTTTGAAAAAAGTATCAAGTACCAAGGTGTAACCTATCGAGGTGAGCGTGAGCTTGGAGCATATATGTCTGATATACAAGTCGGAGATATTGTTAGCCCAAGCTCTTACATATCAACATCAATATCAAAAGATGTTGCCTATAACTTCCAGTCAGGACAACTCGCAAGATTTGAACTTCAAGAAGGTAAGAGCGGTATTGTCATCCCAAGCGTAATAGATGGTGAACTAGAGGTATTAATTAACAGAGATACTTACTTTGAGGTGGTTGCCATTAAAACAAGCTATATGGGCACGCATGTAGTTTACCGCGAAGTCGATGCTAGTTCTGTGGGTGAAAAAAACATAAAAGATATGCATAGCGGAGAAGAGTTAACGGCTACCGAAGTGTGCGCTTTTTAAAATAATGGACAGATAGCAATCTATTTAAACCTAAAAAGGTAAATAATTTAATGAAATATAAAATCATACCAACTTTATTAACGTCGGTTGTATTCAGCCCCACATCGATAGCCATGTGTTTTATTGATGATATTCCAGATACTCAGAACATCGATATGCTTAATAGTCAGAGATTGGAGGGATACGTTCAAAGTGAATTTTACTCAGAGCCACAATTCAGCTCTACATTTGGTGAGTTGGAGCATTCTTCTCAAAACCAATTATTCTCTGAAGCTTGGCCTCTATCAGAGGAGTCATTGGCGGCAGTACCTGCAACGGTGGATAGCGCAATAAGTGGTCAGGCTATCTTAAGTCGCGTAGGGCGTTTTGGTAGCTCCACGCTCGAAGTACTTGGCCCTGTGGGTGATGCAATTGCAGTTGGCGCTTGGGTTGAAAACATGGCAGCAACCTTCTCTCAAGAGTCTGCAACTCGCTTAGATAAAACAGCTGCAGTTTTTTCGATTGTCCCATTGGTGGGTGATGAACTTAATATGTTATCTAATGATATTAAGTACTTTGCGGCTAAGGAGAAAATCAGCGAGTTTGAGTCTCAAACTCACTATGTATTCAATAACCACTTTGCTGATTTCAAAAAATTTCATCACAAAAAAGAGGATGCGATACGCCTGATTCGGCAGTACGATAATCATGTAAAATCATCAACCATGATTTACCTTGATCAGCTCCTATTGGTCGCAGATACCGAGTTTCGCCGCATCGCGTCAGGCTACGACCGACAACTGGCCAGGCAAATGGCTAGGATTGACCTAGAAGTTTTGAAAGCGTATGGCCATATATCTGACCAGTCTAATCTAAACCACCCCCTTTGTGCAGATGTAGCGCAAGATCCTTCTCAGTTACTAAGTTGTATCCGAACTACCGGTCAAGCTCGTTTTGACGACATCGCCAATAGGCTTACTTCAGCAGAGTTTGGAGAACTGCACAAGAAAGTGTATCAAGCTAAGCAGAGTTTGGTTCAAACTGCGATGGCCAATCTTGAGAGCCACAAGAATACGATTTTAAATAATCTGGTCGAGAGAGCAAAACTTCATGTAGGTGTGATACATAACAACACCAGAAACAATCGTCGCTTACTCGAGGAAAGGGCACGAATGAGTGGGTTACGTGAGTATGCAGCGGCAAATTGGGGGCTGGAATACCTCTCTGAAGAGCAATTAAACACAGCTACCTTTCTTGTAAAGCCAGCTAGGGTTTGTTGGGGCGTACCTTCAGTATATCCGGGTGGAATTCAAGCTTCTATTGATGCGTGCAAAGACAGCGGCGCTCTTTATGATACATATCATGTTTCTAAGGATCCTGAACTCGTGGAAGTGATAGGTGAGCAAGCTGTTTTTGATGTTGAAACGTATGTTTCAGCGCGAGTATTTCAAGGGTGGAAAGCTGGACTTCTTCGTTCAAAGTTGCTTAATGTTGCCTCTTCCTATGCGATTGGTAAAGTCGCTCACCAAACCTTCGAGAGACTGATTGAGCAGCTAGCGACAACTCAAGTGCTCCCATATCAGACATCTTTCATAGATTACCTCAACAGTAAAGGGCTAGATGGATCAGACATTCGAGAAAGGAAGGATTGGTATCAAATCAGTCGTTGGTACGAACTAATTTTAACTGAAAAACCTTCTGGAGGGATCATAAGTAATATTAAGCAGTATGAAGTTTTCCGAGCCTTCATAAAGCCTCTTTTCGAGCAAGCTATAACGGCTGCTTATTTGAGTGATGTGTACTACTCAATCCCTTATCCTCACATGTACTCCTCAAAAGACCTTCGTTTTTATTCACCAATTTTAGCTGATGAATTTGACCAAGCTATTGAAAAATCAACTAATGAAACGCTGGATGAAAATTTAGTTGAAGCCGTAAATAATATTTTGGGTCGCATCAAGCACCTAAATACCGCAAATGAACTGCAATATCTTCTTGGTGACTTGGCTGTTTATGCTCAAATTGCTCAACATCAGCAGTCAGAGGTAAATGTTCAAGTTGAAAGTAATGGAAATATACTTCAACTATTTAACGCAGGCTTATCACCTGTACACATGCAATATTTAAATGAAACACATTACCAATTGCTACTAGATCAGGTTGGAGACCTAGCTCAGCACCAAATTAGGGTGGAATTAAACGCGGTTGGTCGTTTTCTTTCGATGGGGGATTTTAACTCGGCTATTGATCAACTTGGATCCGCAATAAGAACGAATAATGCGATCACTCTACCTTTTATTAACGAAATACTTCTACATGAACTAGAAGATCTCATCGAACTACAAATTGCAGTAGAGGGATAATTATTATGAACTTCTTCAAATACGTATTTGGTATTATGTCTGTTTTGTTGGTATCAACAGAGATTGCTTTGGCTGGTGGAGGTGCCTTAATGGGGCAGTTTTATTCAGCTCCCGATGGGGTAAGAGTTATACATGGTTATAACTCGCAGCAACTTGGAAATCTGTATCGAGTCTCAACTAACCTCTATGTGCAAACAAAAGATGACGCGTACTTGGCTGACATTAAACTACTCATTCTCAAACTTAGGATGTCTCCGACTGGACGAGAAATTCTACGCCAAATTGCCACTTATACCCCAGTAAATGCGCCTGAAGACTCCGTTGGTCCCCTCATTGAGCATATCGAGGGGGTTGATGTTACCAAAGCAAAAGTTGTTACTGTAATCCGAGAGCCGGAAAGTTCAGGCCGTCTTTTTGAAACAGTGCCTTCTACTTTTGTAGATAGAAATAAAGCAGAGCTCATTTATCCGAGACAGTTTGATGGTAAGGGCGTATCCAACACCGTCTTCTTTTCTACCAAAGAGGTCGTCAATATTCCGGGTACAAGCAAACAGTTCGACCAATCTGTTGCCCTAGGACATGAGCTAATTCATGCGCGTGACTATGCTTCAGGGGCAATGCCATCTGGTAGTGTACTTTTAAGGCACCGTCATCCAGATTCTGGGCAAGTCACTGAATATACGATTGATAATGCAGAGTACCAAACCACAGGAATAACGCATTTCAATAATGCTGAAAGTGGTAGAGAAGCAGAGACTGAAATAAGTACGTTTCGCAGCAATAACATCGCGAGACGTGAACAGATGTACTTTCAATGGAAGAAACTTGGTCAAGAAGCTCCGAAAGCTTATTTGAAGAATGAAAAGGTTGTCAGTGAATATCATTTAGCAGATGAACTTGGTGCACATAAACGAAATACTTATTGGCCTGCTGGTGAATATCAATATCACCCATACACTGTAGAGGTAAGGCCTGCTGCAACTGGGTCAATGTCCCCAAAGTGGGATACGGTTGAAGGGAAGCAAGCCCACGTTGAAGTTCGCCGAGCATTGAATCAATCTTTGAGTGAGGGAAGGGACACAGCGATAGTAATTATCGATGCAACCGAGCAAAAACTTTCACAAAGCTTGCAGAACTCTCCTGTTTTGACCAGAAGAGGCTTGGGCAATCAGAGAGAAATTTTAAACTATGCGGCAAAAAATAATATCAAAGTGGTTAATGCGTACAGTAGTACAAATGATACACCGCTTGCTAGTTTGAAAAAAAGACAGCGAAGCAGACTTTATCGTGCAATTTCTGGACAGCAAGCCAGCCCTGATGCATTTAAGGATGTCCAGTATAGCATTGGTGACGAATCCGCGCTTTCTAGAGAGTTGGAAGGACAAGATACCGTTCTTGTTATGGCTTATTCGGACGGGCAAATGACAACTAATATTGTTGATAGCTTATCAGACGATCTCAATAAACAAGTGCTGGTGTCACGACATTCAAACCTAGATTATCAACCTGCAAATTTGAGCTCAGAAGAGAGCAATGCTTGGTTAAATATTCGAGAAAAACAGAATGTGAAAATGCTCGGTTCTGGCAGTCGTAGCCGTTTCAACATTTGCAGTGTTCAGTAATCTCCCTGTGAACTTGCAATAAGGATTACACCGGGAGGTTCAAAAATTAAAGCCGATTGAGTGAGCAGCTCAATCGGCTTTTCTTTACCAGAAGTTTATTAGTGCACGCTAGGGAGCAAGTTTTCTGGCATCAATGCGTTATGAAGAGCAAGCTTGAGTAGTGCGTTGGCTTGCTCGATATCTGGTGCGAAGTAGCGATCTTTATCGTAGAACGAGACTTTTTCACGCAGCATTTGTTTTGCAATCTCGATACGTTCAGAAGATTTGTTTGGCGCGCGGAAATCCAAGCCTTGCGCGGCAGATAAGTATTCAACCGCCAAAATACCACGCGTGTTTTCACCCATCTCTTTCAGGCGACGAGCAGCGAAGGTCGCCATCGATACATGATCTTCTTGGTTTGCGGACGTAGGCAAGCTATCGACAGAAGCAGGGTGAGCCAGTGTTTTGTTTTCACTCGCAAGCGCTGCTGACGTTACCTGCGCAATCATAAAGCCCGAGTTGACGCCGCCATTGTCGACCAAAAATGGAGGAAGCTTAGATAAGGCGCTATCAATGAGGAGTGCCATGCGACGCTCTGACAAGCTACCAATCTCTGCAATCGCAAGCGCAAGATTATCCGCCGCCATAGCAACGGGCTCAGCGTGGAAGTTACCGCCAGAGATGATGTCGTCGTCTTCAGCAAACACAAGCGGGTTATCTGATACCGAGTTGGCCTCTACTTTCAGAGTGTCTGCCGCATTGCGAATTTGCTGTAAACAAGCCCCCATGACTTGAGGCTGACAGCGCAGTGAGTAAGGGTCTTGAACTTTCTCACAGTTAGTGTGCGACTCACCAATCTCACTGGTCGCTTCTAATAGATGTCGATACGCCAACGCCGCATCCATTTGGCTGCGGTGACCACGAACACGGTGGATACGTGGGTCAAATGGACGACGGCTGCCCAGTGCAGCTTCTACCGACATCGCACCACAAACGGTAGCAGAGGAGAAGAGATCTTCGGCAATGAATAAACCTTCGAGAGCAAACGCCGTTGACGCTTGAGTACCGTTAAGCAGTGCGAGGCCCTCTTTTGGTGCTAGTGTTATTGGCTCTAGACCAGCAATTTGCAGAGCTTCTAAGCCAGAAATGACTTTGCCATTGTGACGCGCTTGACCTTCACCAAGAAGCACCGTACTCATGTGAGCCAGCGGCGCTAAATCACCCGATGCGCCTACTGAGCCCTTTTGTGGCACGCATGGGTACACCTGCGCGTTCACCAAATCAATCAGCATGTTGATGACTTTTAAACGCAAACCTGAGAAGCCACGCGCAAGACTGTTGATTTTCAGCACCATCATCAAACGCACGGTCTCGTCTGACATGAATTTACCGATGCCCGCAGCGTGTGAAAGAACAATACTGCGTTGCAGCGTTTCTAGATCTTCCGGCGCAATACGTGTGTTTGCGAGTAGACCGAAACCCGTATTGATGCCGTATACAGTGCGATCTTCTGCTATTACGCGGTCGACAACTTGAGTACTTTCCTCAATGGCCGGAATGGCTTCTGGGTCTAGAGTAAGGTTGACAGGTGAGCGGCTCACCTGACGCAGTTCGTTTAAGCTAATATGGCCCGGCTTTAGCGTTAAATTGAGCATGTCTTTCATCCTTACTTCAGCTTTTTCAGTTCTTCATTGAGCATTGGCAAATCCAGTTTTTGCTCAGCTGCACATTGTTTTGCGATGTCATATCCCGCATCGGCATGACGCATGACACCCGTCGCTGGGTCATTGTGAAGTACACGAGCAATACGCTCAGACGCATCATCACTGCCGTCACAACAAATCACCATACCTGAGTGTTGAGAGAAACCCATACCAACGCCGCCACCATGGTGAAGTGATACCCAAGTTGCACCACCTGCGGTATTCAATAGGGCATTAAGTAGTGGCCAATCCGATACCGCATCAGAGCCATCAATCATGCCTTCAGTTTCACGGTTCGGGCTGGCTACCGAGCCAGAGTCTAAGTGGTCACGGCCAATCACAACCGGTGCTTTCAGTTCACCGTTTTTCACCATTTCATTAAAGGCTTGGCCAAGTCGCTCACGGTCTTTCAGACCTACCCAACAGATACGTGCAGGTAGACCTTGAAACTGAATGCGTTCACGTGCCATGTCTAGCCAGTTGTGTAGATGAGGGTTATCTGGGATCAGCTCTTTTACTTTCTGATCGGTTTTGTAGATGTCCTCTGGGTCACCAGACAATGCGGCCCAACGGAATGGTCCAATACCTTCACAGAATAAAGGACGAATGTAAGCCGGTACGAAACCTGGGAAATCAAACGCGTTTTCGATACCTTCCTCCAACGCCATTTGACGGATGTTGTTACCGTAATCCAGTGTTGCCGCACCGCGTTTTTGAAGCTCTAGCATCGCTTTTACTTGAACTGCCATCGATTTTTTCGCTGTTTTCACCACGTCCGCTTCGTCTTGTAAGCGCATTTCTGCTGCGTGAGACATACTCCAACCTTGAGGCAAGTAGCCGTTCAATGGGTCGTGTGCGGAGGTTTGGTCTGTTACTACGTCTGGCGTGATGTTGCGCTCCACAAGCTCAGGGAAAATGTCTGCTGCGTTGCCTAGTAGACCGACAGAAATTGGAGTGTCGGATTCTTTGATCATCGCCAGAGCTTCATCTAACGATGTGGCTTTCTTGTCGACGTAGCCTGTGCGTAAGCGGTAATCGATACGTGACTCGTCACATTCAACAGCAATCATTGAGAAACCCGCCATTGTGCCAGCTAGAGGTTGAGCGCCACCCATACCGCCAAGGCCGCCAGTTAAAATCCAACGACCTTTTGCGTCGCCGTTGAAGTGCTTTTTAGCTACTGACACAAAGGTTTCGTAAGTGCCTTGAACAATGCCTTGTGAGCCGATGTAAATCCAGCTACCTGCAGTCATCTGTCCGTACATCATTAGGCCTTCTTTATCGAGCTCATTAAAGTGCTCCCAATTGGCCCAATGTGGTACGAGGTTTGAGTTCGCAATCAGAACGCGTGGCGCGTTTTTATGAGTCGGGAAAACGCCCACTGGTTTGCCTGATTGGACGAGAAGAGTTTGGTCATCGTCGAGCCTTTCTAACACTTCAACAATCTTATCGAAGCATTCCCAATTTCGTGCTGCTCGACCAATACCACCGTATACAACGAGCGAGTGAGGGTGCTCGGCTACATCTGGGTCAAGGTTGTTCATCAGCATACGAAGCGGGGCTTCCGTCAGCCAAGATTTGGCGCGCAGTTGTGTACCGTGTGGAGCACGAATTGTTCTGCTTGTATCAAGTCGTGGATTTTGTCCCTGGCGCTGTGTCATTTTAAGACTCCTTTAGTTTCACGTGTGTACCAAGTCTGTGCTTGGCTATTTCTACTCGAGTAAAGTGCTGTTTGAGCTGTGTCTTTTTCGAGGTGATTGTTATTGGGTTAGGTTATTTTGGCTTATGGTCTTTCTCTGCCATAGCATTGGCGATGTCCCAACATAGGCGGGCTGCCAATCGAGCGGTTTGGCTATCGACGTCATAAGTGGGGTTATACTCGGCAATGTCTGCCAGCATGAGCTTGTTTTTGTCATGTAGGATTCGGTCGAGAAACGGCGAAATGATGTCGTAGCTGACCCCTCTTGCTGCTGGAGCGCTTACACCCGGAGCTGTCGCCGCAGGGAACACGTCCAAATCAATCGTTAGATACAGGTAATCGCAGTCATCGATAAAGTGCTGTAGTTGCGTTAAGTGGTAGCTGTGGTTCATGTAGCAAAGCTGTTTGTCTTCCACATACCAAACATTGAGTTCGTCCGCTTTCTGGAATAGCGCTTTGGTATTGCTGCTGCGACTGACGCCAATGCAAGCGTAATGAAACTTCCAATCATTGCGTTGGCAGAAGTGATGAATCTGATTAAATGGTGTTCCTGAGCTCGGTTTTACATCTGCCAGCGAACTTTCAAAAGCGCGCAGGTCGAAATGTGCATCGAAGTTGATAATGCCAATCTTCGGCTGCTTGTCTGGGTGATGAGTTTTGAAATATTCGGCCAACCCTGAAAATGACGCCCATGCGATCTCGTGTCCGCCTCCTAATACCACGACAGGTGAATGGGGTAGCGCTTGAGTAATTGTAGCTGCGCATTGCGATTGGCTGCTCTCTAGTAGGTCGTCTTCGCAAACGACGGTGCCGAGATCGTAAAGTGGTGCATCTTGGTGCCAAGCGAGATTGGCTAGGGCACGACGGATTAAATCCGGTGACTTTTTCGCACCAATACGGCCTTTATTTCTAGCAACACCCGCATCGGTCGCAAAACCAAGGATAGAGACGCCTTCGCTTCTGCTCGGTAACTCTTCAACCGAAATATTTTTAATCACGTGGTGAACGCGCTTACCCAGTTCTCCATCTTCTGCATCGTGGCGACCTTGCCAGTGAAATGGAGCGGTATTTGGATCTGATTGAGCCATGTTACAGTCCTCCGTGAGAGACATATTCACCATTGACTATACGACCTACTAAACGTTTCGCTCCGACTTGGTAACTGAGGTCTGCTGGGTGTTCGATATCCCAAATTGAGAAATCTGCGTCATAACCGACTTCAATCACGCCACGAGACTCCCCATACCCCAGTGCTTTTGCTGCGTTTTGAGTGACGCCACGCAGTGCTTCTTGAGGGGTTAAACGGAAAAGAGTGCAAGCCATGTTAAGCATCAAAGTTAAATCAGCAAATGGCGATGTCCCTGGGTTGATGTCTGTTGCTATCGCCATTGGCACCTTGTGTGCTCTGAGTAATTCGATAGGAGGCAATTGGGTTTCACGTAAGAAATAAAATGCACCAGGGAGCAAGGTTGCCACGGTAGAAGAGTTGGCAAGGGCACGTACGCCAATTTCATCGAGATATTCAATATGATCGGCAGAAAGGCCATTGTATTTTGCCGTTAGCGTAGTGCCGCCTAAATCAGAAAGCTGTTCAGTATGCCCTTTGACATGTAAACCGTGTTTTTTTGCTGCCTCAAAGACACGCTCGGTTTGAGCTAAGTTAAAACCTATCGATTCACAAAACACATCGACGCTGGTGGCGAGCTTTTCCTCTGCCACGAGGGGAATGATGTCGTCACAAATGTGCTGGATATAATCGTCAGCTCGGTCTTTAAATTCTGGTGGAAGTGCATGAGCGGCGAGTAGGGTTGTGGTGATTTTTACTTTGCGTTCTTGCTCTAAGGCTTTCGCTGCGCGCAGCATCTTGATTTCATCTTGCAGTGTCAGTCCGTAACCAGACTTAACTTCGACTGAGGTAACACCGCTTGCAAGCAATCCATCTAAACGTGGTAGAGCGAGTTCAATAAGTTGCTCTTCGCTTGCTTCGCGGGTTGCACGAACGGTAGAAAGAATACCACCGCCTTGCTTGGCGATCTCTTCATAAGGTACACCGTTAAGGCGCATTTCAAACTCGTTGGCACGATTTCCGGCGTACACGAGATGAGTGTGGCAATCAATCAAACCTGGTAGCAATAGCTTGCTTTGAAGGTCAATGGTCTGTTCGTAGTGGTCTGGATTCAGGATGGATTCGGTTTCTGCGCTGCCCTCGCCTTTTGCTGTGGTACTGAGTGCGACAATTTTTCCTGACCGAATGCCGACGCGAGCAAGGGGAGAGGGTAGGTAGCCTTGCTCTCCTTCTTGCATAGTGACGAAGCGTGCATTTTCAATCAGCAAATCCATTCTGATACTTCCTTTTGATTTGTACCTTTAAATGTATATACAAATAAATAGGAGAAAAAAGCATCACTGGCAAGGCTAATGTTGCTGAAATGTGATCAAAACGAAGAAGTAACGCCTAGTTTATAGCAGGATCTTAGAGCTTAATTTGTACTTATTACCCGGATGATAAAGTAGAGCTGTGCTGACCAGTTTATCTTGACTCCATGTACGACGATTCAGCAGCAAACACGGCTCGTTGGCTTGCATTTTTAGGTCTTGTTTTACACGAGCGTCGGGGATAATCGCTTCGACAGTATGTTCGATGGCACTGAGTGGACAGTTGCCCGACAAGTACTGGTTTGGCGTCATACAAGTGAAATCTTGTTGCAAGTAGTTTGGCGCATATTGGCTGTTGACCCAACGCAGTTCTAGTTGGATCGGAGTGTGATCTTCAAAATGGACAATCTCACTGTAAAACACTGTGGTGCCAAGCATGACGCCAAGTTTAGTCGCAATACTGTCATCCGCTTTGATGGAGATTTGTTGCAGTACTTCACTGTGATGCTCTCGTCCGCGATTGCTGATTTCATCGGCAATGTTGCGAATGTCTAATAGGGGAGATTCAGACTTCTCAGCCGGATCACAAACAAAGGTGCCGAGGCGAGGGCGGCGTTGCAGTTTGCCTTCATTAACTAAGTCTCGAATCGCTTTGTTAACGGTCATTCGGCTTACACCAAACTGTTCCGTCAATTCGATTTCAGTTGCGATACGGTGTCCAACCATCCACTCACCCGAATCAATTTTATCGAGGATAAACCGTTTGATTTGCATGTAGAGGGGCGCAGACATAATGACTTCCTTTTAATTGACTATACAAATAGTGCGTAATCTATGCACAAATTGCAAACAGATAGAGTCATTTTGTGCGCTGATAAAAGGAATTACTCCGCATTATTATCGTCTATTACTTGCAGGAGTCTGATCAGTTGTGTAAACAGAGACTTATCAAAATAACGAAAACAGACAGTCACAAAGGAATCGTATGTTTAAGAAACTAAAAGCGTCACTTGGTATCGGCTCAGCAAAAGTGGATACGATTTTAGATGAAATGAGCGTATATCAAGGCGCAACTTTACGTGGTCACGTTCAAATCAAAGGTGGTGATGTCGAACAACAAATTGATGCCATCACCATCAAGCTCAACACCGAAATGAAAGTGGAAGTGGATGACAGTATCAGTTACCAAACTTTCACGATAGACCAACTTAAAGCGGTCGAACCGTTTGTCATTCAACCGAATGAAGAAAAACAAGTGCCATTCGAGCTCAAACTTCATGACGAAACACCAATCACAGCTGTGAGTGCACAGAAAAATCAATGCCATGTTTGGGTAGAGACCACACTGGACATCGGTTTTGCGATAGACCCTCGTGATCGTGATTACATTGAGGTTAAACCTTTGCCTGTTGCTGCTCGTGTGATTCAAGCGATCGAGCAAGCCGGTTTTACAATGGTAAAAGCCGACGTTGAAAAAGGCTTCTTGCGTGGGAATACCTTCTCTTCACGTTCGGGTATTTACCAAGAATTAGAATTCCGCAATAACGGCTTCGTTTCTACGAAAGAGATAGAGCTTTCCTTTATCTTAGATGGTGGGACTATCCATTGTTTAGCAGAGATTGACCGCTCGTTTAGTATGTCGGGTGACCAATACCGTTCGTTCTCATTACCGATCGGGGCTTCTGATTCACAAGTTGCGGCAGCCATTGCGCCAACATTGAACCTGTAATATTTCTAGCTCTCATTATCTGGAGCGAACAAGTACCGATATCCAAATGTAAAGGCGATATCGGTACTGTTATCCATATTCCTCGCATTCTCAATCGCCATGACCTCTATGGCAGAGTTCTCCATTAAATAACGATACCCGATCACGAACTCATTCGATGCGTCGGCAAACTCGCTTGGACCTTCAGTGGAGCCCTGATACCAATGATATTCAAGGATAAAGTGGTGATTGTTGTTTAACGCATAACGATATCCGCCTGCAAGCGCTGCCGTGTTGTGCCGGTATGGGAAGTCAACAAGCGCTCGATCAATATTTCGAAACGTCATCCCCGCTATCGAATAGAATACATTTTCTGCATTGAATCGATAGGTGTAGTTGATTTGTACACCTTGCTCAAAACTGTTGTCTTTGAAAGAGCCATGAGCAACATCGTCATAGTAGAGACTTCCACCAACAGACAAACCATGATGTTCATTTTGTACTATTTGGTATTGGATATACGTTGAGAGGTTGTTTGCTAGCGTTTCACCTTCAAAATCCTCTATTAAGATGTCGTAGTCAGGCATCGACATATAAAAGCGGTTCTTGTCGACTTCATCACGTCCATTTTGTCCAATACCAAACAGGTCGTGAAAGCTTTCGGTCAATCCATCTAAATGGTTATCCGCAGCAAAGACCCAACGATAGTTCAGTTCCCATTGCCACTGGTCGTTGATTTGCCATTTTCCACCGAGCTCAAGTTGGTTGTGGTAATAGTCGAGTGAATAGTCGCTGGTATGTGCCCAGACACTCGCAATTGTGCCCGAACCATACGCTTCAACATAACCTGAGGGGAGGGCATATCCGTAGCGAAGTATGTTCGTGTGGCTGACAACTTGCACTGGCGATTGAGCATAGGAACGCAGTGGGCCATACAAATCTGAAGCGCAGATTGCCGGCGCAGATAGGAGTATGGTGCAACTCATGAGCGTAGGTTGCCATCTTAAATCCATCATGATGAGAGCCTAAAGTGAGATTACTCAATAGATTAACTATAGTCTTATCATGTTTTGAATGCCGTTCAATTGTATTAATTCCTCAATCTTTACTTATCGATGAATTTGTTGTGATGAAGTTTCAATGACATTTTGAAATCGCACTTTGCATTCTAAATGTGAGCTATGTACAATCCTTGTTCCGATGAAGGTCCGGTATTCGTGTTACTGAGCGACCGTCATCGACTCTCGAAATATCTTCTAATTTGAATAACATGTGTTGCTTGGTGTGCAACACCACTGTAAAGGACATAGCATGCCTATTATTACTCTTCCTGACGGCAGTCAGCGTCAATTTGACAACCCAGTTTCTACTATGGAAGTTGCGCAATCGATCGGTCCTGGTCTTGCAAAAGCAACTATCGCTGGTCGTGTAAACGGTAACCGCGTTGATGCGTGCGATCTAATTGAAGAAGACGCAAGCCTTGAGATCATCACAGTAAAAGATGAAGTAGACGGTCTAGAAATCGTTCGTCACTCTTGTGCTCACCTTCTTGGTCACGCTCTTAAGCAGCTTTACCCTCAAGCTAAAATGGCGATCGGTCCAACCATCGACAATGGCTTCTACTACGACATCGACCTAGACGAGTCTCTAACGCAAGACGATCTTGAAAAGATTGAAAAGCGCATGAAAGAGCTAGCGAAAACCAAGTACGAAGTTGTTAAGAAAAAAGTAAGCTGGCAGGAAGCACGTGATACGTTTGAATCACGTGGCGAACCATACAAAGTGGAAATCCTAGACGAAAACGTATCTCGTGATGATCGTCCAGGTCTTTACCACCATGAAGAATACATCGACATGTGTCGCGGTCCTCACGTTCCTAACATGGGCTTCTGCCAACACTTCACTCTAATGAATGTTGCGGGTGCTTATTGGCGTGGTAACAGCGACAATAAAATGCTTCAACGTATCTACGGTACTGCTTTCCACGATAAGAAAGCACTTAAGGCGCACCTAACTCGCTTGGAAGAAGCGGCAAAGCGTGACCACCGTAAGCTTGGTAAGCAACTAGACCTATTCCACATGCAACAAGAAGCACCGGGTATGGTGTTCTGGCATCACAATGGTTGGTCTATCTTCCGTGACCTTGAAGTATTCGTACGCTCTAAGCTAGATGAATACGGTTACCAAGAAGTAAAAGGTCCACTAATTATGGATCGCGTTCTTTGGGAACGTTCTGGTCACTGGGACAAATACGCAGATGCGATGTTCACAACTTCTTCTGAGAACCGTGAGTACGCACTGAAGCCAATGAACTGTCCAGGTCACGTACAGATCTTCAACCAAGGTCTAAAATCGTACCGTGATCTACCGTTACGTATGGCAGAGTTCGGCTCATGTCACCGTAACGAACCATCTGGTGCATTACACGGCATTATGCGTGTACGGGGCTTTACTCAGGATGACGCTCACATTTTCTGTACTGAGAGCCAAATTCAAGAAGAAGTAACAAATTGTATCAAGATGGTGTACGGTACGTACCAAACATTTGGTTTCGACAACATCGTAGTGAAACTGTCTACTCGTCCAGAAAAACGTGTAGGTTCAGACGAAATCTGGGATCAATCTGAAGAAGCATTGAAACAGTCTCTAGAATCAATGGAAATTCCATACGAGATTCAAGAGGGTGAGGGTGCATTCTACGGTCCTAAGATTGAATTCACGCTATACGACTGTCTAGACCGTGCGTGGCAGTGTGGTACTGTTCAGCTAGACTTCAACCTACCAGGTCGCCTAGGTGCAACTTATGTAGGTGAAAACAATGAACGTCTTGTACCGGTAATGATTCACCGTGCGATTCTAGGTTCACTAGAGCGTTTCATTGGCATCCTTATCGAAGAATATGCTGGTTTCTTCCCAACTTGGTTGGCACCAGAACAGGCAATTCTTATGAACATTACTGATAAACAGTCAGATTATGTTCAGGAAGTAGTACAAAAACTACAAAAAAGTGGAATTAGAGCTAAAGCGGACTTGAGAAATGAGAAGATTGGCTTTAAAATCCGCGAACACACTTTGAAGCGTGTACCGTATATGCTTGTTGTTGGTGACCAAGAGATGGAAGCTGGCGAAATTGCAGTACGTACTCGTAAAGGTAAAGATCTCGGTAAGTTTAAAGTGGATGACTTTATTGCATACATCCAAGACGAGATCTCTAGCCGTAAGCTCAATCTGGAGGAATAAGCTATTAAAGGCGGAAGACGCGGCCAACAGCCGGTAAAACAAAACCCACACCGTATGAACGGTGAAATTCGTGGCGTTCGCGAAGTTCGATTAACTGGCGCTGACGGTGAATCAGTTGGTGTTGTATCTATTCAAGAAGCGATCGCAGCTGCTGAAGAAGCAGGCATGGATCTTGTGGAAATCAGTCCTAACGCTGAGCCGCCAGTCTGTCGTGTTATGGACTACGGCAAATTCCTCTTTGAAAAGAGCAAATCTGCTAAAGAGCAGAAGAAAAAGCAAAAGCAGGTTCAGATTAAGGAAGTAAAATTCCGTCCTGGAACTGATATTGGAGACTATCAGGTAAAACTACGCAACCTGACGCGTTTCCTTGAAGAAGGCAACAAAGTGAAGGTAACAATTCGCTTCCGTGGCCGAGAAATGGCACACCAAGACATCGGTGTTGACGTTCTTCATCGCTTGAAAGAAGACACTGTAGATTTTGCTGTAGTGGAATCTTTCCCAAGTAAGATCGAAGGTCGTCAGATGATCATGGTTCTTGCCCCTAAAAAGAAGTAATTAACGGCTCATCAAGTAATTAAGACCCAGCCGTTTCCCTTTTAAAGGTAAACGGCAGGGTTTTGTTCGCCCTAATTACGTTGTTTATTAAACCTACTCAATGCGGAGTTATTCATCATGCCTAAGATGAAAACCAACAAAGGTGCTGCTAAGCGTTTCAAGAAAACTGCTGGTGGTATTAAGTACAAGCACGCTACAAAACGTCACATCCTGACTAAGCGTACTACTAAGAACAAGCGTCAGCTACGTCCAAATGCACTTCTTCCACGTTGTGAAGTTGCAGCAGTTGTTCGTATGTTGCCATACGCTTAATTCTTTATAGTTATCAATCGTTTAGTTTAGGAGAAGCATAATGCCTCGCGTAAAACGTGGTGTACAAGCTCGTGCACGTCATAAGAAAGTTCTAAAACAAGCTAAAGGTTACTACGGTGCACGTTCACGTGTTTACCGCGTAGCTTTCCAAGCAGTTACTAAAGCTGGTCAATACGCTTACCGTGACCGTCGCGCTAAGAAACGTCAATTCCGTCAACTATGGATTGCACGTATCAACGCAGCATCTCGTCAAAATGGTCTATCTTACAGCCGTTTCATCAACGGTCTTAAGAAGGCATCTATCGAGATCGACCGTAAGATCCTAGCGGACATCGCAGTATTCGACAAAGCAGCATTTGCTGTTCTAGTTGAAAAAGCGAAAGCTGCTCTTTAATTAGCAGTTTAGGATTAAGAGAAGGAGAGCATTAGTTCTCCTTTTTTATTGCCCATGTTTTTCCTGCTTTAAAATTTCCCGTTTCCCGTTTCCCGTTCATATCCCAACTCTGACTAAATCAGTTGCTCTATTGGCAGCATTTGTTATTTTGCTTCTACTCGCCACGTCATGGATAAGGAGCATCTGTGTTACCGAGCTATTGGGAATCAAAGCGTTTAATCTTTTCTATTTTTGATGCAGCACAGGCTGAGTTAGCCAAATCTCTATTCGATTCTAATCATCAAAAAGTGGCTTATGACCACACTTTTCGTGATTGGCCAATTGCAGAATATCAAGCGCTGATTTCAAAGAGCGCTTTACCAAAACATCCTGATGACCTCGAAGCTTTTTACCTCAGAAAAATATCGACACAGGAGGGGGATGCGATAGGTTATATCCAACTCGAACTGAATTTTCCGTACAAAGGGTGTTTATGGATCCCTATGCTGTGTCTTATTCCTGACTACCAAAGTAGAGGCTTAGGAAAGGAAATCGTCGATAGTGTATTGGACATCGTTCTTGAGTATGCTCCTTTCGATAAAGCCATGCTAAATGTGTACGTTGAGAATACCGACGCTTTTCGCTTTTGGTTTAAGCAAGGCTTCAATCAGATAGAGCAGTTTGATGATACTGAGCATGAGTTAGGGCGCGACTATCACTGCATTGTCTTAAGCAAAGCACTATCACGTTAAATCATTCTGTTATCTATTGATGGTAGGGTTTACTAGAGCTGCAAACAAAAAAGGATTAGAAATGGACATTCGACAACTACAAGCGCATATAAAAGAGTTTGATCATGACCCGGAACAAAAGCACCATTATTTTCTCAAACTGATTGAAGAAGTGGGTGAGTTGTCTGAATCGATTAGGAAAAACGCCACTGGACAACCGACAGAGGACACAATTAAAGGAACCATCGCTGAAGAGCTCTATGACACACTCTATTATATTTGTGCTTTAGCCAATGTTTATGAGATAGATTTAGAAAAAACGCACCAAGTGAAAGAGATACTGAACAAACGAAAATACAACCGCTAGGGAAGGGGAAACTACATGGTTCAACGAATCAGTTACGAATTTTTGCCGCAAATTTCTGGTCCTTATATTCATGCGACAAGGCATTGTGAGACCTTGTATGTGTCAGGGCTGACAGCTATGGGGTCAGCAAGTCAAAGTGAAAGCCTAATCGAGCAAACAAAAACGATTCTGTCTTACTTGGCACAAATACTCGCCGAAGAACAAAGAGAGAAACGCGATCTCGTCAAGCTGACGATATTTGTAACCGACATGAACCAGCTGCCAGAGATCCGGTCGGTATTATTCGACTTCTATGAGGGGTATTTACCTGCTTGTTCTTTAGTCGAGGTGAGCCGTTTGATTCACCCCGACTTATCTGTTGAGATTGAGGCAGTCATCTCATCTGAGGCATTGTAGAGAGGCTTTAATGAAAATAAACCGCTTGGATCACCTTGTACTGACAGTTAAAGACATTCAAACCACACTGGATTTCTATACACAGGTTCTCGGTATGGAAAGTGTTACGTTTGGGGAAGGGCGTGTTGCTTTGGTATATGGGCGACAGAAAATCAACCTTCATCAGCTTGGTAATGAATTTGAACCTAAAGCGAGTCAGGTGGCCTCTGGGAGTGCCGATTTGTGTTTTGTGTGTGATACGCCAATTGTAAACGTGCTCTCCCATTTAGACTCCCATTCTATCGAGGTTATTGATGGCCCCGTTCAACGGACAGGTGCAATTGGTAACATCCTATCGGTTTACATTAGAGACCCAGATGGTAACTTAATTGAGTTATCTAACTATCTTACTGAGGTATAACATGATTTATTCAACAACTGAGACGATTCCTGGACGAGAGATTGCAGAGATAAAAGGTGTTGTGACGGGAAATGTGGTTCAGTCAAAGCACATTGGTCGTGATTTCATGGCTGGCTTAAAAAGCATTGTTGGTGGTGAGATTCGTGGCTACACCGAAATGATGACGGAAGCCCGAAATATTGCTATTCAACGAATGGTAGAGGATGCCGCGAACCTAGGAGCCGATGCCGTTGTCGGTATTCGTTTCACCACCAGTTCGATCGTTGATGGTTCTTCAGAGATTCTTGCATTTGGCACTGCCGTAAAGCTTGTTTAAGAGCGACAGGCCAGCACGATGTGGTGCAAACTTGATTAAAAGAACGGCTAGGTAAGTTCCAACGAGACGATCCATTTTAAGTGAGACGCAGAATCTCGACCGTAATGTTCTGCGTTTGTATTTCTGCCGCCTGCCTAATACCTCTCTCCTACGTACTCAACTTATTGATCCTGATCGTAGTGTTCGCAAAAAATAACAGATTAGAGATTAGTAAATCTAGGTTGAATAAGTATTCATTTTTGTTCGCATTTTTTATAGGGTAAATATCCTAATTATTTGTAATGCTTTACGTTGGAAATACTCTGCAAAATCACTCGAGTTAGCAGTTAATGCGACGAATAGCATGCTGATTAACATGTTTATAATCTATTCTAATAACAACTCATAATGAAACTGAATGCACTTTAAATGCCATTATTAACATCACAAATGTGAATTGAGGTATATTAATTCAAAGTTTTCTTATAAAAATATGATCTTATGCCTTGCGAAGTGATTCTAAATTGTTACAAATACTAGACAGCTGTAACATTGCCATAAGGAATTGTAGATGAGAGAACTCACTCCCGAGTACTTGTTAGCCGCATTACGACAAGCGATAAAAACTAAAGGGCTAACATATCGAGAGTTATCTGAGAAAATGGGCATGCCGTTGTCCACTTTTAAACGTCATTTAACTAGTACTAACCTTGCTCTAGATAAGCTACTCGAGTATTGCCGCGCGATTGACTGCACCCTCGATGAATTGCAGAAGCTGGCAAATCAACTTCAAGCTGAGGATCAAGATTACTTTAGCCACACACAAGACGAAGTCTTTTTCCAATTTCCTCATCTTTACGATTTTTATCGAGAATTACGGATGCTGCGTGGGAAAGACGGCTATACAATCCTAATGAAAAAGTATGATCTCTCGAAACAAAGTATGTCGGACTATTTAGGCGCGCTAGAGCTCCTTGATCTGGTTTATGTTGATGAAGAAAACAACATCACGCTGCATGGTCCGCTTTACTACAGCTATGCTGAAAACTCGAAGCTTAACGACAAGTACACTGAGATCATTAAGGATCAAACTACAACGCATGAAAAGTGCGTGCGTGTCGCTTTATCTCGCATGAAAATCACCGAGAAACAATTACTTATATTAGAGGAGCAGGTAGCCAAGACCGTGCTGGATTTTCATTCGAAGAACGTTGTCGCCGAGAACTTTGATGTATCAGACTTCACCAATGTTCTATTGATTGCAGGGCCGCATCACCCCGTCACTTTTTCCGATGGGATCGTTCAAACTGGAACAAGTTTTATTGATGATATCCGCTATGCGATTGCATCAGCAGGGGATAAACCGAGCCTCTCGATATAATCTCTAGTTATTTTTAGTGATTTATAGATTTGTTGTTGAAATGGTTTGTAGGTGAGCTATTATGACGAAGTGTCAATTATGACGGTTCGTCAGAAAATGTAATTTCGTTTCTGCATACCATATTCGTGTTACAATTCATTTGGGTTACACAGTAATACGGAACAGGGAAATATGTTTAACTTTGGCTGCAAGAAAAATGACAAGCAAGAGGGTTGTCGTGTCGCTTCTGGTTTAACCAAGAAACAACAAGCGATTGCTGATCGTGAGGTGGAATTAGTCCAACTTGCCAAGTCATTGGTTCGAGAGCAGGGGTTTGCGAATCTAACAATGGATAAGCTCACCGCCGCAAGTTCTTACTCTAAAGGAACTATCTACAACCATTTTTGTAGCAAAGAAGACGTTATCCTTGCCCTTTGTATCCACTCACTGAAAAGTGAGGCGATGTTTTTCGAACGTACAGCCAACTTTGATGGCAATACGCGTGAGAAAATCATAGCAATGCATGTGGGCTACCGTATTTATGCTCGTATGGAGCCTGTTTTGTCAACGTGTGCCATTGTTGCCAAAACACCTTGGGTGATAGAGAAGGCTTCGCCAGCTCGCCTGAATGAATTAAACAAGCTTGAAGAAGAAGTGATATCCGGTGCGGATGCATTAGTGAATCATGCCGTAGAGATCGGGGACCTAAAGTTCTCACCTACAGTGGGTTCTGATGCTATCGTATTTGCAAACTGGTCGATCGCTTTTGGATCTAACGCGCTTGCTCAAAATGCGTCAAATAGCCGATGCATACAGCGCTTACAAGACCCTTTTTCAGTGCTTCATAATGCGAATATGCTACTGGACGGTTTAGGATGGTTGCCGCTCTCAACGGAGTGGGATTACCGCAAAACCTGGCGTCGAGTTGAGCAGGAATTATTCAGTGAAGAACTTGCTTATCTCGATTCAGTCAATCGCTAAGCAAGGTACAAACCAATCATCTTAACGGGTTGGTTTTTTAATCACACAACATGACGGATCGTCAATAACGATGTTTTTTCACCAAGCCTTTCAGCCAGGCTGGTGTAAAGCGCGTTAGAAACGGATCTGGAGTTAGAGAACAGCGCAAGCTGCTTTTTAGCTCCATTTTATGACGAAACGTCACAAAAGGAGAGTGTGATGAAACACCACCAAGCTCAACAAGGCTCCTCCAGTCAATGGGGGAAGGTTCCAACCAAGTACAGTATTTGGGTAGTGCTGGCGACAGTATTGCTCGTGATATTCGCGACAATAGGAGGAAAAAATCTCTATTTTCGTGGTGACTATAATATCTTTTTTGATGGCACTAATAAGCAGTTGTTGGCTTTTGATGAAATTCAAACCACCTTTGCGAAAACAGACAACCTTGCCATCGTCGTTGCACCAGACAACAACGACGTCTTCACTCCAGCAACTCTTCAACTTATACAAAACCTCACTAATGATTCGTGGCAGGTGCCTTATTCAAGCCGCGTGGACTCGATTGCTAACTACCAACATACTGAAGCCTTTGAAGATGATCTTCTCGTCGAAGACTTGTTGTATGAAGACTATGAGCTAACCCCAGACCGTATTGCAAAGGTAAAGCAAATTTCGCTGACTGAACCCGTGCTGAAAGGCGCTTTGATTTCAGAGAAAGGTGACGTCACGGTTGTTAATATTACCGTGCAACTACCAGAAGTAGACAAGACTACTGAAGTGCAAGAGGTGATGTCTCATATCAACGCAATGTTGGAGCGTTACCAACAGAACTACCCAAATGTTGAGTTCCATAAAGCGGGCATTATTGCTATGAACTACGCGTTTATGACGGCTGCGCAGGAGGATAGCTCGACATTGGTGCCAACCATGTTGTTAGTGATTTTGGTGTTCTTAACCATAATGTTGCGTTCATTCTTGAGTGTTGTCGCCACGCTGATTGTTATCATTGGCTCAGTTATGGCAACGATGGGGCTTTCGGGATGGGCTGGCATGTTCTTGAGCACCGCAACGGTCAACGTGCCAACACTGGTTATGACGCTCGCCGTTGCGGACTGTGTGCATGTTATCACCACGATGCGTCAATCGATGCAAAATGGCTTTAGTAAAGCGCACTCTATCGAAAGAAGTGTTTCTCTTAACTTCATACCGATCCTAATCACTTCAGTGACTACGGCGATCGGCTTCTTGATGATGAATATGTCCGATTCTCCGGTATTGAGAGATTTCGGCAACTTGTCAGCGTTAGGCGTAATGGTCGCATGCTTCCTTTCTGTCACGCTTCTTCCTGCCTTACTGAAGTTGTTTCCTATTAATGTTAAGCAAACGCCTTCGAACGGCAAGTCTGACTTTATGGATAAACTGGGCGACTTTGTTGTTACACATCGCAAAGCGTTATTGCCTGCATCTGTTTTGGTTATTGCAGTCAGCGCGAGTTTGATTCCTTTGAATCGCGTCAATGATGAATCCGTCAAGTACTTCGACAACCGCAGTGATTTTCGCCAAGCTGCCGACTTTATGGAAGCGCGCATCAGTGGCATGACCAACATCAGTATTGCGATTAAAACTAACGAGTCACAAGGGATTGCTGACCCGGTATTTCTCAATGCTATTGGTGGGTTTACGGATTGGCTGCGAATTCAACCTGAAACTGACCATGTTGCGACGCTAGCGGATGTGTATAAACGTCTCAACAAGAACATGCATGACGACGACGAAAGCTACTACGCATTACCACAAAATCGCGAACTGGCTGCACAATATCTGTTGCTTTATGAGATGTCCTTGCCGTATGGACTCGACCTAAATAACCAAATCAATGTTGATAAATCGTCAATTAAAATGGTACTCACCGTTGATAACTTAGGTAGTGTTGAATTGGTTGATCTAGAGAATCGTATCTATGCGTGGTTCGCTGACAATGCCCCTCAATATGAAGTAGTTGCTTCGAGCCCTTCTTTGATGTTCGCCCACATTGGTGAGACCAACATGGCGAGTATGCTCTCTACTTTACCTATTACATTAGTACTCATTTCCGCATTGCTTATCTTTGCGCTTCGCTCTCTCAAACTTGGTTTGATCAGCTTGGTGCCAAACATCGCACCGGCCGTGATTGGCTTTGGTCTCTGGGCGCTTATCTCAGGTGAAATCAACCTCGGACTATCTGTTGTTGTTACATTGACGCTCGGGATTGTTGTCGATGATGCCGTTCACTTCCTCTCTAAATATCAACGAGCTCGAAAAGAGGGACAAACAGCAGAGCAGGCGGTTCGCTATGCCTTCCATACTGTGGGTCGCGCGCTATGGATTACCACTGTTGTCTTGGTGGCTGGTTTTTCGGTGTTGGCCATGTCGAGCTTCCGTTTGAACGCTGATATGGGCCAGCTCAGCGCGATAGTCATCTTTATCGCTTTAGTCGTGGACTTTTTATTCTTACCGACTTTATTGATGCTGTTCGATAAGGCCACTTACCCACAAATCACTGGAACGAAATCACCCCGCTCACAAGCTAAGAATAACGTTGCAGCGACACCGTTGTAATCGGACACGAACTTCAGGAATCAAGACAAGGAATACATGATGAAACTAGTTACAACACCATTCAAAGTCGCCGCACTAACGGTTTCACTTTTGCTGTCGCCTTTTGCGTGGGCAGATGAAGCAAAAGGATTAGAGATTGCACAGGAGCGCAAAGCTCGTGATGAAGGTTGGGGGGATTCGGTGGCAACCATGCAAATGATCCTTCGCAACGCACAAGGGGAGAGCAGTACGCGTTTGATGCGTTTGAAATCACTTGAGGTTGCCGACGATGGTGACAAAGGGTTGACCATTTTTGATGAGCCTCGTGATGTAAAAGGCACTGCATTCCTCAACCATTCTCATACAGTTGGTGCTGATGACCAGTGGCTCTACCTACCGGCTCTTAAGCGTGTAAAACGTATTGCTTCACGTAATAAGTCCGGTCCGTTTATGGGCAGTGAGTTTGCTTATGAAGACCTGAGCTCATTCGAGATCGAAAAATACAGTTTCAATTACCTAAAAGATGAAACGATGAATGACCAAGAGACGTTTGTATTGGAGCAAATCCCGACAGATAAAAACTCTGGTTACACCAAGCAGGTGGTTTGGTTGGACAAGGCGCACTATCGTCCTCTGAAAGTAGAGTTTTATGACCGCAAAGGCGCGTTGCTAAAATCACTCCTGTTCTCTGACTACAAGCAATACCTAAATCAATACTGGCGTGCGCACACCATGGCGATGACCAATCACCAAACAGGTAAAAGCACAGAACTGACAACCAGTGAACTCACGTTCCAGACCGGGTTAAAAGACAACGATTTCAACAAAAACACCCTAAAGCGTGTTAAGTAGGGTGGTTGAATGAAAAGAGTAATCGCAGCAAACCGAACCTTGGCTAGCATTGCTGCAATGCTGTGCTCTTCGCCATTGTTTGGCGTTGAACTAGCGGGGCAGGCTAACATTGAGCATCGGCAATTTTTCTCTGATGGTGCTCAAGGACAGGGCAAAGGACAAACATCACTCGTGTTGCAGCCTGAGCTTTACTGGGATCTGCAAGGCGGTGATGCGAGTTTCACGTTCACACCTTTTTATCGCTGGGACAGCATGGATGATGAGCGCACTCATGGTGATATTCGAGAAGCCTTGTATTTAACCTATTGGGATGATTACGAACTTCGTGTTGGCATCAGTAAGGTGTTTTGGGGCGTCACAGAGTCTGCGCACTTGGTTGATGTTGTAAACCAAATTGATGCACTAGAAGCGGTTGATGGAGAAGATAAGCTTGGCCAACCTATGGTGCACTTTACATCTATCAAAGATTGGGGGACGGTGGATGCCATGATATTGCCTTATTTTCGTGAGCGGACATTTGCGGGTAAAGATGGACGTTTGAGGATTGATCCTGTTGTCTCTGATGATGCGTTGTATGAATCTAGCCGAGAAGAAAAGCATGTGGATGTCGCGTTTCGGTACGCACAAATGTTCGGCGATTGGGATGTGGGCTTAAGCTATGTTTATGGAACAAACCGTGACCCGTATTTTCGGTTTGAGCAAGGGGAGTTAAAGCCTTATTACGCCCTAATGAACAATGTTGGGCTGGATGTTCAAGGCATTGTGGGCGACTGGTTATGGAAGCTAGAGAGTGTCTACCGCGATAGCTTCGACAATCATGTCGGAGTCGTCACCGGTTTTGAATACACGATAGTGGGCGCTCTTGAGACAGCATGGGACGTTGGCATCATCGGCGAGTATTTGTATGACAGCCGCGGTAACAACGCGCAAAACATCGGGCAAAACGATGTGTTTGCAGGTATTCGTTTAGCATTAAATGATGAGGATGGTACTGAAGTTCTAACGGGTATCACGCAAGATCTCGATAACTCCGATGTGTACAACGCAAAACTTGAGGCTTCCAGCCGCATTTCAAATCATTTCAAGTGGCAAATAGACGCTTGGCTGTTTAAAAATGATACCCCAACAGATTTGCTTTACTTTGCGCGGGACGATGACTTTATTGAGTTCTCCATCCAGTATTATTTTTAAATTTGTAGATAAACTAATCGAAAAGTTGGAGGTAAGTAGATCTACGTCATTATTTTGACTGGCTTCTAAAGCGTTAAAAAAATATTGTCGTTACTATTCCTTATATTAATTGTGGCATTGATAGTTGTGTATAAGCAACTATCAATACTGACTGGTTTTACTCAGGAGTAGTAGCGCTGAATTCATTTCGTTGGGACACATATTTCGAAACTGGAATCGAACAAGTTGATGAGCAACACCAGTATTTAGTCGGCTTCATCAATAAGTACGGCGAACTTTTGGCACAAAACAGCATCTCCCTGACCGATACTCAAGTCGCAGTGTTTGATCTTTCTCGTTACACAGAGTTCCACTTCAAAGAAGAAGAGAACTTGATGCGCGAAGTGGGGATCCATCCTGAGCATCTACAGAAACATATCCAAGTCCATCGCGCGTTCATGAGCGATATCATCAGCATGCAAAGCTTCATCAATGAAGAAAATAAGCGTGCGGCCGAACAGTTGCTGGATTTCCTTATTCATTGGCTGGCGTACCACGTTCTTGGCATCGATCAGAATATGTCTAAACAAGTGGCGGCGATTCAATCCGGCATGTCTCCAAAAGCAGCGTATGAAGAGCAAAAAAAACAAGCCAACGATACCGGGTTAGAGGGTGGTTTGCATGTGGCAGAGGCGGTGAGAAAGCAGGTCTCCCATATGCTTGTTCCTACTTCATTCGAACCTTGGCGAGGGAGCATCAGTGTTGGTGTTGCAGAGCGTCGAGACAATATGGAAACCTACACGGATTTAATTTGGGTTGCCGATGAGGGCGTTTACTTGGCAAAACAAAACGGTAAAAACCGAGTTCAAACCGTACAAAAACTGACGCCTTTAAACTAGATTACTTGTCATATTCAATCGCCAAAGAAAACGGGCTTGTTTTCTCGCTTGATAAGAACAATACCAGTGACTTTCTTTGGCCTCTTATGTAAAAACAACCTCGATAAAATGGGCGTTATTCCTAGACAACGCTGCTTTTTTTACGTTTTTGTGTTCTTTTTATTCAATAACCTCTTCTTTTCATAATTCAATTTGGCTTTGGTGGCGCGTTTGGCTACTATGTACAGCTATCAAAAAACCAATCACTCCCTTATGGATACTACCAATAGGTAGATGAGGAAACGATGCAACATCTAGAAGAGATCATTGCTAACGCGAGCGCGGCAATTGAAGCTGCAGAATCGCTAGTCGTACTTGATGAAGTGCGTGTTCAGTATCTAGGTAAAAAAGGTGAGCTAACTGCTCAACTTCAAAGCCTAGGTAAACTACCACCAGAAGAGCGCCGTGAAGCTGGTCAAGAGATCAACAAAGCGAAAGGCGTAGTTCAGCAAGCTATCGTAGCTCGTAAAGATGCACTACAACGTGCAGAGCTAGAAGCGAAGCTAGCAGCTGAAACAATCGACGTGACTCTACCAGGTCGTCGTATCGAGAACGGTGGTCTACACCCTGTTACTCGTACTGTTGAGCGTATTGAACAGTTCTTTGGTGAGCTAGGCTTTAACACTGAGTCTGGTCCTGAGATTGAAGATGCATTCCACAACTTTGATGCACTAAACATCGCAGAAGATCACCCAGCGCGTACTGACCACGACACGTTCTTCTTTAACCCAGATCTAATGCTACGTACTCACACGTCTGGCGTTCAGATCCGTACGATGGAAAATGGTAAACCACCATTCCGTTTCATCGCACCAGGCCGTGTATACCGTAACGACTACGACCAAACGCACACGCCAATGTTCCACCAAGTGGAAGGCATGCTAGTAGACGAGAACGTAAACTTCGCACAGCTAAAAGGCATCCTGCACGACTTCCTATGTAACTTCTTTGAAGAAGAAGTTGAAGTTCGTTTCCGTCCTTCTTACTTCCCATTCACTGAGCCTTCAGCAGAAGTAGACGTGAAAGGCAAGAACGGCAAATGGCTTGAAGTTCTAGGTTGTGGCATGGTTCACCCTAACGTACTGCGCAGTGTAGGCATCGACCCTGAGAAGTACTCTGGTTTCGCATTCGGTATGGGCGTTGAACGTCTAACTATGCTTCGTTACGGCGTAAACGATCTTCGTGCGTTCTTCGAGAACGACCTTCGTTTCCTAAAACAGTTCAAGTAATCCAGGGGATACATCACTATGAAATTTAGCGAATCTTGGCTTCGTGAGTGGGTAAACCCTGCGGTATCGACTGACGAACTTACACACCAAATCACAATGGCGGGTCTAGAAGTAGACGACGTACTACCTGTAGCTGGTTCTTTCACTGGCGTTAAAGTAGGTAAAGTGGTTGAGTGTGGTCAACACCCAGACGCTGACAAACTACGTGTAACTAAAGTAGATGTTGGCGCTGAAGAACTTCTAGACATCGTTTGTGGCGCATCCAACTGCCGTCTAGGTATCAAAGTTGCTGTAGCGACTGTTGGTGCTGTACTACCAGGCGATTTCAAAATCAAAAAAGCAAAACTACGTGGTCAACCATCACACGGCATGCTGTGTTCATTTTCTGAACTAGGTATCGACGTTGAGTCAGATGGCATCATGGAGCTAGCAGAAGACGCAGCAATCGGTACTGATTTCCGCGAATTCCTAGGCCTTGACGACGTAACAGTAGACGTAGACCTAACGGCAAACCGCGCGGACTGTTTCAGTATCCGTGGTATGGCGCGTGAAGTTGGCGTTCTAAACCGTGCTGACGTAACTGAGCCTGCGGTAAACGCAGTAGCACCAGCTATCGACGACACAGTTTCTATCGAAGTGAAAGCGACTGCAGCATGTCCACGTTACCTTGGCCGTGTGGTTAAGAACGTAAATGTTCAAGCTGAAACACCACTATGGATGCAAGAGAAGCTGCGCCGTTGTGGTATCCGCTCTATCGACCCTGTTGTAGACATCACTAACTTTGTTCTTCTAGAGCAAGGCCAGCCAATGCACGCATTCGATCTAGCTAAGATTGAAGGCGGCATCGTGGTTCGTATGGCAGAGCAGGGCGAGAAGCTAACTCTTCTAGACGGCAACGAAGCTGAGCTAAACGCTGATACTCTAGTTGTCGCAGACCACAACAAAGCACTTGCTATCGCAGGTATCTTTGGTGGTGAAGAGTCTGGTGTAACGACTGAGACTAAAGACGTACTACTTGAGTGTGCATTCTTCGCACCAGACCACATCCGTGGCCGCGCACGTAGCTACGGTCTACACACGGATTCTTCAATGCGTTTTGAGCGTGGTGTCGATTTCGCACTACAAACAAGCGCAATGGAGCGTGCAACAGAACTTCTTGTTGAGATCTGTGGCGGTGAAGTAGCACCTGTTGTTGCTGTAGAGTCAGAAGCTGACCTACCAAAAGCAAACACAGTATCACTACGTCGCACTAAGCTAGACAGCCTACTAGGTCACCACATTGCTGATAGCGATGTTGTTGAAATTCTAGAGCGTCTTGGCCTAACTGTAGAGACTACAGATGCAGGTTGGACAGCAACTGCACCAACATGGCGTTTTGATATCGCAATCGAGCAAGACCTAATCGAAGAAGTAGGTCGTATCTACGGTTACGATAACATCCCTAACCAAAACCCAGCAGCAGCACTAAAGATGCACGACCACGTAGAAGCGAACATTCCGCTAAAACGCGTTCGCAACCTACTTGTTGACCGTGGTTACCAAGAAGCAATCACTTACAGCTTCGTTGAGCCAGAGCAGCAAAAGCTGGTTGTTCCAGGTGTTGAGCCGCTAATCCTGCCATTCCCAATCTCTGCGGATATGTCAGCAATGCGTCTAGGCCTTATCCAAGGTCTACTAAACACTGTGGTTCACAACCAGAAGCGTCAACAGCCACGCGTTCGTCTATTCGAATACGGCCTACGTTTCATCCCATGTGAGTCTGCTGAAAACGGTATGCGCCAAGAGCCTATGCTTGCAGGTGTTATCGCAGGTACTCGCAGTGAAGAGCACTGGGACATCGAAACCAACACAGTTGATTTCTTTGACCTTAAAGGTGACCTAGAAGCGGTTCTTGAGCTAACAGCTAACGAAGCGGCTTACTCTTTCGCAGCACTTTCTGCTGAAGACAAAGCAGCGAATCCAGCGCTTCACCCAGGTCAATCTGCAGCTATCATCGTTGATGGCAAGCAAGTTGGTGTGATTGGTACTGTGCACCCAGAGCTTGAGCGTAAGTTTGGTCTAAACGGCCGTACTATCGTATTCGAAGTGGAATGGTCTGCAATCAACACTAAAGTGATTCCTGAAGCAGTAAAGCTTTCTAAGTTCCCATCAAACCGTCGTGACATCGCGGTAGTTGTTGACGAAGCAGTAGCTTCTGGCGACATCGTTGCAGCATGTCTAGAGCAAGGTGGCGAGTTCCTGAAAGACGCGAAACTATTCGACGTTTACGTTGGTAAAGGTGTTGAAGAAGGTAAGAAGAGCCTAGCTATCGCGCTAACACTACAATCTGTAGAGCGTACGCTTGAAGATGCAGACATCGCTGGTGCGGTTGACGCTATCGTTGCTCACGTATCTGAGAAGTTTGGAGCGTCTCTACGTGACTAATCTCGCGTAACGTAGCTTCTTAAGAAATGAAAACCCTGTCAGTTTGGCAGGGTTTTTTTGTGTCTGCTGATCTGAGTGAAGTTGTGAGCGATGAACCAATTCAATTATTGATCTGCGTTTTGGGGAGTGAATTTCATATAAGCAATTGATTTTATATTCATTGTTGGCTTAGAATTACTGAGAATGATATTGATTATCAATATTGTCATTTTGGGCTCGCTTGCCCCATATTTTGTAGTAATCGTTCCAGATAAGGATAACTAAATGGCTATTCCCAAGATCGCCTCATATAAAATTCCTCAGTCAGAGACATTTCCAGAAAACACAGTAGATTGGAAAATAGATCCTAAGAAGGCTGTTGTTTTAGTTCATGATTTACAGACTTATTTCCTCAACTTCTTTGATAAAACGAAGTCACCAGTACCAGAGCTTTTGGAGAATGTTCGCCAGGTTCTAGACAATGCCAGAGCGGTGAATATCCCAGTTGTCTACACTGCTCAGCCTGCAAATCAGGAACCGAATGAGAGGGCACTTCTGACCGATTTCTGGGGTGCAGGTCTAACTCAAGATACGGATATTGCTCTGGAAGTATCACCTCAAGCCGGTGATATTCAATATACCAAGTGGCGTTATAGTGCATTTAAGAAAACGCCATTACTTCAGTGGATGCAAGAAGAGCAAAGAGATCAGCTCATCATTGTCGGTGTCTATGGCCATATTGGCATTCTATCGACAGCGTTGGATGCGTTTATGCTAGATATCAAACCTTTCGTTATTGGTGATGCGATCGCGGACTTCTCCGAAGAAGATCATCTTCATACTCTTAAATATGTTGCTGGAAGAAGCGGGTGCGTGAAATCCGTGAATGAATTTATCAAACCGATGAAGCCATCAGATTCATCAAGCGCTTTGAGCTTAGAGTCTATGAGGAAGGATGTCGCGGATATACTTGACGTTGATTTGGATGAGGTAGACGTTGATGAAAATCTTATCTTCCTTGGTCTGGATTCAATTCGAGTAATGACACTGCACAGCCGATGGAAGGCACTAGGTTTTAATGTCGAACTTGCTGAAATGGTGGCTCTGCATACCATCAAAGACTGGTGGGAAGCGACGCAAGTTACCGCTTAAAAGCTACTTATTTCTATGGCCCTGTATAAAAAACGCCCCTGTATAAAACAGGGGCGCTTTGATTTTGTTGGATTACTGAGATCAAACGCTCATCGCTAGCGCATCAGATTCATGCTCCAACTTCATTTTTTTACGATCAGTTTCAGCCGTATGTTTCTGCACATTTACCTTTTGGTTATTGATAGTGAGCTCGACTGTTGGACGCCAAATTTTTAGGTCTCGGTGTGTCACAATAATCGCTGTTGCGTTCAAATGATGGATATGTTCAGCAATTCTAGTCTCAGTGGCTTCATCCAATGCCGACGTCGCTTCGTCGAGCACGAGAATAGGGGCTTTTTTGATCAGAGCTCGTGCAATCGCCACTCGCTGTCTTTCACCACCAGATAGCCCAGAGCCTTTTTGACCGACTGATTGATGAATACCTTCTTCTGAAGAGTCAATAAGCTCATTGAGTTCTGCGTATCTAGCAAACTGCTCAACTTCTTCGTCATTTGCTTTTGGATTACCTAAGCGAATATTGTCTGCCAGCGTTCCGGTATAAATAATCGGATCTTGCGCGACGTAAGCAATATGCTGGATGAAAGATTCGTATGGGATGTCCTTAAGGTCGACACCACCAAGGGATATAGAACCTTTATTCGGGTCATCAAACCTCAGAAAAAGACCGAGTAATGTGCTTTTGCCACTGCCACTGATGCCATTAATGACCACCGTTTCGCCTTGATTGATTTCCAAACTGACATTTTCAAATAAGCCTTGATGGCTAACATGATCGAGCTCGAATTTATGGTTGCTTGGAACGGCCACATTGTCACCAGCCGCTTCTGGAAGGGTAGGGACATTGGTTAGTTGGCCGTAGTTATTCATTGAGGCTTTGACATCATTAATAGCAAAGCCTGCCAGCGCTAGCTCACCAAGCGGTGCCGCCGCTCGGGTAATCAAAATTAATAGCGCTAAGATGAGCAAGGGTTGATCTATTTGTATCCAAACCAGATAAGTGGCAAGGCCAGCGAGTGGCAAAATGGTGGCCAATGTGGAGATGAAAGTTGCAACTGATGCGCTTTGATTTATCCCAGCGTACACCCTTTCTTGCGCACGCCAGCTTTGATCAATACGTTCTATTGCGCGTTTTGGTCCTGCTGTCGAGCGGAGTAAATCAAAATGGTCGATAAGTTCCAGTGTTGACTTTGTCGCTTGCACATCTGCACTGTTTCTGTCTTTATCTGAGCGACTAAGGTGGCGTTGTGCCATAAATTGAGCTGATAAAGCAACGGCTAGCAGAGCACCACTCAACAGTGCAATTTGGATGCCTCCTACGACACCAATGCCAAAAACCAAGAAAACCGGCAGTAGTGGAGCATGTAAGAATGTCTGTAACTTATGGGCAGGGATTGCCATAAACCCAGGGATACCTCGCTCAGCCAGTTGGTTGAGCTGCGTGCGATGTTGCTCGTTAAACCATGCAAGTTTAGCCTTGCTGAGAGCGCGTCCCACAGCAGTGTAAAGGTCGCCTGCTAATCTAGCTCCAGAAAGAAATCCAGAACGTGTGACCAGCACGGTGACAAGCACGGCAAGTGCAGCGGCTATGATCACGTTAAGTGGTGCTGCTCGTTCTACTATGGATATCGCAAGAAAGGTATAAGCGACGGCCTCGAATAGAGCCACAAAAGTCCAACCCAGTGCGACTCGATACAAGCGAGATTTAGCGTTTAATGGGATAGTTGAGCTGGAAGAAACGGCATTTTTAGGTGTCATACTTCGTCATCCTGTCGTTGTCCACTTAATGTGAGGGTGAAATCAGCCAATTGTGCGAGCTTTGAATCATGGGTCACCATGACCAGCGTCTTATTGTGTTGTTTAGTGAGCGCGGTTAGGCTTCTGATGATGTCGATTGCGGTATCGTCATCGAGAGCGCTGGTGGGCTCGTCGAGCAGAACTACATTGGCATTACTCAGAAAAACGCCCGCTAATGCGATACGTTGCTGCTGGCCGCCAGATAGCAAGCTGGCGTCAGTATTAAGATCAAGTTCTAGCCGAGCGAGTGAGAGTGCGAGACGTAACTCATCATCATTGGCGTCTGGTGCGCTCAACAGCAAGTTTTCCCTAATGGTAGTTTTAAGCACTCCGGTGTCCTGAGGGACATAACGTATTGCCAAATAGCGCGCAACTTCGGAAAGCTCGAATAGTTCCTCACGCCCTAACGATACACTGCCATGCGCGGGTGTTTCTTGCCCTGCCAAAATACGCAGTAAGGTACTTTTTCCTGCTCCACTTGGTCCCATAATTGCGGTAAAGGAGCCTGGTACAAAATCATGGGTAAGATTATCGATGACCGTTTTTTTGTCGTTGACGACTACTAGGTTTGAAGCTTGTAATTTTTGAGGCTGAGATTTGCAATTGAGCTTGCCGCTGGCAATAGGGGCTTGTTGCAGGAAGTCACTGATGTTTTTAGCGGCATGTTTGCCTGCTGTAACGTAGTCCAGTCCGTGTCCAAGCTTTAGTACTGGCGTGACGACAGCCAATCCAAAAAAGAACACGGATGCCATAGCGGCAGGGCTTAACTGGTAGGCAATGGTGTACGCAATCGCGAAAGTGGCGACAGCTTGCAACAAAGCAATTGCAATGGCGGCGGGAAGGGCAACACTTCCTACCCACTTTACAATGCCCTGAGTAAAGCGTCTGGTAGCGTCATAATAATTGGTGAGTGCGCCCGTTTGAGTACCGTAGATACGGTTAACTCTGATCCCCCTCGTATAGTCATTCACTGCGGTTACAATATCCCCCATTATGGTCATTCGCTCAGCGCCATGTTTGGCGGCAAATCGGGGCAAAAACACCAAGTAATACAGTGACGCAATCAAACCGGGTACGAGAGTAAACAACGCGATTGGCCCGCAGAGACTCAACATAATGGCTATGGACGAGGCTGGTACGATAATGAATGCCACTAACTCTGCTGGCAAATGGGCCACCATATGATGCAGTGTATTGATGTCCTCTGATACCAAGCGACGCAACTGATTATCGCCGTATCTTGATATAGTTTTACTTGGTAAGCGAACCAAGTGTTGCGCTACCTGACGGCGTAGACGATTGGAAAACAGGGATTCGGCATCGTGCACTAACCAAGATCCTAAAGAAGAGATAATGGCACTGATTACCCAAAACCCTATCGCGGCGTAAACCCACTGAGTTGAAAGATCATCGATGAGTTGGATTAAGCACAATAAAGCACCTAGTTTTGCCACCGCGGCAGATACCTCACAGAGAACGCCAAGAGAAAGCTTAGCCACTGAAGGCCGCAAAGCGGGTAGTAAGGTTGGTGTGATGTAGTGCTGAATGATCTTATTTATCATTTTCTTACCTCATTTAAGCCATGAGATATCAACGAAGAAATCAAGGTTACATAAATAGTCGTTTTCATATTAAGCCTATTGAACTGATGTTCTTAACTGACATTGTTAAACGTGATGATTTAGTTTTGTCCGATGACATACCCAAGCCCATATTCGGGCGATAAGTCGAAAATGACATCATCGATTAATGCGTCTAATTGCGCTGTGCTGTTGAGGTGTGGCATGGTAATAATATGTGCAACATCCCCAGAGGTGGCCAAAGAATGCTTTCGCCAAATCGGCTCAGACGGACACGGGAAAACGACGGTATTCGAATTCTTATTTCTCCATGCTTCAATGCCCGCTTTTTGTAGGCGTTGAACGGTATAGTCCGCCATATCCAAACAAAGCTTCACTTTGGATTGCCAATCTGACAATGAATGGCTCTTAATTGCAGCCCACATGAACAGTGCGCTATGGCCATTTCTGGAACCACTGATGGTTTGATCACGTGACGAGATGTAGTCCACTTCCACGGAAATTTGGTCAACCATATGCTGTTTGGCTAGCACAATCCCACATGGAATCGGTGACCCGATCATTTTGTGTCCGGATACCGTGATGGAGTCGATGCCATCTTGAAACGAGTAGGGTGGTGGCTGATCCACAAATGGTAAGATCATCCCACTTAATGCGGCATCGGCATGAATGTAATAATCTTTCCTGTCGAGCCCTAGAGTAGCGAGATCATTCTGTATTCTTCCAATGTCATCAATGGCACCTCGCATAGTTGAGCCAATGTTGGCAAAGATAATGGGATTGCCTTGTTGGTCTCGCTCAATTTGAGTTACGAGCAGTTGATAATCTATTTCACCATTTGATAGAGCAGGGATCTTGCGCGAGGGTATGTTGAGTAATCTAGCGATTTTATCGACCGAGTAGTGAGTCTCTTCAGAGTAATAGAGATAGGCCATTGGAAAGAGCTCACGTGCTAAATAACAGGAAAACAGGTTGCCCTCTGTACCACCGTTAGAAATATAGCCCCAACTTTCCTGATGGGGGATGTTGAACAACTGGGAGAAGTAACGCATGACATCTTTCTCAAAGTCGAAGGAGTTGAGCTTGTAATTGCTTTCTTCTCTCCAATCTCCACAGTTATTGATGGAAAACTTCATAAACTTTTCCAGTTCGGAATAATCAAAATCAGCAGATTCAGGATACCCGACGTTAAAATATTGGTTTTCGCTGCAGTAAAGCCAGAACTCGTTAAGTCTGCTTAGATCCTCATCGGATAGTTTCATTGTGTCGCCTGTTGAGTCTTATTTTAATGATTTAAAGTACAAGTGGCTGATGTACGAATAAACCTTAATCATTATTATTTATATGGTTTCTAAAGAAGAAAGTATTGTATTTATATGGTTGGTTATTTTTATTAAAAAATGAACAGCTAGCTTGCTAATGATTAAATTACTATTAGCGTAAAGGTTGCTTTATATTGGTTTTATTTTATCAGCTGTCATGCTCTTATTATTAATGTCAAAAATAACAGTATAAAATAACAAGTCGATCTCTATTTATAGAAGTGAGTACGGTTATTTTTATACAGCATGGCTATTGCATTAAGAGTTAGAGATTAAGAGCACCAAACTATTTACGAAATATTGGTGTAACCAGAGTAAACCTCCTTATCAATTTTTAATATTATTTATATGTCAATCTATTTTTATTCCACTGGTGGCATAGATCACGCAGCAGAAACATTCAACGCACCAGATTCCTGCTTTAGCAAGGATTAAGGCTTATCTATATAATAATATTAACATTTTTGTTGTAAATGATTATTGTTTGCAAAATAATGGCGCCTTACCGATTGATTGTCAACAAAGTGAAAGCAGATGAGTGATTTAACACCAATGCAGGCTGCATGTTGGTTTGGAAGAAATGAGAACGCTAAACTTGGTGGCGTTGCGTCCCACCTTTATACCGAATTCGATGGCAAGAATATTAACCTTGAAAAACTTCACGCTGCTTTAATAAAATTATATAAACGGCATGAAATGTTGCGATTGAAGGTTGATAGCTCAGGCACCTGTTCTATTATCGATGAGCCCAATAGAAACATTTTAGAGGTAGATGACTTCAGTCAATTATCGGCTGATAAATTAACTAATTCCTTGAATGAAAAAAGAAGCCAATGGGCACATCAAAAGCTTGATTTAACACAAGGACAAGCCGCAAAGTTCTCTGTGAGTTTATTACCTGATGATGGGTTTCGCTTTCATATTGATACCGATATGATTGCTATCGATCCAGACAGTTGTCGTATTTTAATCGAGGACTTAGCGACGTTTTATGAAGGCGGTGTATTTGATACGGATGATAAGCCGTCCTTTTTTGTGTGGCATGATCTCGCAAAAGAAGAGCCAGAACTCAAGCTACAGCGAAAAGTCGACCGAGCGTGGTGGAAAGCTCATTTAGAAAGTATTGCGCCAGCACCCTCCTTGCCATTCCCTGAAGGCAACCCAAGTCAAATTACAAGTGAGCACTATTCCGCTTGGCTTGATTCTGAGCAGCGGTCCACTCTGTTCTCTCTCGCAAAGCAATACAAAATCACGCCCGCTAATCTGATGCTAGGTTTGTTCGCAACAACCTTAGGCACGGCGACAGGCGATGAAGCTTTTAGGATTAACGTTCCAGTATTTTGGCGGCCACCAATAACGCAGGGTACAGAAAGGGTTGTCGGCGATTTTGTCAACTTTGTTGTGCTCAGCGTGGATATGACGCAGACCGACACGCTGATCGATTTTTGCCACTCTGTCGCCGAAAAAATGGGGCCGTTACTTGGTCATAGCTTCTATGACGGTGTGAATGTGATGCGAGATCTTTCGTTGCATCATGGTAGTGCCCAGTTAGCGCCGGTTGTTTTTACTTCTGCTCTTGATTTACCGAGTGGTGATCTTTTCTCCCGCCGCGTCCATAAACATTTTGGCAAGATGAATTGGACTATCTCTCAAGGCTCTCAGGTTGCACTGGATTCACAAGTGGTGAGCATTGATGGTGGTGTCATGATTAATTGGGATGTACGACAAGAAGCCCTACCAAAGGAATGGACATCTGCGATGTTTGATCACTTTGTGGCTCTCACCAAAAGCGTCATTTCTAACCCTAAATTATTGACCGCCTCGATGGGCAGTTTGCACTCAAAGCTCGTATGCCAGTCTGACTTAACTGCGGAGCTGAGCTCGATGCAGCGCGCATATTTACTAGGTCGAACAACGCAGATGCCATTAGGCGGAGTTGCGATGCAGGAGCTCCTTGAATATCGAGGTACGCTTTCTCCAGTTGTTATCCGTCGCAGGCTATCAGAAATGGTCATCCGATACCCAAGCTTGAGGAAATATATTGATAGTAAATCACTCGAGCTCAAAGTTAGCCTATGCCCACAAGTGAACCTGACTTTGCATGATTTATCTTGCACAGAAAAAGACAGGGTAGAGAGTGAGTTAGCGCGCTTCAGGCATGATTACAGCCACGCCATGTTTGATTTAGAGCGACCGCTATGGGATATCACAATGTTTGCGCTTCCGGATGGTATCACTCATGTGTTCGCGCGCTTTGATGCGTTAATCCTCGATGCTCGCTCTATTGCTGCGCTGTTGGTTGAGTTGTTTGAAGGTGAAGCGCCTTACTTACCGCATATTGAACCCGAGTCATCGACAGAAGACCCGAAAATTACTCGCCATAGAGACGAAAGCTATTGGCTGAAAAAACTAAAGTCTGTCGATAAACCGATGCAATTCCCTTGGCATAAATCACTCGAATCGATCCCTTGTTCTCGTTATCAAAGGCAGAGTCTTGAGATTGATAAAGAGACGGTGAAAAAGCTCGTTCGGGTGGGAGGCAAGCAGGGCCTTTACAAGAATACCATGATGATGTCAGCAGCTCTTGAGGCGATATCTTCGCATGTGAGTGATGGAAAGTTGTGTGTTGCGGTTCCGGTGTTGCCAATGGTGAGCGCGACATACTCAAGTGAATCCAGTTTTATTGCTGTTCAATGGCAAGCGACACAAAACGATTATCTTCAGCGAGCCAAAAGCTTGCAAGCAGACACGTTAGAAGGGCTCGAACATCTCGCCTTTTCTGGGGTTGATCTGGCTCGTACTTTATTTGAACGATGTGGACCAGGGCCGACTCTGCCGATTGTGATAACAAACGGTTTATCGTGGCCAACGCTCAGTAAGAATGCACCGATGCAACTTCAGCGTGGGCTGACACAAACTCCTCAAGTTGCAATGGATGTACGTTTTGTTGCCATGGCTGGTGGCTCGATCATGTTCAGCGTTGACTATGCCAGCGAAGCCGTGGCGGACGAACAGGTGAAAATGATATTGGATCATATCGATATGACTTTCTGCCATATGGCTGAGACTTCTCTGTTTGAAACTGCCCCTGAGCAAACTCTAAAGCCTTTGGAGTCCAGAGTGATAGAGCTCTTCGATAGACCGCTCAGCGATTTGGCTGCTGAAGACTCAACCGAACAGATTATCTTTGATGTCTATTGCCAGGTGCTTGGTAAACCAGTGACTGATGAAACCAAAGAGAGTCTGCCTTTTTCCCAGTTGGGTTTGAGGCCTAACCATCTAAAACAAATCAGTACTGAATTAAATAAAGTGCTACGGGTGGAGTTGCCACCGATGCAGCTCATTCGCTGTAAAGATGCTGCGGAGGTAAAAGCGCTCGCTTTAACTCAGGGTTTCGAGGTCGTGACCTAATGCATCATTGATTTAGTGGCATATTTTCTTCTGGGATGGTGGTGTTGACCTTGCCATTCCAGAGGTTTGCGCCTCCCACAATTCATAACGTTTTCATCTCATATCAAGGAGAAAAAGTGAATATAACAATAAAAGATATTGTCGGTATTGGAATAGGGCCATTTAACCTAGGGCTTGCTGCTTTAACTGCTCATCAACCTAAACTCGACACCGAGTTTATTGAGCGCCGGGATGGATTTAACTGGCACAGTGGTATGTTATTACCGGGTGCAACTTTACAGGTTCCTTTTTTGGCGGACCTGGTCACTATGGCCGATCCTACTCATCCGTTGAGCTATTTAAACTACCTCAAACAACATGATCGCTTGTACCAATTTTACTATTACGAAACGTTCCTTGTTCCGCGCAGCGAATATAACCATTACTGTCAATGGTCGGCTGAACAACTAGAAAACTGTACCTACAGTGAAAATGTTGTTGGTGTTGAATACTCTCAAGACAATGAGTGCTTTAAGGTTCAAAGCGAATCGACTGACGGTGGAATTAAAGAACGTTACAGTCGAAATCTAGCGATCGGTGTTGGTACTGCGCCTTGGCTACCGGAGTGGGCAAGCCATGCTGCTCACCCGTTGATTCAGCACTCTGCTAAATTTGCACACATGCGCGAGGAGTTGGCTAAATGTAACAGCGTCACCGTGGTAGGTTCGGGCCAAAGCGCAGCGGAGTGTGTTCTCAACTTATATCGAGATTTGACTGATGAGCAGATCAAAGGCGGCGCGAGGGTTAATTGGGTAACTCGCTCTGCTGGTTTCCATCCGATGGAAGCATCTAAGCTGGGCCAAGAGTGCTTTACTCCGGCATACATGGACTATTTTCACACGCTTTCACGTGAGAAACGTCGAAACATCGTAGAAGGACAAGGGCAACTTTATAAAGGGATAAGTGGGTATACCATCGCAGATGTCTTTGACTTACTTTATGAGCGTTCGATAGGAGGACGCGAGCCGGGACTGAATTTGTATTCTAACTGTCAGGTGAATGATATTGAGATTATCGACGGCTCTGATGTATTCGCAGTGTCGTGCTATCAATCACAACAGGAAAAAGCATTCACACTTCATACTAATGCTGTCATTTGTGCGACAGGTTACACGCATCAATGGCCAGCATGGTTGGATGCACTAAAAGGATCGGTGTTAGCCGTGGATGAGCATGGCGATTTGATTGTCGAATCGGACTTTTCTGCTCAACGTTGTGATCAGGGGGTTGGACACGTCTTTGTCCAAAATCCAGAAGTCTTCCAACATGGCGTCGGTGGCCCCGACCTGGGGATTGGTGCCCATCGAAACGCTTCAATCATCAATAAGGTGTTAGGCGAAGAAGTGTATCGTTTACCTAAGAAGTCGGCTTTCCAAACTTACGGCACTCCAGAGGCACATTGATTAATTGATAGAGGAGGGCATGCAACCATTCAGATTGCATGCCCTTACTTGTCGTTATTTTGGCGTTGATGAGTCACGCCGCATTTAAGCGTAACTTGTTCAGATTTGAGAACATTTCAGTTCGTTCGAGAAAGCCCTTAGACAGTCGATCATCTTTTGAGCATTCTCAGTGATATAGAAATGAGCCCCTTCGACAACAAGATGATCGCGCACTTCATTACACCAGAGTTTCCAATCATCTACTTCAGCAAAGTACGCTTCAGAATCACGATCTCCCGATATTAAAAGTGTTGGGGCGGATAGTTTAGCCTGATCATCCGGTGCTGACGGGAACAGATACCTCTCCGTTGCAGCGAAATCCGCTCGTAAAGCAGGAAGAAAGATCGACCACCATTGTGGGTTATCGAGTAGGCTGCGATCACATCCACCCATATCAACCAGATTCTCAATGAAAGCTTGATCGTCACAGTCGCCTATCAATCTTCGCCCCCGAATATGAGGCGCTTGGCATCCAGATATCACCAAACCCTGCGGCGATTGGCCTAATTTAATAAGTAGCTTCGACGCTTCATACGCCACTTGCGCACCCATACTGTGGCCAATGATGACGGTCTTTTCGATTGGTAGGCTACTCGCTACTAGGGCTTGAACCAGTTCCTCGGCCAGTGATTCGATGGTCTCAATGCCGGGCTCGTCAATTCGCGCTTCTCTACCTGCATACACCATCACTGAAATGGATTCATTCGAGAGGTTGAGCTTACGCCAGCTCGTGAAGGTTCGGCTGCCACCTCCTGCGAAAGGGCACACTACATAATGTGTATCGCAATGTGCCTCAGAAGTTGCGATAGTCACTAGAGGACTCATGATCACGCTCCTTGAGGTGTTGTGATTTTACACCTCTCCATTATGAGAGCGAACGCTTCGAGCGTAGGGTAACGATACAATACCGACAACTTGATCGGGTATCCCGCTTTGTGACAGCGTTGAATCAATTCAACTGCGCGATAAGCATCACCTCCAGATTGGAAAAAGTCACTGAGCTTATGGAATGCTTGTTGCCCGAGTACATCACCCCAAAGCTCTGCTATTTTAAGTTCGCTGGCAGAAACCAATGGCTTTTCTGAGTTCGAACATTGGCTTCTTTTACGACTTGTCATCTGAGCGAGTGCTTTATGATCAACTTTACCATTGGCGGTAAGAGGCAATGCATCAAGCAATAGGATACGTTGAGGCAACATGTATTTTGGCAATTGATCCTTCAACTGGCGTTGTATGTCCTCAGTATTCAGAGGTTTGGTTGCCGTTTGTGCTGAATCCGTGACAACAAAAGCGACGAGTGTCTTATCTTTTTTGCCTGCTGCCAATGCAACCGCTCGCTGCACTTGAGGAATCGTATTAAGTGCGGCTTCGATTTCACCTAGCTCAATGCGGTAGCCACCGACTTTGACTTGTTTGTCTTGGCGTCCCAAAAATTCGAGCGTGCCATTAGGCCAGTAGCACCCCATATCTCCTGTTCGATACCAAGGTTGGCCATCCAGTGTTAAAAATTGTGCTTGGGTTCTCGGCTCATCATTAAAATACCCGAGTGCTACGCCGTCACCGCCAATCCAGAGCTCTCCGGGTACCCAATCTGGACAGTCTCTTCCCAGCTCGTCAACCACTCGATATTGCTGCCTTGGTAAAGGGTATCCGTAGGGGATAGAACGCCAGTCATTAGGGACTTGCTCAACATCGAATACGTTAGACCATATCGACGCCTCTGTCGCCCCACCCATTGCGATGAATTTCCCATCAGATCGATACTGGCGATAACGAGCAGGGAGATCGAGCCCTATCCAGTCGCCTGACAGCATGGTTAACCTAAGACGGGAAGGGGCCTTGGAGTTAAAACACGTAGAGTAGGTTAATAGCATATCGAAAAGGGCTGGAACACTATTCCACATCGTGACGTTGTGATCTTCAACTGCTTTACACCAAGCACTTGGGTCTCTTCTGTCCGATTCATTCACTAAAACAACCGCACCGCCAGCGGACAATAAGCCGAAGATGTCATAAACAGAGAGATCGAAGTGAAGCGCTGAGAGAGCAAGCACACGATCGTTATGGTCGACTTGGTAACGTTGATTCAGTGCGATACAGGTGTTGAGAGCTCCTTGGTGAGAAATTACCACCCCTTTTGGTGTGCCTGTCGAGCCCGAAGTGTAAATGATATAAGCTGGCTGCTCTGGGTCTACTTCTGGAGACTTGTACAGTGGGCTGCTTTCTATCGCGTCTTGCCATGTGAGGTAAGTGAAACCGTCGGTTGATGTGGCATCTGTCACAGCCGCTTCGTCGGTAATGACTACGTTGATGCCTGCGCCTAGATAAATGCCTTCACGCCTTTCCTTAGGCTGATCGAGAGAAACCGGCACATAAATAGCGCCTGCATACAAAATTCCCAAGACTGCGACAATCTGGCCAATACCTTTATCCATGCTTATCGCGACACGATCTCCCGGTTCAACGCCTGCCAGTGTCAATGTCTTAGCACAACGCTCTGCATAGTCCGCTAACGTTTGGTAATTGAGTGAAATTTTGCCGTGGATAACTGCCGTAGCATTAGGGAAGCGCTCGGCATTTTCCCAGAAACCATGATGGAGTAAACCTTCTGGCAGAGGTTGGTTATCTTGGTTGTTGATAGCACGACGCACCGAGATTTGATTTTTAGGCAGCGATACGGGTAAAGGTTGATTCCAGTGACTCTCCGCTTGGCTGAGATGCTCGAGCAGTTCGGAGAAGGTGCACAGCATATCTTGTATCATGTCTGCTGGGAAAAGGGCATTCTGACTGTCCCAATACAGTTCGAGCCCGTTTTTTGACATAGTGGCATGCAGGGAGAGCCATGTATTTGCTGATTGGTAACAGCCCCATACTGGTTTTTGATTGACGGTTGATAGCTGACTAGAAAAAGCGATGTTGGCTGGATAACGGTGGGATTCTGAAAGCTTTGCTAATTGTTGGACAAGCGGGAAAATCGCCATGGTTGGAAACGATTGTGCTTGTTCGAAGTGACTTTGGTTCTCTTTTACAAGTGAAACAAAACGCTGATTGATTCCCGATAGGCTAACCAATAGCGGCTGAGTAAATTGGCCCATAACATCAAGGTGAGCATTGTTTTTATGGCAATCAAACCTTAACATCATCTCTCTCTGTTGCCCCCACAGGGAGAGCACTGCGGCGAACACGCTCGCTAATGTCAGTTCTGATGTAACCTCATAGGCTTGGCTGTATTTGACTATCCGATGCCATTTGTCTGTTGGCAACGTTAATGTTCGCCTTGTTACGCCTGTTTCAATCAGCTTCTCCGGTTCACAAAGAGTTGGGACATTAGCGGAACTTGGTAGATTGAGTAAATGTTCTTCCCAGTCGTTACTGCTGTTCGATGGTGTCTCGACCAACTCACTATCTACCAACTGTTGATGCGATACGAATACTTGCTCCTCAGTAGCAAAGCTCGGACTTGTGCCCCGTAACATTTGAGCAAGTTGTTCAAAAAACAGCATCACACTTGGCATATCGACGACAACAGAGTTGAAACGAGCGTGAAGCCTAATGGTATTTGACGGCAAAAGGCTCACGACCAAGCAAACCGTTGCTGAAGAGCGGCTTGTTGTCAGTTCAGTGCGAGTGAGCTTCAGTTTCTCAATAGCTTTTTCTTCAGAAACGGAGGTTAAGTCATTAACGGCGAACGCATCTACATGATGCTTGTTAGATTTTTGGAGGAAGAAATCGTCGCTGATAGTGGCCTTAAGCATCGGGTGATGGTTAATTAAAACCTCTAGGCAAGGTTTAAAGGTTTTCCAAGATGTATTTGTGTAGTCAAATTCCTGATAGATAAAATTAGCTATCGACCTCTGTTCGCTGCGCTGCCTTTGAGTGGATAGCAACCAGCTTTGATATGAGGTTAAAGGTAATGCTGCCTCTTGGTGGAAAGGTGATGGTTCGCTTTGTTTCATTGTGAACTCTCTTAAAAAGCCAAGCAGAAAAGAAAAAAGCCCTTAGTCAGATGGCTAAGGGCGTAAGAGGATAGGACTAGAAATCCGCAGTGGCTGATAACATCACCGTGCGAGGAGCACCTAGCGCAAGGGTGGCGTAATGTGTGCTTGTCCAGTAGTCTTCATCGGTCACGTTATTGACGTTAAGACGCCAAACGACGTTGGTTTCTGCGATGGTGGAATTGTATCGAGCACCAAGGTCAAAAATCGTCTGTGCTGATAATGATTGCGTGTTCTGTGCATCAATATATTGCTCAGACATGTAGTTAGCTTGGCCAATAAGTGTGAGCTCACGCATCGCAGGTAAGTTCCACTCCAGTGCGAGCTTCGCTTGGAATTTTGGTTGCTTAGTCGCTTGTTTACCTTCAGTCGTCACGTCGGTTGCTTTGGTAATTTCGGCATCGGTGTATGCAACGCCACCTGTTAGCGTGTAGTCTTCAAGTACGGTACCGTAGAAGCCCCATTCAGCACCACGGTTACGTTGCTCACCGCCAAATGAATAGATATCAGTGACAGGATCTTGATATCCATTTGGCTTTTTGATCTCGAACAGGCTGAAGGTATGGGCAAAGTCGTCAAGATCAAGTTTTAGCCCGGCTTCGATTTGTTTGGTTTTCTGCGGCGCAAATGCCTCTCCCACGTTCTTAGAGCCTCTTGGTGCTGTTCTACCGTTGGTTAAGCCTTCGATGTAGTTACCGTATAGTGAGGCAGAGCTCGATACTTTGTACAACAAGGCGACGGAAGGGGTAACTGCGCTTTCTTTTAGTTTTGTGGTTGGCAATGACATACCATTCATAACGATACCGGATTCAAAGTCGATGCTTTGACGACGAACGCCGAGTGTTAGTTGGTAGGTGCCATCAGCAAAAGAGAGTGTGTCTGCGATTCCATAGCTCTCGAGAGTCGAATCAACTGGTAATTGGAAGTAATTGTCATAACCTGAAGGTGCTGGGCCCCAAACTGGATCGTAGATATTCGTTTTCCAAGACTCAGGCGCGTTGTTTCCGGCTGGTGCGTCGTGTTTATCCTCTCTAAAGTAAGTACGATTCAGTACCAGGTAGTGTTCAACTGGTCCTGTATCAAATTCACTACGAACCCCAACATCTTCTGATGTACGTTTACTGTTTAACTTTACTGCGCCTTGAGAGACTTCAAGCGTGCCTGAGTTATCAATAATTTTGATTCTTTGTGGAACATTGGAATCGAAATCAGTTCGACTGCCTCCAAGAGCAGTATAGAACGTGACAGAGTCAGTTACATCGAATTCGCCACGAATCATTATGCCTCTATCTTTACTGTCGTTGTATGCCCAGTCTGGCGCTAAAAGAGTGTCGGATGAAGGTGGTGGTGGAACTTTCACGCAGGAAGCGATGCTTAGGCCTCGGTTCGCGCCATCAACTCGCTCAGTGCTGTAATAAAAATCGGCTTCTACGAGGGCAATATTGTTGCGCCAGTCCAGGCTCAACGCAGCGAGCTGCGTTTTACTGCTCTGATGGTTCACCGCTGTGTCACCATCTTTAAATGCCCCGTTGAAACGCACGCCAAATTGATCATTCGCTCCAAAACGACGGCCGATGTCGATGTGTCCACCGAATTGGGCGTCAGATAAGTAGTTAAGCGTAAAGGCAGTGGTTGGTGTTTCAGCTGCGCGCTTGGTGACAAGATTAACAGAGCCTCCAACGGAGCCGTTTGGAGCCATACCATTGAGAAGTGCAGATGGGCCTTTTAGTACATCAACACGCTGAAACATCTCTGGGCTAACACGGTAATAAGGTGCAATGCCGTAAAGACCATTAAACATGACATCGCCGACATCGAGGTTAAATCCTCGTACTTTAAAGCTTTCTTTATTTAACCCTGTTTCGCCGCTTGTGAAAACGGATGGATCCGTCGCTGAGATCACGTCCGAAATATCTTGGGCTTGTACGTCTTGAATTTGTTTGTCTGTATATCCGAGCGCATTGAACGGTGTCTCGAGAAAGTCTTTGTCGCCCAACATACCTAGGCTGCTTTCGGTTGAGATCTTACCAGCAGCATAGCCTTTATTGGCTTCGCCAAATACCGTCATGGACTCGTCTGATTCGATTTCATCGGCATGTGCAAGATTAATTGGTAGTGCAGACACACCAAGTTGAAGCGCGATGACGAGTGCAACGCGACTTGGGCTTAGCGTTCCGTTAAGTACCTTTTTTGAAGAATTCGCTGCTATCTGATGATAGTTATAAGTCATTATTATTTCCTTGTTCTTACTTTGTGCTGGCTCACATCCGTCCTGACGCCAGAGATGGCTTTGATCGTTGGGCTACTCACGGCCCAACTTATTGTTGTAAAGCGGTTAATTATTTAGATATTCGTTACAAAACGATTTGCTATAAGGCCGAGCTTTCGTAACCTTTGATGATGTCGTCAATGACAATTTTTAGGGACGTCACACTAGCAGAAGTGATGTACCAAGCATCTGGATCAACAAAAACGACGTGACCGTTTTTCCATGCCTTTGTTTGGCGAAGGAGTGGGTTTGCCAAATGTTCTGCATCTATTATTGGCTTTCCTTGCATCACTGCGGTTCTGTCGATGATGTAAAGAATGTCTGGGTTGGCTTGGCTAATAAATTCGCTGGAAATCGGCTGACCATGCAAGCTGGTTTCGACTTTCTCACTTGCTGGTTTTACGCCCAATACATCGAAGACAAAACCATATCGAGATTCGACACCAAATGAACTGAAGGCTCCGTTGTTGTGCATCACCACCAGGGCTTTCTCTGGACGCTCCGTGGTGACAGCTCGAACCTCTGCAACTTTTGCATCTATTTCTGCAACCTTCTGCTGTGCTAGTTCTTGCTTGCCGAAGATCTCTCCCAAGTCAACAAGGTGCTTTTTGATAACATCAACGTGATGACCGCGGCTATTGCGATAGTCGATGTCAAAATGCAAAGTCGGTGCGAGTTGGGATAGCTCTTCATATTGGGTGGTGTGAAGTGGTGTCATTAACACAAGGTCAGGCTTTAAAGCGTAGACCTTTTCCATGTTTGGCTGAACAATTGCTCCGAGGTCGACGATTTCCGGCGATTCTTTGTACGCTTCGAGGAAGTGAGGGATAAAATCTTTGACCATTCCCGCAATCGGAACATTTAACTGATCTAAAAAGTCTACCTCGTTCATGTCTAGTGCCGCTACTCGTTGCGGACGGTTTGAAATTACGGTCTCACCAAGGTTGTGTTCGATCACGATTGGAGTATCGAGTGGCTGGGCGGCTTGAGTCTTAGCAATGGCGGCAGTGGGCTCGCAAGCCGTCAATACACCAAGAGAACAGCAAGCAAGAGCGACACTCAAGCTTAGAGTGCTTTTAAACATGAGACATTTCCTTTTGTTGTCGTTAGATTGCCTTTTCAAAGGCGAGTTACAGTCTTTTAAATCTGGCTTCTAGCTCTGACTGTGATGGCGAGAAAATACCCACCACAAAGCACGTTGACCAAGATAGAGACGGTGGTTTTATAGTTAAATAGATGCTCGACCATGAGCTGCCCCGTCAGAAACATGATGATGGCAATAGCACAAGCCGCCCACAGTACCTGCCCATAACTCGATGATCTGGAAGTTGAATAAGCGATGTTGGCGATGAAAATCCCCATAAATGCGGTAGGGCCAATTAAACTGGTCGAAATAGCGACGAGTATTGCAATGACAGCAAAATATTTTGGAATGTAGTGCTTATCGCTAAGGCCTAATGACATTGCTTGGTCTCGGCCAAGTCCAATGACGTCTAATTCACGAGACCATCGTTTTACAAAGAATGCGAATACGCTTAACACCGTACACGCGAAGAGCAGGGTAGAAGGTTTTGCTCTTTCAAATGACGTATAGCTGAGCCCTTGAAGTATCGAAAACTCACCAGGGCTGATTCTAAGTTGGACGAACTGGGCAATGGTTGTTAGAACCATCGTGAGTACAAAGCCAATCAAAAGCACTTGGTGCATATCACGCTGAAACTTCTTGAGAACCCAGAATTGAATCGCAAATGAGTACAAAAGGATCAGCAGTGTTGAGATAGCGAAATTACCGATGACACCAAGCGCTGCGCTTCCTGCAGTACCTGCAATCAACAAAAGTAGGGACTGCCATACAAGGTAAACAGACTCATACCCCATGATTGATGGCGTTAAAATTCGGTTGCCGACCAAGGCTTGAAAAATCACTGCGGAAATTGCGATACAGCTACCGCCCACAAAGATCGCTCCGAGCTTAATGAGCCTTTTCGGTATAATGTAATCAAAATCCAATCCGGAGTTAACGAAAACAAAAGTCATAGATAGGATGCTCAACAGCATCACCGTGACAATTGTGTTTGTGTTTGTGTTTAGAGCTTTCATGCACGTGCTCCTTTAAGGAGCAATACAAGAAATAGGGTGCCACCAATCGCACTCGCGGTAAGGCCGATCGGAACCTCAAAAGGAAAGACCACAAGTCTGCTTATCACATCACAAAAAATAAGCAGTGATGCGCCACCCAATGCCACGATTGGCAGTGTGTTTTTCAGGTGGTCGCCATATTTTAGTGCGACAAGGTTTGGGATCACTAAACCGACAAAATGAATTGCCCCGACGGTCACGACGGTCACAGCAACGGTCACGGAAACCAGCATCAGACCTAACGCTGCCGTTGTTGCGAAGTTAATGCCCAAGTTAGATGCTGCATCTTCTCCCATGCCCATGACGGTAAATTTATTTGCGTAGAAGTAGGTCAACAGAGTGGTGGGTAAGATCAGGTAAATGATCTCGTAGTGTTCCTGTACGACCTTAGAAAAGTCTCCCATTAACCAGCCAGACATGCTTTGAAGAACGTTATTTTGATAAGCGTAAAATTCAGCGACTGCGCTCAATACGCTGCCAAACATCAGTCCAATGACTGGGACCAATGCTGAATTACTGAATTTAATTTTTCGTACGATCGCGATGTAAATGAGCCCTGCTGCAAAGCAAAAGACGACAGCAAAAATCATGCGCTCAAGCTTATCTGAATTTGGCAACATGACGATCGATACCAAAATACCAAGCTTGGCAGCATCTAGGCCGCCGGTAGTCCCAGGCTCTACAAAACGATTTCTGACGATATGTTGCAAGATGACGCCGCACATCGCCAAGCCGGCCCCTGTTAGAATCAATGCAACCAACCTCGGAAGTCTGCTAGCAGTAATCGGCAACCAAGCATTTTCGTCCATCTTCAGCAGTAGTGACCAATCGATTGGATTGGCGCCAATAAAAATGGAAACGATACACAATAAAAAGAAAACAAAGATAATTTTAGCGTTCATACTGCATGCAGTCCGAAATAAATAAGAGACAGGTGCCCTTCAATATTTTTGAATGGAAATAATGGTATGAGATACGAAAAAATAATATTCCACGTCGATATTGATTGTTGGTTAAAAATATGCCGACGTCTTTTTTATTGCTGAATAATAAGGTCACAACTTCACTCTCAAAAAGCCTTTTTCGGCATTTAAAACTGAGATATATACTGAGATTTCCCATCAATAGGCTAGAGACCTGAGTGAAAGAATTTGTGCTTTTAACCCAGATTTATTATTAGCTTGACGTGAAATGCAAATCTAAATGATAATTAATCCTATCATTGTTGTATCGAATTCGTATACAGTTAAATGCATAAACTTGAAAAAATATTTGTCTGCCTATTGAGCGGTTAAAAAAGAGTCAGAATTATATGTATAACGTCACAGAAGAAACAAAAAAGCGATTACCAATCACCGACGCTGAAGAAACAATATGGATGCAGCAGCTTCAAGAACCAGAAAGCATCTCATGGTTGTTAAATTGCTATGTTATTGATAGTAATAGCAAAAAATGGCTTATTGAAGAGGCGTTTAAAAAGCTCGCTATCGAAGATTATGAACTCAATTTGCGCTATGGATTTTCTGAAGAATTTGAGCTGGAAAAATGGCTCGATGCAGAAGGCGAGCAGATAAGCAGTATTATACAAATTCCCAAAAAACAACTCTCAGGGCTAATTGAAACCCTGAAAACGACACCGTGGCAACCTGAACATCAATCTCCATTTAGATTAGTTATCGTAGAAACAGAGCAAGAAAAGTTCGTATTTATCGTCAGCCATCCTATAATTGAAAATCAATTAAGTGACTTTAATGTCATTAATCTTCTCAAGAGTAACTATGACTTGTTGAATAAGGATTCTTTGGTAAGCAGCTTAGTTTTTCAAGAAGTCGATTTATCTGAGTTTAATTGTCATAGTGGTTCTAATGATAATATTAAAGATATAATTTTGACTGAGTTTAGAACGAGCCTTGATGACTCTAGTGTTGAATTAGATGACGACTTTTTTGAAGTCGGTGGACATTCTCTGTTGGCCACGCGAATTATCGGTAACTTGATGAACAATCATGGTATCGAGATCAGCTTTAATGATTTTTTCAAATTCCCAAGTGCTGAAGCGCTTGCCGAATGTGCTTCGTTAAATCAGTCTGCCTCAAATTTCATTCTTGAAGAAGAGGGTATCTCACAACGCTCAATATCGGATGAGGGCGCGCCACTGTCATTTGCGCAAGCGTTCCTTTGGGATGCACACATTGCCACCGGGAAATGTGCGATCTTCAATTTGCCATTTGCCATGCGTTTTGATGCGGAGGTTGATGAGGAGGCATTTAAACTCGCATTTCTAGATCTGTTGATTCGTCATACTGGGCTAAGAACGCTATTCGTTGATATGGACGGTGGAGCTGTTCAACGTGTGATTCCAGAACAGGATCTTTCAAGCTATGTATGGTTCTGGAACAGCTCAGAGGCGGGTGACGCAAGCTTGGAATCCGAAGCGGCTTACGTTTTTGATTTAGGTAAAGAGTTACCTCTACGAGTTCGCTTCTTTAAAGATGAGCAGACTGGTCAACAAGTTCTTTCTTTCCTTATTCATCATATGGTGATTGATGAATGGTCATTGAATAATCTGATGCCAGAACTTTCTAAAGCTTATTTAGCACGTGTTCAAGGTTTAGAGCCTACGTGGGATAAACCGGCGAATTCTATTCATGATTATGCCACTATTCAAAGGGAGCGTGGCGTCAATGCAGTGGACCTTGCTTACTGGGTTGAACGATTACAAGGTGCGACTCGCGGGTTGGATTTAGCCACGTCAGATGTTGGTCAGCTGCCTGCGGATATCAATCCAATTGAAGCTAACTGGTTGGAAATTGATTTAGGTACGCATGCGCATGACGTTGTTTCTTCGATCTCAAGAGAGCAAAACTCGTCGATTTTTAGTGTCGTATACTCGGCAATTGCTCAAGCCCTCCACGAAGCCGGCAATTTAAAAGATCTTGTAATTGGTACATCTGCATCTGGACGAGACGAGGCGAAGTATTTCGATTCGGTAGGGTACTTTACGACCATGGTAGCGCACCGTGTGATGTTTAAACCTGAACAGTCCTTTGTTGAATTGGTTCAAGAGGTTACTCAAACCATTAATGACTCGATGCCACATGCAACGGTTCCTATCGATAGAGTACAGCGTGAACTTGGTTTAGATCCTAAAAATGGACTTATGTTCGACGTTTACGCTCAAATTCATGCAGACAATGCACTATACGGCGCTTTGGAACAGCCTCATGGTGATTCAATTGCGTACCGCCAAATTCTACCTAATAAAACTGAGTCGCTATTTGGCTTGCACTTCGAGATGATGGAGAATGTTGTCGATGGTGAACGAACCTTACGCTTAATCGTAACTTATCAGACCGCACGTTACAGTGCTGAACAAATAGCAAGTATTGGCCAGAAAATGAAAGACCTTCTAACCAATCAAACAGTGTTTAAGCACGAATTAGCCTAAATCCAGCGATAGCAACAATAACTTGTAGAACCAATGACCTGTGGAACCAATGGTCATTGAAACTTAGAAGGTTGTTGTTGCTTATCGAGCGCTGAAATTGGAACTGGGCTGGTTTAGGCCTAGTTCCTGTTTGTTGAGTATCGGAACAGTCTATACCCTCGACCTATCGCTTAATTGGTTATCTTGATTCGTTACGCGGTAACCAAATGGGTGTCGCGGTGATACCATCACCCTCGAAGCAGAGCTTATTCACGCCAATTTGCTCACTTCGATTATATTCTTTAATGCTGTGATCAAAGCCGTAGGCTGTCGCCGGTGCCATGTGTTGGGTGATGCCTCGCTGTGTGGCCGTTAATGCATCATGGCCATGTCCGCAGATAACGTCTCGAACCTGATGTTCGGCCAACAATCTAAGTAAGCTCGCGTCGTTCTCTAAGCAAATGGCTTTCATCCATTCTGAACCGACGGGAATAATAGGATGATGGACAACAATAATTGGATTGGTTGTGTCGCGAAGTTGCTTGGTTAAACGCGCGATTCCGCGCTTATCGATCCTGCCAGAGCCTAGAGGATGGCGCCTATCAAGCGGTTTGGTGCTGGAATCTAAGAACAAGACTTCACGACTGTGGATTCTCGCTTTATTTGTGACTTTGATACTACTGCCGCGCAGCTCTTGCTTCATCAATTTTGTATCATCGTGGTTGCCAGCAATCGCGAAGATATTTTTCCCCTCGACGTGAGCCTCTACCAAATTAACGAAGGCGTGATAGTCACCGGGTTTAGGATTGCAACAAAGATCACCAGTAAACAAAAGGGTATCGCAGGAAGCGTCGCTTTGGGCAAGAAGTAATGCTTTACGCAAGTTCTCAAAACTGGATTTATCACTCAAGTGACAATCACTGATCTGGATAATGGACTTCATATCGTTTAGGTTCGCGGGGGAATTAATATTTTTCTGCCAGTCTAACATTCAACTTGATGGCTGCAATCGTAAAGTGAATGATAAGGCATCGCTAAGAGAGCGAAAGAGTATACATAAGCAATAACGGTAACGTGATTATGCTGAAAAAGTTCCCAAACAGAACCATTGAAGCGACGGTCATTGGCTCAGTGTTCAGCCTCTCGGCAAACAAATAGTTCATTACGGCTGGTGGCAGCATGGTGAACAACACCATCATTTGCAGTTGCATCGTAGGCAGTGGAATCAACCAATAAATAATTGCAAACGCTACTGCTCCTGTCACAAGTGATTGTAACGTACACATCAGACCAACCTTCAGGCCACTGAGCCTTAGATTGAGCATTTGTGCGCCCAATGAGAGTAGCATAACCGGTACAGCAGCTTGACCAAGTAACGCGGTAGCTTCGTAAAGCGGGTTCCAAACGCTAACCCCGGACAGGTTAATCACTAATGCGAGCGTAGCGGATAAAAAAATTGGCATCTTGATGATTTGCTTGAGCGGATTGCCGCTACTAAGCAGCATTACGCCTAAGCTGATGTGCAAACAGGCGGAGACAACGAACAAGAGTACCGCAGAAGTGAGAGCTAATTCCCCAAAGGTATAAGTGAACAACGGGATGGCAAGGTTTCCGCTATTTCTAAACATATGTGGTGGTGCCCATGTTTTGAAGGATAGCCTGCTTAGCTTTGCGATAGGTATCATCACAACACCCGGTATGACAACGGCAATAATAGCAGCAAGTAAAAGAGGAACTTGGCCCATATCAATCGGCATGCTGACTAGCGATGAAAATACAAGTGCTGGTGTAAACACATCCATATTGATGCGATTGATCGGGCGGAAATCTGGCTTTATGTAGCGCCCAACTAAATACCCAACAAAAACTAACGCAAAAACAGGGAATAGAATACTGACGACTTGGTGAAGCATGTTGGTACTCTGACGATGGGGTAGAATGCGCAAACAGTATCAATCTTTCCATTCATCGTCATGGTAATGGACACAGAACTTTGTCTTTGTTCAAGGTTTGATTTTCTGCCGGAACAGCAGAAACAGAATAAAAACTCTAATGAATACAACTGGTCAGATCTATTTGTAGAGTGGCTCAACCCACTGAAAAATTAAGAGGTTTTGTGTCAGTTGTTTGTAAAATGACCAGTATCTGACATTTTTATTAAATAGTGAATAATCTTGTTTTTGTGTCGATATTTAGATTATTGAACTGGATGGTTTCCATAATTTAGAAGTAATTAAAGTAAAATATGGTGTTGGTGGTGGGTAAAGTACTTCGATGATGAAACATTCGGTATATTAGCAAAGAAAAAAGTTGGCGAAAATCATAAGCTTGTCATACACTTCCAAATGTAACCCCGATATGTTGTTGAAATGGTAGGGTAAAACTGCTCTGGCGCTACACTAAGGTAGCATTGTTTAACATAGCTTTGAGGAAAGTTTTATGGCGCTCACAAAAGCCGAACTTGCAGAAAACCTGTTTGATAAATTGGGATTTAGTAAACGGGACGCCAAGGAAACGGTGGAAGTGTTCTTTGAAGAAATTCGCAAGGCACTAGAAAGTGGCGAACAGGTAAAACTGTCAGGTTTTGGTAACTTTGACCTTCGTGACAAAAACGAACGACCTGGTCGTAACCCGAAAACGGGTGAAGATATCCCTATTACTGCTCGACGTGTCGTTACGTTCCGCCCGGGTCAGAAGTTGAAAGCTCGCGTAGAGAACCTAAAGGCAGACCAGTAAGCCATGTAAAATGGAATGAGACCACGCTTTGTCGTGGTCTTTTTGTTTGTGTGTTCCGGTACTTGCTAAAGAACAAATAAAAAGCCACCGCAATTGCGGTGGCTTTTTAGTATTAGTGAGGGTAGAAACTGCTCGCTTACGCAGCTTCTAAGTGTGTTGTTAGGTATGGTTGCCAAGCTTCTTGATACAAGTTTTTCGATTGAGTACGCATGTTACGAATCGATGCCGTCTCGATGTCGTTGAGGCTTCGGCCTTCCACTAACGCTTGTCGTTCGATCTTTTGGATCTGTTCATACAAGTCATGCTCTGGACCACTTTTCACGTCAGCAATGGCTTTAAGGTGCAGTTGAACTTCAGCAATCAAATTCGTTTTAGGAAGACGTACCAGTAAGTTCAAGTCACGGTAACCAGATGCGGTTGGTTTCTTAAAGCGGTTTTTCACTTTAACGATAGTTGTTTCACGTTCTAGTGCTTCATATACGGATACAAGGCTTGCTACGTCATCCGCTACGATAGTTGCTCGTGCTAAGTCTGTAATTCGCTCTACTTGACCATCCAATTCGTGAGCAATTTTTTCTTCGGCACGATGTTGAGATTTAACGCCTGCGAAGTAAGGTTGGGCGTCAGTAAGAAGGGCAGTACTTTTACAGATGGTTTCTAACTCGAATTGTGCTTGGTGAGCTTTGCTGTAAAGTACGTCGAAATCTGAATAAGGCTGAGTTGGTTTGGAGTCGATTGACTGAATGCCATACAAACCACTAAGGCTATGCTTAAACAATTTTGAGCAAACTTCGTTTTGGCTAGCAGAACGGTCTTGCTCGTTACTCGGGACATTTGGAAGTGCGGCGAACGCCGGCGCACGGCTTAGTACTAAAAGCATCAATGCTGTAGTACGTAGAAATAAGCTCATTCACTCTCCTTAACTTGCTTGCACTTAGAAAATGGGTAACGAAAAGGTCACTAAGATTCGCAAATCAGGTACTACCTAAGTTAATGGGGGCTCTACGATAGATTCCAAGGTAGGTTTTTAACCTTATAGTGGAATCGTGTTCTAGAACACCATTTTGCTTTCCTTTATTCTGACACTCAGAAAAAGGAAGGGTTCATTCTTGAACGATTGCTATCCTACCATTGCAGTATTAACCAAAGATGAACAGCATAGACAAATTTGAAAAAATCATTAGTCTTAGCCCACAAAAGCAAAGCACAAAGCTCGAATCCACAATCAGCCGACAAGTAGAAGTAAAATGAGAGATCAAGAATTTTGGCACAACAAATGGGCGAGTAACCAAATTGGTTTCCACCTTGATGATGTGAACCCACTGTTACCAGCATTTTGGCAGTATACGAACCCGAAGCGTGAAGATACGGTCTTGGTACCTTTATGTGGAAAGTCAGAAGACCTAATTTGGCTTGCAACGAAACACGATGAAGTACAAGGCGTTGAGCTAAGTTTGATTGCTGTACGTGCTTTTTTTGCAGAGCACTTCTACACACCGACCGTAACGCCAGTCAATGGTATGCACGAGTTGTATCAGTTCGATGAGTTGTCAATTTATACCGGTGATTTCTTTACGGCGCCGGTTTCTAAAGCCGATATCATTTATGACCGCGCAGCACTCGTTGCATTGCCGAAAGAGATGCGAGAAGAATACGCAAATCGCGTTAAGCAACTATTGAACCCTGGCGGACGCATTTTACTTGTGACGCTCAATTACCCACAAGATGAGATGTCAGGCCCTCCGTTTAGTGTGCCAGTCGAGGAGATTGAACAGTTGTTTGAGGGCTACAAGGTGACTTGTTTGAATGTCGATCAAGCTGACGAGAATCATCCGAAAATCGCTAAGAAAGGGCTCAGCCGCTTCTCTGAGGAAGTGTATTTAATCGAGAGCAAGTAACGGTTTCTAACGGTTTCGTGCCTACACAAAGAAAAAGCGCAGCCAATTGAGCTGCGCTTTTGTTTCTCTTGAGTGAAGCTGCGGAACTAGTAAATGATTTGCACTTTAGAAGCGCTGTTCACCGCATCTTCAATCGAATCTTCAATCGTCTTACGGCGCGTTAAAACAACGCCCAAGCGACGGCGACCATCAATTTCAGGCTTACCAAACAACCGAACTTGAGTTTGTGGCTGAGCCATTGCTTTGGAAAGATTATCAAATCGGATATCAGTTGATGTACCTTGCCCTAAAATTACCGCTGATGCTGATGGTCCATACTGAACAATATTGTTGATCGGCATACCTGTAAATGCATGTACATGAAGCGTAAACTCAGACATTTCTTGAGATATCATGGTTACCATACCGGTATCGTGTGGACGAGGGGATACTTCGTTGAAAATGACCTTATCGCCTTTAACAAACAGTTCCACACCAAAGATGCCGTAGCCACCTAGTGCATTCACAACTTTCTCTGCCGTGTATTCAGCTGCTTTGATGGCGTTTTCTGACATGGCTTGTGGCTGCCATGATTCACGGTAATCTCCGTCTTCTTGGCGGTGCCCAATCGGGGCGCAGAAATGTACGCCATCAACGGCGCGTACCGTTAGCAGTGTGATTTCGTAATCGAAGTCAATAAATCCTTCAACAATCACGCGTCCAGCTCCTGTGCGGCCGCCTTCTTGCGCGTATTCCCAAGCTGTCTGAACATCTTCTTCTGTTTTGATCACGCTTTGGCCTTTGCCAGAGGAGCTCATGACTGGTTTAACGACACATGGAATACCAACATGCTCAACAGCGGCTTTAAAGTCTTCAAAACTATCAGCAAACTGATAAGGGGAAGTGTTTAGAGCTAATTCTTCAGCAGCAAGGCGGCGAATGCCTTCACGGTTCATCGTCAATTTAGTCGCTTTTGCTGTGGGAACAACGTTCAAGCCTTTTTCCTCTAATTCGACTAATTTATCTGTCGCGATAGCTTCAATTTCAGGAACCACGTAAGCAGGTTGTTCTTTATTAATGATCTCTTCCAGTGCCTGACCATCAAGCATGTCGATGACGTAGCTACGATGGGCCACTTGCATCGCAGGCGCATTGGCATAACGGTCGCACGCGATCACTTCTAAACCAAGACGTTGGCATTCAATTGCCACTTCTTTACCAAGCTCACCAGAGCCTAAAAGTAATACACGGGTAGCATGAGTGCTTGTAGCAGTACCGAACATAGTGTTCCCTTACAAAATAAAGTGATGAAACCGAATTTGCAGGGGATCATACTGAATTTTAAAAATGATGCAAACGTTTGCGTCATCGCTGAGCATCTTAGGTTGTAATAATTACTATGTAATGAATCAAAATTAGTGATTCTTTGTGTTGAGAATATATTTCATATTGATAGATTTCATCGCTTCTATAAAAAGGAGCAGTAAAATAATGAAATATATAAGAATTATCGGTTGTGCTATTGCAGTAATGCTTTTGTCTGGGTGTGTCTCTCGAAAAGCGATGGACATTCCGTCAGACTTTTGGCAAACCGGGGGAGACAAAAATATCGCTGTTGCGTTTGTTCAGCCACCAGAAATGTATGCGCATCGTGCAGGCGGTGAAGGCCTATTGGACATGGCTATCAACGAAATGGTGACTGATAGCGTTGAATCTCATATTCAATCACTAACGCATGATAAGTTTGAAGTAGGTAAGTCCAAGGTTGCGCAGTTGATTGAGAGCCGCGGAAGCCACAGTGTGATTCTCCCAGAGTATTATGAAGCGACCGACGAACATAAACTGCCGAAAGATAAACGCAAAAAAGGTTACTTCGATTACGATGTTTCTGTCGTCAAGGAGCAGTATCAAGCTACACACCTACTTGTTATCCAAACCATGGCGGCGGGCACACTGCGTGACTACTACGGATTTATCCCTCTTTCGTCGCCTCGTGGCTATGTGAATGCAGAAGTTACGCTTGTTGATCTGAGTAACAATAAGATCGTAATGGAGCATCAAATCCTAGAAGAAGTTTTGTTGCCAGAAGACGTTGATTGGGATGATCCAGAGAACCAATACCCGGAAATTACGAAGGTTGTAAATTTGGCGTTGGAAAGAGCGGCAAATCGACTAACGGAACTATTGTAATAAAACGTTGTTGGAACAAAAAAGAGCCCATTGGGCTCTTTTTTGTTAAGCAAAGCTTATAAATTAAACGTTAACAAAGCTCACTGGAATATCAGGATTTAGTGCTTCTAGCGTCGATTGAGTATCAGCTAGGTGGCTGATCTTACCTTGTGAGTTTTCAACTAACGCAGCAGCTTTGATGTCTTCAAACTTCTCACCAGCCATCAGGATTTGAATTAATGCAACCTGCAGTGGTGGAAGGCTAGGGTTGAATGCGGCGTTTTCTGCGTACGCGCCTTGGAATACAAGGCCACTGTTCATCTCAAGCGCAATACCACTCAAGTTGTTTGTGTATGGCGCGTGGCTAATGTTCATCGCATTGACGGCTTTTTGAATTAAAGCATCGTCTTCATCACAAACAAACTCGTGCTTCACCTCAGCCATAAGACCAGACTCAATACCTAGATCCGCCGGACCAAACGCTTCCGGAAGGTAGTGATGAAGTGACTTTTCTTCACGTTCTGGTAACTGGATCTTTAATTCTTTTGCTGTGCTTAGCTCGTTCATGAACTGACGGCAGTGGCCGCAAGGGCTGTAGTTGATAGTGATGTCTTTCACACCATGCTCGCCTTTCATCCAAGCATGGCTGATGGCGCACTGCTCAGCATGAACGGTTTGACCTAGCTGAACACCGAAAAACTCCATATTCGCGCCAAAGTAAAGACGACCGGAAAGGCCACGAACAATCGCACCGACATAGAATTCAGAGATTGGAGCGTAAGAAAACGCTGCGGCAAAAGGAAGTAGAGCAACACGAAGCTCTTTGTCTGAAAGGTTGGTCGCGTTCAGCAGTTCACCAAACTGTTGTTCAGAAATAGTGGCATCAAAATCGTCAGCTAAAACGATAGGAGCAAGATGTGTTGAAAGTGCTTCAGGAGCGCTTGCTAGCGCCTGTTCAATGCGACTTTTCATGTTGAATCCTTGTTATTGCATGGACAGTTATTCTATGTGAAAGATGGAAATATTCTGTGCTTTTGATCACGTTAATGTGTGTAATGATGATTTACGTTACATAATTAGAGTGAGCTCACACATGTATTCGATTTCACGACGATTTAACGTTATCTCTGTCCCACTAATAACTATATCAATGGATATTCATATTGCGAATTTTCTGGAAGAGGTTTTGGCTTGCTCACTTTAGATTAAGACTAAGGGGGGCAAGCCAGTCACTTTTTATTGGTATAACCAAACGGCTAGAGCAAAGAAGCTTGGCGCAAGAATAGAAGTGATGATGCCACAAAGCACCAAAGCAAGAGATGAGAAAGCGGCGTCGCCCGGTTGTTTCTCAGCACAGGTTGCTGTGCCGAGTGCATGCGAAACCGTGCCCATTGTCAGGCCACGAGCGATAGGGTGTTTAATGCCGATAAGGTTAAAGATTGGGTAAGCCAAAATCGCCCCGAATAAACCAACAATAAGCACTAGAATGGCGGCAACTGCGGCTTCACCACCTAAGTGGCTAGAGATTTCCATCGCAATAGGCGTTGTCACTGATTTGCCCACTAAGCTCGCAACGAGGCTGATGTCGGCTTTGAACGCAACAGCAATAAGTGTTGCCGTTAGCATCGACATCACGCTGCCCAAAGAGCAAGCCAGTGCGATAATGCGCCAATTGGCTTTTATTTGTGGCAATTGCTCATAGAGCGGATACGCTAGCGCAACAACTGCGGGTTGAAGCAAGAAGCTAATGTACTCGTTGTCGGCGTAGTAGGTTTCAAACGGCACTTTCAAAAAGGTGAGTAGAGGGATCAATACAGCAATGCTGATTAAAAGCGGGTTCGCGATTGGGTTGTTAACCTTAATTGCGATTTGACGCGCGGCAAGGAAAACCACAATAGTGACAAGTAACCACATATCAATGTTTCTCCTTGAGTAAGTAATCCAAGAACCAAGCCAAGCTGATCAATACAATCAGCGACCCTCCGACTGCACTTGCAATAATAGGCAGCGCGTTCGCCAACAACATATCAAAGTGCTGCATCAAACCAACGCTGATTGGGACGAACAGTAGGATCATGTAGCGAATGAAAAGTGTTGCGCCAGGCTTAACCCATTCGACTTTTACCAAGCCAAGAGTCATTGAGAAAAACAGCACAAGCATACCGATGACACTTCCAGGAACAGAAACGCCAGTGAGGTTTTGAATAGTGTTGCCGATGCCAAGTGCTCCCATTATGAGTGCGAGGGAAATGAGCAAATGGACCAGCTGTAGTAATCGATCTTTTATCATTTTGACAGTATATAAAACAACAAGCACACCCGGAGGTGCGCTTGAACAAGGTAAGAAATTAGGAGGCTAAGCTCTCTACATAACGATAGACAGATTTTAGTATTGCTATCTTCTTTTCGTCACTTTCATGTTCGTGAACTAAGTTTTCTAAGTTCAGCATGTACTCTTCAATCTGGCTTTCGAACACTTCGCGACAATGTTGTGCCCAGCGTCTTTGTTCTTGTTCATCCAAGGTGCCAGCATAGTGACGAGCACGGTAACGGAATAACAACGGCTTGATACGTTTGTCATCAAACTCAATATCCAGCGCAGCCAGATTATTCGGATCCGTTTCACGAATGATGTCCATCGCCGCGCGGTCAGCTGGTGAGAAGAAGCCGTCATAAAGCTGTGTATCCACGTCGTCGCTCTTTTCGAATTCACGCTCAATAGAGAATAGACTAATTAGTTTTTCGCGGATTTCTGGGTGTTGGCGTAACAAAGCTAAATTGCTTAAACATTTCTGACGATCGATACCAATAACTTCCGCATTTTCCGCAGTCAGGGTCTTAGCAGGCGCGAGGATAGGGCACTTGTTCAGGTGCACGAGCTTAACGGGTACAGGCAGCAGGTCACCCAATTCGTCACGCTTGGTGTACAAACGTTCTTTCAACTCTTCTGCTGAAAGTTCTAAGATCGGCTGAGGATCCTTCGCCAAGTCAATCGTAATGACAGCGTTATTGTTGGTTGGGTGCCAAGCCACAGGCACAATCCAACTGGTGTATTGGCATTCGCGTCCCAACATGCCCGACACGTGCATCAACGGCGTCATGTTAACAATATCGACTAACTCGTTCAGTTTGCGTTTGTTACGCATCGAGAAAAAGTAATCAAACAGTTTTGGTTGAGCGGCCTTCACTTTCTTCGCCATCTCAATCGTTGCAACCACGTCTGCCATCGCATCGTGGGCATTGCTGTGTTCAATACCATTTGCTACGGATAAATGCTCAAGTTTGAAACTTGTAAAGCCTTCATCATTTTCTGGCCATTCTACGCCCTCTGGGCGAAGAGCATGACACGCACGCATTACATCGAGTAAATCCCAGCGTGAGTTACCGTTTTGCCAGCTCCACGCATAAGGATCGATAAAGTTGCGGTAACAGGTGTAACGTGTGACTTCGTCATCGAAGCGAATACTGTTGTAGCCAAGACTAGTGGTATTTGGCTTAGAAAGCTCTGCGTGGATCTTAGCGATAAATTCAGGTTCAGGTAGGCCTTCTTGCATCGCTTTTTGTGGCGTAATACCAGTGATTAAAGCGGCGTCTGGTGAAGGAAGGTAATCAGCGGGCGGACGACAGTACATGACCAAAGGTTCACCAATGATATTGAAGTTTTCATCAGTACGAACGCCAGCGAATTGGCTTGGACGATCTTTGGCTGGACTTGTTCCCCAAGTCTCGTAATCAAAAAAGAAAAAAGTGGGCTGATTATCTTGGTGCATTCTGCTTACCGTCTACGGAACCTATAGAGGTATTAGACCATTCAACGCTTTGACTCGCAACGAAAGATGCAAGGTGACGTTGTGAAAATGAAAAAGCCGAACGGTAATCTTCGGCTTGATGTTTTGTGTTTGATTAATGTTTGGGCAATTGCTGATTTTTATTAGCCAAAATCGAGAGTAAGTAGTAAACGAGTTTCACTCGATTGGATGTTAGGCGAGCGATGTACCAAGCCTTTATTTTCATTGCCAATCCAACGTTCACCTTTTAGTAGGGCGACGTCACCGACAGAAAGGTGTTGGATGTCATTCTCTGCGTTGTAAAGCCCCGATTCCGCATCCGGTAGCCCATTGCTACCACGTCCAAGCTTTGAGCGGTCTATAGCATTGTTGGCTAACCATTGTGTGGCGGTTCCATGGTACGTCGTTACCAATCGGCAAGGCACTTGGTCAACGTGAAAGCGAGGACACATCGCGCTATTGAGTGTCGCTAGGCGCAGTCCTGCGTCTTCTAACTCGAATAAATAGCAAAACATGTCGACCAACTCCGCGATATTTCTAAGTAGTAACTCTGGGGCATTTCCGTCAGTTGCGTATTGCAACGTTTCATAAGCACTTTCAGGAGAAACATTCAGCGATTTATTGAAGTTAGGGTGTGAGGTGATGAACTGATTCGTGGCATCGACAAGCGGTTGATCGAATTGTCGTTGCCAGATAGCGATGTTGATATCTTCCTGATAAATGTCCGCTAATACCGTAGGTTCTCTTCTTGAGCTGAAACACGGCATTTGTTGTCCATTGGCTAAGATTTCAATTAAGTTGGGTTCGGTTAAAGTTGAAGTCATGTCATAACCTCCAGTGTTATTCGAATACAATTTGTAATTGTTGGAATGTTATATCATAACAATTGATTTGAACACACTGATTCGTCGTGCAAGTCACGACAAGATTGCTAAGTGTTTGAAAGTTAAGAGTGCGAATTGAATGATGGCCCATTTAACTGAGCTCAAAAAAACAAAAAAGCCGATGGTAAAACATCGGCTTTGTAAGGCAGTTGACTATTGGGAAGTAATTACGCTTTCTGTTCTTCCAACGTAGTTTCGCTATTGGTCGACTTTAACACGCGGCTGGTAATGGTGCCGGCTGTCATAGCGCCAGAGACATTCAATGCGGTACGCGCCATATCGATCAATGGTTCGATAGAGATAAGCAGTGCTGCAATTGTCACAGGCAAGCCCATCGCAGGTAGTACAATCAGGGCTGCAAAGGTTGCGCCGCCGCCCACACCGGCAATACCAAATGAGCTAATCGTGATGATAGCAATTAGTGACAGAATAAAGTTGATGTCTAGAGGATCGATACCCATTGTTGGCGCTACCATTACCGCAAGCATTGCTGGGTAGATACCTGCACAGCCGTTCTGGCCTATAGTGGCACCGAAAGACGCTGACAAGTTCGCAATCGCTGGTGGTACGTTTAACTTTGTGATTTGTGCTTCTACATTAAGCGGGATGGTTGCCGCTGAGCTGCGTGATGTGAAGGCAAACGTCAGTACTGGCCAAATCTTCTTAAAGTACTCAGCAGGGCTAACACCAACGAAAGACACAAGTAGACCGTGCACAAGGAACATCAGGGCAATCGCTACGTAGGAGGCAACAATGAAACCCAGCAGGTTAAGAATGTCGCCAGCGCTTGAGGTCGCCACAACTTTCGCCATTAGGGCTGCAATGCCGTAAGGCGTCAATGCCATGATCATCTTAACCAGACGCATAACGATAGATTGAGCCGCTTCGACAAAAGTGCGGATTGGTGATTCTAGCTCTTCTTTTTCCGCCATCACTTTACGTGCAGCGATACCAACCAAAACACCAAAAATAACCACAGCAATAATTGAGGTCGAACGAGCTCCAGTTAAATCAGCAAACGGATTGGTTGGGATAAAGCTGACCAACATTTGAGGAATCGTTAGATCACTCACTGAGCCTGCACGACTCTCTAATACAGCAATACGAGCCGTTTCACGCGCACCTTCAGTAAGACCTTCAGCAGAAAGGCCAAATGTCGTTGTTACGAGGATACCAATGATGGCAGCAATGGCTGTCGTGACCAATAAAACTGAAATTGTGATGCCAGAAATTTTGCCTAGTGACCCGCCTTTCTCAAGTTTTACTACAGCAGAAATCATGGAGACCAGTACCAATGGCATGATGACCATCTTCAACAGGCCAACGTAACCACTGCCGACGATGCCAACCCACTCAAGCGTTTGAGCAATCACATCACTGCCTTCACCATGAATCAGTTGTAGAGCAAGACCGAAAAGTGAACCAGTCACTAAACCAATCAACACAAGACGAGACAAGGTGTTCTGTTTTTGTTGCTGATTAAAAAGAAAGAATAATATGGCGATAAACACCGCCAGAGAGGCAACCACTGCGAAATTCATAATTTGACCTTATCAATTAGCCCAAAATACTGACTGTTTTTATACATTTGGCTATAAACTGTGGGCGTAAGATAACGCTCAGGATATAACTTTAAAAATGAAAAACAGGCATTAGATAGATCGAAAATGAATATAAAAATGAGACTCATATCTCGTGAAATAGCAGGCTAGCACGAGATTTATGCGATTTTGCTCAGTCGTAGTGCTTAATGAGGTCGAGCATTTCCCTTCTATGCAAATAGATGACTGGGTCTTCTTGGTAGCTGAAAACTTGATAAATCATCGCTTTGGCGACATCTTGAGCCTGAAAGGGTACAAAATTAGCCAGTTTTCCCAGCATAAGCGGACGAATAACTTTAGAAAGAGTTTGAACAATTTTCTCATCCGTACGAGGATTTTCTCGTTGCCCGACCAAAGGCCCCGGCCTTGCGAATACCACTTCTTCAAAGCCCATCTTTTCAATGTTTTTTTCCATATGGCCTTTGCAGGCAAGGTAATGGGACGATGAAGACACTTTCGCACCTAAACTCGATACGACAGCAAGGCGCTTCACGCCAATCAGCTTCATTTGTTGGGCAACTTTACATACCAACTCGACATCTATCTTCCTTAAACCGTCTTTGCTTCCTGCTTGCTTTAACGTAGTACCGAGACAAATAAAACCCACGCGAGGGGTAGGCTGTTGTTCGTCCCAATCATGAATAGATAGTTCTGCGTCTAGCAGTGGGATAATTTTATTACTTGGATCGGCAATGTCAGTGAGGGTTCGTCGAGAAAGACAGTACAGAGTTTCGATACTAGGCTGCGAGATCAGTTGATGGATGACTTCTTTTCCTACCAACCCAGTCGCACCTGCGATAATGACACATGCATTTGAATCGTTACTCATCGTATTCTTCCTCTTAGAGAACAGTTGCTTAGGCTATTGTAGCTTATCTAAGCATTAGGCATGCTATCAATGTTTGATAAATGATGTATTTGCTCTAGTGTTTTCCGACACAAATAAAAAGACCCGCGGGACAAACGGGTCTTTTGGACTAGGAGAATGATAAGGGTATGAAACGCCGGGGTAGGCGCTTTTGTGTTGGTTTGCCTCTCTTCGTGGGGCGACGACTTTGATTGGCAAACATGGTCTCTCGCTTTAGTTGTAGGGGACAATTCATTAGAAGCATCAGACATGCCAACTTTATCGAAGGGGTTACATTATCCGGATTTATCTATCTAGTAGTCTCTGTTAGCAAGATATATGGCGACTTTAAAACCTTAATTTATTCAATTTCTTATTGGTGTTTTCTGTGCGAGGTCTGTGTAGAACGATTTTTTATGTTCGATTAAAACTTCCTCAAAATATCGAGTGTTAGCTTTATTTTCTAATTAAATAAGATGATTGAACTGACATTGCTGTCAATATAAATGTCAAAATGATAAAAGACACGCTCAAAAAGAGAAAATCAGTGAAATTGCTTGGGAGAGGGGTACACTTGTTCTCTCAATTTGTTGGGAGCCTCATTTCTCTCGCGGTTTTCTAAGACCAAGGACGTCGTATGAACATAGATCTCAGAACACTTACACCAACGCAGGTGTACCATTTGATGACTCAAACTGTCATTCCTCGCCCAATCGCTTGGGTGCTCACAGACTCAGGTGAGCAAAACTTCAACTTAGCGCCATTTTCCTACTTTACTGCGGTCTCTAGCCGTCCACCTTTATTGATGATTTCTGTGGGAAAAAAGCCCAATGGGGATATCAAGGACACCACGCGAAATGCATTAGAAACTGGTAAGTTGGTTATCCATATTGCACCAAGCGCTCTCGCGGATAAAGTCACTCTATCTTCTGCCACATTAGAACATGGGGAATCTGAACTGGAGACGACTCAACTTGAGACGGTTGATTTCCAAGGTTTCGAATTACCACGCTTAGAGGGTGCGCCAATTGCATTTGGCTGTAAGTTACATGAAGTCATTGAGATGGGTGAGACGCCACAAAGTTTAATCTTTGCAGAGATTGAACACATTTATGTCGATGAGCGGGCCATATCCATGGGGGATGGCCGTTTAAAAGTTGATGCCTTAGCTGTAGAACCATTAGCTCGGTTAGGCGGTAATGAATACGCCACGTTAGAAAAAACTTTTTCTGTCGCTCGTCCAAAATAAAGAATAAGGAATCATCATCATGGATCGCTCTTTTGCCTCAGAAATTCAAGCTCGCATTGATAACAAAACCAAACCATTAGGCGCTCTTGGTTTGCTCGAAAAAGTGGCGCTAGAATTGGCGTTAATTCAAAGCCAAGACAAGCTTCAATTGGTTGAAACAATAGAAATTCGCAAACCAACCATGTTGGTATTCGCTGGTGATCATGGTATCGCGAAAGAAGGGGTGAGCATTGCACCAAGCGCCGTGACTCAACAAATGGTGGCGAATTTTCTCGCTGGTGGCGCTGCTATTAACTGTTTCTGCGATCTCAACCAAATTGACTTTAAGGTCATTGATTGTGGCATGTTGTCACCCATCGATACCTTAGTTCCTGACTTTAAAAATCATCCCAACTTGATTGAGAAACGTCTGGGAAATGGCACGGCAAACTTTGCTAAACAGACTGCGATATCGTTAGAGCAAGTTGCATTGGGTTTGGAATATGGTGCCCAAGTCGCGCAACAGGCGATTCTTGATGGCTCGAACTTGTTGATGTTTGGTGAGATGGGGATTGGCAATACCAGTTCTGCATCGGCATTGTTAACTGCGTTGAGTCCATTGGAAGTCGACCATTGCGTTGGTTATGGTACGGGCATCACTCAAGAGCAACTAAACCGCAAAATCAAGCTAGTCGCGCAAGGTGTGAATCGCTGTCGTGACCTTGATGCCAAAGGAGCACTGGCTCAAGTCGGTGGGTTTGAAATCGTGCAAATGGTTGGCGCATTCTTAGAAGCGAAACGCCACAAAACGCCTGTTTTAGTCGACGGATTTATCGTCTCTGTAGCCGCTTATGTCGCGACCTTATTGGATGAAGAGACGCGAGATTACATGCTGTTTGCTCATAACTCAGAAGAGAATGGGCATAAGTTTGTGCTGGAATGCCTACAAGCGGAGCCTCTTTTGGATCTTGGCTTGCGTCTAGGTGAAGGAACCGGAGCAGCGCTTGCTTTGCCACTGGTAAAAGCGGCGGCTCAGTTTTACAACAACATGGCAAGTTTTGAGAGTGCGGGAGTGACGGTTTAGTGTCTGCTTCTGATAATACACTACATTCAGAGACTCGTTCTTTGCGCTATCAGAGTGAGCTTTTCTTGCTCGCAGTAAGTTTTTTTAGCCGTATCCCTGTGCCCGCAGATTTACCTTACAGTGAAACGCGCATGAACCAAGCAGGGCGATACTTTGCTTTGGTCGGTGTAGTGCTTGGGCTACTGTGCGCAGCTGTATTTTCACTGGCAAGTTTGTTGTTCCCAAACTCAGTTGCCATCGTGTTAACTATGGCATTTAGCCTGCTCCTTACCGGCGCGTTCCATGAGGACGGTTTAACGGATATGGCGGATGGTATTGGCGGTGGCATGACGTTAGAGCGCCGCTTAACCATCATGAAAGACAGCCGCATCGGGACGTATGGAGCGGTAACGCTAGTGATGGCGCTGCTGGCGAAATTTGTGTTTTGGGGCGAGTTAGCCCATGAGCCTCAGTTTTGGCTGATGATCGTTGTGGCGTACACCGTGAGCCGAGCACTGGCAGCCACTCTCATTTACGATATGCCCTATGTTAGTGATGCAGATACATCGAAAAGTAAACCGTTGGCGAATAAGCAATCGAGCTTCGAAGTCGCGATATTACTGTTCACTGGTGGGGTTGTGGCGCTGTTACTGGGTGTGACTCAGGCTGTTGTGATTGTATTGGTATTGGCTCTGTTTCGTGTGGGCTTTAAACGTTGGCTGACCAAACGTATCGGCGGATTTACTGGCGATTGCCTTGGTGCCGCGCAGCAGCTTGCAGAGTTGCTTGTTTATCTCACTCTTATCGCATTTAGTCATTCATTATGAAGCAACTTATTCTAGGTGGTGCGCGCTCAGGAAAATCGAGCTTAGCAGAGAGCAGGGCGCAACAATGGACACAAAATAAAAACGGAACGCTTCACTATGTGGCGACGGCATTGCCTTTTGATGAAGAAATGAAGCAACGCATTGCTCACCATAAACAGCAACGAGGGGCTGGGTGGATTGAACATGAATGTTCGCTTAACTTGCCTGAGCTCATTTGTGAGTTTTCATCTCAAGATGTCGTGTTAGTTGATTGCCTTACGCTTTGGCTCAACAACTGGATCTTTGAACTCGGCGATGAATGCTGTAATGAGCGGTTAGGGGAGCAAATTGAGTTGTTGGTGAATGCGGCAGCACAATCTGACGCGACGCTGATTTTTGTCTCTAACGAAGTCGGGATGGGTATTGTGCCGCTCGGCGCCGTCAGTCGTTACTTTGTTGATAATGCGGGACGGATGAATCAAAAACTGGCGACCATATGTGAGCAAGTCACGTTTGTCGCTGCGGGCTTGCCGCTTGAGCTCAAACCACAGGAAGGGAAGAGATGAAAACGCTGAATATCTATCTACTGCGACACGGAAAAGTGAGCGCAGCCCCAGGTTTACACGGACAAGCCGATTTGAAAGTCGATGAAGCTGAGCAACGCAAAATTGCTCAAGCCTGGCAACAAACGGGTCGAGAAGTAGAGGGGATCATCAGCTCTCCGTTGTCACGTTGTCACGACCTTGCTGAGATACTTGCGGAGCAGCGACTTTTGCCTTTAAGTGTGGAGCCACAACTTCAAGAATTGGATTTTGGTGATTTTGACGGCATCCCATTTGACATGCTTTCTGAGCACTGGAATAAGCTCGATGCATTTTGGAAAGCACCGGCACAACACACCTTACCGAATGCTGAGAGCTTGGATGATTTCTCTCATCGTGTAACTTGTGCTTGGTCTCAAATCATCAACGATATCAATGACAACTTGCTAATTGTCACGCATGGTGGCGTAATTAGAATGATTCTTGCCCATGTATTGGGTGTAGATTGGCGCAATCCGCGATGGTATTCGACATTAGCGATAGGAAATGCGTCAGTAACACATATAACAATTACCATCGATGATCAGATTTACGCCTCAGTTCGTTCGATAGGCGTACCACTATTTGAAAATTAGTCACGGAAGTGGCCAACGCTTAGATCTCTACCGAGTTTAAGAGAGAAAAGGGCTGGCTCGATTACATCAAAAGGAACCATAAATGACCGCTCCTAGCTGGGATTTATCCATCGTTTATAACGATCTCGCTGACCCACGAATTCAAGATGACATTGCCCTTGTAGAGCAATGCATTGACCTACTCAATAAACAGTCTGCGGATTGTAACTCTGTTGAAGTGATGCAAAACGCAATCTTAACCAGTGAGGCGGCAAGCCGTTTGGCTGGCACTATTGCGAACTTCGCTAACTGTTACGCGTCTGTGGATGCGACAAATGCAGAGGCGAAAGCACTGCTGGGTCGTATGACGCGTATTTTCTCTGAGCTTTCTCAAGCTTACAGTGCTTTTGAGCTTAAATTGACTCACGCTGATGAAGAGTTCATTACTCGTGTTTTGGAGCATGAAAATCCAGACATCAGTGGTCAGGCGTTTTCAATCCTGAACTCTCGCAAACTGGCTGACACACGTTTAAGCACCGAAGAAGAAAAGCTACTGGCGGCAATGAGCGTGGATGGAAAATCTGCGTGGGGTAAGTTATACAACAACCTCACGGGCTCTTTGAAAGTGAAGCTTGACTACGCTGATGGTGAAAGTGAAGAGCTTGGCTTCTCGCAAGCAGCAAGCATTCTTTATGGTTCTGAATTTGATCGCCAAGAAGCTGCGTGGCGTGGCGTTCAAAAGGCGATGGCAACACATCAAGAATCTTTCGCTTCTATCCTTAACGCGCTTTCAGGTTGGCGTTTAACAGAGAATAAAAAGCGTTCTACCAAACGTGATGTCCATTTCCTTGATCCAAGCTTACATGGCAGCCGAATTAAAGCGGAAACATTGGATGCCATGATGAAAGTCGCTAAAGACAGCCGTGAGATTGGTCAAAAGGCCGGTTTGCTAATGGCGAAGGTCCATGGTTTGGATGAGATGAAACCGTGGAATCATCTTGCTGCGATGCCTGCTTTGAGTGGTGAAGCGAAAGTTTACCCTTTCGATGAAGCAATCGATGTCATTTGTGAAGCGTTCGAAACCGTGAATCCAGATATGTCTGAGTTTGTCCACATGATGGTACAAAACGGCTGGATTGATGCTGCACCAAATGCCAATAAACGCCTTGGCGCATACTGTACTAAGCTGCCGGCGACGCGTACGCCGCTTGTGTTTATGACGTGGAGTGGTAGCCGCTCAGACCTGATGACGCTAGCTCACGAGCTTGGTCATGCCTTCCACAACTGGGTGATTCGTGATTTACCGCTTTGCCAAACGTACTATCCAATGACGTTGGCAGAAACCGCCTCTATTTTCGCTGAAAACATCGTTCGTGATCATCTGATTTCAAAAGCAGAAAGTGTGGATGATAAGCTCGAAATGCTGTGGGAAGAGCTCTCTTCAGCGTTGGCTCTGATGATCAATATTCCAGTTCGTTACGAGTTCGAAAAAGCTTTCTACGAGCGTCGCCAGGAGGGTGAACTGACCGCTGATGACTTCTGTGAACTGATATCAGAAACATGGAAAGATTGGTATGGCGATGTGATGAGCGAAGCTGACCCTTATTTCTGGGCGAGCAAACTGCACTTCTCAATTTCTGGGGTGAGCTTCTACAACTATCCATACCTGTTCGGTTTCTTGTTCAGTAAAGGCATCTACGCTCAACGTGATGCTAAAGGGGAGCGCTTCTACGATGATTATGTAGATCTATTGCGCGATACTGGCAACATGATGGCAGAAGAGGTTGTAGACAAGCATCTTTCAATGGATCTGACGCAACCCGAATTCTGGCAGCAGAGTGTGGAGCTAGTTCGTGACAAAGTAGACGAATTTGAACGTTTACTCGCACAACGTGGTGAATAAACGCTAAAAGTTGATCAAATCATAATGATCTTCTTTAGGGCTGTGGTAAAGTTCACAGCCCTAAAACCTTGTAATTGTTTAAAAAATAAACGCCTCAATGCTTGATTTGAGTGCATGGCGCGAAAAGGTATGGGATTTTAAATAAATTTGGTGGCTTCTACTCATAAGTGGGATCGCAACAACAAAAATCCTTTGTACAATTTATTAACATACCCGCCGTGCTATTAAGGAGTAACGCATGACGAAGTCTCTCTTTCGCCAATCGTTTTTAACTGACACGTTAGATGTTCATATTGATGTCGCGCCAGCGGAGCAGGTGCTGTCTAATGGTGTAAAACTTAAACTCTATCAGCGTGGTGTGCTAGAAGTGATTCCTGATGAATACACTCAGGAAACAAAGAACGTCATCATCTCTTGTGGTGTCCACGGGGATGAAACCGCACCGATGGAGCTGGTGGATTCAATTATCAAAGACATCGAATCCGGCTTCCAAAAGGTCGAGGCTCGATGCCTATTCATTATCGCTCACCCAGAATCGACTCTGGCTCACACGCGATTTTTAGAAGAAAACCTTAATCGACTGTTTGATGAGAAAGAGCACGAGCCAACCAAAGAGCTTGCGATTGCTGACACTCTCAAATTGTTAGTCAGAGATTTCTATCAAGATACGTCAGCGGAAACACGCTGGCACTTAGATTTGCACTGTGCGATCCGTGCTTCAAAGCACTACACCTTTGCGGTGAGTCCGAAAACGCGTCATCCTGTTCGTAGCAAAGCTTTGATTGATTTTCTCGACAGTGCACATATTGAAGCCGTGCTACTGTCTAACTCACCAACCAGCACATTCAGTTGGTTCAGTGCAGAGAACTACGGCGCTCAAGCTTTGACGATGGAGCTTGGTCGAGTGGCTCGCATTGGTGAAAACGACTTAGACAAACTGACTGCGTTCGATTTGTCACTGCGTAACCTAATTGCAGAGGCGAAAGCGGAGCACTTGTCTAAACCATGTATCAAGTATCGTGTTAGTCGCACGATTGTGCGCTTGCACGAAGATTTTGATTTCATGTTTGATGACAACGTCGAGAACTTTACCTCATTCGTTCACGGCGAAGTGTTTGGTCACGATGGTGACAAACCATTGATGGCGAAGAACGATAACGAAGCCGTTGTTTTCCCAAATCGTCACGTCGCGATTGGTCAACGCGCTGCATTAATGGTGTGTGAAGTGAAAACGCGCTACGAAGATGGTGAGTTAGTCTACGATTAATGCCATATCGCCTTAATTTCGGCGACTAAAGCGTAAGAACACATTTGCAATTTACCGAGGCTTAACTGTAAGGTTAAGCCTCGTTTGTATTTATCGGCTACTATGGATTTTCAACAACTTATCCTGAACAAGGAACGACGCTGGCAACGCAATCTTTTGATTATGTCAGTGATTCTCGTGCTGCTCTCTGCTATCCACTTGATGGTCGGAGAGGTATTCCTTTCTCCTTTTCAGTCTCTTTCTGCATTTGAACAAAAACTCTTGTTGGATTTACGTCTGCCACGTTTGGTTTCTGCCGCTATTATTGGTGCTGCTCTGGCAGTTTCTGGTGCTACCTTACAAGTTCTGCTTGGGAACGCATTAGCCGAACCCGGCGTTCTCGGGATCTCCGGTGGCGCGAGTTTGGCAATGGTGCTCGTCATGTTTGCCTTGCCGGTTTTACCTTCACCTATGATCTTTATGTTAGCTGCCATTGCTGGTTCGATGTTGTTTACCGTCATATTGGTTGGTATCGCAAGGGCAATGCATCTTACTACCGCAAGGCTGCTGCTTGTCGGCGTCGCCTTGGGTATTTTGTCGAGCGCCATTGTGACGTGGGCATTCTACTTTAGCGATGACTTGAGCCTGCGTCAGTTAATGTATTGGCTAATGGGCAGCATTGGTGGGGCAAGTTGGTATCAGCACACCGTTACTTTGGTCATGCTACCTGTGCTAATTTGGCTCTGCTGCAAGGGCAAACCGCTTGATAAGTTGATGCTAGGGGAAATCCATGCCACTCAACTGGGTATTGATGTTCATCAGATGCGCTGGAAGCTCATTTTGGCAATCTCCGTACTTGTTGGTGGTTCCGTTGCGTTAGGTGGGATCATTAGCTTTGTTGGCTTAGTCGTGCCACACCTGCTTCGATTAGCGTTTGGTACAGAAAACCGTTACTTGTTGCCTCTGTCGGCAATATCTGGCGCAGCCTTATTGGTGCTTGCGGATATCGGCGCGCGTTTGTTGCTCGATTCTGCTGAGTTGCCGCTTGGAGTGATGACCACTTCTATCGGCGCACCTATCTTCATTTGGATGCTGGTGAAAAGTCATGATGCACGTTAAGCACATCGCAGTGGGAAGTCGACTGCTACCGCTCTCCTTTGCATGTAAGCCGAGTGAGGTTGTCCATGTCGTGGGCCCAAACGGCTCCGGGAAAAGCACATTACTTGGAGCGATATCTGGCACCTTAACTCAGCGTGAAGGCGTGAGTGGTCAAGTGCTTGTCGACAATAACGACCTACTCACAATGCCACTTTCAGAACAAGCGCATATCCGTGGGTATTTGTGTCAACAGTCAAGGCCTGCATTCAATGTTGATGTCTTTCAATATTTAGCACTTTCATTGCCAACTGGTGCCAATATCAGCGACGCGAAAGTACGAGATGCCGTTAATATTGTTATTGAGCTAGTACAATTGCAAGACAAGCTTCATCGAAGTATTCAGACATTATCCGGGGGTGAATGGCAACGTGTTCGTTTAGCCGGGGTGTGCTTGCAAGTGTGGCGCACGATTAACCCTTACTCTCAGCTATTGATTTTGGATGAACCCGCAGCGCCGTTGGATATTGCCCAAGAGGAACTGCTATATCAGCTCATTAATGCAGTCGCTGCGCAAGGCATCGGGGTGTTGGTCGCAAACCACGATTTAAATCGAACGTTAAGGCATGCTGACAAAGTACTGCTGCTCAATAATGGCGTATTGCATTCTTTAGGTCATGCAGATGAAGTACTAACGGAAGAGGGCTTGGCGGAGGTTTTCCAAACTCATGTTCGAAAAGTCGTAGTAGAAGAAAGGCCGTATTTGATTTTTGATTAAGGCGTTCATTAGAGCGATTCTATTTGGAGAAAGGAATGAAAAAATACGTGATTGTGGCTCTAGCGAGCTTGTCGTCTATGGCATTTGCTCAAGAAGAAGCGATTGATTGTAATAACGCGGTCAGCACCCTCGAGATTAATCAGTGTGCAGCCATTGAATCAGAGACTGCTCAAAAGCAACTAAATAAATATTTGGAAACGAGTCTCGAACATAATTCTTATGATCCTGAGCTGATTAAAGCGATTCAAGTTGCACAAAAAGATTGGCAAGCATACATGACGTCGCATTGTGATTCGGTATATACAAAGTGGCGTGAAGGGACAATTCGCGGTGTTATGGCTATTTCCTGCAAAACTCAATTAACTCAACAAAGAACTCATGAAATTTGGCAAAATTTCTTAACCTACATGGATAGTACGCCACCGATTTTACCCGAGCCAAATGTTGATTGAGCAAAAACGCTCAGAATAAAAAGCGCCCACAATATAGAGTATTGTGGGCGCTGAATTTTATCTGTAGTGCTTAATCAACGACTTACTGTGTAAGTGGCTTAAGGTCTGCAGGACGGTAGTAAACCGATTTTAGAACCTTACCTCTACGTACCGTTTTGCCTTCAGATACAAAATCTTCTGCGCATTTCGCAATGATGTCTTCGCCTTTTTGAACCGCCATCAGCTTGATGCCTTGTTCAGCGTAGAACGCTTCTGTTTCTGCATATTCTTGCTCGTTACGGCACACTTTGCTCATGTTGCTTGAGTGCACTTCGTCCCAGCAAGGGATAAAGTCGATACCACGGTTCACCGCTACGTTAAGCAGTAGATCGATCAGGTAGCTGATAGCTAGGTTATCTTCTACTTTGCTGTCACCAAGGTGTACTAGACGACCCATTAGAACGTAAACGCTGTCAATGATTGCGTCTGCTTGCTCGGTTTTGCAATCCGCTTCCGCTAGTTCAGTAAGCTCTTCGATCGCAAGAGAAGTGTGTAGTGTATCTGCTTGTGCGTCTAGGCTTGCAACATCCGCCACTGGTAGGTCGAAAGTGCTACGGAACTCGGTGATGTCACGGTATAGGTGATCAAAAATCTCTTGGGTTAGCTTTGACAGTTGCATTCTAATGTCCATTGAATCGATTGAAGTCGCAATCATATCAAACCGAACTTTAATGCCCAAGCGATCCCATTCTAACTGGTTAGAATTCTGTCTCTTGGGGAGTCTTAGCGAAATAGGTAAGGGAAGAGCTTCTTACGTTCTTCCTCTGAAAGCGCTGAAACACGTGCAATATTGGTATCTGGAATGGACTCTGGATCAGGGTAGTGCTTAAGTACCTTTTCCATGCTCTCCTCACGGATCAGATGAAATACTGGGTATGGAGAGCGATTCGTCAGGTTTTCATCATCTTCTGGTTCTGCACCGCCAAAGCAGTAATCAGGATGGAAGGTGGCAACTTGGAAAATGCCTTCCCAACCTTGCTGTTTGATCAAGCCTTCAACCCAATCAATGAAGAAGTTGTAATCCCAGAAATCTTGCAGCATGTTGGGAACCACAACTAAGGTTGTCTCTAGTTTTTCTGGCTCGGTATTACTGAGTTCGATCAGCTGCAGCAAAATGTCTTCAAGTAGTGCTTCTTCTTGCGATGCTTCACTCACGAAGATTTTGATTTGTTTATTGCGCTGTGGCTTAGCGGCGAACGGGCAAAGATTTAACCCGATCACGACCTCATTGAGCCATTGATCGACTTGCTCTGTGATCGCATTAATATCGGTGTTTGATGATTCTTGTGTTGAGCGCGTTGGCATACGACTTTCTTGCTTTTATGAATGTGGCGCAAGCATAGCAGACCAACGCCACAACATAAAATCAATAGGGCTTAACGTTTTGTTAAGCCGTCATGTCTGCGTTGTCGCCAGCGTCGATTCGCTCTGCGATGTGTTTTAAGAATGCGATAGCAGCGAACATGGCGATGTACAGTGTACTGCCGCCGATGAGTACACTCGACCAACCGCCGTTTTGCCAGCAATAGAGCAATAGGAACCCACCTAAACTGCCGCCAATGTAGTAATGCACGAGATACAATGCGGTCGCCGTCGCTTTTGCTTGTGTTGCGTTTTGTCCAACCCAGCCGTAAGCAAGCGTGTGAGTGAAGAACGCGCCGAAGCTGATCAATAACAAACCTGTCAACATCGCAGGGATGCTTTCAATCACCGCGATCCACATGCCAGCCATACTGACGATAGAACCTAAAAACATGCCAAGTATCGGTGAAAAGCGTTTACTCCAATGTCCGGCACAACGGGAAGAAAACGTACCACCCAGGTAGCAAACAAAGATGAGAGAAGCTAACCCAACAGGCACATTATGCGGCGCACTGACCAAGCGGAATCCCATTACCGAATAAAGATTAACGAACAACGCAAAGTTCAAACCGCCAATCAGCATGGCGAACCACACACGTTGATTTTTGAAGTGTCCGATAATAGCTTTATTGTGGTGCCTTAAACTGCTCGAAGAAGGGGTAAAGTTTTTCTGTTTTGGTAGCAAGTAATGCACGCTGACCACACCGATAAGGGTGAATAGCATCATAACTTCGATGGCGACATCGATGCTGAAGTTATCTGCCAGCAAACCTCCGCTGATACGTCCTGCGATCCCTCCCAATGAGTTGGCTGCGATATAAGTACCGATCGCCATTGAAAATGCGTGTTTATCTAGCTCTTCCGACATATAAGCAACGGCGACAGCAGCAAACGCAGCAAGCGCAATACCGATCAAAGCGCGACAAACCACCAAGAATAAAAACGAATCGCCAAACAACATTAAAGCGGAAATTGCAGGGATTGAGAACAGACCAAACATCATTACGGGTTTGCGGCCAATCGATTCGGAGAGCACAGCCATCGGAACCAAGCTAAAGGAGAGAGCCAGTGTGGTGGCAGCGAATAGCCAGTTGACCTGCGTTTCCGAGATCTGAAAGTGCGTCACAAAGCTTGGTAGCATCGGCTGAAGGAGATATAGGTTCGAGAAAACCAAAAACGAGCCGAGTGCCAGAGATAGCGTAATGCGTTTGTATTCCGGAGTGCCAAAACTGACCATGAGTCCTGCCTAATGCGAGCGAGCAAATATAAAGAAACTGTGACCAATCTATCAGTTAGTTTTGGATTGAAAAAATATATTAAAAATATGGTTGGTATATATTTTTGATCTAATGGAATCGAAACAACTCAAACACTTTTTGGCGGTCGCGGAACACGGCAACATTACTCATGCAGCCAAGGCTTTGCACATTGCTCAGCCAGCGTTAAGCATTTCAATTAAGAAGTTCGAACAGTCTCTTGGTGTGACGCTGTTTCGCCGAGAAGAAAAGAAAATCAGCTTAACCAAAGAAGGGGAAACCTTGTTGGTTCACGCTAAGCGAGTAATTCAGCAGTTACACGATGCGCAGCTAGCGATTGATGAACTCAAAGGTTTAGCCAAAGGGGAAGTGCGCCTTGGTACGCCTTCAATGATGGGCAGCTACTTCTTTCCCCGAATTGTCATGGCGTTTAAGAGCCAGTATCCAGATTTAAAGCTGACGCTGGTGGAGGCGGGCACTCAGTCTATCCGCCGAATGTTACTTAATGGACAGCTCGATATTGGCGTGATCAGCTGTGACGATGTACCAGACGACTTAGAAACGGATCATCTGTTTACTAGCCAAATGGTTGCCGTCGTGGCTCCGGAACATGACTTAGCTCAGCGCAGTGCCATCACATTTGATCAGTTTTTCGAGCATGATTTGGTGATGTTCCAACATGGCTACTTCCACCGAGAATTCTTAGACCACGTCAGCGAAGGGCATGGCTTTACAATGAAGTCCTCATTTGAAACCAACTTGCTGCCGCTCATTCTGAGTATCGTTAAACAAGAATTTGCTATTACTGCGCTTCTTGAACTGGTGACACAACATGAACAGGGTGTGGTGGGTATTCCATTTGAACCAAGCGTTAAGCTCGACCTTGCACTCGCGTGGCGAAAACAAGGCTATTTATCCATTTCCGACCGTACTTTTATTGATTTTGTTAAGCGGTATGTTTGAGTTGAAATGTTCAGCTTTGTAAGGTTATTGTTACAAACTCTACTTGGATATTTAGTACAGGTTACGCTTGGTCTGCCTGCTAAATACGTCCCTTAGTTGCTGTACATTTTCTCAAAGTTCTTTGGGTTCCAGCCAATCATGACTCGATCACCAATCTTGAGTACAGGTAGAGAGCGAGCACCCAGTGCGTCGAGCTCCTTGCGTCCGCGTTGCATTTTTGCGTTGCACAAGCGGTAGGTAATATTTTTCGAATCAAGATAACGTTGAGCATCTTTGCAGTGTGGGCAGTTGTCTTTGACGTAAAGAACGACACGTTTCATTCAATTTCTCTCCATTATCGTCGGGAGGCGAAGTTTAGCGAGGTTTCGCAACAAAGGAAAGCTTGAGAAACCTAAGATGAAAGTCTTGCTCATATCAGGTATATTTAGCGCCTTTCTTTTGTCATAACAGACTTAATACGCATGCATCCGTCACTTCGATATATTCAAGGTTATCCGCAGAACATTGTCGAGCAAGTCAGTTCACTCGTCGACAGTGGTAAACTGGTGCCTTGGTTCGAAAAACGCTACCCAGATAGACACCAAATCAAGAGCGAAAAGGCACTCTACGAATACGCAATAGCGATCAAAAATCGCTACATGAAGAAAGCCGCGCCAATTAGCAAAGTGGTCTACGATAAGAAAATTCACGCGGTCAACAATGCGCTTGGTTTGCATAGCGTGATAAGTCGTAACCATGGTGGCAAGCTGAAATCGAAAAATGAGATTCGGATTGCGAACGTGTTTAAAGATGCACCTGAAGCGTTATTGCGCATGCTGGTGGTGCATGAGTTGGCACACACGCGTGAGAAAAACCACGACAAAGCCTTTTACCAACTGTGCTGTTATATGGAACCTGAGTATCACCAACTCGAATTTGATGCTCGTCTGTTTATGATTTACCTCGATTTAAAAGCGAATTCGAATGAAGACCAATAATCACAACGCGAAACAAGCTCAGACAAAAACGGCGAAGTCTAATCCGAGCAAAGAAGTCACCAAGATCAAACCAAAGCGTGTGAAAAACAAACCGACAGCAAAAGCTGCAAAAAGCACAGGTCTGAAAACTAACGCCGCTAACAAAAGCAGCGATGTGGAAGTGATCAAAACTGCTAAAAGTGGATTGTATGAGCGTAATGCACATCGCGGCCGTTATGATTTCAAAAAACTGATCGCAGCAGAGCCGCAGCTCAAATCATTTGTGATAAAGAATCCGAAAGGGGAAGACTCAATCAACTTCTCCGATCCAAAGGCCGTCAAGATGCTCAATAAAGCATTGCTGGCGGCGCACTATGATATTGAATATTGGGATATCCCTGATACTTACTTGTGCCCGCCAATTCCAGGGCGCGCGGATTACGTTCATCGTGTAGCGGAGTTGCTTGATGGTGAAGTAAAAGGCAAGTATGCGCACCATAAAGTGCGAGCGCTTGATGTCGGTGTTGGAGCAAACTGTATTTACCCAATCGTAGGTGTGACTCAATACGGATGGCATTACACGGGTAGCGATGTTGATCCGAAATCGATTGAATCAGCACGAGCAATCACAGAGCGTAATGCCTCGTTAAACGGTAAGATCGAACTGAGACAACAAACTAGTGAGTCCAATATTTACCGCGGTATAATCGAGCCAAACGATCGCTACGATATTACGACTTGTAACCCGCCATTCCATCGTTCTGCTGAAGAGGCGGCGATGGGTAGTCAGCGTAAGCTGGATAATTTAAAAGCGAATCAGCGTAAAAAGGGCGTGAAGGTTCAAGCTCATCAAGCGAAAACGCCGCAAGTAAAAGCCAATAAACCAGCGCTTAACTTTGGTGGGCAAAATGCTGAGCTATGGTGTGAAGGTGGTGAAGCTGCATTCATCCGCAAAATGGCGAACGAAAGCCAAGCATTCAGTGCGCAAGTGCTTTGGTTTACCACGTTAATCTCAAAGAAAGACAATGTTCGTCCGATGCGTAAACAGCTCGAAAAGTTGGGTGTAAAAGCGATCCGAATAGTGGAAATGAGCCAAGGGCAAAAAGTCAGCCGTTTTATGGCTTGGTCGTACATGGACAAAGCTCAGCGCAAAGCCTGGATTGAATTAAAGTAATTATTTAGAGAAAGCTATCCAAATAATTAAAAAATAGCACCATTTTGTTGGTGCTATTTTTTAACAAGAAATTTATTAATTTAATAGATATAAGTGTTTTATTTCTATTTGTGTCGGTTTGTGTAGTAAGGCTTCAAATTAAAATAATATGAGTATGATATTTTAATGATGAGCTAGGTTATCTAAAAGGTAATGTAGTGGTTACTGAAGTTGGCATTCTATTATTTTTATTCGCTATAGTCTTTTTTATCTTTAAATCGTTTTATATTTAATTACTATGCTTATTCTTGAACGCAATCACAACTATATATATTCAATTCTATTTTAGGATTTATTCCTTGAAAGGTGAGCGATAAAAAAGATAATCCACCTTCCCTAAAAGGAGGATTAAATGAATAAATACAGTATCCTAGCAGCATTAATTATATCATCCCCAGTCTGTAGCCAGACGTTCTCTATTACTCCCTCAGTAAAAACAGGGCTGCCTACCGTTTTAGAACAGCCAAATTTATATCAAGCACCTGTTTTTGATTTTTATGATTTCTCCGAAGGCTATCTAGAGCAGCGCGCTGAGTCTAGCGCTGAGCTTCCTATGTCCTTGAGCCATATTAACAGAGTTTGTATTCAAAATAGATTTAGTGAGATCGATAAAAGTGAAGGTTATGGTCAATCTGGTGTCTTGTTATACACCTACAAAACGGATGGCCGGGGAGAGAAGATTCATAACACAACAATAGGGGATAGAGCGCCGTTAGAAAATATCTCTGAACACTGCTTTGATGAATCAACGTGGGTGTACAAAAACTGGCTAGACGACGGTGCAATTGCTTTTACACCGTACAGCACAAAGTTCTCTTTCCTAGAAGACGTAAGAGTGGTGGTTGATGGAGAACTAGAATTGCCAGAAAATTCTACTCTGTTTGTTCAGTACTATTTTGACTTTATAAGTAAAGTGGGTTTCGACCAATCTGCCAGCTTTTATCACCCAAATGGTATAGCGAAACTTAAATCGATCATTATCGATGGCCTTGAGAATAACAACGAAAATATCATCATACTGAAAAATATCGCTTTTGGTGTGGATACCTCTCTTTTTGATATTACGTTAATGTCTAATGATGAATTTATGAATAAACTTTTGAGCCTAGTGAAAAAGGTGGGTGGGAAAAACACCCTCAACTTTGAATCCCTCCGCATCATCAATGAATTTGAACTCGACGACAAGAAGTATATTAATGTTCAAAGAAAGGACCGGGTGTTAGGGCGGCTCATCACGGTTAATGAAGTTATCATCCTTCAAAAACATGGTAACCAATGGCTGATTGACATGCCTGAAAGCATTAACGATATGCTCTCAAAATAAAAATATAGGCGGCAATCAATGGTATTGCCGCTTTATAATTAAATTGTCATGATATTTCACATCTCTTCTTATATTTATTTTATCTATCACTTGTTGTCGTGACATTGTTAATTTGAAACTTCTAATATATTTGAATATTTCTTAAATTTATTGAATAGCTGCAAATAGTTTGTTAGTTATATAAATTCAGTTGCATTTTATAAAACTAATTATTATGAGAAAAAAACTATTAACGACAGCATTGGCTTCGGCTTTCATTAGCCCTTACTCGCTATCTAGCGAAGAAGGGAATGATATCCATATATCAAACTCAGTTTATTCGTCCCTGACTTTCGAGGAAAGGCAGTATCAAGCTGGTTTTAACGCCTTCCTAAGCGCTATGCGTAGGACGCGAGATTCAATCTTAAACAGTCCAGCAAACAGGCGGCTGGTATCGGATATCAAATCAACATTGAGTAAAGAAGGACATTGGACGGTTAAAGCTCGCCAGCAATACATATTGTTGAAGTCGAACGTACATCAAGACTTTTACGATGCTTACTCTTCAACGAAACCTCCAGTCTTGGTGCCTCTGAATGTGGAGGAGAGTGAGGCTGTCTATCAAATGTTGCACCATCTCGATGCGTCTTCTTCCGATCTCATGATCAACGTTCAGGGATTTAGTGAACGTTCAATCTCAGAGGTTTCCAAATCAAGTTTTATCAGCAGCGCGACTTCTGCCCGTTTTATTCCGGAAACGTTTTATTCTGAGCCTGAATCGCAGTCTCTTTTCACGTCTCGAATTACCCTCAATTTTACCAAAGAGTACTTACCACAAGTGATTAGCGCTTTCGGCCATTTGTACTCTGGTGAAGTCGCAGATGTTGTTAGGCAGGCGAAAATTATGGCGCCAGCATATTTTGGCTCATTGACGGACCAAGCTGTGTTGTATCTTGAGGGCGCGGACATCAAGAATGCTCAACGAGTCATCGACTTTTTAGCGCAACGTATTCCGGAACAAGCTTGGGTCGAACACACTCCATTGGGAATGGTTTCACTTGCTAAAGGTCGAAATTATTCAGAAAGTTCTCGCTTCGCTTTTTCCAGCCACGGTGGTGCAAGAGCGGTTGTTGCTACCGATGCGATTCTTGAAAACCTATTTGGCGGGGAGAGCCTAGCAATCTTGTTACCTGAGGCTCTCAGTGCTCATGGTTATGATCCTGCGCGCATTCCTCTTCTTGATCCTGCTTTTGATTATAAGTCGGAGCAAATGGACTCAACGAGTGCGGCTTCAGATTTTATACGTGATCCACAAGGTTTCCTTAAAGCCCATACGTTAGACGTTACGCCACTTATCGGCGAGTACTCAGCGCACAAAGGCAAGCCAATGATGCAGTCTGGCACAGATGGATTCCAATTAGGTTTTGAAAGTAAGGAAATATCGCGAAGTAACAAGTTAAGAGTGATTGGCGAACCTTTGATGGACAATATGCCTTCGTTTGTCGATGTTGCTAAGTCTGCCAGAGTCGGCCAGGTTTTAGTGGCGGCCTCCAACAATGGAGGAACGATTGTTGTGGTCGATCAAGACGCTGATCACTATCGCATATACTTTGACAAGCGTTCGCACGCCTACGCTCTGTACGATAATGTTGTTGCATTGCGAGATTTAAGTTCAGGGTATCGCGTTGGAGATGTGACCAAGTTTGATAAAGGACTCGATGTTACCTTCTTTGTTTATAATGATAAAGGTTGGCAAAGCGTCGTACAGAAGCAGTCATTCAATAGTTTTAGTGACTTAGAGGTTCGCCGTACGGGCTCCACAACGGCGGTGCCTTTTATGCCAGTCGGTGAAAACTTAACTCAACTGTTTGAGCAAAATCGTACAAGCCTGCAGAAAGAGGTACTTGAGCTGGCAAAAAGGTTTGGTTTGTCTACGGCTCAGATTGAAGACCTACCTTATGACCCAATGGAAGCGAAAGTGTTAGAAACGCACTCAAGCTTAAAGCGGTGGAATGAGCTGAGAACTCAACTGAATAAGAAGATCTCAGCGCAGAGAAAATCGCTTGCTAGACAAAGAATTGCTGAGCTCGCCAAGTTAAAACTACCCGGTAACTCAAATAACGCACAATCGATGAAGAAGCTATCGTTACTGCGTGCCAGCTTGTTGGAGCTAGACAACAATGCTCAATCACTGATTACCTTGTCTGAGCAGGTCGATCAGATGTGGCTAAATGTACAACAAAAGTCAGAAAGTGGCCTAGGGCAGCTCATTGTTACAGACAACAGCCTAAGGACTGGCAATTTTGATAAGGGCCAAATACACCAACGTTTCTTGGTAAAAGAGAGAGCAATAAAAGATCTATCAGGCAGTAAAAAAGCCGCTTACGAGGACGGGTACAATAATTTTGAAGCGATCTGGCTTCCTGATTACGACGATTCAATGACTCTGACGCAAAAGCAGCTATTGCTATTGGGATCTAATGATCTCGATGCTCGGCAGCAAGGAGCGCTAATTAGGCGAATCAGCAATCAGATTACAAAAGAGAATATCACGAAGAACTTAGATTTTACCGCTAAGTTTAATCAAGAAATGTCTCGTTTAGGTGGCCGAGTTGTCGCGAGCCTACCTCAAGGGTTTGTACTGACGCTGATGGGTGATGGCAGTGGGCGTTGTTACCCTCTGGTGCGCGCGATGTCTGTTGCGATGTCTCGGGGTACAGAGTCCATCCGAAACTTTTCTGACAAGCTGTTTATCGGTGCGGCAAACCCACATGATGCGGAAAGCCATTTCTTATTAGATGCACTTCGCAATCTGCACTCTAATTATGAAGCGAGAGAGAGCAGCCAAATGATCGGTCAACTCGACATTGCGGGCATTATAGCGGCTGTAGAACGTGGTCTTTCGGAGCAAGGACAGGTCTCACTAGCGGTCAATACGAGTACACATTCTGTTGGTGTTGCTGCGATCAATGATATGGGACATAAGCGTTTTTATTTCTACGATCCTAACTTTGCCGTTGTTGAATTTTCTTCGTTGAAATCTCTCAAAAAAGCGTTAGAAGCACATTTTGTGGTTTATGAGATGGCGGAGTTCTATCTATCACTGGGGACCAAAGCTAACCCTGAATTCAACGTGCTAGCGATTGATACATCCAAAATGTCTCTAGTAGAAATTTTACCCGGCCAGCAGGTTTTCGACCTCTCTTCTTCAGAGCCGCTTAGCCCGGTGGGAGATGGAGATTCTATCGTTACTTTGAGCGACGAGGATTCCATAGTCACTATTGATGATGATGCATCTATCATGACGATTGACGATGATGAATCCATTATCGTTTTAGAAAACTCAGAGAGTAAAGCACAACAGGATCTCGCTCTGAGAATGAATCTAACTAAAGTCAAAGCTTATGAGCATGCGAGCCTTTTATCTAATGCTGTAGAACGTGCGAGAACTCAGTATCGATTGCCAGAGGAGTGGTTACCAGTGATAGGGAGCATCGAGGAATCATCTCCCGGTTATTCCGCTATCACTTTTGTTTCACCAGATGGGGCAATGGAACAAAGGGTACAAATTCAAGGGCGAGAGTTGGTCCAAGTGAGTGAGTATCTTCATGAGCAATATGCAAACGTGAAGGCTCGCTTTGATCTTCGTACTGGCCAACGTGTTCGAACCTTTGAATTTGAAGACGTGCAAGGATTCGATGGTTTGAATGCGGGTTTTGCGGTTCAGTCGGTTATCACTTGGTTTCAAAACGAAAAAAGAGGCCAAATCTCGGGCGAGAAAACCAGTGCCTTACAGAAAGCGTTGGAGATTCACAGTTACGTTATGGCAGGACAAATCTCCCACGGCCTTCTGATGGATGCTCAGCACATGGTGAATTTATTTAAGGTTGCAGTAGCGACCGACGCTGAGCTTGTTAACGCCACAGTAAACAGTTTATCAGGTATTGCGAACCAGGGCGTTGGATTGGTATTTGGTGCTGTGAATGTCAGTTTGAGCGCTTATGAATTGGCCCATGCGCAAAATGCTCAACAACAAGCAATTTTCGGTACTCAGCTTGGTTTCAATGCGGTCGGCACTGCGATCGGCGGGGCCGCTTTGGGCGCTGGTATTGCGGGAGCTTCTACGACTGCTTTAGTACTGGGAGAAGCTGGAGCCATCGTCGGTGGTTTAGCGGTTGGCTTTACTGCATTAGCAGAAGCATTTGGTGATATTGCAATGGATGCGCAACAAGTAGGGCACTACTTCTATCAAGTCGACAATGCTTACCGTGAAGGTGGATACCGTTATGATTCTGAGAAGAACGTTTTGTTGCCAATTCCTGGCGCGGTCATTAACCAAATTGATTTATCAAGCGGGCAATTAGAGCTTGGTAGCCAAGCCCTTTACTCTTCCAAGCACGGTAAAACCGGGTCCGGTTGGTTAAACTACTTCTTTTGGGCGGGCGATCTACCAAAAGCATTGAGAGACAAGTCTAAGGCTTTACCGCTAAGAGAGCGCCTAGGCTATGGCTCGTTCGTTGGTATCGATGCCCACAGCTCCACATTAGTGCTGCCCGCAACAGGCAAGTCGTACATCGATTATGACTATGAAATCCTACCAGGCTCGACCACTAGGAACGACCAAGGATTCAGTATATTAAGATCGCTTGAAACGCATCTTGATTTCGACTTCGACTTTTACGTTTTCCCATCGGAATATGTCATACGCACTATGCGAGAGCAGTTCGTTCCGCACACGGTATCCGTAAAGCTGGGGGCTATGGAGCGTATTGCTGTCACGCCAGAGATTAAAGAGCTTGGCTTGAGAAAGCTGACTTACCATCTGAGTGCTGAATCGGGTAAACAAGAATTGATTGTACAGCCGCACGCGAAATTCGTGCTTTCAGAAGACTCTGCAGCATCGATCAAGTGGGTAGTTGACGCGAGAGCTATTAAGGGAGCCACACCTGAAGTGACGAATGGTGTGTTGAAAATTGGAACCGTTACCCTTGATATCTCCTCGTTGAGCCAGTCAGTTGTCGAAGTGTTTACAGACCAAGGTGAAATCTGGCAAGTGGAAGACTTAACACTGTCGTTGATCGCAACAGACGCTCAAAAAGAAGAGAGCAGCTCTCATGTTATTGAGCACCTTGAAGCGTTAGCTGAAAAGCATCAGCTTCTTGGTGATTATGTTGTTATCAATAATTATGAAGAAGCCGGAGAACCTCTTGGCACCGCTTATTACGACATTAATAATGATCGTGTGATAGTGAGCCGCGATGTTTCTGTCGAACTCTCGCAGCAAGCGCAATTGCTAACGGCAACCAGTGATGAAGCTTGGCTGTTTAATCAGCAGTATGGCTTATTATGGAAAGTTGATATTGCCACTGGCGAGATGACGGGCTTTTACACGTTATTCCAGCCGTCTAGGCCTTCTATCTCTGTCAGCTTCAATGCTTGGACGGAGGCGAACGTTGTTCATGTTGCTGCCACGTATCATATGCCTGATCAGTCGCAAATTAAATACCTGTACCGTTTAACGGAAGGCGGGTTAATGCTGACAGACATTCATGGCAATGAGCGGTTGTACCAAGCTCTTGTTGCGCCAGTCGATTCGGATCACAGACGCTTAATCTCGGATTCCATGAGCTCGAGCGAATTTGCACCATTTGATCTTTCGGCTTACGAGAAAATGCCAACACAATTGGCTGATACCGTTGAAGTTGCCGTTGAGGGTGAAACGCCAGTATGGAGCATTGTTGGTAAAGAAAAGGCAACAGTCGTGAGCACGTTACCTGCTATGGAAGAGCTCAAGCTGCTGCTTATCGATGAGGATGTCGCGTATTTCTATAGTGAGAAAGAAAAATCTATTTACCTTCAAAAAGAGGGACGAATTAAAAACGTGACTCTAAAAGAAGGTGACAAGGTTACTGCCCACGAGCATGTCTATATCGCGAGTGACAATGGCGAAATTCATGTGTTAACGCCTGAAGGTACGAAAAGCCTGATCGCAATTAACCAGCAATGGATGGAGCAGTATCAGTACAACTGGCAAGATACGTTGGTGACCAAATTTAACGGCACCAAACATCAGCTTATGATTTTTGGATTGTCAGATTTTGATGGTAAAGCTCTAAAAGCGTGGTATCTGCCGTCAAGTGAGCAGTTTGTTTTAATAGCAAACCAATGGAGCGATAAGCAACTAAAACTGGTTGGTAAGAAAGACGACCAATCTGTTTGGTTGTTTGAGCCAATGACAGGCAAGTTATATGCTCAGCCTTCTTTCTCTTTAGAACAAATGTATAACTTTACACCGGACTTCCGATTCATTGCCGACGGACAACTGACTGAGCCTGTTGAGTTTGACTTTATTGGCGAGGCTTTGACGGATGTTTATGTGAGTCATGACGGTTATCGAGCAGAAACAGAGAGCGGGTTGGTGTTTGAGTTGACGGCGAATGAACCGCCAAAGCTTGTTGAAGTCAGTGAACATTGGCTGATAGAGAACGAGGGGATGCTAAACACTTTATCAGAACGTTTTGAAACGGGGGCCGTGATTCACCTAGGCAAAAACAGTGATCGCTGGCTTGTGGTCGAAACGGGCAAAGAGATTCGTCTTGGCAAATCAGGACAAGCGATTTGGATTGGCTCGGTGGAAGGCCCTGTAGTGCGTGAACTGTTCTTCGTACCAGAAACCAATGAGCTGATTCAATCCGATGATCAACAAGGGAGTATCTCGCTAGGAAGCTACCAAGATGTGTTTAGGACTGGTGATGCTTGGTCACTCATTTCGGAGCCTACTCGTGGTGAGCTGATTGAAGTGGTCAAACTCGAAGGGACAGATGCTATTGTTCTTTCGACATCAGGTCGCAGTAATGGTTACGACATAAATGATGCTATTGGTAGCTACAAACAAGTGTTCATCAACGATAACAGCCATGCTTCGTTTATTGACTTATCTGACTTTGATCGTGACCAAGTTGTCATCCAACACGAAGGAAACCGGCTGAAATTGGTGATCGCTAACAGTACATATGTCGTGATTGAAGAGGCAGAACGCGCCTCGAAGAATAAATTAGCGTTGAGGTTTGCAGGTGATGCGCAGCCTGTTCGACTTATCTACATAATTTCAGCCCTTGATGCCCGTAGTATCGATGGCATTGTTGAAATGAGCGAGCTAGATTTGTAGGGAGTCACTTTGCTTAACATTTAAAGTCCCCAAAAGGGGGCTTTAAATGTTTTGAGTCTGCATACTGTCGAGCACACGTATTTCAATGGCAAAAATTCCATGAATGGGGATCATCTCTCTATATTCATGAAAGCTAAAGAGTAATTCTACACCCTCATCTAACGTGGAGCACAAAGTAGAGAGTACCTCTAGCCCTTCGCTAACCAAAAGCTCTCTCGGGTTTTTATAGTGACGGACATCCAGTACTTCGACGGTTAGTGCATCCGGCTTTATGATCTCTAAGCCTACAAAAGGAGGACCAGATATGACTTGAAAAGCGATTTGATCGCCTGCTTTAAGCTTGTCATAGGCGACACTTTCGTAACTGTTATTGGTTCTGATCTCAACTTTTTTTTTACCAGTGATGATCGCATTGAGCGGTGCTTGATAGATCTCTAAAGAAAATGTACGCATTTGAGTGGCTCGCTAAGGTTATATCTGACTAATTTTTTAGTAGTCGTTAGGTTTAGTATGCTGGATTAAAAATAATACTTAAGTATAGGACTAAAATTACGAACTTGTAATTATAAAATACATTATGGCAATGATTTTTTTGATTGTTTTATCACTGTTATTTTAGTTGAAAAGTAATCGTTGAAAATAATTACTTAAATTATTCTTGTCAGTGATAATTACAAAAAATCGACTGTTTGTTATAAACATATAGTTTTGTGAGTGTGATATTTGTTTTTCATGTGCAATGCATTTGAAATAATATCAGAAGGAAAAGAAAGAATGATAAAGAAAACATCGCTATTGGCAATCATGGCAATAGCGCCCTACCCATCGAGTACATTTGCTGTACAAGCTGATACGTTTATAAAGGCACTTCACCACAACGATACGGCAAAGAGGTATACCGCTGAATATGTAAAAGATATATTTCTGCTACAGCCAGATTCAGACTACTCTAATATCGACTACAGTTCAGAGTGGTTACTTAATGACATTACTTGGCAACAAGCCTGGGGAGACTTTAAAAGCCATTATGATGCAGAACCGTCTGAAACTGTTTCCCTGAGTTTGTTTACCAAGGAAGCCGGTTACACTAAAGCGAGGCCAAAAATCGAGTTTTCCGAAGTTCAACTTAATCCGGGTGGTGTCTCTGTCCCAGGCAGCTTTTTCTACCACAACGACCCGTTAGCTGTTAGAGCAAATGTCGTGAAAGCTCAAGTTGATCCTGATATTTATCACAAAGCGTGGAGTATTTTCTCAGCTGAAGATGACTATTATAGTTTTAATGTACATGCACTAGTTTCAAAGTTTGCGTTAGCAGTTCAAATTGTGCGAGATAAGAGTCATATAATCGAAGAATCTAGTTGGAGAAGAAATGGGATTTATACCGATGTCATTGATAGATTTTTGAATGATACTTATCGATTAAATCAGATATCGGAAAGTGATAAAGAGTACTTAATAACGGTATTAAACGGTTCTATTAATTCTGTTATTAATCCATATAAGCATAACCGTAAATATCTCAAAACACAGTATCGATTAGCACGCCTTTCGGCAGCACTTGTTGATCGTGTGGGTTACATTGACTTCCCTTGTAATTCAGACTTTGAATACCGAGGCTCACAGAATACACGAAATCAGTGTTTTGTTGATATGACAGACAAAGCACTTTGGACTTGGTATACGCAAGAGTTCTCTCAAGCGATAACGCCAAAATATTCCCACACCAGTCAGCAAAAAAGCTTCTTAACTAATTTGCTTAATACGCTTTTACCATTAGCGGTGGCGATGGAGGGGTTGAGTTCGTTTGACTTCTTTACTACTAGTGAAGCTGCTGAGTTAGGAGCGGAAGGTCTCTGGGAAGATGAAGAGGTTGCCGCGAGCCAAGAGGCATTTATAACTGAATATTGTGAGATAGATTAAGGAAAAAACAATGAATAATAAAACAAAAATAATAGCGCTGCCGCTTGCTATCTTCTCTGCTTCCGTTTTTTCTGCCGATGTCAATGTTTCCAGGGTTACTGACTCTGAGAGTGTAGCCACTACATTACTTAATGACACTGTAGATAGAATTGTTGACTCTTATGGTCAGGCATATATTGGCATTGTATCTCCGGCCAACTTTAAAAAAAGTGATGTAGAGCGAGGTGTCCAGAGAGTCGGCTCAAAGTCGATTGCACGATTTGAATATCATTACACAATGCCAAATGGAGAACGTGCTACTCGAATATATCACTCTTTTAGTGGTGAGACACCAACTCCGGGCTTACAAGGTCATAATGTTGACTTTACCCAAAAAATTGAGGCTGAAATGAGGGTTAATGAGCGCCTCGTGACGGGAAAGATTACAGAAGAGGAGTATCATAGTGGCGGTCGTTATTTTAGAGCTTCATCTTATGCAAGGGCAAATGATGCTGAAATAAAAGCAATGAGAAAAATCGAAAAAGATATTCTCAGTGGAGACCTCGAATCGGGGGGAAGTTTAACTGTGTTTGTGAACCAACTTCCTTGTGAATCGTGTACTCCGTTGTTTGAAGAACAGTTGGCGGCATGGCCTCATATCACTACTGCAGATGTTAGCTATTTAGGTCAGATACCAGAAAACTTTAATGATCTAGAGAATAATTCATGGTACCAATACATGAGTGAAAACGACGGTTTAGCTCTTGGTGAAGAGGCTCAGTTACAAGTTAGTTTTACCGCACATCGCAAGGAAAGAATAAAGTTTAATTTGTTTAAAAAGCGCGTTTTATCGCGAAATGAAATAAGGAATGGCGCTAAACCAACATCAGCTTGTAGTCTTTAAGAGTTAACGTGACTATTTTGTTATTGGACTGATGATATAGTGCCAATTATCGATGGGTACTATATTAGCTATTGTTAAGAAATAAAAAGCTCGCTCATCCAATGAAGCGAGCTTTTTAGTCTTTGCAAAAGCAATAAACCTAGAACTTTACTTTTGGCACTGACTACCTTAGTTAAAAATTATAATGCTGCGATAACGCCAGCCAATTCTAAAGCTTCTAAAGCCGCCGATGAAAATTCTTCTACTGTCATTCCCGGTTGGTATGAATTGTGAATAACACTAGATGCTAAAAAGCTTACATCCTCGGGAATAGAGCTCCAACCAATACCCGCTAATATAGAAGAATTGTATATAAAAGGCAGACTATCAACAATATATTGATCAAATCCGTTTGAGATAGCGAAACGAGATACAAATTCACCAATTCCCATTTGACCAGCCGAACCAAATTCGAACTCAGAAGCACTGTGTAAAATTATCACAGACTCGTGTTCTGCTATCACCGCATTCGCTTCTTCTTTTCCAATCATCACACTAATGCTACTGACATATTGATGGATGCCAGGTTCCGCTGTTTCTTCTCTAAGAAGATATGAATCCAATTGTCTTGCGAAGTTTGCGGCTTGTACTTGAGAGTCAAACTTTATAACTGTTTGTTCTTCTATTGGCGCAGTTTTAGAAACGATCTTTGTAATATACTCAGCACTTTCCTCGAATGTGAGTTGGTCCGCTGGCATACCAGTTTCTACATTGCGGAAACCCATCTGAGCCATGTAATTTAAATCGGTTGGTGTTACCGCATTTCTGAAATATTCTTCAGCATACTCACGAGTCGGGAACGTTAAATAATTCTCCAGAACCTGTTGCCCACCGTTCCCCTGCACAATTTCATACATATCATCAAGTGCTCGTGTTAGGTGCATTGTCTCAGTGCCTGGACCAACAGAGGTTGAAGTATAACCAAGATTGTTAAAGACATTGTTTATAACCCCTTTCTTTGCAAGGTATACAGCGGTTGCCGCTGAGCCCAAAATTGCGACACCAGAAGAGGCAATCAAGGCGACTTTGCCATCACTCACTCCTTTGTCGGCAGTGACGTCATCGAAAACCATAACATTCGACAGCATTAACGGTGAAGTTTGAGCTCCATCGCTTGTTAGTGCTTCGCTAGTAAAACTGAGCGATGTTTGCTGCTGAGATGCAACAAACTGTAATTCAACTTTTTCCCAGTGGTCTCGACCATTTTCTCGGTTGTCCCAAGGTGCATATGAGTAACCAAGATTTCCTCTAATCCAAAACTCTGTTTTAAAAAGAGGATGCTGTTTGTTTAAAAACACAGTCTCACCACCGACGTTGACCACAGAGTTTACAGGCTGGTAGGTATAAGAAAGGCCGGGATATTTTACGAATTCCCCTGTCATTTCGAAGGATAGAGTGTAAGTATGCCCTGGAACCGTCTGTAATAATGTTGTGATAGTAGCTTCAGTATTGGGTTTTCCAACAATAAGGGAATATCCACCATTCGGTGCTTTACTTTCATCAATGCGAGCATTTGTCCCGAAAGGGCTAATAGGACCATTACAGCCTGATTTAGGGTCTTTAAGACACCATCCGGTAATACCATTACTTGTTGGTATGAATCTTGGGTTGGAAACGTGCTGATGTTTTAATAAGTAAAAAATAGACTCTGCTACTTCTTGTTTTACAGCGTCATTTTTAGTGCGTTCCTCATCATAGTTTGGGCCTGACACATCAATATCTTCTACTTGTTTCAAATAGTTTGTTGCTAGGCTATTCAGTTGGGTAGGGGACATGCTATTTAAGGCCATGTTTAGCAAAATATCCGCTTGCCCTGAAAGCTCTCCATTTGCTTTAAATTTATGCTCATGAGAGCCATTCATCATCGACATTTCATTCGGGTCTGCCAAAGAAAAGGAGCTGTTAGTTGCTAACGCTATTAAAAGCGTAATAGTATTTATTTTTTTCACTTTAAGCCTGTTGTATTTTTAATTTTTATTCCAATAAATGGATACGTTACACATCGAATGGTTGAGATCTTTCGATAGATTGATGTCTTATTTAGTTGTTTTTATCTTTGAACTTTTTTACAAGATATTTGTTTTAATTGTTATCTCGATTTTTCCTTTCTCAATCTCGTTGTTTTTACACACTAAATTAAATTGAATGTTATAGCAAATTTTATTTATGTATTTGGCTTAGTATGTTAATGATTTATTTGTATTTTATTTTTTCTACATATTAAGTTTTAAGGTTAATCAATTAAAGCTCTATATTTATGATTAACATATTAATAACTTTTAGTTTGCACTTTTAATTACTAGTTTTTTTGAAATTTGACCTTTAGAGTTTCAATCATCCCTTATTCAAGCGGTTTTTTGATTGGGACATTGCAGGTATTGATGGCCTAGAAGGTTCGAACGACGTTTCCATTTGTTAGTTCTTGTAATTTCAAAGTCTCCTCTGGACATCGTGATTATGTCAACTATTATTTTTTTGAGCATTACTTATTGATCATTCAAAGTAATTTTTTCGTAACCAACTTTGAGAAGCGAGATAGTTTTAAACGTGTGGTCCTCGCAAAACCAACTGCAACAAGTGAGACTATTATGGAAAATCTGGTTAAAAATTTTATACCGCTCCTTAAATGGAATCGTCAGCATAACTTGCACTTCAAGATACCACTAGTCGCAGCCGCTACAGTTTTCCCAAATGCAGCAAATGCGGCAGCCAATTTACAACCCAATGATTTTGTTGGTATTTCCTTCTGGTTAATCTCGATGGCCTTGATGGCTTCAACTGTCTTCTTCTTGTGGGAAACTCAGGGAGTAACAGCGAAGTGGAAGACATCATTGACCGTTTCTGCTTTGGTAACTTTGATAGCCGCAGTTCATTATTTCTATATGAGGGATGTTTGGGTCGCTACAGGCGAAACTCCAACTGTCTACCGCTATATTGATTGGCTACTTACCGTCCCACTGCTGATGATTGAGTTTTACCTCATACTTCGTGCTATAGGTGCAGCCTCCGCTGGTATATTCTGGCGCCTTCTTGTCGGTACTCTGGTTATGCTAATTGCAGGCTTTTTGGGTGAAGTTGGTTATATCAGCGTTACAGTGGGCTTCGTCATCGGCATGCTGGGGTGGTTCTACATCCTGTACGAAATATTCCTCGGTGAAGCAGGCAAAGCAGCGAAGCACCAAGCTAGCGATTCAGTGAAATTTGCTTACAATCTTATGCGTTGGATCGTGACTGTTGGTTGGGCGATTTATCCTCTCGGTTATGTTTTGGGGTACATGATGGGAGCGGTTGATGACGCTTCTCTGAACTTAGTTTACAACCTAGCCGACGTGGTGAATAAAATAGCGTTTGGCCTGTTAATTTGGTACGCGGCGACCTCGGAAAGTCAGGACGCCAAGGGATAAGACTCGAGATTGATACCCATACGATCGGGGAGCTTTGCTCCCTGGTCCTCACCTGCAATTACTCTAACGACTAGAAGGGTGTTGACAATGAACAGTTCTTCTCGAAGTAAAGCCAGTCAAAAAAGGGATACCTACCAAGATTGCGAGGAGTTCCTTTTGTCCGCCGTATCTGGCAACCAACCCGCTTATTATCATTTAATGACAGGTGGAAGTCGTATTAGAATGCGCGTCTGCCTAGATATGTCATTGTGTCTGGGAGTCAATGACGAAGACGCCATGAGATTAGCCTCCGCCGTTGAGTTGTTGCACAACGCTTCGCTCATACACGATGACATACAAGATGGTGATTCTTTGAGGCGTGGCCAGAGTGCTGTTTGGGTTAAATTCGGGACCAATGTGGCCATATGTACCGGAGATTATCTGATAGCGAGAGCATTCGGTATTCTGGCCAATATTTCTTCCCCGAACGTTTTGCCGCAGCTCCTCGAGGCTACACAAAATGCCGTTTCGGTCACGGTAGAAGGGCAAAATGCCGACCTGACGGCGAAAGAACACATAAGCCCCCAAAACTACGAATCCATTGCTGAAAAGAAGGCAGGTCCGCTACTCGCTCTGTCGCTTGAATTACCATTAATCAGCAGTGGCAGGTTGAATGAAATTCCAACAGCTAGGCATGCGGCATCCAGTCTGGCAATCGCATATCAAATATTAGATGACATCAAAGACAGTGTTGAAGATGCTACACGAGGTCGTCCAAACCTTTTGAATTTAAATCTGTTAGACAGAAAGCCAGAAGATGCCATCAAGCTCACTCAAGATCGGGCTGTTTATTTAATCAAAAGCTGTGAACGTGATTTGTTATTGATGCCGACTGTGCACAGTGAGAGCCTACAAGGCGTGATACGAAAACTACTTTTCTTGGCACAGGGGAAGCAATGTGGTGGCTCATAATCATTCCGAAGTCTCAGGTAGAGCGATAGTCATTGGTGCAGGTTTTGGCGGTATTGCATCTGCGCTCAGACTTTGCGCTAAAGGTTACAGTGTAACTCTGGTGGACAAAGGGGATCAACTGGGCGGGCGTGCCAGGGTGTTCGAACGCAACGGTTTCATTTTTGATGCAGGTCCAACCGTCATCACGGCACCTTTTTTAATTGATGAACTGTTTGCCCTGTTCGGTAAAAAGACTAGCCAGTATGTTTCGATTGTACCAGTGACACCTTGGTACCGCTTTTATTTCCACGATAATACGACATTCGATTATGGGGGCACTCTTGAAGCCACGTTGGAAGAGATAAAAAAAATCTCTCCGAATGATGCAATTGGTTACCAAAATCTTTTGGCTACCTCCGAATCTATTTTCGACATTGGCTTTACACAGCTCTCGGATGAGCCTTTTGACAATCCACTATCAATGATTAGGCAAGTACCTAACCTGATTCGTTTGGGGTGTTACAAAACAGTGTGGCAATTGGTTTCTGAGCATTTAGAGCACGAGAAATTAAGACAAGCATTTTCTATACAGCCCTTGCTTGTTGGCGGAAACCCCTTCGATACGACAAGTATTTATAACCTCATTCACTTCCTAGAATTAAAATGGGGAGTGCACTTTGCCATCGGTGGGATGGGTGCATTAGTGAACGGCCTGAAAAAACTCATGCTCGAAAACGGTATAGATATTCAATTAAATACTGAAGTGAAAAGTGTTGTTTCTAAAAATGGAAAAGTGTCCGGGATCGAGATATCTAATGGCGATCTCATGGCCTGCGACGTGTTAGTGTCCAATGCTGACCCAGCCTTTTTATACCGAAGGATGATTGCTAAGAAGGACCAAACCCTGTCGGCCAGACTCAAGTCACGCCATGCCAAGTTCTCGATGGGGCTTTTTGTGCTGTATTTCGGGACGACACAAAAGTACGAGGACGTCGCTCACCACACTATATGGTTGGGGAAGCGTTATGAAAGCTTACTCAATGACATTTTTCACGATAAAGTTCTAGCTGATGATTTTTCTCTTTATGTCCATAGACCAACCGCGACAGACCCCAATATGGCTCCAGAGGGATGCGATAGTTTCTACGTGCTTGCTCCAGTACCTAACCTAGAGTCCAATGTTGATTGGGATACGGTAAAAAATAAGTATAGCGATAAGATCGTAAATGCACTCAGTGAAACTCTATTGCCAGGTTTGAGCGATTGTATTGTTGAACAATTTTGTATGACACCTAGTGACTTTCAGTGCGATTACAACAGCATAAATGGAGCGGGATTTTCCATAGCGCCCACTCTCACACAATCGGCTTACTTTAGATTTCATAACCGAGGAGAAGGGCTAAAAAATCTGTTTGTCGTTGGTGCGGGCAGCCATCCAGGAGCCGGTCTCCCTGGTGTTCTTTGTTCCGCAAAAGTGTTAGATAAAATTGTCCCTGAAGTTACGGGAAACCATGCTAGGGGGCGTTCGAGCGGCACCCTTTTGACAAATAGTGACACTGCGAAACCGCGTATGAATTTGTCTAGTCGTTTGTCTGGAGATAACCATGGAAAATACGGCTCTTAAGTGTTTGTCGAATCATGGCAAAACGTGGAGATTTGCTAGTTTTTTGCTCAGTAAACAACAGGTGGAGCAAGCCGCAAGGCTGTACTACTTTTGCCGTTGTATTGATGATATTGCCGACGGTACAGCTGATAAACAGCTGGCTTTCGAAAGTTTAGAGGAAGTACAGCGACAGCTTTCGTTGGGAAAGTCTGATGAGCCGTTTGTCGACGATTTCCTCCAGCTTTCATCTCAACTCGATATTCCTGTTATGCACGCTTTTACTTTGGTGAGAGGCGTGCAAAGTGATATTGACTCGGTGCTGATCCAAAGTGAATGCGAATTGATCCAATATGCTTACCGAGTTGCTGGCGTGGTAGGGTTAATGATGTGCCCGATTTTAAAAGCGGATAATAAAGGGATGCCTTACGCCATTGATCTGGGGATAGCATTACAACTCACAAACATTGCCAGAGACGTCCTTGAAGATGCTGAAATGGGGCGTCGGTATTTACCTTATCAGTGGTGTCCGATTGCACCTGAAGACATTGCCTCGGATGAGCGGGACTCTGTGAGATCCACAGTAAGTGCTGCGATAGTGAGACTGTTGACGCTTGCAGACCAATACTACAGTAGTGCTCGTCAAGGGTATCAATTCCTTCCACCACCAAGTCGTCGTGCAATCATTGTTGCAGAGTCTGTTTACCGGCAAATTGGAGTCAAACTTAGAAAAAGGGGCTTGCAGTACTGGAAAGGCCGAACAGTAGTAACGCCGTTTTCCAAAGTTGCCGTTGCTATGTCCGCTCTATCAACCAGTGCTCTCGAAGCGACTGAAGGACATGATACTTGCCTTCACCAGCCTTTGGTTGTTTTAAGCGAATACAAAAAGTTTAGGAGCGAATTTGATGGTAACACTCAAAGCTGACGTTGTTATGCTTGGTATCGGGTTATCAACATGCTCACTTGCAATGGCGCTCCTAAAAAAAGGATATCGTGGTCACATTGTGATGCTAGAAAAGGAAAGAGACGTCGATAACAACAAGACATGGTGTTTTTGGGAGGGTGAATACATCCCAATGTACCTTCGTCCTATCGTTAGCAAAACTTGGGCTTCTTGGAAAATCGCTGACACGATACATGCTGTAACAACCGGTGACCAGGGATACTCTTGCATCAAGGCCGTTGACTTTTTTTCTCATTGTCTTGAAACATTTAAGGCCGCTAGTAACGTAACTTTGGTGTTCGGAGCCGATGTCACAAATACAGGGCATAACGATCGATGCGTGACGGCTTGTTATGACGGATATTTAGTTGAGGCCACAATTGGTTTTGATAGCCGCCATCACATGCCTTCTGAAAGTATGTCCGATGGTATGCTTCAATGTTTTTCAGGGGCTTGGGTAAGCAGCTCTAGCCCGTTATTTTCTGATAATGTTGCTGATTTGATGGTTGATATGAAAACGATAGAGCAGGGCATAGAGTTTATTTATGTCCTGCCTTTTGATGTGAATAATGCATTGATCGAAGTAACGCAGTTTTCCTCTCAATTACCGTTTAAAACGTGCTTGGAGGAAAAGGTTCTATCAAGCGTCGGTAACATGGGATTGATTACAGAAGACATTGTCTCGTGGGAGCATGGTGTGCTTCCGATGGCAACTGAGAATATTGCGCTTTCTACTTCACAGCATGACAAACCTCCTGGTAACTCAGGTTGGCAATCCATTGGGATCCGCGGTCACAACATACGAGCGGCAACAGGCTACGCCTTCATTTCAATACAACGTGCTAGTGAACACTTTGCCCAACAAATAATAAAAGGTGGTGCAGTCACACCTTTCAAATCACCAAGGCGATACCACTGGCTTGATAAAGTTTTTTTGAAAGTACTGCGTAACCGACCGGATATGGCTGTAGAGATATTTAGCCGTATGGCGAGAGGTACTTCGCCCGAGCAATTTTCAAGGTTTATGACAGAGCGTGCCACGGTTGCCGATATTGTCAGTGTCATAAATTCTATGCCTAAGCGCGTGTTTTTGAGTGCCGCTATCGGAATGATGAGATGATATCTTACGAAAAACCATCTGCTACTCAATTGGGAGCGGTTTATTCAGGTGCTGCCATCTTATCTGGGCTTTTTTCCGAATTTACGTTTAGTGACCTCACCCCCCTCATTGCGATTCTGGTATTTGGCTTGCCCCATGGTGCGTTAGATATCATCATGTTGAACAAGCTAACGGTAGAGAAGCGTTCTTCGCAAGTAACTTTGGCGACGGCATGTATTGCCTATTTTTTGGTAGTAGTGTGCTGCCTGTTCACTTGGTTGTGGCTTCCAACTTTTTGCCTTTGTTTGTTTCTGGCGTTAGCTGCCTACCACTTCGGTTGCGACTGGACGAACATAGCACCAAAGAGATGGCGACTGGTGGGAATTATCGTTTTAGCAATGCCTGCGTTATTCCAACCTAACTCCGTTGCCATGTATTTCAGTGCACTTGGCGTTCCTCACGATGCGACTCGCAATATTGTCTTAACGATGTCAATTTTGGGGCTGCTGAGTTTAACTGCTTTACTCATCGATTTCCGCCAAATATCTTTAGAACTTATAACATGGTTGGTTGTTTTGAGTTTAACGAGTTATGCACTACCAGTTTTGTACTATTTTTGCGTTTACTTTTGTGGGTTGCACGGGCCACTCCATACTCTTGATATCAAGAGGAGACACAGGCTATCTTGGTATTTTTTAGTCAAGGTATCTGCAATTCCTATGGTTGGCGCAGCTATCATCGCTGTGTGCTTTTTTTTCTTCTTGCCAAACGATTTTGATGGTAACAAGTGGTTACCCACAGTGTTTGTCGTTTTGTTCGCGTTAACAGTGCCACACCTGATACTGACGATTGTCCATGATCATCGAGAGAAAAGTGCCTCTGATTAATCGGTGCGTAGTACTGATTGTATGCATCTTAGTCGGTTGGTTATTGCACGAGATACATCAAATTTGATGTTAAACGACGATGATAGATGGCTTGCGTAGTTTGGGACATTACCTTAAATGACAATACCTGCGAGCTCAAAACGCGCCATTAATGGCTTAGCCTCTTGCTGATACCAGTTTGCCGGCATGTTGGGTTTAAGCTGGGCTTTTTCTTGTTTACTGATCACAACATAGCGCAAAAATGTGTCGAGTGTGCTCGTCATCATTTCAAAGCTCATGTCGCCATCTTTGCTGATGGTTTTTAATAGTCCAACGACCGTATCTTCCGGTATCAATGGTTCGATAACCGCATGTTTGCGCGCGGTAATCGTCTTAGAACAGGGTATTAAAGCACGGGCAGTTTCCCAACACACTTTATTGGTTTGGCTCACGAGGTCGTGTTTGTAGCAGTAATAGCTAAACAAAAAGCGTGACAGGTTCTGCCAGCGCCCAGCTTGGACTTCTAACCAAAGGTGTTGCAGCTCGATATCAGCGTCAGTCATGGGAATGAATCATAAGTGGGGAAAGAGAGAGGTAGTGTAACTTGGTTTGAGGGCAACACCAAAGTGTCTAAATTTTTTTATTGAATCAAGAGTGACAATTAAAAAAAGTCAACACAAAGATGTTACTGGGAACCATCATTTTAATCATAGCTTTTTGGTGTTTTTTACTAGTGTTTATGCCTGTTTGACTTTCAACTTTCAGCACCTATAACTTATATAGATGAAACGTTTCGCAAAAGGAAAAAACGTGTCTAAGATCAAAGCCATGTTGAAAACGTTTGTGCCGTCTTTTATAGCTGAGTATAAAACCAAACAGGATGGAGTTTTACTCACTTTTGATGACGGCCCACACCCAGTTATTACTCCAAAAATTTTGAACTTCCTCGACCAGCACTGTTTAAAAGCTGTTTTTTTCATCGTTGGCAGAGAAGCTGAAAAATACCCAGAGCTTGTTGAAAGAATTGTCCGTGAAGGGCATTGTATAGGCAATCATTCATTTTGTCATAAGACCCCCAAAAAGCTTGGATATCAGCACTACTCTAGGGATCTGCTAAGATGCCAGCGTATTTTAAATAAATACAGTGAAGGAGAGCCAACGTTGTTTAGGCCACCGGAAGGCCGCCTAACTTTCGCCTCGTGGCTAGCTATTAAATGCCATGGAATGCGAGCTATTTTATGGTCTGTCGAATCGGGAGAGTGGGGGCACTTTTCACATCAAACTGCCGATGAAATGTATGAAAGGCTTTTAAAAGACATAAAACATCATGATGTAATACTCATGCATGATAACAATGAAAAAGTCGTTACATTAGTACAACGCTTACTGCCGGCTCTTTTAGCAAAAGGCATTAACTTTGTCGAACCGAAATCCATTTACCCATATACACCTGACCTCTCCAACAAAAAAGGCTCTATCAACTCTTCCGATAACGATTAAATCTTTCTGTCACATCTTTTTGGGAGTTCTCATATTTAAAGGTAAAGGCGGTGCTTATGTATCAATTTGAGGTTCTTGGCGACGGTGACTTAAACTCAATTATCTCTATTCCCGAGGAAGTATTGCAAGAGTTTAGTAAAGGAGAAGCCTTTATAAATAACTGTGTCAGGTATTCGGTGCTGCAATGGGAAGAACACTGCACAGAGTGTGCCATGCCCGCTTGTTATCAGACATGCGACCTTTATCGAGCTCGAAGAGATGGTCACTGTCGGCGATTTGTTAATGGTATGGTTCCTATTCACTTACCTGAACTCAACTCCCCCTTGGTGCAGGTCGATTTTAAACGGTGGGGAGCCATGATGTCATCAGGCTGTGTTGGTGTTCTCAATAGGGATGATGCCGAAAAAATTCAAGCAAAGGCCTCGAAGGCTGAGTGGATAGCTCGCCGTGGTACATTAACAGATCAAATATCGTTCAGAGGAAGGAAGGGAATAATAGCACGTCTCGCAACACGCTATAAAAAATCGATCGTCGAAAAATCTCAACCAATTGAACTAGCAGATGCGTTTTGTATGCAGGTGTACAGTGAGATACCAGTAGATTTGAGTCTTGTTATTCGAGCCAAGCAAGGCAACGAGAAGCGGCCTCCTTATCAAAAGCGTATTGTCCTATCTGCAGGCTATCATCAAGTACTTATACCTTTTGACGAAATAGCCCCCTATATCGACTACCCTAACCTACACTTTATCAATATTACGCCGAACCGAACGGATGACAGCGACTCTGATCCAATTACTTTTGTGTTTGGCTTTGTTGGCTTTATTCAGCAAGGCTACCATTTGAAGAATGCAGGAAATGAATCTCAAGGGAGAGATAAAAGCGTCAAAGTAATGGTATGGGATTTAGACAATACCCTGTGGGATGGAATTTTGGTTGAAGATGGTGAGGAAGGGATCAATCTCAAGGAGGGAATCAGAAATGTAATTGAAACACTGGATAAAAGAGGCATTGTGAATTCCATAGCGAGTAAAAATGATCACCAAAAGGCGTGGAGAAAACTAGAATCATTGGGCCTCAGTCACTATTTTGTATTTCCACAAATAAATTGGGATCCCAAAAGCCAAAACATACGTCGTATTTCAGAAGATTTTAATGTTGGTCTTGATTCGATTGCTTTCATTGATGACTCTCCATTTGAAAGGAGCGAGGTAAAGCGCTCGCTGAAGAGTGTTCGTGTTTTTGAACATGACCAGTATATGTCACTGCTAAACATGAGGGACTTCAACCCAAGCGTTTCTTCAGAGTCGAGCAGTCGGAGGGACTTTTATATCAGTCAACACAAACGCTCATCCACATTGACGGACTTCAATGGTTCATACTTCGAGTTTATTAAGGAATCTGAAATCAATTTATCAATCGGTCGAGCCGATATTAATAATATTGACCGTGTACATGAGCTTATACAGCGCACAAACCAGATGAACTTTTCAGCGACACGCTATGATAGAGAAAGGCTCATGAATTTATTACAAGACGACTTGATGTTACCTCTATACCTTATGGCTAGAGATAAATTTGGTGATTATGGGACAGTGGGCTTTTGCTTAATAGATATCACTAAACACACAGTGACAGACCTAATGTTTAGTTGCCGAGTACAATCTAAGCGTGTCGAGCATGCTTTTATTTACTATTTGCTTGATCTGTGTCGTCAAGCTGCTTGGCACTCTCTTAAAGTTGAATATCTACCCACGGAGAGGAACCGACAAACTGCCAAAGTTTTCCAAGATCTTTCTTTCAAAAAAGTAGATGGGGCTGACAGAATAACTATTTGGGAAAAAGAGACGACAAAACCTATTGAAGGTGAGGGGTTAATCGAAATTAGCAGCAACGGAATATCCTTGGCCCCGATAAACAAGTCTTAAGCACAGGGAGGTTGCATCCGAGCAATCATTGAAAAAAGTAATAATCACTTTAGTAAATAAATTTTTGATCAGACTCCCGTTTTATCAATGTGTAATAAAGGTATTGCTGAAAATAGGTGAGTCAATCAACGTACATAAAAACCCCTTTCGTGCAGGTGGCAAGAAAGGGACCAGCTTATTTTTCGAAACTAAGTAAGAATCGCAACTATTTCAGAGTCTTAGTTATTTTATTAAGAAATGCTTAACGAACTCAGTAATTTTCACCATGTCGTCAACGGCAATGAATTCTTCAGTGGTGTGTACTTTTGCCATACCAGTAGAAAGGTTTACCGTTGTTAGACCTTTCTTGTTGAAGTTGTTTGCGTCGCTACCGCCACCAGTGCCTTTTGTGAATGCATCGATGCCCATGTCAGCAAATGCCGCTTTGATTGCTGAGACGTGAGAGTTGTCTTCTTCGATAACAAATGCGTCGTACGCGCGGCTTGATTCGATTTCAACTTCTGCGCCGTGTTTTTCACATACCGACTCGAAGGTAGAGATCATGTGGTTCACTTGCGCTTCTAGCTTCTCACCGTTTAGAGAGCGTGCTTCAGCAACGATCTTCAGTTCTGGCATTACGATGTTTGTCGCTTGACCGCCGTTTACCATACCGATGTTTGCTGTGGTTTCTTCGTCGATACGAAGTAGCTTCATCTGGTTGATTGCATCTGCCGCTACCATGATTGCACTGATGCCTTCTTCAGGTGCTAGACCTGCGTGTGCTGGGCGGCCTTTGATTGTCGCAACGATTTTTTGCTGACCAGGTGCCGCTGTCACGATGGTGCCGACAGGACCGCCTGTATCCAGTACGATCGCTTCTTTAGACGTTACGTGCGCCATGTCGAAGTACTCAGAGCCGAACAGACCGCCTTCTTCATGTACAGTGAAAGCAAGCTCTAACGTTTTGTGCTTTAGGTTTTCAGCTTGGATGCAGCGAACCGCTTCCATGATTGCTGCGATGCCAGACTTGTCATCACCGCCAAGGATCGTATTGCCTTTAGAGCGAATGATGCCATCTTCGATGATTGGCTCAATGCCGATACCAGGCGTTACTGTATCCATGTGGCAGCTCATTAGGATAGAGCCTTCTTTCTTACCTTCTAGACGAGCGTACACGTTAAAGCCATTAGAAATGTGTTCTGGTACAGGTAGTTTGTGAACCGTAAAGCCTAGTTCGCCCAGTTGCTCAGCTAGAGTTTCTGCAATTTTTTTTTCATTCATAGATTCGCTGTCGATGCGAACCAGTTGGCAGAAATGTTCAACTAGACGTTCTTGATTAATTTGTGTCATTTGGATGTCTCTTTCTTTCTTGGTCGAGACCGCAGCGGTATAGAGTGCGAGCCCGAAAGGGAACAGAACACCTCTTATTACACAGCTAATCCAAGTGAAAGCTGTCTTGAATCAAAAAACGCCTCTGCCTGACATTATTCTGACCTGCTAATTACCGGATCTGATGCGGTGGTCACGAAAGTACACAATGAATGTAGAAATATGCGAAAGCGAGTTAAAAGCGAGTTTACTTAGTCAATCAATGTTTAGACCTACTAAGCCTTCAAATCGCCGCCGCGTCTACAAACCAAGTCATTCTCGCTGAACCAAGCATCTCGAGGTTACTTGGGTATAGTATGAGCTTTTGACGAATTTAATGAGAGATGGAAAGTCTATGATTCAACAGAATTGATGCTGCATTTATGTACAGAGTCGAGCTATTTTTGTAGCTGATGAAAAGTTACCAATATATCTGTCGAGTCGATTTTAATTTGTTCGTCACTTATTGAAGCAATATCATGCGTGTGGGTTAATACAATCTCTGTTTATTCATGTCCTTTCGCTCTGCTTTTCTGGATAGACCTAACTCTTAAAAGGGTTCGGTCGCTTGAATCTTATTGCTTTCATTCTCTGTTTTGTGAGCCCAGATCAAAAAGTTTGTATGTGCACTGTTACTTGGAGAGAGTGATTGTTATTGAGCTTTATGAAGAGTGAGCAGAGTTAATCCTATCAACCATTCGATAACGTGTTTACAGTCTTTATTTAACTTGTAGGAAGCAACAGCCTCTACCTGACTTTGGAAGTCACAGAGATAAGGTGTGTGATGTTCACAAACTGTCATCAAGAATGCCAAACGCCAAATCGCCATAAACTCAGCATCATCAAAATGATGTTTCCAACTGGCGATAAACGCAGCTTCATTGTCAGAAAGGTCGAGTTTATCCATCATCATCTTAAGTAGTCTACCTTGCAGGGCACGCGGGATGTCGGCTTTCTTTGCAAAGTGGTGGCTTATCCCCGTTCTCGATATACCTGTTTGTTCACTCAACGTTGTGTAAGACATTTTCTCGTAACCAAGCGTGATCAACTGCTCTGTTGCCACATCGAGAATGATGTTGATGGTGATCTGGGTATCTTCGTGAGTTCGGCGTGCCATAACTATTGCCAGTATTGTGATTAAAAAATGATACTAACACTTATCGTCAGTCATTCCATATAAATATCCTTATCTTGACGTTGTTTGAATGATAAATGCGCGTTACTGCCCACAAAAATCACCGCGGTAACAAACTGTTTACATCATGGATCGGCGTGTAAATTGGTATTGGATATGATAATGCATTGATATAACTTGCTTTACTTATGATTTTGGTAAACGTTTGCGTTAATTGAATGTGCTGTAACATAAATTTTACAATCGAAGTTTAAAACTGCGCAAAGCCAGATTTCCACTCATGTATTCCAATTTTTCTCCTCCTGCGCCAAGTTAGAAATATCGAACGAGAACGTATGTTCAAACACAACAATGACATAAGGAGAAAGTCATGGTGGACACCTACAACCCATTAGGCACGGATGGATTCGAATTTGTGGAATACACAGCGGCGGACAGTGAAGGTATTGAACAACTGAAAGCGCTGTTTGTATCGTTGGGTTTTGCAGAGATCGCAAAACACCGTTCTAAAGAGGCTTGGCTGTACCGACAAGGTGACATCAGCTTTATCGTTAACGCCCAGCCGCACAGTCAGGCAGAAGGCTTTGCTAAAGTTCACGGTCCTTCAGTTTGTGGCATGGCATTTCGTGTGAAAGACGCCAACGTCGCACTCAAGCAAGCACTGGATAACGGTGGCGAGGAGTACAAAACGGAAATCGGCCCTATGGAGCTGAGCATCCCGGCAATTTACGGCATTGGTGAGAGCCTTCTGTACTTCGTTGACCGTTACGGCAAACAAAGCATTTATGATGTCGACTTTCGTTTCTACGATGATGCAGAAGAGCGCTTAGCGAAAGCAGACGTTGGTATGTACGAAATCGACCATCTGACCCACAACGTGAAGCAAGGCAACATGGACGTGTGGTCAGGATTCTACGAGCGCATTGGTAACTTCCGCGAGATTCGCTACTTCGACATTGAAGGCAAGCTAACTGGGCTTGTTAGCCGCGCAATGACCGCCCCTTGTGGCAAGATCCGCATTCCAATCAATGAGTCCTCTGATGACAAATCGCAGATTGAAGAGTTTATCCGTGAATACAACGGAGAAGGTATTCAGCACATCGCGATGACAACCGATGATATCTACCAAACCGTTCAAACACTGCGTGATCGCGGCATGGACTTTATGCCAACGCCAGACACGTACTACGAGAAAGTCGACGAACGCGTAAAAGGACACGGGGAAGAGGTCAGCAAACTGCGTGATCTGCAAGTCCTGATTGATGGCGCGCCAACCAAAGACGGTATCTTACTGCAAATCTTCACTCAGACCGTTATTGGTCCGGTGTTCTTTGAAATCATTCAACGCAAAGGCAACGAGGGTTTTGGTGAAGGCAACTTCAAAGCTCTGTTTGAATCGATTGAAGAAGACCAAATCCGTCGAGGGGTACTAAACGATGCATAAATGGATCACATTCCCTCATCGGGAGGGAGTGTGCTCCAAACAAGCACATGCTGATTTCCCGGAAGAGGCAATTTACGAACGTGAAGCAGGTCGAAGTGGCTTCTTCGGCCCTGCGGCACACTTTCATCATCAACACGCACCGACAGGTTGGTTGGATTGGGAAGGCGATTTACGCCCGCGCGCGTTTGATTTCAACCTAGTCGAACCGGCGAGTCAGATTTCGCCTTGGGCAGTGCCGCATCTTCTACACAACGCCAACTGTAAGATCCGTGTATGGCGTATGGACGAAAAGATGGATTTCTTGGTGCGTAACGCCGATGGCGATGAGCTGCTATTCATCCATCACGGTACAGCAGATCTTTATTGCGACTATGGTCATCTCAAAGTGAGCGAAGGTGATTACGTGATGATCCCACGCTCGACCAGTTGGCGATTAGAACCAAGTGAGCCAATGTTTGTTCTGATGATTGAAAACACTGATGCTGCTTATTCTTTGCCAGAAAAAGGCATGGTGGGTAATCATGCTGTCTTCGACCCAGCGGTTTTGGAAACGCCTTCCATTAACGATGAGTTCCGTGCGCAATACTCAGAAGATCAAACTCAAGTTCATGTGAAGCGCCATGACAAAGTCAGCGTGATTACTTACCCATTCAACCCGCTTGATGCGATTGGTTGGCACGGTGATTTGGCCGTGGTGAAAGTGAACTGGCGTGATATTCGTCCTTTGATGTCGCATCGCTATCACTTACCACCTTCTGCCCACACTACATTTGTTGGTGCTGGATTTGTGGTGTGTACGTTTGTGCCACGTCCAATCGAGAGCGACCCTGGCGCACTGAAGGTGCCGTTCTATCATAACAATGACGATTATGACGAAGTCTTGTTCTACCACGCAGGGGATTTCTTCAGCCGTGACAACATAGAAGCAGGCATGGTGACTTTCCATCCAGCAGGCTTTACTCACGGCCCTCATCCAAAAGCGTTCAAAGCGGGTCAGGAATATAAGAAGAAGTTTACTGATGAAGTGGCAGTGATGATTGATACGCGTCACGCACTCGAGTTCTCTGACGAGCTCGATAAGGTTGAAAACAAAGAATACGTCTATAGCTGGCAAGAGAAGTAAGGGGCAAGGATGAAATTAGCAACCAAGAAAAATGGCACTCGCGATGGTCTATTGATGATCGTGAGCAAAGACCTGACACAATGTGTTCCGGCAACTGAAATTTTCCACGCGATGCATCTCGCGCCAACCATGCAAGTGGCATTGGATAACTGGGACAAAGTCGCTCCACAACTGGAAGAGCTTTATAACGCGCTAAACAATGGTTCGGTTTCAGGAAGTGAAGCGTTCGAATCCCACTATCTAGCATCACCATTGCCTCGCGCCTATCAATGGGCGGATGGCAGTGCTTACGTCAATCACGTCGAACTAGTGCGTAAAGCGCGTGGTGCGGAAATGCCAGAAAGCTTCTGGACCGATCCTTTGATGTATCAAGGTGGTTCTGACGCATTTATTGGTCCTTGCGACAACATCGAATTTGCCAGCGACGAGTGGGGCATTGACTTCGAAGGTGAAATTGCCGTGATCACCGGTGACGTGCCGATGGGGGCAAGCATTGCAGAAGCACAAGATTCAATTCGTCTTATCATGCTCGTAAACGATGTATCGTTGCGTGGTTTGATTCCGGCGGAGCTGGCGAAAGGCTTTGGTTTCTTCCAATCAAAACCGTCTTCAGCGTTTTCTCCTGTTGCAGTAACGCCAGATGAGCTGGGTGAAGCATGGTATGAGAACAAAGTGCATCTGCCGCTTGTTTCAACCTATAACAACGCGCCATTCGGTTGCCCGAATGCAGGCATAGATATGACGTTTGATTTCGCTGACTTGATTGTCCATGCCAGCAAAACACGTCCACTTTCTGCAGGTGCAATCATTGGTTCTGGTACAGTATCGAACAAACAGGGTACGGAGCACGGAACCTCTATCGAAGAGGGTGGCGTGGGCTATTCGTGTATCGCAGAAGTGCGCATGATTGAAACCATTCGTGATGGCAAACCGTCGACGAGCTTTATGTCGTTTGGTGACTCTATCAAGCTTGAGATGTTTAACGCAGATGGCAACTCGATCTTTGGTGCGATTGATCAGCAAGTCAGCCAATACCTAAAACACTGAGAGTGAGGGGCAAGGGAAGTATGAGCGATAACATCACCCTCTATGGCTATTGGCGTTCTTCGGCGGCTTATCGAGTTCGCATTTGTTTGAACTTAAAAGAGCTGAAGTACAAGTCCAAATCGGTTCATTTGGTACGTAATGGCGGCGAGCAGCACAGCGCGGAATACCATGAGTTAAATGCCTCTGAGCTTGTGCCAGTGCTGGTGGATGGTGATATCCAACTCAACCAATCTCTTGCCATCATTCAGTACCTTGATGATCAGTATCCACAAGTTCGAGTGATTCCAGAACCATCGCCACTTCGTTACCAAGCTTTGGCTATGACTCAGGATATCGCGATGGAGATCCACCCACTCAATAATTTGCGCGTATTGCAGTACCTAGAAGGGCAGCTGTCGTGTGACCAAGAGACGAAAGTCGAGTGGATTCATCATTGGGTAAATCAAGGCTTTATGGCATTAGAAGAGAAGCTAAATCAGCATCGACAACAACATGGAAACTGTATCTCCAGTGTGACTGACTCTCCCTCTATTGTTGATATTTGCTTAGTGCCTCAAGTGTACAACGCATTACGTTTTGGGGTGGATATGACACCTTATCCGGTTATTAGCTCGATTGTAGAAGCGTGTAATCAATTGCCCGCGTTTATTGATGCCATGCCTGAGAACCAACCCGACGCGAACAGCTAGCATTCTCTCTACATCTTAATGATTAACAAACGGGCTCTTGATGGAGTCCGTTTTTGTTCTTTCTGGTTCACGCAAAAATCGTGTCCAAAACGCAGGCGACTGTTATTATCAACCCCGCAAAATTTATCGGTTTTGTTGCTCTGCTTAGGATTTACATTTAGGCTTTGAACAACTAGTTGTTTTGGGCGCACTTTATCTATGACCAACATCTTTATCATTGTTGTTCTTCTTGTTGTTTTCTTCTTTATCATTCAAAAGTACGTGATCAAAAACGATGATACGCGAGACTTCCCATACCGTTCGAAAGGTCCTTTATTAAAAGGGCAGGAAGGCGCGTTTTTTAATGCGTTAAGAGCGGCGGTTGGTGATCATGCCGTGGTGTTTGCCAAAGTAAACATGGCAACGTTGATCGCGCCAAAAGAGATTAAGAACAAAAAGCAGTTCTTTATTGCCAGTAACCGCATTTCACGCAGCTACTTCGATTACGTTATCTGTGATCCTAGAACGCTTGAACCTCGCGTGATTATTGAGCTTGATAACGGTCAGCAGTTACACAAAGGCAAAGTCGAGCGCCAAAAGCTGCTCATGCATGTGTGTAAATCGGCAAATCTGCCTTTGATTGGTGCATCGGTAAAACACAGCTATCAAGTGGGTCGTTTACGTCGTCTATTGGCGGCACACATTGATCTGATTGAACCAGACAAAGAAATTCGTTTTTGTAAAAAGTGCAGTAGCCCGATGATCATCAAAACTGCAAGCCAAGGTGAGTTTAAAGGTCGACGCTTCTTTACTTGTAGCCGGCAGCCAAACTGTACTTACACAGAAAACTACAATGTAGTGTTTGATACAGAAGACGAATAAACATTTCGTTCCCAGATAATGAAATAGAGAAAGGCTTCAACTGGATTAGTTGAAGCCTTTTTTGTGTTGCTCTACGCCTCATTGATAGTGAGAAGTAAACCGAATTAAGCGGTTGGAGCTCTGAGAGTTTTGATTTGTTTTGAAATTGAGGCGATACAGCGCTTTGCAGACTCACTGACTCCGGAGAGTTGAAAGAAACCATGGATAACGCCTGAGTAGCGTTCACAATTTACTTCTGCGCCATGAGCAAGCATTAATTCGCGCAATGTTTCGCCCTCATCACGTAAGGGATCAAATTCTGCTGTGATAATTGTCGTAGGAGGTAATCCTCGATAATCTGCGCTCATAAGGTTAAGGTCCGGCTCAGAAAGCACTTTAGGATCGTTGTTGGTATACAAATCAAAACCAGACAGAAGCATGTTTGCGGTAATGATGTAGTCAGAGCCGTTTTCTTTGTAGCTCTGAGAGCTGCCTTTCGGATCCAACATTGGGTAAATCAGGATTTGTTGTTCTGGTAACCAAGTGGTCAATTTTTTAAGCCTTAACGTCGTCGCTAAAGCCAACTGGCCTCCGGCACTATCGCCCACAAATACCACTCGTTCTGGATTCCCGCCGTATTTGTGTCCATGCTCTTTAATACCAAGTACGGCGTGGTATACGTCATCGTGCGCGACAGGATACGTGTATTCTGGTGCGAGTCGATACTTTATACAGATGACGATCGAGTTGGATTGAACGGCAATCTGTCTCAACTGAGCGTCATGCGTTTCAAAGCCACCACTGATGAAGCAACCCCCATGAAAATAAATCGTGAGCGGTAAGTTATCTTCATTAGTTGGCTTATACACTTTGATTTGAATGCCATTCACTACATCCAAGAATTCTCTCTCTGGTTTAGGGCTTTCACCCGCTAATACGGTGCTATTGAGATAACCAGTTCGTCGATTAGCAATAGTTTGTTTTGAAGGGCAAGGCTTACCATTGGATTGGAATTCTTCTACTAACTCTCGAATGCCAGGCTCAAGATTTTGGATCATTTTTTAACTCTTAACGAAAAAATCAACGAATCATAGAATAATTAAAAGACATGTATATACATACAGTTTAAATGTGTGATGAAGATTAAAAATAGCATTTCGCAACACTTATCAGCATCCGTCCTAGTAGCTCCTATACTTTGATAAAGAAAGAAGAATAGGGAAGCGTTATGCGATATGGATGGATTCTTTCAGCGCTGCTACTCACGTTCAGCAGCCATGCTCAGCAGTCACTAAAACCACTAGAATGCCAATTAACAGATACACCTCAAGACCATTTCTTGTTTTATCGTGAGCAGATGGTTTACCACAGTGAGCAGTTTGCGATTTTCCAAAACTTCAAAGGGCGGGTAAGTACCCAAGTGGATCTCAAAACGGGCAAACTGATTCGAACGACGTTTATTGGTGAACCATTTGAGCCTAAATACCAAATTCTGTTTGGAGATTGCCCAAACGTATCGCAAGTTTTGCAAATTTGGATGCTCAGTGATGTGCCTTACGACAATTAACCCCAAACACGAAAGTTAACTAGATCACACTTTTACAGCGGGTAATACAAAGCTTTGGCGATAAAATCGTCCAAAATTGGATGTTGAGTTTACATTTTCGCCAAACGAATCAAAGTTAGTGAATTTGTGCTTGCACCCCTCATGGGATATAGCTAATATCCAACTCGTTCTTAAGGAATGGGTCCGTAGCTCAGTTGGTTAGAGTACTACCTTGACATGGTAGGGGTCGGCGATTCGAGTTCGCCCGGACCCACCACTCCTTAACGCATAGAAATGCAAAGAAAAAAAAATTGGATCCGTAGCTCAGTTGGTTAGAGTACCGCCTTGACATGGCGGGGGTCGGCGATTCGAGTTCGCCCGGATCCACCAAATTTAACTAGAAAGCCAAGCATTTAGCTTGGCTTTCTTGCATCTGGCGTTTAGCAAATTGGCATATATTACGACGGTATTTCCAGTCTTAATCTATCCAACAGCTAAGGTTCAAGTTTGGCTAAGTATTCCAAATTATGCACTAGACAACGGGTGAATCTTATATTGTTGGTCACAGATGGTCACAATTGTGACCATCTGTGACCAAAATATTCCTCTGAATGTGTAAATCTACCTGTTATTTTTTGTGGCCAAAATTCTAATGTGGGTCACTATGTCTAAACTTATAGCCGGATTAGATACAATAGACTATGGCGTCAATAGTTAATTTTTGACGCTATCTTTATCCCATATTGTGCTGTCTCTTATCATTGAATAGAGTGTCACAACCATCTTTCTCATGCAGGCAACTATCGCTACTTTTTTAGGTTTTCTTGCCGCAAGTAATCGTTCATAAGTAGCCTTAAATACAGGGTTGCACTGGATAGCCGACATCATCGCCATGTACATGACAGTTCTAACTTGAGGTCGACCTCTTTTTATCATCCGTTTGCCTTTGAAGCGTCAACTTTCTCTTGTTATAGGTGCGATGCCAATGAGAGAAGAGGCTTGCTTGTTAGTGATAAAACCGAGGTCGGGTAGATGGCTAATTAGGGAGGTGGCTAAGACTTTTCCAACGCCAGGCATGCTTTGAAGGATTGTGCTCTTAGCTTGATACTCAGGACTGCTCTCAATCAGTTTTGCTATCTTTGCCTCTACTTTTTCAAGCTGATTTTTTAGAGCGGTTAGAATCGAGTAATAGTCGATGAGATGTTCTTGGGTAATATTTGTAGTCGGTTTCTTTCCATGGTTTGCATGGTGAGTAGTTGGTTCCGCCTCGTGACTAAGTCACTCATAAGGCGTATGTTTTCGCTTTATACCTGCGTGTTATGCGCTCAACATGACTCCTGGTCCAAACGATCTATTGTCCATGAACAATGCTCGTTGTTACGGCTTCAAGTCAGCTTTTATTGCGGGTCTTGGTCGTATTGTTGCGTTCGCTGTAATGATTGCCTTAGCTGCTTCTGGTTTAGCAGTCGTGCTCTATGCTTTTGAGGCTGTATTTCTAACGATTAAAATTGTGGGTACGGCTTACTTGTTGTGGATTGCCTTTAATCTTTGGCGCTCGGGAGCAAGTCCTGTTTCTGAACTCGAAAATACTCGCAACCGATGAGGTTTAGCCAAACAAGAATTCTTACTAGCGGCCGGTAATCCAAAAGCTATCTTAATCTTTACCGCCTTGCCGCCGTCACTTGAGATCAAAGAATGGTTAGCTTTGATGCCACATCAGCATATATCCACAACAGCGTCGTTTGCTTCGGAAGTTAATGTACCAGTATAGTTAATGGAGTAACCCACAAGCGTGACGTTGGTTATTTCCGCGCTGTAAACTGTCTCTCCCGGCGGCAGTAGAAAAGAGAGAACCATTTTTGTTAACTCAACATATATACTTTTACCTGATTAATAAGCAGGTTAATAGGTATGCCTATATGCATTTTCCTCGTTGTTTAGGGCCTTTGTAAAAATGCTATCTGTCGAGTTAACAACAAACTTTAGATCATGCTATGTGTGCCACAGCCTTGTGTTAATGCAAATCGATAGTCCGTCGTTGGCGTAAACACCATTGCTAAATCAACCGGAAGAAAGACGACATCTGCTGCTAAAGAGAGCGGGATGTCGATGAAAGTCAAAGGGTAAAAGACATAGTCGACCACCGAGTCGTTTCTAAAAGCGCAAGGTTGGGACGCGACTGCCAGTGTTGTTCCTGAAAACGGCGCTCCATACCCTCCCACAAGGTGAGTATCCAAAGAAGAACAACCCATCATTGAAGTGGTAAGCGTAAGAAGTAATGCAGTTCGTAGTTTCTTAAGATTATTGTTTTTCATTTTCATTTTCATTTAAATAATTTGTAAACATTGAGCTAGAAAATATATCCCAAGAGAATGAATTGCTAGCAAATATTCTTTTTTGTATGCAATAATATGCGCACTGCAGCAAAATTTAGAGTGTTTAGGTGCATAGTGGCTTTTAAGAGAGAGTGAAATGAAAGGTTTCGCTTTTATTCTCCACGGATCTCCCTAGAAATGTGTGATGGCATACACATCGCTTTTGCTGCTTTTATACTTGGCTATATTTGCTGTTTGTTAGAAATCATCGACCATTTCGATATGTGAGATAAAGAAGAAATCTATATACGCATAAGGGCAAATTGAGAACAAGATGCCGTAATCTGAGCGCTCGCTTAAACGTGATCTGCAAACCTTGGTTTCTCACATAGAACCTTGCTGAATAATGCAATGCAGAGAAAAAATAATTTTGCCAAATCACTGCCTAAAGTTGTTGCTGACATCATCTATGCCCTCTTCAATGCTCTTAAAATCAGTATAGGTGTGAGGCTGGGTAGGAGTGTTCATATTATTAAAAAAGCTTATTTTCGACAGAACTCAACTTACATTATCCAAAGGCATGGTGAAGAATCTGTTTAATGAAGAGAAGCGCCGTATCGATGTAACATTCATGTTGGAATGTTAGTGTGGGCGTGGGTAGATTCTGAAAATTATTGGCCCGCTTATTTTGGTTTGTACGAGCGAGCGGGTGAAGGATGTATTTGATGCGGAAGACATCACCATTCCATTCCCGCAAAGATATGTACATATCCAGCAATAATGAAAGGAACATCTGCTCATTTTTTGAACGCCAATAAGATTTGCGACAAGTGACAGACAGATTAATTTCATATCTGATGCATTTATCTTCGTTTAATAAAATATATGTGAGGTAAAGGTTTCGGTTTTAAATATTAAAATTTTTTATATTAGCTTGGGGTTAATTAGTTGTTTGAATTTTAAGTGATTAAAAATGAATTGGAATGTAAATCACAATTAATAGTTAATGTTTCCTTGGAATGTAAAAACACCTTTTTGGTGTATTTGCTCTAAATGTTTATTGTTTTTCTGGTATTAATTTAATTTAAATTATTGTTTTTGTTTGCTTTTTTTGTGGTTTCATTGTTTTTTTAATATTTAATAAATGTGATTTTCATTCCTATCAATAAGAAATTATCTTTTAATGGTTTAAGTTAAGTATATTATTTTTTACTGTTTTCTTATCAAAATTATAAACACGCAATAAGTGATAGCGGATATAAAAATGCGTTGGATCTTATTTGTACAAAAAACGAAAGAGAGTGAAAAAGTGAAATCAAATAAAAACATTCTTAAAGCAGCAGTGGGCATGGCGATGCTATCTGGCCTACCAACAGCAGCAAATGCTCACGGTTGGACAGAGTTTCCGAGTGCTCGCCAAAATACATGTTATGAGCAAGGCGGAGTTTGGTCGGGCAATCCACCAAATGCGGCTTGTGCTCAGGCAAAGGAGATCTCGGGTACTTATCCGTTTGTTCAGCGCAACGAGTACGCAAAGAACATTACCGACTACAACAACATGGAGGCGGTAAAAGCGGCAATACCTGACGGCACACTATGTTACGCAAACGACCCGGCGAAGAAGGGTATGGGGGCGCCACATACAGCTTGGACTCGTACAGAGCTCAACACGGGTACCTTTGAGTTCGTGTTCAATGCAACTGCACCACACAATCCATCATTCTGGGAATTTTACCTAACCAAACCAGGCGCAGATCTGAGCAAGTCTCTTGCTTGGGCTGATCTAGAGCTTATTCAGACAGAAGGTAATGTGCCAGTTGAAGGTGGTAAGTATCGCATGAACGTTACCATTCCTTCTGACCGCTCAGGCGACGCAATTCTATATGTTCGCTGGCAACGGGATGATTCGGCGGGTGAAGGGTTCTACAATTGTTCTGATATCACTATTGTGGGCGGTGATACCCCTCCACCTGAGCCAACACCACAGCCTGATCTCGTGAAGGGTGATTTGTACATCCCTGTCGACTTTGTTGGCCCAGATCTTGGTGACACGGTTAAATACGACATCATTAACAAATACGGTGAAGTAGCACGTAGCTTCGATATAGAAGTGAATGCATCAAACATCAACGATTGGGAACGTTTATTGGCTTCTGAAATCAACGGTTGGCACGCAGAGTTTAAAGACGGGGCTGTCTTCATCGGTGATTGGCATGAAGAAATGTCTCATTACATGTACTTCCAAAACGATCCTTCACGTAACTTTTTCAACTCAAAAGACAGCCGCGCATCAGGTGTTATTTCAGTTATTGATGGTGACGACGGTACGGTTGAGCCTCTAACTGGTGAACTTTACGAGCTGGTTAAGAGTGATAAGGTCGTAAACGCAGGCGACAAAGTTGTGATTGCAGTTAGTGAAGCGGCGAATCTGACTCAAACCCAAGGCACAGCGGTGAGCATTCAAAACAATGGTACCGCGTCTATCGTGGTAGATACGACAGCCATTACTCAGAATGAAACACTTTCGTTTGTTGCTAACGCAGTAAACAGTGAACGTAAAGAGACATTCACATTTGAAGTGATTACAGATGAAGGTACGGTTGATCCAGATCCAACACCAGACCCAGATCCAACACCAGATCCAAGTGGTGATGAATGGGATGCGGCAAAAACGTATCTAGGTGGTGAAGTGGTGTCTTACGCTGATGGAAAATGGAAAGCTCAGTGGTGGATTGAAGGTGGTGATGATCCACAAACGACATACCAAAAAGACCAATGGGGTGTTTGGCGTCCAGCTAGCTAATCTCATTCACTAAAGCCAAATGGATTTGGCCTAGGCAAGCATCAAAGCCATCGTTCCAGTTAATAGTGCGATGGCTTTTTAGTGTTAAAAAAGCGCAGGTTAAAATCAGAAAATTAGCCTATTGCTCTAAATCCGTCTGAGGGAGAGCAGACTTTAAGGTGCATATTTGAGAGTGATTCATAGTACCTCTAGTGTTAGATAAACCCCTAGGGTTCGATGTAGACTCACAAATTCTCATTAGAAGAAGCATAATAAATGAAACTAATGTGCTTTACTTCTAAACTCACAAAAATGGCATTTTCAGTCTGTTTGTTCCATGCTTCTTTGCTCTGATTCCATAAACTCTCGCATTTTGTATTTCTGTAATTTGCCAGTGACTGTGAGCGGAAATTTATCGACAAAACGAATGACGGATGGGACCTTAAAGTGTGCTATTCTCTCGGATAGGTATACCTTTATGTCATCTTCTGAGACTTTGTGGCCTTGTGCAAGTTTGATCCACGCACAAACTTTTTCACCATAATAGTCATCAGCAACTCCAAAAACTGCGACATCCTCTATTGTTTCTAGTCCGTGCAGAACATCTTCTATGTCACGAGGGAAAATGTTTTCTCCTCCACGAATAATTAGGTCTTTGGATCGTCCAACTATGCTTAGATACCCTTCATCGTCCATCACGGCAAGATCTCCAGAGTGGAGCCACCCTTCAGAGTCTATTGTGTTTGAGGTTTTTTCTTCATCGTTCCAATAGCCGAGCATTACGCAATATCCTCTGGTACAAAGCTCACCTATCGTATTCCTCTCTGCAATGTTACCGTTAAGGTTAATGACTTTTACTTCAGTATGGCGTAACACTTGCCCAACAGTAGAAAGCCTTTTCTGGATAGGATCTTGAGGGCTTAACATGCAGCTCAGAGGACTTGTTTCGGTTTGCCCATAAGCGATGAGTAAATCATCCATGTGCATTTTTTCTTGAACCTCGATTATCAGGTCTTCTGGGCAAGTGGCACCTGCTATTGCCCCAGTTCTAAGTGTACTGAGATTAAAATTGCTGAGTTCCGGATTTCGTAATTGTGCGATGAACATTGTTGGTACTCCATGCAATACCGTACAACTTTCAGTTTCAATGGTCTTGAGAGTGTCTAGTGGGTCAAAACTTTCTCCACACAAAATGGCGCAAGCTCCAGCAGTCAGACAGGTTAGGTTACCTCCTACCATACCAAAGCAGTGATAAAGTGGCACTGGTATACACAGTCTATCTCTTTCATCCATTGCCAGTTTGTCTGCTATTGAAAAGGCATTATTCAAAATATTAAAGTGTGTAAGCGTTGCTCCTTTGGGAGACCCTGTAGTTCCTGATGTAAATTGGATATTTATTGGCTGATCACAACGTAATGAAGCACATATAGTTCTTACTTTTTTTATGCCACGCTCATCTTGTAAGAACAGATCTCTAAATGAGTAAAAACCTTTTTCTTTACGTTCATCAATGAGGACCAGAGATTTTAGCGATGGAAGTTTGGATGTCTCAGCGTGATTACTTTCTTGCTCTCCAAGTTGAGGAATGAGTTGTTTAATAAGTTCAATATAGTTTGAGCCTTTAAATCCGCGAGTCATGATCAACACAGAGCAGTTGACTTTTTTCAGTGCGTATTCGAGTTCCAACGATTTGTAGGCTGGATTGATACAAACCAGAATTGCGCCTATTTTGGCTGTCGCGTACTGAGTAATAGTCCATTCAATGCAATTTTGAGCCCAAATGGCGACCCTGTCACCTTCTTTTACACCGATACTAAGCAACCCACTAGCAAGTTGGTTCACTTTGGTATTTAGTTCTTGATAAGACATTCTCTTATTTTGGTGTATTGAAACTAAAGCTTCTTTATCGGGATAAAGATTCGATTGCCTTTCCAATAATAACCCAATTGTGTCCTCGGTAAGCGAGCCTGAGAAATCACCTTTTGTGTAACTTAAATTCTTATCTAACAACATAATTTTCCCTAATATTTAACTGCAAAGTGAAAAGTATGGCACTAGAAGTGAATGTTGAAGATTTTATTAAGCGATAAAGCTCCCAATAATTAACATCAGGAATAACATAGCAATCAATAAGTCCCGGCCGTTAATTTAAGAGAGGTGAATCACAGCCAATAGAAAGGCATTAATATACCTTGCCATAAAAAGTGAGTTTTCACTCAGTTTAAGTTTGAGTGAGGCAATAAAGGTCCATTACTACATGCAAATCGCAATCAAATTTTCTCTTTATCCAGTCAATTTTGCATAACTTACCGTTTTTCTTAATAAAAACTTGCGTATTTTTGAGTTAAAGTCTAGATAGTTAATTGAGTATTAAGTTATCTCAAGGAGAGTAATATGAATAAGGCGCAATTGATTGAACATATCGCAAATACTTCAGATCTTTCAAAGGCAGATGCAGAAAGGGCGTTAAATGCCGTTATGGGGGGGATCGTTAACGTTTTATCATTCGGGGAAGAGGTTACTTTAATAGGGTTCGGAACTTTTAGGGTAAATAGTCGTGCTGCTCGTACAGGACGAAACCCTAAAACAGGAGAAGAGCTACAAATTCCAGCTGCAAACGTTCCTGTTTTCAAAGCAAGTAAGGTGTTGAAAGTTGCCTGCAATCAATAAAGACTATAGCTATTAGCTAATAGCTAATAGCTGATTTGTATCATTTCTGCTTTACTTTAGGCTATTCAAAATTATTGAGGTAAAGACCTTTTAATCTTATGGTTACTCCAAAATTAATATGGTCATAGGCTCAGCTATGACCATATAACACAGTTGAATTATGCTAAAAGCTACACTATTGATGATTAATTTTTTTGAACATTAGTTTAAAGTTAGTTCTAAGCTGCTGTGAGTAAGTCAAAGCTGTATTTGATTGCGAATAATTATAATGAGGTAAGTATCACTACGATAACTGTAAGCGTTCATAAGTTTCTGTTGGACGTCTAACTTATTTTTATAATGATGCCAGAGATAAATCAGTGGGGGGAGGCTTTGTCTAAGTTTTTAACATGATAGCCTATTTATCACTTGAAACCTATTGGGTTAATGAATTATTTAAGTATGAGTAAAACATTAATAACGAATGTAACTTCGGACAACATAATAGCTTTATTGGAAAGTCTGCCATTAGAGCAAGTTATAATGTTAAAGCACCATATAGATACTATTGTAGGTAATGATTCGAGTGTACCGAGTACACTTTCTGACGATGAACTATTATTTATTTCAACCCTATTTAAGGACAAGTAACGGTAAGTGGTTGAGATGATATAAATTATCGCTATGTTTTATAAAAGAAATTTCAGCTTTCAAGACGTTAGTACACCCTTGAACGATAAAACTGCGATTCTCGTAGGCATTCTGTTGGAAAAGTTCTGCCGTATGCTATCCAGACTACTATCGGAATTTGTAAGAATTCTCCCTAAATCTATAAATGTTAGTCGGGGGAGATCATTGTGAAGGACAAAATGGAAACCTATTGGGTGCAGCTTGTAGATAAAGCAAGTACCGCATCTGATTTATCAGATTTGACGCGTTCAAGGTTACGAGGTTGTATCGGTAAATACGGTTTGCGTTACAAGGTGGAAGGTGGGGTGCTTACGGAGCATCGTTACAATCGTAAAAACTTCGCGCCCAGTTTAGAGAGTGAAGCATAGGCTTCACTATTGGTTCAATGTTACTGAGCGTTTTTACTGGTGACCTGTTCCAGTCCAATCTGTCTGGCATCGTGACTCGTGAACATCTGGTAAGGGCGTAAACCAAACAAGGGCATAATAGAGTAGATGTGATCGAATAAATCTGCTTGTACGCCTTCATAGTAAGCCCAGTCTGTATTGTTGGTAAAGGCGTAAACTTGAAGTGGAATACCCTCTGGCGTCGGTTCTAGCTGTCTCACCATGATAAGCATGTATTGGTGGATGTCTTTGTTCGCTTTCAAATAGGCATTAATATAAGCTCGAAACATACCCAAATTGGTCATCTGACGAAGGTTGCCAAAAGTTGGTTCGTCGCTCATTTCCTCATTGTATTCGTTGATGGCTTGCGATTTTTCATAGATGTATTGGCGCAAGATTCGAATGCTTTTCAGCTTTTCAACTTCTTCATCAGACAAGAAGCGAATCGATGTAACGTCGACATTAACAGAACGCTTGATGCGGCGACCACCTGAATCAGACATGCCTTGCCAGTTGATAAACGCGTTCTGAACCAGAGCATAGGCGGGCAGCATGCTCACGGTGTTGTCAAAGTTTCTGACTTTCACCGTGGTTAAAGAGATTTCCTCTACCGTGCCATTTGCACCATAAGCGTCCATTTGAATCCAATCGTTCAAGCTGATCATGCGGTTTGCAGAAAGCTGAATACCAGCGACGAAGCCCAATATCGTGTCCTTAAATACCAGCATCACGAAACCAGTCGCGACACCTAATCCAGACAAGAAAATGACCGGGGATTCGTTAGCGAGAATGGACATAGACACCACGACGCCAACAAAGAAGGTGAACAGCTTAATCAACTGAACAAAGCTCTTGATCGGCATTTTTTTTGTTATGCCTTTAAACGTCGCGATGTCATTCATTGCGTCGAGTAGGGCGAAGATCATCCATACAAAGATGACCAAAATCGAAATGCTCAAAATCCTATCGAAGATAGCAGCCAACCAATCATAGTGGCCTACTGCAAGGGGAATGAATACATCCAGTACCATAATTGGGATAAGCAGCGACAGTTTTTCTAATACATCGTATTTCGCCAAACTCTCAGCGAGCGGTTTGTTAGCTTTCTGCAGCACGTTATTTACTGAGCGAACAATCAAGTGATGCACGATCAAATAACTGACTGCCGCCGCGGTGAGGCTTGCTAGGATAAACACGGTGGTAAGTTCAATGCCATACGGGTCGCTGTTAATACCGACAGCACTGAGCTTTTCAGAAATGAAGGTGCGAATATGATGATCGAGCAAAATGTCATCCTCAAAAAAGTAGCCTGAATGAAAGGAGTGGGAACGTCTAGAGAAAAGGCAGGTAACAAGCGTTAGAAAGCCGCTAATCCTACTCTCCATCTCCTTGTTTTGCACTGGTTTAATCCAGCAATCTTGAAACTTATTGTTTAAAAATAGCGTATAGGCGGCGATGTGATACAGGTTTAACATCTATTAATGCAAACGGGACATGTATTTCTGTTAAGTCTGTGAACTCTCTATGTTTTTAATAGACTAGACTGAAGAGGCGGCTCGCGTTTAATTTAAGAGGCATTCAATGGAAAATTCTAATCAATCACAACAGCCCACATTCCTATCTAAAGGCTGGAAATACTTCGTTATCGTTGGTGTTATCATCGCACTAATGGGTATTGGCGCAATGAGTTTGCCCGTACTGGCAGGCGTGACGATCTCAACCATCGTGGGTGCCGTACTCTTGTTCAGTGGTCTGGTTCAGGCTTACCACACATTCTCCATCAATGTTTGGAAAGACAAGCTTTGGTATGTATTAAGCGCCGTACTGTATATTGTGGGTGGTCTGTTTGTCTTGTTCAAACCACTGGCGGGCCTTGTCACGATTACCATGTTGATGGTGATTGTGATGATTTTAAACGGTTTGACTCGTATCTTCTTTGGCTTGAGCAATCGTAGCCTACCAAGTAGCAACGTTATTGTATTCAGTGGCGTAATTTCAGTGCTTATCGGTGGTTACTTTTTCATGTTGCTCGATGATCCTGCATTCTCAACCACGCTATTGGGCACGTTTGTGGGCATCTCACTACTGATTGAAGGCATCAGCTTCATTTTTATGGGCTTACAAATGAAAAAGCTCTCCCAGTAAAGGCGCTATCTAGCGCTAAAACTTTGTCAAATAGAGAATGCCTGCCGATTCGGTGGGCATTTTTTATGGACGACTTAAAATCGATCTCAACCTCACATATTCACCATTCAAGTCAGGCTCATATCTGAATCTCTCTTACTGTTTAAGTAAAGGTAAAGGTTATTAATAAACAAGGAGAGAACTTTGAAACCGATTCAAACTGCAGTGATTGCACTTTCATTGGTGTTTAGCTGTGTATGGGCAGACATTCAATCGCCAGACTCAGTAGAGGCTGAAGTGGTATTACAGACTACCACCAGCTGGGACGGCACTACGTTGCCAGAATACCCAAAAGGCCAATCTGAAGTTACCATTTTGAAAATTACCGTCCCGAAGGGCGTGCAGCTTCCAATGCATCAACATCCTGTTATTAACGCAGGCATTGTGCTGAAAGGGGAAATCACAGTCACGAAACAGGATGAAGAGAAGATCGTGCTGAAAGCCGGAGACGCAATTGCGGAAGTCGTCGACCAATGGCATTTTGGTGCAAATACGGGTGATGAGCCGACAGAGATTCTGGTCTTTTACGCTGGTGTGAAAGATAAGCCGATAACGGTGAAGTGAAGAACAGCAGAACCAAAAGCCCGAGCATAAAAACTCAGGCTTTTTGTGTTTCACGTTATAGAGCGTTATGACTCACAAGGCTTTGCGTGATTAATACTGCGTTTTTGTTTAAATGACATCACCAGTTGCGGAACGAGCGACATCAGGATCATGCCAAGCATCAAGCTGTATTGAACGGGAGTGAAGCTTTCGCCCATCAATACTAAGCCAGAAACAATGCCAGCGACTGGGTTTGCGATACCACCGAAGGTAAAGTCCACTACAGACATGCGTTGCAATAGCCATACGTACATGCCGTAACCAAGCGCAGTGTTGAGTACTATAACCCATAATAAACCACCGACGTTTCTTAATGAGGCGTTGTGCAGGGCATTCACATACGGCTCTGGATTAACGCTCGCGAAGATGGCTGCGGCGATAGAAAGAATGATGCCGCCTAAGATGAGCTGCCATGTTAGCACCGTCCACCAGTGCATTCTTGTCCCAAGAGACTTAGTGACGCTACTGCCGATAACGATACACATGATTGCAGATAGCATTGCGATTAAGCCAATGGGGTTAAGTGTGATTGAGCTAGGATCAAACAGGAACCACGCCAATGCAATGAGCGCTGCGCCACTTATCCCTTGAATCAAACTTGGTTGTCGTTTGTATACTACCCAGCCAAATAGCATCGCGAACACAGGGACAGAAATCATGCCGACGCCAGAAATTGCGGAAGGCAAGGTCAACGCCATAACAAAGATGAGTCCGAAGAAAAGGGCGATATTGATCGTGCCGAGTACCAATAAGATCTTCCAATCTTGTTTCTTTGGTAGTGATGGGTTGATGGCAAGCAACAAAAGGCCAGCCGGCAAAGCTCGCAGTGCGCCAAGTAACACTGGCGGCCAGTCTGGCAGAGTAAATTGTGTTACGGCGTAGGTGGTGCCCCAAAAGAACGCCGGAATCATCGCGAGTAAAATGTTCATATTAAATATCTTTATGTTGAGATAATTTATTGTAACGATACGTTTGAAATGACTTTTTGTAAAGTATCTTTATGTTAAGATTAATTTTTAAGTCAGAATGTCTTTGGAGATGAAAGGGTAATGGACGCAATTGACAGAGTGGTAAGCCAATGGGCTAAGGAAAAGCCGGAGCTCGACACTGAACCGATGGCGATCATGGGGCGCTTGATGAGAATCGCGAAACACATGGAGAACCACGTCGCCGAGCTGCACAAACGTTACGATCTCAAAATGGGCGAGTTTGATGTATTAGCAACGCTGCGACGCAGTGGTCCGCCATATCGTTTAACGCCATCGGAGCTAATTTCATCCATGATGCTGACGTCCGGTGCTATGACAAATCGGCTAGATAAGCTAGAGAAGAAAGGTCTAATTGCACGTGAGCACAGTAAAGAAGATCGCCGCAGCGTCACTGTCGAACTCACAGAAAAAGGTTTCGAGCTCATTGACTCACTGATAGAGCAACACCTTCAAGCGCAACATGAGTTGATGGGGTCTTTGAGTAGTGCAGAAAAAGGGCAGATTAATCAGGCGTTAAAGCTCTTATTGCCGCAGTATGAGTAAGCTGACGTTCGGAAAATTTAGCCCCTGAGGAGGGGCTAAATAGTATTGATGCAACAAGTAACTAAAGTCTTGGACAGCAGAACTATTTAACCTTAACTGCATCTGCCATCATTTTGTCTGTCGCATTTTCTAGAAGTACAACATTCAAGTTCTCAATATCTTGTCCATTCTTGGCCTCGATTGCCCACATTCCGCCTGTTGCAGGGTCAACAATCAACCAGCCGATCAGGCCACCCAAAAGAATATTGCCACCAATGTACCAACCACTTGCTGAAGAAGTTAATGGGATTATTTGGTTCTCGTAGCCAGCAGAAGAAACTTCAAGGTTGTAATTCGCTCCGTCGAAGAAACCATCAGAGCGTTCTAGATTGTAGAAAAGAGAGCCTTTTGACTGTGCAATGATGGAGCCGTTTGAGGAGAGCAGTTTGATGTCAGCTGACGAAGGTGTCGCTTTAACTGTCATGTTTTGAGTTGTACCGTTGATGATAGAGCCACAGCCTGTTAACAACAAAGCGCTTAAGGTAGCGCTCAATAACATTTTGTTTTTGTTCAAAATATAATCTTAATATAGTGGTGTGAAAATTGAGTGCAGATTCTAGATCAATGGATTGGTAATTTCTAATATGTTTTATATATAAAACTAAATTATAAATACTCCGCACCTATATTGGGAAAAGTGAGATTTGTTTTATTTGAAAGCTATAGGAAACCATGGTGTTATTTCGTTGATAAATTATATTGGGTTGTAGAGTCTTTATAAGCGATTGTTTATCCCAAAATATTACACTTTCAAATCAGTAACATAGTTTGTGCTTGGTCACAGATACTTTGTTTATTATCAATATCTTCAGGCAAAAACTCGCACCTTTAACTCGCACCGACTATATAAATGTTATAGCGATGTTAAAGGTGAAGTTATGCGTGCACTTTCTGAATGGTTAGAAGCCTACGGTGAAAGCCATCAAAACCCAATAAACCAAAAGATTCACAAGGTCGCGGTACCCGGCATCTTTTTATCCGTGGTTGGCTTGATTTGGTCCATTCCGCAGATTCCTTTATTTGGGTTCAATCTCAACTGGGTATGGGTTGTTGCGCTACCCGCGTGGAACTTTTACTACCGCCTTTCTCTAAGCGTATTCATTATGATGATTGGCTACACAGTTGCGTGTATCGGCCTGATCTGGTCGATGGACATACTAGGTTGGCCAGTCTTACAGATTTCGATGCTACTTTTTGGTGTGCTTTGGATTTTCCAGTTTATCGGGCACAAAATCGAAGGGAAGAAACCATCGTTTTTTGAAGACGTTCAGTTTTTACTGATTGGTCCTATTTGGGTGTTTCGTAAGCAATAATGAGATGAGCAAGAAGTTATGGTAATAAGGAGTTGCTAGTCTCCAGATAGTTCCCATTTTTATCGAGATCTATTATGCCTACCGCTCTGTTTGTTTTAGTTTTTGTAAGCGTCATTCCTTATGCACTTGTAGGTCTTGGTGGATATGCCAAGATTCAGCACTCGGTCATCTTGATAATCATCATCCACGCTTACAAGAGAGGAAACTTAGTGGACGTGACAAGCTGTATTTATATGCTTTCTCTTGCACTTTGATTTAAACGACTCGTTTGCACAAAGTTATCTTGTGTAGCATTTCGAATTACTAACCTATGTTACCATTTCGCTGGTTTTAGAAGTCCTTTAACGTTGCAAAGAACAACAAAAAAGTCGAAGCGAACAGTTGTAGTGAGGTAGTCGCGTGAGTGCACAAGTTCATTTTCTGGGGCAGTTTGAAGTTGAATTGAAATACAGAGTGAAAGACAAGCGAGCATTTTTAACCACGCTAAGCAGCCTAAAGCACGAGGTGATGTTCGAAGATAACCAAGAAGCAGATTGGTTTTACGATACACCCGAGCGCAAACTAACCAACGAAAACAAAAGCTTGGTGATTCGTGAAATTGAACCATCTGGCATTAAGCTTTGGATTGTGAAAGGACCGGAAGAAGAACGTTGCGAAGCGACAGACATCACCAAGTCCCAGGCAGCCAAAAGCATGTTGGAGAACATGGGGTATGAGGTGATTCTTCATACTAAGAAGGTTCGCAGCATCTACTTTGTCGGTGAATTCCATATCACGCTCGATCACCTTGAAGGCATTGGTTATTTCGCAGAATTCGCGATCATGACTGATGATGAAAGCGCATTAGGACGTTACAAGCAAAAACTAGAGGCTCTAGCAGGCATGTTTGGTTTGGATGAGTCCAACCGAGAACCGCGCTCTTACAAACAAATATGGACCGCTCAGTAAAATCCCCGCCATTTCTGATTAGTCTAATAAGCAACTCCCTCCAATCGCACTATGATTAAAGTAGTGCGAGCTTGGCGTCTCGCATTAACATTCCATTTCGAAAATGATGGTGACAACGTCACTTAAGCGGAGGGGGAAATGTACAACCGCGAGCACAAATATGTGTATTGGCGAGAAGAACGCAAGAAAGGCAAATGGCACTACATTATGAAGTCTTTCTTGATGATTTGCTGTGCGTTGTTGGTTGGCAAGGTAATAGGTTTATTTGTTTTTGGTGAGCTGCATTCATTGAAAGATATCACGCAGCAGTTCCCCGCCGATATTTTTATCATGATGCTGGTGGGGTTTCCTGTCAGTGTTATTGGTTGGTATCACGAAGAATCGAAGTTTTTCCGAGCATTAAAGCGTCGAGATAAGAAATTTAAAGCGCATCTGGAGGCTCGTAAAAAAAGAAATAAGCCTACTTAGAACAAATGCCGCAAGGTTCGAAATTTGCGGCATTTTTGATCCTGCCAGTTCGGTATTTTCCGCTCATAAGGTTGATGTGTGATTTGTATTGAAGGAGTTAGTTCCCAAAGGCTAACCCTAAATGAGTATGAGAATTAACCGGTTGTGTATCCTACACTTATTGATGTGAAAGCGGTGAATTCGCGCAAGGAAGCATGTGCTCATGGCAAAAAAGCTCTCTAGGTTCAGTCCGAAAGCTCTATTACTCATTTTTATTGGGATGACTGCGCTCATTTTTGGAGTCATTTCATTGATTGTGTTATCTCAAGAAAGTCAGGCTACAATAAAACAACTCCAAAAGGGGAATGGTCGGTTTGAATTGGAGTCGGCCAAGATCTTTATGGAGAAGTACTTAGAGGTAGCGGAAGACCGAATCGTCCTTGCATCCCAATACAGTGGGGTTATTGATGCCTTAGTCGACAATGATGTTGAAGGGTTAGCGTTTCAGCTGGAGCGCTTTAAAGGCCAACATCAAACGATGCAATTTGCAGCAAGAGATGTAAACGGTGAGTTGTTGTTCGAAGACACTTTCCGTCACCCCGCATCTGAACAAGAAGTCGCGATTTTTAATGCGCTTTCTGAGTCTCGACTAAATGAGCGCATCGTGTATCTGCTGCACGATGATACTAACCACATCTGCTTAAAGCTTTTTATGCCTCTTGTGAATAACGGTGATTTTGTCGGGATGTTATATGGTGAAACCGCTGTTGACTACGATGACTTTTTTGGTTCGTTCGTAACAGGAAGAGAGCGTTGGTATGAACTCAGTCAAACCATCCCACCGCTTCCTGAACTGGCTCACATAACCGAAAAACAGGCGCAAGACCATCTCTCCCATAGCCATGAGCATGTTCTAACCGCAAGCGCCATCGACCGATGGATCATCAATAAAGAACCCTTGAGCAGAGGTAATTTGCTTTTGACTCAAGGTGTCAGTAAATCCTTCTTGGACGAACAGTTAACAAACCTTCAAAGCAGTTTGCTAAAGGGCTTAATTGGTGTGCTGATCGTGAGTTCGATTATTGTAACATTCATAGGAAAAAGGCTATTTGTTAACCCACACCGTGAACTCGAAAAATCCAAGAGGGAGCTAGAAGGATCAAACTTTCAGTTGAAAGAAAAAGAGAAGGAGAGCGAGTTATTGGCGACCGTAGTTAAAGCCGCAAGAAATGCCATTGTTATCACAGACCACCACGGAAAGGTTGAATGGGTAAATAAGGCGTTTGAATCCATGACGGGTTATCAACTCGATGGCATCAAAGGGTTAGCGCCGGGGGCTTTCTTGCAAGGTGCCGATACTTCACCAGATACGATTGCAGACATCGGAAAAGCGGTTCGACAGGGTGAGCAAGTTAGGACGGAGATACTCAACTATACGAGAAACAAACAGCCCTATTGGATTGATATCGATATCATCCCATTGAGGAATGAGCAAGGTGTTGTTGAGCGTTTTATTGCTATTGAATGCGACATCACAGAAGTAAAACGCTGAGAAAGTGACCTTGAAACCGAGGCATTGAAGGCAAGGCGCGCCAATGAAGCGAAATCGGCATTTTTAGCAACGATGAGTCATGAAATAAGGACACCGCTTAATGGGCTCTTAGGCATGCTACAAATATTGAACGATGACATCCGAGACTTGGAACAGAGGAAAGTGCTGCGACTCGCATTGAACTCGGGTGAACACCTGCTCTCGATTCTCAATGATATCTTAGATTTAGCCAAGGTAGAAAGTGATGCGCTTGCACTCGATATTCATCCTTTCAAAATGGCCGACATCATTACTCCGGTGGAAGTGACTTACCAGGGATTGTGCTCAGAGAAAGGCATTGTGTTTAACGTGGATAACCACTGCAGTGATGGCTGCTACTATTGTGGTGATTCTGTGCGTATTCGACAGGTCTTGCTCAATCTTGTCGGCAATGCGCTCAAGTTTACTAAGACTGGTCATATTAACGTTTGCATCAAAGCGCTAGAGTCACCTTTCGTCGAATTTTGCGTAGAAGATTCCGGTATCGGTATTCCTCAAGATCGGATGGATTCTATTTTTAATGAATTTGAACAAGCGGAAGTGTCGACGACTCGGCAGTATGGTGGCACCGGATTGGGCTTAGCGATTTGTCAAAAACTAGTGACTCTTATGAATGGCCAAATCAGTGTTGAGAGTGGGTTAGGAAAGGGAAGCCAGTTCCGCTTTGTGATTAGCTTACCAAGTTATTTAGGCGAGGTAATTGAAGAGAAAACAGAGGACGTGAAGGGTAAAGATCTCTCGACCATTAACGCGCTGATTACGGATGACAATCGGATGAATCAAATCATCGCGAAAGTCTTTTTGGATAAGTTAGGGGCGAAAAGTCACACATGCAGCAGTGGACAAGAAGCACTGAACTTGTTGAACGAGCAGCCTTTCAATCTAATCATTATTGATAACCATATGCCAGAAATGAGTGGTATTGAGGTTGTTAAGCTAATACGCGAACAAGGGTTAGATGATATCGTGATCTTCGGATGGACTGCGGATGTGATGCAACAATCGACACAATCTTTTATCGATGCAGGTGCTGATGAAGTTCTTGCCAAACCACTCATCAAAAAGGATCTCATAGATGCTTTGTCTCGGCATTTACCTAACGCGTCAACAGAATAAGCGTCTCATTTTTGTCTGTTAAGAAACAATACATCATCGGTAAAAACGTGCCTTGGGATCATCACTTCACCCTACTATAAAGTAAAGTACGAATTTCATGACTTCTGGCAAGCATTTCTATTCTTACTCTGCTAAATCCCAACCAAGAACATCCCTTCACAGGAATAAAAATGGATATGAAAACCATAGTGCACAGCCAAAAAGTGTACTTCTGCAATGATGAGGAGTTGGCGGCAATGCAAACCCAATGTCTGTAAACCTTATACGATTACAATCACATCCGTCCCTCAGAGCCAGAAAAGCGGGACGAGATACTCGGGCGTCTTCTCACGCCTGGAGTTGAGAGTTGCTACATCTAACCGCCTTTTAGGGCGAACTGGGGATGTCACACGTACCCTCGGTGATAATGTTTACGCAAACTTCAATCTCACTTTGGTTGACGATACTTAAATCTACAATGGGGATAGCGTAATGATTGGACCGAATGTGACTATAGCGACGGCTGGGCACCCAATCGCTCCTGATTTGAGACGAGATGTCGCTCAGTTCAACATACCAGTTCGAATCGGAGATAACGTGTGGATCGGTGCAAACTCGGTGGTATTGCCGGGTGTGACGATTGGAGAGAACTCAGTGATTGGCGCTGGCAGCATAGTAACCAAGGACATTCTTGCCAACGTTGTTGCGGTTGGTAATCCGTCTCGTGTGCTGAGAGAGGTCGGACAACATGACAAAGAGTACTATTTTAAAAACCGTAAGCTTGAACAAAATATATTCAATGGTTAATCTGAACCTTCGACCCGAATAGGAAAGTAAAATGATCATCTGCACAACCAACCTCTGGTGGCTCCTCCTTCCAATGCCAAGCAGTCGGTAGGTTGAGTTGTGCCTGGCTGCGAGTAGATGCAGCCAGAGTCGTATTCTATCTCGTAGCCTTGTTTGAAAGTCATCAATCATCAAGGAGACAAAATGAATACGGCATCCGATTCCAACGACCAATCAGAAAGCCAGATCAAAAAGAAGCCAGTGAGTGCCGTGACAATAGGTGTCATGCTTGCACTTGCCGGAACACTGCTGTTTTCGATTAAACCTGTCTTTGTCAAACTCGCTTACCAGCATGGTGGTGATGCGGTCAGTATCATGACGCTACGAGCGATGAGTTCATTACCGGTTTACCTTGGCATTTTGTTTTGGACGTTGCGTAACTCTGAATATCGCGGGAAAGTGAGAAAGCATGGACTTAAAGCGGCGTCCATTGGCGTGCTGGGTTATTACTTGGCCAGTTATTTAGACATTACTGCACTTAATTACATTTCCGCCCAACTTGAGCGGTTATTACTTTTCCTTTTTCCTACTTTTGTTGTGCTGATCATGTGGTTTAAAGAGGGGCAATCACCCAAGCGTTCAGTATTATTTGCCGTTTTGGTTGGGTATCTTGGGGTTGGTCTCATTGTGGCGCACGATCTTTCTCACTATGGAGAGAAGATTTGGCTTGGTGGTGGATTAGCGATTGCGTCGGCATTTGTATTTGCTGTGTATTTGGTCATGAGTAAAGCCAGTATCGCAAAACTCGGAAGTAAGCTGTTCACCAGTATTGGAATGGGGAGTGCTGGGATTGCAATTCTTATTCATCTGTCTTTTAGCTCGCTACAGTTAAATACTATGAGTGAAGAACTCATCACCATTGGGGTATTGCTTGGCATCTTCTGCACGGTTATTCCCTCGTATTTGATAGCAGCCGCAATGGCGCGGCTCGACCCTGCACACCTGAGTTTGGTGAGCAATATTGGTCCTGCGATGACGGCGTTGTGCGCCATTTTTATATTGAATGAATCATTTACTTGGTTTCATGCCTTGGGGATGATGCTGACCGTTGTTTCGGTTGTGATGATCAACCGGTTTAAGTCATGAGTACTCTATTACAGAAGACGAAGAGCGGAGACGGTGATAGAGGGGAGGCAGGTCGATAAACATTGACCTGCCAAAGGTTTAGAACACAAAGTTAGCCATAATGGTGTACATATCTGCGCTGTCATCTGAAGGGGGAGAAACAAATGCACCTGAGGCGTCTCGATAAGCTTTAAAGTGTTGCCATTCCGCATTGAGTGACACGTTATAGTGCAGATCGTACCTCACACCCAATAGATAGCTATCGCCCACTTTATGTTCATGGTCATCAAACTGTTGGCCATAAATAGCATAAGGTGTGAACTTGTTTAAGTTATAGCTGCCTTGTACATACCATGCAGATGCAATGTCGTTGGTTTGACCTTCCAAAGTTAAAGTTAGGGCATCAAACTCATATTCTGCGCCTAGCGAGATAAGCTGAATATCTTGGCCTTTTGCTTTGATGGTTTGATCTGGAATGGGAACAACACCAACACCAGGAATAGAGGTAGTGAGGTTGTGCAGTTTCGTTTCTTGGTCGTAATTCGAATCTAAATAGGTCAAGTTCCAACGATAATAATCACCACTCAAGATGAAGTTCACGCCATACATTTCGTTAGTTTTAAACGTCAGCTCGGTATTGGCGTTAAAGTCGACGGTACTTTCATCATGAAAACCAATGAAAGGTGTCGTGGTTAACGTCATGCTGTCGTTGATCTCATAGTTCCATAGAAATGAAATCCCATTGAACGCCGTAATTCCCAGAATACTGTCATAGACTTCGTTTGGTGGCCTTGCTGGCGTAAAGGCATGCCCGACATAGTAATACTCGGAAGCGAGGAATACAGGCATTCGTAGGCGACCGGCGCGAAACTCAATATTGCCGTAGCTGTAGGATAGGTAGGCCCATTCTAGCTGAGGATCGCTCCAGTGGTCCTGTGGTCTTTTGACCATTTGAGCAGAAGCTTTAAAAGCGTCGTAATAGAAGTCGAGTTGAACACCAAAGGTGGTATCACAGTCGTAGCAGTTTTCATCGTCGATGAATCGATTAACGAGCACTGGTGTTTTGTTGTCAGTTGTTGCCCATGAGGTAGAGCCAAAGCCGCTCAACGATAAATTATCGGTGATCTCTATTGCCGCTAAGCTCGGTAAGGCCACACTGCTAAGCGCTGTTGCTATCACTGATGCGATGAGTGTTTTCTTCATATTATTTCTCCGAGCTTACTACGTAGAGGATCTGTGCATTTGACGGAAGGCTACTCACCGGTGCATAGCCAATGCGATTTGGCTTTTCTTTCATCCATGTCAAAAGGGCATCCATATCGGAATTGTCGATAACTTTGGGTGGGCGCGCTTTACCTGAGAATGACAAGCTTGCCCAATGCGCATTCATTTGCGCGACATTTTTATTGAGGAGGTATCGGTAGAACTCAGAGCGTTCCGATGAGGTATCAGGCCAATCAGAAAGCTCAATTCGTTTACCCTGCAGTCGTTTGGTTTTCCCTCGATATAGCTTTCGGGCTTTGGTGATGTTGAGTTCATCAAAATCTGAATCGAGAGAAAAAATAGCATAGCTATCTGCTGCCAAGGCTTCACTATCGAAGGAGATCAGCAATGCAAAAGCAATCATTGCGGTAGAGACAACGCTCAGCACCTTGTTTTTTAAGAAATGGGTATCCATGACCATTACCTTGCTCTTTAAATCACACTTTCAATTTGATGGAGAAGTTTTTCTTTTCTCACTGGTTTTGGTACATAGGCATCCATGCCAGAGTCATAACAGCGCTGAATATCGTCGTCTACGACACTTGCTGTGAGCGCGATGATAGGGGTCTTAGGCAGACCAGAAACTTTTTCGTATGCACGAATCTCTTTAGTTGCTTCGAAGCCATCCATCACAGGCATCATGCAGTCCATTAAGATGATGTCGAAGCTATTATCTTGTTGGAACATGTCCAAGGCGATCTGACCATTTTCAGCGATTTCAAATTGATACCCCGCCTTACTCAGTAGTAGAGAGGCGACTTTTTGGTTGACCGTATTGTCTTCAACCAAAAGAATACGCTCAGATCGGCTGGGTAATGGCGTTGTCATCTGTTCTTCCGGCATTTCTTTTGATTGAGTGTTGATTCGGCTGCTTATAGTTGAAGATACCGCGGGAGTTATTGCTACGTTCGATTTGCTCGCCTCAACGGCTTTTGACAATTTATCTTTTAATACCGCTGCTTTGAATGGTTTAGGCACGTAGTCATCCATACCGACATCGAAACATTTCTGTATGTCGTCATCCACGACGCTTGCTGTTAACGCAATGATTGGGATTCGATAGCCTCTATGAACCTCTTTTTCCAATTGGCGAATTCTTTTTGTTGCTTCAAACCCATCCATCACGGGCATCATGCAATCCATCAGAATCAATGCGTATTGATTTTTAGCGAACATCTCGACCGCTTCTTGGCCATTGGCCGCTAAGTCAAATTCATAGCCAGCCTTTGTCACATGTAACCCTGCGATTTTTTGGTTTACCGTGTTGTCATCGACCACCAAGATTTTGTTGTTCGCATTAGATGTTTCGCTTGCAGCTGCCTCTAGAGCGGTTTGACTGAATCTTACCTGACAGCTTTCAATCGCCTTGACTAGGCGTTGACCCAGAAGTGGCTGAGTAATGATCGCACTGACATTTTCACCAAAGTCAAACTGGTCGCTATGAAGGTGTCTAACAAGACAAATATGCACATTTTGAGCAGCTAGTCGTTGGAATGTCGCTTCGTTTTTCATCGCTGAATTTGGACGTGTCTCGTTGTAAATCACGATGACGCGTTCCTTATCGCTAATCCAAGCAGGAAGGGCGTTTAAGTGTGTTATCGATTGATGAACCGCAATCTGGTAGAAGCTCAGTTCATCACGCAGTATCCGTTCCATGTCTGCATCTTCACAAACTAACCAAAGTTGGCTTTCGCTGGCAGCATGCTTGGGATCAAAGCCCAAATGAACGATTGCAGGGGATATTTGGAAGAAAAATCGACTGCCGTGTCCTTTTCCAGATTCTAGTTGGATCTTGCCTCCCATTAACTCGACGAGCTGTGTACTTATTGCTAAGCCAAGACCAGTACCACCAAACTGGCGGGTTGTAGAGTTATCTTCTTGCGCGAATGGTTCGAAGATGTTCTTTTGTTGTTGCTCGTCGATCCCAATACCTGAATCCTGAACAGAAAACTCCATGACAGCGTTGGCGCCTGAGACGTCGTGTGTGGTAACAGAGAGATGCACGCTGCCTTTTTCGGTGAACTTCACCGCATTAGACATAAAGTTCATGATAACTTGGCGTAGACGGTGATCATCAATCATCAATCGATAAGGGGTATTGCGGCTAATGCTCACTTTAAGGTCGATGCCTTTTTCTTTTGCTTTCGGCGAAACAATAGATGCGATGTCGTAAATGGATTCGCGCACGCATGTGGAATGAGGGCTGATAAGTAGCATGCCAGATTCAATCTTGGAAAAGTCCAAAATGTCATTAATCAAGCTCAGTAGTAGCTGTGATGACGTCTCAATGGTGTCGACGTAGTCTTTTTGTGTAGCGGTAAGAGAGGTATCGGACAGCACTTCTGAAATACCGATAACACCATTCAACGGGGTACGTATTTCATGTGACATATTGGCAAGGAAACTACTTTTTGCTTTACTGGCTTTAATCGCATCATCTTTTGCTTGTTCCGCGTCTTCCTTAGCTTGGGTGAGTTTGACCTTGGCTTGCTCGCGTTCGTAACTCAACCGCTCAACTTCTTGCGCAAATTTACTTAACTCATCTTCGCCTTTGATTAACTCTCTTAGTGGAGATTCTTCGCTGTAGCTATCACGACGGAGAAATTCGAGAACCAATTGAAGGTTGTTGGTTACTTTACGTACGAGGCGTAGCGCTAAGCTAATCACCGCGATGGTAATGAAAGACATAACGCCAATGAACATCAAACGCTGCTGATTGGCTATGGTGATCGCTTGACCAACATCCGCTTTGAGTTGATTGGATATGTCGTTATCGACGTTTTTGAGCAAGGCTAAGCGTCCATTTAGTGCGGTTAATCCTGCTGCAACTTCAGCTTCTGGCAGGGTGCTGAGCGCTTCTTCGTTGAACAGAAAGCTTCTGAACTCTTGGCTAAGGACGAACACTTCATTGGTGAATGTGTCGATTAACAGTTCAACTTGTTGTTGGTTGGCGTTGAGAGTGACGAAGCGTTCAAGGAACAATTGTTGGTTTTTGACCAGAGATTCAATTTCGCTGCTGATGTCGGCATCATAAAATTGGTTTTGCTCAACGGAGTAAATTAGATATTGGCTCAGGCGGTTCTCTTCTTTAGACCAAAACATCAACCACTCGATTTGTATTAGCGCAGAGAGGTGCGCTTGGATTTCATAGGTGGCGTCATTAAACGGCACTTTTTCTAATGCGAGTAGGATCTGCTTGTAGGTGTCTGCTCGCCATTCTGCAATGTCTAGACGCTCATTCATGTCTGTTGTGGTCGTCAGAGATAAGCTCGCTTCTTCTAAGCTGGAAAGCAGATCGGCCATTTCTAAACCTTTGTCTGCAAAGATGCGCCTTGCTTCATTGTTAAGTGAGTGGGTGATGGATTTGATCTCTAATTCCCTGTCTGAAACGTCACTGTTGTTTGGCAAGTTATAAAGAAAAGAAACGTTATCCATATAGTCAGAAAATAACTGAGTCCTCTCTAGATCTTGCGCTTGTGTAGAGAGTCGATGAACTTGTTGCCCCGCGAGAAAGAGGAGGAGAGCAATGGGTAAAACAACTAAGCTAAACAACTTGTGCTTAACAGATAGGTTATTCCATGAAAGCGATCTGGCCACAGTACATACCCATATCCAATTGGTTGATATACAAGTGTAGGCTAACTATCTCAATTGTTAGAAATGTGGTAGAAAAATTGATGCTTGTACGGCGTAAAAGCTGTGACTCCTGCTACAAAAACTAGATAATTTAAGGGTATAGGCTATTTAATCTGTCAGTATAAGTCAGTTTTTATGCATAATTATGGTTTATTTAACATGATGATATTTATAAACAAATGTCTTTTGTTGAGTGAGTAAAATATTTTGTCGAATAAGGCCTGAAAATGGCTGTTTAGATACTATGGCATGGGTATAATCGCCCGATTTTCTTGTGATTGAGACTGTGCGCAGAACGTACTTGAAATTTTTTTGATTTAAACTTCATAAGGTCACAAGCTCAGGGCGGGGAAATCATTATTATGCAAATGAAAAATTTTGTACGGCTATAAATAACAATAACTAAACCATGAACATATCCAGAAGTCTTCAATCGGTCACAGTGCGGTATACCGTCCCGATATTCCTCATTGCATTATTCACTAACTTTACTTACTGGGCGTATCAGCAAGTCGGTGAAGCTCAAAGCCTTTCCAAATATCACGTCAAATCGGCAGAAATTAATCTTAGTACGATCATTGGTGGCTACCGTGATTTATTGCGAGCAATGAGTTCCGACCAATATTTCACAGAACCCGGTATCTCCTTACACGAGCGTGCACAGAGAGCAATGCCTTATAAACAAGCGTTTGACCTTGCGGGCATTGGTTTCAGTGATGGTGTAGGAAACATGGTGAGTACTCATAATGACAAAGTCCACTCTATTGCTCACCGAAAGTACTTCCACCAGGTTATTCGCACCAAAAAAACAGTCATGACTAATGTCCTCATCGATGTGTCTAACGGGCAAACGGTATATGTATTGTGTCGCCCAATGTTTGATAAGGGGGGCGATTTACAAGGTACGATATCTGCGTCCATTCATTTCTCTGAGATTCAAAAAGCATTGGATACAGAGGGAGAGAGCGACATTTATAGCGTGCTGTTAGATGAAGATCTTAACATCATCAGCCACTCTCGAGACGAGCATTACATTGGTGTTAACTTGTTCAACTACGGTCATGAAAAACTGTTTGACCGTGAAGAGAATTTAAAAGCACTAACGGGCTCCGAGAAGGGTGGCTTCTTTACTTACAGCTATCCTCTTGATTTATCATACGTTGAATTTACTAGGATAAAAGGTACGCCTTGGATTTTGCTTTCCAAAGCGCAATTTAGCACGTTACTTGGCGAAGGCACATTGATGTTTGGTGCAAACGTGTTGTTGATTATTGCTATCTATGTCGTGATCACACGTTTGATGGGTAAGCAAGTGGTGGGTCTAACACAGCCGCTTGACCGATTCTTGGAAGAGAGTAAGGTTGTGTTTAATGACGCTTCTATGGAATTAAAAGAGCATTTCGAGCAAGTAATTAAAGCCAGTCGCAATGGTGTATTTTGCTCACGTAGTGGGTTACTAACCCGTGAGTACTTCCTGCGAGGTGCAGAGAAATCATTAGCACTTGGCAACACACCTGGAGCCTGTATTTTCTTGGATATGGATAACCTCAAATATATCAACGATACCTACGGTCATCTAGCGGGTGATCAAGTCCTCGCATTATTTGTAGCGGTATTGAGAGAGAGCTTTGGCCATAAGCGTGACATTGTAGGTCGATTTGGCGGCGACGAATTTGTGGTATTGACGAAAGAGTTTAGGAACAAGCGGGATCTTGAACTCAAGCTAGATAGCTTTCTTGAAAAGCTACAGAGCACCGCCGACCGTCTAGGTCTCGATATCAACTTAACCGCATCCATTGGTGTTGTTATGACAGATAATGCTGGAAGAGACATAGAGACCTTATTGCACTGTTCTGATATGGCAGTGTATCGAGCCAAGCAATTGGGCAAAGGACGATATGCGTTTTATCACGCTTCGATGATAGAAGTACCGATATTCAATGAGTGAAGAGGGAGGCGAGAAGCCTCCCTTTTTAATGCGCTTTGCTCTTGGAGGAGAATTAAACAGAGACCTCTCGAGGCTGTATTTTTAGTACATAAATGTCATGCTCACGAACAGGTGTAGAGCGAAACACGCCGCAAGCATTGGCCATGCTGCGAAGAAAAGTAGGCTGTGGAATAGATCTAGGTACTTAGCGAACGAAGAGAAATTCGAGCCCGCTTGTAATACGAGAATCGCAAGGTAAGTTAGGTTCTGCCAAAGCCCAGCCATAAATACTCCGATGAAAACTAACTTGGCAATACCCAGCGTGACAGAAAAGCCACTCGAAATATCTAAACCATAGAAGCCAGAAAATACCTTCGTAGAATGTTCGGGCACCAAAACTTTATCCAGCGCCTACACAATAGACACTAGTGCGATACTGATTTGCAATGCCAGTAGAGCTATTCCCAACTGCTGTTGAACTTTGGGTGAAGTGATTGTTTCATTTTCAGTCCTTCAATAAATAGTGGTAGACCCTAATTGCAGACCGCTTTAGCGAAACTCTGATTACAGTACGATCGGTAAATATTTGAGTCTCGCACCCGTTTTGTTTCCCCAGTGCAATCCATAAATCATTGGGATATGAGCCTATCGGCAAAAATGAAGTATTCATTAGCACCAAGTAGATGCGAGTAATAAAAGATGACACACTCTCTTGTTGGACAAGGAGTTGCGTATTAAAGTCATGTAAGGAAAGTTAGATGAGTAAAGTTGATTGGCATAAAGACCCTATAGAAGACAACACGTTAGTGACTTCCTCTTATAAGAGTACTCAGAATGTACGTCGCTACTTCAAATCGAAGTGTGGAGATAATTTCGCGTTTGATCGCGGCTTCATGCAATGGATGAAACAAGCAGAGGGCATAACCATGGGGGAAGCCGCAAAAGAATGGTTACGCAGACAGGAAGCAAAGTAATTTATGGGTAGCTATCAATACCGTTTAAACAACGATTTCTTCAATTCATTATGGACAAAAGCGGCAGGTGAGCTCTACCCAGCGAACTTACAGCCTTACAGCAGTTGTACTGTCGAGTTACTCGAGCAAATACAAGGTAAACTCATTAACAATAAACCTAGGACTGTATTGGATTTAGGCTGTGGAGCTGGTGGTTTTAGTCGCTGGCTTAACCAAGCGTTAGATTGCTACGTGTTAGGCGTAGAACGTTCTGAATTCGCAATTGAGTACGCTAAGCACCATATACAAGAGGGTTCAAGCGTCGAGTTTTCTGTTGTGGAATTTGAAAATTTATCGCGTCTTTACAATAGGTTTGACTGTGTTGTCAGCATCGACGCTCTACCATTTGCAAAAGATGAAGACCAATTGTTGTCAGATGTTCATCGCTTACTCAATAAGGATGGTCAACTGATTTTCACTACACGGGAGCCTCTAGAAGCCTCGCCTAAATCGAAAAAGCTGGGCTGCGCATGGCGTTCAACGCTAGAAAGAAACGGATTTGAATTAGTTGAAGCGATTGAGCGAAAGGGTGTTTCTGAATTTTGGCATGCCATTTATCAAGAATGGGTGGGCAATGAAGTTCAATTAAGGGAAGTATTACCCAGCGAAGTTGTCGACGGCTTGATGTTGGAAGTGGAGCAGGTTGGCTCTCGTTTGTTTGACGGACGACCTTGGTGGTTGATTCACGCCAAACGTATCCCCAAGGATGTGTAGAAAGACGAAAAATGAATATTGTAGAAACGTTATCTGAACAGTTGAGTGAGATTGGATACCCAGAGAGGCGAGTGTGCACGGGCCTGGTGAGAGCGAACTCTGCCGGTGATTTTCGAATTTTAGACAGCAAGCAGACTTCGCTTTTGAGCAGTGTGAAACATTGCTGGCAGAGCGTGATTGGGCATTAAGCGTTATTGCGTTTGATTGGGCCTACAGTAAGTGTTTTTTGAGGCTCAATAAATGCGCGCGCATTCTAGTTTTAAATGCGGCAGGAGGGAACAAAAATTAACGCTGCGGGGTAATTATTTACTTAACTGAGAGCAAGATTGAGAGAGTAGATGAAGCTTCTATTCGCTTTGGTTCTCTTTTCTATAAAAATCGCGTACAGTTTGCTGGTTTTCCACTAACATCACACCATTATGCCCAACGCAAAACTGATCCTAATTCGTGGCTTACCGGGCTCTGGTAAGACGACGCTTGCTAGGAAGTTGTCCAAGCAGTTCAAAGCAAAACATTTTGAAGCTGACATGTACTTTGAGAATCAAAGTGGTGAATACGTATTTGATGGTACAAAGCTGACTGATGCCCATGAATGGTGTTTTCAACAAACGCGCAAGTGGTTAGGTAAGGGAAACACAGTGATTGTTAGTAACACGTTTGTACGTCACTGGGAGATGAAGCGTTATCTTCAGTATTGTGAGAAAAAGGGCATTGAAGTGGAAATAAAGGTGTGTCGCGAAGAATATCAAAGTATTCATGATGTGCCACTGGTGACGATTGAAAATATGCGTCGGCAGTGGCAAGAGTAACGTTTCACCTATGTCTTCCTTTTTGACTTCCGTTCTATCTCGCTAACCTTACTGTCCTCGACCATTGATCATGACGACGAGCGTTTTGCTCATGATCGAAATATCCATCGAAATCCAAGAATTAAAAGAACTTAGACTTAATGCATAGCTGTGGTCGAAGCCCACTTTGCGGCGAACGTCCTCAATAGACGAGTCATAACCTTGGTTGACTTGCGCTAAGCCAGTGATACCCGGTAATACGCCGTAGGTACGTTCAACAAAATAAGGAATTTCATCTTCTAGTTTTTGATAGAAAGCAGGGCGCTCTGGGCGAGGGCCAATCAGAGACATTTCCCCTCTAAGAACATTGAACAATTGCGGTAGTTCATCCAGGCGCGTCTTGCGTAGGAATCGACCAACAGGGGTTATCCGAGGGTCATTTTCGCTGGCCCACACCGCTCCTGAGCACTGTTCAGCATCGATGTACATGGTGCGAAACTTCATAATTTCGAACAAGTCCATTTTCTCTGGTGTGCAGCGACCAACCCGAAGTTGACGATAAATGACTGGGCCTTTTGAATTGACCACAATGACAAATGCAATCATAAGCATAATTGGTATCGTCGCCAACAAGATGAGTAGTGAGATAACGACGTCGAAAGCGCGTTTTGCTAAATGAATATTTGAGTCGTAGCGTGAAATTTTCATTGTGTTTTCCTTAATGATTAACGCGCTTCCAGCGGCCATTTTCCATACCAAGTAGGTAACTCAGTCCGCCTACAAAGTTTGCTATGTGTCCAACCACCATGTAGTTGATCAACTTGAACGGCTTAAACAAATTGAATACTGGTATTAAGTAAGTGATAAACGCCACTAAGTAGACTGCCAACTGTCCGGTTAACAGAAGTTGGAAAGTGGGGTACTCAATGAGCAAAATAGAACTCGTCAGGCACATAATCATTAAGTAAGGGGTCGCGAGACGCAAAACCTTTCCTGACAAAAACGCAAATGCGATCCAACGGTAACGAGGTAGTAGCAATCTTTTTAGCTTCAAGAACTGTTGCATATTGCCTGCGGAGATACGTAGGCGACGTTTGAAGTCAGAATCATCGGAGCTCTCCTCTAACTCAATCGCGAGCATCTTTGGTTCATAGACAGAGGCATAGCCCTGAAGCACGATACGCATTGGTAAGATAAAATCATCGTTGATGACCTCTGGCTCTAAAGGTGTGAATAGGTCGGTTCTAAATGTGTAAAACGCGCCGTGAGAACCGATGGTCGAGCCGATCAATGACTCTTTGAGTTTCACTTTAGATTGATAACGCCAGTAGGCTGCTTCACCTTGATTTTGGGTAGACATAATTTGGTAAGTTGCATTGACCACACCAACGTTCTCGTTTTGATAGTGCTGGCTGGCAAGCAAGAGCGAATCGCAAGATACAAGAGCAGAAACATCACTCAGAGCAGTGATCTCAGAAGTAACATTTTCCATCTCTGTGTTGATCAAGCTTACTTTACCACGGTTATTTTTATGGTCGTGCACGATGAACAAGGTATCTGCGCAAATCGCTTCTTGGATGGTGTCTTGTGCGATCTCTGCGGTGTTATCGGTACAACCATCACAGGCGACGATGATGGTCAGCTTATTTCTGGGGTAGTCTAAGCTCGCTAGGTTACGAATCTTTTCTGCAATCCATTGCTCTTCATTGTACGCTGGGACGATCACCGTCATCGTTGGAAGCGTGCAATCGGCTTTTGAAGCTCTATAACAACGTTCTTTCCCCATTTTTTTTGACGTTTGACGTCGCTTGCGACGAGCGGATAACCAATTCAAAACCAATGGGTAACCGACGTGATGATAGATGATCAGTAGCGCAGACAAAACGAAGCCGATTGTCCAAAGTAGATCGATCATAAGCTCTCTCCTTGAGCCAGAGTCGCATAGCGATTAACCATAGTTCTAATGTCAAAGTGCTTAAGAATGTGCTCCCTAGGAGAGCGAGGTGGTGACGCGAGTTGTTGCGATAGGGCGTCGGTCAACATTGGCACTTGGTTTGGTTCTACGAGTGTTCCTGTGTGAGGAGAAAGGGTTTCTCTAACCGCACCAACATCACTGGCTATACAAGGCACACCACACGCCTGCGCTTCAAGTGTGGAAAGAGGAAAGCCCTCTTGAAGTGACGGTAAGCAAAAGAGGTTGAGGCTTTGGTAAAAACGCGGCATATCATCGACCAAGCCAAGAAAAGTCACTCTGTCTCGGATGCCCAAGTACTGCGCTTGCGCTTCAAGCAACGATTTTTGGCTTCCGCAACCTGCAATTGCAAGGTGGGTATCTTTGGGGAGATGGGAAAAAGCTTTGATTAGTATTTCTTGGCCTTTTACCGCTTCCAAGCGTCCAGCCGTACCGATAATAACCTTGTCTTTGGGTAGAGAGAAAAATGTTCGAGCGGCACTTCTATCGCCATCAGTAAACTTGTTGCAATCTATGCCATTGTGGATGGTGTTTACATTGCGATAGCCTAATTTATTGATGATTTGTTTTGCAACAAAGTCGGCATCGGCTGCCACTTGTGGCTTAAGCGCATTCAACAGAATCGACTGTAATCGTGCTGCTTTTTTATTGTTTAAGTGCCATGCATCGTGTTCCGTATGGATTAAGGCTTTCACGCCATTAAGCCGTGCGGCGATGCCTCCGTATAAAAGCGGGCCAATGTGATGCGTGTGAACGACATTCGCATTTAATGCCTTCAACTTGGCGCTCAAAGTTCGAATCGTAGTGAGATTGAAACCAGCAGGCTTGTTCAAAAAGTGGAGTTGGGCTTCAAAGCTCTCTAGTTTCTCCCAATGGTTTAGCGCTGTTGTTTTACTTCCCTCCAAGCTGATAACAAAAACTGAATCTTCGGGTTTCGCAAAGCGTAGCATCTCTAATACCAATGTTTCTAAGCCTCCGGGAGCTAGATGTTGAACGACGTGAACAATCACGTTGCCCAGTATTGGTGATTCTTGTGTACCTGAGTTTTCCATTCCTGAGCCCTCGACGTATCGCTATCGCTCAAACGTTGCAGGGGGCATGCCAGAATTTAAGTATCGACTAAACAATGGCTTATATTTAATTGTTATAAAGGTTCAAATTGGAAAATCGATATTCCTAATTTGAGATTCAAAATTGATAGAGGTGAGTTTGAAGTGAAAATGCTCAAAAAAACACTCTGAAGAGAGTGTCCTAGGATTAGTCAAAAAACAAGGTCAGAATATGACTTTAGGGATGGTGGTGATGACAGGAGCGCCAAGGTGTTTTTCCAATGCTTTGCGAGAGCGAATAGAGTTATCTGCCAGTTCTGCAATGGTGGCAAGGCCAATGCCTAAACCTGCCCCCCCAATTAATCCAAGAAGAACAAAGATAATAGCAGGTAAGTTAGCTGGCAAGGTTGGCGTGTAAGGCTCATCGATAACTTTCACGCGTTTGTTTTCTTCAAAAACACCTAAAGATCCTGTCAATTGCGCCATCTCGTAACGTTCAACCAGATCATCATAAAGTTCACGCTTTACAGCGACATCACGAGCAAGTCGATTGATTTCTGTTGCTGTGCTACCAAAGCGATTGGCGTCGCTTTCCAGCTCTTGGATCATGTTTCTTAGACTAACCGTTTCTTCTTCCAAAGATTCGTAACGGCCGCGCATGATTTGCAGTTGGTGGAGTTGAGATACAAGCAGCGGTTGAGCATCACCAATCGTGCTTATGGTCGCTGTACTTGCAATATCCCAAAGTTGGTCACTGTTCATTTCCGGCTGTTTTGAGTTGAGTAGCACTGAGCGCTCCTGTTCCAGACGGTTCAACTCACGTAGCTTACCTTGCACTAAACTGTGTGCTTCTGTGTATCGTGCACGCAATAGAGTGAGCTCACTTCGAATCTCGATAATTTGCTCTTCAATCTTACCAATCACCGGATTGGTCTTTGAAAGTTGCTGGTCTAAACTACCAAGGCTACGCTTGACACCCGCTAACTCGGCTTCCTTCTCTGCCAACGTTTGTTTTAAGCTGGCGAGACGCGTCAAGCTCTGTGCTTGCATCGCTGGTGTTGCATGAGAATAAGCGTTTTTGTATTCAGCAAAAGCTTGTTCCGCTTTGTCCAATTCTTCACGGCGTTTATCAATGTGAATAGTCAAGAAGTGGCTAGAATCCTTTATTGATGAACGCTCTGGCGCTAAGAGCTGTTCGACAAAGTGATTGCTGACAGAGCCTAACACCGCTTCCATCCCTTCTGATTGGCTGCTCGTGAGTTGGATTTGAATGAAGTCCTTACCGAGTTGTTGAACCGTTAAGCGATTGGCAAGGTCTTTTATGATGAACTCTTGTTCGCTAGCGTCCATTGTATCGTTGATCAAGCCTTGTTCTTTGGCGACGGAATATAGTACATGACGGCTTTTGAGTAGGGTACTCAAAGCACTCAACCGGTCTTTCAACATTGTTGAAACTGCAAGGTCTTCAAGGAATGGGTTCATTTTGGCCGTTTCTTGGATCAGCATGCTGGTGTGAGCCACATACTTAGTCGGCACTGCTTTACTGACAAGGAAGCCCAAAATAGGCAGCACTATCATAGGGATTACAATCAGGTAGCGGCGTCGCCATGCGCCGTGCAGTAATAGAGTGAGGTTGTCTCTTAAATCGCTCATAACGCCCTCACTAATCGCTCAATTTGGTGCGCTCTTGATTCCCAGCTTTGTTGTTGAATGAGCGAGAGCGATCCTTCGGGTGGTGGAAGAAGGTGATTCAAGCTCGCACACACATCCTCAACGTCCGTCACGACATGTATCATGTGTTCGTATGGCTTAAGGGCTGGGAAAGGTGTGCTGATCACAGGAGTGCCAGTCGCAAGGTATTCCAGTAGTTTGAGTGGGTTGCAAGCTTGAATTTGGGCATTATCTACAAAAGGTAACCAGCTTGCATCCCAATGCTGAGAATAACGTGGTAAGTCATGATGAGCTCTCGCCCCTAGGTAATGAACATTGCTTCGTTGTGGTAAAGGGTTGTGAGGAAGCTCATTAGGGCCAATGAACACCAAATCCCAATCTTGCGCTTGCTTTGCCACTTGCTCAACCAATTGATAATCTAACCACTCCGACAAGCTGCCGTAAAAGCCGAGCACTTTTCGGCCGTTATTAGGCATGTCTTCTGCTTTGTCTACCGATTTTGAGAACAGGCTGAAGTCTACACCATGAGGTATGGTGACGGTTTTTTCGTTAGGAAAGTTAGCCGCCAACCTTTCACTGGCCGCAAGAATAATGTCCGCACAATCAATGAGTTCTGTTTCATGCTCCAATACAGTCTGATGGTCTACTCCTGCCAATGCACCAAAATCATCACCGCAGTAGTAGACAATGCCTTTCGCACTCATTTCTTTACAAATATCCACGGCAGTCGGAAGTGACGTCCAGAAAACGGTGTTTTGAAAGCCAAGCTCATGGAGTTTTTTGCTTAGTTGGCATTTCATCATTTGAGTTGCAACTTTACGTGCCCATGCAGAGCGGGGAGCGGGGATGGTAAGCAAGGTTATGGTGTGAATATCTGAGTCATCGTGGTGACTAAACGCGGTTTGTGGTTCGTCGTCTTTTTGCTTTACTGAGCCAGACAGTTTGGCAACTAATCGTTTGGCGTCTTTTGTGGTCGGTGTCGGTTGTCTAAGGCCAATAGAATTAACCCAAAGAATACGATGATTCTTTGCTAAGTGCTTTATCAGATGTTGAGTGGAAGAGGGTAAGCCACCGAAATCTTCTCCAAATACTACAATATCTGTCATCGTTCTCTCCGTGAGCCAATTGTGTTGTTGTAACCCAAGTCGTATCACGATGTATGCCAATGGTTTAAATCTATAAAAACCAATCGGTTATGTTATTTTTGAATTTGAGAATATTCCGCTTTCTCATTTTGACAGTCAGTTTGAACGATGCGACTTATCACTATGGTGAGCGCTGCAAGGATGTAAATTGGCCAAACAAAGCCTTGAGTGAGGAAAGTGCCGGATACGATGGTACCGATAAGGCCGCTTAGTATGGCATTTGCGCCAACAGACAGAGTAATGTCTGACTGTTTAGTTAGAAGCGAGATGGAGCGTAAGGATGTTTTAATCAAAGACACGATTAAAATAATGAAAACAATTAGACCAATAAACCCGGTTTCCGCTAGTACACCAAACCAAGTACTATGGACTGCGTGATTCATACCGTCCCAATGGGAGCTATAGAAAAAGTAGTTATAGTAGAAATTATCCAATCCTACGCCGGTTAATGGATTGTCGAGTGCCATTTTGAACGCCGCTTCCCATGCGTACAAACGCCCCATTGCAGAGGCATCAATACCAGCTTCTGCTGCACCACCAGATGCACGACCATCAATACCAGCGACTACATACAGTGATATTGCCGCCACTACCGTGAGAATAAGCACTAATGTTTTGTACCTAATATGCTTGGAAGCAAAGTAACCAAAAACAGAAAGGGCACCTAGCAGGCCCCCTCGACTCTGTGTTTCGATAATCGACAGAAATAGAATAAGGCAAGTCAGTAACGCAAACCCTCTTATCCATATTGATGAGCGTTCCTCTACCAGTTGACTAACCGTGAAGGCGAGAGGGAACAGTAACACTAGAGCTAAGTCATTTGGATCGCCAAGCATAGAACCGAATGAACGGCCAATCGACACGCGAGTGCCCTCGACCAGATCGATGCCATTGCTCGCATTATATAGTGCGACTAACCCCACTAATAAGCCTGCAACCATGATTGCTTTAGACATTTGTGCCAGTTGTTTAGGGGTTGTGATAATCCATGTCACCGCCAAGGTCATTACAATTATTTTCCAATAGCTATTTATGAATTCAGCCATTGCGATTCCACGTCCGGGAGAGAAAACGATGCCAATGATTACAAGTGCCCAGAAGATAAACAGCCACGTTAACGAAGGATGCCAGAATACGGTAAGCTGACGACTGAACAATAGGTGAAAAGAGAGCGCTCCTAGCGCACCGATTGAAAGTAGCAGAGGAATTTTAAAGTTATAGATAGCGGGGAAGGCTTCGTGAATCCGAAAGAAGGAAAAGATCACGAACAAGGTGACCAGCCAAAAGGTTTGGTTGAGAACTAACAAAATAACAAGCGGAGCGAAGCAGATGGCGACGATGAATATTGGATGAGGCACCACTAACCATGCCGCTGCAATAACCGCAGTGATAGTGGTTGCAGCGGTGATTTGTGAGGGTCTCACATCCTTGGTATTCATAACGACACTCTTTTTGCTTCAGCCCTTAGTTTATTTAAAAGGTTGGTGCGTGTACTCCTGCGGATGAATCTGAAGGCGACACCTGCAAACAGTACGCACGTCAAAACGCAAATGGCGATTGCCCCCCCGATGGATTGAGCAGAGTGGAGCAGGAACAGTGCCAGACCAGAGATGATATGTAACGCGACCATTAAACTGAGTTGGAATGGTAAGTGTATGCATTGCTGCCCAATGATGAACGTCATGACCAGCTTGGCCAATTGTGCATAGTAAAGCGCAATAAATACGCCATAAATACCTAGGGAAGAAAGCACAAAGAGTAACGTTATAGCGATACCTGCAGCGGTAATATTGATGCCTAATAACCAACGCGTTCTGCGTTTGTATAAAATGGCGATATTCAGTAGTTCACTCCATTCTTTAAGCATGGCTATCGGCAAGAGGAATAGGGTGTAAAGTGCAGCTTGCTGATACGTATCAGGCAAAAAATGATTGATCACAATGAAGGCAAGTGTCGCGGCAAGCACACTCAGTACTGCAATGTAGATTATACCGAGATGGGAAATTCTCACCGCTTCCACACCACGGCTCCGCTTCAAGTACGCGAAGCGTCGCGGCATCCACCACATGCCAAAAGGTTGAACCAATATACACATGCCAATAGCAAACTTCACCGCGATCGCATAAACACCAAGCGTAGCCAGTGATGCATTAGCACCAATAAACCAACGCTCAGCACCGTTAATACAGAAAGCGACTAGCGCCGACATCATGACCGGAATGCAGTAATGCAGGTGTTGTATCGCCAACGTCAGGTCAGGTATAACGACCTTGTACTTATTGACGATGTGTAACCAGATGAATTGAATCACGGCAGCCAATAAGCCACCGAGCAAGACAGAAATGACGTGAGGATAAATTATCAAAGCAGCAACAATGAACACCACCTGAAGAGCAGTGGTTGTTACCATCACACACAATAATGTTTTGGCTTTGTCATCTTGCATGCGTAGCCAAGCTGTACCGATACCAATGGCGCCTTCCAGAATAATTGTGAGCATCAGCACGATGAACTCGAACTGAGAAAATGGGCTAGGGATCGGCGCGACTAAGATGATAAACAGCAACATTAAACCAACCACTGCAGCAATCGTAATGGACAACGAGTAAAGATGGTTAAGCATGGCAACTTGTTTTTCTCTGTCTTTTTCCACTCCGGCGAAACGATACAACGCTTCATGCATTGCCATGCTTGCAAGTAGGGCTGTAACCACGCCGAAAGAAGTGAGTAACTCCAGTTTGCCCATTTGCTCTGGTGCCAAAAATTGCGGAAGTACAGGCAGCATAATGAGGCTAATGCTTTTATTGATCACCAACGCAACGGCAAAAAGTGACATGTTCGTCATAGCTTTAAGCATGGTCGTACCATTTAGCTTTGTCACGCTTCTTTACGCTTTGTGGTTCTTTACTAGAAGGGTCTTTGCAAAGCTGTTGAGTGACCGAGAAATAGCAACGTTCAGCGGTATATAGGCTCGCAACATTCAAGGCTTCAAGTCCCATGGTGACTTTCAGCCATGGTGATTCATTCAAAAGAACGATCGCGTTGTGCAGCGACGCTGCATCATTCGGTATGTATTTAAAGCAGTTTTTACCGTGTGTTAGCACGCGATCCCAGTAACTGTCATCCTGAGGAATAACAACGCACATGCCAGCAGCTAAGGCTTCTAGTATAGATAGACCAAACGGTTCATTGATGCTGGTTGATACAAACACACCACACTGTGCGCGAAGCTCATCTAAGTTGTTTGGTGACTCGTGCCATTCGACGTTTGGGTGAGTAAAATCAGGCTCAGAGCAATCCACGCCTGCTATGTTGGGCTTGATATAACAAATGATTGCATTAAGGTAAGTCGCTTCGTCTTGCTGCATTGCTTCGAGCAGTAAATCAACATTCTTCCATTTCAACAAACTTGCTGCCCAAAACACACGCTTGGAAATTGGATTCGCTTGCTTCGGTGTACGCTGCGAAGAAAGCCCATTCACGAAGGAACTTGCATTTAGCGTTGTCCAGTAGCGCTCTACGGCAGGTCTCGGCTCTTTTAGGTAAGCCATAAGCGCATTAATCATTGAATCGCGGGTATTGGCTAGGTAATGAATCGCATGGGCTTTTACCAAGCAATAGCCTGAAGTACGTGAAACGCCGACTGGTCCGTGAACCATTTGAACGATAGGTTTGCGAGAAAGTAAACGAAGCAGGTACAAAGGCATGTCGTTGTTTGGCGAAGATAGACCCATAAACCAATCAAGCTTGGGTAGCTTCAGTGTAACCAAGAAGAGCTGGATTAAGTAGAAACAGTTCATCAACCAATAAGCGATACCATGATGTGACGTGATGGGTGAACATTTGATCTTAAGCACCTGAACGCGAGGATTGGAGCGAAAAGCAGCGGTCCAATGCTCTGGGTGCGTTGTTGCGAGATAGCTAATGACGTCACGCTGGTCGCACTGTTTAATCAATTCAGCGTTGGCAATTTTAGAGCCGCCTTGCATTGGAATTGCGTCAAACATCAAAACACGTTTCATGGCTAGCTCCTTAGTTGATGTTTAACCAGCGCGAAATTGGTTTCATGCAGTGGCTGACAGGCATGGATGTCAGTTCTTTCTGCGTCAGTTCATCGCGGTAAATGTCTTCAATTGCTTTGACTGAGGCAGAAACCGTCAGATGCTGATTCGCGTGTTGATGCGCATTTTCGGCTAGCTTATTTCGTAGCGGCGCATCTTGAATCATTTGCTGAATTGCATTTAACAGACTTGCCATACCGTGATTAGCGAACAATAGAGCACTGTGGTTGTGTTCAAACAATTCCGGGATGCCACCTGTTTTTGGTGCGATGATTGGTAACTTCGCGAGTGCCGCCTCACCAAGAACGAGACCAAATGCCTCTTCGTAAGCTCCACTGATGAAGGCATCTACATTACCTTTCATCCAGTCTCCGGCGTTATGTTGTTCCCCAACAAAATGCACACGCTCCTTCACACCCAAATCAACGGCTAACTGCTTCAGCGAGATACTTTCTTCACCGTCACCAACAATTACCAAGTGTGGATTATGTTGATAGTAGTTGTGCATACGCATGGCTTGGATTAAGCGGTCAAAGCCTTTGCGTTTAATGAGAGACCCAACCGAAATAAAGGTAAATGCTTGGTGCGGAATGCCCAGACGATCTCTGACATCGATAGGTGCATCGTGACTCTCCAATGACACGCCGTTATGAACGACATGGAGATGTTCTTCAGGGTAGCCATCTTTGAGAATCTCGTGACCAACGTCTTTACTCACACAAATCAATTTTGGAGAAAGGTGCAGACCCAGTGAGAAGCGGTCAAGCAAGGTGTAGTGGCAATGAAGTTGCGTTACCAAAGGGATGTGATTCATTCGAGCAGCTAGGCACATCCATTGGCATGGGCCACCGCTGTTTACGTGGACAAGGTCAATGTTGTGGTTTTCGATCAAGGTTGTGCCTTGTTTGATCAAATCGTTCCAGCCACTGATATCCCATCGTGGCGTGTTCCATCCGCCAACTAGACTGAAATCGGAATACTTTGTCACGATACCTAATGATTGGCACCTCTCGATGAGTGGCGCGCAGTTTGACCAAACGAAAGGCTGGTACTGGTTGCTGTCGATGTTTGAGACAAGGTTTAACAGCACTCTTTCGCTGCCGCGAATCCAATTGTCCCCGTAATGCACATAGAGAATGCGTTTTGGGTTAGTCATATGTGTTACCTCGGTCAGCCAATCTGTTTTAATTAACCGTTGCAACCGAAATGCCAAAATATGCTATTGGTTTAAACCTCTGTTTTTGCGTGGGAAGTGGGGAATAAAGAGAATCTAAGGTGAAGACTTCTCAATTTGAGAATGGATATGCTTCAAGTAGGGTTCGCAATTTGGTAGCGTTCAATAAGAACAGGAATGATGCAGCTAGAGGAGTAATGAGCTTTGATCGTCTCAATTGCGTTATGACGCAGTGAATACTGTTCGCTGTTGCTCATGCCTAACCATTGATTGATTTTGCCGATAAGTGAGTCGATGTTGTGAGCGAGGAATCCATTTCTTCCATCTTCGATGAGATCGGGCAGTCGACCAACTTCCAGGCTTATCACGACAATGCCACGAGCCATAGCCTCCAATGCTGCCATTGGTAACCCTTCATAACGGGATGAAATCACGAGGACACTGATGTTGCTCCAAATAGCATCCATGTCGCTTTGGTATCCGTGAAATATGACATTAGAAGGTGTATTTTCAACCAATGAGCTCTTTTCAGGGCCATCTCCGTAGATAGAAAAAGGGTGGTCGGGAATGTGTCGCGCGACTTCCATAAAACGATCTGCGCCTTTCTCGTGACTCAAGCGGCCTACAAAAGCGATTTCTTTATAGCGGCAGTGGTGGTTGGGAATGGAGACAAAATTACTAAGCAATTCTGATTGAGTAGGGAGCTTGTGTTGTATCGCTTGGCTAACCGCAAAGCAATGATCGGAAAGACGAGCTGAGTGTCGGTCAAGCCAGTCGTACAGCCAGACTCTCCCTTTGGGCGTCTCGCCGGCATGAAAAGAAGAGATAAGGCGGGGGAAGGCACGCGTAAAGAGCTTCGCACCTCTGGCTAGTAACGCTGATTTGTATCCGTGAGTGTGTATAACGCTAGGTTGGTGTTCGGCTATCGCACTGGTCATTTGTTTAATTGGGATATTCTTGGAACGTTCCGATTTTGGACAGAGGTGCCAGAGGTAACTGAAGGGAATGTTGGCATGTTCGAGTTTTCCAACCAGTGGTGCGGGTGGTGAGTATTCTGACACCAACACCACTCTTACATGAACATGCGACGCTTGTAGTCCTTTGCTGAGTTCGATAACGTGACTTTCGATCCCTCCAAACACACCACTATCCAATAGTATCCAGACTTCACCCGCAATGGGGACCTCAAGATTGTTTGAGATTAGCTTCATCCGCTTCCCAAGCTTGTTTTTTGCGATAGACCGTTGAGGGGCTGAGTTCCAACATCACCGCAGCGTTAAGTACGTTTCCATCACAGTAAGCAATTGCGTTTTGAATCGCCTCTCGCTCGACTTTCCACATCGGACGAATGCTGCCGTCTGAATTGAAATAGACTGAAGCCCTTTGTACTCCAGAGATAGTTGGTTGGCTTTCAGGCTCAGAGAAAGAATAGGCGGCGCTTGTTGGCTCTGAGGTTGGGGAGGCTTCATTCTGCACGGAGTAGGTTTGTTCGGTAATGAAGCTTGTTTCCTCTGCGCTCTCAGCATTCGCAGGCGATACAGAAGGCGTCTTTTTCGGCTTACGAGTCAGTTGAACAGGCAAGTGAATTAGCGTTACCTTATCGTCATCATTTAATACAACAATGGTACGAATGATGTTTTGTAGCTGGCGAACATTCCCTGGCCAGTCGTAGCTCTTAATGACATGCTGAACGTCGTTACCGATGTGTTTGAACTTCTTCTTATCTTGTTTGGCATAAGTGAGCAAAAAGTGCTTCGCTAGCATGACAATGTCACTGCCTCTTTCTCTTAGCGGCGGCATGTCGATGGGGACGACATGAACGCGATAATACAAGTCTTCACGAAAACGACCTTCTTCTACCTCTTTCAGAGGGTCTCTGTTGGTTGCACAGATAATACGAACATCGACTTTCATCTCTTTGGTGCCCCCGAGAGGCGTGTAGGTTCCCGTTTGCAGAAAGCGTAATAACTTTTTCTGCATCTCTAGCTCCATTTCACACAGTTCGTCCAAGAATAGTGTGCCACCATGAGCAAGGGTCGCTGCACCTTTACGATCGATGGTAGCGCCAGTGAAAGCCCCCTTTACATGGCCAAATATTTCGCTTTCCATCAAATCACGAGGGATAGCGCCGCAGTTAATTGCAATGAATGGCTTGTCTCTGCGATCACTTTGTCGGTGAACCGCTTCGGCACACACTTCTTTACCTGTACCACTTTCACCAACGATAAATACGCTAGCTGAGGTCGGGGCAACTGCATCAATGGTTTTGTAAACCGCCTGCATTGGAAGACTAGAGCCAATAAATCCGTGATAGTTGTGACGATCGAAAGTCGATTGAATGTTCTCGACGAGATTTTCTAGTTTGGCGCGTTTTAAATGCAAGGCAACGGAGGTTTTCAAACGATCTGCCTTGATGGGCTTTTCTAGGAAATCTTCTGCGCCTTTCTGGATCAGGTTGACGGCTAGATCAACGCTACCATGCGCCGTTGCGATGATGACAGAGGTTGGAATCTCATTCTCATTAATCCAATCAAGAACGTCTTCACCGGACATGTCTGGAAGTTTTAGGTCGAGAATAATAAGTTGTGGTTTGTTGCTCTCAATGAATTGAATCGCCTCACGGCCAGTTTCAACGTGAAAAATGTCGTAAGGTTCATCTTTGACGTACTGCTTATAAAGTATGGCTAGTGAAGTAGAGTCCTCTACCAGTAACACCCTTGGTCTCATAATCCTTTCCCAACTTGTATAAATTGTTGTTTTAATCCGTTAAGTCGACTTGAGATTCATGCAGTGATGATGAATTCAATTTATTACCTCAAGCAAGTGGCTTGTTCGCGCTTCTCATTTTGAGAATCTTTATATTTAAGTATTAGCACACACAGTGAGGATTGCTGAAAGTTCTCTATTTTTAGTGGATTAAATTCGTTTTCTTCCTGCTTAGTCTTCAAAACCTTGCTCTTTTCTTTGGTTTAACGCGAGAAATGATAGTTCTGCAAGTTCTGGTAATGATTGGCAGAGCTCAAAAGCGAGATCGGTGTCGCCTTCGACACAATGTTTTTCTATGGTACGAGCGTGTCGTGACAGAGTGCGGTTACCCAGCGCGAGGGCCGAGCTGCCTAACGTATGCACCTCAAACTCTATCATTTCTTTGTCTTGGTTGCTTAATGCTTGCTGGATTTTTTCAACGCGCTCTCGGGACTCTTCAATGTAGTGCTCTATCAACGTGGGCATGACCCCCGCACATGTGTCTTTGATCATTTGTTGGAGAATCAACTCGTCGACCAACTCTGCCTCTAATGCTGTGCCTGTTTGAGTATTCATAGTGTGCGCTCCCTATAGGGTAAACAATTCACTGTTTTTGATTTGTTCAGATATTTTGGCTTTGAGCTTTTCTGGCACAAATCGTAGCTTTTTGACCTGGCGAAGGAGCTCATCTTTGAGGTCAGCGTTGTGTTTCATGTTAAGCACCGCGCCCAAGAGATTGGCATTACTTGTCTCTAATAGTGCTTTGGCTTGATCAATTTGGCTGGTGGTAGTCGAACCATAGCAAGCAACTAATACACATGCATTGCAGACTCCGGCAACTACTTGTGCCGGAATATTGCTTCGGTTCATGCTAAGCAGAGGAGAGGTGTCAATCACCACTCGATCGTATTGTTTGAGCCAAGCCTCGACGGCGTTGCGTAGCATTGTCGGATCTCGGTAAGCAAGCTGTGTACTTGCCAAAGCTGGGACTGTTAATCCTACTAATGTTTGATGATCTTCTTTACGAGCGATCAATTGTCCCACTTCCTCACTGTCTTCATCGAAGGCATGTACCGTACTATAAGCGGGCTTAAATAGGTTCAAGTCTACATACAGGGTTCTATGTCCGGCTAGAATTAAACGTTCCGCCAATGCGGAAGCGACAGAGGTTACGCCATCTTCAGATTGGCAAGCAACCACACAAATAGACTTATAACCTTTGAGCTCACTTTGTAGATAGATTTGCTCAATCTCGGCATGTGTTGCAGGAATGGTCATTACAACGCTCCTATCAGTACGATGGTGGTGGTGATTTGCAGCAAATCACGCAAACCAGCACGAGCTTTTTCGGCAAAGCTTTCATCTTTATGCGGAACGTAAATTGTATCGCCAGCTCGTATCACAGGTAGTTCGTAGATGTTTGCAGTCTTGCTGAATTCAGCCAAGTTAAAGACTCGAGCCTGACCTTGGCAGCAAGACATGTTAACCACACTGATTTTCTCGACATAAGCGCTGTCACTGGGTCCACCAGCTTCGGCGAGTATGTCGAGAATCGTCATGTTGTCATTAAAAACATAACGACCCGGTGAGTGAACTTCCCCTAATACGCGAACGGTGGATTCTTTCGAACGGTCTAACCAGTTCCTATCTTTTTCTGGAATGTAAATCGTATCGCCTGGGCGAACATCTGGAAGAATGGATTCATCACCCGTTTCAAAATAAAGTGATAGGTTGAGCTTGCTGACTTTGGCGTAGCCCAATCCACGGTGTGTCACTCTAATATTGTGAATGTCAGCATCCTTTGTCGGTCCATCCGCTGCTGAGAGAATGTCAAGGAAGTGCATCTCAGTCGTAAAGCGGTATCGACCTGGTGCATTGATCTGGCCAAAGACGTAGATTGAAGCATCAGAGCTTTGACTCACCCACTGCGATTTGTTGTCGGATGGATCGTCGGGAAGCGCGTGTACACGAACCACAGTACCAGCGGACACTCTTGGCAGTTTAGAATGCGGTGACCCCTGAAGTATGTATTTGTCTAAATCGAACTTGGTGACTTTGCCGTTGTTAGATACTTCCACTTTGCTGGTGTCTGCGCGGCGAGTAGGGCCGCCAACATGAGCGATCAGGTCTATTAAATCCATTTCGTCCGACCATTCGATGCGCCCGGGACGAACAACTTCACCCATCACCGCAACGGCGCGACTCGGCGCGACTTTGAGCCAAGATTTTTCGTTCATATCTGTCTTCTCTGGGACAAATATCGCATCGCCCGGACCTACTGCGGGTACGCGCTGATTCGACAGCCCTTCGGTATGCGAAGTTAGATCGAAACTAATCACGCCACCGTCGGCTTTAATGACGCGGATTTGGCGAGATTCAGCAAAACGTGTCGGACCGCCTGCATTGGCGAGAATGTCCATAAAACTCGCGCCTTTTTTACCTTCATAAGCGCCTGGATGAGCAACTTCACCCATGACATAAACCACGTTTGCACCGGCTTTAATTTCTTCTTCTTGTTTTGGTACAAAAATGGTCGTGCCGGGCAGAACTTCAGGCAGTAAGCTTTGGTCGCCCGAGTCTAAATAGCGCTTAAGATTAAACATGACGGGCGTGTTATTAGTGATCACGCGGATCTGTTCCACACTGGCGTAACGAGTAACACCGCCGGCACGCATGATCACGTCAACGAGCGTCGTATTGGGTTTGTAAGTGAATGAACCGGGTGCATTCACTTCACCAAACACTTTAATGGCACGGGCGGAATCGGCACTGTCACCAGAGTTTGCGAATTTCGCTGCATCGAATTCTTGCTCGATATTCCCAACTAGAGGGGATGCAGGGACGAAAAGCACATCTAAAGATTCTAGAGCTGGTAGTTTGGAATCATCGCCAGTATCGAGAAAAAGTTTATAGTCGAATTCTATGCTCCTGTTACCGCGCTTGACGATGATTTTGTCCAATTGAGCCCCGGCCCGCATACCTCCTGCTTCATAGAGGAACATTTGAATGTTGGAGCCAGAAGGGAGTGTGTATTCTCCTGGTTTGACCACATAACCTTGCACGGATATGAGTAACTGTTGCTCCTTAACGAAGACACGTACGTTGTCCACATCCCTAAAAGCCGTTTTGAGGTTATCTGTAATCACATTTTGCAGCTGGGCTTCGTTGTAACCAGCTACAAATATCGGCCCAATCTCCGGCAAATTGATTCGGCCACGTTTGTCGACTTGGAAGCCTTTGTTAAGAGAAGCTTCACCGGGTAGGTTGATTTGCACTAAATCACCGACTCTAACCACGTCATTTTCATCAGCCCATGCAGAGCTCATCGTGGTGATGATACACAGCATAATCAGGGAGATAGTCGCTTTGAGGAATCTCATAATGTGCCTCCCATGTCCATTTCTGCGCTGGTGTCAGATCTCGCATTAAGTACTTCAATGCTGACACGGCGATTGGTTAACCGCACTGCGGGTGTTTGTCCGTCGTAAAGAGGCAGCGTTTCACCCACGGATTTCGTTTGCACACGGTCAGAGGTAATGCCAAATACGTTTAAATAGCGTTTCACTTGTTCTGCTCGATCTTGCGCTAGCTTTTGATTGTATTCTGGCGTGCCGGTTGCGTCAGCGTGTCCGGTTACAACCAGTGAAAGAGAAGGGTGGTCACGTAGGATATAAGCTGCTTCTGCAAGGTGCCCCATGTATTTAGGGTTAATCTCTGCAGAATCGATGGCGAACTGGTTATCCACGTTCAGTAGATCATAAATGTTGGCGACGATGTTGAGGTCGCTGCGTAGCGCTTCGATGTCTTGCGGTGGCTTACAAGTGGTTTGAGATAGCACATAGTCCAATTGGAGCTCAAGTTGGTTGAGACGACGACGTTGAATTACGATGTCGTTGGCGGCATCCAATAACAATCCACCTTCAAGTTCACGAGCAATGCGATTTTGTTTCTCAAGTGCTTGAACGACCGCTGCAGGGAAGCACCAACGAGCACCTTCTTGGATCAAAGCATCTAAATGCAACTTGGTTAGTTGCCAGTCGAAACGCAAACCATGTTCAGGGCCAAGAGGTTCGTCTGGCATCACAGGTGAAAACTGATAGTTCTCGATGGAGATGTCTTGGTAATTTTCCGCCATGCCACCCTTGCCATTATCAGGGTAGTCAAATGTCGAGCAACCAAACGTGCCGACTACAAGACTGCACAACACGCTTTGTCGTAAGAGTTTCACCATGCCAACCTCCGTATTAACCGGTTTTTTAGTGACCTTTTGAATTGACCGGAATCGCGTGATTGATACGTAGCAGGCTCATAATTTCCAATGGTTGTCCCGATACGTTTTCGATGATCATACTGCGTTCACGTTCAACTAGGCGCTTATATAAATAAACAATGGCACCAATACCTGAAGAATCAAGAAATTGGACGTGTTGCAGGTTTATTTCTACTTCCTTGTGATGATCACTGTGAATCACTTCATCAATTTGATGCTGTGCTTGACGGCAGCCTTTTGCGTCTAAATCGCCAAAAAACTCAATGGTTAAGGTATTTGGTGCCGTTTCTTGCTTGCGTAATTCCATGCTTCACTCTCCGTTTGAAGATTTCTTGGGTTCAATAGAGCAGAGAGTGTGCCAATTGTGAATATCTTTAAAAACAGAGGTTTAAACTAATAGCGAGAAGGGTTTCATTTTGAGAATACTTGTGTTCTCAATTTGAGAATCAAATAAACGTAAAAATCCCCCTGTTTTAAAGTGCCAGATCTGTCTGAACTTTATGTGTGTTGTTGCATTTAATTGCGAGTTGGAGTTGCGATTGCTCGAAGAACGTCAATTGTGGTTAGGCGCTTATGAATAGATGCGGTTTAATAGGTAGGCTTTATTAAAAAGGTTTCCTCATGCCATTAAGAATGACATTGATTGCACTTGCCGTGATTGCGTCCGCACAGCCGCAAGCGGGTCCAAATTTACATCCTCCGGTTTCACTCGCGGATTCTTATAGAGACGGAATCGATATTTCCCAATATTGGTACAGCGAGAAGTTGGACGGTATCAGAGCTTATTGGACAGGCCAGCATCTGGTTACTCGTAATGGTAATCGCATATACGCACCGGAATGGTTCATTCGCGTATTGCCCGATTACCCATTGGATGGGGAGTTGTGGGCAGGGCGAGGTAACTTTCATCTTGTGCAGCAAACGGTATTGGATAAGACGCCAATAGAAAGTGCTTGGCAGCGTATCGACTTTATGGTGTTTGACATGCCTTATTCGGCAGGAGACTACAGAAAGCGCTACTACAACATTCAGCATTTAGTGTTTGCAATGGATGCACCGCATATCAAGTACGTTGAGCACCGTGCCATTCAAGATGAGAAACATTTGTTTGAACAGTTAGATCACATTTCGCAATCTGATGGCGAAGGAGTGATGCTTAGAAAAGTGTCAAGCCGTTATCAAGCAGGCAGAGGCAGTGATTTACTCAAATTAAAACGTTTTGCAGATGCAGAAGCGACTGTGATTGGGTACAAGCCCGGCACGGGACGACTATTGGGGATGATGGGAGCAGTGCTAGTTCGGTTGACGGACGGAACCGAGTTTTACATAGGCAGTGGCTTTACCGATGATGTGAGGAAGTCACCGCCAAAGATTGGCTCGACAATCACGTTTCGATACAACGGATATACCCATAACGGGAAGCCTCGGTTCGCGCGATTCTTACGAGAACGAATTTCTCAATGACAAAATTTTTGGGATGTTGTCTCTTCACTGATTACCAACCGCTACACCGCAACGTTTGAATAAGCCTTTCCAGAATTGAACGTGCTCTAAAGTCTCTCTGCGAAATTGTTCATGCGCTTCTTCAATACCGTAACTCGCACCGTGCGCTGCCATTCTACGCTCAACTAAGTTAATCCCACCCTCTAACTGCTGATAAGTGCCATCAACAAAGGCCATGTAAGGTTGCACTTCTGCAACATAGATGGATTGAAACACATTTCTTAAATACCGAAGCTGAGTGGTATCACGGTTAGCACCGCAAATAATTTTGTCTTGGTTTGCTTCGAGCATCTGTGTGGTGTGATTTAACCAGTGAGTCGCATCAATTAATGTGTAATAGAGTCGGCCAATGAGACGCGTTTTTTCTAGCTCTTCTTGGTAGTTTACTATGGTGGTTTCAGGTAGTCGAGAAAGCGTGCGATAAGGGGTTTGGTACATGGCATTCAACACGAAGAAAGCATCCCGTACGTGAGCGACCTGGTCTTTGCTTTCCAAGGGGAGCCACGCGGAGCCAGTAAGTTGTTTGCGCATTGCGTCACTGGTGAGCAGCATGTTGTCGAGGTGGACCGTCAGGTGATGCCATTTCTGATCGTACAATCCGCTGAGCTTTGTACTTTCTTCATCACTTAATGGGTACTCACTCAAGCAGCCATTCAATGTTCTTAGTAAACTGGTTTGATAATCAAAATCGTAAAAAGCGTCTTGCACTTTCCCGAGCTGCGAGTTTTTTTCCGCAATCAAATTGAACAGTCCACATTGACGTAATTGATAACTTTCTAATAACCCAAGCGACAGGCGAGGGAGCTCTTGGAACAGGTCCCGTTTATCAGGGATGGCAATCGCAGGCGAAGCTTCAAGTGCAGATTCCGATACATCTAATACATTCGCTAGGCGTTGGTTGTATTTCTCAAACACTGCTCTCTCTGGGTTGAACCAATCGTTACACCCACTAAGCAAGATTATCGATAGCGAAAGCGTTGTTGCGATAAGTGAAGTTCTCACAGCATTTCCTTTTTAATCACTCAGATAAGTATACCTTCTGACGCCCGAGAGAGATCAAAAAAGCCAGCGAATGCTGGCTTTAAAATGATGCGTTCAAATCGAGTCACGCTCTGATTTGAATTATTGCTGAGAGAAGTTTAACTGTACTTCTGGCTCTTGGCGATGCATCCAACGCAGGCGGATACCCAATAGGAATGCCGCAGAAGAAAGACCAATGATAAAACCTAGCCAGAAACCCTGTGCACCCATGGGCTCAACAATCCAATCTGTACGACCAAGCACGTAGCCGATAGGCAAACCAAGCAACCAGTAGGCAATGAAAGTACGGTTGAAGATAGCACGCATGTCTTTGTAGCCGCGCAGTGCACCAGCTGCAATAACTTGAACCGCATCTGTACATTGGTAGATTGCAGCAAACAACAATAGCACCATCGCAAGTTCAACTACTTCTGGGTTATTAGTGTAGAGCAGGGCAATTTGCTCACGGAATAACACCGTTAGGATAGCGGTCATCATTGCAAGCGCGAGACCGACCATGACGCCCACGCGAGAAGCAACTCGTGCACCATCTACGTTTTCTTCACCCAAGCGGTGACCTACACGAATACTTACTGCCGCACCCACACTCATTGGTAGCATGAACACAAGCGAAGAAAAGTTAATCGCAACTTGGTGCGCGGCAACAATAATTGACCCTAGTGGCGAAACCAAAAGTGCTACCACCGCAAACAGGGTAACTTCAAAGAACAACGCAGCGGCCACAGGAAAGCCAAGTTTGAACAGACGAATTTGTGCTTTAAGTTGAGGTTTATGGAACTCACCAAATAGATTGATGCTTTTTAGGCGAGCTGAAGTTGTCACGTAAAGTAGTAGTAGGCCAAACATCACCCAGTAGACGATCGCGGTTGCAACACCACAGCCCACGCCACCGAGCGCAGGTGCGCCGAATTTACCGTAAACAAAGATCCAGTTAAGTGGAATGTTCAGCATCAAACCGATAAAGCCTATGAACATCGCTGGCTTAGTGAGAGACATACCATCAGTAAAGCTGCGCAAGGTTTGGAACAACAAGAAGGCTGGAACCGCAAAAATAACCGCATGGATATAGCCAATGGTTTTCTCTGTCATTGCTGCTTCGACATCCATTAACCCGAGAATAAACTGGGTCTGGAATAACACTCCAATGATTGGAATGCTGATCAGTAGCGCAAGGACAATGCCTTGTTGGATCTGAAATGGAATCTTAACGCGACGACCTGAGCCATTAAGCTGAGCGACTACCGGCACAAGCGCCATTAATAAGCCCACACCAAATAAAATTGATGGAAGCCAGACACTTGCTGCCACAGAAACCGCTGCCATGTCGGTCGCACTTACGCCACCTGCCATTACGGTATCTACAAAGCCCATCCCCGTTTGAGCGACAGAAGCGATCAACACAGGGGTTGCTAATTTTATAAGACTCGATGCTTCTTCTTTATAGCGATGCACGAAATACTCCAGAGCGGAACAATAGGTTGTAAAAGAAATTATTTGAAAAGATAGGGAGTGCTTGAGGACAAAAGATGTGATGAACTGATCTGATGGTTGATTTTAGTCACTATAAGGTGAAAAAATGCCTCGAAGGAACTCCGTGCAGATGATAAACAATTGTATGCTCCGATGCCATACCTACAACATGTGGAATTTTGGTTAATTGGTAGACGATTGTAAAAATCAGCTGTGGACGTTTGTCTTGGCTATCAATTGCTTCTAACAAATAGGTAAAAAGAATGTTTACAGGAATTGTTCAAGGTACGGCTAAAGTCGTTCATATCGACAAGAAAGATCGTTTTCAAACTCACGTTTTGGTGCTTGAAGGAGCATTAAATGAAGGGCTAGAAATTGGCGCATCTGTCGCGCACAACGGCTGTTGTCTCACTGTAACCAAAATCGAAGGGACTCAAATCAGCTTTGACCTAATGCAAGCGACGTTAGCGTTGACCAACCTCGGTGAGTTAGAGGAAGGCGACAGCGTGAATATTGAGCGCGCGGCTAAGTTTGGCGATGAAATTGGTGGTCATAGCATGTCGGGCCACATCAGTTTGATGGCTGAAATCTCGGAAGTGATTGATACACCGAACAACCGCACGATTTGGTTTACGCTACCGCAAGAATCCATGAAGTATGTACTCGCTAAAGGTTATATCGGCCTCGACGGATGTTCACTGACGATTGGTGAAGTGGAAGACAGCCGTTTCTCTGTTCATTTAATTCCGGAAACACTAGAAAGAACACTATTTGGTCGTCGCCAAGCTGGAGAAAAGATCAATGTGGAATTCGATCCACAAACACAAGCGATTGTTGATACGGTAGAGCGTGTATTGGCCGCGAAGCAGCTTTAGATCTTCGAGCAATAGTTGACTTTGCTTAACCAGGTAAAAGTAACAGAGAAAAATAACAAAGGAGCACTTGAGGCTCCTTTTCTTGTTTCTATTGGGGGGATAAGTTGTTACTCGTAGTTGTCGTCGATGAACAATTCGACTTTCTGCTGCAACTCATCAACTTTCATGTTGAGGTGAATCGCATGACAACAGGCCGGACAGTCATCATAGAACTCTTGGTTACCATTACTTGCATCGAGAGTGATGCCGATTGAGTGCCCGCAGTGGGGACATTTCACATGTCTTTCAGTGTAATTTTGCATACAAAAACTCCTAGTATTGCAGGGCTTTTAATACTTTGTTGTAGAGAAAATACAGCCCTTAGTTACTCGCTTGTCTCTTAGAGTTAGAGATACAACGTAAGCCGAGTTACTTTGAATATTAGGTGCTCTTGTTACTAATTGAGTCGAAATAAGTGCAAAAGTTGACCCCAAACCCAACGTTGGGCTTGGGGTCATTATCTTGGGTGATGTGCGTCGAAATTTTTCACTCAGTAATGATCTTTCCCTTCCAATCAATAAGAAATTATCTTCTTAATTATCGATTGTGCTTGCTCGAGGTAATGTCCTCCAAACAAGTTACAATAGTTGAGAACATGGTACAGATTATAAATATCTTTCCGTTGTTCATATCCAGCTGGAAGTGGTGCAACTGATTCATATCCTTGAAAAAAATCAGGTTGGAACCCCCCAAATAACTCAGTCATGGCGAGGTCGCATTCACGGTCCCCCCAGTAACAGGATGGGTCATAACAGATAGGGCCGGCAGGTGTTAGCGCCACATTCCCGTTCCATAGGTCACCATGCAATAGAGAAGGTTGCGGTGCGTGATGAGATAAAAGCTGTTTCACGACGTCAATAAAGTCATCGATATCGACCAGAGAAACGCCTTTTTCTTTCAGCAATTGAAGCTGCCAGCCTATACGTTGTTCAGCAAAGAAAACACACCATTTTTTATGCCACTGGTTAGGCTGCAGCGTCGAACCAACATAATTGTCGGTATCGAAACCAAATTCTTTCTGTTCTCCCCATAAATGGAGACGAGCTAATTGTTCGCCAAATTTAAAGCTGTTATCGGCATCTTCAAGCGGTTTGGTTGGCAGGTAGTTGAGGATAATAAAGGAGTGCGTCTTGGTTTTACCGACCAAAACAACCTCTGGGACGAATAGAGTAGAGGTCTCACGCAATAAGTGCAGGCTTTCCGCCTCGACTTCGAAGTTGGCCAAGAAATCCCGATCGTTGAGTTTGACGAAATAGCGCTGCTCTCCGTCATTGATCATATAGCTTTCACTTATGTCCCCACCCGAGAGTTTTACCTTCTCAGTTATTTGATATTCGAACATCAAGGTATCAGAAAGCTGCTGCGATATTGCTTGCCACATACAAAACCCCGCTTATCTATTTGACCAACAATAGTTTAGGATAAACGGCGGAACATTGACGCGGGGTGAAGCAAACTTCGACAATAATTTTTCCGCCTATAGTGAAAAATGTTTATAAGTGTGAATCACGTCGACTATAACCCTATGATTTATCGGCCTAACATATGGAGCTATAACAGCACAGCTAGTATTATAATTTTTTTGACTTTAGTTCCATTGGTGGCATGAAAATACTAATTTGTGATGATTCTGCAGTCGCACGAAAGTTGATTACCCGCTCCATCGTACAAGATACATCATTACACCTACTTGAGGCCCAAGACGGCCATGAGGCTTTGAAAATCCTAGCGGAACAAAATATTGACGTTTTGTTCCTCGATTTGACTATGCCTGTCATGGATGGGTTCGAAGTACTAGAGTCGTTACCCGTCAGTCAATACCCAACCAAGATTGTTATTATTTCGGGTGATGTCCAAAACGAAGCCAAGCAACGATGCTTAGAGCTTGGTGCAATGGATTTTATCGCCAAGCCGCTGGCTGAAGAAGAGATCATTCCTCTCTACGAAAAGCTGGGGTTACATTATGCCTTCAGTGCCCACACTAATGCAGAACCCTCACCTGTTGCTGAGGTCTCTCCCTTATCGAAGTTTCGCGAAGTCGCGAATATCGCTTTGGGTAAAGGTGCCGCGATCATGGCTGACCACTTACGAGAATTCATTCAGCTTCCTGTTCCTCATGTAGGCCCTTTGTCTTATGGTGAACTCCATATGACGCTGGTGGACGTTATTGGAAGAGATGGCTCAGTGGCGGTTGCGCAGCGCTTTGTAGGCGGTGGTATTCATGGTGAAGCGCTGGTCTGCTTACGTGGTAAAAACATTAACCAAATTGGTGAGCGCCTTGGGTATCTGTTGGAATTCACGCCACATAATGAAATCATTCTAAACGTATCGAACCTACTGGTTTCATCATTCTTAACTTCTTTGGGAAACCAGCTAGATAAACAGTTTTCCCTGCGCCAGCCTGGCATTGTTGAAACCATCACACCTTACTGTGAAGAAAAAGAAGAATCTGGCGAACTCTTTACCATTGAATACACCTATATGGCAGAATCACTCGACTTTGAGTGTGAAGTTCTGTTCCTGATAGATAAATCATCCGTAGACATCATCTATGAAATTATGGAGCTAATCTAATGTCCGAAATTACGCTGGACATAGCAGACTTTCACTGGGTCACTCAAATACTGGATACCATGGACTCTGGGCTTATTGTTCTCGATCAAGACTATAAAGTCTGTGTTTGGAACAGCTTTATGCAGTCGTATAGTGGTATTTTGTCCCAGAATATTCTTGGTGAGTGCTTGTTCGATCACTTTGAAGAGCTGCCCAGAACGTGGCTAGAAACTAAGCTTAAGACATCTGCAGATTTAGAAACGCGTTCATTCTCTAGTTGGGAAAACCGCCCATACCTTTTTAAGTTCAACAACTTCTCTCCGGTTTCCAACAGCAGTAACTTGATGTTCCAAGATATTGTGATCACACCGCTGCGCTCGTTGTCAGGTGATGTTAGCCACATTGCCATTCAGATTAACGACGTTTCCGAAACGGCGCGTAACCGTATTCATTTGCGAGAGACTAACCAACACCTGTCGGAAATCAGTCGTAAAGACGGCCTTACTGGATTGTTTAACCGAGCGTACTGGGAGCAGTCATTGAAAGAAGAGTTTGCCCAACTCAAAGTCATCGAAGAGTCGAGTTCTCTGGTTATTTTCGATATCGACCACTTTAAGAAGGTCAACGATACCTACGGACATCACACGGGAGATGAGGTGATTCGTCGTACATCTAGCCTATTGCGTAAAACAGCACGCAGCAGTGATATTTGTGGTCGCTTCGGAGGGGAAGAGTTTACGGTATTGCTGCCGCACACCAATCAAGAACAAGCCAACTACTTTGCTGAACGATTACGAAAGCGAATTGAGCAAGAAATCGTGAAAGTTGAAGAGTTTTTGATTAACTACACGATAAGTATCGGCGTTTGCGAGTATAAATCGTATTTTGAGAGTCATACACAATGGCTAAAGAGTGCCGATGCAGCGTTATATCGCGCTAAAGAAAGTGGACGAAATCAAACCTGCAATCATGAGGATGCTTAACCTAATTGGATAAAAACCATGCAGTTAGTGCATCAATGCTTATTAATATGAAATAAGTTAATGAAATTTTCTCGGCATGTCTTACTATTGAAACTAATTCGCTTTCAGCTTCGAAGGCTTGCACAAAACGGAGAAAAACAGTGGTTGTAGAAACCGATGGATATCTCGCTCTAATCGAGCACTTGTCACTCAACTTAGACATTTTCACGTCTGAGATTGGTGACACAGGATCAGAAAGCATTGAAGATGTCGTAACGGACATGGTTGCGTCGAACATCATGGCGATATTCGAACAAAACCCAGAATTGCATTCAAGTGTGCGCTTTAAGTTACTAAAAGAAGCTGATGCGGTAGTGGAAGATTTGGGTGAAGTGCTTGCGGGTGTATGGACGAAGAAAGCGACCAATGAACAGATCGCTTTCCTAGATGAGTACATTGCGTTGGTGAAAAACTTATTTGATACCGCTGTCGCGACTTACGACTGATTTTAATCTTTCGTCATTTCAATCTAAAGGAGAGTTACATGGTAACTCTTCTTACTTGCCAAAATTTCGACGCCCAGTAAGGGTTATCGATTCTAGAAATGATCACGCCTTTTGATGTAGAAGCGTGCATAAACTGTTTATTCCCCAGATAGATACCTACGTGGTAGGTGCTTCTTCTCGTTTTAAAAAATACCAAGTCACCTTGTTGCGCGTCTGACCAACTCATTTCAACGCCTTGCTTAGATTGTTGGCGTGTCGTTCGAGGTAGCGACATTTGGTATGCTTCAATAAATGCTTTTTGCACGAATGCAGAGCAGTCAATGCCGGACTTTTTCGTTCCACCTAATCGATAAGGTGTACCTTCCCATTCATCATAAAAGTCGAACAAACTTTGATTATCTGAGAGGAGCTGAGTTACAGGGAGGGAGTGCCCTACTTGCGTTTCTGGATCTGGGCCAGATGAACAAGCACTAAGTAGCACACTGATTATCAAAGGAAAATAAATACGACGCACATCACCCATCTGTCATCCCTACGACTTAAAACTGAAATATTAATGTCATAACCAATACCTAATATGGGCAGCAAATCACGTTATTGTCTCACTTATGTGACGAACAAACGGAAAGTTGATTCAAACCCGAGAAAGAACATAAATTAATTATGACGACGCGCAAACGTTTACGCTTTTCTTTTTCACTGATTCAGACTATCAGTGCAACATTTTTAACTATCATCGCACTTGTTATAGCCCTTTCTACCGCAAGTTTCAAAGGAATGGAGCAGGTTGGGGAACAATTTGAAGAGTTGTCTCAAAAAGCGTTACCCATGGCAATGGCAAATGCGACACTCACTCGCAATGTGCTAGAACAGGTCAAGTTACTTAACTATGGGATGCAAATTACGGATCCCACTGAGCTACCTCTTACTATTTCACAAATTGAGGCGCTAGCAAAGCAGAGTGATGGGCTAATCGAGCAAACATCCACTGTGGCTGAACATCTCTCAAGTATGCTGAGAGAAAACGTTGCAGAGTTGCATCAAGTCACCAATTCGATCTTATCGAAACAGTCTGCGGTGATTCAGATGCAAAGCGATATTAACGCCGCAGTGGGTGGCTTTCGCTATGGCTTGAGCTCTATCGGGCCGGAGATGAACCGAATTAGTTCGTTCCTCAGTGAGGATAACCCTGAGTCTAGCGACGCAGCGAACCGCTTTATCGCCTCTGCAAGCTCAATGGAGAGTACTTTCTTGCTTATGATGATGCACACCGAGCTAGAGAAAGCAGAGCAAGAATACAGAGAGATGCGAAACCGTATCGCTGGTATTAACCTCGCTTATGATGACTTCAAAGAATGGCATCCTGAAGTGACCGAGTTTGCCAGCCTAACTGCACCTTATGAGATGGTACAGGCTGGCTTCAAAGATGACGGGGTTTTGCGTTTGATTTTGGCGAAACTTGAACTGAGCGAACAGCAAAAGGTCGAGTTTCAACGTGCCTCTCAACTTTCAAACGAAACTATGTATTTGCTCGACCAAGTATCTGATGTCGCGTCTGATCTTATTGATGATCGTAAGTCCATAGTTCACAGTACAATTCAAAACACGAGTTTGACGTCAGTTATATCCGCTGGTGTTATCTCTCTAGTGGTCTTAGTGACGTGGTTTGGTCTAAGAACCTGGATCAACCGGGGCCTCAAGAATATCCTGAGCCGTTTGTCGGCACTGACAGAGCATGATTTCCGAGGTAAAGCGCAAGAGGTTGGACCGTTTGAGTTAAAAGAAGTCGCGCGCAAACTGAACCAAGTTATCGACTCAACGCATGATTCTATTTCTACCGTTACGCGTAACTGTGAAACCTTGTACCAAACCGCTGAGATAAGCCACGATGCGGCCGAACAAACAAATCAAAGCTTAACGGTGCAGAATGAAGCGCTGGCGAGCATGGTGACGACCATTACTCAGTTAGAAGCATCGATTAGAGAGATCGCGACGGTGACGAATGCCTCTTCCGAAGATTCGCATTTAGCGACGGAACACACAGTGACAGGCGTTGCTGTGGTAGAGCAAAACCGTCAGCGTTTGGAATCACTAGAAAACTCACTCAACATCAATGAACACTCCATGATTGAACTCGACCAACGAGTAAAACAGATTCGTGAGATGGTTGATATGATCAGTGGCATTGCCGATAACACCAACTTACTTGCTTTGAATGCGGCGATTGAAGCGGCGCGTGCAGGGGAACAAGGGCGAGGTTTTGCAGTCGTTGCCGATGAGGTTCGTAAGTTAGCCAGTGATACTTCGCAGCAGACCACCAATATTCGTGAAATGATGAATGAGTTAATCGCTGCGGCTGAGCGCTCACGTGAAGCGGTAAATGACTCACGTGAGGAAATGTCTTACGCATTACAGTCGAGTGATGAAGTGAAATCGGCATTCACAGACATTAACGAAGCGGTTCAGCATATCCAGCAGCGTGTCGACCAGATCTCTGTTGCGACAGAAGAGCAAGAGCGAGCAACGGCGGATGTGTCGCAAGCCATTACCCATATTTCTGACCAAGGTGTACATACCAAACTTCAATTAGAATCCATGGTCGAAAGCTCAGAGCAAGTCGCAGACATCGCGGGGCACCAACAAGCGATGCTGCATAAATACGAACTGCATCAAGTGAGTTGAGCCGGCATTAGGCAAGACCAAACAAACTTCCAATACAACCTAAGGCAGGGCGACGTTCGCTCTGCCTTTTATTTTTTTGATTCCAAGAGTGACCCAAATCGCAAATTGATTAACGGCACAAGAGAAATGTGCCATCGGCATTTGTTAATTCTTTGTTATCGCTTCAAGGTTGTTAGAATGTTCCGCTAAATCAAGGGAGTGAGATGAATGCCGAAGCGAGCAAGTTTGATATTAATAAACGAGCACCGAGAAGTTTTATTGATTGAACGAGTGAAGGGCGATAGACACTATTGGGTGTTTCCTGGCGGTAGTGCAGAGGATGGAGAAGTTCTTTCTGAAGCGGCGAAACGCGAGGCACTGGAGGAGACCTCTATTGAACTAACATCGCTCACTCCTGTGTTTCAGATTCAAAATCAGGGCCGAAAGGATCATTATTTCTTATCACATATCGGCACAGCCACCCCTACGCTAGGTAATGGCCCCGAACAACAAAGGCAATCGGCTTCCAATCAATATATTTTGAGATGGGTGAATTTTACTGAGCTAGCCGTGCTTCCTCTCTTTCCAGTCGAAGCAAAACAAATATGCCTTCAGAACGAGGAGGTATTCTTTGGTCGATAAAGCGTGTCCTCTGGTGTTACGAAAACAAAACCGCGAGATTCTTCTTTTCAAACATCCTCTTGCGGGCGTTCAGTTGGTGAAAGGCACTGTTGAACCCTTCGATTGCGACTTCTTCAGTGCGGCAAAAAGAGAATTGGCAGAAGAGTCGGGCATCGAATTGGTCAATCACACAACCTACTTAGGGGCTTGGGAGAGTGGATTTCAGGAGCAACGTTGGCATTTCGTTTTGTGTGAATGTGAAGCGTTGCCGGAACATTGGGTCTTCCACACTCAAGATGATGGTGGACATGATTTCGAATTCTTTTGGCATGAAGTTGCGAAAGACATCTCCTCCCATGCGCACCCTGTCTTTCAGCGTGCTTTAGAGCAGGTTCGTGAGTTTATCCGCATTAGGGCAATTAAATGAAAGTTGAAATTGGTAATCACACGAATGCAGAGTTGCTTCAAGAACTCAAAGAACAACGCGTTCAATTCAATGCGTTTGCCTTGCAGCTATTTGAAGACCAAATGATACAAACCAAACAACGTGGCCAGACATTGTCTGTATTGGTAATAACGCCTTCGGATTTGGGGGCAACTTTTGGCGCAACGCTGGCTGAGCTTCTTGATCATGCAGCTCTGAGAGATCTAGAGCCTTGTCCGCTCGCGGTCGCACCATACTTGTTACTTCAAGATATTTTGCTCACAAAAGATGAATACGTAACGCTCGCTTCTTTGTCTATAGCTAAAGAGAAGACCTATCCTAGAGGTTTGTATCTGCGTAAGCGGGATGATGGTTTGTGGCTAAGAGGCTACCGATGTGATGATGATTTTATTTTTCCGCCTTCAATGAAGTTTGTGTTCATTGACTTAAAAGCACCACAAGAGGGATAACTTTGACCTACGTTTACCATCGCGTACCAAGCAATTTGACGGGAGACCGATTGAAACCTCTTAACTGCTTGAAAGCGTCACATCCAAACTTGTATCAACAACATGTTCAGAAATACGAGTATCGCCCGCAAGCTCTACAGCGTCGTATTCATGGGTTGGATTGCTATTGGAACGACGTGCTTCACTTTACGCCGATTCATCCGGGCAAGGTACTAGAGGGATTGAGAAAGTGTGGCCTTGAGACGACAACGCTAGGTCGTTGGTTTCGATTTGATGTGAGAGAACTCGGCTTTGATCAAACCAATACCGTGATTTTCTGGTCGCCCAATCAAGAATTTGGTGATTGGAAAGAATCAAAAGAGGATTTTATGCCTTACAGAGAGACCGAACTTTCACAACTCAGCGAACTTCCGAGCAAAACGCTGTGCTTTTATCAGGAGCGAATCGATAAGGAAAAAGTGCCATTGTTATTCTTTCGTACCCCTCACGTACTGTTTAAAGGCACTCTCGCTCTCAAAAATGGCGTCGAAATTACAATTATTTAGCTGATTTCTATATGCTTTGCGCATTCATTCAGATAAGGAAAGGAAACGATAATGGATAAATTCGTACTGTTTCTCCTATGCCTTTGCCTGACATTGGGTGGTGTCATCCACATTTACGACAATATTGTCGATGGCTTTTTGCCTTACGATTTTGCCCCAGGCTGGTTAAATATGTATTGGAGTGCGCTTGGCCTCCTTGATTTGCTTGCCGTGTATTTGTTGATCAAGCATCGCCGAACAGAGCTGGTTTTACTGTTATTGATCATGTTGAGCAGCGTTGGCTTCAACGCTTATGCGCACTATGGATTAGGCGTACTAGAGAGCAGTGGACAACTACAGTGGCAAACGTTGTTGTTAGGATTTTCTATTGGAGTATCTATCTGGCTGTGGAATTCGCAACAGCAGCGCCTATCACGTCAGATATTCCGTTAATTTTTTTGACGTTACGTATTTTTCAACAGGGAAGTGTTATGGATAATTTTAAGGAGCTAGCAAGCTTCGGCATTTTTGCAGCGTTATCAGGCTTCAGTTTTGGCGCCATCTTTTTTGGGATCGCATTTGTATATTCGGCCATCAACAAACAACAAGACGTGAGTGTACTCGCCATTTCGTCGATTATCTTGGGTATTATCGGCTTGTTCGTTGGCGTTACCCAGTCAAATAAAAAACGCGATTTGATTAAAGCTTAAGCTCATTAAAATAGAAAATGCTTAAACGCGTTTCGAGTGAAAACCCTTCGGTAGTATCCCTTACTAAAGATTGCTTTCAAGAATTGAGAGCAATCTACTTCCCAAACAAAACCGCAAAGCCGACTTCGAGCAACGACGAGTGGGTCACTTATGCCTATTTTGTTGATGCCAAAGCTGTTGCTTGCATCAAAGTCAAATCAACAAATAGCGAACTGCAATTGTCGGGGTTAGCCGTCGACAGAGCATATCGTAAACAGGGATTCGCTCGTCGATTAATTACGGCTACTTGTGAGTTATATAACTCGGCGAAAACTTTGAGCGTCTGGTGTGTGGAAGAAACGGGGAATGTCGAGGTGTTCAAAGCACTCGGTTTTGAAGTGCTGCAAAGTGAGGAGTCGACGTTATTCTCATTAACTAATGGTAACTCTGCAACAGAAGTTAAGCTGGTTTATTCAACCCGAAACACACATGGATGAGTTGCAGTCGCATGTTCGTGATACATATCATCTAGATAGGTCAGCAACTTGTCCTCATCGAGAGAGGGCGGCACTACAAAGTCTCTGATTGGGCGCTTTATCGAAGTTTCCGAATCGATATAAAGTGTCCAAATCCCATCTCTGCATTCAGCAAGCATGATTTTTCCAAACACATTTACTTTCATTGAACTGATCATGAGGAAGACTTTTCCTTGTAACGAAATGGTTGGGTGATCAGTTTATCCAATCTTTGCTCGTCTCTGTCGCGAATCTCTGGAACACCAATCACAACATCATCATGACCAAATTCCGGTTGAGCTCGGTAAGTGCCAAACAAACGATCCCAGATCGACAAGAAGAAACCAAAGTTTGAATGTGTCTCGCGCACGATGACAGAGTGGTGCACGCGGTGCATGTCTGGCGTCACAACCATTTTACGTAACTTCGCATCCCAAGGCAGTGAAAGCTTTGCATTGCTATGGTTAAACATCGCGCTAGCATTCAATACGATTTCAAACATCACGATGGCGATAGGAGACACGCCCAAAGCGAAAACAGCAGCGATTTTTACAATCATTGAGAGAATGATTTCTATCGGGTGGAATCGTGTCCCGGTTGTGACATCGATATCCAAGTCAGCATGATGCATGCGGTGAAGCTTCCATAGCGGTTTAACGCGATGGAAGACTAAATGCTGCAGGTAGATGATGAGATCGAGTAGCACAACGGCTATCAGCACATTTAACCAAGTCGGGAAGGCAAGAGCATTGAGTAGCCCCCACTGGTTTTCATAAGCGATGATGGCTGCTTGGAAAGCGGCGATAGGCATCACAACGGCAATAACGATGCTGTTTAGCGCGACCAATGTGAGGTTGTTAAACCAGCGAAATGAACGGTCGACGGTCAACTGCTTTCTCGGTAGCTTGTTTTCCCAAAGGGTACACAGCAACAAAACACCAATAAAGATGCTGAGTCGTAGCCAAGAAGGGTCGTTAAATGCAATTTCGGTCACGCTGATTTCCTTGATTGATTCGCTTATTTGTTAAGACCTTAAGACTCCACCGTATCTTTCACCGAGAAGAAAGGAATGTGAATATCAGTCCGTTTACGAGCATTTCTTGAGACTCACTGGCGATGCAAGTAGAATCGCGCTCTACTTTATACATGCACTTATTCTAACTGGCACTTTCTATCCATGAGAATCCACGCTTTCCATCGTTTATACCAGCACCGTCAATCTATCTCAACGAAGCCGTTTAACGCTCGTGGTTGTAAAGTGGTTCGCTGTCCTTATTGTCAGGTATCTGAACAATATTGTTTGTGCGACATTCAGCCGAACATCGAGTCCAATATTGCCTGCATGCTGATCGTATCGGAAAACGAAGTGTTCAAGCCGAGTAACACCGGGCGCCTAATTGCTGATACGATTCAAGAGACCTACGTGTATCAATGGAATCGTACTGAGCCTTCTCAAGAGATGCTCACACTGCTAGAGAACGATGCTTATCAACCTGTGGTTGTCTTCCCTTTAGATTATGTGGATGAGCCTGACCGTTTGTTGGGCGGTTTAAATCCAGAGCGTTTGAAGGCAGCTGATGGCTCAGACAAAAAATGGTTACTGATCTTCATTGATGGCAGTTGGCGAGAAGCTCGTAAGATCTTCCGCCGTTCAGAGTTCTTGAAGTCTTTGCCTGTGCTTTCTATTGAGCCGGAATCATTGTCTGAATACATCATGCGCCGCTCGGACAATGAGCAGCATCTGTCTACTGCAGAAGTCGCGACGCTAGTATTCAAACAGGCAGGTGAAGAGCAAGCTTCGGAGTGTCTGCAATTGTGGTTTGAAGCCTTCCGTGAAACCTATATGTTGACGAAAACTCGCGTGAAAACCGACTGGTCTCGCCCGCATCTGAAACGTTTCAAAGAGTGGGCTAAAATCGAGAGCTAACTCTAAGGAATGAACTTTTGTTGATGGCTTGTTGTTCAACTGGCTTCAACGAGGGGATAAATCTGCATTCCGTCACGGTTTGCAGGCGTACAGATATGGATAATGCCTAAAGTTTATCTTTTTGACTCCAGCATATTTTGGGAGTCGTTTGAGCATTTTAGGAGAGAATTGCATGTATTACGGCTTTGATGTCGGTGGCACTAAAATCGAGTTTGGTGCGTTTAACGAAAAACTTGAGCGTGTAGCAACTGAACGTGTACCAACACCAACAGACAACTACGATTTGCTGGTAGAAACCATTGCAGGTCTAGTTAACAAATACGATGCGGAATTTGGTTGTGAAGGTACGATTGGTCTTGGTCTTCCGGGGATGGAAGATGCTGATGATGCAACTGTACTAACGGTTAACGTACCTGCAGCAAAAGGCAAACCACTTCGCGCTGATCTTGAAGCTAAAATCGGTCGCAGCGTAAAAATTGAAAACGATGCAAACTGTTTTGCGCTTTCTGAAGCATGGGATGAAGACCTTCAAGATGAACCATCTGTACTAGGTTTGATCCTTGGTACTGGTTTTGGTGGCGGCTTTATCTACGAAGGTAAAGTATTCTCTGGCCGTAACCACGTAGCGGGTGAGGTAGGTCATACTCGTCTTCCTCTTGACGCATGGTTCCACCTAGGCGAAAACGCGCCTCTACTAGGTTGTGGTTGTGAAAAGAAAGGTTGTTTAGATAGCTACCTATCTGGTCGTGGTTTCGAGCTTCTTTACGCGCATTACTACGGCGAAGAGAAGAAAGCGATCGACATTATCAAAGCAAACGCAGAAGGCGAAGCAAAAGCGGTTGAGCACGTTGAGCGCTTTATGGAGCTTCTAGCAATCTGTTTCGCGAACCTGTTTACTGCGAGTGACCCACACGTTGTTGTACTAGGCGGCGGTCTATCTAACTTCGAACTGATTTACGAAGAGATGCCAAAACGTATTCCTAAGTACCTGCTTTCTGTGGCGAAATGTCCAAAGATCATCAAAGCAAAACACGGTGATTCAGGCGGCGTACGTGGTGCTGCGTTCCTAAACATTAAATAATCGTCTGAGCTTTCAGTGAGCGAAAACACATAAGACCAACATTGAAAGCCTCGTTTTCCTTTAAGGTGAAACGAGGCTTTTTATTTATAGAGAACGAACAAAAAGAATAGGTATAAAAAAACTCGCGACGAATTGCGAGTTTTTGTTTTGGTCCGTGTAGCTTGGCTTATTTGTTCTTTTTACCTACGCCCAAGTTTTCTTTTTGAGCTAGGGTGATTTTGCTAAAGCCTAATTTTCTGAAGTAGTTATCACGGTAGTTACGCACCGCTTTAGTATCAGATACTGCTTCAATTTGTTGCTCCATCTTTAGGAACTCAGTGATATCGATACCTTCTGCTTCTGCAACTGCTTCTTGAATGTTGCGGTGTTGCTGGTACGAGAACGTCAGTTCTTTGTCTTGGTCTTTGTAAGTGTAAAGAATGGTGCGAGCCATAGCTGTCTCTCTGAAAAATTTTTCTGTAATCAATAAAAAGGCCAGACATGCTGACCTTTGAATTCTGAATCGGCCTAGATTCTGCCCTGAAGCGGGATAATTGTCACGCTTTCTCCCGCTTTTACTGTGTCAACAGCAGGGGAGATTTCGATCAGGCAGTTTGCCTCGCTCATTGAGCGCAAGATACCAGAACCTTGTTTGCCCGTTGTGCGAACCGTTAGGCGACCTGTTTCGTCTAGCTCGTAAATACCACGGCTAAACTCGGTACGACCTTGGCGAGAGCGCAGATTTTCTGTTGCAATGGCACTGACTTTGAGTGGCTTCCAACCTTGTTCACCTTGCATCTTACGCAGCGCAGGCTCAACAAAGTTAATGAATGAAACCATCACGGCAACAGGGTTACCCGGCAAACCAAAGAAAGGTTTATCGTTGATTTGACCGAACGCAAGCGGACGACCAGGGCGCATGTTGATACGCCAGAAATCAATTTGCCCCAGTTTATCCAATGCCAGCTTAATGTAATCGGCATCGCCAACGGAAACACCGCCAGAAGTCATCACTACGTCGGCTTGCGCAGAAGCATTTTCGAGCGCTTCAATCATCAATTGCTCGTTGTCTTCTAGAATACCGAAATCCAAAATTTCGCAGCCAAGTTTCTCTAACATGCCCATGATAGTGAAACGGTTTGAATCGTAAATTGAATTCGCTTTCTGTTCTGTGCCTGGCGCTTGAACTTCGTCACCGGTAGAGAACACAGCAACTTTCAACTTGCGGAACACGTTCGCTTCGCCAAAACCAAGAGAAGCAATCATGCCCATCTCAGGAGAAGCTAGACGAGTGCCTGCGGTAAACACATCGCTACCAATTGCTAAGTCTTCACCTGCTTGGCGAACGTTTTGACCGGTTTTGATGCTCGCACCATTGAACGTGAGTGTATCGCCGTCTTGGGAAGCTTGTTCACGCATAACAACGGTATCACCATTGATAGGTGTTGGGGCGCCCGTCATGATCTTAACCGCTTGACCAACTTCTAAAGGTTGATCGTAAGCATGACCCGCCATCACTTCAGCAACCACTTGGTAGCTTTCACGCTCGACGTCATCACCGCGAATCGCGTAACCGTCCATCGCTGAGTTGGTGTATTGCGGCACGTTCACTGGTGACACCAAATGATCTGCAAGCACACGACCGTATGCATCTTCAATCTTACATGCTTCGGTTTCAGCAACCGTGTTCACCAAAGATAGGATCTTTTCTTGTCCTTGAACGACAGAGAGGAAAGCTGGAGAAAGGGTATCGCAGCAAGCGGCTTCTTTCTCTTTACTCTTTGGTGCTTTCGCTTCTTGGACATACTCAATAACGAACTGGGCAATCGCTTCAAGATCGTTGATGTTCATTTGTGGCAGATCAGAAACCAATTCGCCGCTGTCTGAAGCAATCGCGATGATGTTTTCATCATTTGGATGAAGCCAAGGCTTGCCGACTTCTTCACGGTGCAATTCGATCTTAGGAAATGCAATGTTTTTGCAGCCTTCCACCAGAACCACGTCTAGCTTGTCTTCATCGAATCGAGTCAGTAGGTAATCAAACTCAGATTCTGACTCAGGTGTTTCTGTCATTAGGGCAAAGCGGTTACGAGAAGAGATCAGCATTTGCGATGCGCCTGCTTTACGTAGGCGATGGCTGTCTTTGCCCGGTTGGTCGACATCGAAGTTATGGTGTGCGTGTTTTAGCATACCGATGCGTAAACCAGCTTCGGTCAACTTTGGTAGCAATGCTTCAAGTAGCGTAGTTTTGCCCGTACCAGAGTAGGCAGCAAAACCAAGAATAGGGATGTTTAGCGTGTGTTTCATGATTCAAGTTGTCCAAATTGCGCCAATTCTTCAGGCGTATTTAAGTTGACGAAACAGTTTGGTGAGTCGCTAAAGTCAACGTAACTGGTGTTGCACTCTTTGTAGAGTAGGATGATCTTACGATCGCCACGTTCTAAAAACGCGGTCAGCTTTGGCAGTACGCGCTTGTGATAAAGCGTGAAGACAGGCTGCTGGTGGTCGCCATCATGAGCAACCAAAATATCGGTGTCTTCTTTTACCGCATTGCAAAAACGTTCAACAAGATCAGTGTTGATTCGTGGGCTGTCGCAAGGGACGAAGCCAACCCAATCGGTTTCTGCATGAACCAAGCCCGCGTGGATACCGCCCATCGGACCTGGGAAATCTTTAAATTGATCGCTGAAAACGAAACCAAACGCACGGTAGGCGTCTTGGTTTCGGTTCGCATTGATTAGAATGCGTGGTGTTTGCGGAGATAAACGTTCGATAACGTGTTCGATGAGTGGCTTCTGATTCAGTTCGATCAGACCTTTGTCTTTTCCACCCATGCGGCTGGCTTGACCACCAGCCAAAATGACCCAACTAGTTTGTGTTGGCTGAAGCATATGCGTTCTCTTGGGATGTTTCTTTTGGTATGACATACAAGAGTGGAGACTCTATTAAAGTCTTGTCTTTAATCCACCACTGTTTTTTACATAAATCCGTCAACGCGTTCGCTTGGTGGCTCGTCACAACAATACTAGAACCGCGATCAAGCAGATCTTTTGCCATGATAACCAGACGTTCAATCGACTCTTGGTCGAGAGAGGCACTTGGTTCGTCCATCAACAAAATCGATGGTTTTAAGATCCAAGCTCGTGCCATTGCTACGCGTTGCTTCTCACCGCCGGACAATACAGAGATGTGTTCGTCGGCTAAGGTTTCTAACCCTACCATGCGCAGCGCACTAATAACTTGAGCTCGCTTATCTTTTGCTGTGTTTTGTTGATATTTAACTCCATAAACGACGTTTTCATACACAGTGCCGTCAAAAAGGTAAGGAGACTGATGGAGATAAATCACGTCAACACGACCATTGCGACGTGTCCACTGCTTCAACCAAGTATCTTTTGGAGCCACCACTTTCCCCGTTGAAGGCTTGAGTAAACCTGCAAGGATCTTGAGTAGGGTGGTTTTACCAACGCCATTGTCACCTTTTAGGTAAATCGCGTCGTTTGGACCAATGGCCAATTCAGGAATGTGGAAAAGCACACGCTCTTTAAAGCGCATGGACAATTGCTCGGCGGTAATTTTTATAGTCATAATTCACCCTTACATTGGGTCGATGGCGAGTCGATTGCTTGCTTTATGTTCTTAGATAGCCTTTGCCTCTCATGTTCGATAAGAGGAAGTTGAGCGCTAACGCTAACGATAGTAATACAATCCCTAAAGCAACTCCTTGCGCAAAAGCACCTTTACTACTTTCCATAGCAATGGCAGTAGGAATATTACGGGTTACGCCCATAATGTTGCCACCAACCATCATTGAACAGCCTACCTCTGTGACGATTCGTGAGAATCCCGCAATGATAGCCGCCAATAAAGGAAAACGTGTCTCCCAGATCACAGTAGCAGCGATACGAGGGATTGACGCACCTAACGTAATCGCTGTTTCAACTGCGCGACGGTCACTCGATTGAAGCGCACCGTGCATCATGGAAACCAGAACCGGAAAACAGACGATCATTTGTCCTAAGATCATGGCTTTTTGCGTAAACAGCATTTGCCAATCACCCAAAGGGCCTGCTCTTGAAAGCATCATGTACAGCAGCAAACCAATCACGACCGTTGGCACCGCCTGTAAGGTGTTCACAATGGACAGCAAGAACCACTTACCACGGAACTCGGTGTAGGCGAGGACAAAAGACATCAAAATAGACGGCAATACCACCAAAGATATTGCCGTAATAGAAACACTAAAGGAGACCGCAACGATCTCCCATAGGTCTGCATCAAAATTCACCAGTAAGCGCAGTGCTTCTAGTGTTGTATCAGCAAGATTCATATTGCGTTATTTGCTCTCAGCATTCGCAACGAACAATTGTTTACCATTCAGACGGAAGCCATTGATCAGCTCTTGACCGCGTGGGTTCACCAACCAGTCACTGAAAGCCTTCGCACCTTGGTAGTTGATGGTTGGGTAACGCTCTGGGTTAACCAAAATCACTTGGTACGGGTTAAACAGTTTTTCGTCGCCTTGGAATAGAATCGCAAGATCCAATTTGTTTTGGTAAGCCAACCAAGTACCACGGTCAGTCATAGTGTAGCCTTGCATTTCTGACGCCATGTTTAGAGTAGGACCCATGCCTTGACCTACGCTGCGGTAGCCACCAAAGTTTGGTTCCATCTTAGTTTGCGCCCAGATGCCTAGTTCTTTTTTGTGTGTACCAGAATCATCGCCACGAGAGATGAATGTCGCGTCTTTGTTTGCGATCTCTTTGAATACGTCTAGTGCTGACGCATCGTCTTTTACTTGCGCTGGGTCAGCTTTAGGGCCAACGATAACGAAGTCGTTGTACATCAGTTTACGAGGAAGGACACCGTAGCCTTTCTCAACGAACACGCCTTCTGCTTTAGGTGCGTGTGTCATTACCAAATCAACGTCGCCGTTTTCACCCATCTTCAGCGCTTTACCTGTACCAGCAGCGATGATATCCACTTTGTAGCCAGTGTCTTTTTCAAATTGAGGAAGTAGATAGTCCAGTAAGCCAGAGTGGTAAGTACTTGTTGTTGTCGCCAGACGAATGTGTTCGCCTTCTTGAGCTGAAAAAGCAGAGTAGCTTACAAGAGTGATTGACGTTGCAGCTAGAGTCAGCGCAATTTTTTTCATTTTAGTTGTTTCCTTTCCAATGATTCTTTGGCTTCTTAAGTCTTGGGTTACTAAAGAAGTCGCCAGAGCGTCATAGCGCGCTCATATCACAAGCTACCTTAGGGTGAGGGAGCGAGAAGCGATGGTATTGCATTGATGTCTCCCACATCCTGAGATCACTTGGACACTCCATATAGCAAACAAGATGCCAACATTTTACAAGCCCAAAATGTTTGATTTATGCGTTAATTCATGGGCTTATTTGCACAAAAATTTGCGTTGGTACAAAATGTCGCACTTTTTGTAGGGTATCTCTGTTTAAACTTGGTACACTCTGTCCCATTCAAATCCAACTGGGGTAAATATGTCTACTCAATCCCATATTAGTACAAACCAACAATACAACGCTTTTTCAGTAATGGTCGTTGATGATGAACTCGGTATGCAAGCCATCCTTAAAAAGGCTCTGGGCAAACTGTTTTCGCAAGTCGATACAGCGGGCAGCATTGAAGAAGCGGAAGAGCTACGTAACTCACGCCACTATGATTTGATTCTGTTGGATATCAACTTGCCGGGGCGTTCAGGGATTGAATGGGAAGAGGCGTTTGAAGATGACGACAAACGCGCGGATGTCATCTTTATGACCGGCTACGCGGATTTGGAAATTGCGATTCGAGCACTACAGCTTGGCGCGTCGGATTTTATCCTCAAGCCGTTTAATCTAGAGCAGATGCTGAAAGCAGTCTGCCGCTGTATGGATCGCCGTCTGAACGAGCGCATGCAATACGCGATGAAGCGAGACTATCAGCGTCACAACACCTCAGAGATTATTGGTGGTTCGGAAAAAACTCGTCAGCTCAAACAGTTGATCACTCAATTTGCACCGTCTCGCGCATCTGTCCTAGTGGAAGGCGAGTCGGGCACCGGTAAAGAGTTAGTAGCGAGAGGCATTCACCAAGCAAGCGGTCGAACAGGTCCATTCGTCCCACTTAACTGTGGCGCGATTGCACCAGAGCTTTTGGAGAGTGAGCTATTCGGTCACACCTCGGGGGCTTTTACAGGCGCTAAGAAATCTCGCGAAGGTCTTTTCCGCGTAGCCAATGGCGGCACATTGTTCCTTGATGAAATCGGTGAGATGCCTTTATCCATGCAAGCATCACTGCTGCGTGTATTAGAGCAGCGCACCATTCGTCCGGTAGGTTCTGAGCGTGAAATCAGTATTGATGTTCGTATTGTCGCGGCGACCAACCGCAACCTCCAAGAAGAGGTCAACAAAGGTAACTTCCGTAGCGACCTTTACTACCGTTTGAACGTGTTGAAGATCGAAGTTTCCCCTCTGCGTGAGCGTAAAACTGACTTGTTTGAACTGGTTCCATACTTTAGCAATATGCTGACCAGTGAACTGGGTATGCAAGCACCGAAGTGGGCCCATGAAGATATGGAAGCCATGAGTGAATACGATTGGCCGGGCAACATTCGTGAGCTTAAAAACCTCATTGAACGTTGCATTCTGCTAGGCAAACCGCCGGCGCATCACTGGCGTGAACTCAATGGCGGCCATGCTTTACCTAATGTTTCCATTACCGTATCACACAGTGAAGAATTACCAACCTTCAAAGAGGGTAAAGAGTTTTCCGGTGAAGGCTACCCAAACACTTGGACATTAAAAGAAGTGGAAAAAGCGCATATCCAACAATTGGTTAATTTGCACGAAGGCAACAAGTCGGCGGCGGCTCGAGATTTAGGAGTGGCACGAAAAACGCTAGAGCGCAAATACAAAGAGTGGGATTCTGAGGACGAGGATTATGCCGAGTAGCAGTTGGCAGCAACACAAAGGATTGTCTAAATGGACGTATCGATTCAAAACCATGGTGCGTTATCGACTGTTGATTTTGACATCTGTGCCAATTTTTCTAACGCTGATAGCCCTTATCGGCATTACGATCTATTGGTCGATTCACTATACGTGGCAAAACGCGTTGTTAGACGTATCGGAGCGTTTAGGTGTTGCGAATAACAGCATTACGCTGCTGCAACAAAAGCAGGCTAACTACGTCAAATCGTTCGCGGACTCTTATGACTTCCGTACCCGAGTGAATCAAAATGTCCCACAAGCGGAGTTGCAAAAGTGGGTGACGGCGCAGAAAAAACGCTACGGTTTGGACTTTTTGTCCTTCCAAAGTGTTAACTCGATGGAAAACAAATTCCGCTTTATGGATTTAACTAAGCGCGAGTCTTTCTTCGATGTTCTGGACAAAAAAGAGCTGGAAAAGCTAGACCCCGAACTCGCCAAGCGTGCTGAAGTACCAATTCTAAAAAATGGTGGAGTGGAAGCACGCGGCTTGGTGAGTCGAACTGTGATCCCAGTTTGCAGCCAACAGAACGACTTAATTGGCTTCTTAGATGGCGGTTTGCTGCTTAACAACAGCACGGTATTGGTCGATCAAATTCGTGATCTTATCTATTTGAGTGATAACGACACCCTCCGCCCCGTGGGGACTTTGACGTTATTCTTGGATGACCTTCGTGTTAGTACTAACGTTCCCTTAGACAGTGACCAACGTTTAGGTCGCGCTATCGGTACGAGAGTGAGTTCTGAGGTATACAACAAGGTGTTGGCGGAAGGTGAGCAATGGATCGACCGCGCGTTTGTTTACGATGCTTGGTACATCACCGCTTATCAACCAATCAAAGACCAGTACAATAATGTCATCGGGATGCTCTACACCGGTTACTTGATGTGGCCATTCGTCACAGTGTATATGACCAATATCGTCGAGATAAGCTTAATCACTTTAATGCTGCTCTTAGTTTCTGGTGTGATGGTGTATCGCGGCTCGCGAGACTTATTCCGTCCAATTGAACGCATCCATAAAGTCGTGAAATTAGTCCAGTTGGGCAAAGAAAAACGTATTGGTCCTCTCGGACTCGACGAACATCATGAGCTGGCTCAATTGGCTCGTCAGTTCGATAATATGCTCGATGCTTTGGAAGATCGTAAAGTCGAACTTAAGAGCTCAGCCATGCAACTAGAAGGCAAAGTTCAACAACGCACGGCGAGTTTGAAAGATAAGACCGAACAACTCGAACTTCATATTCAATTGCTCAACCAAACCCGTGACAAGCTTGTGGTCAACGAAAAACTTGCTGCATTGGGTGAGTTAACCGCGGGTATCGCGCACGAGATTAACAACCCAACCGCAGTGATTCTGGGTAACGTTGAATTGATTCAGTTTGAGCTAGGTGAAGAAGCAAGCCGCGTTCAGGAAGAAATAGATGCCATCCACGCTCAGATCGACCGCATTCGTAATATCACGCGCAGCTTACTGCAATACAGCCGTCAGGGCGGTGTACAAGACGAAACTACGTGGCAGCACGTGAATCCAATCATTGACGAGAGCATCACGCTGGTTAAAACCGGCACTAAAAAGCGCGACATCGAGTTTGTCACCGATCTACAGGCCCATACTTCGGTTGAGATCAATCGCCACCACTTGCTGCAGATTTTGGTGAACTTGCAGATGAATGGCATTCACGCGATGGACGACAAAGGCAAGCTAACCGTTGTGAGTGAAGATTGGATTGAAGACGGCGAATTGAAAGGTGCTGCGATTCATGTCACTGACGAAGGTTGTGGTATTAAGCCAGAAAACTTAAGCCGTATCTTCTCTCCGTTTTATACCACCAAACGCGACGGTACCGGGCTAGGGCTTTCGGTTTCTCAAAGTATTCTTAGTCAAACCGGCGGCGAGCTAAAAGCCGAATCGGAATGGGGCAAAGGCAGTACGTTTAGTATCTACCTGCCAAAGAAAGCCGAGCTTCTGCTTGAGGTGATGAATATTGCTTAACAGTTTTTATGATTAGCTAACGCAGAAAGAAAAGGGTCAGTGTAATCACTGACCCTTTTTGTATCTGTCCTTCTATAAACGCGAGAGGAATACGTTGAATTACCCCGTATGCACTGCAATCTTCGGTGGATTGATGCCATGCTTCTTGAACTCTTTCATTACACGCAGAGTAATGTCGGTTTCAAACAGCTTCTCGTACGCGGTATCTACCACATAAGCTTTACACGTTAGCTGAATCGCCAAATAGTTATCAGTAATAGTCTGCTTCACAAGCACCGTTACTGGCTTAGGTAGGTGGATATAACGGCTTGAAGACGCCGCTTCCTGAATCAAGTCACGCGCTAACGTAATGTCTTCATTCATACCCACATAGAACGGAATCACTACCTGCATATCCAGCGCACCATAGTTACCGCTGACCACAACTTCACTTAAGAACTTGTTGTTTGGAATCGTAATGATGTCATCGGTTAGGGTACGCATACGCACAGAGCGCAAACCAATCGCAATGATATCGCCGTAGTTACCTTCGAACGTGACGCGGTCACCAACTTGGAACGGACGGTCAACCATAACGGTCATACCCGCGATGAAGGATGCGGCTAGGTCTTTCAAGGCGAAACCAACCGAAACCGCTAACGTACCACCAATCAAAGCAAGGATTTGATCGTTAATACGGAAGCTCATCATAAACACGACAGAGCCAGCGGTTAAGTAGATAAAGAACTGTAAGAAAGACTGAAGCTTTTGCAGCACCATGCGGTATTGCACGAACTGGCTGCCGATGCTTTCTACCATCGAGTTCATGAACTTAAGCAATAGCCACGTTGAGGCAATCACAATGATGGAGAAGAACACGCCGCTCCAACGAATTAGGCTAGCGATTTGCGAAATATTATCCACACTTGCGATCTCTTCGGTCGCCAATGCAGAGGTGTTAAGTAGCGATAACGCTAATACGGTGAGTAATCTTTTCATCGTTATTTCACCAATAAATGTTGACGGTCGAGAACGTTGGTAATGTGACGGAACCAGTGGTCCGACACGCGCGCTTTGTCTTCGCTCCATTCGATAAAGCCACGGCTTTGGAAATAGCGTAGGGTACCAATCACTTCTGCAATACTAAGTTGAGTACATTCTGACAGTTCTTCTGGAGACGCGACCTCAAGCTGAACAATCGAGCGTAAAACTGCCAGCATTGGTTTTGGCATTTTCTCTAGCTCTTGAGATTCTGGCGCGTGGAACAATCTAACCACGACTTGTTGCGTCTCTTTGTTCTGGCGCAAAGAAAGACGAAAGAAGCGCAATGCAACGGTAGGATTTCCATCTGAGTAATGCCATAAGATACGGTAGAAACCTTGTTTGGCACGCTCTTCTTCAGTGATGTCCTCTTGGTCCCATTGCTTAGGCACCACAAGGCCATCAAAGGTTACGGGGTTTTCAATCTCTTGATTGATGCGCGTATCAAACAAAGCAGACAACTGTTTCTCATTCCATCGTGGCATAAACACAACCCAATCAAACAATAAGCGCTCGCCACGAGCACGGTCTACAAAGCGCCAACTTGCTTTTTCAATCGCCATCACAACGCGGTGGTTCCGCCTCGAACGACGCAATAGATTGGTTAATTTAATCAAGCCCCCAAGGCCGCCCACCATTGGTTTAACCAAGCGCTGCGCGTTATCAACGGCAATAAGATAAGAGGTGTCGCTTTTACGCAAGGCAGAGAGCACCTGAATTTCAGATACTTCCCCCTCTAAGCCAATTTGCAAAGCAAGTTCTTGTAGCAATTCACTGTAACCTGAATAGGGGCAGTTGATATAAATTGGCTTGGCATTTTTTACTTTACTTAATATTGTGCGGAGGAAGGTTGTGGTACCCACACCACGCTCGCCAGACAGCACACAAACAGCGGGACTGTCTGTCAGAAGGTGTTTAGACAATAGCTTGATTTCTTCACCAGCGTATTCGACCACCTCACTCTCTTCGCTACCGGGTAAAATGTACTGAAACGCTTGCTCGCCTTTTATCCTGGCTAGATTAGTATCACCGCCTTTATTACCCGTTTGCTTGGCGAATTCGATACGGAACAAGTATGCTAACGCTTGACTAAACATGGTGTAGTTAGACAGCATTGCTACGACACGGTGTTTGAAGTTATGCAGCATTATCCAGACTGCGCAAATCGCAGTCCCAATGATGCTGAGTAAAAAAGTGTCCTTACGTCGCAGTGACCAGTTCACCCACACAGGACGATCGGAAAGTTTCTCGGCGGCTTCAAATACCTTTTTACGCCACATACGCAACACCGAAAGTGTTACCAATACGAACCAGAAGAAAACCGCGCTGCAGATCCAAGAATAAATGGTACCTTTGCCTAAGGTGCGAATCGAGATTTGAAGAATGACCCCGGCGACGATCGCGCTCCACACGTAACGTCGAATAGTCGACAAACGCAGGGCAATCACTTCCTTGCTGGTACTTCGGCTATTACGATAAGCAAACTCGAGGAGAAAGCTAATCGCAATTGAGCCCCCGAGCACCCACCAAGTGAAGATTTCTAAAATGGTCAAATGCTGTAAGCTTGGGATTTGTGATAATACTCTGAGAGAAAGCGTTATCGCAATCAACCAAGCGATGGCACGATGCGCACGGCTGATGTACCAAATTAAACGAACCCAAATCGGTGGCTTAGCGACATTATCCAGTTGAGTTTCGCGAAATAGAGTTATGATCCGCTTGCTGTTGGCTAACCACCAAAATAAGCCCAAGTATATGAACAGCACTTTGGTTCCAGCCCAAATGACCGGAATTGGTGAAATCATAATTTCTTTGATCAGTGACTTAAAAGCGCGAATCTGAAAGAACAGCAGGTACTCTACGTTGAGCTGAGTTTGACGCCATTCTTGTTTGAACTGCGTAACGCCATAAGGACCAAAGCTGGTCATTTTATCGTGAGTGATCGGGTCGGTTACTTCGAGTAAACGCTCTTTACTTTGACTCAAGTTGTTCAGCGTTAGGTAACTTGATTGCGTTTCAAACCATTCATTGTCCTCACCGGACTTACGGTAAGCCTTCAAATGCTGATCAAAAACAAGGGTCTGTTTACGCTGCTCGCTTATTACAGCATTGAGCAGTTGGTTAACCTTACGTTTGTCTTGGTCAGACATGAACAAAGGCTCTGGTAGCTTATTGATTTCTTCAGTGATTTCTGTCGCAACAGGCAGTATTTTTGGCTCAGGTTGGAAATCATATTCCCATTCAGCGAAAGCGGGGTGAGAAAGTGCGAGTCCAAATAGCATTAAAATGCGCACCATGAGATTCATAAAATTCTCTTAAAACTTAGAAGGTTAGAGAAAGTGTAGTCGCTCTGTCGTGATATGCGAATTTTAACGCTCCGTTATGCGCCGTACCATGATTTCGTAGTCATCATGATTTCTTTTGAAAATTATTCAATATCTTAGTGACTTGGGTAAACCTGTCATTTGAATGAGTGAGGTTTATCTTTACCTAATCAAGTCAATTACCCTATTAAGCGTTGCTTTTCTCACTAATTAATAAAAACAAAACTTGAAGTGTGTTGCCTTAAGCAGTAACGTTGCGCGGTTTTTCCTAATAAACTTAAATTGCTAAGGTAAAGGTTTTGATTTCCACAGCGAATATTACTCAACAATTTGGCGCTAAGCCGCTATTTGAAAACATCTCAGTTAAGTTCGGCGAAGGTAACCGCTACGGCTTAATCGGGGCTAACGGTTGTGGTAAATCAACCTTTATGAAAATCCTGAGTGGTGAGCTTGAACAAACAAGCGGTAACGTAAGCTACGATCCAAACGAGCGCGTTGCAAAACTGAACCAGGACCAGTTCGCGTACGAAGAATTCACTGTAATCGATACAGTAATCATGGGTCATAAAGAGCTATGGGAAGTGAAGCAAGAGCGTGACCGCATCTACTCACTTGCTGAAATGAGCGAAGAAGACGGCATGAAAGTGGCTGACCTAGAAGTTCAGTTCGCGGAAATGGACGGTTACATGGCAGAAGCAAAAGCGGGTGAGCTTCTTCTTGCTGTAGGTATTCCAATGGAGCAACACTTCGGTCTAATGAGTGAAGTTGCACCGGGTTGGAAACTTCGTGTGCTTCTAGCGCAGGTTCTATTCGCAGACCCTGACGTTATGCTGCTTGACGAACCTACCAACAACTTGGACATGGACACTATCCGTTGGTTGGAAGACACGCTAAACGCGCGTAACTGCACAATGATCATCATTTCGCACGACCGTCACTTCCTAAACTCAGTATGTACGCACATGGCTGACTTGGATTACGGTGAGCTACGTGTTTACCCAGGTAACTACGATGAGTACATGACTGCTGCTTCTCAAGCTCGCGAACGTCTATTAAACGACAACGCGAAGAAGAAAGCACAAATCGCTGAGCTACAAACGTTCGTTGCACGTTTCTCTGCAAACGCATCGAAAGCAAAACAAGCGACATCTCGTGCTAAGCAAATCGACAAGATCAAACTGGACGAAGTGAAAGCGTCTAGCCGTCAAAACCCATTCATTCGTTTTGAACAGTCTAAAGAGCTATTCCGTAACGCTCTGATTGTTGAAAACCTAAGCCAAGGTTTTGAAGACGACTTATTTGCTAACTTCAATGCAATTTTTGAAGTCGGTGAGCGCGTTGCAATCATCGGTGAGAACGGTGTGGGTAAAACAACTCTACTGAACACACTTGCTGGTGTACTAGAACCACGTACTGGTGAGTTCAAATGGTCTGAGAACGCGAACATCGGTTACTACGCGCAAGACCACGCACACGACTTCGAAGAAGATCTAAACCTAACTGATTGGATGGGTCAATGGCGCCAAGAAGGCGATGACGAGCAAGTGGTTCGCAGTTTCCTAGGTCGTATGCTGTTTGGTCAAGATGACATTAAGAAGTCAGTAAAAGTACTGTCTGGTGGTGAGCAAGGTCGTATGCTGCTTGGTAAGCTAATGATGCACAAACCAAACATGCTGCTAATGGACGAACCAACCAACCACATGGATATGGAATCGATCGAATCATTGAACACGGCACTAGAGCAGTACAAAGGCACATTGTTCTTCGTATCGCACGACCGTGTATTCGTAGACTCACTAGCAACACGTATCATCGAAATCCGCGATGGTAAAATCACAGACTTTAAAGGTACTTACTCTGAGTTCCTAAAATCTCGTGGTATCGAAGGTTAATCCTTCTTCCGAATAAAGAAAAAGACCTCATCGTGAGGTCTTTTTTTATGTCTATTCATTGTGAGCTAATTCTTTGATAGCGCTAGGTTGTGGCGTTCAATCCTTAAATTGCCTCATTAGATAAACATAGATCCCAACGAGCCCGAAGGTAATGATCATCGAAACGATGATGCCGCTTGGGGTGAGTAGATAATTCCACAGCTGATCGTTGTTCATAGTTCACATCCTTTGTGAATCCACATGATAGTTTAGGTCTAACTCATCTGACGACTTAGTGAGAGGTTATTGATTCCCTTTCACGTCAAAATCAATCTTCTCTGCACCAGTAAAGACTTGGAAGCGTAAACCTTTCGCACGAGCGATGGTGGTGATACCAAACTTTTTCGCCAGATCCAAACCCATTTGAGTTACGCCTGAACGAGAAAGCAAAACAGGGATACCCATCTGCGCCACTTTAATCACCATCTCTGATGTAAGGCGGCCCGTTGTGTAGAAAATTTTATCTTCACCCGTTTCTTGGTTAAGCCACATTTCACCCGCTAGCGTATCAACGGCGTTGTGACGACCAACATCTTCCACAAAAGACAGTACTTCGTTGCCTTTACACACTGCACAACCATGAACAGCGCCGGCTTTTTTGTAGGTATCGTTGTAATGCGTCAACGCTTCAAGCGCCGCGTAGATTTCAGATTGCTTCAAAGGCACTTGTGGCACTTGGTAATCTTCAAGCTGCTTCATCACGTTGCCGTACATAGTGCCTTGACCACAGCCAGACGTCACCGTCTTCTTCTTCAGCGCGCCTTCTAAGTGCTCAGTATTTTCTTTGGTGATAACCGCAGCTGAGTGTGTTTCCCAGTCAATAATGACCGATTCAATCGCTTCAGGATAAGACAAGAAGCTCTGGTTCTTTAAATAACCCAACACAAGCGCTTCAGGGCGAGAGCCGAGCGTCATTAGCGTAACGACTTCCTTCCAGTTCAACATCACCGTAAGAGGGCGCTCACAGGCGATCTGCTTAGTCAGCTTTTCGCCGTATTCATCAAACACTTCTACTTCGATGGTCTGTAGGGGATTTTCACTGGTTTTAATAATGTTTGGTTTTACCACAGTCATGTCCTAATGAATGAGAGAGCCGATACACGCTCTCATTAATGGGTCTATTCGTCTTAACTCTACTTACAAAGCAATTCTCATTCCAAAATAGCCGTTATGCGAGAAATGGCGAGGCTTTAGGTCAATTCAATGCAAAAACCGCGATACCGCAGTAATGACACAGATATCGGTTTGCGTATCGACTAGTTTGATTTTGGGGAGAATTTGAGTTTGATTTGGCGCGTTTATTGCTTTGTACCGCTAAAATGGTTGAAAGCAAAGTACAAAATGTCCTTTTCTGTCTTAAGGCCAACATAGAACAAATTGGGTGAGTTATGTCGGATAAGAAACAGTTCGAGAAAAATGAAGATTCATGGCCGGTAGGTGTGGATCTTGTAGAGCATGAGATCAGTACCGGTATTTGGGTTACGACCCAATGGCAACTGACGGGATTTGAAATTAACCCAACCGAAGACACTCAACACGTGTGCTTGTTGCAACTGCACAAAGACGAGCGCACCGATTACCGCTTTAACCTGAGCTCGCAACAGCCAAAGCTTTTCTTGGTTATGGACAATGTCGACTCTGGTGATACACCGACGATTCAATTGCTTACGGCGTCTCAAACTGTCGCTGCGCAATATATGGATGGCGATAACCTAGTATTATCTAATGATATGCCGTTAGCTATTCAAGCTTGGATGGAAGCCTTTATTGGGCGCCACGGTGAGTTGTTAGAAGTAAGACGTAAGAAGCGCAAAGGAGCGGGCAGAGCAAATGGCAACTAGTTTTTTTAGCCGTTGGTCGAAACGTAAATTAGAAGAAACCACGACCGAGCCTACAGACGTCAAGGCAGTGGACTCTGTTGAATCTACTGAACCAGAAACCGCACAAGCTCATGAAGAATTAAGCACTGAAGCGCAAGCATTGCATATTGAGGCTTCTGTGACCGAGACTGAATCTAAAGGAGCAATGGCTCAAGAAGCATCAAGCGAAGCCACTGATCTGGAAGAGATCTCCGTAGCGCAGCTATTGGTGTCTGAGGCTTCAGAGAGCGTCAAGAAAGCCGCACTGCGTAAGATGTTCTTGTCAGAAGAGTTTAACGTTCGCGATGGTTTGGATGATTACGACGATGACTACAGTAACCTCAAGTCGCTTTCTGAAGGGGTGGCTGAAACACTTCGTGATTGGGTGAAAGAGAAAACGGAAGAAGAACCAGCAGAAGAAACCACACAATCAACTGAATCTCATGACGAAAGTGATATTGAATCGGCCGATGTAGAGCTTGCTGACGTTGCCGAAATTCCCGAAGAACAAAAAGAACTGGATATAAACACAGTATCTAATAAAAGTGATATTCTAGAGACAAAACTGGCCCCTAAAGAGGTGGGACAAAATATACCATACAAAGAGTAGGTACATTTTGACTAAACGCTCAATGAACCGGCTGAGACAAAATGTCCCAGTCGGTTTTTTTATCCCTACTATTTCTAAGATAAATAGCTAACCTATTGAAATTTAGCTGATATTTAATTGGCACGACATTTGCTATCTGTTGCTCATTACCATTCTTGTTGAAGTTAGACTATTTGCCTAACAGGCAGTGATAACCCGCGTGGGACTACCTAAAAGGGGTGGTTACTGACAAGTTAATCACCAGAGTCGCCTGAGCTAACTACAATGAAAAATGGAAGAAACTATCCATGCGTATAAATGGAACTGAGCAATGTTGAAACAACTATTAGAACAAGCAACTTCCAATAACGGTAAAGCGCGTCTGTATGCGTTCGAGAATACCGTAGAGTTGACCAATCTTATTCCACCTACGGTGAGCTACGAGAGTGGCGGCAATACACTGATTGTTGGACCGACTACCATCATTGAGAGTGCAGCCGCGCAGCTATCGCAAATGAACAGCCTGACACTTCTTTCTACAGACGGAGAGAAAGGCACCAATCCAGAACTGTACTTTGCAAACTCTGTTCAGGTTTCTGGTTTCCTAGGCACGTTTGAAGTGCTTATCGAAAATAACGGTCTAACAAGCAACCTAGCAAAAGTCGCTATTAATAGTGATTGTTTCGATGTTGTTCTCGATCTTTGTCTAAGCAGCTGTATGTCAGAAGAGGTTCCGGTTCCGGGTTACTACCCAGTAGGACGCGGTTATCCAAAACTGGCAGAAGCGCTAGAAGAAATCCCAACACTAATGGGTACGTTTGATAAGCCAAAGTTCTTCCGTCTGGACACTGACTTATGTGCGCACAGTTCTCGTGGCGTAAAAGGTTGTGAGCGTTGTGTCGATGCATGTCCTGCTGGCGCACTATCAAGTGAAGGTAGCGATAAAACCGGTCACCGCATCGAGATTAACCCATACCTATGTCAGGGCGTGGGTACTTGCGCAACGGCTTGTCCGACAGAAGCGATTCATTATGCATTGCCTAATCCTGAAGATACGCAAAAATTCATTGAACGCACGCTAGCGAACTATGAGCAAGCGGGCGGTCTGGATCCTGTCGTTCTTATCTGTAGCTCTCGTCACGAGACTTACAACGTGATGGCACTGAAATCACTACCAGATAACGTGATTCCAATTGTGGTTGAAGAGCTGCCCTCTATCGGTATCGATACATGGTTCGCCGCTCTAGTTAATGGCGCGACGCAAGTGCTATTTGCAGCTTCTCGCTTTATGCCTGCAACCATCATTCGTGTTTTGAACAACGAAGTAGGTATCGCGCAAGAGCTATTGGATCAACTTGGAATCGCAAAAGAGACCATCGATATTCTTTACTTGGAATTGCTTCGTGAAGGTCCTCCAACACTATGTACAGATTCATTCGACCTTGCCCTTGGTGATCTTCAAGGTAACAAGCGTCAACGTCTGTTTACTGCGCTGGATGCGATGTCTTCTTCTCGTATTCCGGTTGAGTACATTGTTGAACTGCCTGCGAACGCGCCTTACGGCAATGTTTCTTGTGAGAGCAAAGACTGTACGTTGTGTATGAGCTGTGTGGCGGTTTGTCCAACACGTGCACTTCATACCGATGGTGAATCTCCATCACTTAAATTCGTTGAACAAGATTGTATTCAATGTGGTTTGTGTGAAAAGGCATGTCCAGAGAAAGTTCTGACTTTAACGCCACGCATGAACTGGGTGAAAGAAGAGCGCCAAAAAGCAGTTGTGATTCACGAAGAGAAAGCCGCGGAATGTATTCGCTGTCATAAGCCATTCGCACCTCAGTCTATGATCGACATGCTACAAAACAAGTTACGCGGTCACTCTCATTTTTCAGATGAAGCGGCGATCAACCGCATCGCGATGTGTGAAGACTGCCGTGTGATCGACATGTTTGAGTCGATGGCAGAAGACCCAATGAAACAACTGAAATACTAGGAGCTCGCAGTGGATACACAACGAGAACAAGAACAAACACTGAGAACAGAGATCTACTTGGTTTTGTCAGCGCTTTTCCGTAGCGCACCAAGTGAAGAGATGATCGAGTTCCTGACTTCGCTAGAAGTTGAACCATCAGAAAGCTCAATGCAAAAAGCGTGGATTGCACTTCAGCAAGCGGCGAAAGATTCCAACCGCAAAGCGCTCGAAGATGAATACCAAGATCTTTTCATTGGTATCGGTCGTGGTGAAGTGATGCCGTTTGGCTCATGGCACATGACGGGCGCAATGATGGAAAAACCACTGGCTGAAATTCGTCACGATTTGGAACTGCTTGGTTTTGAGCGCGATGAAAATGTGAAAGAGCCGGAAGATCACATCGCGGCACTTTGTGAAGTGATGTCGATGCTAACGGGTGAAGAAGAAGATCTTCAACAAGCGGTGTTTAACAAACACATCGCACCTTGGTTCAACTCTTTCACTCAGCAACTAGAAAACGCAGAGAGCGCGAACTTTTATAAGCCAGCAGCTCAACTGTGTGAGGCGTTCTTAACACTGGAACAAGTGCGCTTTAGCGTGAACACCAAAAGCAGTAAGCACAAATTAAAAATTGGTGTGAAAAATGTCACTGATTACGAGTAATCGAGCAGTACTTGGTCATATCGATAGAGGGGCAATAGCCTCCAAAGATCTACCGTAAGGTAAGGAAGCAATGATGAAAGATAATAAAGAAATAAACACAAGCCGTAGGGATCTCCTGAAAGGCTTAACGACTGCAGCCGTAGCTGGTGCTGTTGTCGCTGGAACAACAAAAGTGGCAAGCGCTTCAGAAACGGTTGAGCCTTCTGAAAAAGACGTGAAGAAGAAAGGGTATCGTGAAACTCAACACATTCGCGATTACTACGACACACTTTAGGAGATAACGGATGAAACTTGTCAAACGCTCCGACAGTGTGAGCAAAGAAACCAATCAGCTTGGCGTTTCTCGCCGTGCATTCATGAAAAACACCTCGCTTGCTGCTGGTGGTGCGGTTGTAGGTGCGAGTCTTTTTGCACCGGGCATGATGAAGAAAGCACAAGCTAAATCGGTGGATCCAGAAGCTAAAACAGAAGTAAAACGTACCATCTGTTCTCACTGTTCTGTAGGTTGTGGTATCTACGCTGAAGTTCAAAACGGCGTGTGGACAGGTCAAGAGCCTGCATTCGACCACCCATTCAACGCTGGTGGACACTGTGCAAAAGGTGCAGCACTGCGCGAGCACGGTCACGGTGAGCGTCGTCTGAAATACCCAATGAAGCTTGAAAACGGTAAGTGGAAGAAGCTTTCTTGGGAGCAAGCGATCGAAGAAATCGGTAACAAGGTGATGGACATCCGCAAAGAGTCGGGTCCAGATTCCGTTTACTGGTTGGGTAGTGCGAAGCACAACAACGAACAAGCGTACATGTTCCGTAAGATGGCGTCGCTTTGGGGTACCAACAACGTTGACCACCAAGCACGTATCTGTCACTCAACAACCGTAGCAGGTGTAGCAAACACTTGGGGTTACGGTGCGATGACCAACTCTTTCAATGACATGCACAACTGTAAGTCGATGCTGTTCATTGGTTCAAACCCTGCAGAAGCGCACCCTGTTGCGATGCAGCACATCCTTATCGCGAAAGAGAAGAACAACTGTAAGATCGTTGTTGCGGATCCTCGTCGTACTCGTACAGCAGCAAAATCGGATCACTACGTATCGCTACGCCCGGGTTCTGACGTTGCATTCATCTGGGGCGTGCTATGGCATGTCTTTGCGAACAACTGGGAAGACAAAGAGTTCATCCGTCAACGTGTATTCGGTATGGATGAAATCCGTGCAGAAGTAGCGAAATGGACACCAGCAGAAGTTGAGCGCGTAACTGGCGTTCCTGAGTCTGAAGTTTACCAAACAGCGAAACTGCTTTCTGAAAACCGTCCGGGTTGTATCGTGTGGTGTATGGGTGGTACTCAGCACACCACTGGTAACAACAACACACGTGCTTACTGTGTACTTGAGCTTGCGCTAGGTAACATCGGTAAGTCAGGCGGTGGTGCAAACATCTTTCGTGGTCACGATAATGTACAGGGTGCAACTGACCTTGGCGTACTATCTGACACGCTACCAGGCTACTACGGCTTGTCTGAGGGTTCTTGGCGTCACTGGTCGAAAGTGTGGGAAATCGATTACGAATGGATCAAAGGTCGTTTCGATGACAACGCTTACGGCGGTCAAAAACCAATGAACAGTGCAGGTATCCCTGTATCTCGTTGGGTGGATGGTGTTCTTGAAAACAAAGACAACATTCGTCAACGTGAAAACATCCGCGCCATGTTCTACTGGGGTCACGCAGTAAACTCTCAGACTCGTGGTCCTGAGATGAAGAAAGCGATGCAGAAGCTGGATATGATGGTTATTGTTGACCCATACCCAACAGTTGCAGCGGTAATGAACGATCGTACTGACGGCGTTTACCTGCTTCCTGCAACAACTCAGTTCGAAACGCACGGCAGTGTGACGGCATCTAACCGCTCACTTCAGTGGCGTGATCAGGTTATCGAGCCATTGTTCGAATCTAAACCTGACCACGAAATCATGTACCTGCTAACTAAGAAGCTAGGTTATGAAGACCTGCTGTTCAAAAACGTACGCGTAGAGAACAACCAGCCAGTAATTGAAGACATCACTCGCGAATTCAACAAAGGCATGTGGACCATCGGTTACACAGGTCAAAGCCCAGAGCGTCTGAAAGCGCACCAACAAAACTGGCACACATTCCACAAGACGTCTCTAGAAGCAGAAGGCGGTCCTGTGAATGGTGAGACTTACGGTCTACCTTGGCCATGTTGGGGCACGCCAGAGATGAAGCATCCAGGCACACACATTCTGTACGATACGTCGAAGACGGTCGCAGAAGGTGGCGGTAACTTCCGTACGCGTTTCGGTGTTGAATTCGAAGGTCAAAGCCTACTTGCTGAAGACAGCTACTCAAAAGGCTGTGAAATCAAAGACGGTTACCCAGAGTTCTCTGACAAGCTAATCAAACAGCTTGGTTGGTGGGACGACCTAACGGCTGAAGAAAAAGCAGCGGCTGAAGGTAAAAACTGGAAAACTGACCTGTCTGGCGGTATCCAACGCGTAGCAATCAAGCACGGTTGTATCCCGTTTGGTAACGCAAAAGCGCGCGCGATTGTTTGGACATTCCCAGACCGCGTACCGCTACACCGTGAGCCGCTATACACGCCTCGTCGTGACCTCGTAACGGATTACCCAACTTGGGACGACAAAGAAGCAATCTTCCGTGTACCAACGCTTTACAAGTCTATCCAGAAAGAAGACAAGTCTGGCGAATACCCAATCATCCTGACTTCTGGTCGCTTGGTTGAGTACGAGGGTGGTGGTGAAGAAACACGTTCAAACCCATGGCTTGCTGAACTTCAACAAGAAATGTTCGTTGAAGTGAACCCGAAAGACGCAAACGATCTTGGCTTCAAAGATGGCGATGACGTTTGGGTTGAAGGTGCAGAAAAAGGCAGCATCAAGGTTAAAGCGATGGTCACTCGTCGTGTTAAACCGGGTCTGGCGTTCATTCCGTTCCACTTCGGTGGTAAGTTCGAAGGTGAAGATCTACGTCCTAAGTACCCAGAAGGTACGGATCCTTATGTTGTTGGTGAAGCAGCCAACACGGCAACCACTTACGGTTACGACCCTGTTACTTTGATGCAGGAAACTAAAGTAACCCTATGTAACATTCGTAAAGCGTAAGGAGTCTGACAATGGCACGAATGAAATTCCTATGTGACACCAAACGCTGTATCGAGTGTAACGGCTGTGTTACTGCATGTAAGAACGAAAACGATGATGCGCTTGAGTGGGGCATTCAACGCCGTCGCGTGGTAACACTGAACGACGGTGAACCAGGTGAAAACTCAATCTCTGTTGCTTGTATGCACTGTACGGATGCACCTTGTATGGCGGTTTGTCCAGCTGACTGTTTCGAGCACACAGAAGACGGCATCGTTCTTCACAACAAAGATCTTTGTATCGGTTGTGGTTACTGTCTGTTTGCTTGTCCATTCGGTGCGCCTCAGTTCCCGAAACAAGCATCGTTCGGTGAGCGTGGCAAAATGGACAAATGTACTTTCTGTGCAGGCGGTCCAAACACAGAACCTGGTTCTCTAGAAGAGCGTGAGAAGTACGGTGCGAACCGTATTGCTGAAGGTAAGCTACCTATGTGTGCGTCACTATGTTCAACAAAAGCGCTGCTAGCGGGTGATGCAGAGAAAGTTTCTGACATCTTCCGTCAACGTGTGGTTGAGCGCGGTGCGAAAAACGCAGGTTGGACAGACGGTAACGATCTTTCTTACGACGCAACCAAAAGCTAAGTAGGAGAGACACATGTTAAATACTCTTAAACGTGCGTCTCTTGTAATGCTGTCGATGATGACAGCATTACTGCTGACCTTTGCGATGCCAACGTCTGCGCAAGAAGACACATCTCCAGTGGTACAACAGGAGATGACACAACTTGCAGGTGCAGACTTCTGGCGTCAGGTCAAAGAGGGGCAAGAAGGCTATACCACGTCGAAATCAGCGGAACACGGTGTGCTGATCAGTACTCCGGGTGAGACTTGGTACATTCTTAAAGAGAAATGGATGTCTCCTGCGGGCGCTGTCGCGATTTTCGGCAGTATCGCAATGGTTATCATGGCTTACGTATTCGTTGGTCCTCTGATGCTAAGCAAGCCACGTACTGGCAAGAAGATGAAACGCTGGTCTCGACTAGATCGCGCACTACACTGGAGCATGGCGTTTACCTTCTTAACGCTAGCATTCAGTGGTTTGATGCTGGTTTACGGTAAGCACTTCTTGAAGCCGTACGTACCCACTGAGTTCTGGGGCTTCATCGTTATGTTGGCGAAGCAGTACCATAACTACATGGGTCCGCTGTTCTTTATCTTGCTGATGTTTGTTCTGCTGAAGTGGTGGCGCAAATCTATCCCTAACATGACAGACATCCGTTGGTTCATGAAAATGGGCGGTATGGTTGGTAAACATAAAGGTACGCACCCATCGGCTGGATTCTCGAACGGTGGTGAAAAGGCGATCTACTGGTTGTTGATCTTCTTTGGTGCTATCGCTGCGGTGAGTGGCTTAATTCTGGATTTCCCAATTTTCGGCCAAACTCGTCGCGATATGGAATTGTCTAACCTTGTTCACGCGATTTCGGCACTGATTCTAATCTGTGGCTTTATCTTCCACATCTACATCGGTCTATTCGGTATGGAAGGTGCGTTAGAAGGTATGGTTACCGGAGAGGTTGACGAGACATGGGCGAAAGAACACCACGATCTTTGGTATGAAGAAGTGAAATCCAAAGAAGCGATGGGCGAAACAGATACGGCAAACACGGAACCAAAAGGAGCGAAAGCGAATGAACAAACCTCATAACGGGATTTGGGTTGCGTACATCCTGAGTTGTTTTACCCCGTTTACGTTTTTGATCTCAGGCGTTATCGCAATCATTTACGCTGGGTACCGTTTGGATAAAGGCGAAGACAGCGACGTAGTGAACTCGCATTACTACGGTTTGATTCGTACTTTCTTCCTGTACCTGACATTCTTTGTTGTTCTGATTGTAACGGTAGCAACATCAAATGGTGTGTTGATTGGTGTAAGTGATTATTGGGTACACAGCAGTTTTCTAGACACGGTAGCTTACTTCATTCCTTGGGTAGGTATGCTGTTCGCAACGCTTGCGATTCTAGTTTGGTTCCTACGTATGTACCAAGGTATGAACCAACTGCGCAACAATATGCCGCACAGACCGTCTACAGGTCCAAACCTGTAAAACGGAATCTTTGCTCAAAAGCCTCGCAATCGCGGGGCTTTTTTATGCCTGAAAGACGGAATGATTCCATCGGTTTTTAAACAGAAATTAGAGGCAAATCAGCAGGCTTACGACCATGGTCTAACCCTTATAGCTATTGTTGTTTTTCTATCGGTGTTAAGCTTAATAAAAAAGAGCAACAAGGATCGGTTATGAATTTCCCATACAGAAATATTGTCGTACTTACTGGCGCTGGCATCTCGGCTGAGTCTGGTATTCAAACATTTCGAGCTCAAGATGGTCTCTGGGAGAATCACCGTATCGAGGATGTCGCAACACCGGAAGGCTTCTTGCGTGATCCGGATTTGGTTCAGAGCTTTTATAACCAACGTCGTAAAAAGCTAAAAGGTGAAGATATTAAGCCGAATGCGGCCCATATCGCGCTAGGACGCTTAGAAGAGCAGTTGGAAGGCAAAGTGACTATTATCACTCAAAACATCGACAATCTGCACGAGAGAGGCGGCAGTGCCAATATTATTCACATGCATGGTGAATTGCTTAAAGCGCGTTGTAGTGAATCCAATCAGGTCATCGAGCATTCAGAAGACATTGAAACTGGCGAGTTGTGCCATTGCTGCCAAATTCCTTCGCAAATGCGCCCACACATTGTTTGGTTTGGTGAAATGCCACTGCGCATGGGAGAGATCTACGCGGCATTGGAAGAAGCAGATCTATTTATATCTATCGGTACATCTGGCGTGGTATATCCAGCCGCAGGCTTTGTACATGACGCAAAGATGCATGGTGCGCATACCATTGAAATCAACTTAGAACCAAGTGCCGTCGAGAGTGAGTTTGAAGAGAAGCGTTACGGTAAAGCAAGTATTGAAGTGCCAAAACTGGTAGATGAGATTCTTGCTCTGGAAAACGAAACTAACGCTTAAACAAGCTGGTAGAGTAGTATCCATATAAGAAAGGCATCGAATTGATTCGATGCCTTTTTTGTATTTTGAAACGTTGTATTCTGATGCTTTGCAATTCGAGCAGTATGGATTGAGCCACAAATAGCGATCTACAGATACAAGAAAAGCGACCGAAGCCGCTTTTCTAAACTATTTCGACAGACTGATTAGTTGTCTACTTTTAGCTTTTGGAAGTACTCATCGTAAAGCACGCTTGCTTCACCAACTTCGTCTTGCCATGTACCGCTGTCCATCACTTCTTGTGGTGGGAAGATGCTTGGATCGTTAGCAAATTCTTTCGGTAGTAGATCGTGCGCTGTTTTCACTGGAGTAGGGTAACCAATCTCTAGTGCAATCTTAGCTGCGTTCTCTGGACGTAGTAGGAAGTCGATCATCTTATGAGCAGCATCAACGTTCTTCGCACCAGCTGGAATTGCTAGGCTGTCCATCCAGAAGATAGTGCCTTTTTCTGGCCAGATGATGTCGATGTTCGCGCCTTCTTGACGAGCCATGTAAGCAGAACCATTCCAAAGCATACCAAGTGATACTTCACCTGCGAGGTATGGGTTCGCTGGGAAGTCTGAGTTGAATACCAACACGTTTGGCATTAGCTTTTTCAGTTCTTCGTAAGCCGCTTTGATCTCGTCTGGGTTAGTCGTGTTTGGCGAGTAACCAAGCTTAGTCAATGCAATGTGGAATACTTCGCGAGAATCATCCATCAGCATTAGTTGACCTTCCCACTTGCTATCCCAGAAATCGTCCCATTTAGAAACAGACGACTTGTCTAGCATGTCAGCATTGATACCAATACCGGTCGCACCCCAAATGTATGGGATAGAGTAGTTGTTGTTCGGGTCGAACGGCTTGTTCAGGAAGTTAGTGTCTAGATCAGCAAAGTGAGACAGTTTCTCTTTGTCGATCTTTTGCAGCATGCCTTCTTTACGCATTTTAGATACGAAATAGGTAGACGGTACTACCAAGTCGTAACCAGAACCTTGAGTTTTCAACTTCGCGTACATGCTTTCGTTAGACTCGTACGTAGAGTAGATAACTTTGATGCCGGTTTCTTTTGTAAAGTCTTCAAGAACTTCGTTTGGAATGTATTCCGACCAGTTGTAGAAATACAGTTCTTGATCAGCAGCCATTGCAGGGGTAGCGATTAGCGTCGCCGCACACAGTGCGCTTGCGTAGAATTTACTTTTCATTTTATTTCCGTTTTGTTCAGCAACAGGACAAATCAATACTAGTAAGAGATACTGGTTTGAGCCAAATTGCGATAAGCACAATCCTGTTTATTTGAGCGACAAAAACACTACGACCAAAATAGGCAGTAATGCTTGAACTCGAGTCAAATAAACCTAGCAACATACAATTATATCAGTCAATTACAAAAATAGGCAGCGTATTGCTGCCTATTTTCATTTAGTAGATGGCTTATTAAGCAAGATCAGATTATTGACCCGCTTTTAGCTTCAGGAAGTAATCTTCGTACTTCACTGTCATGTCGCCAACAGAGTCTTGCCATTCAACGCGGTCAAGATCTTCTTGAGAAGGGAACAGTGGTGCAACGTCTTTGAATTTAGCGTTAGATTCTGCAACCGCCGTTAGGTAACCTGTATCCGCTGAGATTTGCTCTGCGATTTCTGGACGTAGTAGGAAGTCGATCATCTTGTGAGCTGCTTCTACGTTCTTCGCACCAGAAGAGATTGCGAAGTTATCAACCCAACCGATACCGCCTTCTTTAGGGAATACAAGTTTCAGGTTCATGCCTTCGTTTTGAGCAGCTGCTGCGCTACCGTTCCAAAGCATACCAACGCCGACTTCGCCAGACATGTATGGTGCGCCTGGGTTGTCAGAGTTAAATACTAGAACGTTTGGCATTAGCTTTTGTAGCTCTGCGTACGCTTCGTCGATTTGTTTTGGATCCGTAGAGTTACCTGAGTAACCCAGTTTGCGCAGTGCAATGTGGAACACTTCACGAGTGTCGTCCATCAGCATTACTTGACCTTCAAGCTCAGGCTTCCATAGGTCTTCCCAGCTTTGGAAGTCGTTTGGATCGTACATGTCTGCGTTAACCGCTAGACCTGTAATCGCAACAACGTGTGGAATAGAGTAGTCGTTATTTGGATCGTAAGGCTTGTCTAGGTAGTTTTTATCTAGGTTGCCGAAGTTTTTCAGCTTAGTCTTATCGATCTTTTGTAGCATACCTTCGTCACGCATCTTCGCAACGAAGTACGTTGAAGGTACGACTAGATCATAACCTTGGTTATGAGTTTTTAGCTTTGCATACAAAGTTTCATTCGACTCGTAAGTCGAGTAGATGACTTTGATGCCAGTTTCTTTAGTAAATTGTTCTAGGATATTACTGTTGATGTAAGGACCCCAGTTCATAAATACTAATTCTTTATCATCCGCTGCCGCTGTTCCAGAGAACAGAGAAAGCGCACATGCACTACCAGCTAATAGAGTAGCCCATTTTTTCATTGACGTTAGCTCCAAACCAAACGTTGTCCAATTTTGGACGATAGATAGAAAAACAGAATGGCATGTAACCATTCTGTTTCGTGATGTTAACGGATGCGGATTCTACTTTACTTTTTCTCTTGCTAGCAACTGAGAAATCACTACCAAGACCAAAGAAACAATCAGCATGACCGTTGCTAGGGCGTTCACTTCCGGTGAAATGCCCACCTTAACCATTGAGTAAATCTTCAATGGTAGGATTTCGTATGTTGGGCCTGTTACGAACGAGCTAATAATTACGTCGTCCAGAGACAGGGTAAAGCTCAGTAGCCAACCCGCAGCAACCGCTGGTTTAGCAAGAGGAAGGATGATCTGTTTCAAGATTACCCATTCGCTTGCGCCAAGATCTTTTGCTGCTTCCAACATCTTCACATCAAAGCCATTTAAGCGGCTGTACACTGTTACCACAACAAACGGTAGACAGAAGGTGATGTGAGCAATCAATAGCGTAAAGAAGCCAAGCTGTGCGCCTAATACTAGGAACAGAGCAAGCAATGAAATCGCCATTACAATATCTGGAGACATCATTACGACAAACAGCATGCCGTTAACCGCGCCTTTACCTTTGAACGAGTAACGGAATAGGGCAACAGCCGTCAAGCTACCAATAATGGTTGCTGCTGTTGCTGAGAATACCGCTACGTTCAGTGAATGCCATGCAGCCTGCATTAGGCTGTCGTTGTTTACTAAGGTTTCGTACCATTTCGTGGTGAAACCACCCCATTTCATACCAAATTTGTTAGCATTAAATGAGTTAACAATTAAAACGATAATTGGTAGATACAGAAAAGCATATACCAGCGCCATAAAGCTAAATCTAACTGTGCGTCCCATTAGTCTAGCTCCACTTTCTTATTCAATAGTTTGCCTGCTCTGTAGTAAGCATAAAGCATAACAGCCATTGCGAAGGTGAGGGCGATACTGGTCGCAGCACCAAATGGCCAGTCACGAGCGTTCAGTACTTGGCTCTTAATCACGTTACCAATCAGTAGGTTCTTCGCGCCGCCTAGAAGGTCAGAGATGTAGAACATACCTAGTGCAGGTAGCAGAACCAACAAACAGCCACCGATAATGCCAGGCATTGTCAGAGGTAGAATCACTTTAGTAATGGTTTGGAACTTGTTCGCACCAAGGTCTTTTGCTGCCTCGATGTATGTGTTGTCTAGCTTCTCGATTGCCGAGTAAAGCGGCAAAATCATAAATGGAAGCAAGATGTACACAAGACCAATCATTACTGCTGTTTCGGTATACATTAAACGCATCGGCTTATCGATGATCTCCATTGCCATCAACGACTTGTTCAAAATGCCTTGAGTACCCAGAACAATCTTTAAGCCGTACGTACGGATAAGAGAGTTCGTCCAAAACGGTACAATCACCAAGAACAACATGAACGGACGCCATTTTTCAGGCATTTTCGCGACGATGTAAGCAAATGGATAACCAATCACCAAACACAACAAGGTTGCGATGATCGCCATGTAGAAAGAGTGCATCAACACTTTTGCATACAGAGGATCGAGTAGGCGAAGGTAGTTGTTGAAAGTAAACGTTAATTCAATTAGGTTCGCTTCATCACGCGTCAAGAAACTCGTACCGATAATCATTATGTTTGGTACTAACACAAACAGTGTTAGCCAGCCAACGATTAGGGTAATGATCGCGTTCTGAAGATTAAGCTTCTTGCTTATCATTTAGTACTACCTCCCAGCTCTCAACCCAAGTAATAGCGACTTTCTGGCCGAGGGAGTGGTCCACATCTGGATCATCTTCGTTAAAGAATTCGCTTACCATCACGCGCATGCCTGAATCCAACTGGATAACTGAATCAAGCGTCATACCTTTATAGGTTCGCTCTGTTACGTGACCTACGATGCCTTTTTCTTCAGACTCTTTGATCTCTTCGATGCGTAAGTCTTCTGGGCGAAGTAGTACTTGTAGTTTGTCACCGGGTTGTGCTTCTCGATCGTAGTAAACAACGGATTCAACGCCTTCAATTTCTGCACGGATACGTTTCTCGTCGATACGCTCTAGCATGGTTGCGTTGAATACGTTGATCTCACCGATAAAGCGAGCAACAAATAGGTTCTTAGGTTCTTCGTAAATCTCACGTGGAGAGCCGTCTTGTTCGATAACACCATCGCGCATAACAATTATGCGGTCGGACATCGATAGGGCTTCTTCCTGATCGTGCGTAACGAAGATAAAGGTAATACCGAGTTGACGCTGAAGCTGTTTAAGCTCGATTTGCATTTGCTTACGTAGTTTGTAATCAAGTGCAGACAGAGATTCATCTAGCAGCAGTACTTTTGGTTTGTTAACAACCGCACGTGCAATTGCGATACGTTGCTGCTGACCACCTGAAAGTTGGTGAGGCTTACGCTGTGCCATTTTTTCTAGGCGAACCATGCGTAGCGCATCCATAACTCGTGGCTCGATCTCTGCTGCAGGTGTTTTCTGCATGCGAAGACCAAATGCAACGTTTTCAAATACGGTCATATGAGGGAAGAGTGCATAACTCTGAAATACCGTGTTGACGTGTCTTTGCTCTGCAGGAACCTGTGTTACATCTTGGTCATCTAGTACGATTTGACCGTTATCTGCTGTCTCAAAGCCCGCGATCATGCGTAAAACCGTTGTTTTACCACAACCAGAAGGACCAAGAATCGTCAGAAACTCACCATGATTAACATCCAGATTTAAATTACCGATGATTTCCTTACCATCGAAACTTTTGCTAATACCAGATAGACGAACTACTGGCTTTCCTGCTTGCTGTTTAGCGTTCAACGTCTGTATTTCTCCCACGTTCAAGTTGGGGTGTATCCAATTGATGTGACATAAGTCATTCACTTTTGAGGCGCGCATCATAATCACCAAAATTGTGAAATCAAAGCATTTTCTTATCTTGAAACAGAAAAAATTTTGCAGGCAAAAGTAAACATTCCTTACCATACTGTTTTTATAGGGGTATTTGCATTTCCGTTATATATAGGTGAGGTATTGATTTCTTGTGCAAATGTTTTCAATTTCATGGATTTGCGAGTGGTTAATTATCGACCAAATAGCAAAGATTGCAAGTATTGAAGCCGAGATCTGATTTTAGACTTGGCAAGATTTCTTTATAATGACGCCCTTATTAATTAACTGGTTTTCCAGAAAAAATTTGACAAGTTAGCCTTGGATAAAATATGAACAACGATTTTGAGAAAGATTTCAACCTTGGAGGGAGTGTAGAGCGAGCTCTTTCTGGCAAGTATGAACTGAAGGCAGGTGCTGTTTTTAGTGAAGCTTGGCGCACTACCATTCAACAGTTTCTGTCCTTCTCACCAGCGATCATTCTATTGCTCTTCGTTCAGTTGGGCATTTTCTATATTGCTTTGCAGCTTCAATTGGGTGATCCCGCAGTCATTCTTGATGCAATTCAAACTCCAGAGTCTTTTACTGCTGACATCGTATCCGCTATTTATGTGGCCAACTTCAGTTACGAAGTGATCAGTGCACCGATTTACGCTGGCATTAGTCTAATGGCGATGAGTCACGTAGCAGGTCTTAAGACGAAAGTGCGCCATGTGGGCAAAGGTCTTCAGTTTACCGTTCCAGTGATTCTAGCTACGTTGTTTAGCTTGATGATGCAGGGCGTAGCAGGAATGATTTTCCCGTTGTTATCTCTGTACCTTTCTCTAGCATTTAGCCACTCTATCCTATTGATTTGTGAGAAAAGAGTGCCACCTATGCAGTCACTTCTTTTGTCACTTCGTGCCATCAACAAGAAGCTTTTTGTCGTCGCAGGGCTTTACTTAGGCGTGATGTTGATGTTTATTGTTGCTGCAATGTTCTACGGAATTGGCTTGATCTTCGTGCTGCCGTTCTTCTTCCATTTGAAGGGGATTCTGTACCGCGAAATGTTTGGGATTAAGTTGAAGATCGTAGCAACACAGCAAAATGATAACGATCACGATGGTAACTCTCAGGTGTTTGATGCCTAAATCTTTAAAGTCAATGAGTTTACGAGTGGCGGCTATCACAATAGCCGCCACTTTTGTTTCTGTTGGACCATATTTGCACTACGACCGCGTATATCGCAATACTGCTGATTCGCAAGCGGTGCATGGTCCTGTTAATCACTTGGATTTGTCGAACCTTCCTTATATTGGTGATATTCCTGATTTCAACTCGATTAAGGACACGAAAGATAAGAAGACCGCCTTCTTCGACTTTCTGCGCCCGAAAATTGCGTTAGAAAATCAACGTATCGAGAAAGAGCGCGCATTCTTAACGTCTCTGAAAATTGGAGAAGTTGGCTCTGAGCAGACGTCTTACGCTGAGCGTTTGGCCGTACTTTATTCCTATCCATTGAAGGATGATACAGTCACACAAGCTTGGTTGGATGAAATACTCAAGCGTGTCAACGTGTTGCCTGAGGCACTGGTCTTAACCCAAGCCGCCAATGAATCTGCGTGGGGAACCTCTCGTTTTGCCACTCAAGCAAACAACTTGTTTGGTCAATGGTGTTATAAGAAGGGCTGCGGAATTGTACCTGCACATCGTGGGGCAGGAAAAACGCATGAAGTAGAAAAATTCGACTCGGTACAAAAGTCGGTGCACGGTTACTTTATGAATGTGAACCGCAACCGTGCTTATGCTGATTTACGCGATATTCGCGCTAATTTAGCAAAGAAACACAAGGATTTGTTATCTGTGGCGACGGCATCAGAGTTGACTCATGGCATGTTCGCGTATTCTGAGCGTGGCATCGCCTATGTTAATGACTTACGAGCTATGATTCGTCACAATAACGCTTACTGGACACAATAGAAGAAATAACGGATCGGATGAAGAAGTTAAGCCTAAGTTTACTAGGCAGTGCGGTACTGGTCTTAGCATCGCCTGCAACTCACGCGCAAGAATACATGTTTACGTATTCTAAGCTCTACACACAATTGAAGAACAATGCGAAAGAAGGGCATGACGACGTTAAAGTTGGTGTGTTCTTTGTCGACGCAGACACTAAGAAATTGTGTGAGATAGAAAAAGCATGGATGGAAAAGGAAGAGCACTACGAAGAGTTTGTGATTCCGGCTTCTAAAGAGCTTCCAATTCCGATCGACAAGAACTTAAAGTCAGCAAACCCACTGGTCTTCGTCCAAACGCCGAAAGACACACGATGTGATTACTCTTTAGTTGTGATGACCAAAGAGCCATTACAGGGTAATGTATCTTACGAGCAACTTACGCCTTTGATGCCCCAAATGCAGGTTTTGCTTGAAGATTTAGGTGGTATGTTTGCAGGTTGGTTCACTCCAGAGGTTCAAGGCGTGACGATGGAATTTGCTGACGAGTTGAATAACACCATTACATTCTCCAATGGCACAGAAAAAGTCATAGTGAATGGTAAAGTTCAAGTCGCACTGAGTGATATTGGTGAAGGAGGATATATGACGCTTCCTCAACCAACGACACGCGTTCTGCCTTATCTACCCAACGCGAAAAAGTAATCGTGATTTGATTTTGAAAGAGCTGCAATGGCGGCTCTTTTTTATTTTTATTGCCCATCGCGCTGTTTTAGAGTGCATTTATTGACGACTCGGTCACACAAACATTTAATCCTGCGTAAAAAGCTCGTATAATCCACGCCCCATAGAAACCCATGTTAGGAAGCCCTAGTCGATTTATCGGCGATGTGAGAGCCCGCAATGAACCAAGTAGATACAAGAAAAGAAACCCTAGAATTCAACAAGCTTCAGAAACGCCTAAGAAGAAATGTTGGAAATGCCATTACTGATTACAACATGATCGAAGAAGGCGATGTTGTAATGGCATGTATTAGTGGTGGTAAAGATTCATTTGCGATGCTTGATATCCTGTTGAATCTACAAAAGGCAGCACCAATCAAGTTTGAGGTGGTTGCGGTTAACCTTGACCAGAAGCAGCCAGGTTTCCCTGGCTGGAATGATGTCTTCTGGTAGGCCTTGTTCAACGATAGTTTGCTCTTCATCCAAACCGTGTTTTTGGCGAAGTGCCTTCATTGCCGTTAAGTGGTGGCCACGAACGGCGTCTGTGTACGTCGTTGGGTCAAACTCAGGCAACTCAATCGTGATATTCGCCGGTGTAACCGGGTAAGCATTGACGAGATAAGGTTCTGCATCGAGACGACTGGTGATTTCTTTAAGGCGTTCGACCATCGAATCGTTCAAATCAATATGGGTTGGATTCTCCGAACCAACATGAACAGACGCAAGAATCTTCGCATGTTCAGGCCAATCAGCGTTTTTAATTAAAAGTACTGGGATAGGGCACTTACGCAACAAATGCCAATCTGTAGGAGTGAAGATGACGGATTCTAGAACATCGTGCTTACGCGTTCCCTTAATAACGATGTCGTGACCGCCAGCAAAGACTTCAGCAATGGTCGCTTCATAAGGGCGATTATGCCAAACAACACAAACATCAAAGTCGAAGCTATCGTCTAAATACGGTTGGGCTATCTTACGCATCCATTGTTCACGTTGGTGGATAACACCGCGACGCATAGCATCTCTTTCATCGACCGACAGCATCGAGGTCATGTCATACGAAAAATCGTAGATTGACAGAAAGAAAGTGATTCGGCTTCTGGATACACTTTTTCGAGCTAGTTGAACCGCTCTTGCAAGTGCTGGCTGCTCATCGTTATTGATGTCAGCAACAACAAGGATCTTACTGTATATACTCATATCTAAGCCCACTTATTATTGTAAAACCAAATTCCGAATATAAGGTAAATCAGTATATTGGAGTACAAAAGGTACATTTTTACTGTAGCTCAGTTTGAGGAAGAATTTGAGGACTTTCGAAGGGATTTTAGAAGAAATATGATGTAGCTCATTTTCGAGCTACATCAATTGATAGGGTAAATTAGTCTTTGCTAACGCCAGCAAGTTCCATCAATGCATCGTGATCTAAGATAGTGATGTACTTACCTTTTACGCTCAAAATCTCAGATTTCTGGAAGCGGCCAAGTAGGCGACTGATGGTTTCAACAGTCAGGCCAAGGTAGTTACCGATGTCACCACGAGTCATGGTTAAACGGAACTCACGAGGGCTAAAACCACGTTGCGAGAAACGCGTTGATAGGTTGTAGAGGAAAGCAGCTAAACGTTCTTCCGCGTTCTTTTTAGAAAGCAGAAGGATCATTTCTTGGTCGCCTTTAATTTCGTTACTCATCAGACGCATGATCTGTTGACGAAGTTTAGGCATTTTTCCTGACAGGTCATCAAGGATTTCGTAAGGGATCTCACAAACCATTGATGTTTCAAGTGCCTGAGCGAAACTTGGGTGTAGGTCACCCGTAATCGCGTCGAAACCTACAAGGTCACCTGCTAAATGAAACGCAGTGATTTGCTCATCGCCTTGTTCTGTAATTGTGTAGCTCTTGATCGTGCCAGAGCGGATAGCGTACAGAGATTTTAGTTCATCACCTGCTTTAAAAAGCTCTTGGCCTTTTTGGATTGGCTTTTTACGCTCGATGATTTGATCCAACTGATCTAGTTCAGACTCATTTAGAGTGAACGGAATACACAGTTGGCTAATGCTACAATCTTGGCAATGAATCGCGCAACCGCCTGATTGGATACGCTTTGTTGCAGGTTTTTCAGAAATCATAACAACCTTTCACTATTTGATGTACATCAATATTTTATCACTGGTTACTTCTAAAGGATAGTAAAAAAATGACTGACATCGACTTTCATACTATATGAAACCGAGCATTTTCATTGCTCCGACGGCAGTATATACGCCATAGCTTATTAGAATTAATGCTGAGATATTTCTAAATATTAACGATTTTTGCAGGTTCTGAAAATGCCTTGCGCCATAGCCGACAGCGAGCATCGAAGGTAGAGTCCCCAGCCCAAATGCTAGCATGATTAATCCGCCATTCAAGGCACTGCCCGAAACGGTAGACCAAGTGAGCGCTGAGTAGACCAATCCGCATGGCAGCCAACCCCAAACAAAACCAAATGGAAATGCATGGGAGGGGTGCTTCAAGGGAAGTAGGCGTTTTCCTGCAGGGGAAATAAACTTCCAGATATACTGCCCGGCTTTTTCAACAACAAGCAGTCCTTGCCACCATTTAGCAATGTAGAGTGCAACTAAGATCATGAAAAGTGCAGCGACAAATCGAAGCCACGCAAGAGACTGGGTAAGGCCGCTAAACTCTGAAAGGCCTGATATCGCACCTCCAACCATTGCGCCAATTAAAGCGTAGCTTGCAAGTCTGCCAAAGTTATAGAAAAGAGGAATAGAGGAAGAAAGTTTGTTGTTCGGTGCGCCCATGGAAAGGAGAGAGGCGATACCTCCACACATTCCCATGCAATGACCAGCCCCAACGAGGCCGATCATAAATGCACCAATAAAGTCTGGGCTCATAGAGAAACGCTATTGTTTTTTGTTGTTTGGTTTTTCGTCTTCATCAAGAAGAATGTTGTGTCCTTGTCGCTCTAGATCTTCAAACTGATCGCTACGAACAGCCCAAAGGAAGATAGCAACGGCAACACAGACCAATACAATGGCGATAGGGATTAATATGTATAGACTTTCCATGTTTGATCTCTCACTTACTTCTCTTTAAGCAGTCGTAACGAGTTGGATACAACGATGATAGAACTTGCCGACATACCCACTACTGCAACATATGGTGCGACTAAGCCTGCAACTGCCAGCGGCAAAATTAACAGGTTGTAGCCTAAAGACCAAGCCAAGTTTTCTCGGATTATCTTTCTTGTACGTATTGCAAGCAATCTTGCCTCCAATAATTTCTCTAAATTATCGCCTAGAAGAGTCATATCTGCTGATGCTTTCGCAACATCCGTACCACCACCCATCGCGACAGAAAGGTGTGCCCCAGCCAGCGTTGGTGCATCATTGATACCGTCACCAACCATCATGGTTATGTCGTTTTGATCTAGCCCTTTAAGATACGCGAGTTTGTCTTCTGGTTTTGCCGATGCGATCACATGGTCAATACCCATTTCATTCGCAACAGGCTGTGCATTTCGTAGTGAATCGCCTGTCAACAACGTTGTTTTAATACCTGCATCTGTAAAACGTTGGATAAATGCTTTACTTTCTTTACGAATTGGATCTCGGTAGTAGAAGGTTGCGACATGTTCCTTATCGACAGAAAGGTATACGGCGTTACCTTCATCGCGATTTTCACCAACAACGAAGCTTGCACTACCGATCTTTACTGCCTTGTTATTCCATGCACCTTGAATACCAGAACCAATGATGTTTTGAACGTCGCTCACGGTAACACCTTCTTGAGCAAACTCTGAAAATGCGCGAGCAATAGGGTGGTTGGCATGAGCTTCGAGTGCGGAAGCAATGGCAAGAGTGTCGGATTCGCTTAAAGCAGAGAAGGTTTGGGTTTCACTTATTCCGACGTCGCCTTTGGTCAACGTGCCTGTCTTATCAACCACAAGGTGATTAATCTTACATAGCGTTTCGAAAACATGGCCTTTACGCAGCAAGATACCAAAGTTACCCATACGAGAAGTTGCGCAAGTTAATGCCGTCGGTGTGGCTAACGATAAAGCACATGGGCAGGTTGCGACCAGAACAGACAACATAATCCAGAACGCATCATCAGGTTTAGTTTGATGCCAGTAAAACCAAGTACCTGCAGAAATAATTAGAATCGCACCAACGAAATAGCGCGCGACTACGTCCGCAACCTCAGCAATTTTTGGTTTGGAGTGCTGTGCTTCATCTTGAAGACGGACTATATTCGAAATCATCGAGTCTGCTTTCGAGTTCGTTACTTCTAGCTCGAAAGACTCCTCACCATTTAATGTACCTGCGTAAACGGCATCTCCGGCTTTCTTTACCACATGAACGGACTCGCCGGTCAGCATAGATTCATCGATATGGATACGACCGGAAATCACTTTGCCATCTGCCGGTATATGTTCGCCAGGAAGGACACGAATGCGATCACCAACCTTTAAGGTTCTTACCGGGATTTGTTCACCGTCTAGCGTTGTCGCAATCGCTGGGATTAACTTGAGAAGATTGCCGCTAGCTGCTGCTGCTTTGCGGCGAGCGCGCATCTCTAAGAATCGACCGACCAACAAAAAGAAGGTAAACATCGAGATCGATTCGAAGAACACTTCGCCTTGTTCAGTCACCGTTGCAACTAAGCTCGCTACATAAGCAAATATGAGTGCAATGGATACAGGAACGTCCATCCCAAGGGTTCGCCCTTTAATGCTCCGCCATGCATTGAGATAAAAAGGTAGTGCAGAATAGAGCAGTACAGGTGTTGCGAAGATTAAGCTTACCCAGCGGAAGTAGTTTTTAAACTCTGGCTCTAAATCGCCAAAGACTTCCAAATACAATGCTACCGCAAGCATCATTACTTGCATGGTTGCAAGACCCGCTATACCTAGACGATAAAGGTATTGTTTCATTGTATGGTGGTAGGTGGCTTCTTGCTTGTCTGCCTCAAAAGGGGCGGCTTTGTAACCGAGTTTATGAATGACCGACAGCAGTTCACTAAGTCGAACTTGAGTTTTATCCCAAGCGAGTAGAGCGCGGTTGGTTGTGGTGTTAACACGAATGGAAACCAAGCCTTTAACACCCGATACTTGTTTTTCAATCAACCAAGCACAAGCGGCACACGAGACGCCCTCCAAAGAGAGCGTGACTTCAGAAGTGTTCTCATGGTTACGAACAAACTCTGACTGAACATCCTCGTTATCATAATGAATGAGGGCTTGGAGTTGCTCAGGGACTAGATCCGCCTTTTCTGCTGGCGCCGTTCGGTATTGGTAATAGGAGACTAGACCACTATCGACGATAGTCTGAGCGACAGTTTCACAGCCCGGACAACACATATCGCGAATTTCACCCAATATTTCTACTTTGAAATCCGTGTTGGCTGGTACATCTTCACCACAGTGATAACAGGATTTACACATAGATTTACTTCATCAAAGTTGTTGGTTGCGCTGGGAACTCGACTCGACCTTGAATCATCCATTCTTGATTGTGTGGCTCAAGCTCGACGAACCAGGGACCTTTAATGGAGTCTTCTGGCGTTAAGCGATAGTTACCTTTTGCATCTGCTGTAAGCAGCTTCGTGAAATCATGGTCTGATAACGTACGGTGCGTGAACGTCGCAGTTAGCGCAGGGAAGTGCGGTAATTCGCCTTTATTAAAAGTGATGACAACGGTGTTGCCATCAGATGAAACGGTAGCGTTAAGACCAAGATCACGAGCGACATTCATTTTACTAATATCGATATTGATCCCTTTGCCTTTTTTATAATAATCCTCTGCAACCAACGAAACTGAATTGTTGGCGAATACGACCACTGTAACGATTGTCCATACCACAACAGTCAAAGGCAGGATGATTAGGAACCACGGCCAAAATTGTTTATACCAAGGCTTTACCATAAAAAAGTTCTCAACAGCTAAATGAAAAAATGTAAGGCTTTAAACTTAAAGGAAAGACAGCCCCTATGAAAGGGGCTGTTATTGAAATGTTACTTATTGTCAGAGTTGCTTAAACTCCAGACGTATGCCGCGACAAGTTGAACTTTGTCTTCGCCTAGAATGTCCTTCCAAGCTGGCATCACACCAGAGCGACCGTTCATGACTGTTTCTGTTACTGCAGCGCGTGAATCGCCGAATAACCAATCTTGGTCAGTTAGGTCAGGCGCGCCTACAGCAGGGTTACCTTTACCGTCAGTGCCGTGACAAGCTGCACACACAACAAAGCGAGCTTTGCCAGCCTCAGCTTCACGCGCGTTCACTTTACGACCAGATAAGCTTAGCGTGTAGCTTACAACTTCTTGAACACCTTGTTCACCAAGTGCATCTTTCCACGCTGGCATCTGACCGATACGGCCTTGCATGATAGTAGTCACGATAGCTGCTGGCTCACCGCCGTACAGCCATGCATCGTCAGTTAAGTTAGGGAAACCTTTCTGACCACGAGCATCAGAGCCGTGACATTGCGAACAGTTCTGCAGGAACAAACGTTGACCAACTTTAATTGCTTCAGGATCTTGCGCAATCTCAGGGATAGGGCGTAGACCATCTGCGTTATGAGCAAGCGCGCGGAATGCTTCACCGAAGTAAGCATCTGCACTGCCCAATTCTTTCGCGTACTGATCGAGGCGTTTTTGTTCTTGTGCCTCAGATATTGCTTTTTTTGAATCTTCTACGTTGGTTACCGTTTGATTTGAACTGGACCAATTTAGCAAACCTTTAAAGCTTCCTAGTCCAGGGTACATCGCCAAGTAAACAGCAGAAAATACAAAAGTGCTGATAAACAGATAGGTCCACCACTTTGGTAAAGGGTTATTGAGCTCACGAATACCGTCGTACTCGTGTCCCATATCTGCACCTTCCTCGACGCCCATTTTATCCTTAGCGCACCAAGTTAGGAGGATTGCACATCCAACTAGAGTACCGACAGTAATTACGATAACCCAGAGACTCCAGAATGTAGTCATTACTTCTCCACTCCTTGATTATTTGGTTTCACTTGCTCTTCATCAGCAAACACTAGATTGGCATCTTCCTCAAATCGTGCTTTACGCTTTTTACCAAATGCCCACCATACAATGCCAATGAAACTAGCAAAGAGAACAACGGTATAGATGCTGTGAATTGTTCCGAAATCCATATCGACTCCTTATTTCATCGCATGACCAAGAGACTGAAGGTATGCGATGACTGCATCCATCTCAGATTTACCTTGTACATCTTTAGTCGCATTTGCGATTTGCTCGTCAGTGTACGGAACACCAAAATTGTCTCTGAAAAGCGTCAATTTCTTAGGAGTAAGCTTCCCATCGAGAATGTTTTCAGCTAACCACGGGTAACCTGGCATTATAGACTCTGGCACTAGTTCGCGAGGGTTGATCAGATGAACACGGTGCCATTCATCAGAGTAACGTCCGCCTACACGAGCCAAATCTGGACCAGTACGCTTAGAACCCCATAGGAATGGGTGTTCCCAAACGCTTTCACCAGCAACAGAATAGTGACCGTAGCGCTCTGTTTCAGAGCGGAAAGGACGAATCATCTGACTGTGACACACATTACAGCCTTCGCGAATGTAGATATCACGACCTTCCATCTCTAAAGCACTGTAGGCTCTTAAGTTGTCAACAGGCTCTGTTGTCTGCTTTTGATAGATGAGAGGCGTTATTTCAACAAGTGCCCCCCAGCTAATCGCAAACACGATAAAGATTGCCAATAAACCTACATTACGCTCTAAGATTTCGTGGCGGTTATTAGAATTATTACTCACACTCAATTCTCCCTAAGCCGGTTGTGGAACTGCTTTTAAGCTCTCTTTCGGGGCACTAACCGTCTTGTAGGTGTTGTATGCCATCAAGAACATACCCGACAAGAAAATAAGACCGCCTAGGAAGCGAACAAAGTAGAATGGATGAGAGGCTGCAACGGATTCAACAAAACTATAAGTCAGTGTGCCGTCAGAGTTAACTGCTCGCCACATTAGCCCTTGCATTACGCCTGAGATCCACATAGCAACGATGTAGAAAACCGTGCCGATAGTCGCCAACCAGAAATGTACATTGATCAGTTTTACTGAGTACATACGTTCCTGACCGAAAAGCTTAGGTACAAGGTGATATACAGAACCGATAGAAACCATGGCTACCCAACCCAATGCTCCAGAGTGAACGTGTCCAATGGTCCAGTCTGTGTAGTGGGATAGTGCATTCACTGTTTTTATTGCCATCATTGGGCCTTCGAATGTAGACATACCATAGAAAGACAATGAAACAATTAGGAAACGCAGAATAGGATCGTATCGAAGTTTATGCCACGCGCCAGATAGCGTCATGATACCGTTGATCATACCACCCCAAGATGGAGCAAATAGAACCAGAGACATCACCATACCGAGGGATTGAGTCCAGTCAGGAAGCGCAGTGTAATGTAAGTGGTGAGGGCCAGCCCAGATATAAAGAGAGATAAGAGCCCAGAAGTGAACGATAGATAAACGGTAAGAGTAGACAGGGCGTTCAGCTTGTTTAGGAACAAAGTAGTACATCATACCTAGGAAACCAGCGGTCAGTAGAAAACCTACCGCATTGTGTCCGTACCACCACTGAACCATAGCATCCACAGCACCGGAGTAAATCGAGTAAGATTTACCAAGTGATACAGGAATAGCCATGCTATTAACGATGTGAAGTACCGCTACTGTGAGGATAAAGGCGCCGAAGAACCAGTTAGCCACATAAATGTGGGAGGTCTTTCGTTTGACCAATGTTCCGAAGAATACGACAGCATATGATACCCATACGATAGCAATAGCGATATCTATTGGCCATTCAAGCTCTGCGTATTCTTTTGACGATGTGTACCCAAGGGGTAGGGTAATAGCGGCTGCGACGATTATTGCTTGCCATCCCCAGAATGTAAAGGCGACCAGTGGTCCCCCGAAAAGACGCGTTTGACAAGTTCTCTGTACGACATAATAAGATGTTGCGAACAGAGCACTGGTACCAAACGCAAAGATTACCGCATTTGTATGCAGTGGGCGTAAACGACTGAACGTTAACCACGGCGTATCAAAGTTTAGCTGTGGCCAAACTAACTGAGCGGCTATAAACACACCAACACCCATTCCGACAATTCCCCACAAAATAGTGACTAGGGTAAACTGACGAACGACTGTATAGTTGTAGCTTTGCTCTAGCTGCTTTACTTGGCTCATTTGCATGCTTCCAATTTCTAATTAACTACACTTTACTTCCAACACGACTTGCGTCGTAACACCACCCAAGTAAACTCTAGAATTCAAGTGTTATCATCACTTTATTTCCATTGCTGACTTTGATGAAAAGTGGCATTTTCAGCGTGTCACTATACTTGAATTAACAATTCAATGACAGAGTAGTAACCTTACAAGGTATCTGGAAATCATTTTTTATTTAAAAAGTTTGAAGTTTGTAACAAGGATATTAGGAATTATGGCCGCACAAAAGTTAACAAAGGCACGACTCGCACAAATATTAATCATGCTCAGTCTTTTAATTGGTGCCTTTTTCTGGCGCACCTTTACTTATGAGACGAACAGAGAGGTAGATTGTTCACAAAAACAACGATGTGATGTAACAATTGGTGCTGAGAAAATAATCATAAATAAGACTTCGAAAGGGTTTTCGATCGAAAGCTCAAAAACAGACAGTCTGAAAATTGATCTAAATCAAACGGGTAATTTTATTAATATCGATGATGAATTTCGTGACATTGATTGGAATAGTGTTTCTGAGAAGAAGATAATTAATTTCAAATTAAACGAAAACATTGTCCAAGTTCATTTATAAATCAGATCTGACACGAGATAATTACATCTTCTTATGCAATTAATACCGTCATTCTTAGCACTAATTTGTCTCAGTGGTATAACAGTAAAGTGATAACCAATAATAAAATCGTATGCAGTGCCAATCATTATTTACTCATATTACCGACGAATATTTAGCTATCAAACGATTTCGCTCTGAGCTGACAGAGGATAACCTATCGCATATCACCTGTTATTACACCGAAGAGTACGATTTCAGAGTAATCCAAAGCGCTTTTGTTGAGCTTTTCCCCGAGACAACCTTTCACGGCGCTAGTTCCTGCCAAGCGATAATGACAAATCATGGTTATCACAAAGGACCAGTGATTGCGATACTCGTGATTTATGATTCGGGCCAGCACGCATACGGTACGGGTATCTCAACTTTTGGAGCAAATGTTGAAGCGAGTGTTGATGCTGCATTAAACATGGCATTGGTGCACGCAGATAGAATAGGAGAGGTTCCGAATCTCATCCTTTTACACGCAACCCCTGGGCATGAAGAAACCATCATTGAATGTATTGATGAAAGGTTTGGGACGCTAGTCCCCATCATTGGCGGGTCGGCTGCGGATAATAATATCGAAGGTAACTGGTCGATTATTACTTCTCAGGGTGCTCAGCAAAACGGTGTTAGCCTGACGCTATTTTACTCATCACAGCCCGTTGATATCGCTTTTAGTGCTGGGCATTCTCCAACGGGGATAACAGGTATTGCGACGAAAACGAAAGATCGCATCTTACTAGAGATAGATAATAAACCCACTCTCGATGTCTACCGTGAGTGGACTAATCACCAAGAGACACAATCCGACAAAGAGAGCTTTCTATTTACCAACTCCAGTGCTTATCCATTGGGGAGAATCGCGGGGCATCTTTACGAGAGACCTTACTACAAACTCTCACATCCAATAAGAGAGACCAAACAAGGTGGTATCGAGCTCTTTACAAGTATCCAAAAAGGCGAATCTTTGACGTTGATGCAGGGAAGTCGGCAGCATCTTGTCGCAAGAGCCGCAAGAGTAGTGAACGCAGCATTTAATCAAAAGTTAGAAGAGTCTCGAAAAATAGGGGTAATCAATATATTTTGTGCTGGTCCTATGCTGCACTTAAAGCAAGACATAAACAGCGTTTGTGAACAAATTAACCAGGAATTAGAGAACCTACCTTTTATTTGCCCGTTTACTTTTGGTGAGCAAGGAAGGTTTATAGGTGGCGAAAATGGACATGGAAACTTGATGATTTCATCGGCAATTTTCCATAAACCTTATGAAAGATAAATATTTAAAGATTTACCAACAAGAAGCGTTACAAGAGGCACTTGTCGAACTAAAAGAGGCAAGACAGCGAGAGAAGCTCCTAGCTGACGAAAACAAAGCAATCTTATCAGCCATTTCTGCTATGAGTGAGGCCCGTAATCGCAACGAAATTTTTTCCGGTCTCAACAGCGTTCTAAAGAAATACATCGACTTTGATGACTTCATCGTCATTACCCGTGACTGCAATCAACAAAATTTCAAAACACTTCTATCGAAAAAAGCGTCTTTGATAGAGCTAGTTGGTTACCAGGTAACGCATCGGAGAGAGCGCTCAATGGTGAATGTATTTTGCTGTTTGAACCAATGCGGTTAAAGGAGTTTGAGGGGCTTAACTCCTTTATTAAAAGTCAGGTAAGTTCCATGCTTTTGACTGGCATTCGCTCTGAAGTTACGCAAACTATCATCATACTTGTTGGCGCGCAAAAAGGGCACTTTAGTATTGAAAACAAAGAAACCCTTAGGCGGTTTCGACCTTTGATAGAAAGGGCGGTAATCGATATTGAAACGAAAGAAAAGTTACAACGTATCGTAGAGGTGCGAACTTCACAACTTGCTAAAGCAAGAGAAGAAGCAGAACGCGCGAACCAATCAAAATCTGAATTTCTCGCTATGATGAGTCATGAGATTCGAACCCCGTTGAACTCGGTTTTGGGTATGCTCGACATATTAAGACAGTCGACGTTAACAGAAAGCCAATCTGAAGTTTTGAATCAAATGGAGTGCTCAGCAGATCTGTTATAAGCGATAATTAGCGATATCCTCGATTTGTCCAAAATAGAGTCGGGAAGTTTTCGTCTAAGCGAACAATGGACAAACTTAAGTGACGAGGTAACTTTGGTCATTTCTCAACAAAAACAGGTAGCTACAAGTAAAAATCTGAGTTTTGAATACCAATGTAACTTGGATAATAACAAGCAATATTGGATCGATTCGACTCGATTGTCTCAAGTGCTTTTCAATTTAATTGGGAACGCCAGCAAATTCACTGATGTTGGTGGTATTAATGTCTCGGTTATTGAGCGCAATGGTGAGCTTGTCATCTCAGTGGTGGATACCGGAATTGGAATCCCTCAATCAAAAATCGGACATCTTTTCACTGCTTTCCATCAAGGAGGCAGTTCGATTACTCGAAGGTTTGGAGGTACAGGCCTTGGACTTGCTATCACCAAACATTTGGTTGAAATGATGCGAGGAACAATCAGCGTTAAAAGTGAAGAGAATGTTGGCTCACACTTTGAAATTAAGATACCTGTGTTAACGAGAAATAATCAAGATAGACTGTTAAAGATAGAGCCCAATCATCCATCAAAAGCAGTGAACCTTCTTGTCGTAGAAGATACAGAGTCTAATCAATTTGTAATTAAACTAATCTTAAACAAGTTGGGACATAATGTTTTTATTGCTAGCCACGGCGCAGAAGCAATCGCATTTCTTGAAGAACAAAGGCAAAACATCGACATCATTTTGATGGACGTCTCAATGCCAATAATGGATGGGATAACAGCGACGAGGCTAATCAGACAGAAAGGCATTAATATTCCAATCATCGCGTTAACAGCTCACGCACTGGAGAGTGACAAGACTACATGCATGAAAGCCGGCATGGACGGTTTTGTTTCAAAACCAGTTCGACGACAAGAGATCTACGAAGCAATTCAATCGTTAGTTGAAACCGCGTAGCGCGTTAATATAGATCTTAACAATCGTAAGATTATTAAGATCTATATTAAGTATTTTATGGTAAATCACCATTATGTTTAATGACACTATCAAAAAGCGCCATATTTTAAAATGTGAGAGGGACAGGAGGCCAATCTAGGGAAGATTTGGCGTACGTTGATATGGAATTTAACATAACACATATAATGCGCACCTATGGTGTAAACCCAAAGCGATAATGTCCTAATATTTCCAAGTGAATATGTCCTATGTTTGCTTGGAGGTATTTAGGATGCTAGTTACGATGAACGACCATGAATTACAACGTTTCTCCATTATCCAAGATTTGTTAAACAATAAGTTAAAGCGCCGAGATGCCATATCCATTCTTGGAATAAGCTGCCGACACTTGTCTCGCATACTTAAAGCTTTTAAGGAACTTGGCGTTGAATCCCTAGCTCATGACAACCGTGGTAAACCTTCGAGTAATCGCATCAGCGATGACACCAAGCTCCACGTACTCAAACTTATCTCAGAATACTATCTAAATTTTGGCCCAACGCTCGTACATGAAAGGCTTATAGAGATTCACGGATTTAATATCTCCTTGGAAACGCTTCGCCAATGGATGATCGCTGATGGTCTTTGGGTTCCACACTCTAAACGCAAGCCCCGAGTTTACCAACCTCGTTACCGACGTGATTGTTTAGGCGAACTCATTCAAATTGATGGCTCTCACCATACTACCTCATAACTTCAATGTTTCGCTTTCATTATGGCCCTAGATGTTCGTAACAAAGACTATTTCTAGTTTCCGAACTGACGATTTAACCTTTTTCCAGAGCAATAAAAAAGCGACCAGACTTGGTCGCTTGAAGTTTTGTGACATCGTAACTCTTCTAAATCATAAGAGTCATCTTGCCTGGAGCGCTCATTCTAATGGATGATAACGCTTCTCCTGAGATCTGAACGTTAGCAAACCAAAATGGCTTGTGTTTTTCTGCGAACACTTCGCTTCTCGATAAGCTGTCGTATATTGCATACGCCCTAGCCTGTGCTAATGCTGCTCCATAGATGCTGCGTTCTAAGATCGGTTTGTTTTCTATGTCTTCTAGAATGGCAACTTTAATATGCTCTGCACTTTTCGGCCAGTTAAAGCTTTCCATAAGTCGTTTAGTGACCGCTGCTTCCATATCAACAATAACTTTAGGTAAGAACGCTGAATTAGGTCGAACGTCGGCACAAGCATAATACTCATCTTTTCTGTTCGTCTTTCTATAGTTCAGCATGACTTTAACAAGGGCATCTTCGAAAGTGTCTGTGAGATGATTAATCAGCACTATGCTTCCTAGGCTACGAAGTGTTCCAATTAGAACACCACAATCAGAATCTGTTGCACCTGCCGATTCCAATCGCATTTTGGTAACGTTGGCAGTCAAGACCAGTTGTTGCCAAAACTTGGGAGTCAGGATCTTAGTATTACTGTCTGACCACTTCATTATTGGTCGTGCCATTAAGACTGGGAATAGCTTGCGGCAATTTTCAATTCCAAGACGACTAATCGCAACTCTTACATCTGAGCTGGTTTTAGCTGCACTGCCTCGCTCACGCAGTCTAGAGTTTTCAATCAGATCAATAATCGTTGAGCTTAGTTGGTGGCTATCGCCGGCCAAGCCTGTCAGTTTTGAAAAGCTGATTGATGGAGAATAAGCAAACGATGCGAACAGTTCAAATGGGGGTATATTGCTCGATAATCTATCAATTGGAAGTGTTTCAAGCTTCTTCATTAACATTCGATCGGCGACTTTCGATACATCGCTGATGACTTTTTGAAGTGTCTTCTGTTTGTCTTCCACGATTTGGCGTTTTTCTTTTACTCGTTCTTGTTCACATATGAGAAGTATTCTTTGGTTGCGCGTGATTCTGTCTTCTTCACTAAAGATCACGTCGTCACAGTAACGTCCCTGTAGACTGAGGAGTTTATCCACTTGCGACTGATCCACCTGGTGGTTCATACTAGCTAGCCATTTTGCATGTCTAAGTTCGACTTCTTTCGATACTTTGGCTGCGATGTCCATTGCTTCTTGTGTATATTTTTTTTGCGTGAGCAACAAACTGATATTCCTAACGTTATTTTATTTTTCCGTCAGCAAGTGTATCTATAAACACCAAAGCAGTAAATGGAATGTGATATTAATTCCACTTATAAAGACATTCAAATTATAGAAATATAATTAGTGAATACTAATTGCCCGTTGTTATGTGTAGTCGTATGTACTTTTCAGAGAATTTATAGCGATAACGTTTGCCAATTTTCACATTTGATTTGGTGAATTGACATACGCGTTTATCACCACTGCTTTTTACCCTCTTGATCTTTGCACTTTTACCTTTGTGTTCCATTTCAATCATTAGGTCACAATACCCATGGTAACCATCAAATTCTCTATCAGTTTTCTTCTGTAACTCCGCTTTAATTTTTTTCGCCACGGGATTCGTCTCAGAATCATCAGCTGTAGCAACAGAAATCCCAAATAATAAACACAAAAACGTGACAGTGTATCGCATGAAGTTCCCTTTCGATTTCGTAAAAGTGAAACTCTAAATCACTGACTTTATTGAAATAAAAACGGGACCCAATTAATGCGTCCCGCCTAACATGAATAAGTAATTGATAGTTTGCTTAAGCGCGTTTTTTGCCTTTGGTTGACTTAAAACCTTGATGAGGAAAAACGTTCCTAATGCGTTGTTGAATTTTTTTCGGCACTTCTTTGGAGAAAGCTAAACGCATCCCAGTACGTTGATTGTAGATTTTCATCTCACCATCGAAAGGAGCATGCTCGGCGATGTCTTGCAGGTTGTGTTTAAAAGAAGGTGGTAAATGACCTTTCACTTTCGATATGTGCCCTTTTTCGAACTTAACTTTTAGGACTGGTCTATCTACAGCGATAAGCCAAAAAATGACAACAGCAGCAATCAATATTACGTAAAGCATATGATTCTCCTTAGCTGGACAACAATTTACTCAAGTCTTCTTTCAACGATGATACCTTCATGCTAGCTTTCTCGCTTCGAGATGCTTCAGACAGCAAATACTCAATTGCATCGGATAGTGTGCAACCTAACTCGTTTGCTCTGTTAGAGAGCTTTTCCCACACTCGATAGTCAAGATCTATGGATTTTTTCTTTGTGTGGACTTGCTCCGCATTGAAGTGACGTTTACGTTTTGCACGGATCGCTTGTTTCAGCTTGTTATCAAGCTCTTCTGACATGTGGTTCTCAATCCAAGCAAGAACTTGAGTAGGTTCATGCTCGAGCTTACGAAGTTCAGCAATCGCAGCATCGGCTTCGCTTGTATCGATGTATCGAGTAACGGCTTCACCATCTTTCCACTTTTTAATGAGATACTTCCATTTCCAACCACATTCTAAATTTTCAAGCTGCTGATATTTCATCCTTCTGACCCTCAATGCACGTATGGTGACAGCGTAACCCAACTGTGCAGGTTCGGCAATTAAAACTCCTAAAAGTATCGATGTTGATCACTCATTTGTCGAAGGTTTAATCAACTGAAATTGTAGAATTTTTGGATTGGTCAAATTGTCGCTAGGGAGTTGATCGCCGTTTCGCTATAATGCGCCTAAGACTAAATTAAGATGAATTTGAATGAACCAAGTTAACTGGCAAGATGTCACCCCTTCTTTTGAACAGTACGAAGAGATTTTACGCAACGCCACTTCTCTCCCAGCAAAGCCTTTCATTGAGCTTCAGCCGAGGCTTGAAGCAACCACTGAGCGATTTACGCGTGTACAAGGATTAACCTGCATTTTATTGGTGAATTGCACTGATAATGCGATTTACCGAGGCTTCATTAGCGAAGTGTTGGAGGCTAAGACCTCTGCACCTATTGTTGCAACAGAGTCACTCGATGCTAAAGAGCTGTTTGATCGCTACAGTGTGAACCAAGATGGTCAAGCAACGTTTGAATCTGGCTTACTTTCTAAAGCACATGGCGGCTATCTTGTTATTCCTGCTAACTTGGTGCTTGCGAATGCTGCACGCTGGCCAAGCATCAAAGCTGCGGTTCAAGGTGGAAGCTTTGCCCCAATTAATCTTACTCCAAATCGAATTGCTTCATCGCCTTTTGCGCCGCAAGAATACAATGTAAAACTGATCATTACCGGTGACCGAAACCAGTTGGCTGAAATCGAGTATGTCGATGAAGACTTCTCTGCAGGTCTGACGATGTATACAGAGGTTGAAGACGATATCCATCTATCTCAAGAAAACCTGAGGAATTACATTAGTTTGGTAAACTGGATTTGCCAGAAGTACCAGCATCCTGCATTGAGCAATGAAGCGTTCAGAAGATTAATTCTTGCAGGGATGCGTTACACAGAAGATCAACACTATCTACCGCTCGGTGTCATGTGGCACAACCAGCTATTAGGTCTGGCTAGCCAATATTCAAACTCATCGGTTATCGAATTCGACGATATTGATCAGGCCATTGATGATAAATATTACCGCGAGTCGTACCTACCACAGCGTGCTGTTGATGACATTCTTGATGGACAAGTGATCATTGAAACGACTGGCGAACAAGTCGGTCAGATTAACGGTCTTACTGTTATTGACATGGCTGGACATCCGGTCTCTTATGGCGAACCTGCGCGTATTTCTTGTGTTATTCACTTCGGTGATGGTGATATCTCAGATGTTGAGCGTAAAGCTGAGCTTGGTGGCAACCTGCACGCTAAAGGTATGATGATCATGCAAGCATTTGTGAGCTCTGCTCTGAACCTGGATGAGCCTCTACCTTACTCTGCGTCAATTGTTTTTGAGCAATCATACAGTGAAGTAGATGGAGATAGCGCCTCTTTAGCGGAGCTTTGCTGTTTGGTAAGTGCCCTATCTGAATCCCCAGTTAATCAGCAGATCGCAGTGACTGGCGCGGTAGACCAATTTGGTCGTGTGCAAGCCGTCGGTGGCTTGAATGAAAAGATCGAAGGGTTTTACCAAGTGTGTAAGCATCAAGGCTTCACAGGTGAGCAAGGCGTGATTATGCCGAAAACTAACCTAAAGCACCTTGCGTTACATAAAGGTGTCATAGAAAGTATTAAGAATGGTGAGTTCCACATTTGGTCTGTTTCTACTGTTGATGAAGCGATTCCTCTTCTGATGTCCAAACCTTTCCGAGGTGAAGATGACAGCATCATCGGTAAGATAGCCGAACGTATTGAAAACTTTGAAAGGCACGAGCATCCAGAAGGAATTGTGGAGCGCATCAAAAACTGGTTTGTCTAGTACTGATCGGAGTTGTTTAGCGTACACGTGTTCACTAAGATGCAGCTATCAAAAATTGGAGTAATTGATAATGCAAAACAAACGTGATTCATACACCCGTGAAGATCTTCTAGCTTCTAGCCAAGGCGAACTATGGCCACAAGGCCCTCAGCTACCAGCACCAAACATGTTGATGATGGACCGCATCACAAAAATGTCTGAGACTGAAGGTGATTTCGGTAAAGGTTTGATCCTAGCAGAATTGGACATTACTCCAGATCTTTGGTTCTTTGATTGTCACTTCCCTGGTGACCCTGTAATGCCTGGCTGTCTTGGCCTTGATGCAATGTGGCAACTTGTTGGCTTCTTCCTAGGCTGGGTTGGCGGTCAAGGCAAAGGACGCGCTCTAGGTGTTGGCGAAGTGAAGTTTACGGGGCAAATCCTACCAACAGCTAAAAAAGTGACTTACGAGATCCACATGAAGCGTGTTGTTAACCGTAAATTGGTAATGGGTCTAGCTGATGGCCGTGTATGTGTAGACGGCAAAGAAATCTACGTAGCAAAAGATCTGAAAGTAGGCTTGTTCCAAGACACCTCAAGCTTCTAATCTCCTACTCTGAAGTATTCAAGAAGGCTCCTTTCAAAGGGGCCTTTTTTAGTTTTGTATATACCCAAGTAACCTCGAGATGCTAGGTTCAGCGAGAATGACTTGGTTTGTAGACGCGGCGGCGATTTAAAGATCTAGTGGGTCTAAATCAAGAATCGACAACAAAGTATACAAGCCAAGACAGCTCGCCCTTTGGGAGCGTGTCATTGACTCGACTTCTGCGTCAAACAACTTGGAAAGAGCTGGCTATTACGCTGCGTTGTTTTCCTTGACCTCGAATCAATGACAACGCTCTGAATCCTGCATCTTGAAGTCACTTGGGTATAGCTACTTAAAAATGCAGAAAAGGCTCTTAACGAGCCTTTTCAAATCCTTCTGTTTGTATGTGGAGAGTTTATTTGTAGAGACCAGATTGTTTTTCATCTCTGGCATCACGCCAACCACCTAACCAATACGACCGAGCGTCAATCTGTTGATACGGACAAGCCTCTTGGGACCTTCCATTCAACCCAGCTTTGTAGCCTTGAGATTGAGCTCGTTCTAGGCGATCACGCTTTTGTCTCTTCATAGTTAATTCCTCATACAGGTCCATTTACAAACGTACTACTGTTTTTGTGAAACTTTAGTGGAGTTTTTATGACTCCACTTACAAGAATCGATCAAGTTTCGCATTTTCTCAAGGCATAAAAAAAGCAGAGGCTCATTTCTGTGAGCCTCTGCTTGATTTAAAAATTACTGACTATTTTCTACGGAACCCGAAGAAGCCCAGCATGGTCAAAGCCAACCAACCAAGACCGGCACCTTGACGTTCGGCAGATTCCTCTTCAACGCTTCGCTCCTGAATATCTGCAGAAGTCGCGCCAGCGATAGGCATAAGCTTAACTGCAACGATTTTTTCTGTCCCATCACACGACGCGTTATGTTGTGTGCTCTTATAGCCGCCTTCACACTTCATCGCGGTTGCCGAGATAACGCCAGCATCATTGATGTCTGTAGCATTGATGATACGGAATGCGTTGTTGTCCGCTGAGTATTCACCACCGTTCGTTAGGTTATCCAAGAACCATGGTTTACCCTCAAACAAGTCTGTCGCACGCTGGCTCACGGCTTCACCTGTTTTAGTGTAAGGGTAAATAAAACCACGCTTACGACGAGGTTTACCCTCTTCTTCACGAGTCTTCTCAGCGTCTAATTGACCAACAATCTCATTGTATGAGTTGATGCCACCCATTTGACCGCCAGCACCGCTAAAGAATATACCAGAAGTTGGGTAGAAGGCACTTACTGAGCTCTTAGTCACATCGTCAACAACAAAGAGACGATTTGGTGCTGACCCTGTTGGCATTAAGTACGCCCCCGAACGTTTGGCTTCACCAATCGCAACAAAATTTGCATTTACGTCGGTTAGACGTGAGTTGGTATGAACCGTATCACCACTGATTCTTTGTTGGGCACGATCAACTTCCTTATTTACCCATATAGAATCAACGACTGAGCCTTCTTTTGCCAACGTTCCTACGAAGACTGTTGCGTTCATGTAGTTGTTGTCACTGTCATAGGTGTTGTACCCAACACCATAAACAGTTGAACCTTTTACAACAAGATCTCGCATGCTACCTTGCGCTAAACGTTCACCACCTTTTGCCGTGCCGCTCTGCCAATCAACCTGAATTACTGTGCCAGTTGCATCCCAAATCGCAGGTTTTGAAGTATGGTGCGTGCCGTTATCGTTTGATGCTTGTTCAGAAATACTGCCTACTGTAAAAGTCCCATCGGTGCGCCATGCTCGGCTCCCGACAACAACCGCCTCTTCGCTGCTTGGAACAATAGTTGGAAGCACTGGAGCAACAATTGTATTCCTTGTTTCTAATTCAGAAGAATCTGTATCGCTTACGACACTTTGATTACCAACTGGTTGACCGTCTTCAGTTAAGCTATTGATAATATTGTTGTACTTGTTTTCATAAGCACCTGGGGCATTCTCGACAAATGCGAATGCGTTTGTTGTAAAGTCTTTACCTAGCTCTTTGCTCCAAGGTTGCCAATGAATAGACGCCCAAGACTCACATGTTGAGTAACGACGCTCGTTGTAACAGTAGCGCTCAAAGTCATCGTACTCTTGAACGTAATAGAAACCGGAGTCCATTGCAAAAGGCACTTCTTCACGGTAACTCACACCATCTACAGCTTCGCCTGCTGAAATTGGTGTTGTACGAGTTTCCAGTGCCAATTTGAATTGATCCGTTGTACATCCTGCTGCTGAATCAAAACAACCATGGACAAACGGTGAACCAGTGCTTACATCCTGAACATCACCTTGCTGGATAGCAACGCCGTAGGCAGTTTCGTAATTAACGATGTCACCATTTGATTCTGGCTCTACTTCAACCACCTGATACAATGCTGCATTGGCATTCATTGCTGTACCAACCATCATCGCGACGGCGGTTAGTTTGAATTTATTACTACAATTCATGGAATTCTTAACTGTCCTGTTGCATTGCTTCGAGTTCTTCCCATCTCTCGAACGCGATTTCCAACTCCTGCTCTACAGCAGCGAGCTGTTCCAATACCGGTTGAGTCTGTTCTACAGATTTAGTGAAGAACTCTGGGTCATTCACTTGTTCTTGTAGCGTCTCAATATCCGACTCTAATTGTTCTAGTTTAGCTGGAAGAGCCTCTAATTCTCTTTGCAGCTTATACGATAACTTCTTCGAATTGTTCTTAGGTTGCGTAGTTTTGGGAGTTTCCTCAACCACTTTCTCTTTCTTCGCTGCTTTTTCAACCTGACCACGCGAAGCAAGAACTTGATCACGCTGCTGTTTTGCATCGTGATAACCACCAACGAACTCTTCAATTACGCCGTTACCTTCAAAAATCCAACTGGTCGTTACTGTGTTATCTACAAACTCACGGTCGTGGCTCACTAACAGTAACGTACCCTGATAATTGGCAAGCATTTCTTCTAAAAGTTCCAACGTTTCGATGTCCAAATCGTTGGTTGGTTCGTCCAGAATAAGCAAGTTGTTAGGTTTCAATAAGATACGAGCCAACAACAAACGGTTTTTTTCACCGCCTGATAACGCTTTTACTGGCGTACGAGCACGTTTTGGTGCGAACAAGAAATCTTGCAGGTAGCTCAATGCGTGACGCTGACGACCGCCAACCATCACTTCTTGCTTACCATCCGCTAGGTTATCGATAACCGTTTTTTCAGGATCGAGGATTTCACGATACTGGTCGAAGTAAGCCACTTCAAGTTTTGTACCGCAATGTAGACGACCACCTTGTGTCTCTAACTGGCCTAGTAGCAACTTGAGAACCGTACTTTTACCACAGCCATTAGGGCCAATAAGTGCGATTCGATCACCGCGCATGATGTTGAAGCTGAAGTCAGCCACGATCTTTTTGCCTTCAAAAGCAAAAGAGACGTTCTCTGCTTCAAAGACGATCTTGCCTGAACGGGATGCATCATCGATATTAAGGTTAACTTTACCTTGAACTTCACGGCGGTCACGACGTTCTTCGCGAAGCTTTTTAAGAGCACGAACGCGACCTTCGTTACGTGTACGACGCGCTTTAATACCCTGACGAATCCATACTTCTTCCTGAGCTAGCTTTTTGTCGAACTCTGCATTTTGCATCTCTTCGACACGAAGCATCTCTTCTTTGTCATTCAAGTATTGGTCATAGTTACCAGGGAAAGAAGCCAATTGACCACGATCTAAGTCAACGATACGTGTTGCCATCGACTTGATGAAAGCACGATCGTGAGAAATAAAGATGATGGAACCTTTGAAATCTTTTAGGAAGTTCTCTAGCCATTCGATGGTGGTCACATCAAGGTGGTTAGTCGGTTCATCGAGAAGCAATACATCGGGGTCACAAACAAGTGCACGAGCCAGAGCTGCTTTACGTTGCCAACCACCAGATAAGTCTGTCAGTTTGGTTTCTGGGTCTAGCTTTAACGCCCCAAGTACGTTCTTAACGCGGTCATCAAAGCGCCAAGCATTAAGGTGATCCAGCTGTTCTTGAATCTTAGCAAGTCGGTTGATGTTCTTTTCACTTGGGTCTTGAGCTACAAGATCGAGAAGATCGTGGTAGATCTTTAACTGTTTACCGATTTCAGCCAAACCGCCAGATACGTATTCGTAAACCGTACCCTCTTGATTGCGCGGTGGATCTTGTTCAAGTCGAGAAACAACTACGTCTTGAGTGATTTGAATCTTGCCATCGTCCAACAAAATGTCGCCGGCAAGCACTTTCATTAACGTGGACTTACCTGCACCGTTACGACCAACTAAACAAACGCGTTCGTTTTCTTGAAGAGCGAACTCCGCTTTATCTAGCAATGGGTGATCACCAAATGCAAGTTGCGCGTTATGAATGGTAAGTAATGCCATTATTATCCAACCAATGTGTGAGTTGTTCTAAGTCAAACGGCCAGTTCAACTCAGAGTCTTGATATTTTAATACAGGAATTGTGACGCCGTAACGAGAAAAGAGAACATCGTCGAACGCAATGTCGACGATGTGTGTTTGTTCGGCGAGACCAATCTGACCAACGAGGTCAAACGCCATCTCACAGAGGTGGCATCCTTCTGTGCTGTAAAGTGTTAGCACGTTCAACATCCTGTCCCTATTCTGCGTGCGTAACCAACCAGCAGTTGTGAATCTGTTTGTTACGAGAGAAATCCATTGGCAGAGTTTGAGATGAAATGTTCTGCGCTTTTAAGCCCAGTTCTGCAAGCCCTGCTTCGTCCATCTTGAAGTGACGTTTGTTGTTCGAGAAAACAATCGTACCGCCAGCACGCAACAGGCGCTTAAGGTTTGTCATTAGCTTAATGTGGTCGCGTTGCACGTCGAACGACGTTTCCATTCGCTTAGAGTTAGAGAATGTCGGTGGATCAATAAAGATAAGATCGTATTCACCTTTTGCGTTCTCAAGCCACTGTAGACAGTCAGCTTGCTCAAAACGATGCTGGCGACCCACGCAGCCATTTAGCTGCATGTTGTCTCTCGCCCAGTTCAGGTAAGTGTTAGACATGTCTACCGTGGTTGTAGAACGCGCACCACCAACTGCAGCGTGCACTGTCGCACTACCAGTGTAAGCAAACAAGTTAAGGAAATCTTTACCCTGAGCCATTTCACCAAGGCGACGACGAGTGATCTTATGATCCAAGAACAAGCCCGTGTCTAGGTAGTCGTGAAGGTTTACGATCAGCTTTACGCCGTACTCGTTCACTTCAAGTGTCTCTGAAACTTGACCTAGTTTTTGGTACTGACTTCGGCCTTTCTGCTTCTCACGAACTTTCAGTACAACTTTGTTCGCTTCTACGCCTGTCACCTGAATCGTTGCACGGATAATGTCCGTCAAACGACGCTTAGCTTTTTCTTCAGGAATATTCTTAGGTGCCGCGTATTCCTGAATCACAATTTGATCGCCATAAACGTCGATAGCCACGTTGTATTCTGGAAGGTCCGCATCGTAGATACGGTAACAGTCTAGCTTCTCTTTACGCGCCCACTTGCCAATCTTGCCGATATTTTTCTTCAAACGGTTTGAAAAGTCATGTGCGATCTGAACATTAGTGTCCGCGCCTTTCACTTCATCAGCGCTGCGCTCTGCAATGCTGTAGTTCTTTTGGTGACACGGTAACGCACCGTTATTCAATTTGAACTGTTTGTCTGCACGCATACGAAGACAGCTTAGTAGCTCGTCTGAACTAGAGAAGATAGACGCTTTACAACCGCCAAACTCAGCTTTTAGCTGGCCACCAAATGCTGTGTATAGCGCAATCAAACCAGGCTCAGTACCAAGACGCTCACCATAAGGAGGGTTAGAAACGATAACGCCTGCTTCGAAGCCAGCCGGACGAGTGATGGTTGCCGCGTCACCTTGTGCAAAAGTAATTAGCTCTTCAACGCCAGCTCTGCGAGCGTTGTCTTGAGCAACCTTCAGTACTTTCGGGTCGTTATCGAAGCCGAAAAACTTAGCGTCAACTTTTTTGACGCCGCGTCGAGCCTGTACATTTGCTTCTGATTTAATCTCAGCCCAAAGCTCAGGTTCAAAATCTTCTAGCGCTTCAAAACCCCACTGTTTGCGCTTAACGCCAGGTGCCATGTTCGCTGCCATCATTGCTGCTTCAATCAGCAACGTACCAGAACCACACATTGGGTCTAGAAGTGGTTGAGAGCCATCCCAGCCACAACGCATGATAATAGCGGCTGCGAGTGTTTCACGTAGTGGAGCTCGACCAGATTCTGGACGGTAGCCACGTTGATGAAGACCACTGCCTACCATGTCGACACCAAGAATCGCTTTGTCTTTGTGTAGACGAACGTGAACGCGAATATCTGGGCGTTCTTTGCTAATGTTTGGACGAGGAAGTCCTTTCTTCTCAAAGCAGTCAACGATGCCATCTTTGACTTTCATTGCACCATATTGGCTGTTGCGGATTTCACGGTTGGTACCGTTGAAATCAACCACAAAACGCTTTGAGCTGTGGAATTGGTTTACCCAGTTAATTGAAGACGTCGACAGGTAAAGGTCCATGTCGTCGTTACAGGTAAACTCCGATAAAACACGTACAAATCGAGACGCCAAACGGCTCCACAAACAGCAACGGTAAATTTGTTCATTCGTCGCCTTAAATTTAACGCCTGCCTGTACTGGCTTGGCGTTTTCAATGCCTAGTTTAGTCAGCTCTTCTGCAAGCAAGTTTTCCATGCCGTTTGAAGTTACCGCGAGATATTGATTCATAGTGTTCTTTCGTCGATAAAAAATGGCTTTAATTATACCTGACTTTACGATCAATGCCTCGTTTTTAAAGGCTTTTTCGCTTTATTAGCGCAAACAGTCACCAATATCACCAACTGAAAGTCAGATCACATCACCTTCATAAACAGAATACGTCTCCTTATCACCTTATCGTAAAAATGCGGCCTGTGGTGAAAGTAAATACTTATTCATCGTCAAATTGGTATATACCAAATGGAATTTTGGCGTGTAATTTACTTACAAAAACTACTTATAGGGGAATAAAAGATGAAATATTAAGCGTCTCGTTGCCTAATTTAAGGAAAAGCTAAAGTGGAAAAATTGGATTAAAAGTGAGCTGCTTCATATATGAGATATGAAATCCCCTCACTTAGGGGTGAGTTTGGGGTGCGTACTAGGAGAGATTTGGAAAAACTCTAGGCAAAAAAAATCGACCTAATGCGGTCGATTAATGCAAACAAAGGAACGAAAATAAAGAAAAAATCAAAAGGAAACTAACCCACCATCGCCATCGGTGCCATCATGAATAAGTGATTAGCACACACCATGCGATCATGCATTACTTTAATCGGTTGTCCAAACTGGAGCGTTTTGTTGCCGTCTAGCAGGAATTCTTCTTGTCCAACATAAGCACACAGACTTGATGTTTCACCAGGCTCTAGGACGACGAACACACCTTCTGAATATCGGTTTGTTAGGAAGACCATGTCTCCTTCTTCTGGCTCATGTCCATCACATTGAGCGTCGAAGAACCAGCTCTTAGGCTGGACTGGCTTGTGAAAGCGTTTCGCGGCTACGCAATAAAGCGTAAGTTCGGCTTGACGGTATTCGTTGATGTCGAGACAACGGATTCGTTCGTTGTAAGTTTGGAACGCGCTTGCGTCATCAACGGTGAATTCATTGTCTGAGAAGGCACAATTGACCAACAGCTTACGGCATAGATTGGTTTGGAAAATCATCTCCTCCCCTAAATCCAGCATTAGGCAAGCTTTCTGCTCGTCAAAATACCAATTCCATTTGTCGCTGGGTTTAAGCATTATTCCGTTCTCTTGTGACTAGTTAAACAGTAATAAGAGGTAAGACGCTTAATTACCTACTCATGATTTTTAAATTTTACAAACGAACGGACAAAAAAAAAGAGGAAACGAATTCCTCTTTTTTTAGTAACAAGCGTCGATTTCTCAACGATTTAGCGATTGTTCTTATAGATTTTTAACAATATCGCGTACGAGACCTGGGCCGTGGTAGATGAAACCTGTATAAACTTGAACAAGTTGAGCGCCAGCCATCATTTTCTCTTTCGCAGCAACGTAAGAGTCAACACCACCGACACCAATGATCGGAAGTTTATCGCTAAGTTCTTGATGAAGTTTACGAACAACCTCAGTTGAATGAGATTGCACCGGACGTCCACTTAGACCACCCGCTTCGTTTGCATGCTTCATACCTTCAACGACTGTGCGATCCAACGTCGTGTTTGTTGCGATAACGCCGTCAATGTTGTTCTTAATTAGAGAATCACAGATCTGGCTGATTTCGTCATCACTCAAATCCGGTGCAATTTTTAGCGCAAGTGGTACGTACTTACCGTGTTTTTCAGCAAGTTCTGCTTGTTTCTCTTTGAGTTCTGATAACAACTCGTCTAGCGCTTCACCGTACTGAAGCGAACGAAGTCCTGGTGTATTTGGTGACGAGATGTTCACGGCAATGTAACCGGCATATTCGTACACTTTTTCCATACAAATCAGGTAGTCCTCTGCCCCATTCTCAATTGGTGTGTCTTTATTCTTACCAATGTTGATACCAAGAACGCAGTTGTATTTTGCCTTTTTCACATTCTCAACCAGTTGATCCACACCTAGGTTGTTAAAGCCCATGCGGTTGATGATACCTTCCGCTTCAACTAGGCGGAACAAGCGTGGCTTGTCATTACCTGGTTGCGGACGAGGCGTAACAGTACCAACTTCGACAAAACCAAAGCCCATAGCGTCAAATGCTTCGATACATTCGCCGTTTTTATCCAAGCCAGCAGCAAGACCAACTGGGTTACGGAATGTAAGTCCCATGCATTCTACTGGACGATTTGGTAATTGTTGACGATAGAAAAGATCGAGAGGAGTGCCGTTAAAGCGTTGGAAGTTTTTGATTGCAAGATCATGTGCCTTTTCGGCATCAAGTTGGAAAAAGCCAGTTCTGGCTAGACGGTAAAGCATTGTGCCTCCGAAAGAAAAAAGCCCCGTGTAAACGGGTCAATATTATTTACTGTTTTTCAATGCAATTCAATGGAAATGAGTGAATTCAGCAAAATAGTACGTCTCATTTTAGTTTTGCTCATAAAAACAGTCGATTAGCGAACTATTCTCTGTACAAAATTGCTAGCTTTTTCTTTAAAAGCAAACGATTTCATGCCATAAAAACTTAAACATGGAGTTACGGCGTCACTATTCATGGGTAGTTATTATGATTTGAACATAAAAAAGCCCCGCGATTGCGAGGCTTTTGCTAAAGTGGCTTACCCTATTCGTTTGAAGAGCAGTTTAAGTTGAGTAGAACCAACTCTCGAAGCGCTACAGAGAACTTAGCGAACTCATGAACTGAGCCGACTTTGAACTCGTTCAAGATGCTTTCCCAACGATGGAGTGACAGCTCATTCGTTGTCATCCAATCTTCTAGCGCTTGCATCACATCTAGAACTTCTGTTGAGCAACCACAAGTTAGTACTTGAGCTGTCAATTGACGTTGTTGCCAATCAAGATCTTCACGGAACGCCGCACGCGCAAGAGCTTGCCAGTTGTTGTCTACCGCTTGACCATTGATTTGTTTCAAGAACCAGTGAAGTGATAGACGGTCACCTAAGTTGAAGTAAAGCTTCGAAGCTTGCTCAACGGTTTTACCTGTTTCACTTGCCACTGCTGAGATATCCAGTGCTGACTGCAGGCTAGAAAGACGAGCCACATGATGAGCCAGCTTCTCTTCTACTCCACGCTCAATCCATTTCTGAGCAAGTTCGTTATGCTCTTCGACTTCTGATGCAACTAGCATGGTGTCCAGCGTTTCAGTAATAGTGTGAACATCGTCTTTATATACTGCAACGAGCTCAGCTACTGTGCTCTTACCGCTACGGTTACGTAATAACCAGCGAGAAATACGGCGTAATGCGCGACGCACGTAGAACATAATCTCATATTGAGCTTCTGCGGTTGCAACATTATCTAGTGCACGAGTTTGCTTAAGAATACCTTCCAGTTCAAAGATTTCACGGGTTGCACTGTAAGCATTTGCGATATCAACCACGCTCGCGCCCGTTTCTTCTTGAAGACGAGTCACGAAGTTACAGCCCATTTCATTAACCATTTGGTTTGCTAACGCTGTTGCGATGATTTCAGCACGCAGTGGATGGTTTACCATTTGATCTTTGTAGTTACGGCGTAACTCGATTGGGAAGTAAGCAACTAATTGTTTTCCATGGAATTCGTCATTTGCAATTTCGTCAGCGACCAATTGCTCTTTCAAAACCATCTTACCGTACGCTACCAGAACCGAAAGCTCAGGACGTGTCAGGCCAAGACCTTGTTTTTCGCGCTCAATGAGCGTTTCATCGTCAGGAATGTACTCAAGAGCACGATCCAAGTACCCTGCCTTCTCCATTGTATGGATAAAGCGGATTTGCTCTTTAACGATGCCAACACCTTGTTGTTCAGTCACAGAAATCGACTCAGACTGGCGATATGCATCGTCCAATACGATCTCACCCACTTCGTCTTCCATCGATTCCAGAATCTGGTTGCGCTGTTTAACCGTTAGATCACCATTTGATACAAGACCGTTCAAGAAGATCTTAATGTTAACTTCATTGTCCGAGCAGTCTACGCCGCCAACATTATCTACAAAGTCCGTATTTACACGACCGCCTGTGGTTGCGTATTCGATACGACCCAACTGAGTCATACCCAAGTTACCGCCTTCACCAACGACTTTCGCTTTTAAATCACATCCATCGATGCGGAGTACGTCGTTTGCACGGTCGCCAACGTCAGTGTGTGTCTCGCTAGAAGCTTTAACATACGTACCGATACCACCATTCCAAAGTAGATCCACTTCCATTTGCAGGATCATCTTAATCAGATCATTTGGTGCTAAAGACGCTTTCTTCGTACCTAACATTTTTTGGATTTCTGGCGTTAGTTGGATCGATTTAGAGCGACGAGAGAAAATACCACCGCCCTGTGAGATCAACTCAGCGTTGTAATCTTCCCAGCTTGATCGTGGCAGATTGAATAAGCGATTACGCTCTTCCCAGCTGGTGGCTGAATCTGGATTTGGATCAATGAAAATGTGCATGTGGTTAAACGCAGCTTGCAGACGAATATGCTTAGATAGCAGCATACCGTTACCAAACACGTCACCCGCCATATCACCAACACCAATTGCCGTGAAGTCAGTGGTTTGACAGTTGATGCCCATTTCACGGAAGTGGCGTTTCACCGATTCCCAACCACCTTTAGCTGTGATACCCATTGCTTTGTGGTCGTAACCGTTAGAACCACCTGACGCAAACGCATCACCTAGCCAGAAGTTGTACTCGTCCGACACAGAGTTCGCCAAATCAGAGAACGTCGCTGTGCCTTTATCGGCTGCAACAACCAAGTATGGGTCGTCTTCATCGTGACGTACAACACTCTTCGGCGGAATAACTTCACCTTCGATGATGTTATCGGAAACATCAAGAAGCGCGCGAATGAAGCGTTTGTAACAACGCTGACCTTCAGCAAAGATGTCATCACGGTTAGTTAGAGTGTGCTGACGTTTACATACGAAGCCGCCTTTTGCACCTACAGGGACAATAACCGTGTTCTTAACTTGCTGTGCTTTAACCAGTCCAAGAATCTCCGTACGGAAGTCCTCTTGACGGTCCGACCAACGTAAACCACCACGTGCGACTTTACCGCCACGTAGGTGCACACCTTCAATATCCGGTGCGTACACAAAGATTTCAAATGCAGGCACAGGTTGAGGAATATCTGGTATTTCGCTTGGCTTCATCTTCAATGATAACCAAGGTTTTGGCTGCTTATCTTCGTCCAACTGGTAGTAGTTAGTACGAAGCGTTGCTGTGATCATTTCCATGTAGCGACGGATAATACGATCATCATCCAAGCTTTCCACACGATCCAATTCTTCAGTAATCTTCTTAATGAGATCGTTCTGACCTTTCTCACTACCCTTGTGTTTTGGATCGAATCGTTTAGCAAACAGGTTAACGAGACCCGTAGCTAAATCCGGGTAATGGCTCAGGGTATCTTCGATATATTGTTGGCTGAATGGGAAGCCAACTTGGCGCATGTAACGCGCGTATGCACGAAGGATTGAGATTTCACGACCAGACAGTGAAGCGCCTAGTAGCAAACGGTTGAAGCCATCACTCTCTAAGTTACCTGCCCAAATCGCTGCAAATGCTTGTTGGAAACGATCGCGAGCTTCACGAAGATCAACGGTCTTGTCGCTCTTATGCAGCATTGAGAAGTCTAAGATCCAAAACGTTTGGCCGTTGTTTGTTTCGATCTCATAAGGTGATTCGCCGATCACGCGTAAGCCTAGGTTTTCCAACATTGGCATCACGTCAGATAGGTGAATTGGCTCGTCGCGGTGGTATAGCTTTAAACGCACCGCTTTCGATTCTGCCGCTTCTTCTTGCGGACGGTAGAACAACATTCCAAGCTTGTTATCATCGCTTAACGCTTCTAGGCGTTCGATGTCTGCAACCGCAGAACCTGGCATCATGTCTTCTTTATATGAACGTGGGAATGCGCTCATGTACTCTTTCGAAAGTGGAAGACCTTTACTCTCACCAAAGTTTGCAATGATGGATTCTTTTAGGCGGTCATCCCATGAAGTCGATACTTCCATTAAGTTCTGCTCAATCTTTTTCACGTCTACATCAATGTTGTTATTGTCTACACGAACAATGTAATGGGTTCTCGCCAGCGGGCTTTCTGAGAAGAAGGTTGTGAATTCAACTTCTTGCTCGCAACCGAAGTACTGCTTAAGAATGCGTTGCGTTTGGCGGCGAAGCTCGGTGTTGTAACGATCTTTTGTCACGTAAACCATGCAGCTGAAGAATCGACCGAACGGGTCTTTACGAACAAATAGACGCAACAAGTCACGATCTTGCATTTGCACGACGCCCATTCCCACTTCTAATAGCTCTTCTTCACGAGCTTGAAGTAACTCGTCACGTGGGTAGTTTTCTAGAATGTTGTGCAGGGCTTTGTACGAGTATGATCCGTTACGGTAGCCACTCGCTTCTAGAATACGATCCACTTTCTCGCGGATCAGAGGAATACTTTGTACGGCTTGGTTGTATACAGCAGAAGTGTAAAGACCTGTGAAACGGTGCTCACCAATCACTTTGCCATTCTTGTCGAATTTCTTAACACCAATGTAGTCAGTGTAAGCTGGGCGGTGAATACGAGAGGCCTGATTGCCCTTGGTGATGATCAGCGCGTAAGGTTTTTTCGCTTCAAGGCGCGCAGAGTCTGACAGTTCAGAAAGCTTGATGCTGCGAACACGACTGTCATCAGCAAACATGCCAAGGCCTTTCTCTTTCACTGGCTGGAGTTCAGTGTCACCGTTGACGTTAACAAGATCATATTCCTTATAGCCCATGAAGGTGAAGTTATGATCCCCTAACCAGCGTAGGTATTCGATCGTTTCATCTAAACGATCTGTTTTCATCGAAACACGATCTTTATTCTTCTCAAGGTCGTTGGTAACGATCTTAAGTTTTTCAACCATTTGCTTCCAGTCATCAACGACTAAGCGCGTGTCTGATAAGATGGTTAGCAACTCATTTTTCAGCGCTTGCATTTCATCTTTACTGGTTAAACGGTCTACTTCGATGTGGAATAAAGATTGTAGAACGCCGCCCTCGCCATTTACGTCCGTCACTTGCCCTTTCTTATCGCGTTCTAGTTGCGTTGGGTTGTTGAGCATTAAGTGAGAAACAAGGTCGAGTCGCGTTAGCGCCATCTTGATGGAATCCACCAAAAATGGGCTATCCGGTACAACAATTTCAACGATAGTGTGAGTTGATTGCCAACCTTGGCGGCTGACAGTCGGGTTGAATACCCTGACAGAAATATCTTCTGGTTTCTTTTCATTGACGCGGTGCCACAGGCTAACAACAGCACCATAAAGGTCGGATTCGTTTCGCTGAATTAAGTCATCATCAGCAATGTTACTAAATAAGTGTTGAGCAAGTTTAGTTACAAGCGGTTGGTGAGAAAGCTCGAGTTTGTCTTGAATTAGTTGGTATACCTTTTCAAGCAGAACCGGCACTACATTTTCACGCGCGGTCATATTCACACTCCACATTAGAATTGTTGTTTTGTAGGGGGACTTAATTTCGGGTTTGAGCCTCGAAACTAAGCATAGGTAATGCATGCGCTTATTGTAAAAGCATAATTACAAATGTTTAACAAGAAATAGCAGTGGTAGGAGGTGAAATGTTTGATTATGTGACTAAGATTCCTGTTTAACTCACTAGGAATATCGGGCATCACAGAGTTTCTAACTTTAGAAACTTATTATTTTGGTCAGTTGTGAGTCTAAAACGACCTCTAACACCTAATTGCGTAAGAAAAGGTCGAAATTTTGATGCATCTAGTTGCACTCTTAAGCCGTTGTCAGTAATGACTTGTACAGAGCTTGCTATGCCAGAATAGTGTGAAAGAAATGTTTGATATGGGATGTTGAGAGAGAAGTAATACTGGTTCATGAGAATGGTTTGTTGCCAGAACAAAAAACTAGGGTGATCGTACTGACCACCCTATTCTTTTGTTGATTATTCGTCTAGTGCTTTAGTCACTTTTTCGAATAGGTCTTTCGCTAGGTTGTCCATCGCTTTAAGCTTTTCAAGCTCAGCACGAATAAGCGCTTGGCGACCTTCATCGTATTTACGGAACTTCAATAGAGGATCGATCAGACGAGATGCCACTTGTGGGTTGGTATCGTTCAACTGACGAAGGATCTCACCAGCAAACTGGTAACCAGAACCTGACTTATCATGGAATTGCACTGGGTTTGCGTTTAAGAAAGAACCAATCAAGCTACGTGTACGGTTCGGGTTCTTCAAGCTAAACGCTTCGTGGCTCATGGTTTCTTTCACTTTCTCAAGTGCGTTTTCTACTGGGTTGCTACCCTGAAGAACAAACCATTTGTCCATAACCAGACCATCATGCTTCCACTTGTCGCTGTAATCCGCCATTAGCGCTTCACGACATTCAAGCTGTGCACTGTTTGCTGCACTCATGGCCGCGATCGTGTCCGTCATATTGTTTGATGACTCGTATTGCGCTTTCGCTAGCTCGTTACCCTTTTCAGTGTGAGCTAGGAACTGCAGACATTGGTTACGCAAAGCTCGTTTACCAATTGCATCGTGAGCAATGCTGTACTCTGCTTGGTTCAATGCATGATAAGTAGCACTCAGCTCATCTTCTAGCTCTTTAGAAAGTGACAATGTAATGCCATTCAGTACCGTATCTACCGCATCAATATCAATCTCCTTGTACCAACCAGTGATTTCGTTGATGGAAGGCAGAGAAAGCACTTGAGCAATAAACGCAGGTTCAAGATTTGCATCAAGCAGGACACCGCGGAATGCATCAATCAAGTCTTCAGACAGCTTAACCTCTCCACCCGCTTGAACATTAGTGACGTTTTGACGAATGTATTTCGCTAATAGCATTTGGCTAGCGTCCCAACGAGCAAAATCGTTCGTTGCGTGCTTCATCAAGAAAATCAGTTCATCATCACTGTAATCGTATTCCAATTTAACTGGTGCAGAGAACTCACGAAGCAATGATGGCACTGGTTGTTCTGCGACGTTTTCGAATACAAAAGTCTGCTTGTCTTGTTTCACGTCTAGGACGTTGTGTACCGATTCACCGTTGATAACCAGGGGAATCACGTCACCGTTTTGTGCGTATAGCTCAATATCAAATGGAATATGTAGCGCTTGTTTTTCTGCTTGGTCGTGCGTTGCTTCAGTAAATTGCTCAACCGTTAGTGCGTAAGTTTTTGTTTCCGCATTGTATTCACTGTTTACACGAAGTGTTGGCGTACCAGACTGGCTGTACCATAAGCGGAACTGCTTAAGGTCAACGCCCGTTGCGTCTTCCATCGCAGAAACGAAATCTTCACACGTTGCCGCGGTGCCATCATGACGCTCGAAGTAAAGCTTCATGCCTTTTTGGAAGCCTTCTTCGCCAAGTAGCGTGTGGTACATACGGATAATTTCGCTGCCCTTTTCGTACACAGTTAGAGTGTAGAAGTTATTCATCTCAATAACTTTATCCGGACGAATTGGATGCGACATAGGGCTTGCGTCTTCCGCGAACTGAGGACCACGAATAGTACGAACGTTGTCGATGCGGTTTACTGCACGCGAACCCAAATCAGATGAGAATTCTTGATCGCGGAATACCGTTAGGCCTTCTTTTAAACTCAGTTGGAACCAGTCACGACAAGTCACACGGTTACCCGTCCAGTTGTGGAAGTACTCGTGACCGATTACCGCTTCAATACCAAGGTATTCGCGGTCAGTCGCAGTTTTTTCATTCGCAAGGACAAACTTCGAGTTGAAGATGTTTAGACCTTTGTTCTCCATCGCGCCCATGTTGAAGAAATCTACAGCCACGATCATGTAAACATCTAGGTCGTATTCAAGACCAAAGCGGTCTTCATCCCACTTCATAGAGTTGATAAGTGAGGTCATTGCATGACCCGCGCGGTCGAGGTTGCCTTTATCGACAAAGATTTCTAGGTCAACTTCACGGCCAGAAGTTGTCGTATATTTATCGCGTAGAACATCGAAATCACCGGCTACCAACGCAAACAGGTAAGCTGGTTTAGGGTGCGGATCTTGCCATTGCACCCAATGACGTCCATTTTCTACTTCGCCTTCAGCGATACGGTTACCATTACTTAGTAGGTATGGATAAATGGCTCTGTCTGCAATTACTTTTGTTGTGTATTTTGCAAGAACGTCTGGGCGGTCTAAGTAATAAGTGATGCGGCGGAAGCCTTCTGCTTCACATTGTGTACAGAATGCACCACCTGATTTGTATAAACCTTCAAGGGCAGTATTTGCTTCTGGGTCAATCTTAGTGACGATTTCTAATGCAAATGCAGCGGGAAGGTCCGTAAGAACTAAAGAAGTTTCTTTGACTTCATGATGAGACCAATCTTCACCGTTTACTTTTACGGATCGTAGCTCTAGCCCTTCACCGTCGAGTTCCAATGTGGTTGATTCACCCTTTTGAACTACTTTTGATACTGCGGTAACGATCGTGTCGTTGTCATAAAGATCAAACGTCAAATCAATATCAGTAATGTAATGAGATGGCGCCTTATAATCTTTGCGATATTTCGCTTGGGGAGCTTGAGACATGTCCATAAATCCTTGTATATAGAACCACAAAAATACCAGGACTAGAGGGTCAAACACCTCTTACTGGTATCACGATATAAGCTATTTGTAGGGGTTGTGGTATCAGAATACAAGTCTTTCTATAAAAAAACGGAGCTTTTAGTGGCATAGCTCCGCTTTCTGTTTAACATTTAATCAACATCAGAATATTTCACTATTAATAAACCTGCGTGAAATAATGGTGATGAATCATTTATGGCGTCACTCGATTGAGTACCGCGTACATATCACCATTAGAATCCTCAATAGTGAGTTCATTTTGGTTCAATGTATAGCGTGTACCATGCTCACCATTCTCATACAAAAGAACCAGATGCTCGCCTTCGGTATAGAAAACACCTTGCTTAACTGACTCCTCACCTTTTTCATTCGATACTCTGAACATGAACACAAAGTCCGGCTGGAGGATTAAGTCCATCTGATTGATGTTGTTAGCAAGCATGCCATCACCACCAACCTGAGAACTGGACCAAATACCAGCAAGTGCATCCGAAAGTCCTTTGGTAAAGGTCACTCCGTTGAGGTCGAGAGTGTTATGGTTGTTGCGATATGCATAAATTTGCGGTTCGTCCGTGTTTAACCCTAGGACAATCGTGTCTTCATTTGCATTGTACAACCCATCCCAATGGTCAATTGAGTAGTCCTTTTTCTGGATATCGATGGAGAACGTGTAGTCTGAGCCCAAAGTCAGCTTAATCGCTCGAAAATTCTCAGAAGAATCGTCGGGATTGGGATTCATGAGGTACCAATCCCCGATCAAAAACGGGGTGTCAAAGTGGCTAAGTTCGTCTTCCTTGTTAGTTTCCGCACTAGAAACGCTGAAGCAGCAAACGCTAAGCAAAATAATGAACCATTTCATAACGGTATCCTTATCGTTTTCTTTTAGCTTAGGCTCTAGATCTCGTTTTCGCGAAATATTTGATCTACATCACGTAAATTGTTGGTGCAAATTAAGCGTATGAACGACCGAGTTCACTATTCAACACACGTTTTAAACACATAAAAAAAGAGCGAGTCATTATGACTCGCTCATGATTCAAAGAATTGTTAGTCGTTCTGACTGAATTTTTAGTTCTTCAGCATATCAACCATAACCGCTACTGATTCATCCAGATAAACATCCGGCGCTTCGTAGTCTTTCGGCACATCGTCTAGTGTCTTGAATGGTTCTTTATCCATTGAAGATTGACGTTCATTAATGCGTTCTAGACGTAGAGCTTCCGCTTTATCTGATTCATCTTCGCGAACTTTCTCGTTAAGAGACAACAAGTTATCGTCTTTCTCTTTACGGTACTTCTCGATATCTTCATTGATGAAGCGGAATTCCATTTCATCAGCGATACGTTTGTTATGAAGTTCGGTTAGCTTAGTAACAAGTGCGTCATTGCTTGGGAACGTCTGATATTTTGCTTTATCAATACTATCCCAAGGCAGTGCGTTGTCTTCAACACTCTCGCCCGTTTCGCTTGGTTCAACCGGAGTCGGGTAAGCGATGTCTGGTGCTACACCACGGTTTTGCGTACTACCACCATCAATGCGGTAGAACTTTTGAATCGTGTATTGAACATAGCCAAGCTCTTTATCAAAAAGATCGTAGATATGGTTCAATGAACGGTGCTGCTGAACGGTACCCTTACCGAAAGAGTTTTCACCAAGGATAATCGCACGGTTGTAATCCTGCATTGCCGCCGCAAAAATCTCAGACGCCGAAGCACTGTAGCGATTGATTAATACCGTCAGTGGGCCATCGTAGCTTACTTGACCATCAGTATCCGCATTCACTTTGATACGACCGTAACTATCACGAACTTGAACAACCGGACCTTCTTTAATGAAGAGACCCGTTAGCGCGGTTGCCTCTGTTAGTGCACCACCACCGTTGTTACGCAGATCAACGATGACACCATCAACGTTCTTGGTTTTCAGTTCAGACAGCAGTTTATCTGTATCTTTCGAAAGACCGACATAGAAGCTCGGCACTTCAAGTACACCAATCTTCTTACCGTTTTTTTCGATGATTTCAGATTTAACCGCGCGATCTTCTAAGCGAACTTTGTCACGGACAATTGTGACAACGTAACTCTTCGCATCTTTGCCCTCAGGCAAGACTTGCAGGTTCACTTTCGTACCCTTAGGGCCTTTAATTAGCTGAACCACATCATCAAGACGCCAACCGATGACATCAACAACTTCTTCGCCATCTTGTCCAACACCAATAATGCGGTCACCCTCTCCTAGCTGCTTGCTCTTAGATGCAGGGCCACCCGCGACCAAAGAACGGATCACTGTGTAGTCATCAGTCATTTGAAGCACAGCACCAATACCTTCAAGAGAAAGGTTCATCTCTGATTGGAATTGTTCGGCATTTCGAGGAGATAAGTAGCTAGTGTGCGGATCAACTTCACGAGCGAAAGCATTCATGTAAAGTTGGAAAGCGTCTTCGTTGCGAGTTTGCGTGATACGTTTCATCGCGTTGTTGTAACGCTTCTCTAAAACCTCTTTGATTTCTGGCCACTCTTTGCCAGTCATTTTAAGGTTAAGAGCATCGTACTTAACGCGTTTACGCCATAATTCGTTTAACTCTGTTTCGTCTTTTGGCCACGCAGCCTCAGAACGATCTAATTCAATAAATTCATCAGTATCAAACTTGATTTCTTTATCGAGTAGAGTCAACGCGTAGGCAAAACGATCAAAACGCTTCTGCATCGAAAGGTTATAAACATCAAAAGCAATCTTGTTGTTACCAGCTTTAAGCTGATCATCAAGGCTGATTGACCAATCTTTGAAAGAATCGATATCGGCTTGAGTAAAAATATTTCTATTGTAATCAAGCATTTCTACGTAGCGTTCAAAGATCGCTTTGGAGAAATCATCGTTAAGATTGAAGTGTTTATAATGAGAGCGGGTAAATCGAGAAGTTACTCGTTTGCTAGCTGTTTCATGCTGAACTTCAGGTGCAAGAACCGGCAAATCATCTTTGTTTAGTTTGGCTTCTAGAGCCTGAGCTGATGCTGCTAGCCAGAAGCTAGCAGCAATCAGTGTCACTTTTGAACGGCAATTCATGCGTAGGAGTATCTCCCTTATGCGCGCAAGTGCTCCGCTTTCACAACCATTTGTAGGCCGTTAGCAAGTTGAACACGTACATCATCCTTATTGACTTCAACAATGGTCGCTGCCATGTTTCCTTTGCCCATGTTCACGTTAACTGCGTTGCCGATTGTGATTTCGTCAGCGTTTAGTGCGCGTGTTTCTACAGGCTTACTTTCTTTTTGTACTTTTGGTTTGTTAGCACGACGAGGCTGTTGTGGCTTCTTAGCCGCAGGTTTTGCTTTCGCCTTACCCTCTTCGCGAGCTTTTTGAGCTTGCTCTTTACGACGAGCTTGAACCTTCGCTTTGCTTTCAGCAAGTGTCGCTTTAGCGTGTTCTACGTGTTCTTCTTCTAGCTCACCACATGGGTTGCCGTCTAGGTCAACACGTACTGCACCTGGTTTTACACCGTGTAGGTAACGCCATGATGAAGTGTACTGTCTTAACGCTGCACGAAGCTGAGTTTTGCTTACTTTTTCGTCTTCATTCAGACGTTCCGCAAGATCTTGAAAAATACCAATTTTCAGAGGCTTTGCTTCACCTTCTAAAGTAAAGCACTTAGGGAAACATTCAGCAATGTATGCGATAACTTCTTTGCTGTTTTTTAACTTTTCAGTCATGAGGGTTCCTGGTTTGAGCGGATTTCCGCGAAGCATTAAGAAAAAATATTCTCGTATTATAGTGACATGCCAAGGAAAAACCACACTCGAAGGCGAATTTATGCGTCGTTAGCGTGCGAATTAAGCAGCTTTTCTACTTCAGCCATAAAATAAGTGAGACCTTCTTCATCAATTTCATTGAATCGACCGATATTTGGACTGTCGATATCCAATACTCCAGCCACTTCCCCATTGATAGTAAAAGGAATAACAATTTCTGAGTTACTTGCTGCATCACAAGCAATATGACCTTCAAACTCGTGCACGTCGTATACTCTTTGTACGCTGTTAGTTTGTGCAGCAGTGCCACAGACACCTCTTCCCATTGGGATTCGAACGCAAGCAGGCTTACCTTGGAAAGGACCAAGCACCAACTCATCCCCTTTTGTTAGGTAGAAACCAGCCCAGTTTAGGTTTTCTAGTTCCATAAATAGAAGAGCGCTGATGTTAGAAAGGTTTGCGATGTAGTCTTTTTCTGATTCGATAAGCGCAACTGCTTGCTTGGTAAGTCTTTGGTATTGTTCTATGTTCATATTAACTTCCTACTTTTTATTTAGGCTTCCATTCTTATGGTATGGCGTTACAATGCAGCCCTACTTTTAATAGGACTTATTCTCAATTACAATGAATCCGAAAAACGACACTATTAGCCGTTCTTGGTTAATAACACAAGTGAAAAAGCACAAGTCCAAGCTGATTCTAGCGAACTTGATAGCCGTACTTGCGACCTTGATTAGTGTTCCAATCCCTCTTCTTATGCCTCTTATGGTAGATGAAGTCTTATTGGACAAACCGGCATCCGGCCTTGCGGCGATGAACTCGGTTTTACCAGAAGCGTGGCATACACCTACGGGTTATATCTTTTTTACCCTGTTCCTGGTTGTACTGATGAGAGCCGCTAGCCAAGGCCTGAATATTCTTCAAAGTCGTCAATTCACCCTCGTTTCAAAGACCATCACCTTTGAAATGCGCAGTAAGATGATCGACAAGCTTGGACGTATTAGCATTCGCCAATACGAAACCAAAGGCAGCGGTGGCATTAACGCACACCTTATCACTGACATCGAGACCATTGATAAATTTATTGGTTCTACATTAGCAAAATTCGTTATCAGCTTCCTAACCGTAATTGGTACGGCAATCGTGCTACTTTGGCTTGATTGGAGGCTCGGTCTTTTTATCCTCTTGGTTAACCCTATTGTCATCTACTTATCGCGAAAGCTGGGAAGTATGGTTAAGCACCTCAAACGTAAAGAAAACCACTCGTTCGAGATTTTCCAAAACCGCCTAGTTGAAACGCTTGACGGCATCTATCAACTGCGTGCAGCTAATAAAGAAAGAGAGTTCCTTCAACAACTGAAAGGCAGCGCTGATCAAGTTCGTATCGACGCTGACAAATACGCATGGCAATCAGAAGCCGCTGGACGTGTTTCTTTTCTCCTTTTCTTAATCGGCTTCGAATTGTTTCGCGCTGTCGCAATGTTAATGGTGATGTTCAGCGATCTCACCATTGGTCAAATCTTTGCGGTGTTTGGTTACCTTTGGTTTATGTTGTCTCCTGTTCAAGAGCTTTTGGGCATCCAGTTCTCTTGGTACAGCGCAAAAGCGGCGCTTAAACGCATCAATGACCTACTCGAGTTAGAGGAAGAACATAGACCTGTCTCGAAAGTAAATCCTTTCAAAGAAAATCGAGAAGTCGATGTAAAAATTGAACATGTTGATTTTTCATACAATAATGAAAATAAAGTACTGGACGATCTTTCTTTGCATATTCCTGCCGGTAAGAAGGTGGCCTTAGTTGGCGCAAGTGGCGGAGGTAAATCGACGCTTATCCAGCTCTTGATCGGGGTTTACCGTCAGAATGCAGGTTCTATCCGTTTTAATGATGAACTTACGGAAGACATCAGTTTTGAAGTGATACGCGACAAGATTGCCGTTGTTTTACAACAACCTATACTATTTAATGACACCTTGAGGCATAATCTCACCCTTGGTGGTGACTTTGATGAAATGTCACTGTGGCGAGCACTCGAAGTTGCACAGCTGCAAGATGTCATTTCTCAACTTAACCATGGTTTGGATACTCAAATTGGTCGTAATGGTATTCGCCTATCCGGCGGTCAGCGTCAGCGCTTAGCGATTGCGCGTATGGTGCTGAGTAACCCACAATTTGTTATCCTAGATGAGGCAACGTCGGCATTAGATACCGCAACCGAAGCGGCATTGCACAAGGCGTTAACTGAATTCTTACGTGGAAGAACCACGCTTATCGTCGCCCACCGTTTATCTGCGGTGAAGCAAGCGGATTTGATTTATGTGCTTGAAGACGGAAGAGTGACGCAAACAGGAACACATGGTGAGCTCGTTGAGCAAGAAGGCTTATATCAAACCTTGTACGGGGGCATTCAGTCCCACGCTTAACCCATTCTTTGTAGAGAGGTCGTTGTGACCTCTCTTTCTAAACACGCCATGCAACCGAGCAGCGTCCGCTTATGTCAAGGTTGCGAATTGCCTGTCGATATCGTCGATTTGCCTAACGGTAAAAATGCATACTGCCCACGTTGTGGCACTCAACTATACCGCGGCGGAAGCCCTAGCCTGTCAGGTAATCTTGCTATTGCAGTGACCTGTATTCTGCTTTTTATTCCTTCGCACTTTTTTAATTTCATCAGTATTCGTCTGTTTGGTGTGATGATTCCAGCAACATTGCCTTCAGGAATGATCACGCTTTTTCAAGAAGGTTTTGTTCTTCTTTCTATTCTTATCCTATTTTGTAGCTCACTCGCCCCACTCATCGTTTGCAGTTCTGTTGTCACGGCCCATTGGTCGCTACACAAACGGTGGTTTAAAGGTTTGCGCGTATCACTTTGGTTGATTCAACATCTTAAGCATTGGGTGATGCTGGATGTCTTTCTTGTGAGCATCGCGATCTCTTGCTTCAAACTCCAAGATTACTCCGATATTTTTGTTGGGCCTGGGTTGATTGGCCTTGTGCTACTGCAAGTTTTTACTGTTTTACTAATATCTCGTATTAGCGTTCGTCGTTATTGGGAAGCTTGGCAACCTGAAACCAGTTATGACTTTGAACACAAAGATGTGCACTGCCATGAATGCCATCTATCGCAGCCTGAGGGTAGAAATTGCCATCGCTGCCACCATGAGCTGTATCATCGCAAACCGAATTCAATCCAAAAGACGTCGGCGTACTTAATCGCCGCGACCATTGCAATCTTCCCGGCTAACTTGATTCCGATTTCGATTTTGCTCACCAATGGCAAACGTTTAGAGGACACCATTTTCTCGGGCGTTGCGGGTTTGGTTAAAAATGGCATGTACGGCATCGCGATCATCATTTTTGTTGCCAGTATCGTGGTGCCTGTCGCTAAGATTCTCGGCCTTACTTACATCTTGCTATGTATCAAGTTCAAACGTTCGGTGTATAGAAGACAGCGAATGATGGTTTATTTTGCAGTAAAGTGGATCGGTAAATGGTCCGTGATGGATTTGTTTGTTATTTCTATCATGATGACATTGGTCGATCGTGGACAGATTCTCGACTTTACACCGGGGTATGGCGCAGTAGCGTTCGGTGTCGTGGTCGTACTTACAATGCTCGCGGCGGAGAGCATTGATCCAAGGCTTATTTGGGACCAAGCCCAAACACAATCAGAAAAAGAGTCAATTAATGAGTGATCAGAACAGTTCTCAAACGTCATACGTGCCAGATGTAAAGAGGAGTAAAGGTATATCTCCCCTTTGGCTATTACCGATTTTGACCATGGTATTAGCCGGATGGCTCGTAATGAAATCGATTCATGACGCGGGACAACGTGTGCAAATCTATTTCTCCGATGCAGCAGGTTTAGTCGCAGGACGAACGACCATTCGCTATCAGGGTTTAGAAGTGGGTATGGTGCGAGATATCAACCTATCCGAAGATTTGGGCAGCATTTATGTGGATGCAGACATCTACCCAGAGGCGGCTAAATTGCTCAACGACAAAACGCGCTTTTGGTTGGTTAAGCCTACAGCCAGCTTAACTGGCGTGTCTGGTCTTGATGCACTTGTATCTGGCAACTACATTTCTATTCAGCCAGGTGACGGTAAAAAGTTTGAAACGACCTTCACCGCACTTGAATCAGCGCCTACTGACCTACGTGTGACACAAGGCCTGAACATTAAATTGAAGAGCCAAGACTTGGGTGGCGTTTCGATTGGTTCGCAAATCGTCTACAAAAAGATCCCAATTGGTGAGGTATTCAGCTACCAGCTCAACGAAGATGCGAAATCCATCACCATCCAAGCCAACATCCAAGAGCAATACCAGCACCTGATCAACAGTCACAGTCGTTTTTGGAATGTCAGTGGCATTGGTGCCAACATCGGCTTTGACGGTGTTGATGTTCGTCTTGAAAGCATGAGTGCCCTACTGGGCGGTGCTATCGCGGTAGACTCGCCTGACGATGGCGAACCGGTGAAAGAGAATACGGAGTTCCGCCTTTATAAAGACCTTAAAACCGCTGGTCGAGGGATCCCGATCAAAATCGCGCTTCCTGATGACAACAAAATCAGCGGCGAAGGCGCACCTATTATGTACCGCGGCATCGAAGTCGGACAAATCACAGACTTAAATCTTTCTGAAGGTCGTGAAGTCATTTTGGCATCCGCTGCTATTCAACCAGCCTTTAGCGATATGCTGACTTCAGAAACGCGTTTTGTTCTTGAAGAGGCAAAAGTTTCTCTATCTGGCGTCGAAAATATCGCAAACCTTGTTCGCGGCAATTTCTTGACCATTGTTCCGGGTAAAGGTGAACGCGCTCGTCGATTTACTGCTATTCGTCAGAACGTCTTTGACCAGCAACAACAGAAGTCGATTGCGATTCGTCTTGTGTCTGATAACTCCTTCGGTTTGGATAGCGGTGCGAACGTGCTTTATAAAGGCATCGTGGTAGGTTCAATCATTAAAGTCGGCCTGCTTGATGAAGCAAAAGCGCAGGCAGCAAAACATGAAGTGTTTATGGATGTTTTGATTGATAACGAATACAAACACCTGATCAAATCGAATAACCGTTTTTATGTTACTGGCAGCGCTTCTGCAGAACTAACAGAATCAGGTTTGAGTGTTACGGTTCCTCCTGCGAAGCAGCTTCTTACTGGCTCAATTAGCTTTGTTAGCGAAGGGCAAGAGAGTATTCAGAAAGAGTACCAACTGTTCCAAAGCGCTTCGTTGGCAGAATTGGCCCAATATAACCAAACAGGCTCGAAAACATTGAGCCTGTTTGCCACTGAGCTTCCTCCTATTTCCAAAGGTAGCCCTCTGCTCTATCGTAATTTGCCAGTCGGCAGCATATCTGACTTCAACTTGGTGGACGGCGGTGTTGTTGTCAAAGCAACTATTGAAAATCGTTATGCTCATCTGCTAACCACACAAACGGTATTTTGGAACCGCTCTGGCGTAGAAATAGATGCATCTTTATCTGGCATCAGTGTTAAAGCGCATCCTCTCAAGACATTAATTAAGGGCGGCATTGCTTTCGATTCTATCCCGGGCATCGAGAATAAAGTTGACCAACGTTGGAAGCTTTACAACGACCAAAATCAAGCTCGTAAGTTTGGCCGTGTAATAGCGCTGGAAACCGATGGTAGCCAAGAAGTGACCAAAGGTATGCCGATTAAATATCAAGGCGTTAAAGTCGGTGAAGTCACAATGGTGGTGCCGAACTTTCAGCGTGAAATGGTTGAAGTCACCGCCCGCATTCTTCCTGAATATGTCAATAACATCGCCGTTACCGGGTCACATTTTTGGCTAACAGAGCCTGAGATTGGCCTAGGCGGAGTTAAGAATTTGGGTGCGCTGGTATCGAAATCCATCAGCGTAGAGCCAGGTAAAGGTTCAGCGAAATTCAAGTTTGATTTGGCTAAGAACGAGCAAGCGGAACCAGGCGTATCCTTCACACTACAAAGTGAACAACGTGGCTCCGTCCAAGTTGGTACCCCTATCTTATACCGACAGATGGAGGTAGGCAGCGTAACTAAAGTCAGCTTGGGTGAATTTGCTGATCGCGTTGTTACGAGGATCGAGGTCAAATCTGAGTATGCTTACCTTGTTCGTCAAAACAGTGTGTTCTGGAACGTCTCAGGTGTGGATGTTTCTATTGGCCTAGGTGGCGCGAACATCAAAGCAGGCACATTTGACAGCTTAGTCCGTGGCGGCATTGCTTTCTCGACACCAGAACAATCGCAAATTCCACCAGCGGCAAAAAAAGGTCAATCTTTCTACTTGTACCCTCAAGCTGAAGAAAGTTGGACTCAATGGCGCACTGCAATTCCCAAACCATAGCGCGTTAAGACAACACTAACGTCGTAAAGAGCAGCAAACGCTGCTCTTTTTTATTACTCACTCTCATGTGGCTATTCGTTTCTGACCCGCTTTCGTATATTATTTGCAGCAAATTCTGCAATCGAGATTTCACTTTGCATCCTAATGTTTACATCCCAGAAGCTTTTCTGGAAAAAATCCAAACTATCCTCCCTGCTCACCTCAACATGGAAGACTTTATCGCGTCATGCCAAAAGCCACTGCGCAAAAGTATTCGTGTTAATACGCTTAAGATTAGCGTAGAAGCGTTTCTCGAACGTGCTGAAGCAAAAGGTTGGAAGCTTTCACCAGTACCTTGGTGTAATACGGGTTTTTGGATCAAAGCGGATGAGTCGGTTGTGCCACTTGGTAATACTGCTGAACACATGTCAGGGCTATTTTACATTCAAGAAGCCAGCTCAATGATGCCGGTATCGGCTTTGTTTATGAATGACGAGTCGTACGATGCCGTTCTTGATACCGCGGCTGCGCCCGGTTCCAAAACGACTCAAATCGCTGCGCTTATGAATAACGAAGGCGTGTTGGTAGCGAACGAATACGCAGCAAGTCGTGTAAAAGTGCTACACGCTAACATTGAACGTTGTGGTGTACGTAATGCAGCATTAAGCAACTTCGATGGTCGCGTATTTGGCGGTTGGTTACCGGAACAGTTTGATGCTGTTTTACTCGACGCGCCATGTTCAGGGGAAGGTACCGTTCGTAAAGACGAAGATGCAATGAAGAACTGGACGCAATCGTCGGTTGTCGAGATTGCAGATACGCAGAAAGATCTGATTGAAAGTGCGTTCCATGCTCTAAAACCTGGCGGCGTTATGGTTTATTCAACCTGCACGCTGAGTACCGAAGAGAACCAACAGGTTTGCCATCACCTTAAAGAGACATTTGGTGACGCGGTTGAATTCGAAAGCTTAAAAGAGCTGTTTGAAAATGCAGAAGCGGCGTTAACTGAAGAAGGTTTCTTGCATATCTTCCCTCAAGTTTATGACTGTGAGGGCTTCTTCGTCGCCCGCATTCGTAAGCTTACAGCAGTTGAAGCGCCAAAAGTGAAAAAGCGCATGGGTAAATTCCCATTTTCGAAAGCGTCAAACAAAGAGTCAGCAGAGATTGCTAAACAGCTACAAAATACGATGGATATCAATGTGCCTGAAGACAGCACAGTTTGGATTCGCGAGAAAGATGTTTGGCTTTTTCCTGACGCGCTAGAGCCAATGATTGGTGAACTGCGTTTCTCTCGTATGGGTATCAAAATTGCTGAAGCACACAAGAACGGTTACCGCTGGCAGCATCAAGTCGCAACGGCTCTAGCTACCGGTGATGAGAAAAATGCTATTGAGTTAACGATTGAAGAAGCACGGGAGTGGTACATGGGTCGCGATGTTCGCCCACAAAACATTCCAGCAGAGATGAAGACAGGTAAAGGCGAAGTGTTCGTTAAGTACGAAGGTGCGATTATTGGTCTTGGGAAATGGGTAAGCAACCGAATTAAAAACGGTCTGCCACGTGAACTTGTGCGTGATAAGAACTTATTTTAGTAGCAAAGTGATACGCTATAAATAAATGAAAAGCCATCGTATTTACGATGGCTTTTTGGTTCTAAAGCATGATTGGAACTGGGTTCACTAGCGATCCGAGTGCCCTGTACTAAACTGAATGTAGCAAAGCATCGCTTTGAAACGGCATTTCTCTCTATACTTAGCCAGCAATATGTGTTGGTCACAACGTTTAGCGCAGGCTCTTAAAAGAGCCGTTTCCCCTAGGCCCAAAATAAGGACGAGTTTGGGCCATTTTTTTTGGCTGACACTTTCTAAAAGGTAAAGTCAAAATGTCATTCACTTAACCACGAGCCACCAGTCAAGACTGCCTTTAAGCTTTAATAAGCGATTAAGCCAGACGAATGCCGTCTTTCTCGATAACGATCTTACCCGCTTTGTATAGACCGCCGATGGTCTTTTTGTAAGTACCTTTACTTGTGCGGAACGTTTCAAAGATCGCTTCTGGTGAAGATTTATCGTTAAGAGGCAAGAAACCGCCCTTCTTCTCTAGGAGTTCAATCACTTTACTCGAAAGATCATCCATCTTCGCAACGCCGACTTTTTGTAGCGCTAAGTCAATCTTACCGTCTTCACGAACTTGCTTGATGTAACCTTTCAGTTTCTTGCCGATAAACAATTTACCGAATACGTCTGATGGGAAGATCATGCCCCAATGTTCACCGTTCACAATAGCCTTGTAACCAAGTTGGCTGCGCTCCGCGATAATTAGATCAACTTGTTCGTTCACTTCGTAGTTAGCTGGCGTTTTATCAAGCCATTTGTTGAACTTCGTTGTACCTACGATACGGCCAGAGGCTTTATCTGTGTAAACGTAAACCAGAATGTTTTGGCCAGCAGTAAAGCGTGCACGTTGCTCACTGAAGGGGATCAAAAGATCTTTTTCTTTAATACCCCAGTTTACGAACGCACCCGTTTTGTTGATGCCTTCGATTTTCATTAGACCCCATTCGCCGACTTGAGCGATAGGCTTATCAATGGTCGCAGCTAGCTGGCTTTCTGAATCGAAGTAAAGAAATACGTCAAGATGAGCACCTAGCTCAGTGCCTTCTGGAACATATTTGTTAGGCAGCAGTACAGAACCGTAATCTTCACCATCCAGAAATACGCCAAAATCAGCCGTTTTAATGACTTCTAAGCTGTTAATTTGACCAATTTTAATCATTGAATTTGTCTCTTTTTAAATTTACAGGGAATTATACCCAAACTAACAAGAAAATCAGAGAGAAAAGCGAACCTCTCTGTTATGCTTTGATCGTTCAACAATTTATCCTAGTCCGAACTTAAGTTAATGCAATTAACGGACGCTTATGGGTATAGGATGCTTTAGCAAAATCAGGAGCTTTCCTTGGTCACTGTCGACAAACAAGACTCGGTAACTTTAAAAATCAGCCACGCATTGGCAAAGAGTAAAACGCTCGACCTTGATATCTATATTTTTGTCCCTGGTGAGTTGGGGTTAAATTCCGACATCATTAGTGAGCCTGAGTACTACTACACCTCGATTACACAAAAACGCTCTTACTACAGTACAGAAGTACTGCTGCCTTTGGTACACAGCCGTCTCGCCAAACGTGGTCGCCTGTCCAATCGCCAATATCGTGTAAGTTTGAGTTTGTTTGCTTATCAATACGTTATAGCACTTGATAAAGCCGTCGCGGCGCTAAATAAACACGAGAATGACAGTGTCACGGCTGAAGAAGTAGATGAGGTGATTGAGCTGACGCTTGATATCCTTAAACGTCTGCGTCGTTCGATCCCTTATGAAGAGAACCTCAAGCGTTACTACGTCAACATCGATAACTATCTGTCTTGGTACACCGAGCAGAGATTCCTATCTCTCGTGGCTCACCTTCCTCGCGAAGGCGATTACAGCACAATTAAAGATCGCTTGATTACGTTATGCGAGAAAGAGCAAGCGCACCGTAAGCTAAATAACTACAACTCGACAAGCGTTGTGGATGACGTGACGCGTCTGTCAAACAAGATGCGTTTATTAAGGCGTTTGATTGAGCACCCTATCGTCCTACGTGAAAAAACCATGTCGATGGGTAACAACATTAAGCGTGCAATCAAAGGCATCGCGACAGGTTTAGTAATGGTCGTAGTGACGAGTACCGTGATTTTGGCACGAGACTATTTAGGTGAGATCTCTGCGTCTTTCATTATCGCGATGTCCTTTATTTATGCGCTACGTGAAATCTTTAAAGATGACTTGCGTGACGCAATGTGGCGTTGGATTCGTAAAGGGAAGCCAAAGTGGCGGAAGAAGTACATGGATCCGACGACGAAGAAAGTCGTTGGCCGTAAGTTGGAATGGCTAGATTACCGTTCGCTTTCAAGTTTACCTGACCGCATTCAAAACATTCGTAAGAAACGAGTCGTCCAGCGTGAAGAGCAAATTCTTCACTACCATTCTAAGACTGAGATGGCGACGTCTTTGTTCTTAAGCGGTTACGAGCAAACTCGTGAGACATTGAATATGAGTCTACGTCCGATTATTCGTTTAATGGACAAGAGCTCCAACCGTGTTTATCGCTTAAATGAAGGACAAGTGAGTAAAGAGTCTGTTGAGAAACGCCATTTGCTTAATGTGATTGTCAAAGAAGACAACCACACCGATGAGCCCGTTTACTATCGCTGGAAGGTGGTATTAAACCGCTCTAAGATTGTTTCGATTGAGAAAATCGACTTGGTATAAACCCATCAAATCGGACACGATATTAAGCAGCTTGTTTTTGAGCTGCTTTTTTTATCGAAAGCGTTAGAGAAAATTCTGCCATTGGTTCTTCACCATTCACGCTTGGACACAATGCCGTAATCTTAACATCTCGATTAATACGCTCACCTGTTTCTAGTGTCATTCGCAGCATTTCATCAATCAGTGGGCCGTCATGGCAAACAAAGTGCACATCCCCTTCCGGACGTTTTAAAAACTCAGCCGACACGCCTTTAAAAGCCAAAGAAATGCGTTCTCCCTTCTCTTGAGCTTTACTCATGGCAAGAAAGCCACCCGCGACATCCGCACCAACAGCAAGCGCACCAAAATACATACTATTAAGATGGTTCTTCGTTCTACGTCTCAGTGGAATTTTGACTTCTACATGTTGGTCGTCAATCGCCAAGATCTTTGGGCGACATAACCAAATGAGCGGGACTTTGGAAAAACCAAAAAGGTTTAAGTAAAGATTTGCACGTCGAACAGCAGATAACATCTTGGTCTCCTTACCAGACTAGTCAGACCAGTTAATCAACGAAGCGTGAAAATGTCAAAGAAATGTTAATGATAAATCGATCTCCGTATAGAAAATCGCAAACGGTTTCTTTTGACAAGCAATGAAAGCTGGATATGAAACTTTCGCCGTAGCCTGCTTTTCAAGGTATTTTGCAAGATTTGCGTGTTAGCAAATAGAAAAACTAGTTATAAATTCAAACGACTATGTATTGATCTCCAAGGACATTTTTGTCATTTATACATAACTATCACTGATGATAAGACACAGCATTACATACATTTCGGTATTTACTAGATAAGAATCCCGTGAAACGGTTTATTCCTAACTATAATTCCGTTATCTTTACTGCTTCGCAATAGAGAATAAAGCTATAACATGCCTATTAAAACAGATGAATTGAGAACCCAACCTTTGGGTCCGATGCCGACACCCGCAGAGCTAGGTAGCGTACATCCAATTACCGATGACGTCGCTGACCGTATCGCTCAATCTCGTCGTCAAATTGAGAAGATTTTAACTGGTGAGGATGACCGTATCCTTGCTATCGTTGGCCCATGTTCGGTGCATGACACTGAAGCGGCAATTGACTACGCAACTCGCCTTGCGAACATTCAAGATAAGTACAAAGATGAACTGTTCATCGTAATGCGTACTTACTTTGAAAAACCTCGTACCGTTGTTGGTTGGAAAGGCCTAATCACGGACCCTAACCTAGATGGTTCATACGCGCTTGAAGCTGGCCTTCACAAAGCACGTAAACTGCTACTGGATATCAACAAGCTTGGTCTTGCGACTGCTACTGAGTTTCTTGATATGATCACAGGCCAGTACATTGCTGATCTGATCACGTGGGGTGCAATTGGCGCTCGTACAACCGAATCGCAAATCCACCGTGAGATGGCTTCTGCGCTATCTTGCCCTGTTGGCTTCAAGAACGGTACAAACGGCAATGTGAAAATCGCGATCGACGCGATTCGTGCGTCAAAAGCATCACACTACTTCTATTCTCCAGACAAGAATGGTCGCATGACGGTTTACCGCACAAGTGGTAACCCATACGGTCATATCATTCTTCGTGGTGGTGAGAAAGGTCCTAACTTTGATGAAGCGTCTGTTAAACAAGCGTGCGAAGCTCTGGCAGAGTTCGACTTGCCACAACGTTTGATTGTAGACTTCAGCCATGCGAACTGTCAGAAACAGCACCGCAAGCAAATTGAAGTTGCACAAGACATTTGTGACCAAATTAAATCAGGCAGCACTCGCATTGCGGGTATCATGGCGGAAAGCTTCATCATTGAAGGCAATCAGCCAATGACTGATATTCACAACTTAACTTACGGTCAATCTATCACTGACCCATGTCTGAGTTGGGATGATACTGTAACTATGCTAGATATGCTGGCAGAAGCAGTAAAATCCAGTAAGTAATTTCCCTATAACAAGATAATCAAGGAATCTTCATGCCATCGTTTGATATTGTTTCAGAAATCGATACCGTTGAACTACGTAACGCGGTTGATAACGCTAACCGTGAACTATCGACTCGTTTCGATTTCCGCAATGTGAATGCGAGCTTTGAGCTAGTAGAAGAAAATGTAAAAGTGTCCGCAGAAGGCGAGTTCCAGCTTAAGCAAATGCGTGACATCCTACGTAGCCACTTGGCAAAGCGTAACATTGATGCAAACGCTATGGATGCAAAAAATCCAGAAGCGACAGGTAAAAACTGGCACCAAAACATCGCTTTCCGCCAAGGCATCGATACGCCTACTGCGAAAAAGCTAGTTAAGCTAATCAAAGATGCGAAGCTTAAAGTTCAAGCGTCTATCCAAGGCGACAAAGTGCGCGTAACAGGTAAAAAGCGTGACGACTTACAAGCGACGATTGCAGCGATCCGTGAAGCAGAAATGGGTATCCCATTTCAGTACAACAACTTCCGTGATTAATTGCGCTCTCCTATTCACCTTATAGGTGGATAAGAAAAGTGGAATAAAAAACGCCGGCGATAATCTCGTCGGCGTTTTTATAGGAGTTTAATGGCTAGTGACCTAGAAGGTTAGATCACTAAATCTTGCCCTTGCAGCAGCGAGAACTCACTTGTTCCGTGAGGAATGAACACACATACACGAAGCTTCTCCTCTTTGGCTTTTCTCAGCATGTCGGAGAGTTCAGTTGCACTGGAGAATGCCTCACGTTCTGCATCTCTTCTCACCAGCTCCATTACATCCGCTTCGCATTTCGTTGAGTGAAGTGCCAGCTCTGCTTGCTGCATATAACGCACAGCTTTGATGGGTAACATTTCCACGTCTTTACCTACCTGAATCCATGTACAACTGCCTGTCTCATCCAACGGCTTGGACATGGTTTCTTGATAGATAGTTTCAAGCTCTCGATTATCGCGCGCATTTTCCACTTCAGGATGCGAAAAATAGTTCTCCCAAAACTTGCGACGCAAATCGACACTAGGAAGTGCTTCTTTGATCGAGTTACGTTTCGAGTTAGCAAATTCAGCCATCAATCCCATGTTTTGTGGCAGGATCGCTTCTAGTTTTTCACGAATGTTTCGAATCAGTACTGGTGATGCACCACCACTAGAGATGGCAATTTGAATACGACCGCGGTTAATCATCGAAGGCGTGATGAAATCACAGTAAGGTTTGTCATCAACAACGTTGACTAAGATGCCTAACTCTTTCGCATCTTTATTGACCTGGTGATTCAGTTCTGGGTTATCTGTGGTTGCCCACACTTGAATAAAAGACTTTGTGACAAGGTCACTTGAGTAAAAGCGTTGAATCCAATGTACTTGCTGCTCTTGAGCAAGCTTATCGAGGAAATCAACAAGGCTTGGGGAGACAATGGTAACATCCGCACCAGCTTTAAGCAGTGCCTCCACTTTACGGCTTGCTACTTCACCACCACCAACAACCAGTACTGGTTTATTCACTAAATCTAAGAACAGAGGAAAATATCGCATTTCAATCCATGATCACTTCAAATAACTATCGAAATTCATGCTACCAAAAATGGGGCAATCACTTCACCTTGTTTCGACTTCACAAATAATATTTGTTCAAATTTTCGGCCGACATAGCCGCCCTACACTAATGACACTTTTAATAACAAACTTTTATCCTTCTGTTTTATTCCTTCTTTTACCGATTGTTCTGATGCACCAATTCAACAATTAGTTGCACTATTTACAAACAATTAACATTTCGTCATTCTAAATCGCAAGGCGCTTTGTGACTTCTCTCCAAAACTCTTTTTAAATTATATGTTTGAGAATTAGCAAATCCTTTCCTACGCTTTAACTGATTGATTTGACGATGGCCGTTTCTTCTAAAATCAATCATGTAGGACGAAAACACAAACGAATTGGACACGTTGTATCAGGTCGCTCCTGATTAAACATGGATCATACAGGAAGGATACAAATGGCGAATAAACTCACAGTTCTTGCTTCCGTCGTAGCGGCTTCTACTGCAATGATGGCGACTTCAGCTCAAGCAGCAGACACTACTCTGGATAAAGTCACAAAACAAGGTTTTATTACTTGTGGTGTAAGTACCGGTCTACCTGGTTTCTCAAACCCTAACTCAAAAGGTGAATGGGAAGGTATCGACGTAGAATATTGCCAAGCACTGGCTGCAGCCGTTCTTGGGGATAAAACGAAAGTTAAATATGTACCCCTTACCGCGAAAGAACGTTTCACTGCACTTCAATCGGGTGAAATCGATGTGCTTTCACGTAACACCACCTGGACACTACACCGTGATACGGCTCTTGGCTTGAACTTTGTCGGCGTTAACTATTACGACGGTCAGGGCTTCATGGTTAAGAAAGATCTTGGTGTATCAAGTGCGAAGGAGCTTGATGGCGCATCAGTGTGTGTACAGTCAGGTACGACAACGGAGCTTAACTTGGCGGACTACTTCCGCAACCAAGGTATGGCATACAAACCCGTCGTATTTGATACAGCTGCACAAACTTCTAAAGGTTTTGATGCTGGTCGCTGTGACGTACTGACGACGGACCAATCTGGTCTGTATGCTCTGCGTTTAAACCTTAAAGACCCTTCTTCTGCAACCGTTCTTCCTGAAATCATCTCTAAAGAGCCTCTAGGCCCAGTGGTACGTCAAGGTGATGACCAATGGTTCAATATTGCCAAGTGGACTCTATTTGCGATGGTCAATGCGGAAGAGTATGGCATTAGCTCTAAGAATGCTGATGAGATGTTGAAATCGAAAGATCCAAACATCAAACGTATTCTTGGTGTGGATGGTCCGAAAGGTAAAGGTCTAGGCATTCGTGACGATTGGGGCTACCAAGTCATCAAGCAAGTAGGTAACTATGGTGAAAGCTTCGAGCGTACGGTTGGTACTGGTTCACCGCTGAAAATTTCTCGTGGTGTGAACGCACTATGGAATGCAGGCGGCTTCATGTACGCGCCACCAATCCGCTAATACAACGATTATCACAGGGCGGTTTATGCCGCCCTTTTTCGTGAGTAACTGTATAAATAAGGGTTTGAGGTTATCGCTGTATGAAACCGACGAATGATACATCGCCAAGTACGATGTCCAAACCAAGCGGAAGTAAGAGCCTGATTTACAATCCTGCTTTTCGCTCCGCTCTTTTCCAGATCATTGCCGTAGCTGCACTGGTATTTTTCTTCTACACAATCATCAACAATGCGCTGACCAATCTTGAAGCACGTGGTATTGCAACAGGCTTTGGTTTCCTTAATCAAGAAGCAGGCTTTGGGATCGGCCTGACTCTTATCGAATACGATGAAACGTTTTCTTATGGGCGTACTTTCGTCGTTGGTCTTCTTAATACCGCACTGGTTTCTGTGCTCGGTATTATTCTCGCAACCGTAATTGGTTTTGTTATGGGTATCGCACGTCTCTCCTCCAACTGGTTGGTGAGTCGATTAGCGGCGGTTTATATTGAAACGTTCCGAAATATTCCACTACTTCTGCAAATCTTCTTTTGGTATTTCGCCGTTCTTCAAGCCCTACCATCACCACGTCAAAGTATGAGCCTTGGTGAAGCTATCTTTCTGAACGTACGTGGTTTGTATTTCCCAGCGCCTGTGATGGAAGCAGGAAGCAGTTTTGTTATTGCTGCACTCATTATCGGTATCATCGCAAGTATTCTGATCAACGTTTGGGCGAACAATAAGCAACGCTTAACGGGTCAACAAACGCCGATGGGCCGCATTGTGTTTGGCTTAGTCATTGTGCTTCCTTTGGTCGTTTACTTCTTAGCGGGAATGCCTATTTCATTGCAATACCCAGAGTTAAAAGGCTTTAACTTCCGTGGTGGCATCAGCATCATTCCAGAACTTGCAGCACTCCTACTCGCGTTGAGTGTCTATACCGCGTCGTTCATTGCTGAGATTGTTCGCTCTGGTATTAACGCGGTGAGTCATGGTCAAACAGAAGCGGCAATGTCTCTTGGTTTACCCCGCACAAAAACACTTAAACTGGTCGTGATTCCTCAGGCATTACGTATCATTATCCCTCCTCTTACTAGCCAATATTTGAACCTAACCAAGAACTCTTCGCTCGCAATGGCGATTGGTTACCCAGATCTGGTATCTGTGTTCGCTGGTACCACCTTGAACCAAACTGGGCAAGCGATTGAGATCATCGCGATGACCATGGGGGTTTACTTGACGTTGAGTTTGATTACTTCAGCGCTGATGAACGTGTACAACCGTAAAGTTGCACTGGTGGAGAGATAATATGAGCACACATCAATTTCAGCCAGATCTCCCACCCCCAGCAAACACGGTTGGTGTCGTAGGTTGGCTACGCAAAAATCTATTCAATGGACCAATCAACTCGATTGTGACGCTGATTCTCGCTTACATCGTTTTCTCAGCACTCTGGAATATCGTCGATTGGGCGTTCATTAATGCTGATTGGGTCGGGACAACAAGAGACGACTGTACACGCGAAGGCGCATGTTGGGTTTTTATCAGCGTCCGTTGGGAACAGTTCATGTATGGCTTCTATCCAGAAGCTGAACTCTGGCGCCCTCGCCTGTTCTACATCACATTAGCTATTTTTACAGTGCTACTCGCTTACGAGAAAACGCCGAAACGCATTTGGATTTGGTTGTTCTTCGTAAATATTTACCCATTCATTATTGCCGCATTGCTTTACGGTGGCGTATTTGGTCTTGAAGTCGTTGAAACGCACAAATGGGGTGGTCTATTAGTTACGTTGATCATTGCGCTTGTTGGTATCGTTGTTTCTTTACCAATTGGTGTTGCGTTAGCACTCGGTCGACGTTCTGATATGCCAATTATTCGCAGTATCTGTACTGTTTACATTGAAGTGTGGCGTGGTGTTCCGCTTATTACAGTTCTGTTCATGGCCTCGGTAATGCTGCCTCTGTTCTTGGCTCAAGGCTCAGAAACTGACAAGCTCATCCGTGCGCTAATCGGTGTGGTCATGTTCAGTGCGGCTTACATGGCAGAGGTGGTACGTGGTGGTTTGCAGGCGATTCCGAAAGGACAATATGAAGCGGCGGATGCTCTTGGTCTTAGCTACTGGAAAAAAATGGGACTGATCATTTTGCCTCAGGCGCTGAAGATCACTATCCCTTCAATCGTGAACACGTTCATCGGCCTATTTAAAGATACCAGTCTTGTGCTTATTATCGGTATGTTTGACGTACTGGGCATTGGACAAGCCGCGAATACCGACCCTGAGTGGTTAGGTTTCGCAACCGAAAGTTATGTATTTGTCGCGTTAGTGTTTTGGGTATTTTGTTTTGGCATGTCACGTTACTCGATATGGCTTGAAAACAAACTTCATACCGGTCACAAACGATAACTCATCAAGATCAAGGACGTATTATGACGCAACAACAAGATTATATGATCCAGTTGAAGGACATGAATAAATGGTATGGTGAGTTTCACGTACTAAAGAACATCAATCTAGAGGTAAAGAAAGGCGAGAAAATCGTTATCTGCGGCCCTTCAGGTTCAGGTAAGTCAACCATGATTCGTTGTATCAACCGTTTGGAAGAGCATCAGGCTGGCAGTATCTATGTGTCGGGTACTGAACTTACCGAAGACCTGAAAAACATTGAGGCGGTTCGTCGTGAAGTAGGTATGTGTTTTCAGCACTTCAATCTCTTCCCTCATCTAACGGTTTTGGAGAATTGTACGCTTGCCCCTATCTGGGTGAAGAAAATGCCGAAAGAAGAAGCTGAAGCCGTCGCAATGCAGTACCTAGAGCGCGTTAAGATCCCAGACCAAGCCGACAAGTATCCGGGGCAGCTCTCCGGTGGTCAGCAACAACGTGTGGCGATCGCCCGCTCTCTTTGTATGAGCCCTAAAGTAATGCTATTTGATGAGCCGACATCGGCACTCGACCCTGAGATGGTGCGCGAGGTTCTTGATGTAATGGTCGAACTGGCAGAAGAAGGCATGACCATGTTGTGTGTAACCCACGAAATGGGCTTTGCTAAAGAAGTGGCTGACCGAGTTATCTTTATGGATGCGGGTGAAATCATCGAAGAGAATAACCCTGTCGACTTCTTCGAGAATCCGCAATCGGATCGAACCCAGAACTTCTTAGCTCAAATCCTTCACCATTAAAACGGATTAGGTACATAGCTAAAATTGTAAAGCGCTGACATCTAAATCAGCGCTTTTTCTTTGTTTAAACGGTTGCTATTAACTCATGTTACGAAAATCCAGTTGATTCGAGATGTTGTAAATTCGCGCAATCTTGCAAACTACTTCGTGAGCTGCGCTTCAATGCTTTGAATAGTAAGCCTTTGTTCGCTATGCAAGGCGGTAATATTGTGTTACAAGTTGGCAAATACATAACACATTATTTCTATTATTATTTTGTTCTAGATATACGTGTGGCGGGCTTGATTTTTTGAACTATCGGGCCCATATATGTCTATATATTTAAGATAAGACAGTCCCTTATAGAGGAAGATTATGAACAGTCCTATGTTTTCTCGCACTACTACTCAAGAGAGTGCTCTACAAACCAACAAAGTACTGCGTAATACATATGCACTACTTTCTATGACTCTACTATGGTCAGCACTGGTTGCTGGCGTATCAATGGCATTTAACCTTCCACGTCCGGGTATTATCCTAATGTTGGTCGGTTTCTACGGTCTACTATTCCTAACAGAAAAGAACCGTAACAACAGCCTAGGTCTTGTGTTTACGTTCCTATTCACAGGCTTCTTGGGTTACACCATTGGTCCAATCCTAAACATGTACATCGGCGCTGGTATGGGCGACGTTGTTCTAACAGCTCTTGGCGGTACAGCTCTATCGTTCATGGCTGCATCGGCTTACGCTCTAACGACAAAACGCGACCTATCTATGATGGGTGGCCTAATGCTGTCACTATTTGTAGTTCTAGTAGTGGGTATGATTGCTAGCATCTTCATCCAATCAACGATCCTACACCTAGCACTTAGCAGCTTGTTCATTGTTTTCTCTACTATGGCAATCCTGATGACCACTCAAGGCATCATCCGTGGTGGTGAAACAAACTACATCTCTGCAACGATTACACTGTACGTTTCAATCTACAACATCTTCATCAGCCTACTAAGCATCCTAGGCATCATGAACGACGACTAAACCGTCAGATTGAATTGAAACTCCAAAAAGCCCGAAGTTGTACTTCGGGCTTTTTCTTTGCGCCTAGCCTTGTAGATGCTACCTCCTTTTTTACACCAACTCCTTAAAACAGAAATTTGAATATTCATGCAAAAACTAAAATACTCACCCCGAGAATTTTCTAACAAGATGAATAAATTTACATTCTTGTGAATAATCAAAGTAATCAACCTCTTCTACCGTCACTTTCTTTATCTGGTATTAATTGTGTAAATTTACTTCGCTCAGAAGCCTCCAAAGATTCTTTTGTTGAGTCTAAGCTTCGCTCTACGCTACCCTATACGTATCAAAGGTTACTTAGCGGAAGCAAAGCTATGTTCGTTTACAACGGCAAAGAAATTGAAACCGATGCTCAAGGTTATCTACTTGACCACTCTCAGTGGGAAGAAGGCATGATTGAGCTTCTAGCAAAAGAAGAAGAAATTGAACTAACAGAAGCGCACCTAGAAGTGGTTCACTTTGTGCGTGATTTTTATGAAGAGTTCAATACATCACCAGCAGTAAGAATGCTAGTAAAAGCAATGGAAAAGGCACACGGCCCGGAAAAAGGCAACAGCAAGTACCTATTCAAACTGTTTAAGAAAGGACCTGCAAAACAAGCAACCAAACTGGCTGGTCTACCAAAACCAGCGAAATGTTTGTAAGACACTTGTTTCCAGCCACATCGCTTACAAAATAATTAACTGTAAAGCTATAAGATCTTAAATCCGCGGAAAGGCTTATAAGACACACTTTCCTGAGTGACACTGTCTACTGTCGCCGTCCGCGGCCCTTCCTCTAACCACGCCGAAAACGCTGCAATTTGTTCTTCTGTGCCACAGGCAATCACTTCAACATCTCCGCTGTTTAAGTTCTTCGCATACCCTGTTAGGCCGAGCTTCAACCCTTGATGTGATGTGTGGTATCGAAATCCTACCCCTTGTACATGACCTACTATCAGAAACTTCTCACACTTTAGTACCATCCGTATACCGCTCCCTATATTTGAGTGATATATTATTTGCGTCTATTTACCCCACTAAGGATAGTGGGTTTTTATATGGTTATAATAATTATGAAAGAAATTCCTTTCCGTTGGATTGATAAATACCTTATCCACTTAAAGATTCAAGAAAAGTTCTATTTACTCTTCTTCCTTCCTCTCCTCGCATTAGTCATTCTTACTCTTGTTTTGAACAGTGCCGCTAACTCACTCATCTCTGACTTGTACCAAGAAGAGCTGATGTTGATGAAAGGCTTGATTGAAGCAGGAAATCTCTCACAATCTCAAGTTGCTAGTCTAATCGCGAGTTCGGATACAATTACTCTTGGCACGGGACCTGACTCTGTGTCGGTAATCAAAGGCGCGTTTAGTCTGGTTGCAAGTCATGAGCAATCACTTTGGACAGCGCTTTCTCCGACGCAAGTAAGCATTATCCTTGTTACGCTATTTATCATCGCGCTTGGTGTTTACTACATCATGACCTTCATCGGTGGCGCTATGTTTACGATGAACAAAGCACTTAACACATTAGCTGATGGTGATTTGACTGCACGTATGAACTTCTTCCGCGTTCGTGATGAATTCAGTGAAATCGCAATTACGATAGACAAAGTTGCCGACCGCGAACAAAAAATGGTTCAGTCGATTCAAGAGTCTGTCGCACTGATGCAGCAAATCAGTTCTGATCTGAACCTATCGATTCAAAACAGCTCTGAGATTTCTAACACCCAACAAGAGCATCTAAACTCTCTGGCAAGTGCAACTGAGCAAATGGCCTCTACGATTCGTGAGGTGGCAACACTGGCACACGATTCAAGCACACAAACAGACGATGCACGCAGCGTAGCGCAATCTGGCCAAGTGAAAGTAGAAAATACCCTTCACTCTATCTCGAATCTTTCTACTGAGATCCAATCCGCCTCTCAAGCGGTTGAAGAGCTGGATGCAAACGCAGCGCAGATTGATGAAGTGGTAACGACCATCAACGGTATCTCTGAGCAAACTAACCTACTCGCCTTGAACGCTGCGATTGAAGCAGCTCGTGCAGGCGAACAAGGTCGTGGCTTTGCCGTTGTTGCTGATGAAGTTCGTGCTCTTGCGGGTCGCACTCAACAAGCGACGGTAGAGATTCAAGCTATGATTGAAGCGCTACAACGTAACAGCCAATCGCTCACCAAGCTGATGGAAGTAACGGTTCACAATGCGAATGAAGGTCAGACTCTGATGGCAGAAGTAAATCACGAGATCGGCTCACTAACAGATAAGAACCAAACTATCTCTGACAGCAGCATCCAAATTGCAACCGCTGCAGAAGAGCAAGGCGTCGTGGCTGACAATATTGCTTCAAGCGTTGAAGAAGTCCGCATCCAAGCAAACAATGTGTGTATGATGATCAGCACAACGTCGCAAAACGTTGAGCAGCTTCGAGCTCAAAGTGACACCATGGAGTCGCTACTGACAGGCCTTAAAGCTTAGTCATATGAAGCTTGGTTATAAGTTGAAAAATCAGGGTCACTTCGGTGGCCCTTTTTTGTACCTAGCGCTAGTTTCTTACCACCTTAAGGTGGTCCTTTGTTCCGGTTCTCGGCATATAATTAAAGCTTCTACAAATGATTGGATTGTCGATGGATATTGCTTTTGCGGGCAACATCCCGGACAATACGCCCCTTTCAAAATTCAACAAGAGCTAAAGAAATGACAGCTGCTATCTATTTGGTTAAAGGTCGTGAGAAGTCGGTTAAGCGCAAGCACCCTTGGATCTTCTCTCGAGGCATCAGTAAAGTTGAGGGCGAACCCGCTCTTGGCGAAACCGTTGATGTATTCACTCACGACGGAAAATGGCTAGCTAAAGCGGCGTATTCTCCAGCTTCTCAAATTCGTGCTCGTATCTGGAGTTTTAAAAAAGAAGAGATCAACAAAGCCTTCTTCGTTAAGCGTTTCAACAATGCTCAGCTTCTTCGTGAAGACATTATCGAGCGCGATGGCCTAACTGGCTACCGTCTTATCGCGGCAGAGTCTGATGGTATGCCTGGCGTTACTATCGACCGCTACCAAAACTTCTTTGTGTGCCAGCTTCTAAGTGCGGGCGCAGAATACAACAAGCAAGCGATTGTTGATGCTTTGGTTGAGTGCTTCCCTGACTGCAACGTTTACGAGCGTTCAGACGTCGCGGTACGTAAGAAAGAAGGTTTGAAAGAAACCACTGGCGTTCTGCATGGTGAAGAGCCACCAAAATCTGTGGTAATCGAAGAAAACGGCGTGAAAATCAGTGTCGATATCGTCGGTGGCCATAAAACGGGGTTCTATCTAGACCAACGTGACAGCCGCCAACAAGCGATGAAGTACTTGAAAGACAAAGAAGTTCTGAACTGTTTCTCGTACACCGGCGGCTTTGGTCTTTACGCACTAAAAGGCGGCGCAAAACGCGTTATCAACGCAGACGTATCACAACCTGCTCTAGATACTGCAAAATTCAACGCAGAGCTGAACGAGTTTGATATCTCGAAAAAGCGTGCTGTGTTCCTAAACGCAGACGTGTTCAAATTGCTACGCGAATACCGTGACCAAGGTACGAAGTTCGATGTTGTGATCATGGATCCACCAAAGTTTGCAGAGAGCAAAGCACAGCTAAACGGTGCATGTCGTGGCTACAAAGACATCAACATGTTGGCGATGCAAATTCTAAACCCGGGTGGCACGTTACTGACCTACTCTTGCTCAGGCTTAATGGACCAAGTTCTGTTCCAAAAAATCATTGCTGACGCCGCAGTAGATGCAAACCGCCAAGTTAAGTTTGTAGAGCGTTTTGAACAAGCAGCCGACCACCCAACGGATACGGCCTACCCAGAAGGTTTCTACCTAAAAGGATTTGCGTGTAAGGTTCTATAATCGGGCTTAGTCATAGCCAACGATAAAGAATTGAAGCAAAGAAAAAGGGCCTGTTGGCCCTTTTTTATTATGAGTCTAAATTAACTTTCGTGAGAGCCGATAAGACATCTCTTTCAAAGTCCAAATTTCCGATGATCAAATCGCTAAACTCGGAAGCTCCTTTTTCAATGACGATCGTTTGAATGGAGTTACCCTCGTTGTGTGTGATTTCAAGCGATAGATCTTCGCCGTCAACATTTAGGTCGATACTATTGAGCAGCTCTTCAATGGTGTTATGCCCTGCATCTTCGACAACTTGGTTTAGATCGAGTATGAATCTAAATTAACTTTTGTGAGAGCCGACAAGACATCTCTTTCAAAGTCCAAATTTCCGATGATCAAATCGCTAAACTCGGAAGCTCCTTTTTCAATGACGATCGTTTGAATGGAGTTACCCTCGTTGTGGGTGATTTCAAGCGATAGATCTTCGCCGTCAACATTTAGGTCGATACTATTGAGCAGCTCTTCAATGGTGTTATGCCCTGCATCTTCGACAACTTGTTTTAGATCGAGAATGTCGAGATCTCGTTCAAAGCCACGTACCAAGTCCGTGCCGGAATCTAGTGAGTCATTAACCCATCTAAATATGTCTGCTTCGTTGTCATTACCAATTAAAATGTCATGGCTTAAATCCACTTCCGCTTCAATGATGTTCGCAGCACCACCGCTCGCCGCGTTTACACCACCATTTTCGTCAATCACAAACTGAAGTGTATTTTCAGATTGGTCACCATCGTTATCGGTAAGCACGTAATCGAAGTCTAACGTTTCTACTGTGTCACCTACCGCACCATAGAAGGCATATGCGCCATCATTCAAATCGACTTCCAACGTGTGCCTACTGTCGATGTAGATAGTGAGCAACATCGTGATATCGTCAAACGCATGTGAGATGTCGTTGTTGTTATCTACAACCGTCAGGTTTGTACCATCAAATGAATAAGTGACACCGTCATGTTCTATTTCGCTGATGTAACCACCATCTGCACCAATACCTGTATCCGGTGATGTGGTGTACATGAGGTTACCACCAACAGGTTGAATCACGGACTGCAACATTACTGGAGGCAGCTGAGTTACGTCAGGCACGACTACACCATCAAGGTCTTGGTTCAAGAAACCATCGTAAGCAACACGGTCTAACTGATCAGGCATCAGGTTCACGCCCATGCCATAAGCCAGCGCTGTGATCTGATTATCAGAATCGGTCAAGTGGTCTATCCAGCTGTTCTCACGGGCATCGTTGATGAATGATGAGGCTGGGTTTGGTTGACCATCAGACAAGAAGTAGCTCACGTTTGATGCACTAGGTAATTTACCCGCATCGTCCCAAGAGTCCTTAGCTTCATTAATTGCGCGATTGTAGTTAGTTGCACCGCCAGCAGTAAGTGTATCAATGTACGCTTTCGCTTCATCTACGGTTAACCATGTTGCCCCAGCAATAGCGTACGTTGTTGCCGAACCACTGTATTTGATGATTTGAACCCGAGTTTGGCCAATCGATTCGTACTGATTTAATAACTGAGTTGCCGAGTCCTTCATTATTTGAAGGCGATTACCCGTGCGCATCGAGCCTGAAACATCCATGATCAATTGAACGTTAGCGCTCTCTTTTGTTTCCGCGACCACATCATGAACAATGGATGTCGAATCAGGTGAATCATCTTCAATAACAACATTTGCTACCGCGGAGTTCGTCAACCCAAGAGCATTCGAAACAACGACAGGAACCTCAATGTTTAAAGAGTCCTCGCCAGAAGTATCTGGATGATCTATTGGACCAAGAAGTTCAGTAGAGATTGCCCCCGTATCATTAACTGAGATCTTAATGACCTCTTCTCCATCCGCTGAACCAACAAGCAATTGGTCATTGTTGGACAAGGCCCATGTGATTGCCTCACCGTTACTGGTTAGGTTCGCAGTTGGGACATTCAGTGCGACCGAGTCAACCGTTTGACCAAGTGTTAACTGATCCATATCTAACGTTGAATCTGTGGTGTCCATAAAACCATTCAGCGCGAAGTCATCGGCAATGGCATTACCCAAACCCTCTTCAGAAACATTAAGCGTGACGCCTTCAACAATCGGAGGCGCATATGGATTAACCGCAAAATTCCCCGCTTTACTGTCACCATCGTTATCGGTAATCGTGTAACTGAAGTCGATATCACCATCACCACTTGGAGAGGTCAAAGATACGTACTGGAAGAATTCCCACTTCCCGGTGCTTGGCGTTAATTGAACTTCAAACGCCAGCTCGCCGTTCGCTTCACCGACTAATCTGTTTGGGTTCTGAGAATCAATCCCAACACTAATCGCCTCGCCATCAAGCGTTTCTAGACCACTCTCTGCACCATTAAGAACGATACTTCCTGGGCCATCAGCACCATAGAGTGCGCCTAAATTCCCCTCTGCTGTTGCAATTGGAATGGCGGAGTCAGCCCCAGTAAAGGTGATAGATTTGACGGTAAAGTCACTGTTGTCTACGGTGTTTGGCCCGTTACCATTACCTGTGGCTTCAAGAATAACCTTATCAAAACCACCCTGTTGAACACTGAAGTTAGCCGCATAATCACCACTTGCCGCATCAGAGCTAAAAGATTGCTGTGCGATCAAAACACCATCTCGATAGAAAGATGCAAGACCTTCTTCTAACTCACCACCAAACATCTTCTCGAATTCGATCTCAGCGCCAAATGCAATCTTGTCGCCCAAGTCGATGATCAGTTGTTCTGAGACACCGGTATCATTGGCAAAACGATAATCCACCTCATTAGCAAGCGGATAACCGTTATTACCGACACTTTTCACACCAATACCTGATGAAGTTTGATTAATCTCTGCGGTGCCAAGATCGGTAGACTCATTAGACAAAAATCCCAAAGCAGTCACTTCGACATCTCCGAAAATTCGGCTGAATGCATCGGGTTCATTACCCACAAAGCTAATATTGCCAGTGAGAATTTCCGGGATATCTGTAAGCGACACATCTACGGCTTGAGAAGACGTTGGAACATGTGGGCAGTCATCCTCGACAACCACGTTCATACTTTGGGAGCTCGTGGTTTGACCATCACTCACTGAGATCTGCAAATCAAAGTCGATCAAATCTTCGACGTCATTAACAGGATGATCGAGTGGTTCTAAGAGTGTGATGGTGTAACCCCATGTTCCTTGCCCTGAAACAGGGGGCTCCGTGAGAACAACAGTTGCAACAACAGCTAAACTCGCAGTAGAAGCCGTCAATGTTTGAGTATTGCTGTCCCATGCCCAAGACACAGGCTCTCCACCTGATGTGAGTGTATTTGGACCAGAAAGAACGACTGAAACATTAGCTGTATCCGGGTCTCCAACTGTAAATGACCCTGAGAAGCTGGCTGCATTTGTAGTATCGGTAGGAGAACCCGTGGAATCAGGTATACCATCGGTTAACCCTTCTTCTGAAACAACCGCATCGATAACGTCGGAAATAGCTGGAGGTGCATCATTATCGATAATTGTTGCATTACCGACATCAGAGCCCAATACAGGACCAACGCCTACAACAGAAACACTGAAGTCCTCATCCTGCTCAAACACTGCGTCGTTCAGGGTATCAATTCGAACATCAAATTGAGTCGAGCCTGCTGGTACCGTGACTAAACCATCATTCGGGACTGCAATCCAACCAGAGCCGGTGTTGTATTCGAGAGTACCGAGGTCGCCTGCTTCGGTATCGCCAAGGTTGAGACCCAGTTGAACCTCAACTGGTGCTTCAGATGCATTAGTTAACGAGACAACGAAGTTGGCGGTATCGCCTTCGTTAATCGTACCAGCATCGCTAATAGAAACCGTTGGACGGTCATCATCTGGATCGGGATCAGGCCCAGTACCATCATCAACAATGGTTGCGGTACCCGTATCGGTGCCTTGGACAGGACCTAAACCCGTTACATCTACCGTGAAGTTTTCTGGGCCTTCGTAGACGTCATCGTCAATCGATGCAATACGCACATCAAACTCAGTTAACCCTGCTGGTACACTCACCACACCATTAACAGGAACGGAAACCCAACCTGAGCCAGTGTTGTATTCGAGAGCGCCGAGATCGCCTGCTTCGGTGTCACCAAGATTAAGGTCGAGTTGAACTTCAACTGGGGATTCAGATGCATTGGTCAGCGAGACAACGAAGTTAGCAGTGCCACCTTCGTTAATTGTGCCTGCGTCAGTGATAGATACCGTTGGACGGTCGTCGTCCGGATCGGGATCAGGTCCCGTACCGTCGTCGACAATGGTTGCGGTACCCGTATCAGTGCCTTGAACAGGACCGAGACCTGTTACGTCTACGGTGAAGCTCTCTGGGCCTTCATAAACTTCGTCATCAATCGAAGCAATGCGCACATCGAACTGAGTCATACCAGCAGGAACACTTACTACACCACCAACAGGGACGGCAACCCAACCTGAGCCAGTGTTGTATTCAAGAGTACCAAGGTCACCTACTTCGGTATCACCGAGGTTAAGGTCGAGTTGCACTTCTACTGGGGCTTCTGATGCATTAGTTAATGAGACAACGAAGTTGGCGGTATCACCTTCGTTAATCGTACCAGCATCACTAATAGATACCGTCGGACGGTCGTCATCCGGATCGGGATCAGGTCCCGTACCGTCGTCGACAATGGTTGCGGTACCCGTATCGGAACCTTTAACTGGGCCGAGACCAGTTACGTCTACCGTGAAGTTTTCAGGACCTTCATAGACTTCATCATCAATCGATGCGATTCGAACATCGAACTCAGTTAAGCCCGCTGGTACAGTCACTACGCCATCTACAGGAACGGCTACCCAACCTGAGCCGGTGTTGTATTCGAGAGTGCCGAGATCGCCTGCTTCGGTGTCACCAAGATTAAGGTCGAGTTGAACTTCGACTGGGGCTTCAGAAGCGTTAGTTAACGAGACAACGAAGTTGGCGGTATCGCCTTCGTTAATCGTACCAGCATCGCTAATAGAAACCGTTGGACGGTCATCATCCGGATCGGGATCAGGACCAGTACCATCGTCAACAATGGTTGCGGTACCAGTATCGGAACCTTTAACAGGGCCGAGACCAGTTACGTCTACCGTGAAGTTTTCAGGACCTTCGTAGACTTCGTCATCAATCGATGCGATTCGAACATCGAACTCAGTTAAGCCCGCTGGTACAGTCACTACGCCATCTACAGGAACGGCTACCCAACCTGAGCCGGTGTTGTATTCGAGAGTGCCGAGATCGCCTGCTTCTGTGTCACCAAGATTAAGGTCGAGTTGAACCTCAACTGGGGCTTCAGAAGCATTGGTCAGAGATACAACGAAATTGGCGGTGTCACCTTCGTTAATCGTGCCAGCATCACTGATAGATACCGTCGGACGGTCATCATCTGGATCGGGATCAGGGCCAGTACCGTCATCGACGATAGTGGCTGTGCCCGTGTCAGTACCTTGGACAGGACCTAAACCGGTCACGTCTACGGTGAAGTTTTCCGGACCTTCGTAAACTTCGTCATCAATCGATGCAATACGCACATCGAACTCAGTTAAGCCTGCTGGCACAGTCACTACGCCATCGACAGGGACGGCTACCCAACCAGAGCCCGTGTTGTACTCTAGGGTGCCTAAATCTCCTGCTTCGGTATCACCAAGGTTAAGGTCGAGTTGCACTTCTACTGGGGCTTCTGATGCATTAGTTAACGAGACAACGAAATTGGCAGTGTCGCCTTCGTTAATCGTACCAGCATCACTAATAGATACTGTCGGACGGTCATCATCTGGATCGGGACCAAGACCAGTACCGTCATCGACGATAGTGGCTGTGCCCGTGTCAGTGCCTTGAACAGGACCGAGACCTGTTACGTCTACGGTGAAATTCTCTGGACCTTCGTAGACTTCGTCGTCAATCGATGCAATGCGCACATCGAACTCAGTTAAGCCTGCTGGTACACTAACCACACCATTGACAGGAACGGCTACCCAACCTGAGCCAGTGTTGTATTCGAGAGTACCTAGGTCACCAGCTTCGGTATCACCAAGGTTAAGGTCGAGTTGAACCTCAACTGGTGCTTCAGAAGCGTTAGTTAACGAGACAACAAAGTTAGCGGTATCGCCTTCGTTAATCGTACCTGCATCACTGATAGATACCGTTGGACGGTCATCGTCCGGATCGGGGTCAGGACCGGTACCATCATCGACAATGGTTGCGGTACCCGTATCTGTGCCTTGGACAGGACCGAGACCGGTCACATCTACGGTGAAGTTCTCTGGACCTTCGTAAACTTCGTCATCAATCGATGCAATACGCACATCGAACTGAGTCATACCAGCAGGAACACTTACTACACCACCAACAGGGACGGCAACCCAACCTGAGCCAGTGTTGTATTCAAGAGTACCAAGGTCACCTGCTTCGGTATCACCGAGATTAAGATCGAGTTGCACTTCAACTGGCGCTTCAGATGCATTGGTCAGCGAGACAACGAAGTTAGCAGTGCCACCTTCGTTAATTGTGCCTGCATCAATGATAGATACCGTCGGACGGTCATCATCTGGCTCAGGCTCTGGCCCCGTACCATCGTCAACAACGGTTGCGGTACCCGTATCAGTGCCTTGAACAGGACCGAGACCTGTTACGTCTACCGTGAAGTTTTCAGGACCTTCGTAGACTTCGTCATCAATCGATGCGATTCGAACATCGAACTCAGTTAAGCCCGCTGGTACAGTCACTACGCCATCGACAGGAACGGCTACCCATCCTGAACCAGTGTTGTACTCTAGGGTGCTTAAATCTCCTGCTTCGGTATCACCAAGGTTAAGGTCGAGTTGCACTTCAACTGGAGCTTCAGAAGCATTAGTTAACGAGACAACGAAGTTGGCGGTATCGCCTTCGTTAATCGTAGCAGCATCACTAATAGATACTGTCGGACGGTCATCATCTGGATCTTGATCAGGACCAGTACCGTCATCGACGATAGTGGCTGTGCCCGTGTCAGTACCTTGGATGGGACCTAAACCCGTTACATCTACGGTGAAGTTCTCTGGACCTTCATAAACTTCGTCATCAATCGATGCGATTCGAACATCGAACTCAGTTAAGCCTGCTGGTACAGTCACTACGCCATCGACAGGAACGGCTACCCAACCTGAACCAGTGTTGTATTCGAGAGTGCCGAGATCGCCTGCTTCGGTGTCACCAAGATTAAGGTCGAGTTGAACTTCGACTGGGGCTTCAGAAGCGTTAGTTAACGAGACAACGAAGTTGGCTGTGTCACCTTCGTTAATCGTACCAGCATCACTAATAGATACCGTCGGACGGTCGTCATCCGGATCGGGACTAGGACCAGTATTGTCATCGACAATCGTTGCACTACCTGAATCAGAGCCTTGAACTGAGTCCAAACCTGTCACACTAACACTGAACTCTTCAGGACCTTCAAACACTTCGTCATCAATAATAGCAACGCGAACATCAAACTCAGTTAACCCTGCTGGCACAGTCACTACGCCATCGACAGGAACGGCAACCCAACCTGAGCCGGTGTTGTATTCGAGAGTACCGAGGTCACCTGCTTCGGTATCACCAAGGTTGAGACCTAGCTCGACTTGAACATCATCTTCAGAAACGTTTGCCAAAGTAACGACAAAATTAGCCGTATCACCCTCATTGATGACACCAGCATCACTAATAGTAACGCCAGAGCGATCGTCGTCCGGATCTGGACCAGGTCCCGTACCATCATCAACAATGGTTGCGCTACCCGTATCGGTACCTTGGACAGGACCAAGACCGGTCACGTCTACCGTGAAGTTTTCAGGACCTTCGTAGACTTCGTCATCAATAGAATCAATTCGTACATCGAACTCAGTTAAGCCTGCTGGTACACTCACTACGCCATCGACAGGAACGGCTACCCAACCTGAACCAGTGTTGTATTCGAGAGTGCCGAGATCGCCTGCTTCGGTGTCACCAAGATTAAGGTCGAGTTGAACTTCGACTGGGGCTTCAGACGCGTTAGTTAACGAGACAACAAAGTTAGCGGTGTCACCTTCGTTAATTGTGCCTGCATCACTGATAGATACGGTTGGACGGTCATCATCCGGATCTGGACCAGGTCCCGTACCATCATCAACAATGGTTGCGGTACCCGTATCGGAACCTTGAACAGGACCAAGACCGGTCACGTCTACGGTGAAGTTCTCTGGACCTTCATAGACTTCATCATCAATCGAAGCGATTCGAACATCGAACTCAGTTAACCCTGCTGGTACAGTCACTACGCCATCGACAGGGACGGCTACCCAACCAGAGCCCGTGTTGTACTCTAGGGTGCCTAAATCTCCTGCTTCGGTATCACCAAGGTCAAGGTCGAGTTGCACTTCTACTGGGACTTCTGATGCATTAGTTAACGAGACAACGAAGTTGGCGGTATCGCCTTCGTTAATCGTACCAGCATCACTAATAGAAACCGTTGGACGGTCATCATCTGGATCGGGATCAGGACCAGTACCGTCATCGACGATAGTGGCTGTGCCCGTGTCAGTGCCTTGGATGGGACCTAAACCAGTTACGTCTACGGTGAAATTCTCTGGACCTTCGTAGACTTCGTCGTCAATCGATGCGATTCGTACATCGAACTCAGTTAAGCCTGCTGGTACACTCACCACACCATCGACAGGAACGGCTACCCAACCTGAGCCAGTGTTGTATTCGAGAGTACCTAGGTCACCAGCTTCGGTATCACCAAGGTTAAGGTCGAGTTGAACCTCAACTGGTGCTTCAGAAGCGTTAGTTAACGAGACAACAAAGTTAGCGGTATCGCCTTCGTTAATCGTACCTGCATCACTGATAGATACCGTTGGACGGTCGTCATCCGGATCGGGACTAGGACCAGTATTGTCATCGACAATCGTTGCACTACCTGAATCAGAGCCTTGAACTGAGTCCAAACCTGTCACACTAACACTGAACTCTTCAGGACCTTCAAACACTTCGTCAACAATAGTAGCAACGCGAACATCAAACTCGCTTAATCCCGCAGGTACCGTAACTACACCATCGTTTGGTACTGCAACCCAACCTGAACCAGTGTTGTATTCTAGGACGCCAAGATCGCCCGTTTCGGTATCACCAAGATCAAGACCTAGTTCCACGTGGACTGGAGAATCAGCTTCATTAGTTAGAGATACAACGAAGTTTGCCGTATCACCTTCATTAACAACTCCCGCATCGCTAATGGATACCGTTGGACGGTCGCTATCAGGGTCAGGTCCCGGGCCAGTACCATCATCAATAATGGTCCCTGTTCCCGTCTGAGGAATCGCTTGATTACCAGTGTTTCCAGACAAAGTAAATGTTTCTGAGCCTTCAAAGAGGTCGTCATTAACCGTACCAATAGCGACACTGTAACTTACATTATTTGCTGGCACGGATACATCGAAGCTACCATCCGGGTTGACGTTTACGACTTGAGTGCTGTTGTCTTCGAAAGTAATCGTAACAGACGTGTTGGTGTAATCTATTCCACCTTCAGCGCTACCATCAGCCAGATTCATACTGACCACAGTATCGGTCGTACTTAGGTTGCTAAGCGTCACATCTAATATGGCTAAATCGCCCTCATTAACCGTAGTATCACTAATAGATGCAACTGTCAGTCTATCGTCATCCGGATTGGGACCGGGACCAGGACCGTCATCAACGATGGTTACCGTTCCTGACGTTGTGCCATTTTGATTCTCTGTTGAGCCCGATAACGTAAACGTCTCAGTTCCTTCAAACAAATCATCGTCTATCGTATTTATCGTGACATTGTAACCAACCTCATTCGCAGGGACACTGACAGCAAAGCTACCGTCTGGGTTTACATTAACAATCTGAGTACTGTTATCCTCGAGCGTAATAGTGACGGAAGTGTTTGTGTAATCTAATCCACCCTCCGCAGTTCCGTCAGATAACGTCATGTTCACCGTCGTTTCTGACGTACTCGGGTTACTAAGCGTTACCTCAAGCACAGCTTCCTCACCCTCGTTTACGGTTGTATCGCTTACAGAAGCAACGGTCGGTCTATCGTCATCAGGCTCTTCACCCGGACCAGTGCCATCATCTGTTATTGTTGCCACACCTGTAACGGGCTCCGGTTGGTTCTCCGTACCTCCGCTTAACGTGAAGGTTTCGTTTCCTTCAAATACGTCGTCATCAATTGTATCCACCGTGATTACGAACGACTCATCTCCAATGGGGATTGAAACAGAAAACGTCCCATCTTCTCCGACATTTATTTGATCCGTACTGCCATCTTCAAAAGTAATAGTAATAACCGATTTGTCATAATCAGCTCCCCCTGTCGCAGAATCATCACTAAGGGATAAGGTCACCTCAGTCTCTTGCTGTGTGGGCTGGTCGAGAGTGACTTCAAAAGACGCTTGATCACCTTCGTTTATTGTCGGGCTGGATATGTCCTGAACGATAACCTGAGCAGGGATAATTATTTGTTGGTTGATAAACTCAAGCAACGAAAGCTCTTGAGTTTCTGATAGGGGTATTGCTGTGCCGACCGTTTCGAAGTCCGTATTAGCAAGGGCCTCTGCACCTTTACGGTCAATTGCTCCAGTCGACTGTGGACTCGAACCGTCGCTTTCACCCGCAGCAGGTTCAAAGTCACCTTCAAGCTGTGCAGGGTCTTCCCCGGCTGCGATTGCCTCAATTAGTGCGGTGATATCGTCCGTTACATTAATCGAGCTGCCATCAAGGGCTATTTGTTCAAAATTCAACTGAGAAATGTCAGACACTTCAGTGATAACCAATTCCCCAGAGGCAGGGACCTGACCTGGTTCTAAGGTCCTAATTTCCCCGTCAATTCCAATAACTACGATATTACTCGCAAGCGAGCTAAAGGTTACTCGATCCATAAATCACCCCACCAGGCTTTCAAGTTGTCAAAAGTTTGTCACCCCAACAAATACGACTATAGTTTAGTCAAAATCATTTCTTTTTCGCTGTACGTAAGGGCGTCAGAGTGTAGAGAAACCCAAGGTGCGGGGTTTGCCTTACATGAACGTTAAAATACGGAGAAGGACGCTATGGTATTAAGAATTCTGACTTTTCTTCAAAAAGGAACCTGCAAACAAATGAGCAACATCTGTCATATGTGCTAAGGTCTTATAAGGCGAGTCACTGTATTTTCTGAATAAAAGCCTAGGGTTAGCAGGACGTTGATTATTTAATCTAACGACAGCTGTTATTTGTGTTGTTTTGTCTCATTAGCGAGATGAAATATTAAGAAGCAATACCAAATTTCTAGGAGAATCACCGTGAAATGGAATCGATTAAAAATAGCTTGTTGCTGTAGTTTGATATTATCTCCATCCGTTCTCGGTCAAACTTTAGAGCAAGCGGTCGCACTTACACTAAAAAATAATCCTGACATAAAAAGTGCATTTAACGAGTTCAACAGCAGAAAGTATGTAAAGGAAGCGGCATCCGGTGCATACCTGCCTTCAATCGACCTTGATGCTGGAATTGGCTACGAAGGCTTGGACCCATCTGATGAAGGCGGTCGAGGGGATACTGGTTACACAAGGAAAGAGGCATCGGTGACTTTAACCCAATTAATTTGGGACGGGAGCGCGACACTCAACGATATCGACCGAACGGCTGCTGATGCTGAATCCGTAAGGTTTCAACTCTTAGCAGACGCGTCTGATACTGCACTTGAAGTAACGAGCGTTTATTTAGATGCGGTTAAAGCTTATGAAATTCTAACACTTTCCGAAAATAATCTAGCAGTACATAAGAAAATTTATGCGGACATTAAGAAGCGGGTAAACTCAGGGATTGGTTCAACCGCGGATTTAACACAAGTTGAAGCGCGTCTAGCAAAGGCACACGGAAACCTAGCCGCCGCACAAAACAATCTATTCGATTCGCATACTATGTTCACTCGGCTTGTTGGGCAGACTCCGCAAGGATTGATATTCCCGAGAGCTGATGAGAACTTTCTTCCGTACACAATCGATGATGCTATTGGCTTAGCCTTCGAGGTACATCCTGTGATTCAAGTGGCGCTTGCTGATGTAGACTCAGCCAAATTCCAGTACAAGCAATCTAAAGGGGTCAACTACCCTACGCTTTCAATTGAGGCATCTCAAACTTGGCGTGATGATGCCGATGGATTGAAAGGCAGAAGCGACGAGACACTCGCTATGCTTAGACTCCGTTACAACTTATATAATGGCGGCAGTGATGCAGCCAACTCCGAAAACTTTGCCTACCAACTGAATAAAGCAAAAGACTTACGTGAAGGCGCCTATCAAAATGTGGAAGAAGGATTAAGGCTTTCCTGGAGTGCATTGGACTTAACTTTACAACAAAAAGAGTTCTTGTCTGACCATGTTGACTCTGCAGCCAAAACGGTTATTGCCTACGAGAAACAATATCGTATTGGCAAGCGAACATTATTAGACTTACTCAACACGGAAAACGAACTCTTCGAAGCACGTAAAGATTATTTGGATGCGAAGTACGCTGAACAGTACGCAAAATACCGCGTAATGAACGCAACTGGACAACTGCTTAACTCATTGCGTATCGACATCCCGCAAGAGTGGCTAGAGAAAGTGGAGTATTAATATGAAGATAATACCTATTTTGTTTATGGTTTGTTTGATTTCAGCATGCAGTGGCTCTAACTCGAATAGAGAAACGGGCGACGAATATGAATACATAGAGACTCCCAATGCAGATCAGATCGCCGATTTGATCGATGATGACGGTGATGGTGTTATCAATGCGCGAGATCTTTGCCCGGGAACTCCTGAGGGCTCAGAAATTGACAACGATGGTTGTGGAAAATACGCTAAGTCTTCTCAGCAAATGAAGATTCGAGTCTTATTTGCTAACGACTCCTCTGCAATTGAACCTGTCTTCGTAAATCAAATCAGTGACCTTTCCAACTTCCTAAAAGAATACCCTACTACATCAATCGAACTACAAGGTTATACAAGTATCACTGGTACAGACGAATATAACCTTGCACTTTCAAAACGACGAGCCGAAAGTGTGAGGCAAGAATTAATTAATAACGGTATCTCTCCTGAGCGTTTACGTATCGTCGGATTTGGAGAAACCAATCTTGCATCTCAGGGCACGGACGAAACCAGCCACGCACTTAACCGCAGGGTAACCGCTACCGTAGTTGGCTATAAAGGTGAAATTGAGAAAGAGTGGACGATTTTCACAACGCTGCCTAAGAGTTAGTGTTGTTAGTTTAAATGCCAAAGACAAAGGTCTAGCATACTGCTAGACCTTTTTGTTTAAGTGGATTTAAGGCAATCGGAAGCAGTACTTTCTCTCCTTCCGTTTGGTGAATAATAACTACGTGATGTCATTATTGATTTTTAGCAGGTCGTTAAGGATGGCGGAACCACCTGCTGGAGACAAAGAACCGTCGATTAAGAGCTCACTGTATTGATTAGAGCCACCCTCAATCACGACTTTTTGGCTCGACGAACCATCTGATTCAGAAATCGTTAGAATCAGGTTATCACCATTGGCTTCAAGACCAATCTCGTTATTAGCCAATAAAGAGTCGACAGCCTCACTCGCCTGCAAGCTTGAGCCATAGCTTTGACCTGCTGCCGAGGCAAACTCATCGCAAAGTTGGGTAGGATCTTGTCCAGCCTCTAACGCTCCAAGAATTTGGGCGACATCACCCGATACGTCTTGTACACCGTTCTCTTTTACAAGCTGGACATTTAAACCAATTGGCTCGGCATCATTACGCGCGACCATCACTTCACCTTGTAATGGTTGTTCATTTTCAATAAGTGTACGCAGCTTTCCATCCAAACCTACTACAACTAATTGCCCACCAAATGACACTAAGGATGTACGATCCATATAAACCCCTGACCTAAAATTACCGTCAACATTTTGACCAATGATACTTATTTTTTATATCTTGCCCCAATACATTGATGAATAACAGGGTATTAACACTTAATTACAACTTATACATCACATAAAATGTATGCCGATACTGATAATTACATTTGGAATACGCATCACTATCATACGGAACACAATCCCATTTAAATGATTGATAAGTGTGATATCAATTCAAATTTTCAATGTTGTTTATCTTTAAAATTCATATCTATTTACACATGCATCTCAATAGCAACCAGTTACATAGTTGATTGTTAATGCCTATGTGCGTTAGATTATTGACGCTTATAGGGGTCAATCAATTCATAAGAATAATTTCTCACCTCTGATATTACTTAATTAGGAGAATCACAGTGAAGTGGACTCGTGCCAACGCCTTTTGCTTAGGTGTGCTCGCGACTAGCCCTGTTTTTGGGCAAACTTTAGAGCAAGCAGTAGAAAATGCGCTTAAGACAAACCCTGACATTAAAAGTGCGTTTAATGAATTCGTGAGTAAGCAGTATGTGAATGAAGCCTCGAGCGGCGCTTACCTCCCTTCGGTAGATCTTGATGCCGGAATTGGGTACGAAGGTATTAACCCAGCAGAATCTGGTAGAGAGTCAACCGATCTGACTCGAAAAGAGGCTACCGTTACGCTCACTCAGTTGATTTGGGATGGCTCTGCGACACTAAACGATATTGATAGAACGGCTGCAGATGCTGAATCTGTGCGATTTCAGTTGCTTGCAGATGCTCAAGACACTGCACTTGAAGTTTCTAAAGTATATTTAGACGCGGTTAAAGCATACGAAATTTTAACGCTTTCGGAGAACAACCTGAAAGTGCATAAAAAAATCTACCAAGACATCAAAAAACGGGTTGATTCTGGTATTGGCTCAACGGCAGACTTAACACAAGTAGAGGCACGTTTAGCTAAAGCGCACGGAAACCTAGCCGCTGCGCAAAATAACCTGTTCGACAGCCACACTATGTTTACTCGTATTGTTGGTCAAACACCCCAAGGCTTGATATTTCCTCGTGCAGATCAAAACTTCATCCCTTACACAATAGATGATGCGATCGACTTGGCATTTCAAACTCATCCTGTCATTCAAATTTCAATGGCAGATGTGGATTCTGCGAAGTTCCAATATAAGCAATCGAAAGGCACTTACTTCCCAACACTGTCTGTTGAAGCTGCACAAACGTGGCGAGATGATGCTGGAGGTATTGAAGGTCGTGGTGATGAAACGACAGCCATGCTCCGTATGCGCTACAACCTATTTAATGGTGGCAGTGACGCAGCCAACGCCGAGAGCTTTGCTTACCAGTTAAATAAAGCGAAAGATCTGCGCGAACGTGCTTATCGCAATGTTGAAGAAGGTTTGAGACTATCTTGGAGTGCTTTGGACCTTACTCAACAACAGAAGCAGTTCTTGTCTGATCACGTTGATTCTGCATCTCAAACCGTTATAGCGTATGAAAAACAATACCGTATCGGTAAGCGCACCCTACTCGACTTGTTAAACACCGAAAACGAACTTTTTGAAGCTCGTAAAGACTATTTAGATGCAAAATACGCCGAGCAATACGCCAAGTATCGAGTCATGAACGCGACAGGTCAGTTACTCAACGCATTACGTGTTGATGTCCCAACCGAGTGGAATCAGAAGGTGGAGTACTAAAACATGAAAGCAACAAAGATTCTGTTAGCACTAGGCGTTATGCTAGCTTCTCATCATGTAACCGCTGAAGATAAATATGAGTACACAGAGACTCCGAAAGCCGAGCAAATTGCAGACCTTCAAGATGATGATAATGACGGTGTAATCAACGCTCGTGATCTGTGCCCAGGTACACCAACAACATCGGAGATCGACAATGATGGCTGTGGTGAGTACATAAAGTCGTCTGAAAAGATGGAAGTACGCGTACTCTTCGCGAATGATTCGGACGAAATTGACCCCGTATTCCGTCGTCAAATTCGTGAGTTGTCTGAATTCCTAAAAGAATACCCTAGCACATCCATTGAATTGCAAGGCTATGCAAGCAAAGTAGGTGGTTCAGAGCACAACTTAGACTTATCAAAGCGCAGAGCAAACAACGTTCGTGCCGCGCTGCTTGGATATGGTATCGAGTCAGATAGAGTCCGCATTGTCGGATTTGGTGATACACACCTCGCCGAACAAGGCACAGACGAAGTGAGTCATGCGCTCAACCGACGAGTGACTGCATCTGTAATCGGTTATAAGGGCGAGATAAAGAAAGAATGGACGATTTTCACCGCCCTACCAAAAAGTTAATTTAAGGAGCTTCGACTCCTTTTCTTTTTTCACTCTCTGGAAACCGTATTATGCTTTAGGAATCGACGCTTTAGTGTTAATCTAGCCGCGTCATAACAATGAGAGTTTTGAAATGAGCAAACTTACAACAGATATCCAAGCAAACCTTGACCTTTTCGTTGCAGAAACGAAAGAAAACCAACTGGTTTGGGGTCTACGCAATGAAGAAGGTTGGCTATCTTGCGATTCAACTGAGTTCGAAAACAGCGAAGTCATGCCTTTTTGGTCAGCGAAAGAAGACGCACAAGCGCATAACGTTGAAGAATGGGCAGATTTCGAAGTACTAGAAATTCCTCTAGATATCTTTGTTGAAGATTGGCTTCTAACTCTTGCTGAAGATGGCGTTCTTGTTGGTACAAACTGGAACGCACAGTTGGAAGGCAAAGAGGTTGAACCTCAAGACCTAGCGAAACTGTACGTAGGCTAATTCTCCAAGACCTCAGCACCGCGCTGAGGTCTTTCTTCATTACTTACCTTTTCTATGTAAAGCTCGACCGAGCGCATATTTTTCTTCATCCCAATATCTATACCCTTCGGTTTTTGTCACAATGACTCGCACCCAATTGGTATATCATACTGAACAAAGAATATAAAAATAACATAAGGTTACATCACTATGCGTACGCTGCTTTCTTTGCTTGCATCCCTATTTCTAGGAAGCCAAGCAAACGCAAGTGACACTCAAAATATCACGCAATGGCATGCTGTCTATCAAGCAACGATGAAAACGAATTCAAAGTCTGCGCTTAGTATGCTTCAGGATCGATATCATACGGCAGACTCCAATAGCGAAAAGCTTTACGTCAGTGGATTGATCTATGAGTACATGTCAAACATCGACCAGCCCTACTACGGCAGCAGCCAAATCTTAGAAAATCACTTTGCCAAGCTAGAGTCGAAATACATCCTTGCGCTTTCAGAAAGAAAAAGTGGCGACTACGACACTTCCGTAGACATCTTTACCTCACTTTTGCAAAGCGCTAAACAACATAAAGATGAAGAAACGAAAGCACTAATGAACTATCAACTGTGCTACACATTGAACCAGCAAGGACAATACCACAAGGCAAACTTCTTTTGCTCTTCATTGAACAAGCACCTAAATCGCGACCATCAAGAGAGCATTCCTGCCGACCTAGCGTTACGCGTGATCGCTAACAACTTTGATTTGCGAGGTGAGTATGAGGTCGCTTTACGTTTATACCGCCGTTTATTAACGGAAATGCCTCCTCAAAGCGACCCTACAGGTGTCTACAACGATGTAGGAAACTTACTGAGTGAGCTGGGCCAATACAAACAGTCTGAACAATATCTAATACAAGCACTATTAGCTCGTCAGTTAGATGCTCCACCTTTACAAGTGGCACAGGTCGAACACAGCTTGGCATCAATGTACAGTCGATCTTCAAACTACGCAAAAGCAATAAGCCATTATAAAAATGCACTCACTTTACTTGCTGAGATGGATTATCCATATGGTAAAGGCCTTACCTATCTTGGTCTTGGGTCTGCTTATGTAAATTCCGGAGACCTAAAAAGCGCAGTTCCGCATATTAAGAAGGCGCTAGAATTAGGCGAAGAGTATGACAACGAAAGATTACAAACCGAAAGTCATCTTGCAGCTGGCTTTGCTTACTTAAAGCACAACGTTTTAGACAAAGCACTTCAACATGGTGAACTTGCTTTGGCACTCGCGAATAAAAACGCAACGACCGCGCTACAAGCGAAAGCTCAGTTACTCTTGTCTCAGGCATATCAGAAACTAGATGACAATTCCGCTGCCCTTTCTCATTACCAAGAGTACGCTAAATTAGAGTTGGCGAACCGCGATGACAGCAATGTTAAAGCAATTGAAGCGTTGGATTTAACCAAGAGTGAGTACGAATATGACTTGCAACTCGTTAAGATCGATAACGAGAGAAACCTAAAACTACTAGAAATTGAAAAGCTTAGTGAACAGCAACGTGCGTACAACTTCATTATTTTCTGCTTACTTACTGTGTTACTCGTCGTACTGTTTGTGCTGCGTAAAACAAAGATAAAATCTCGCTTAGACCGCCTAACTGGTTCATTAAACCGCAGCACCATTATTGAAAAAATAAGAGCTCAAACTGTCAGTGCTCCAGAAGACATGCGATATGTATTGGCATTGATAGATTTGGATCACTTTAAGTTGATTAACGATCAACACGGTCACCCTACTGGGGACTTGGTGTTAAAACACGTATGCAAAGCCATTCAAACTAAGCTAAACAAAGGTGAGTATATTGGGCGTCTGGGAGGAGAAGAGTTTATCTTGTTACTCAAGAATGTTGATGAGATTGATGTGCCATTCCGTATTCAAAGTTTGCATAAAACCATTTCAGAAAAACAGATTAAGAGTGAACAAGGCGATTCACTGAGTGTGACAGCAAGCTTGGCCTATCTTTCCACCTCAAAGCCTTTGAGTAACTTTGATGAACTGTATTCGATATTAGACCAAGCTTTGTATCAATCAAAAAGAAACGGGCATAACGCCGTGATGGATGCTTATAACGAGCCTATTGATCTTCCGACTTCTGTTTTTGAATCAACGACTGCATAACGGCATCTTTGTTGTTCAAGTAATCATCTAAGCCCGCTTTGCGCAGATCGCAAGACGGGCAATCACCACAACCATCACCGATGATGCCGTTGTAACAAGTTAACGTGTTTTCGCGGACAAGTGGCAACGCGTCATATTGATCGGCCAACGCCCACGTTTCTGCTTTGTTCAACCACATCAATGGCGTTTTGATTTCAAACTGACGATCCATGCCTTTAACCAACGCACTGTTCATCGCTTTTACAAAGTCATCACGGCAATCTGGGTAACCACTAAAGTCCGTTTCACAAACACCCGTAATTACCGTTTCTGCGCCAATTTGGTACGCGTAGATACCAGCAAGGGTCAGGAACAAGATGTTGCGGCCAGGAACGAAAGAGTTCGGTAAACCGTTTTCTTGTAGCTCATGTGAAACAGGAATGTCATCACGTGTCAGAGAGCTGATAGCAAGTTCATTCAGTAGACCAACATCCATCACTTTATGTGCAGTGACACCAAGATCTTTCGCGACTTTCTCTGCCACTTCAATCTCCAACTTATGACGCTGACCGTAGTCAAATGTAATAGCATGTACTTCGTCAAACTCTTTTAACGCTTGAACCAGACATGTTGTAGAGTCCTGTCCACCACTGAAAACAACCACTGCTTTTTTCATCTTTCTCTCCGAGCTTAAGCAATACTTAGGTATTTATGAGTTTGAACCGACAGACGCCAGTTGCGAGCAACACAGGTATCAATACACAGTTGGGTCGCACGAGGTTTTTGACTGATAGGCTGAAGTGCGATCACAGTCTTCTCACCGATCTCTGCAGTCGCCAATAACACATCCAGTTGATCGATGTCTTTTTGGGTGCCAACCGGGTGCTTGATTTCATTTGCGCGTTCTAATGCACTTTTGAGTACTGGTAGCTTCCCTTTCATTGCGACCTTCGGTGACACCGTCACCCATGTACTTTCTGAAGTCACCACTTCTGAAGTACCACTGGTTTCAATTTGGCATTGGCAACCCATTTCTTCAAAAGCAGCCGTCAACACACGTAAATCATAAATGCATGGTTCACCACCAGTGATCACAATATGCTTAGCATTGAAGCCCTGCTTTTTGTATTCAGCTACGATGTCTTCCGCCGAGGCGAAACACCAGGTTGGAGAATCTTCTGTTTTCACCAAGATATCGCCGATTTGGCGCTGGTCTTTCTCTTCTGCGTACCAAGTCTGTTTCGTATCGCACCAAGAGCACCCAACCGGACATTCCTGCAAACGTACAAAAACCGCTGGCACACCAGTGAAAACCCCTTCCCCTTGGATGGTTTCAAACATCTCATTTAGCTTATACAACGTAGAACTCACTCAACTCATTATACTTCGAGGCGAAGACCTTAATGGAGAGGCGCACTCAGGTCAATTTAAACCAAAAATAAATTGTTAAAATAGGTTGTTTTGTAGTTTTATACGCAGGTTCCCAATTTTTAAGGTAAGTAAAGATGTACAAACTGATCGCCCTAGACATGGACGGTACGCTGTTAAATAGCGAGAAAGTCATTTCTGAAGAGAACAAACAAGCGATTGCTAAAGCTCGTGAAGCGGGTGTTACTGTAGTCCTTGCCTCAGGCCGCCCTCTGGAAGGAATGCAAGACAAGCTAGACGAGTTGAACATCGACTCGGACAAAGACTTCGTTCTGTACTATAACGGCTCAATGGTGAAGAATATTGGTACGAACGAAATCATCCACCAGCAAATCATCGATGGCAAAGCGGCGAAGAAGATCGCTCGTAAAGCACGAGAACTTGGCGCTTATGTTCACGCATTCAGCCAAGAGCACGGCCTAATCACGGAAGAAAGCAACCCTTACACAGACATTGAAGCGAAAATCAACGGTCTTGAAATTACCGAAATGAACTTCGACGCTCTAGAAGATGATCACGGGATCATTAAAGCGATGATGGTTGCAGAACCAAGCAAACTGACTGAAGTTATCGCGGCGTTACCTGCGGAATTAAAAGAAGAGTTTACGGTAGTGCAAAGCGCGCCTTTCTTCTTAGAATTTTTAAACCCGTCAAGCAACAAAGGTATCGGTGTTTCTGCGATCGCTGAATACTTGGGTATCGAAGCTGAAGAAGTGATTTGCATGGGTGATGCAGAAAACGATCACCATATGCTTGAATACGCAGGCCTCGGTATTGCTATGGCGAATGCGATGGAAGAGACCAAACGTATCGCAAACTATATTGCCGAAAGCAATGATGACCACGGTGTCGCTAAATCAATCGAGAAGTTTGTTCTTAGCTAAAAATTAAAAAGGCCGAGCATTAATTGCTCGGCCTCTATCGTTCACGAGATTATAACTGTGCACTCGCGACACCATCAACAACATCGACTTTTTTCTTTATCACTGCGTCTAAGTCCTCTGGGTACCAAACCTCAACCCAAATAGCTGTTTGATGATTAGGTAACATCACAACACCATTGTAAGATTCGCCGTTTGTAACAGGCGTTCTTATTACCTGAGAATTATAATCAACCGTACCATCGGACATATCAGTGTATACCGATAGAAAACCACGAGAGTACTGACTATTGGCGACAGATAACTCGACTTTAACTTCTCTTTCAGATTTGAAGTCAAAGTCTTCAGGTACCACAAGGTTAGCAGTAATTCCGGTTGGCTTTTCATCTTGTGCTTGGTCGTCATCCTCTTGAGGTTGTTGATCATCATTTTCAACTTGATCATCATCTTGAGTAACGCCCGCTGGCGGTGTAGACGAACCAGAGCCTGAGTCATCACCTCCTCCACATCCAAAGACGAAGAGAATTGCTAGGACGCTTACTATCCAGTTACGTATTTTCATAATATCCTCCTCATTAATCCGCTGTTGTCCAAGTGTTGCTAGCATCTGGGTTGTTATACCAAGTTGGTTTTGATGAACCACCAGATTCAGCCCACTCCGCAAAGTCAGGATAAGCAATACTTACATCAATGTACTCTGAAGGATGGTTCCAACTTGAAGGGATAATAATCCCCCACGGAAGATTGCCACTGGTACGGTAGTATTTACTGGTTGCAGCATCAGAATCATCATCTGCAGTACCATAGAACCCACTGACCGAGGTACCTCTTGACGTAGGTGCAAAGTCCGCGGTGTGAATCTCTATATCTTTGCCTGGAGGAGTGGTGAAACTATCACCATGGTAACCACCACCGGCGAAGATAAATGGGTCAAAACCACTTAATGTAGGGAAAGAAGAAACTGATGGCTCAGAGCCTGATTTGAACGGTAGAGAAATACTGAATGTCATCTCTGTTGATTCAAGACTTATGCTACAGCTTGGATTGGTTCGGTGGAAACCACACTCAGGGTTAATCGGAATATCACCTTTCAAGTTAGTAGATGCAACTACAACAAGATCCCCTCCAGGAGATGCGACCGATTTGTCTTCACCTGTAAATGGAGAGATGTTACTTCTTGTCACACCATTCTTAGTCACTCTCGCCGTGTCAAGATTTACATCACTTTCAGAGAAACCTTCCAACTTCCAAGCTAGACCGTTTTTATACGAAGCACCGTAAGCAGTTACTGTACCTTCTATATCAAAACGTAGTACATTGCCGTCTTTGATTACCAGCTTAGAACGGTAATAAGTCACTACGTCATTAAGGTCAAAGTCTCCCATTTCAGGCCAGTTATCTTCAAACGCAGCAGTGTAGTAGTCCGAAGTCTGTATAGTTGTACCTGGGTCTGTCACATCGAAAACATAATCCTCAACCTCACCATCACCAGCGTAACCGTCGCTAGGTAAATTGACTAAGCTTGAAACCCTGAATCGTGTTTGCACGTTACCAATCAATGCATCATCGTTTACACGCACAGGAACGACATTGGCACCCGTAGTAACCGCGTGATTCAGAATAATTTGCTCGTCTGCATCAAAACTACCATTCATGTCCCAATCGGCCCAACCCTGAAGATAACCAGTACCAACAACGGTAACGTTAATGAGAGAATCAAGACCTTTTTCAAAGTTAGTCAGAAGCGTAACGCCATCATCATCGTCACCGAGCGCGTCGAAGTCATCACCTGTTGACGCTGCGTTTGGCTGCCCGTCGCTTTCTGCATCGATGCTACTACCCATAAACAAAGATGTAGTCACAGCATGCTGCGCACCGTTGTTTGCCAGTAAAGTACCATAACTATCGGGAGCGTCACCAAAGTCGAACTCATCGTTGGTTTCCGTTGGGTTGGTAAAGCCTGATAACTCCCAGTTCCCGTCAAAGGCTGAAAAAATGGCGTTTGGGAAAGGAGAACTCGCGGATGTCTCTGTTTCGAACTGAAGCGTGACTGTTGATGAGTTTTTATACACAAGCTTGACCGCACCAGATGTATTCGCTTCATCAAAGTTGGTGCCAGGACCTGTGAAGAGCACCGAGCCGTCAGCCTCTTCGACTGCGGTTAAGCTTGCTGCTGCTGTACCCGTTTGATAGCTGTAGAACCCTTCACTCTTGAAAACTCTAAGTTGTTCAGATTGAACCGACTCACCATCAATATCGTAACCAATAAACTCAAACTCAGGAATAACGTAAGGGACAGAAAATGTTCCGCTCAAGGCTCCAGTGCCATCGAAGAATTCAAATTTATAGACGAGACCTGCTGAACCAGCGGAATTGACTGTGTATAAAAAGCCGATATCACCGTTGGGCTCGGATGAAGTTGTCTGCTTGTAATTTGGAGTGTGGAATAAAAAGGTCGCATCCCCAAATGTGTTACTGGACACTTTGGCATCAATGGTTTTGCCATCATGCGTACCGACATTAATAAAGTGCATGTCTGCGCCACTGTAGCTTGGCCCCAATTGCGCATCAGTGCCGTCAGTCGCCTCCTGATGATTAGAAAAGTCGAGATCGACAGTTTCGCTCATCACGTTAGGACTAATGACACCCAGTAGACAAGCGAGCGTAATATTGTATTTCGCTATCATAATTTGTCTCTCTTAGTTGATGTGGATCATGATAAATGCATAAATCCGTTTTGCATGACATCCAACAACCAGCAAAAGCTTCTCAGTTTTGTGCAAGCTAAAAATGCAACAGATTTCCTACATATTCACTGAAAGCAAATATGACGCCAATTATCACCTAAGAATTAAAACCTTATAAGTCATAGCTTTAATTAAACCCACCAAGTAACACGACACAAATGTTACTTTGACTCTTTATTTGAATTGCATTTTAAAATTAAGATTTGGTCTAGAGTTCATATCAAAAACAAAAAAGCCCCGCACATTGCGGGGCCTCTTTATTTGGGGAGTAGCTGGCTATTGTTTGGCTACATCAATCTCACTTTCTGTGATGAGTTTTCTTGATAAAATCACAAAAATAATCATTAACAGTGGATAGTGGAACGTGTTGAACACTAATGACCAGAATCCACTGAATGAAACCGTCGTGCCTAGATACAAATAAAGTTGCTCAACAAGCAACAGAGCGAGAATCACAAAAAGCATTTGCTGGCGTTCAAATCGAATTTCAGACTCTTTAAACGTCATCACCAACGCAGAAGCAGTAATCAGTATAGCCAACCAATTCGTAAACACAGGCAATGGCCAAATTACTGAGATAACGGCAGTAATTGCTGTCATCGTGAACCAAACACTCTTTGAGCTCAGTAACTTATCAACATCCACATCAGGATTGCTTTCTAGACGCAGCACATGCCATGCAACTAACACACCTAACACCGCGCCGATGAACATGTCCAAGATAAAGGCGGTTCCAAGGAAGAACTTACACGCCATCACCGTTAGCGTAACTAAAGCGACAGACAGAGTGATTCGGTTTAGACCAAAACTATTGGTTCTTTGAAACAAAAACGTCATAACACAAAACCACACTGCAATAGGCAAGCTTGGGCAGCTAAAACCGAAGCTCTGCGTTAACTCCGCCATCGGCATATAAACGTGTGGGCGAGGCAATGAAAAGCCTTGCTGCGCGACTAAAACCATTAAAGAGGTTGCCGTCACCGCAAAAAATAAACGATACACGAAACGACTATCAAACTTCATCATTACGAATGGGAACAGAAACAGCAAGAATGTTGGACTACTTAAGCCCGTAATCATATCTGCGACTTCACAAGCCATCTCGCGGCTGGATTCAGAAAATGACCCAACCCAACTTTGGAGATCAACCATCCAAGACAACTCCGCTTGGCGAAAGCTCGTCGCTGACTCTATAAGTTGATCGACATATACAACTGGTTGGTCTGTTGCGTGCGAATAAAAGCCCGCTACATCTGCCCATTGTGTAGGATAACGATACAGTGATGCCGCCATGTTACTCGGTTCAACCAACATAGCGGATGCAACCTCGACACCATAATGCGGCGCAAACCATATAGGTAGCTCATTTCCGTCTAACGAGTTGGTCCTCGAGAAAGCGATCACTTCAGAATCTGAAACACAATCGAAAAATACTGCCGTATCGGTTCTACCCAATTCGTCCCCAACCGTTACGACTAAACCCGTTTCTTCCCAAGTTTCTCGCTGAGCCGCAAGTTTCGGTGATTCTCCTTCGATAATCGTACCGCCAGGAAGTGAGATTTTGTTCGTCAATATTTCATGAATAAGTACTAGCTTGTCATCTGCTCGGACAACACAAAGCGCCCCTTTGATGTTTTCAGGAAGAGGGTTAGCGGCAGATGTAGGAGAAATAAACAGTGAAATAGAATACAGGATGAGAAAAAACAACTGTCTCAGCACAAAATACAACCTTACATAAAGAGAAGAATCACAAAGCAATGATGACAGGGTTACTGATATTTTTCGACATAAATTAAGTAACCAGTTGTACATTTGATGCACATATCAAAAAAGACTTTGAGACACTCCACAAAATAGTTCTGACAAAAAACAGACATAACTCGAAATATTGGCTGCGATTTTGCCAGTTATATAAAGTTAACGTCAGGACAATTTACATGGATTTTACTCGTTCTCAGGATTGAAACAATAAAAGAGAGCTTACTACTAACGATAAATAAACTCTCTTTATAGATGTATTACAAGATTACAGCTTCAGCCATGCATCAGTCCAAGCACTGCCCACGCCTGGTTCATAAGCGCTTGGTGTTGAGCCACACCACAAACTGTTTGGCCAAGGCTTAAATTGGTAACTTGCACCGTTATTCGTCACCACGTCCCCTGCAGAATAATTCGTACCTGCTTGATATGCTCTACTGGTTTTATCGATGCCAAAAGCCAAAGCGACTACTGTCAAACCTATCAATTTCATCCATATTAAGTACGAATCACTTACTTACCATCATAATGAGGCATTAATTAACGTTCAGATAACGACTTTCTTAACCAATGAATATGATGCCCAAAACCTTGGTTTTCATAGAGACAAATCGCTGTCTGGTTAAAGTCCCAAACCTCAACAAACATCTGTTTCACTCCATAATCAACGAACGTCGCCTCAATCTTTTCAATCAAGGCTTTTGCAATGCCCTGTTTACGATATTCGGGTAAAACGTACAGCTCATCAACGCTTCCCATCATCACTGGCTTGCTAACCGTAGAAATAAGCTCGCAGAAATGCCCAGATACAAAGCCGATAATCTCATCCTCAACTCTAGCGACATACACCAAACATTCAGGATTATCGAGATAGCGACCAATACTCTTCTCTTGTTCGATTTCTTCTGCGGTTTTGAAAAATTCCGGAGATTGAATGTGGTGCTCATCATGCAGCTCGAACATTAGGTCGTTAAGTTGTTCAAGATCGTCAAAAAGCGCTGGTTTGATTACAAAAGTAGACATAGGAAAAGAAGCCAAAAACAGGAATCCATATAGTGTGTGTTTAAACATGCATTTAGGCAAGCAGGAATACAAAAGCCTCTTGCCGACAAAGCAAGAGGCTCCGGTGTTTGTGCTTGCTCATAGATAACCTAAGGGCGCACTTAATTAAGATCTTACTTAGCTAGCCGCGTTTAAGCACGCGTTCGATTTCGCCTAGACTGGATGGGTCATCAATGGTTGATGGCACCACGTATTGCTCGCCATCGGCTATTTGACGAATGGTTCTTCGCAAAATTTTACCTGAGCGTGTCTTTGGCAAACGATCGACAACCAGCGCATGTTTAAAGCAAGCCACAGCACCAATCTCGCTGCGCACTTTACCCACCAGCTCACCTTCTAGCGTTAGATCATCAATCTTCACACCATCTTTAAGCACCACGAAGCCAAGTGGTAGTTGACCTTTTAACTCATCGTGGATACCGACTACCGCACATTCCGCAATCGCTGGGTGACCGCCCACGATTTCTTCCATTTCGCCGGTAGACAGACGGTGACCTGCAACGTTAATTACGTCATCAATACGACCCATGATAAACAAGTAGCCATCATCATCTAGGTAACCGCCATCTCCCGATACGTAGTAACCCGGAAATTGACTTAGATAACCAGTTTCAAAGCGATCATGGTTGCGCCAGACAGTCGGTAGGCAGCTTGGTGGTAATGGACGTTTCAATGCCACAAAACCTTGCTGATTTGCGCCCACTGGCATGCCCATTTCGTTGAGAATCTCGACCTGATAGCCAGGAATCGGCTTGGTAGCAGAGCCCGCTTTTACCGGCATCATCTCGATACCGGTCGGATTGCCCGCTATAGCCCATCCAGTCTCTGTTTGCCACCAGTGGTCAATGACCGGCTTATCCGCTTTGCTTTCTACCCATTCTAGGGTTGGTGGGTCAAGACGTTCGCCTGCCATAAAAATAGAAACAAGATTGGACAAGTCGTATTGCTTAATGAACTCGCCTTCTGGGTCTTCTTTCTTAATTGCACGGAAAGCGGTTGGCGCGGAGAAAAGCACATCCACTTTGTATTCATCACAAACACGCCAGAATGCACCCGGGTCCGGTGTTCTCACTGGTTTGCCTTCAAATAGAATAGTGGTACAACCATGAATCAGCGGCGCGTACACAATATAGGAGTGACCAACAACCCAGCCCACATCCGATGCTGCCCAGAACACACCATCTTGAGGAATGTTATAAATCGACGTCATCGAATATTTCATCGCCACGGCATGACCGCCATTGTCGCGCACCACGCCTTTTGGTTTCCCTGTTGTGCCAGAAGTATAGAGAATATAAAGAGGATCTGTTGCTAACACAGGGACACACGCATGAGGCAAAGCTTGTGCGTATTCTTGCTGCCAATCTAAATCACGTTCTAGATTAAGTTCGACTTCGCACTGTGGGCGCTGAAGAACAAAGACTTTCTCTGGCTTCCAACGACTATCCATAATGGCTTTATCAACCATAGGTTTGTATGGAATTACCTTATTGATTTCGATGCCACAAGACGCCGTCATGATGACTTTGGGTTCTGCGTCTTCAATTCGAACTGCGAGCTCATTCGGGGCAAAACCGCCAAACACCACCGAGTGAATCGCGCCCAATCGAGCACACGCTAACATCGCCATTGCCGCTTCTGGGATCATCGGCATATAGATGACCACGCGATCGCCTTTGGTGATACCTTGGTTAGAAAGCATACCCGCAATTTTTTCCACTTGGTCGCGCAGAGCTTGATAGCTATAAGATTGTTTTTGCCCCGTCACTGGCGAGTCATAAATCAGTGCGGTTTTCTCGCCTCTCCCTTGATCACAATGATAATCCAACGCGAGCCATGACGTGTTCAACACGCCGTCAGGAAACCAACGTTCAATCCCATGTTCGTCAGCTTGCAAAATGGTATTTGGCGCTTCAAACCAATCAATGTTTTCAGCTTGAGCACGCCAAAAGTTTTCCGGTTCATTTTGTGCCCAAAGGTATTCTTTTTGATATGCAGACATATTGCTTCCTCCAGTATGTCCTGACATTGCTTTTCTTGAGTATCACTACGATACAATTGTGCTATTCAAAGACATTGGAGGGAACACGCACAAAGCCCTCCATCAGTATTCTCGCGCTGCGGCTCATGATGGCTTTCTCAACCACCCAACCTTGTTCTGTTTGTTTGGCTTTTGCCCCCACCTTAAGCGTTCCTGATGGATGCCCAAACGTCACAGATTCTCTCTCGCCGCCGCCAGCGGCCAAATTAACCACAGTACCGGGAACGCATGCAGCGGAGGCAATGGCAACCGCTGCGGTTCCCATCATGGCGTGGTGAAGTTTGCCCATAGATAAAGCTCGGACGAGAATATCGACCTCACCTGCCTCTACGGCTTTACCACTCGACGATAAATAGGATTTAGGCTGGGAAACAAACGCAATCTTAGGCGTATGTTGACGTGTTTGAGCCTCTTCGAGCGAATCAATCAGCCCCATTTTTAGCGCGCCATGAGCACGAATGGACTCAAACCTCGCGAGCGCAAATTCATCGTTATTGATGTCATCTTGAAGCTCAGTGCCTTGGTAACCCAGCGCTTCTGCGTCTACGAAGATTGTCGGTATGCCTGCGTTGATGAAGGTGGCATTGAAGGTCCCTACATCTGGCACGACTAAATCGTCTACTAGATTGCCGGTTGGAAACATGCTGCCTTCGCCATCAGCAGGGTCGACAAAATCAACTTGGATTTCCGCCGCTGGGAACGTCACACCATCAAGCTCAAACTCCCCTGTTTCTTGAACGAAACCATTTACGATTGGCACATGAATCAATATGGTTTTGCCAATATTTACCTGCCATACACGAACGGTAACGATGCCGTTTTGAGGAATACGATCTTCGTCGATCAACCTTGCATGAATGGCGAAAGGTCCGACTGCAGCAGAAAGGTTGCCACAGTTACCACTCCAATCGACAAATGGCTGATCTATCGATACTTGTCCGAATAGGTAATCAACGTCGTGAGCAACTCCCTTACTGCGCGACACAATCACAGTTTTACTGGTGCTGGAAGTCGCGCCGCCCATGCCATCAATTTGTTTGGCATACGGGTCTGGGCTACCAATCACACGAAGTAGCAGTTTGTCTCTTGCCTCGCCTGCAACTTGCGCAGGATGTGGCAAATCTTCAAGGTTGAAGAACACCCCTTTGCTCGTACCTCCGCGCATGTAAGTCGCCGGGACTTTGATTTGGCTTTGCATCTTGCTATCCATATCTTGCTCCGTTATTGCGCTATCTATTGCGAGAGGAAATCTTGAGCAAAGCGCTGTAACACACCGCCCGCTTTGTACACGTGAACTTCATCTTCGGTATCGAGTCGACAAGTCACCGGCACATCAACCTTTTTGCCATTAGCACGGGTAATCACCAACGCCAAATCAGCACCAGGATTGATATCGCCTATAACGTCATAAAGTTCAGTGCCATCTAATTCGAGTGTCTTTCGGTTCACACCATCTTTAAATTGCAGAGGAAGTACGCCCATCCCAACTAAGTTGGTACGGTGAATACGCTCAAACCCTTCAGCTACAATGGCTTCTACACCCGCCAAGCGAACGCCTTTCGCCGCCCAATCTCGCGACGAACCTTGACCATAATCCGCACCTGCGACCACGATAAGTGGCTGCTTACGATTCATGTAAGTCTCAATCGCTTCCCACATGCGCGTCACTTTGCCTTCAGGTTCAACTCTCGCCAGCGATCCTTGCACAACTTCGCCATTTTCCTTGACCATTTCGTTAAAAAGTTTTGGGTTAGCGAAAGTAGCGCGCTGCGCGGTTAAGTGATCGCCTCGGTGTGTGGCGTATGAGTTAAAGTCTTCTTCTGGCACGCCCATCTTCGCGAGGTATTCGCCTGCGGCGCTGCTTGCCAAAATTGCGTTCGATGGCGACAAATGGTCGGTTGTAATGTTGTCGCCTAAAATGGCAAGAGGACGCATTGAAGACAGAGTTCGCTCACCAGCCAGTGCTCCCTCCCCCTCTTTTTGCCAGTAGGGAGGTCTTCGGATATACGTACTCATCGGACGCCAATCATAGAGCGGATTCGGGTTACGAGCCTCATCATTCAGTTTGAACATTTGAATGTAGACTTGATTAAACTGATCTGGCTTAACGTACTCACCCACCACAGCATCAATTTCTTCATCCGTTGGCCACAAGTCGTTGAGATAAACCGGCTTACCGTCTTTGTCTGTACCTAAAGAATCACGTTCGATATCAAAACGAATCGTACCAGCTAACGCGTAAGCAACGACCAAAGGTGGCGATGCTAAAAATGCTTGTTTTGCGTAAGGATGAATTCGACCATCAAAGTTGCGGTTCCCAGAAAGTACCGCCGTTGAATACATATCTCGGTCGATGATTTCTTGTTGAATTTTCGGGTCAAGTGCGCCACTCATACCGTTACAGGTTGTACACGCATAAGCGACGATACCAAAACCAAGCTTCTCCAATTCGGGGAGTAATCCAGATTCTTCAAGGTAGAGTCGAGCAACTTTAGAACCCGGAGCAAATGAAGACTTCACCCAAGGTTTGCGCACCAAGCCAAGCTCATTCGCTTTCTTAGCGACCAAACCCGCTGCGACAACGTTTCTTGGGTTACTGGTGTTGGTACAGGAGGTAATCGCTGCGATGATCACAGCGCCGTCTGGAAGTTCGCCTTCTTTCTCTTGCCATTCACCAGAAACGCCGCGCTCAGCAAGCTCTGACGTAGGTAAACGGCGATGAGGATTTGATGGACCAGCCAGATTGCGTCCGACCTGAGACAAATCAAACTCAAGTACGCGTTCGTAAACGGCAGTATCTAAGTCATCTGCCCATAGACCGGTTTGCTTGGCGTACCTCTCGACCAAGTCGACCTGTTGATCATCACGTCCTGTCAGTTTGAGGTAATTAATGGTCTGCTCATCAATGTAGAACATTCCAGCGGTTGCGCCGTATTCTGGCGTCATGTTTGAGATGGTCGCGCGGTCACCAATGGTTAGGTCTCGCGCCCCTTCGCCAAAGAATTCGAGATAGGATGAAACCACGCGTTCATTTCGCAGAAACTCGGTAATCGCTAGTACGATATCGGTGGCGGTAATACCCGGTTGACGCTTACCAGTAAGCTTCACACCAACAATGTCTGGCAGACGCATCATCGACGGGCGACCAAGCATCACTGTCTCCGCCTCTAAACCACCGACACCAATCGCAATAACGCCAAGTGAATCCACGTGAGGAGTGTGACTGTCCGTGCCGACACAGGTATCAGGGTAAGCAATGCCCTGCTTGGCTTGCACAACCGGAGACATTTTCTCCAAGTTGATTTGGTGCATGATTCCGTTACCCGCAGGAATAACGCTGACGTTTTCAAACGCCGTTTTACACCATTCAATAAAGTGGAATCGGTCTTCGTTTCTGCGCTCTTCTATCGCGCGGTTTTTCTCAAACGCGTCTGGGTCAAAGCCTGCGTGTTCGACCGCCAGTGAATGGTCGACAATCAATTGTGTTTCAACCACCGGATTTACTTTCGCTGGGTCACCGCCTTGTTCGGCAATCGCATCACGCAGACCAGCGAGGTCGACTAAAGCGGTTTGTCCAAGGATGTCATGACAAACCACGCGCGCCGGATACCAAGGAAAATCAAGGTCACGCTTGCGTTCTATCAACTGTTTTAAGCTATCAGTGAGCGTATTTGGATCGCAGCGACGAACTAACTGCTCGGCTAAAACGCGTGAGGTGTATGGGAGCTTTTCATAGGCTCCAGGAGAAATATCGTTAACTGCTTCTCGGGTATCAAAATAATCGAGTTGGGTTCCCGGGAGCGGCTTACGATATTGAGTATTTATATTTGTGGTGATGCTCATAGGCTTGCTTCCGCTTTAGTGTACATCTTGTGCCTGAACGCACCGCGATACTGTTTTTGAAATGGATTCGCGGTGAAAGAGACGCCCCTTGTGATTGCCATCAAGACGAAACTCACAAAGAGGCGTCACGCGCTAGCGTTGTTCGATTGGCACCCAGTCTTGATGATCCGGTCCGGTATAATCCGCACTTGGGCGAATGATTCGATTGTTCGCGCGTTGTTCATACACGTGCGCCGCCCAACCTGTCAGTCGGCTCATCACAAAGATTGGTGTAAACAATTTGGTTGGAATATCCATGAAGTGGTAAGCCGAAGCATGGAAGAAGTCGGCATTACAGAACAGACCTTTCTCTCGCTTCATGACGGATTCCACGCGCTCAGAAACTGCGTAAAGATGCGTGTCACCCACCTCTTTCGATAACGCTTCTGACCAACGCTTGATCAGTGCATTACGAGGGTCACTTTCACGATAAATCGCATGACCAAAGCCCATGATTTTGTCTTTGTTCTCTAGCATCTGAAGAATATTGGCTTCTGCCTCATCCGGCGTCTGCCAATCTTGAATCATTTCCATCGCTGCTTCGTTTGCCCCACCATGAAGTGGGCCACGTAACGTACCGATAGCAGCCGTAATACAAGAATGAAGATCAGAAAGCGTAGAAGCACACACGCGCGCAGCAAATGTTGAGGCATTGAATTCATGCTCTGCATAAAGAATCAAAGAACAGTGCATCACCTTTTTGTGCGTTTCGCTTGGTGCTTTATCGGTAAGCAGTTTCAGGAAGTAGCCACCAATGCAGTCTTCACTGCTATCGAGAGTTTTGATTCGTACGCCATCGTGGCTGAAGCGATACCAGTAACAGATGATCGCAGGGAAAAGCGCCAGCATTCGCTCAGTAGCATGGAGCTGTTGCTCAAAGTCAATTTCCTGTTCTAAGTTACCCAGCATAGAACACCCCGTGCGCATGACATCCATTGGGTGAGCATCGGCAGGGATCAGTTCTAACGCCTGTTTAAGCTCCGCTGGTAAACCACGCAAGCTCAATAGATGTGTCTTGTAGGCGTCTAGCTCTTGTTGATTAGGTAAGTGACCGCGTAACAGTAAATGCGCCACTTCTTCAAATTGAGCATGATTTGCCAAGTCCGTAATATCGTAACCACGATACGTTAGACCTGTCCCCGTTTTACCGACAGTGCATAAAGCTGTGCTTCCAGCGCTTTGGCCGCGTAGACCTGCGCCACCTATCTCAGCTTTCTTTTCTACAGAATGAGGCATTGTTGAACTCCTTTTCTGTCTGATTTGGCTCTCTTAATGGGCGCTTTTGAATCAGACAATTTTCACGTTATTGGATGAGATTCTTAAATAGTATTTGTCTTGGGCTTCCGTTTGTTTCTTAGTTGACCTTATTTACCTTCGGAGAACAGCTTGTCTAACTTATTCTCGTAGTCGTGGTAATTAAGGTGCTCATACAGCTCTTTTCGTGTCTGCATTGAATCAAGCAACGCTTCTTGGTTACCAACTTCTAGCAAGTGTTTGTAAACCATCTCGGCAGCTTTGTTCATCGCACGGAATGCGCTCAATGGGTACAAAACCATGTCCACGTTGGATTGGGCTAACTCTTCACAGCCGTAAAGTGGCGTTTGTCCAAACTCAGTAATGTTGGCAAGAATTGGCACGTGCTTCCCTGTAGCTTGCTCTAGCACTGTTGAGAACTGTTGATATTGGTCTAGCTGGTTCATCGCCTCCGGGAAAATCATATCTGCGCCCGCTTCCACACATGCAATCGCACGTTCAATCGCACTGTCCATGCCTTCAACCGCTAACGCATCGGTACGAGCCATAATGACAAAGCTCTCGTCATTACGTGCATCCACCGCCGCTTTCACTCGGTCGACCATTTCTTGTTGGCTAACAATCGCTTTGTTTGGACGATGGCCGCAACGCTTTTGCGCCACTTGGTCTTCCATGTGTACTGCCGCCGCTCCCGCTTTTTCCATCGCTTTAATGGTGCGAGCAATATTAAAAGCACCGCCAAAGCCAGTATCGATATCAACCAGTAACGGCAAATCACTCGCGTTGGTGATGCGGTCTACATCCACCAAAATATCGTTCAGTGTCGTAATACCAAGATCTGGCAAACCGTAGGATGCGTTAGCGATGCCGCCACCCGACAAGTAGATAGCTTGGTGACCCAAGTTTTTCGCCATCATGGCGCAGTATGGGTTAATGGTGCCGACGATCTGCAGCGGGTTGTTTTGCTCAATGGCGAGTCTGAACTTCGCCCCCGGAGATAAGCTCATGACAATTTCCTTCTAGTCTTGTTCTCTATCTTTACTTTCAGAATGTAGAATCTGTAATTCGATAAGTTTTCGGCTGCCTGAGATGTGCCTTCTCATCAGCATTTCTGCCAGCTCTTCATCACGATTGTGAATCGCTTGCAGAATGAATTTGTGTTCATTGAGTGCTTCAATAGGACGAGATTGCGCACGTGGCGATTGGTAGCGATACATGCGCAACAAGTGATACAGCTCGTCGCAAAGCAAAGAGATAAGCTTGCTGTTTCGGCTCGCTTGAATGATTCGATAATGGAAGTCGAAGTCACCATGCTGGTGGAAGTAAGACGCCCCTTCAACTTCATAGATGTGTTTGGAATGTGTCGACAATAGCATTTCCAAACTCAGTAATTCTTCTTGAGTGATATGGCGAGCCGCGAGTCTGGCAGCCATGCCCTCTAATGCTTCGCGAACGGAATACAATTCTATGAGTTTTTCTGGAGAGAAAGTGATAACTCGAGCACCAACATGTGGAATACGCTCAATCAACCCAAGTCCTTCAAGGCGCATCATGGCTTCACGTAAAGGACCTCTACTCACTTGATATTTCTTGGCTAATTCAGGCTCTGAGATTTTACTGCCCGGTTCGATTTCACCACTTACGATCGCTTCCACTAACGATTCGGTCAGCGATTCAGATTTAGTGTGCTCCTTCTCAGAGACAATCACTTTATGACGAGTTTTCAATTCTGTATTCATATTCAAGGCACTCGTATTTAGAAATCAAAGTGTCAACAATTTGTTAACCTGAATATAAAATAGACGAACATATTGTCGACAATCAAGTGAATTGTCGACAATTTAGACTAAGGTATAGTGCTGGTGAGTGATTTTTGAACGGATAAATAGGTTAATTAATAAGATGAAAACAAGATTGTCGACAATAAAAAAACCAATAGATTCATATAGTAAATGGAAGTAAAGAGCAAAACACCCCTGATTGCGGCCCAAGTTTGTGGCTAGCATGAGGTTTATCTAGCCATTCATATTGTGAGTTAGGCCTTTCCGAGTACGAACTCGAATCCACAAGATTGTTTACCCACACCTCAATCCATCTAAAGTGTGAATATCAAGCTATTTCAGTCGTCCTAAAATATTTTTGAATATTAACAGGGTCAAGCTGGCTCTCTGGCAAAAAAATATGGGCGTATTCCAAATAAACCTCACTTTCTAGGAAGAGTATAAAAAGATCAAAATCGATATGTTCGTCCAACGCCATCTTATACATGATATCTAGCGCGACACTAACAGGCTTGGCTTTTTTGTATGGTCTATCGGCAGCTGTCAACGCTTCAAATATATCGGCTATGGCAAGTATTCTGTCTGGTATTAATAGGTCCTGCGCTTTTAATTTTCTTGGATAACCGGTACCTTTCAATGTTTCATGATGAGTTGACGCGTAACGAGGGACTCGACTCAGCTCTGGTGGGAACGGTAAAGCTTCGAGCATTTTAATGCCACTTATCATATGTTCATTGATCTTATACCGTTCTTCTGTCGTCAATGTCCCCTTAGATATTGATAAATTATAAATCTCCCCATGATTCCCCTCATATTCTGGCACTGCCATCTTAATACCTAGTTTAGGTTCGAATTCTACGGGACGAGTGCGATGGGTAATATGTTCCGGTTTGTCTGCCAGCAAATATTCTAGAGCAGGTAAATCTAAATTATCGTCTGACCTTTTCGACTGTTCGAAAGGAGAAAGACCAAGGCTAGCATCAAAATTCCGTACCCATGTTTGATCTGCTATTTCTCTTATACGATCTATGTGCTCACTACTCATGAACTCGGCACCGATATTTGAATTAGCCACAAATTCAAAATCCTGAGTGAGTTTGAGCTTTCTGTCATTCAATAAACTGAGCGCCTTTTCTGCCGTTTCTTTACCTTCAAGGATCGTCTTGTAATATTCAATCTCCAAATCTCTCCAAAGGACTTCAAATCGTGTCCTTATTTCATGGATTCGATTGTAGTTTGCTTCAAGCTTTGTCCCTTTATCTACAACGTGCTCTGGGGTCGTAATCTTGCCGCAGTCGTGTAACCAAGCGGCGATTCTGAACTCACGTTTTTCATCTTCCGTATTAAACGAGAAATTTTTAAAGGGTATCTTTTGACTTTTATCCGCAGCTTCAGCGAGCATCATTGCAATTTCCGGGACACGATTGCAATGACCTGCTGTGTAGGGGGACTTATCATCAATCGCCTGAGCAATAAGGCGCACAATCGCCTCCACAAAATCTTCTTGTTGCTTCTCATGCTGCCCTATTGCCTGACCCATATCGGATATAGATTGTGACAATTCTGACAATTCTGATATGCGGGTTGAAACAATTTTAAGATCGTCAAATTTACGGGCTTTGATTTTCGCTGTTTCCCTTTTCAGCTCTTTAATCCTTTTGACAATTGGGCTTCCAAAATTCCAAGCGAGCGGGCACAGCATAAGCATGGCAAAAGCTGTCGCTATTATGGATGTAAGTATGCGTTCGATAACCACACCTGAAATAATGTCTTCAGGAATAATTACAGCGAAGTAGTCGCTCGATTTGGAGCCAGGTTCTAGTTGTGCGATATATAGATACTTTGTTTGATCACCTATATCTATCTTGACCATATCATTCTGTTTATCTTGGACCTTAGCAAGCTCATACACCTTACTGTATGGTAAAACCCCGTGCTGTTGCCATTTAGTATCAAGCCATTTTCTGTATAGAGCCTCTCTTTGCTCTGGAGTAATTGTGCTGATTGCCTGATTGATAATGCCAAGCAATTCACTATCACTTGATTTCATGAATACATGAAACGGTACTGGCGCATGGTCGTTCAACACAAAAACATTGAACGGCGTGTCTTGACCTAAACTAACCATTCCTGATAACGCTACCTCGGAATCAGCAAGATAATGCACCTCACCACTATCAAATGCTGCTCTTGCATTATCGAAACTAGAATACTCCAAGATATTGAGTTTTGGGTAGTTGTCTTTGAGCCACTGCTTCATTCCAAAACCAGCGACGACTCCGACATGCTTCTCATCAACTTCTTTTAAAGTTTTTGAATTCAGACGCTCATCTCTTCCAGCAATAGCAACGGAGCTCTTAAAAATAGGCAAGCTCTTTTCCCCAAAACCCTGCGGCTCACCAATAACTGAGTGAAGAATATCCAAGTTGCCTTTACGATACTTCTCAGAAAGCATTTTAGAGTCAAATCCATTAATGAATTCAAGCTTTATGCCCGTCTGTTGTGCAACGAGATTAAGAACATCAACAGCGTAGCCCATTGGCTGACCGGACACAGAGAAATCATAAGGTCCCCAGTCTTTCTGGTTTGAAACCATCAATGAGTGTGTCGACTCAATCAACGATATTTGTTTCTCTGAGAGTATTAAGGACTTAGGTGGGGGGATTTCGATCGCATCCTGAGATAGTTTATTTGAAGCTATCACTACACCACGCTCGTTAAAGATAAATGACTCTGCTCCGCTACTTAGTGGTAAGCCAATCTCTTGCGGTGCTATCTTATCTTCGAGGGAGGATAAGACGATATCGACCCCAATTACACCTCTAACGCTCCGTATAGAGTAAGTTTGGCCGGTAATTTTTAAATGTTGGAAAAGATAAGGTTCTGTCTTAAATACTGAGTCTGATGGCGCCTTAGCAAACCACGGTCGACGAGTTGGATAATAGTTACTGCGTTCACTAGTTAGTTTGTTGAGCTTAAACTCTGAGTTGTAGTAATAGTTTTGTCTGAGCCTTTCTCCCGGTCTCCCAGAGATTTTTATTACCACCCATCGATCTGATGAAGTAGCTCCGATTCTCTCTCGAACGACGGGAGAGGATGCTAAGTTAATTATCTGATAAAAATCATCGTTATCCCGTCCAAAGTAAATGCTATAAAAAATAGGATTATCAGTTAGAACTTGAATAAAAATATCTCTAATTTCTTGCTCTGCAAAAATATGATCTGTCGATACAGCAACACTCCGAAGTAACTGGACACTGCTCATGGCACTTTTTTCAACTCGTTGTACATAATCACTCACTTGATTTGATGCAACAGAAAGTTTTGAAAGGACATAATCTTGTGAAATTTGTTTTCCAAAGTAGTACTGTAGACCGATTGCAAAAATGGAGGTAATCGTAGTTGTAATAAGAAACAAACAACCAATAGTAAATTTTATTGAAAACTTACGCGGCAAACTTGATGGCAATTCCATCTCTTATACCCTCCAAATGGTATTGATTGCCGAGCTATCCTATCTTTGAGTCGGTAATCATAACGATACATTCCACGTTCCAATCATTATGAAATCACATGCCTATTAGTTCAATTGGCAGACGCTCAAAATATGACTTAGAGAATGTTTTATACCCTTCTTTATGTAACTCCATTTGGTGAATTCGTTCATTGCCTACTGTAAGCCACATAACGTCATCGTGACACAAAATAACCAAGCTCGGCTTATGGACTTTGGCAGTGTGATTCGAGTTGCTGCTAAATGCTAAGAGTATTCACATACAACCGTTAGCCGAGCCTATAGTGCGACACGCCCTTCTATGCGTATCGATCAGGCAAGTAAGAACGATGATTTTTTGACCTTACTCAGCTATCACGATCAGCATCCCTTTGTAGGCCTCTCGTTAAAAGAAGCGGCAGAACTGTTACCTACCCCAAGCAACATTGATTTACCAACGCGCCACCAAATTCTGATACAAAAAGAGTGGCAACGAATGCGCAACTCTCTGAAGTTGTAGAGATTCAACGCTCTAAGCTCTATGGCTTACGCGTCTTAGTGATATTGAGGAATCGCGTGCTAAGTCAGGTATTTTCCTATATCAACCAGATCAATTGGTTCTTCAGGCATGAATTTCTTAGCGTATTCAAGATAAACCCCACAATGAGATAGGCTAAATAACGAGTGTAATATCTCGGTAACTCCGAGCGAAAAAAGTTAATTAACGTCTCTAAAGTTGCCATTCATAGGTTTTACCTGTTAATAGAATCGGCCATCTCAAATTTATCCTTCCTCCTTCAGCCATTAACATGACGCTTCTTTTGTGTACCTCCCCATTTTTAAGAAATCTCTATGAAACAAAAAGGATTCTCCCTGACAGAGTTAGTCGTCGCTATTGTTGTGTTGGCAATCATCGGATTATTTGCTGCACCTAAAATCATGCACATGCAACGTGAGGCTCGTATCAATACATTGGAAGCTTTCGTGGGCGCATTTCATGCAACTAACGAAGTTGTGATGACCAAGGCTAAGATTCAGGGAGTTGCTAATGCGCCTTTGGCTAAATTGTCAGATCACGACATTTACGTTCGAATGGGATCATTAGCTTTAGATGACTTCAATGTCGCTAATGCGATGGAGATCGACGGGTTTAATCTTGTCAATACTGGTTCAAATCAGACACCTTCGCTCATCGTTTATCTAGGGAAGGAAAAGTCTCTTCTAAAGATAAGGGATTCTGAGTGCTTCATCAGTATTAGTCGCCCTTTCACGGCTTAAGATAAACAAGGGATTGTTTCAATGTATGAGCTGAAAGTGAACAAATTCTATGACAATTGCTAGTTTATGGCTTCTGGTTTCTGGCTTATAAGAAGTGTCTTTAGAGAGATTAGAATGAAAAAGCCGAGCTGTACTCGGCTTTTTATGATCAACTTACGCCACTTTGTACTTGCTGATAGACAATCAAAAATAAACCAGCAAATACCGCTACTGTCAGTAAAATCTTTAACTAGAGAAACTTCATTGTTACCTACTTTTCAGGCGCGTACTGCGCAAAAACTTCTTGAGCTGTCATTTTCTTGCTATGTGGCTGCAGGTCATAGTATGCGGGCTTCTCATCGGTGAATATTTCTAAGCTTAACTTAAAATCTGGCTCATTAAATAATCCCGCAGAAAGAATGTATTCATCCGTTGCCAATAAGTGGTAATAGATATTCGTACCGCATTCCCCACAAAAACCTCGTACAGCCCACTCCGAAGACTGATAACGCTTCGGTTCAGCACCATTGAATCTTACTCCAGATCCGCAATGCACCGCATGTAGAGGACCACTAGACCACTTTCGGCACATATCACAATGACAAAAACTCACTTCATTGTGCTGAGGTGCAGCCACTTCAATAGCGCCGCATAAACAGGTTCCTTTCATCGCTGTCACTCCTAATTAAAGCTCCATTATTATGGCGTTTTAAGGCGCCCAATTGATGTGACCAATCTAGTCTTTTATTAAATCCAGCCTTGGTTCCCTTTTTTATGAACTTTATGAACAAAACGTCGTTTATGCTCAATATTCTCTTTATCTACGCATTAGAGACATCACGTTAACACCTTATTAACCTTTGACTCATCACTAGCGAGTCACCCGACCTCGCTAGGAGAACAAATAATAAGACTCTTCAAAACAAGTGAGTCACCAACATAAGGAACGTGAAACATGTTAAAGGTACTCAAACCAACGCTCGCCGCATCCATCATTGCAGCCTCATTTTCTTTCCACGCTTTTGCTGCTGATGTTGAAAAACTCCACTTCCTAATCCCAGGTGGTGCTGGTGGCGGTTGGGATATGACGGCTCGTGGTACAGGTGATGTGCTGGTTAAATCCGACATCGTTGAAAATGTCTCTTTCCAAAACCTCTCTGGTGGCGGTGGTGGTAAAGCCATTGCGCACCTCATCGAAACCGCTGAACGCCAACCTGACACGTTGATGGTCAACTCCACCCCAATCGTTGTTCGTTCACTGACGGGTATCTTCCCGCAATCTTTCCGAGATCTCACGCCTGTAGCCGCAACGATTGCTGATTACGGCGCTATCGTGACCTCCGCGGATTCGAAGTACAACACATGGGAAGATGTGGTCAAAGATTTCGAATCTAACCCACGTAAAGTCAAAATCGCAGGCGGTTCTGCTCGTGGCTCGATGGATCACCTTGTCGTAGCAGCTGCATTTAAAGGCGAAGGTTTTGACGCACGTAAAGTTCGCTACATCGCGTACGATGCCGGCGGTAAAGCAATGGCAGCACTTCTATCTGGCGAAACACAATTGCTTTCAACCGGTCTTGGCGAAGTGCTAGAGATGTCGAAATCTGGTCAGGTAAAAGTACTGGCGATTACGGCACCAAAACGTCTGGACGCTGCGCCAAACATCCCTACCCTCAAAGAATATGGCAATGAGACTGTGTTCGCGAACTGGCGTGGTTTCTTTGCCGCTCCTGGCACAAGCCAAGCCAAGCTCGACGAATGGAACGCAGCTCTGACCAAAATGTACAAAACGGACGAATGGCAAGTTGTTCGTGACCGAAATGGTTGGATTGACAACTACAAAGCGGATAAAGAGTTCTTCGCGTTCCTAGAAGAGCAAGAGCAGCAAATGGGCGATCTAATGCGCGAATTAGGTTTCCTTAAGAAGTAATAACTCCCATCCGAGTTTATGGGGTTAGCTATATACCTACCCCAGTTGTATTTGCACTCTAATTTCACCGTATATGGGCATTGTCGATGATCGACAAGTAAAAACTCCTTTGTTTATTGGTTCTAAGCACTTCGACTAGCAGCGAGACGCTTAATTGTTAATGACTTGACCCTTCCTCATTAACGCCCATATACGGTCTTTTCCTCTTGCTCTAGGAGTTGGATATGTCTCATTCAACCAATATTTTTACCAAAGAGAATTTACTGTGCCGCGATCGTGTCGGCGCGATGATCTTTTTGTTGTTTTGCCTATGCTATGGCTACCAAACTACGCAAATCCCTCTCTTTCCGGGGGATGAATACGAACCCTTCACGGCTCGCACCTTACCGACCATTCTGACCTACGTCGGGATTGGTTTAGCGCTTATGCTATTGGTCACTGGTCAGCCCGATAAACAAAGCGGCGCTGTAATGTCATTCAACTGGAAATTGCTTATCGCCTTTTTAGTTTTGATGGCGCTTTATGGTCTGGGTTTGACTTACATCGGCTTTGTATTAGCGACAGGATTCTTCCTGATTGCGGGCTTTTACCTTCTTGGCGAACGACGTAAGTCGGTGTTGTTTGGAGCCTCATTCCCGTTCGTTATCGCGTTTTACTTGTTGCTCACTCAAGGTCTGGATATCTACCTTGAGCCTGGTCTGATTTTCACCATCTGGTAGTCAAAAGAAAGGACTGAATTATGTTAGATGGAATTCTGCAAGGTTTATCCACCGCCGTGATGCCAATGAACATCATGATGGTGATTGTTGGCTGTTTTGTTGGTACGTTTATCGGCATGCTACCGGGGCTTGGCCCTATTTCTGCCATCGCTCTGATGATCCCTACAACCTATGGTTTGGATCCGTCGTCGGGTCTGATTCTGATGGCAGGTGTTTACTATGGTGCGGTATTTGGTGGTTCAACCTCTTCTATTCTTATCAACGCGCCGGGTTGTTCTTCAACCGTAGTCACTGCGTTTGATGGCTACCCAATGGCACAGAAAGGCCAAGCAGGTAAAGCACTAGCACTGGCGGCTTACTCTTCTTTCACTGGTGGTACGCTTTCAGCAATCATGCTGCTTGTAGCGGCGCCAGCACTGGCTAACGTCTCGTTAAGCTTCCAATCTTCTGACTACTTTGCGCTAATGCTTCTTGGCTTATCCGCAGTAGCTGCGTTCGCTGGCAAAGGACAAGTGATCAAAGCATGGATGATGACCATTCTGGGCTTGATGTTATCTACCGTCGGTATTGATAAAGGCGTCGGTGTTGAACGCTTCACCTTTGGCCTTACTGATTTGATGGATGGTTTCAGCTTCCTATTGTTGGCGATGGCGACCTTTGCGCTTGGTGAAACGTTGATGGGCATTTTGAAGCCTTCTGAGGATACGCGTGATGAAGAACAAGATAAGCTGAGCAACATTGGCTCGATGAAAGTCACCAGGGAAGAAATCAAAGAAGTAGCACCGGTTTCTATTCGCTCTTCAATCCTTGGCTTCTTTACTGGTGTGCTTCCGGGCGCAGGTGCAACCATCGCCGCCTTCTTAAGTTACGGCATGGAACGTAACCTAGCTCCAAAGGATAAAAAAGAACAGTTTGGTAAAGGCTGCATCCGAGGTTTGGTGGCTCCGGAGTCAGCGAACAACGCGGCATCAAGTGGTTCTTTCGTTCCTCTTTTAACCCTTGGTATTCCAGGCTCTGGTACAACCGCAATCATGCTAGGTGCGTTAATCGCATACGGTATTCAACCGGGCCCTCGCCTGTTTGTGGAACACCCAGATGTGTTCTGGTCGGTGATTATCTCCATGTACTTCGGCAATATTGTGTTGGTGATTCTTAACCTGCCGTTGATCCCATACATCTCAAAGCTACTGGCCGTGCCAAGAACCGTGTTGTTGCCAATGATTCTGTTCTTCTCCATTACGGGTGTGTATCTGGTTTCTTTCAACACCATGGACGTGTTTGTGATGTTACTTGTGGCAATGGCTGCCATCGCACTACGGCTGGCAAACTTCCCTCTCGCACCGCTGTTACTTGGCTTTATCCTTGGTGGATTAATGGAAGAGAACCTACGCCGAGCATTGATGATTTCCGACGGAGAACTGAGCTTCCTGTGGGAACGCCCAATCACACTGACATTCACAGTGCTTGCAGTATTGGTACTTGGCATTCCACTGTTTGTAAAACTCTTTCAAAAGCTTAAAGCGCAACCAGTGAAAGTTGAGCAATAAGCACATTCTATCTCTCCCTCAAAATAGACCTTTGAAACCAAGCCACCCTATGCGGTGGCTTTTTTCTTGGACTAATCGCTACTTTATTTCTTTGGGTGAGTTGCGTAGTGTTAACCGTTCAGAAACAAAAACTATAAGAAAAAAAAGGACTTTTTATGCTGCTGGAATTTGCTCTCTTGTTTGCTGCAGGCGTCGTGGGTGGAATCATGAACTCCGTCGCCGGTGGTGGTAGCTTCATAACCTTCCCTGCCTTGATGGCGGTTGGCGTGCCTCCCATCATGGCGAACGCGACGAATACTTATGCTTCTTGCGCAGGTTACATCAGTGGTGCAATCGGCTTTCGCGAAGAAATCATGAAGAACAAGCAAGAACTGGCTTTCACAATCTCTTTCAGTTTGATTGGTGGCGCTGTCGGTGCTTACCTTCTGCTGAATACGCCAGAATCTGTTTTTCTTGAAGCGATTCCATGGCTACTGTTATTCGCAACCTTACTCTTTTTAACCGGCTCACGCATGACTGCGTTGATTAAGTCTCTGACCAAAGAGACCAAACACGCTGGCATTTTAGGCGTAATTGCTTTGAGCCTGCTTTTGGTTGGCGTCTCTGCTTACGGTGGTTTCTTTAACGCGGGACTAGGCGTGATCGTGTTGAGTTATTTAGTGGTTGCAGGACACCAAGACATCAACTTAATGAACGGGCTTAAGCTGCTGGTTTCGACCTGTGTTTCCCTGATTGCCATCGTGATTTTTGTTGCTAACGGTTCAATCGATTGGACCAAAGGCAGCGTTGTTATGGTTGGTACTTTAGTCGGCGGCTACTTGGCAGCGCGTGTATCTCGCCAATTGAATCCCAGCCACGTAAAAGGCTTTGTCGCCCTCTCCTCTATCGCGATTACCATTTACTTCTTTATTGATGTTTACGCTTAAACTGGGCTTTTAAGTGATAGAATTCATCACGTAAGCATATCAAGTGTTTTACATTTGCATCACAACTATCTTATTATTGAGCATTTCAACAAAAAACGTTATTTCGCTTGCCGCCGGATTGCGGCATCTTTTTGATACGTCACCATACAAGGATGCATAGGTACAATGGCTCACCTTTCGTTTAAGAATAAACTGGTGTTGCTGATCGTCGCGATCATCACCACAACCACCCTTATTTCTTACTTTAGCGTTAACCACTTCATTAGCTCTTATATTCACCAATCAGACACAAAGAACATCACTCACCTCATCGACATTACTCGTAACAAACTCGAAGCCGAACTCAACAACAAAGCCGCTCAAGCCACCAATCTCAACTTCAGCATGATGGACATTGCCGAAACTAAAGAGACATCTGGTTTCACTAAGATCGTAAAAATTGTTAATGGCTATGCGTTTGATGATACCGGCAACATGAGTGAGGATGGCGCACAGTACTTTATTGAAGCAGCAGAGACTCAAAATGAGAAGCTAACAATCAGCCCAATCTCACTAGAAGATAACATCCCTTACATTACCTTTTCGATTAAGCGTTTTGATGAGTCTGTTGACTTCTTTACTTACGATTTAAGCGCATTAGGTGTGCTAATTAACTCACTGGCAGCGGAAGGCAGTTATGCAGAACTAAGGGCAGATGGTCAAACCATTTACAGCAATAACCAAGGCTCAAACCTCATCCCTGTGGAGCGGAACATAGCGTTTGGTGGAAATCAATGGCAATTAATTGGTTACATTGACCAAGACAGTATCCAAGCAAACACTGATACGTTGAACTGGATGATTACTCTGGCGCTATCTATTGCAGGCATCGCGATTGTCTTGGGTAGCGTGGTTCTGCTGCACTACACCTTCAAACCACTTGAGCGTTTGAAGCATCTTGTAGGTGATCTATCTGATGGTAACGGCGATTTAACTCAACGTTTGAACATCGATACCAAAGATGAAATCGGTGCAATTTCCAATTCTATCGACCAGTTCATTGCTCAATTGCAAAAAATGTTTGTCGAGGTATCTCATTCTTCAAGCCACATCGACCATGCCGTTGGCGAACTCGCAAACCAATCAAATAACAACAGTCGTACCCTAAAACAGCATACCATTGAAACCGAACAAGCGATCACGGCAATTGAAGAAATGAGTGCGACAGCAGAATCTATTGCAAGCGGTGCCGATGATGCTGCCAAGCTGACCGATCGCACCAACCGTTATGCGGAAGAATCAAAGCGCACCGTGGGTAACGCTGTTCAGAGTGTTAGTGACATGGTCACGCAGGTTGCTTCCATGTCCAATACGATCAGCACAATGAACGAAGACACCAAACAAATTAGCTCAGTGCTACAAGTCATTGGAGATATTGCTGAGCAAACCAACCTATTGGCATTGAATGCGGCGATTGAAGCAGCACGTGCAGGTGAACAAGGACGAGGTTTTGCAGTCGTAGCGGATGAAGTGCGTGCCCTCGCCGCTCGTACACAGCAAAGCACCTCTCAAATCAATGAGATGTTAGCGAAATTGAAGGCGACGACTGATAATGTGGTCAACGAAATGGACTCAACGCGTTCAAGTTGTCAACAAACCGCAGATCGAACGAATCAAGTAATGAACTCTTTAAACGTAGTGACAGATTCTGTGGTAGAGATTAACGACTTGAACACTTTGATGGCGACATCTGCTCAAGAGCAGCGTCAAGTGACTCAAGAAGTCAGCCGTAACATGAGCGCGATTCAAGAGATCATTCGTAAGCTCAACGATAACGCCTCGCAAACAACATCAGTCAGCGACGAACTAAAAGCAACCTCTACTGGTCTGGGGGATGTAGTTTCGCGGTTTAAAGTGCAATAGCACTGACGAATGGCAAAAAAAACGCCATCGTGATATACGATGGCGATTTTTATTGACGTAGCGACGGGTTGGTTACTTAATCAAGCCCACTTCTTTGTAGTACTTCTCAGCACCTGGGTGAAGCGGCGCAGATAGACCATCTTTCACCATTTCTTCTTTCTTCAAGTTTGCAAATGCTGGGTGTAGACGGCGGAAGTCGTCAAAGTTTTCGAATACCGCTTTCACGACGTTGTAAACCACTTCATCAGGCACTGCCGTTGAAGAAACAAACGTTGCACCCACACCAAAGGTTTGTACATCGTTTTCAGAACCGCGGTACATACCACCCGGTACATTTGCAATGCGGTAGAAGCTATTGTCTGCAACAAGTTTATCTACTTGCTTACCTGCAACAGTCACGATGTTGCTGTCACACGATGTGGTTGCTTCTTTAATCGCACCACTTGGGTGACCCACTGTGTAGATCATCGCATCTATCTTGTTATCACATAACGCTTTAGACTGTTCGGATGCTTTCAGCTCAGACACCAATTTGAAGTCATCATTCGTCCAGCCGTACTCTTTCATTAGTACTTCCATCGTACCGCGTTGGCCAGAGCCAGGGTTACCGATGTTAACGCGTTTACCTTTCAAATCATCAAACGATTTAATGTTTGCATCTTTACGAGCCACAACGGTGAACGGTTCTGGGTGAACGGAGAACACAGCACGAAGCTCTTTGAATGGTCCTTTATCTTCGAACTTACTCGTACCGTTGTAAGCATGGTACTGCCAGTCTGACTGAGCGATACCAAGGTCTAGCTCACCTGCGCGAATAGTATTGATGTTGTAGATAGAACCACCAGTACTTTCTACCGAACAACGAATGTTATGGTCAGCACGAGACTTATTTACCAAACGACAAATTGCACCACCCGTTGGGTAATACACACCAGTTACACCGCCCGTACCAATGGTCACGAACGTATCTTTAGCAGAAACTGAAAAACTTGTACTTAGTGCAGCCAGAGAAGCCGCGACAGCAATTTGCTTGAGCTTTAACATTGAACGTCCTTATTTTTCCTTTGTTTATGGCCAAATAAGTATAGCAACCGTTAACAAGTTGATAACGTCCGAGATCACATCCTGAGAAGAAGAGTCCGAGGCTAGAAGGCATTGATCAGTAAGAAATATGAATGCTCCTTTACCCCACCACAAAAAGTAAAGCCTCGAAGAGTTCGAGGCTTTGTTCATCACTGCTTTTCTTGTTGCCTTAAAAGGCGATTTATTTAGAAGAAGCCTAGCGGATTGACGTCGTAGCTAATGAGTAGGTTTTTCGTATTCTGGTAGTGATCGAGCATCATCTTATGGGTTTCACGGCCGATACCTGATTTCTTGTAACCACCAAACGCAGCGTGTGCTGGGTAAGCGTGATAGCAGTTAATCCAAATGCGCCCTGCTTCGATGTTTCGCCCCATGCGATAAGCAAGGTTTTGGTCTCGCGTCCACACACCTGCACCCAAGCCATATTCGGTGTCATTGGCAATCGCTAGTGCTTCTGCTTCATCTTTAAAGGTGGTCACTGCGATGACCGGGCCAAAGATCTCTTCTTGGAATACGCGCATCTTGTTGTGACCTTGTAACAAAGTCGGTTGAATGTAGTAGCCCTGCTCCAAGTCGTTTTCTTGTTTCGCTACATCGCCACCAAACACGACTTTCGCGCCTTCTTGACGACCGATTTCTAGGTAACTCAGGATCTTATCGAACTGCTCTTGCGAGGCTTGAGCGCCAACCTGAGTATCGGTATCGAGTGGGTTACCCTGCTTGATTGTTTGCGCGCGCTCCGCAACTTTAGCGATAAACTTGTCGTAAACAGACTCATGCACTAACACACGTGATGGACAGGTGCACACTTCTCCTTGGTTGAAGAACGCAAGTAAAGTACCTTCAATACACTTATCTAAGTATTCGTCTTCATGATCAAATACATCTGGGAAGTAGATATTTGGAGACTTACCACCAAGCTCAACCGTCGATGGGATAAGGCTCTCTGCTGCGCATTTTAGGATGTGGTTGCCCACTTCAGTTGACCCCGTAAACGCTAACTTAGCGATTCGGTTACTGGTCGCCAGTGCTTGCCCTGCTTCTGAGCCAAAGCCATTGACTACGTTCACCACGCCAGCAGGCAGAAGATCACCAATTTTTTCCATCAGAACGAGAATCGAAGTAGGCGTTTGCTCGGCAGGTTTTAGCACGACACAACAGCCCGCAGCCAATGCTGGAGCCAACTTCCAAGCCGCCATCAACATTGGGAAGTTCCAAGGGATGATCTGCCCAACTACCCCAATCGGCTCAGGGAAGTGATAACTTGCGGTATGCACATCTAACTCTGCCGCACTGCCTTCTTGAGCACGGATACAACCTGCGAAATAGCGGAAGTGGTCGACGACCAAAGGCAAGTCTGCGGCTAGCGTTTCACGAACGGGTTTGCCGTTTTCCCATGTTTCTGCCACAGCCAGCTCTTCAAGATGTTGTTCAATGCGATCTGCAATCTTGAGTAGAATGTTCGAGCGTTCAGTCACACTAGTTTTCGCCCATTGCGCTCTTACGCCATGTGCAGCATCAATTGCAAGATTGATGTCTGCTTCTCCAGAACGAGCCACCTTACAATACGCTTGGCCATTGATTGGCGATGTATTGTCAAAGTATTCACCACCCGTTGGTTTTACCCATTCGCCACCGATGTAGTTGTCGTAATGCGATTTAAAATTAATGATGGCATTTTCACTACCTGGCTGTGCATAAATCATAACTCTTCCTTTTGTTCTCGTTCAGTTTTTTGTTTTAAACAACCGAGTGTTCAACTCAATTGTGTTGTTCACTTCATTACTCAAATCACATGCCAACAACGCGCGTCTTGTTGTTAATTAAATGTAAAACTATGATTACCAAGCGATAACAAACCAAGTGAGTGGCGTTTGGGCGGATGTATGGTGTGAACACCAATGTTCAAGTGTTCCAAAATGGCACACCCTCACTGTGACAAAATGGTACAGTCATGGAACTTCAACACACTACCAACAGCAATTGGCTTTCCACTTCATGGGATAGAAGTGAGCAAGCCGGTTTAAAACAACGACGTCGGCCAGACGATATTCGTGTAACTTCCGCGTTTCTTGAAGACAGACGCCACCAGCTCAATTTCTTGATCGATAAGGTAAAACAATTCGCTCTGCCTCTGTTTAACCAGTTGTTTACGCACAGCGACAGTCGATTAATACTGACCGATGCAGAAGGCGTAATCATTGGAAGTTGGGGACAACCCAAATTCCGCGAAAAGTTGACTGAGATTGCACTCAGCTCTGGCGCATGCTGGCAAGAAAAGCTCAAAGGTACGAATGCCATTGGTACTGCATTAGTGGAAGCAAAGCCCGTCTCTGTGATTGGTGACCAACACTTCATACAACATCACCGTTTCATCAGTTGCTCGGCAAGCCCTATCTTTGATCATTTGGGTAACTTGATTGGGGTTCTCGACATCACCAGTGAACAAAAGAAGCATGATTTTTCCACGCAAGTCTTAGTGCAAAACATGGTTCAGCAAGTGGAGAACCAACTGCTCAACCAAATCCCTCAAGGCCACATTCGAGTGGATTTAGCCTGTGAGCAAGGTCTACTGAATAGCGGTTGGCAAGGCATCATCATCGCCAATGAAGAGGGTCAGATTCTGGCTCATAACCAAGTTGCCTCACAACTGCTGGATCAAACTAACGTTGTTGGACAGCAACTCGCCTCAATACTCGACAGTTCTTCTAATAATCAATCTTTAGTCTTTAAAACCCAGCCACTATCGGAGCGAAAAGCATCATCTCGTGCCATTTCTGCCTCGAATGACCTGCATTACGGCGATACCACCGTCGAGCACTGCTGGCAGCAAGCCAATCGCGTAATCGACAAAGACATTAGCTTATTGATCCTTGGCGAAACAGGCGTAGGTAAAAATGAGTTCGTTAAAGCTCTGCACAAAAACAGTCAGAGAAAAAACGGACCCTTGGTGTCCGTGAACTGCGGCGCGCTGCCAAAAGACTTGGTCGAATCGGAACTGTTTGGTTATGTCGCAGGTGCCTTCACCGGAGCAAACAACAAAGGCTACCAAGGTAAGATCCGTCAAGCACACAAAGGCATCTTGTTCTTAGATGAAATCGCAGACTTACCATTAGAAGCGCAAAGCCGACTGCTGCATGTGCTCCAAGACAAAACCGTGTTGCCTGTCGGCTCAAACCAGACCATTCAAGTGGATACACAAATCATCGCTGCAACACACAAAGACTTAGAGCGATTAGTCGAACAAGGTGAATTTCGTCAGGATCTTTATTACCGCCTAAACGGACTCATCGTCGAATTGCCTCGTTTCCAAGAGCGTAGCGACAAACAAGCGCTGATTGAGAACATTCATCGTCGTCACGCCGAGTCTGAACAAAGCATTTGCCCTCACCTACTGTCATTAATGTTGGGCTATGGTTGGCCGGGGAATCTGCGGGAGCTCGACAGCTTAATAAAAGTATCAGCCTTGATGGCGCAAGGAGAAGCGCAACTCGAGCTTAGCCACGTACCTAACCATCTTGCCAAAAAGCTGAGCCAAGCAAGCGTTATCGAACAAGTGGATACGTCAAAAACCAGAGACATGCGTACAACTGTGGAAGATAAGCTGGTGAAAACCTACCAAGCAAACCAAGGCAACATCAGTAAAACCTCACGCATGCTGGGTCTGAGCCGCAATACCATTTATCGCAAACTCAAGAGCCTTGGAATGCTAAAATAATGAAATGTGATAGATAAAAAAAGAGCACCTCTTGAGGCGCTCTTCTTATTTTGAAACCTAGCCTTACAGTCCGCCTTCTTGCTGCGCCTGTTTTACTAATGCCTGACGTTGAGTTTCCGTTTCTGAATTCACTTTCTGTTCCTTATGCGTTTCCTGGTCCATATCAGTCGGAATGAAAACAAAGTACTTGTTAAGAGTCATCTTAAGAGCCTCAATTAATAGTGTTAAATCACCTTCTTGGTAAATGTAAACAACACCAGCAAAAACGACTTATGCCGGTTCCTTGTTGTAGGTTTCAAAAAATAGAGGATGTTCGACCATCAAACATCCTCCAAATGCAACCTAATTATAGTGGGAGTTCAAAGGCTTACTTAGCACTCTTTATCACCTTTTTACGCAATCTTAGATTTGATATCGGTATTGGTAAAGCTCTTACTTTGAGCTAACCCTATGTCACAAAAAAGAAAAGAGCGCTTAAGCGCTCTTTGAGTTTCTATAGAGTAAGAATGAAAAAAGGATGCCACTTGGGCATCCTTTTGCTTTTATCCGTTTACTGACTGCGGATTAAACGTCGTAAGTTGTAGACGCTGTGTCGCCGCCTGTACCAGTCCAGTTTGTGTGGAAAAATTCACCACGTGGACGATCCGTACGCTCGTAAGTGTGAGCACCGAAGTAGTCACGTTGAGCTTGAAGCAGGTTTGCTGGTAGACGAGCTGTTGTGTAACCGTCTAGGAAAGATAGCGCAGAAATCGTACATGGCATTGGGATACCAGACTCTAGAGATTTCGCTGCTACTTTACGCCATGCTGCTAGGCTGCCTTGCAGGATGTTTTTGAAGTACTCATCAGAACCTAGGAATGCGATATCTGGGTTTGCTTCGTACGCATCACGGATGTTGCCTAGGAACGCAGAACGGATGATACAACCACCACGCCACATTAGTGCTACGTTACCGTAGTTTAGGTCCCAACCGTTTTCGTTCGATGCTTCGCGCATTAGCATGAAGCCTTGAGCGTAAGAGATGATCTTAGAAGCTAGTAGCGCTTGACGCAGTGCATCAACCCACTCTTGCTTGTCGCCTTCAACTGGAGTGATTGTCTTGCCGAATAGAGATTCCGCTTCAACACGTTGATCTTTCAGTGCAGATAGGCAACGAGAGAACACAGACTCAGAGATAAGCGTTAGAGGAATACCTAGGTCTAGTGCGTTGATACCTGTCCACTTACCAGTACCTTTTTGGCCTGCTGTGTCTAGGATCTTCTCAACTAGAGGCTCGCCGTCTTCATCTTTGTAGCCAAGGATGTCAGCCGTGATTTCAACAAGGTAGCTGTCTAGCTCAGTCTTGTTCCAATCAGCGAATACTGCTTGCATCTCGTCAGCAGACATACCAAGACCGTCTTTCATGAATTGGTAAGCTTCAGTGATAAGCTGCATGTCACCGTATTCGATGCCGTTGTGCACCATCTTAACGAAGTGACCAGCACCGTCGTTACCAACCCAGTCACAACATGGCTCGCCAGCGTCAGTTTTTGCAGAGATACCTTGGAAGATTGGCTTAACCGCTTCCCAAGCTTCAGCCGCGCCGCCAGGCATGATTGAAGGACCAAAACGTGCACCTTCTTCACCACCAGATACACCAGTACCGATGAAGTGAATGCCTTTCTCACGGCAGTGTGCTACGCGACGGTTTGTGTCTGGGTAGTTAGTGTTACCACCGTCAATGATGATGTCGCCTTCGTCTAGAAGCGGGATTAGGTTGTCGATGAACGTGTCAACAACGTCACCTGCACGAACCATAAGCATCACTTTACGTGGCGTTTCTAGCTTCTCTACTAGTTCTTCTAGAGAGTATGCACCGATGATGTTTGTGCCTTTCGCTGGACCTTCCAGGAACTCGTCTACTTTTGCAGCAGTACGGTTGTGAGCCACTACTTTAAAGCCGTGGTCGTTCATGTTAAGGATAAGGTTTTGACCCATTACAGCAAGGCCGATTACACCGATATCACCTTTCATTGTTTCTCTCCAATTGTCTTTTATTCGACCAACGGCCGTATTAAACGATTTTTGCCGCTGCGTCTAAATCTAAATACCATTCCGTCAGACCCGCTTTCGCTTGGATCTTCGCTGCCGGATATGGAAGTACGCGTGCTGGTGAGCTGTTAATCTCTTCGATAATGTCTGCTTTACCAGCGCCAAGTACCAAGTAACTGATGCGCCTCGCTGCTTCTAGTACGCGTGCCGTTTTCGATACACGAATTTGACCAGACTCAGGATGAGAAGCCAACACTGATAGGTTCTCATCATCGTAGTTTGTCTGACCTGGGAACAGTGATGCGGTATGACCATCTGCGCCAACACCAAGCAAGATCCAATCAAACACAGGAGTGCCATTTTCAGTTGGAATCACTTCTGCCATCTCTTTTGCAAAACGCTGTGCTTCTGCTTCTGGCTCTTCTTCACCACGGATGCGGTGGATGTTCTCAGCAGGAATATTCACCTGTGTAAATAGTAGAGCATTCGCTTCGCCATAGTTACTTTCTGCATCATCAGGCGCAACACAGCGCTCATCACCCCACCAGAAGTGTAGGTTTTGCCACTGAATTGACGTCGCGTAAACTTCTGTTGCTAAAAGCTTAAACAGCATTTTTGGTGTGCTGCCGCCAGAGAGAGATATATGAACAGGTCGGCCCATTTCGCTAAACGCTTTCATGTCGTTAGCAAGGCTTTCTACTACCTGCTCTGCTGTTTGGTAGATCTTGTGGTTGATCATAGTTCGCAGTAGTCCGTATCTGTTAGGTTTTTACAAGGGAAACGCCATGCGCGGTTAGCTCGCTGTAGCAAGTCGTCCGCTTCTTTTGGACCCCATGTACCACATGCGTATCCGAATAGCGCTTGTGGGTCTTGCTTGAAATCTAGAATCGGTTGCACGTATTTCCAACACGCTTCAACCGCATCGCTCCGAGCAAATAGCGTTGCATCACCGTTTAGGGCATCAAGAAGTAGACGCTCATAAGCAGTTAGCATTTGGGTTTCTTGCAGATCAGCGTAGTGGAAGTTCATTTTCACTTCCTTCGCTTTAAAGCCTGCGCCCGGCTCTTTCAGACCAAAGCTCATTTGGATGCCTTCGTCTGGCTGAATACGAATAATCAGCTTGTTCTCTGGTGCGTTTTGACCAAACACTGGGTGTGGTGTTTGTTTAAAGTGGATAACCACTTCTGTCACGCGAGTCGGTAGACGCTTACCTGTACGTACGTAGAAAGGCACGCCATTCCAACGCCAGTTGTTGATGTAAGCTTTCAGGCCGATGTAAGTCTCAGTACGAGAATCGTCTGCTACGCCGTTTTCTTCACGGTAACCCGGAAGATGCTGACCACGCACATCCGATGCTGTGTACTGACCCAATACAAGATCATTACGCAGTGCGTTCTCATCCAGTGGTTTCAGACACTGAAGCACTTTCACAACTTCATCACGCATCGCGTCAGCATTGATCTGTGCAGGCGGCTCCATGCCCACCATTGCTAGCACTTGTAGCAGGTGGTTTTGGAACATATCGCGTACTGCACCAGAGCCGTCGTAGTAACCACCACGCTCTTCCACGCCTAAGAATTCTGCGCCTGTGATTTCCACGTAATCAATGAAGTTACGGTTCCATAGCGGCTCAAACATCGCGTTAGAAAAACGTAGGACAAGCAGGTTCTGAACCGTTTCTTTACCTAGGTAGTGGTCGATGCGGTAGATCTGATGCTCTTGGAAGTGCTCGTGGATTTCTTTGTCCAACGTGCGTGCTGATTCAAGGTCGTAACCGAATGGTTTTTCGATGATCAGGCGTTTCCAGCCATCTTCCTCATTGTTCAGACCGTGTGCTGCAAGGCTTGCAGGGATCACGCTGTATAGGCTTGGTGGCGTCGCAAGATAGAAAAGCGTATTACGTTGTTCAAATTGGTATTCGTCTGCTAGTTGGTCTAAACGAGTCGCCAACTTGCTGTAATCTTGTGTGTCAGAAGTATTGATTGCTTGGTAATGCAGGTGGTTGATAAATGCATTAAGCGTTTCTGGCTCGGTTTTCTCCATTTCCTGAAGCGATTTCTTCAGCTTTTCTCTGTAAGAATCGTCGCTGTATTCAGTACGACTAACGCCAAGAATGGCAAAATTCTCTGGAAGCTGTTTGTTCGCATAGAGGTGGTATAGAGCAGGAATCAACTTACGATATGTAAGATCACCTGAAGCACCAAAAATAACGATGCTGCTGTTTTCTGGTATTACCATCATCTTTCCCTTAAAAACGAGGTACTTATTGTGTGCCCGGATACGGCTAAAGGATTGAGCCAACCCTATCAATGGCACCCCAAAATAGAAAATTGGTCTTACCTATTACGTTGATAGGTAAAGCCTATAGACCTAAATCTCTGCAACAACTGAGCACCTTAACCATAGTCAGGATTTCACCAATTACAGCGCATTTAGGACGCTTATGTCTCTAGAGTACAACCTTGCACTCTCTGGAGGAGATTTCCGACACGGGGGCGTATTGTCTACGACTATTTGATTTACATCAACACTTGCTGGTGCAAACGTTTAAATAATTTACACAAATGACAGTAAAACACTGAATATTAAAAAGTAATCATCATTAGACTGAAAGTTATAAAATTTAAGCAAAAACTCTAAATTGGAGAATAATTGCTCAAAATTGCAATCCATTACATAAGTAGTGTGCGTTACGTGGAGTTTACCGTTCAATCGCTTTATTGCTGAGAGTGAGACTTGAGAAGGCTGAACCGAGTTTTCTATCGGTTTGAAGATAAAGAATGAGCAGTATGTGCTAGAAAACAAAACGGTGGCTGAATAATCGCCACCGCCTAATCACCCATTTACACAATTAATATTCGCTGTTTTCATAAACAATGCATATTACCGCGTCACTTTTTTATAGCAGCGCTCTGGTCGCCCTACTGTTCCATAGTTTAAGTCGGCTTCCAGTTCACCTGAGCTAATCAGGTATTCCAGATAGCGTCTCGCCGTCGTGCGGCTAGCACCAATCTTTTCACCCGCTTCATCAGCAGTAAACATCACTTCCCCACCAAATAAAGCGCGTATCTTATCCAGTGTCACACCATCAATGCCTTTGGGTAATCGCTGCGGAGTATTTTCTGCTGAAACACTCGATTGCAGCATCTTATCCACCAGGTTCTGATCCAAGCTTTCTGCCACATCCAATTGTTGGCGCTGAGAAATGTATTTCTGCAATGCTGCTTCTAACCGAGGGAACATCACCGGTTTGAGCAAATAATCGACCACACCGCCCCGCATCGCTTGTTGTAGCGTATCCACATCTCGGGCGGCAGTAATCAAAATCACATCACAGGTTTGATTATTCGTGCGTAGCGTATTAAGGATTTCTAATCCCGTTCCATCAGTTAAATACACGTCCATTAACAGCAAATCTGGCTTAAGCACTTCAAGCTGCATTTCCGCTTCCATGCGCGTTGTAGCAATGCCCACCACTTCTAAACCAGAAAGCTGGCTTAGGTACTTATGGTGAAGCTCTGCAATGGCAATGTCATCCTCAATGATCATGACTCGCGTTGCCGTATTCATACTTGTTCTTCCTTAGGCAAATACACGGTAATTCTCGTTCCATGTTCTGTATTTGGTAGCATCTCAACATAACCGTGATAACGCGTCGCCAGTTGGCTCACAAGATGTAATCCGACGCCTCGGCCTTGGCGAGACTTGGTTGAGATGCCCTTTTTCATGAGCTCTTGAGGCTCAATACTTTCTGGTAGCCCACACCCTTGGTCGACCACCTCTAAAATCACTTCGTTGCCATAATCACTGATGGACACATCAATGCCGCGTCGCTCGAATGCAAAGGTAGATTCCTCGCGAATAGCAGACAAAGTCGCGTCAAATGCGTTATCGACAAGGTTGCCAAGAATGGTTACCAAATCTTCAGCGTTTAGCCATTCAGGTAGCGGTTCTAGGCGGCTGCCTTCTTCTACCATCAACTGTAAACCTAGCTCCCGTGCACGCTCTGTTTTGCCCAAAAGCATGCCAGCAATAAGCGGGTCTTTAATGGTGTCTCGCAAGAACTCGATCATCGCTTGGTAATGCGCGGTTTCTTGCCCAATCAACTGCTGCACCGCCTCTAGCTCACCCATTTGAACCAAACCGCTAATAGTATTGAGCTTATTTCTGTGTTCATGAGTCTGAGAGCGAAGTAAATCGGCATACTCTTTGGTTTGTGAAAGCTGCTCGGTCAGCTCATTGATTTCATCACGCAGACGAAAACTCGATACTGCGCCAACGATTTTGCCATCCACAAAGATCGGCGAACGGTTCGCAATAAGGCGCTTATGATTAAGGAATATTTCGATGTCGTGATCTTCTTGCCCGGTTTCCAACACCGTATACAAATCACTGTCACGAAGGGTATCCGTTAATGGCTTATTAAGCGCGGCGCCTCTATCCATGCCTAGAATCTGACAAGCACTGCGGTTGATAGAGCGCAGCACACCTTGAGCATCAATACTCAGCACGCCCTCTTTAATTGTGCTCATGGTCACGTCGAGCTCACCATATAAGCGGCCAATCTCTTCTGGTTCGAATCCCAAGATAGAACGTTGGAATTTACGAGAAGCGTAGTTGGAGACAATGGCATTAGCCGCCACCACCGCGAGTGCCATTAAGATCAAGAATGCGAGAAACGGTTCAATGCGGTCTTGCAAACGCTCCAGTAAGTAGCCGACCGACACTACACCGACGATGTTGCCATCCTGATCGACGATCGCCGCTTTACCACGCACGGAATAGCCCAAAGAGCCTTGGGCCGTTGAGATATACGATTCCCCTTCCACCAGCGCTCTTTGGTTGTCACCGCCTTTCATCGGCTTGCCAATGCGCTCGTCGATAGGATGAATCAATCGCACGCCATCTTTATCGCCAATCACAATGAATGCCGCGCCAATCGCTTCGGTCATTTCACGAAAACGTGCTTGGTACGGCTCGGCGTTTTTCGACTCAATCATCTCTAACACAATGTGCGAAGTAGACAAGAAACGTGCGATGCCCAAGGCTTTCTCACCCATTTCCTGCTCTTGGTCGAATTTAAGGTAAGTAAAACCTGCAGCAACGAGAATGAGCAGCTCGATCAAACCCGACAGCGTCATAATGATGAGCATACGCTTACGAAAGCTGATCGTTTTCCAACTCATTGGCATCCCTTTTCTTTACTGCTGATCCACGTCACTGTGGTGATGTCCCTAAATTAACACCGACTTAATAACGACGCTTTTAATAAATGACAATTCTGTGAACGGACGAATTGAACTGGTCAGCACACGGTTAATTCGTAAACGCTTTGAATAAGTGGCGGCATAGACTCAACATCCAACGAAAATCGCGGTAAAATCTCGCCCACTCTTAAATTCCAAAAGATGACCGATGAGAAAGATCTACGTGACAGAAGGCGATAAGAACGCCAAAAAACAAAAGCTCGCCTACCCGAAGCTTGCATTGTGCGACAAGTGTGTAAAAGATTACGTCATCATCAGCGAAGGAGAACGCACTTATGAAGAGTGCGCGAAATGCGGAGCTGATGACTAAGCCAAAGTCACCTCTCTAGATAGATTTGTTTCCAGTTGAGGCAAGCCTCTCTCTTGCCTCATGTTCATGCTCCTCACCACATCAAGCCTTCGACTCTTCAGCTTATTTATAACTGCGGTGAAATATAAAAAACGCATCCTATCACCCGCTAAATAATGTTGTAATTTATTCAACATCATACATAAATTGCCATCTAAACCTTGAGCACGATCACACCAAATTTAGCGGTTTTTGAGGCGTTTTTAGACTTTCCGTCGTATACTTTTTAGTCAAGAAGCCACCGAGAGCTTTGAACAAAGAAAGCAGCTAATTGGAAGTCTATTTAACGCTCAACACTTGCGTCAGAAAATTTGAAGACACATTGATAAAAATACAAATACTGACCATAGGACAAACACTTAGACACCATCTGCACTGAGATAACTATAAACAGAGGTGCTTTTATAGTTAGAAGGAACACCAAAACATGGAACGCGATACATTTGGAATTTGCCTGAATAAGGCCATGCTGTCAGAGAATATGTATTCAACGTTTACGCACGTCAGAGCTTATGAAAAGAGTGATGCGAGCCCCGCAGACCTTAAGGTGCTATTATCATTCCCACAAATGAGCGGTAAAGACCTACTGAATACGATGCGAGGTTCTCGCCAGCTTGAGTGGAGAGCAGAATTTCACTGCCCTTCCATGAAGTGAATCACCAGAAACAACGTCATAAACGCTGCGCCCAGCTATGCCACTCTTAATTGGGCGCAACATTTTTCCAACATTTCTTTTCTTCAAGCACTTAACACATTCCAATGAATACTTTATATTAGAGCTAATACTCTAAAAGCACAGTAGCCACTATGAAAAACACCGGAAAACTCTGGATTTTGGGCCTTCTCAGCAGCTCAATTTCTCTTGCTTGTCACTCGGCTCCTATCACATTTGATGATGCATGGAATTTGTTGTTAGAAAACAACTATTCCCTTAAAGCACAACGTGCCAACGTTGAAAGCTATGAATACCAGCAAAGCGCGACCGATAACCTCAATATGCCGCAAGTCAGTATTGGTGCGAACTACACACGTTTAGACACCGATGTGGCGGTTTCTGGTCAGCAATTGCTAGACAGTACTGGAGCACACATTACGTTGCCTCCTCTTTTTAATGTCACTTCTACCATTACTGAGCGCGACATCTTCTCTTCTTCTATTCGCGCTATCTGGCCAATTTTTACTGGTGGACGAATCAACGCAGCACAAGCCGCAGCGGAAGGTAAAACGGATGAAGCCAAAAGCCAGCTCGCAATGGAGCAGCAAGCGCGCTTTGAGGATCTCTCTAAATACTACTTTTCTGTCGTGCTCGCCAAAGAAGTATTGGCAACGCGCCAAGCAGTAGAAAAAGGCTTAACCAAACACCGTGACTTTGCCATTAAGATGGAAGAACAAGGCCAAATCGCCCGAGTTGAGCGCCTTCAAGCTGAAGCTTCACTAGACAAAGCCAAGGTCGAGACGCGTAAAGCGGCCAGTGACCTAAGTATCGCACAAGCGGCTCTAGGCAAAATCTTAGCGCAGAACGATGCCGTCGAACCTTCAGAAACCCTATTCATTAACAACAATCTACCGCCGTTGAGCGCGTTTGTTGATCAAACCCTGCTGACCTACCCAGGCTTAGATTTGTTGGATGCCAAACACAAGCAAGCATCGAGCTTAATCAAAGCTGAAAAAGGCAAATATTACCCAGAAGTTTACCTCTACGGTGATTACAGCCTGTATGAAGACGATTCCCTTGCCAGCCAAATGAAACCAGATTGGTTAGTGGGTGTTGGCGTGAACATCCCACTGATCGAGTCCACTGGCCGCAGCGAAAAAGTCAAAGCCGCGCAAAGCATGGTCACGCAGGTTGACGCACTCAAATCGCAAGCGAAACAAGACTTGTCCCTTCTGGTACAAAAAACCTACCTAGAAGCCCAGCAAGCCATTGATGAAGTGCAAGGTCTGGATTCCAGTATTGCACTGGCCGATGAAAACCTTCGCCTACGCGAGAAAGCGTTCACTCAAGGCCTATCTTCATCTTTAGATGTGGTCGACGCGCAACTGTATGTCGCTAGTGTAGAGACACAGCAATCAGCAGCACGTTTCCGTTATCTGATTTCTTTAACCAAACTATTAGCACTAAGCAGCGAAATGAACAGCTTCGCTCAATACCAACACACTGCTTACGTTCCAGCATCCACATCCAAAGAGGCAAAATAAGTCATGGCAGCAAAATCTCTAAAACCCGCTCTACTATCACTGTGTGCTTTGGGTGTCGCTTCTTGGGTTGGTTACCAGTTCTACCAAGCGTATCAACCGGAACCAGCACGTTTACAAGGTTTGATTGAAGCGCAGCAATACAGCATCTCTTCTAAAGTCCCTGGTCGTATTGATGAAGTTATGGTGCGCAAAGGCGATGATGTAGAAAAAGGTCAGTTGATCTTTACTCTTCACAGCCCAGAAATCGAAGCAAAGCTAGAACAAGCGAAGGCGGGTGAAAAAGCCGCTGGCGCCTTGGCGTTAGAAGCAGAAAAAGGCGCGCGTGAGCAACAAATCCAAGCTGCAAAAGACCAATGGTTGAAAGCAAAAGCAGCTGCTAATTTGATGGAAAAAACTTACCAGCGCGTAAATAACCTCTACAAAGATGGCGTAGTCGCAGAGCAAAAACGCGATGAAGCCATGACGCAATGGCAAGCTTCGAAATACACCGAAAGCGCAGCGTTCCAAATGTACAACATGGCAAAAGAAGGGGCGCGTAGCGAAACTAAAGTCGCAGCAGCAGAAAAAGCACGCATGGCAGCAGGCGCAGTAGCCGAAGTAGAAGCTTACGCAAAAGACACACAAATCTACAGCTGGTTTGATGGTGAAGTTTCTCAAGTTCTACTGCAAAGTGGCGAACTGGCACCTCAAGGCTTCCCGGTTGTGACGGTGATTGATACTCAAGATTCTTGGGCAACACTGAACGTACGCGAAGACTTACTTAAGCACTTCACCAAAGGCACCACATTCAAAGCTTACCTACCTGCACTGGACAAAGATCTTGAGTTTAAAGTGACTCACGTTGCGGTAATGGGTGATTTTGCAACTTGGCGTGCAACAGACGCATCGAAAGGTTTTGATCTTCGTACCTTCGAAGTCGAAGCTCGCCCTACCCAACCAGAGCCTGAGCTTCGAATGGGCATGAGCGTTATGGTTGAGCTGTAATCGCGTTGGTTTAAAACTATGACGATTCAAATCTCACAACGACAAATCCTGCGACGCGATAAATGGCTATTCTCTTGCCTAACGTGGGTGCCAATCTTATTAGCCGTCACTATGTGGGGCGTTTTCTCGGCAGGCATTGCCAGAGATCTCCCAATAGGTGTGGTTGATTTGCAGCACTCACAATTGTCACGCAAGATGATTCAATCTCTTGATGCCTCTTCTACTCTTTCTGTCGATTACCACTACACCAGTGCAACAGAAGCGAAGAACGCGATGATTGAGGGTGACATCTACGCTTACGCCGTGATCCCGCCTCAGTTTGACCAAGACATTCTTTTGCATCGCCAACCGCAGTTATCGGTCTTCTTCAACAGCCAATACATTTTGGTCGCGAAACTGATTAACTCTGCGGTTGCGCAATCTCAAGGCTATTTTGATGCTCAGCTCGAAGCCATGGGTAATCTAGCAAAAGGCAATACCACAACATTGGCCGCCGTTGGTCAAGCAGTGCCGATTTCGACTCAGATTACGGCCTTGTTTAACCGTAACACCAACTACGCTCAGTTCTTGGTGACAGCGATTGTTCCAGCGATCTGGCAAATCTGTGTCGTGGTCAGCACTATTTTGATCCTCGCAGCGCATTTTCGTATTTATGGAAATGGCAACAACAGCTTCGCGTTCTTAGGCGATCGCCCTTTCACTCGATTAAGCAAAATCCTTGGCCAATATATCCCATTATTTATGGCACAAGGCGCACTGTTCTTAATCTGGTTTTATGTGCTGCTGGATTGGCCGATGGAAGGCAGTTACGTAGTGATGCTCTTAGCGCAGTTCGTAACGACCATCGCGTGCATCATCATGGGCTCCTTGTTCTTCTTCCTATCGATGGATCCTGCACGCGCGATGAGCTTTGCTGGCGCATTTACCGCACCGAGCTTCGCGTTTATGGGGATTACCTTCCCGGTTTCAGACATGAATGCTCTCGCCCATGCATGGAGAGGATTGCTGCCAATTACGCATTACATCGAAGTTCAGGTAGATCAAGCAAGCTACGGTGCAAGTGCCGCGCAATCTATTGGCTCACTCTGGCCAATGATTGGGTACATTATCCCGCTCTTAATGACAGCTGCGTTGATGGCAAAACATCGCAACACAGCGTTGAAGAATATCGCGTCTTCAACAAGTAGCAAACAGGAGGCTGTATGACACTGTGGCAACTGATTAAAACAGAGCTTCGCTCAGTGATGACCAATCCTGTCGTGGTACTGACTGTCTTTGGTGGCGTGGTGTTTTACTCCTTCTTATACCCACTCCCATACGCGCAACAGACACCGAGAGAACAGCCGATTGCGATTGTAAATCTCGATGGTAGCCAAACCAGCTTGAAGCTTGAACGTATGGTAGACGCGACGCCACAAGTCAAAGTCGTGACTCGCCTGCACACCATTGCCGATGCAAAACAAGCGTTCTTAAACCGTGAGATCACTGGCTTCTTGGTAATTCCAGAACACTTCTACAAAGACTTGATGCTTGGCAGCAGCCCTACTTTGGCGTATGCCGCGGATGCTTCTTACTTTTTGGTGTACGGCACCGTAGTAGAAGGCCTTGCCACCGCAGGGGGAGCTCTTGGCGCAGAAGTAAAAGTGAGCAAGATGGTGATTGATGGTGTGCCACTAAGTATGGCCAGCCATGATTACTCCGCGATTAAGCTGAACATGAAGCCAACCTTCAACCCAACCATGGGCTACATCGAATACGTGGTGCCTGCGGTGTTTGTGTTGATTCTTCAACAAACGTTGATCATGGCAATTGGTTTGCAGACCGGTACTCAACGCCATGGTCGCGGCTATTGGTCGCAAGTACCAACGGGCGCTTTGCTGTTCGCCAGAACCTTAGTCTTCGTCGCTATTTACTACCTGCTTAGCGCTTACTACTTTGGCTTTAGCTTCGAGCGCTTGAACGTCAACCATATAGCCAACGCAGGTGAGCTACTGACCTTGCTGTTGCCATTCTTGCTTGGTTGTTGTGGTTTAGGTTTGTGGCTCGGTTACTTGTTACCAAGACGCGAGCTGGTGACATTGGTCGTACTGGTTAGCTCAATGCCATTGATCTTCTTGGCAGGATTTATTTGGCCAGTTGAATCGATCCCTGCCCCGCTGCTTTGGTTTGCAGATTTAAGCCCGAGCACATGGGCAATCAAAGGCTTTTTAGCACTCAACCAAATGGGCGCAACGTGGCAACAAGTGGCTAAACACTGGACCGCACTTTGGGTGCTTACAGTTCTTTGGGGCGGCGTTGCTTACTGGATCGCCAAACGCAATACCAAACCAGTAGTAACAGAAAGCTTAGGGTAACGGCTGTTTATCCAATAAAACAAAGGGGCTCATGTAGCCCCTTTTTGTTTGCTCGGATATTTTAATGTGAAAGTTGAGCTGAAGAGTGGCTGGCTCGTTTTAGACATATTGCAAGTGTTCGATTTTGCTAATTTAGCAAAGTTCAAATAACTTGAGTGATGGCAAAATTGTTGCAGAGAGCTACTATAATGAGTATTACCGCATTAGCATAATGGGAAGATTAGTTGGGTTTGCACTAAAAATTATGTCAAAAAAACTATTAAACCTCATTTCTTCCTGAGCAAGTTTTTCAAATTTACCAGTTATAGTTTTAACTAAAACAATTGCAACATAATCATTACTATATTTGACTCTATCTTCAACAGAGATAAGTTATTCGATACATAGAATTACCTTTAACAATCCTCTGGCATAAGCAATGCTTACGGATGTTAAGTCACGATCAAAATCGGCTCAACCTTATAGAACCAGTAGAAGGTCAATCATGAATCAACACCTAAAAGGCTCAATATTACTCCTCAGTGCATTTTCTTTTAGCTGTTTAGCAAGTACAACCTGTAACTCACTTGCTGGCTGTGAGAGAAAGTTATGTGAGATAGAGTATCAAATCGAAAAAGCTAAGCAATATAACCATCAATACAAAGTCGACGGTCTGACCACGGCTTTGAAAGCTGAAAAAGAAAACTGCACCAACCAAGGGTTGAAAGACGAGATCCTCAATAAAATTGAAGATAAAGAAGAAGATATAGTTGAATACCAAGCCGACTTAAAAAGAGCCGAAACAGAAAACAGGTCGGATAAGGTTAGCAAGTATGAACGCAAAATAAAGGAAAAGCAGCGTGAAATTGATGCCTTAAAGCAAGAACTATCTAAAATCCCTTAAACTAAAGTTGAGCAGTTCGAAGTTATTTTAATTAATAGCAAAAACAGTCTTACTCATACGTATGACAATTCACCACTCCTGCTGCTTTATAAGTTGCTGCGTACCAGTAGGTACATTCTTGAAGGCTTGAGCCCAGCACAGTGAAAGTTGCACATGGATTCTTAGAGGGGTTCTACAGTAACGCATGTTGTCTACTCGACAAAGGTGTGTTTGCCATAATCAAATGTATGTAGATGGACAGTTACGATTATCTGCCCGTCAGCACAAAACTGGACACAAGTTAGCTTGAAAAACCTCTAGCCTGTGTTGTAGTTATTAGAAAAAGTATCTTGAAGCCTTAAACACTTGTTAGGAGTTTTATTCATAGCGTTCACAATCTTTCGGTATGTCTATATATGTTTCATTTGCCCTCCAGTCCTGAGTCCGAGGGTCAAAGTAAAGCTCATACGTTGAGACGCTGTTATATGTACCCGATGTTATCTGATTTCCAATAGTAACTATATTTGGCTCTGAAATAGTGAAAATCCAAACATTGTCACCTGACACTAACTCAAGTCGACTATCAGAAACAAACGAAGCCTCTTCTGTAGAAAAGAACTCTCTAGGATAACTTTCACAATACCACTTTAAATTCTGACCATAAGAGCTATAGACAGTTCTCATGTTGAATTTCTCGTACAAATCTTTTGTGGTTACTTGCTCTGCTCCGTTAGAGCTGAATGCAAACAATGTTAAAGCGACACTAAAAATCAATTTCATGCGCAAACTCCTAACGCCCTGTTAAGGTGTGAGCAACGCAATACCGAAGCTTCCGCATACCACCTTAACCACTAAAACCACCGCATAGTAAAAATGCCACGCGTTGCGAATCACTCTTAAACAGATTGTTAGGTATATTTATTCAACCTATTTTGAAGTTCTTTTACTAACTTGTCTCGCCCTCTGGTCGACGCACGTGCCCGAATCTTTTGAATCTCCTTTTCCAATAAGTGCTTTGCTTTGACTTTCCTAACACTTGAGTCATGTATCAAATACCGTCGAAAAGCAAAAACCTCATCATGCAGCTTTGTCCACTCCTTAACTCTCTTTTTGGACGGAACTTTAATCGTTGGTCCCAGAAAGTACATCAAAGATCCACAGTGTTGACATTTAGTAACAGTGCTTTTTTCCCCGATAGATTCAGGTTTATCATATGTAGCTCTCCGCCATGTTGGGCGACGAGCTACCACCCTACAGTTAAAACATACGCAATTTCCGAAACATGCCATTTTATTATACCTAACGCCCTGTTAAGGTGTGAGCAACGCAATACCTGTGCTTCCGCATACCACCTTAACCACTAAAACTAACGCATAGTCAAAGTGCCACGCGTGCCGAATCACTCTTGAACAATTGTTAGCTTTCTAGCCAACGAAGTACGCTGAATCATTTTCTGCAAATAAACAATCCAACGGGTACGGCAGCTCAAGTCTTGGCATATTACCTTTTGAAAACCATTTAAGGCATACCGTTTCGTCATCGAGTGCGGATTGAGCACAACTTTCTACTACACATTTGAACATGATGACTGTGTATTCAACTTGATCACCATTTGGGTATGTAAAACCAAAACCCTCACCGCCGAATACACCAAGTAGGCAATCTACTTTTACAGCCAAACCTGTTTCCTCGCGGACTTCCCTGGTCAATGCTTGCACTGGCGACTCTTGAGGTTCAATCATTCCGGCAGGAAGGCTCCATGTGCCATCTGATTTTTGCTGAAGTAGTAGCTCTTTATTTTCATTTAAAATGACACCCGCAACGCCGGGGATAAGAAGTGGCATCGTTCCAATCTTAGAACGAACCTCTTTGATATAGTCACTTGCGCTCAATTTTCCTCCTTGAAAGCTAACGCCAGCTTCAGCGGCCCCTAATACGAAGCGGGTTTTGTGTTATTGTTTAAGCGCAGCGAGTTAACACCAAAACCGAGCAGTGTTTGGGGTCAGACTGGAAGCACTTGTTAGTTTTCTCTTTCAACCAGCCTCTTCATAGCTGCCTCAGAAAACCGCCTAACCCTAGCATGCGACAACGTATCAGCACCTAACGCATCGTAGAAACCGTTGCTCATTGAGTTGTTTTTAACCACATACCATTCGAGTCGTGAGCATCCAGCTTCTAGCGCTATTTTAGATAGTTGACCTAGAGCCTTAGTAGCAATACCACCACGACGAAACTCGGGCTTAATGTAGATCGCTTGCATGTACATTTCGCGTGTACCCAGAAAGGTTGCAAATTTCCAACTATGGATGATAAACCCAGCGATTATTTCATCACATAAAATTAGCTTTGCGAAAGCAATAGGTTGTTCCGAGTAAATATTGGTTAAAAGCGCATCTTTTCCTATTGATACATTTTTTACTCCATCACTCTCAGCGAGAAGCCGGATAAGTGAAAGAATAATATCGACATCGTCAGATGTACTTTCTATAACTTTGACTCTCAAATAACCCTCCGAGTGAAACTAACGCCCTGCTAAGGGGTGAGCAACGCAATACCGAAGCCGCTGCAAACCACCTTAATCACTAAAATCAACGCATAGTAAAAATGCCACGCGTTGCGAATCCCTCTTAAGCAGTTTGTTATGTGTAATTTTCTATGTACTTCCTTAATGACTCAGTCGATTCAAACAAGGGACTAATTGGAAGGTTAAGATTTAGCTTTTCAATTTCAACTGCCGAAGAGCCATGGTACTTCTCAAAGTCACTCCAACTGCACTCGTGAACCCGCTTTACGGCTCGAGAGTCGAGTAGCAATTGAGAAAATGCTTCGGGGCTATACCCCTTAGTCTCAGCAATAAAGTGTTGGGTAGCCGGACGTTTACCTTGAACCAGTGCCAAATAAAATCGAGCGATGTCATTAACATGGATATATTGGTTGTAACCTTGAGATGGTATCGCTACTTGGAGAGTTTGGTCAGATAAGGAGTCTACAATCCGCTTTAGCTGACAGTTTTCACCACCATAAACCAAACTAGGACAGTAAACGACATGCCACTTCTTTTTGATAGCACAACCTATTGTAACTGTGTCCGGTTTCACCACCTCTAGAGGCTTAAGCCTAAATTCTTTCAGGTCATTGTGAGAAGCATTGCCAAATAACCAAACGCCTGATGTGTGGATTTTTGTTGCTCCATTAGCCGCTAGTCTATCCAGCTGCGTGAGCAGCTTGGACTCTATATCAGCTATTTCCTCCGGTGAAAATTCTGACCAATGTGGGCGAGCACAATTTATAACGATATCAAAGTAACCAGAGAAATCTGATAGCACATCGGTTAGCTTCCGAGCAAGAGGTAAGACACCATTAGATCTGCTGTAAGTTGAAACTTCAAAGCCACTCTCGACAAACATCTTAGTCACGTGGCTACCAATATACCCATTGGATCCTGATATAAGTACTTTCATTCTTTCCCTGAACTCTCGATTACACATAACGCCCTGTTAAGGTGTGAGCAACGCAGTACCGAAGTTCCCGCATACCACCTAAAACACTAAAACCAACGCATAGCAAAAATGCCACGCGTTGCGAATCACTCTTAAACAGTTTGTTATACGCAAGCCCAAAGAGGCAACACCGTTTAGCCGTTTTCTTGTGTTGTGTATTTATTTAAAAAATCATAGTTCAATGTGGGTAACGGTTGGGCGTAAAAGGCCTCTGGTACATAGTCAGTCTCAAAACCAATGCGGTAACCATGCCTTGCAAAGGCGACTTTGGCAAGGGTGGTCAGTTGCATGGAGAAATAGCCGTGTTTTGAATCATTCAAACGTGGCTGGCTCCAGTATTCATGATGATTTTGAACTGCAGAGTACATTGCCTTTTGGTAGGTTTTTTCATCAGCGCCACCAAATACTTTCATTATCACATCGATCATTGGTAAATGAAGGTAGGTGACAGCATCAGGCTCACCGTGATTCACTGGTTCAGAAGCACTAAGGTTGACGTACTCCTGAATCAAATCCATGGGCTCACCATCACTCAAATCGAAAACGCACCCGATCAACCTCAGTAAAACTTTGCCAGATTGACTTAGCCATTTAATTTGCGGGTGATCCACGGTTTTGACGAAGCGTCTTGCGCTATCAAAATCTTCACACAACAGAGAGAACCACGTTAAACCATAGAGATCACCACCTTGAACCCTCCGATAATCCCTGTCTGTGTGAAAACCAAATGACACCTCTTTATTTGGTAACGAAATGGTAATCTTTTCGCCATCCTCCAGTAAGGCATATTCAATACTTTTTGAGTCAAAATATTGCCAAGCGACAAGAGAGTGCAATGCACTGTCAATGTCCGCAAGTTTTAAATATAGTGATCTAGTGTAAATCGCAAACCCTAAGTCCCCTGGGTTGACATAATTCCACTCCTCACTTTGCGCCAACCTGCGCTTGATTATATCTGTCAAAGCAGCAATATTTCCTGGTTGCTCTTTGTATACTTTCCGAGCGCCATCGTAGTTGATTGGCGGGTATTGTTGTGTCGTCATTTATTACTCAATTTATATTTTATCTAGCACGAGGAGAACTCTGGCGTATAACGCCTTGTTAAGGTGTGAGGCACGCAATACCGAAGCCTCCGCATACCACCTTAACCACTAAAACCAACGCATAGTAAAAATGCCACGCGTGCCGAATCACTCTTGAACAATTTGTTAGCCCTTTTTCAAAAGGTTAAGACTTGTATACGACAACCAAACCACCAAGATTGCCAGTAAGTTTAGAGAAACCGTTACTTCATTAACATTCACACTTATCGGTACTTCAACTCCAAAAGAAAAGGCTAAGGAAAAGTTAGGTGTTTCTATGCCTATCATCTGAATTAAATAAAGAACGATCATTAACTTAAATACCCAAAGCTTCTTTTTTAACAACCCGTAAAAACTAGACAAGTTCAAGCTTAGCATCACTAAAACAATTGCAAATGTGAGAAAAAGACTCGAAGAGCTCAATTGATTTACTTGGGCAAGCAAGGTAGATAGTAGAAACAGAGTAACTGCAACAGATATACCCTGCAAAAACAGCAAGAACTTTGTTCTTTTTAAATGATTTTCAAACAATTTTATATTTTCTCCTTGAGGGCTAACGCCTTGTTAAGGTGTGAGGCACGCAATACCGAAGCTTCCGCATGCCACCTTAACCACTAAAATCAACGCATAGTAAAAATGCCACGCGTGCCGAATCACTCTTAAACAATTTGTTATACGCGTCCTATCGGTTGTACTTAGCTTTATTCAAAACTTCTTTTAGTTCATGCGTTTTCTCAAGGTTTACACCGTGAATATTGGCTAGAGCACAAACATAATACAAAACGTCATATAACTCTTCTGCGACTGAACCTTTGAGCTCATCTAGCGTTGGTTGCCCACTTTTGCCTTTGCGAATAGATTCCGATAACTCGCCAACTTCTTCGATTAGTTTTAAAAAATAGTGTTCAGATTGCTCTGGCGCATAATCGAATTCTTTTATATAACTTTGTAACTCAGATAACTTCATAACGTCCTTTTTGTATCATTTTTCATAAAGCGTATAACGCCCTGTTAAGGTGTGAGCAACGCAATACCGAAGCTACCGCAAACCACCTTAAACACAGAACGCAACGCATAGCAAAAGTGGCAAGCGTTGCGAATCACTCTTAAACAGATTGTTATATTTAAACTACCTGCTTGGAATAGCTGTTTCTGTCTATATCGACAACCTCTACCGTTAAAGAAGCACCGACTAACTGGATTGATTTCAGCTTAGACATAACACTATTAGACAAAAGTAACTTGTCCTGCTCGCTGCGACCGGAAAGAATACGTAGAGTTACATGAATAAAGTTCTCTTTATTAGAGCCCGTTTGATAATTTTCATATGCGATACTTCTAACCTTTATATCGCTACCATCTGGCTCAAACAAATTCGACTCTAGAGCCCCCAAAAACACCTTCTGATTCAACTCTACTGGCTCGATAGGTGATGAATGTTCAATAATACAACGAGGCAAAACTTGCTCCTTAAATATAACGCCCTGTTAAGGTGTGAGCAACGCAATACAAAAGCCGCCGCATACCACCTTAACCACTAAAACCAACGCATAGTAAAATGCCACGCGTTGCGAATCACTCTTAAACAGTTTGTTATGCCTGTCCTAACACGCGCTCAATAAAAGCTGATTTCTCCCTACGATACTCTTCTTGAGACCAACCTGTACAAGACATTTTCAGCTCATTGTATCGTTGAACTAACTCAGGACTTTTACGGAGTTTGTCTCTAAACCCCACAAAAAACTCAAACTCCGAACCATTAGCTACAACTTGAAAAGCGACATCCTCACCTGAACTATTTTCCAGCATGCAAAGCTCTGGAGTTCTTAACGTATCGGATTTTTCGTTGAAACCTAGAGTAGAAAGTAACTTTACTGCGTTCTCTAGTTCCTTGCCGTTGACGCCAACAAGTATGTCTAGGTCACCCTTAGATACGGCATTAGGGATAGAGGAAGACCCAATGTGCTCAATAGATGCATCTGGAAGTAAAGCAGCTATCTCAAGTGCATACTTACGATATAGGCTTTCACAAGATGCCTGATATTCATCTGCTTTGTAAAACTGCATATTTGCTCCCAAAAGGCATAACGCCCTGTTAAGGTGTGAGCAACGCAATACCGATGCCGCCGCATATCACCTTAAACACTAAAACAAACGCATAGTAAAAATGCCACGCGTTGCGAATCACTCTTGAACAGTTTGTTATATGATTTTTCGCGCAATGATATGTCTTGCTTCGCTTTGATGCCCAGTCATGGTTGAACAATCAACTAACGTCGAACTCTCAATATTGAAACCTCTTAGCAACCCTTCAAGTTCGGTTTTTGAACTGTGCCACATTGGGACACCTGCACCAGAGATAAAATGTAAGCTTCGGTCTGAACAAAACTCCGCAAGATAAATAACACCTTGAGGTTTGAGGACTCGTCGTAATTCACTCAGCACATGGCAACGGGTGCTTTGCTCAGGAATACAAGTTAGTACAGCACACAAGACGATGGAATCAAACTCGGCATCTGAGAAAGGTAAAGCATCAGTTGATAGGTGTCGTAAATCGAGTTCTGGATATTCACTTAGACCTCGATTTATCATTTCTCTTGATGAATCAATACCAACAACTTCACTATAGCCAAGCTCAGATATCTGCTTTGTGATACGTCCATATCCACATCCGAAATCTAAGACTTTGGCTTCAAATGGAACTGCTGCCATAAGATCATTAGCTGATATTTGTAAATTAAAATTAACTAGATCCGCCACAGGATCCCATTTACTCATGACTTCCTCCTTATGTCATATAACGCCGCGTTAAGTAGTGAGCGACGCCTGCCACCTAGCCTAACCCGTTGCACGGTAAACACAAAACTCAACTTGAGCTTAAAATGCCGAGCGTTGCGAATCTGTCTTAAACGCTTTGTTAGCTGTTTATTGCTAGAGATTTACTTTTTAGCCTATAAATTTTTATTCAACCATTTTATCGTATGATCTCTCATGTCGTTGGAAAAATAATGCGATTCATCAGCTAAATTGAACTCAATTTCAGTATTATTTTTATCGTATTTACTCTTCACTTTTTCATAAAAGTCCTTAGCTAAATTGGCAGGAACCCAATCATCTTTCTCGCCATTTATAATCAACATAGGGCGACTTTCATTTTCTATAAGGAACAAACATGGATCAATCTCTGCCATATGCCTAATAGCTAACTTCTCATCATCACTAAGAATCTTATTCACCGAATCTGCTTCTAAGGCGAACTTCTCCAAACCGACAAAATCAGGAGAACCGAGAATTGGTACTGCAACTTTAATCAGTTGATTTTTGGTCAAAGAATAAAATGTGGACATTGCGCCCATAGAGATACCCACAACCGCAATCCTCGATCGATCAATCCGAATATCTTCCTGATAGTGATCAATGAGTGTATTTATGTCATCTGAATTCTGCTTGATAACCCCCGTCATTCTTTTAATAAAGCTCGAATGACTACTAACATTTTGAGCATTACCATCATCTCTTTCGCCGTGTTTATCTGCATCAAAGCAGATAACAGAGTAACCCTGAAGAGCTAAATTTAAAGCTAGATTAGAACCTTCATATTTATCATTGTTCCACCCATGACAAATGATGACTAAAGGATTATTTACCGACTCTTTTTTACAATAGAGTAGATATACGATCTCACCCATCTTACTTTTTTCTACTACAACACCTTCCATGAACGCCCCATATATTTAATATATTCGTTTACGAGCACAATAAACCGCCAGACTTCAGAAAACAGCTAACGCCCAATTAAGGTGTGAGCCACGCAACCACAACACTAAATTTGGACGCCGTAATCACTAAACTAAAGACCAACCAAAAATGCCAAGCGTGGGGAATCACTCTTGAATTGTTTGTTAGCTTAATTACTCACCGTTAAATACATGAACCCTTTCAAGTGATATCCCATTTTCTTGCTCTTTCGTTAACAAATGTCCCTTTTCCATTCCCTGGAATGTTGGTCTTTGAGTGCTATCACCTAGTCTAACCTGAACTTTCATACCTCTTGTTTCTGGGTAGCTTGGTAAACTATTCGCTACTGCTCCAGAAAAGGGTGATTCATTGCTATTATCTAAGTCGAACTTTTCAAAATAATTGAAAAAATCACCTTGCGAAACTTCAACCCAAACTCCCCAACCAAAACATTTTTTAACAGCATGGACAGGCAAATACAAAACTCCTCGAATAAAGTATCTTGAATCCAAGCGACATAAATCTGAATGTATTTTTGCTCGCTCATCTCGTATTTCATCACTGAGCTCCCAAATTTCATCTGGCATTTGATATGACTTATCAAAAACAAAGTCGCCGATTTCTTTCCCACAGCACCCACATTTCATTTGTAACTCCTTTAAGCTAACGCCCTGCTAAGGGGTGAGCAACGCAATACCGAAGCCGCTGCAAACCACCTAAATCACTAAAATCAACGCATAGTAAAAATGCCACGCGTTGCGAATCCCTCTTGAGCAGTTTGTTATGTGAAATTTTTGCTCGCCCTCACCATTAGTTTGCTAACCATCAACTTTAGGTTTGATAGGTGCAATAACCATATAGATAACCCAAGCAAACCAAGAAACAAAGAGTATGGTAAGTACCCAAGCGAGCTTTTCTCGACCTGTGGTTTTATTGGATTTTAAAACTAATACAGATGGAGTTAACCAGACGATAAAAACTGCCCATATCATCACTGAACCGTATATAGAATTCATAAAACATCCCTGTGGTTATATAGTCTTATTCCTTTAGATAACCATGACAGAGGCGAAGAAGCAATGTTAGTTCAGCAAATACATAAACTTACGTTCAATTATGATGTAGAAACCAAAATTACACATAACGCCCAATTAAGGGGTGAACAACGCCTCCACCCAAACCTAAAGCATTGTGCCATAAACACTAAATTTGAAGTAGAAGCAAAAATGCCAAGCGTTGTGAATCCCTCTTAAATTGCTTGTTAGTATTCAGTTCCTCAGAACGGAATATCGTCATCAAAGTCCATGCCAGCCGGTTTCTGTTGTGGCTGCCCCCAAATAGGTTGTTGAGGCTGTGGTAGAACTTGCTTAGCTAGACACTTGCTGCAACCTTTTGACGTATCTTTGCTCATATCTTGTTTCTTTAGATAGGAGCCACAACTACTACACTCTGGTACTTTGAATAGCTCTGTACCACAGCCACCACAGAAACGGGTTTCGGCTATCGGGTACCCACACGTACATTGATAGGTGAGTTTGTCACCACAGGAAGTACAATGAATATCAATGCAGTTTTCTGTAAAATTAGCTCCCCTGTAGTACCCATTTGGTGACCATTGCGCATCTGGACATTTCAAATTCGAGCAAAGTGCTTTGCTTGGCGTGTTTATTGCGAAATGCCCAGCGCCGGAAATACTTTTTAGCTCCCTCAAAATGTCATCGACATTTTGATAGCGATTATTGGCGTCATACTCTGAAGCCTTATTAATTAAGTTTCGTAAAGCATAAGGAACTGATAGCTCTGGCTTGTCCAACGCTTTGGGCGTTGGTGTACCCGTAAGCAATTTGCAGAGTGTTAGCCCCAAAGAGTAAATATCAGAACGGCGATCAACGTTTTTCATATCCACGCTTTGCTCTGGGGACATGTACTCCACCGAGCCTAGGTGGTCCCCAGTTCGAGTTGCTCTTGTAAAGTTTGTGTTTCCAGAAGGCGCAAAGCCAATTGAAAAATCGATCAGGTAAGCGTGACCAGTTGACGATAGCATGATGTTTGAGGGCTTTATGTCTCTATGAATAACTCCCTTTGAGTGCACAAGTGACAGAGCATCAAGAATCTGAGTTGCAATTGTGATGACCTGTCGCTGCTCAATTACACCGTGCTTTTGGACATAATCTTCCAAATTTGTACCATCGATATACTCCATAACGATGTATGGAACCGAATCATGCTCACATTTAACTTCGCCATGAGTAATGACATACGGAATCGCTGGATGTTGCGCCTCTGAAAGAATGAACGCTTCCCTCTTAAACTTTTTCTTTAGCTCGGAGTTGTTTCGATTAAATACACTATCGAAGAACTTTACGGCAACGAACCTTTCCAAGGAGCTTTGCTTGGCTTTCTTGGTTTTACCAGAAAGTCCACTTCCAATATCCTCGAGCAAGTCAAAGCCTTGTCGCTTTAGATGAATTGAATATTCGTCCAACATTTACCTCTGAACTTTATAAGAATACTAACGCCCTGCTAAGGGGTGAGCAACGCAATACAAAAGCCGCCGCAAACCGCCTTAATCACTAAATTCAACGCATAGTAAAAATGCCACGCGTTGCGAATCCCTCTTGAGCAGTTTGTTAGGTTTATGATTTTACGATGTAAGTGACAATATTCTTTGAATATAAGCTGCTTTAGCCTCAGGATAATCCTGCCTACTGACGCCATTTGCAACTAAGCCCTGTTTGAGGGCATTGTACTCGATCAGTAACTCTCGGTTTTGAATGTGAGCATCTCTAAATTGAATATGTCTTCTTAACTTTGAGTCACCCTTCTCATAAGCATGAACATGGATATAATCGAAACGTTCGTTATCGTTGTAATATGTAAAGAAACAACGACCTTCAACACCCTGCTCTCCTTTGCAAGTAAAGCCTAGAGATTCGAGCGCTAGAATGTTTTGCTGCAAAGTTAAAGTGTCATTATATGCGATACCTATATCTATTATCGGTTTTGCAATTGAGCCTGGGATCGCTGTACTACCAATATGATAAATAGTCACACCACTCAAGCTAGGCGCAATCACGCTGACAATCAACTCATAGGCTTCAGACCACTTATGGACGTAATCGGTTAGCTGGACTGTAAAACGCTCTAGCCCTATACCTAACTCTTCAAGCCGCTTTATCAACTCTGTTTTATCCACTTTAACTTCCCATGTTAACTCGTAAACCTAACGCCTTGTTAAGGTGTGAGGCACGCAATACCGAAGCTGACGCATAAAACCTTAACCGCTAAAACCAACGCATAGCAAAAATACCACGCGTGCCGAATCACTCTTAAACAATTTGTTATGAGTATGACTCAAAGTGTGTGAGATCAACCCCCTCAAAATCACATACAGCTCTTATTACTGAATTGCGACAGAGGCGTTTCAGATAATCCGATAAGTGCTGATAACTCTCCACATGCGCCTCTTCTGGTAGCCACCCAGCCAACATGAACAGAAAGTAGTCGCATGCAGTTAACTCATTTCCGATTAAGTATTCATGTTGCTTAAGTTGCTCATCAAGAATGGATAACACTTCCATAATGCGAGAGTTTTGAGCCGAGACTATATCTGAAGCCCCTAATTCACTAGTTGTGTGACGCTTTGGGTAATAGCGAATCATTAATTCTGACTGTAGCGTATTGTTAAGAAATGCTAACCATTGAAAGAATAAAGGGCGCTTGGCATCACCCAACGCTGGCATTAACCCTGAGTCAGGGTGTAATTCACAAATATGAATACAGATCGCAACACTTTCAAAAACCGCCTGCCCATCGACAATCAGAGTTGGAATACGACCCGCAGGGTTCAATCTGAGATAGTCTTTCTTTTTGTGGGATTGAGCCTTCTTGTCTACCAACAACAATTCAAAGTCAGCTTTCACATGCTGCAATAGAAAGTGTGGTGCCAAACTCGCGTTGTTTGGATAGTAGTAAAGCTTGAACAAGTTAGGCTCCTTGCCTGTAATTCTGGGGGTACTCATAACGCGCAGTTAAGGTGTGAGAGACGCAGATCCACCCTAACCTAAAATAAACTCTGATAAATCCGTGCCTATTTGGGCACTAAAACCCCAATGCGTTTCGAATCGGCTTGAACGTCTTGTTATTCCGCAACTAAAGTCGGCTATGTTTACGCCTAATCTTTTGATATGAAGAGAAATTTTCGGTATGCAGGCAAAAATCGAAGCCGAAATATTTGGCAGCTCACTACCTTAAATCGCTTTAGCGTCACTCTTTAATTGCTGCGCCATATTAAGGTGCGCTTAAAGCGCTTTAAGGCTAGCACGAAAATGACCAATATTCGCCCTTTTCGCCGCTTTTCCACCCTATTACCCCGCCACTTTCACTCTTAGGCTACAACCACGTACATTCAGCCTGAGAGATCCGTTGCGGAAATAACGCTTTCTATACGGCTTTTGGCCGTCTTTTAGCGTCATATAATGCCGCCTTTCTGTTCAAAGTTCAATTTACAATCAATAGGTTAATGAGAGGTACGGAGTATTAGACAGCCAAATAACGCATAATTTTGAGAAAGTTTGGTTCGGCACTTTATCGAACGACTAAAGGCAAGACAAACATACAGTTTAAGGTTTGAGCAGGTATTTGTGCTAAGAAGAAGTGGAGTGCTACTAAACTAGAAGTGCCCGTCACGAATCCTTTGAACACTTCTGATCTAAAACGCTTACTATTCAATAATACGGCGTATCATAAAGCTTTTATGATTATCCACCCACAATAGTATTTTATAATTTACTAACTAATGCTCTAAGAGTTATAAAACAATCAACATACCCAAACTGTTTGTGAAGATAAGCTGCGGGGATCGTACCTATCGCGGTAAAACCTAGTTTTTCCAGAGGTTAACCGCGACTTCATTTGAAGACGCCACGGAGTTGAATTGTATTGCCCTAGACCCAAGGGTTATAGCAGTTTCGTTCGAGTGCTCACACTACTTTCTTGCAATACCTTTACCACGAGACTGACATTGCACCATGTAACCACAGTTGCAAATATGACTACTAGGGCCTTGTGTATTTTGTTTTATTTAGTAACTCCCTAGTACTTAATCACATTCTAAATAAACAAATGTTTTTAATGGAGCCTTACACCATAGCTCGAAGGCTTGCTTATAGGTCATTTTAGGGTTGAATGCATACGTTTCTTGTTCTTTTAATTATCTGCTTAAAGCTTGGCCAAAACATTTGAAATTCACCAAATTTCTCTTTTATCACTTTAGGCCCTCTCCTAGGGTTTTTATAAAAGTTATATTGAATTTTATCTAGTATTCAATAACATAAGTTAAATTATTAATTTTATATATTCGATATAAAGTAACCGCATCGATATTTAGTTGAAGAGCGGTTAGTAAAATTTAATTATCGAGTCAAAGAGTTATTCATATGTGAGCTACTGCCAATGGGCGCAATGACTACATTATTTGGTGCTAAGTTCTAATCGTTAAACATTTGACTTGTTGTAAAACTCCGACTCGGCAAGACTTAGCTGTGACTCATCACTGAGTTTAGCTTTCTGGCCGAGTCTAATTTTAAATACCATTCCATACGCAGTATGAAAGAGGCCTGATCTCAAAGATGGCCCCCTACTACCCCAGTTGATAAGGACTTATTGAGTACCTTTTCGGTGCGCTTCCAATGGGCCTTTAAGTATTGAAGCACGCACGCTGACGCTACCGCGAACCGCCTTAACCACTAAGACCAACAAGTAGTAAAAATACCCCCAACATTTCGAGCAGGACGAATCCTGTGTTATGAATCAGCCTAGTCTTGTTCTACTAGTGCAAGTATCTCCGCTATCTGACGCACATAATCGGACAGAATAATACGAAGCACGGGCCGCCACCTCACTTCAGGAGTTTCCGTTATCTGAGCCAATCTATGGTTAAAACGTGACCAAAATAGCCCTTCGGTCTCTGACGAGATAATCGCAGTCATATCCGTACCATCTTCCATGTGCAAAACTTCGTCAAACAAAAACGGTGTCTGGTGGTATTGATAAAAGGGTAGACGCATTGACCAAGGGTTAACGGTAAAATACATGTGTGGCTTATTTAGATAAGCGTTAAACAATACCCCCTCCTCGATCGGTTGAGAAGCGAATACATCCCTTTGCCACATAGTCGGCAACATATTATCGGTATGCTGCTGACGAAGTCTGTAAAGCGCTGAGAAGATAAAGTCACCAAATTTATCCCAACTTTTTTCGAAAGCGATTTGGCTCAGTTCGTAGTCCATTTTTTGAGATAAGTACTTCACGGCTTGTGCTGTTGTGTTCTCAGGGTTGATCCTACTCAATATTTCTATCAAAGCAGGATATTTTGCACTAATGACATCCAGCGAGGGGTTACCTTTATAAAAGTAGTGTCTTCGCTCTGTGAGACGTGCTTGCCATTGATGCCACAGTTGCTCAAGTGGATAATTCAACTCCTGCTCAGTCCAGCCATGTTGGATTCTTTGTTGGACATATTGCTGGATATCAAGGTCGAACAAGGGAGTGTCTTGCATATAACGTAAAACAGGATCGCGACGCTCATCAAATTGGATCAACTTCCCTGGGTAATGTTGGCAGTACGTTCCTGCGCAAATATAACCAGCATCAACACGGAATGAACCACTTTCTACCTCTTCTTCAGTCAACGGATATGGATGCTGATAAACAACCGAAGCAAATCGCTCCAAAGCTACCAACCGAGCTTTTTCATATAAGGCATCCGCATACTCTTTATAGCTCTGCTGCGCTCGCATAAAACGTGCATTTGTCGTTGATGTTTCGATACTTTTGTTAATGTAAAAGGTTCGCCAATCAAGAATAAGGTTGGAAATGTCTTGTCCAGCTGTACGCTCACCACGTAGAAGTACACTTCTCAATGTAGTGGTAATAGTATCATCATTAAACGTCACCAGTGTTCCAAGGTGGCCTGGCAAATTACTCGCTAAACACTGATGTAAGGACTGATTAATCGCGTTTTTATCTCCTTTTCGTGTCGCAAAATAAGCCTGAGCATTTTGTCGTTCGATACCGCATAGAGATTGCCCGATCACAGAAAGCTGCGCTGGCCTAAAACCGTTCACTCGTTCGATCTGGATAGTGAAAAACTTATAATCCATATGTGAAAGAATCACATCGAGCTTACTCTGCTTCTCCAAAACTTTCTCGGTATAAAGCGCATCGAAATGAAGAATATTATTATCAATAATACGTTTAAGATTTTCGGTTGCATGAGAGCGTAGCGTTTCAAAGTCATGCTTTAGCGTATTCTGACTGTTACTCAACAAGGCTTTATCAGGTGTTGATACCGAATAACGATAGTAATCCTGTTGGTTCATTTGCCGAATTATTGTATCTGTGGTCGCTCGGTGAGATTGATAATCTACCCAGCTTACGGCTTCATTAATGGCTGGAACGATACTAAAAAGTATCTGTGCTCGATCTAGGTCGCTCTGATGTTCATCATAAACAGAGCGGGTTACACTCTCCCACCATGGGCCCAGAATACCAATGTCGGCGATAAGCATTGCTGTTTTGAAAGATTCTTTGAATATCTGCTTTACGGCTTTGGTTTTAATATTGGTCATTCCAAGACGGCCGATAGCCTCGGCTTCTTCTATCTCCATCATATCTTGGGCATCAATATCAATCGACAGAATCTGATCCGCATTTGACATCCATGAAGAGGAAGTTCCGCTGATCACTGCATTGCTAAAATCCATTCCAGGGATGGCCTCTAACGCCATTGCCTCATCACTAAAGCTGGCGATATCATCTGAAAACTCACTCTCGAGGCTTTTCATCCATTCAAATTCACTTTTTACATTTGCATCAGAAATATTACATATCGTCGCATGAGCAACACTACTCATCATCAACCATATAAAAAGTAATCGAATCAAAACCATCATTACATTGCCTCCGGAAGACAAATACTCGACGCTGAACTTAACTGTGAAGACATAAATTCTGTTTGTCCATAACGCTTCATTAAGGCTTGCCATTCTTGTGCGCGCTCAAAGCTCAGCTTAGGGTTAAGCGTGATCTCATTTGAGGCTCGACTGATCATTAGTTTGGGGTTAAACGATGCTTTCAATGATTGAGCGATAGGAAATAACTGCTCTGATTGCCCCATCCCAAATAAAACGACATGACTGCGATTGCTAAGCTGCACCAAATCCTGAGCGATGATACCATCTGATGAGAAGGTCAACATATTGATGGGCTGCACTTCAAAGCTCGCGTAAGCCTCAAGTAAATTTTGTCTTGCCGAGATCGCCACTTGCAGATTATCACTATCCAACGGTGAGATATTTTCAGGGACCGCTACATAAATGGGGTATTGGTACTTTGCAGCCATGCGAAACACTTCTGCATCGAGCATAGAGATGCTTTTTAGGTCCGCATGGGTAAGGTAATCATGGTTTAAAACCAGTGCCGGTTTTACTCCTGAAGTCATAAAACGTTTAACTCTCTTAAACATTTTATAGTTATTTCCTTGACTAGAGACTGTGCTCTTTAATTCGCTACCTAATGTTGGGACATGCGCATCAAGCTCAACCATCTGATAGTCGAACATCTCTTTAGGCCAAACCATATCTCTTACCGGGGCTCCGCGCTCTATTGCCAAGTGAAACTCACTCACCGCCAATTCGCGATTCATTGCATTGAGAGACTCCATCGTATCGACAAACTGCTGACTATCAATACTTGAATGAGAAAGACGCGACGCCTCTACCCACTGCTGTCGATAAGCCATACGTTGATTCACACTTCTTAATCGCTCTTGGGTAATAATGTGCTTTTCGATCGGATTTAGCTGATCGCTATAGGCAAGACCAGCCGCTGATATCTCAGAACCACTCAGTTCAACCCTTCTCTCCTGTCCCTCCAAAGAGCGAATAAGAGTCGTTGCTGCCTCAATAAATGACCCCGTCAAGTAGTCCCGGCCATGCAGCATTTGGTGACCGGTATCAACAACGGTATCTGCGATGTCAAAACTATCGGGTATGTAATAGGAGCTTCTTGGAGCCAGATAAATTACAGCTGGTACTCCCAAACCATTGGAAGCATTCGCCAGAAAGCCAGGATCGAACAAAAGTGGACGAGTCATTGACCAACCAGTCGTTGAGCGTCGAAATACCAAATGAATCTGCTTCGCGACCTCAATAGGTGCGTCTATCGCGTAAGCAGGCTGCTCCCCAGGTCGTGATATCGGCGCATAATCATTAATTTGACGGATAATTTCCCGACCAGAGGGGGTACTATGAAGGGCGTTTAGGTGATCTTTAACGGTCTGAATAAATGAGTTATCGGTAGTCTGCACGTAAATATGTCGTTCTACTTGATATAGGTTGCCCTCATCAGATGACGTGGCGATGACTCGCTTTCCATCAGGGGGAGTGTCAATAGAGATAGAAGCATGTACATTAAAGCATGCTAACGCAAGGAGGATAAATATGATTTTCATGGTATAGCTCTGTTGGGTGGAAGAGCTTTATTCGATAAGAGAGACAGGGCCGCATTCACTATGCTTACCTAAAGAACAAAGAATTTATGCAAGGTGGTTGCATATGCGATGACATAATACATTTTTATTTTTCAATGTAAAACAATTTACCAATTGAATGACGCAAAACAATATTTCATCTAACAGATCCGATGAACATCCCTCAGTCCCCTACAGAAATATAGCAAAGTCACTGACAAGCTTTTGACTAGTGGCATGTTTACGCAGCTTCAGAAACAAAAATATCCCATTGTTGTCTACATTGGACAAAATTGGCATGTTCAATCGGTCGGCTCGATCCTGACAATATATAACAAGTCTGACATTCAAGACTCACGAAGCGTAAAAGTGGATTCGTTGTGTTGTTTTTGGCTCAAATGAATGTGCGGACTTATGCTCTGTAAATCACTTCAGAAGCCTTACAAAATCGAGGCATCGTACCTTGTCGAAGGAGCCAAAAACCTATCCAAACACGTTTTCAAGCTGTTTTTTCTGAAGGAACGAATTAATAAACTTGGAATAATGAACGCCATTCTGGAGAGGTTAAACATCCTTGTGAGGCCACATCAAAGTCACAGTGTACGATGTAGCTAATTTTTGGATGTTCTTATTTAGCAGGTTTCTTACTTTGAAGTTCGTCCAGTAGAAGTTGTGTATAAACATAGAGGTAACATATCGCCTCTTGTTTCTCTGACTCTGTGTTAATGAACTGGCAGCAGTAAGTTATCTCTTGAAGGCGACGCTCTAGATTCTCTGTATTCAGAATTGATAACCGACCTTTAAAAAATTTACTATATAATCCTGAATGCATATTAAATTATTTTTTATATGATACCGCCCAAGTTTCTTAAGATACAAACCCTAGCTTTATGAATAAAAGGCACAAAGATGAAGAACAACAGTGAGCAATTGGGCATACTCAGAGACAACATTCAGTTTGGTCTAAATAAGAGCAAAGAAACTAAGGAATCGTTAAGGCGCAAAACTGGTGTTACGCGTTCCACTATTTATAAAATACTGGATGAAAAAGTGGAAAGGGTGCAGACCTCGACTGTTGAACGTATTGCTAACTTCTTTGGTACGACCTGCCATATTATTCAATAATGAGTCCTTAGAAGATCTTCTAACTAAAGCACCTATTGTGTCGGTATATGGAAATAAAAACCCTATTGCAGTCTCGATTCTAAGTGAAATGGCATTCTTAACAAAATGCGAGTGTTAAATCAGTGACCTAATCACTGAATACCCCTTACCTATCATCTTTCTGAAGGGAATAACATCATAGCGCTCCGAGTAGGACAAATTCTATCCAATTATTTTACTCCGGGGAATCTACTGATCATTGATCGTTCGAATCATAATAAAAAAGAACGAAGTAAACTCATCGTTCGTGATGGTGCGTTACTTGCACTTTCCTCTAACACAACTCTTTTAGAGGATGATTTTCTTTTTCGATTAATACTCGTGGAACGCTTTTGTGTTTAATAAAAAATGATGTGCTTTGGGTTATGTTTTTTAGTCAAGTGGCTATCAAGATCTTATATGCGCTGTTTATCGTAGCGCCGATTTACCTCGCAAGAAAATTATTTTCCCGTTTAATCAACGTCAAGGAGCTAAAATAATAATGACAACCTATGATAAGAACCTAGGTAAAAGAAGTGAGTATATCTCTCAGTATCAACCTGAGTTGCTCGACCCTATCCCAAGAAAAAAAGGCAGAGGTCAAATTAAAGAACTAAAAATCGCTAATCATACTGGCTATGACCTATGGACAGCTTTTGAAGTCTCGTGGTTGAATACTAAAGGAAAGCCAATCGTAGCAATCGCGGAGTTTATTATTCCTCATACGTCTGACAACCTGATTGAATCTAAGTCATTCAAATTGTATTTAAATAGCTTCAATCAAACTCGCTTTGAGTCAAAAGACATTGTTATTGAGAAAATGCAGTCTGATTTAACTAATGCTGCCGGTGCAGAAGTGACGGTATCTTTTAGGGATGTAGATGAACCACAACAAACCTCAATAAATAAGCAATTTCATTGTATTGACGGTTTAGACATCACGGTAGACTCGTTTGAGTATAATGCGGATTCGCTATTTGAGAGTACAGTAGATGAATATGTGTCTGAATCTTTATGCTCTCATCTCTTGAAATCGAACTGTTTGGTGACGAATCAGCCAGATTGGGGAAGCGTATACATTCGTTACACGGGATCAAAAATCAACCATGAGAGTCTTCTGAAGTATTTAATCTCATTTCGTGAACATAATGAATTTCACGAGCAATGCGTCGAACGTATTTATTCTGATATCAAACGATGCTGTGCTCCTGAAAAGCTGACAGTTTTTGCTAGATATACGCGAAGAGGTGGACTCGATATAAATCCTTACCGTAGCGACTTTGAAAGCGAGATTTGCTCTGCTAGAAACCCAAGGCAATAACTGTAAATTTCACACGAAATTCGCTGTGTATAGATTGCCTACTTACCATAACTACACTTAATTCACACCCTACTCCCTTTTACTGGTGCGATTTACTAATCGCACCAATACTACAACGTGAAATTACCATACCCAAGTTAATTCACTTGTTACTAATTTAGCAAAATCATTGACAAGCTTTTACCTAAAAACTCGTTAAATGACTCGTGTTGGTTCTGTCGCGAATATAGCTAGAGGTGCAACAGAACTAGGAAGGCGCTATCGCTGGACAGCACGAGAATTGGTTCTGAGCAAGAATACCGTCAATGCCGTAGTGCGCAAAGAAAGGGATAATAAAGAGGGCTAAACCTTTCATTTTTTTGTTGCAACTCCAATAGACCCAACTATCTCAGCCAGCCTTTTCGGGGTGTCAGGCAAGAACATATCATTTCTAGTTTGAAAAAACGCCAGCCAGCTTGCCAGCACCTGTTTATCCATGGCGGCGAATTGATAATGGAGCTTTAAAATCGAATCAGAGCAGTAAATTTTTTGACTGGGTGGAGAGCGATACATGCGGCCCTGGCCATTTAATCCCGGGAATGGACAAAAATAAACTGTCTTGGTCGTGATGCCAGATTGGTCTAGGGCTCGTGCTAGGGCAATCACATTGGTCTGTTGTAGATCCTCAAGGTATATCAACAGGCTCATTTCCTTGTCATAAAGTTCAGCTAATGCCCGAGGGCTATTAAAGGCAACACAGTTGATCGTCGCTTCGATTTGAGCAGCGGTGCCCTGGAGGTTCTTTCCAGGCGTCTTTCCTATTTCGTAAATATTGAGAAGGACATCAACAGGTACCTCACCTTTCACCTGCTCACACACTTTAATAATGGCATCATTTTGATAAAAATCCTCAGTATTGCAGATATGATAATTTTGTAGCCCCCATTCATTTGCAAATAACCTCGTAAGCCTAGATATTTTTATAAGAATGTTGTCCCAGTCCACCGATAAACCCTCATACTTCAGCTTCTCACCATGTAGGCCAACAAATAAAATTGCCGTTGCTTTGAGCCTTGCCGCCACACTCACCAGATTATAAATCTTTGCGATACACTCCAACGTTAAGCTTGGAATACAATCTGTGATACAGACACCACTGCAAATGTAGGGATTTTCACCAATGCTTTCCAATTCGCTAGCATCGAGAAAAAGGCCGGCATCTGTAAAAGGCAGACCCTCAAGTATGGCAGGGACTTTGCTCGAGACTAATTGAAATTTATTTAACGCTGTCGTGGCGTCTAAGCCATACCACCTCTCAATGAAGTCAAAGCCAAGGGTCAACATGAATACTCCTCATAGTTTTAGGTTTTTTACTTGATACAATAAAAGTATGGCTGGTCGAGATAGTAATCTGTATGTATCGCTAGGTTCACCTGTCCACAAGCTTTAAATATTTGATGACGCTGCAACTCATTTTCCGCTGAGACGGTAAAAAGTAACATGCCATCTTCTAATAGTGTTCCGTAGCATACCTCTAACCACTGGCAGAGTTTTTTTTGATATAAAGCCTCGTTTTTTAAAAAATTTTCATCTTCACTGAGGGTTATCCTGTTACCCATAAAATTTAATAACGGCTGTAGAGCCTGTTTAAACGACCCTCGCTGAAAATATGGAGGATCGAAATAGCAAATATCAACTTTATTATCAATCACCAAACTAGCCAAATCACTGGTTTTATAGTCGAGCAATTTATTTAGGTTTTTTGTATAGGGTACGAGCTTTTGTAATAATTCACTTATGTTTGATTGGCATTGAGAGAAATCTTCCAGCGTGACATTTTTGCCTTGAATTAAGCCATTAGCGCAATAAATCAGTGCATAGTTAGAAGCTATGTCATTTTTGTAAAAGTCACTGCCGATTATTTTTTCAATAACTTCTTTGCCTAGCTCATTTTTACATTCAAGTGTTTGATACTGAATATCAGAGAAGTACTGATAATCGGCCAAGATGGTCGCGATAAACATCTCGCTTAAAGGACTGGCATCTGAAGCTAATACTTGATGACCATTCAATATAGAGGCAAGAGCCATAGTACCCGAACCGCAAAATGGGTCAGCAATCGTCAAAAGCCTATCAAAGTGACGTAAAAAGACCGCATCAAGCCAATCGTAGTTTTGTTCTGATGCGGGATAGAAATTCGCCTGATGATAACATTCCATAACAGCGGTTTTGTCGTTTTCTGTAATCATAGTTAAAACCATGTCGGAATGTTGATCTGAGAATCCGGACCAACCTTGTGGAGGTGTGTATTGAGTTTGATGTTGGTCGGCTCGCAGCGATCGCATTTATTCAGAGCCTTGCAGGTAAAATCTTTTCTGATTGCCTGATAATCAGGATCACACCAGACCTGCTCAAAGGTTTTTCCGTGAATTTTGGTAGCGATAACTTCATCAAAACCTGAATACATCAAATCGTTACAACCGGTTAGTTTGCCGTTAACCGCATCTATGAAGGCGACATGGTTTAAAACATGACATTGATTCACCCCATGAGTTAACTCCGCAGGTTTAGTACCGTGAACTGCAGTGGCAAAAAAGTCTTTCGGGTCATTGATATTAAGGTCCAAAGGTAGATTAAGACGTTCGATCTTATTGAGAATAAAATCAATTTCTTTCATTGCCACATCAATGTGGGCCTGAGTCATATTGATGGGCTGTTCACCATGAATAGGAATGAGGTTCCAGTAATTAACATTGTGGTCCTGTAAGAAGGGCAGAAAGTCCCTCAGGTGATAATAATTTGATGATGAGACAACACTGTTGACCACAAATTTCAACGACTTATTTTTTTCATACGAACGGCGTTGAATCAGTTTTATTCCTGCAGAGGCATTTTCTAGCAAGTTACGGGTTTTTCGTACGCTGTTATGTATTTCGGCATAAGGTGAATCGACCGAGCATACAATTTTCCCAACTTTACTTTCGACTATCTCATCACAGAACTTAGTCAGATAAGCGCCATTGGTGATGAAGGAAAAGTTTGGCCGCTTATCGGTAATATATGATAGTAATTTTCTAATTGGCTTGTAAATAAATGCTTCTCCGCCGGTAAAGCGTACTTCACTTACACCTAATGCATCGAATTCATCAATCAGGCCTTTTATATAATTAAGGTCGGCATGTTCCCTACTTTGTTTGTAAGAATCGCACATTACGCAACGAGCATTGCACTCTTGCAATAACCGTAGATAAACTATTGATGGATATTTAGTCATGATATTTCCCTAATGTCTATTGTATCGATAACATCCATTGGAACGCTTTGCTCATTGGTAGAAGAGTTTTTACAGCAACGAGAACAAACCGTATAAAGGCCGTTGTGAATGGTATTCAAAAACTTTTGGCGCATTGAAGAAAAATAAATTTCTTCCAGAGAATGTTCTTTTAAGTTTCCGAAGGGGATACCCAAACAAGGGGTAACATTGCCGTATGGGTCAATACGAATAGAGTTATCTACTTTAGTGCAAGAGTTGTTGGCAAAATAAGTCGGTTTCGAGTAGTAGTCATCTACTCTACTGAGCGGAACATTCGGTAGTAAATCAACTTTACCTTCAAGCAACTGCAATTGTTGTTTGAGTTTATCCAGAAGATTTAAATCAACCTGGGAGGTGGAGAACTGATGTTTATTGAGCACTGGAAATTCAGCTTCGATGGTATCGAAGCATTTTATTTGCATTTGCTGCTCTAAAAACCAAAGATGCTGTAACTGTAGAGGTAACCCTTCTTCCTCGCACCAATGATACAGTTCGGACAAGTGTGGGATGTTGAGGCTGTTGATAGTGCAGTTGATTTTGAAATCGGTTTTATCACCGCAGATTTCCCGTAACCTGCGAATATTTTTAACGGTTTTGGAAAAAGCGTTTTTATGAGCCCGGATCTTATCGTGAATTTTTGCCGGGCCGTCCAGCGATACAGTGATGGACTGTGGCGGTAATTTCTCAATCAGCTCAAACTGCTCCTCGGTTATCTTGATGGCGCTCGAGAGTAAATTCACGGGTTGCTGACTGGCCAAAGTCTCATAAACTACCGAAAAGTGCTCGCTGAACAAGGGTTCGCCACCGGTTAAAGTGATCCTGGTATCCAACGGGAAGCTCAATAAATATTCTGCTACCCGAATCAACTCTTCACGATCGAGATATTGGGGTTTCACCCTGTAGGCATCGGAAAGTTGGGTGAAGGGACACATTACACATAACAACCCGCAATGGTAGGTCAGTTCCCAGGTAACACTCGCTTGTGCGTTCGTAACTTTGGTCATATTCATGCTCTCACCCAATTATTCGTTTGATTTGTTCGGCTATTTGTACGGCTTGTTCCGCCGACAAGTTAGGCCCTGTGTGCAAGTTGACTACCCTTGGCAGAACGTCACTAGCGATCGAACAGTTAAGATGATTTTCAGGAAGCATCTGCTGTACAAAGTCAAAGGTATGAATACCACGATAGGTACTTTCGAAAGGAATATTGCAGCTTCGTAGGTAGCCTGTAAAAGACTGCTCATCCATATGAAAATCGTCGGGAATTATCAGAGGGTATTTAGTCCAACTCACTCTTGTCGCAGGATGCTCCGACAGGGTGCCAAAGGCAGAAGAGCTAAAGTGGGATTGATATACTTTAGCGACTTCGCGTCTAGCCTGAAGAAATCCATCAAGTTGTTCAAACTGAGCCACACCCAAGGCGGCTTGTAATTCAGACAGTCGATAATTGAATCCGGGTTGATGGTATTTGTTCCAACCTGACATTCCATGATTGCGAATAAGCCTGACCTTGTTAGCAACCTCCTGATCATTGGTCAATACCATACCGCCCTCAGCGGCGCTGACCACCTTGGATGGGCTTAAACTGAAAGCGCCCGCTATGCCTATAGTGCCAACATGGCCATCTTGGGAAAAACAGCCCAACCCTTGAGCTGCATCTTCTATGACTTGGGATTTATCGAGCCATTGTGGTATTGCTGCAGGAATGCCATAAAGGTGAACGGGTATGAAGTATTTTGCACCATTATCAAACGCGTTTTTAATACTGTCTTCGGTTGGTTGGAGTGTGGTCGGATCTAAATCCAAAAGCCATGGTACGGCACCACAAAGTAAAATGGCATTTACCGTGGCGACAAAGGTATGGCAGGTTACGGCCACAATATCCCCGGGTTTTACACCTGCAGCGACCAAGCTTGCGTGAATAGCAGCGCTGCCTGAATTGACTGCAACGGCATACTTAGCGCTCGTATACTGACAAAATTGCGCTTCGAGTTTTTGTACAAAATGGCCGCTAGGTGTACCTGAAAGGTTGGCACTACGCAGTACTTCATCTATGTATTGCCTTTCATTGCCGCCAATTACAGGAGCAATCCGAATCTCTTTAAATATTGACATATTAATCTACCTGCTGGTTGATGTGCTTCTTGATTTGAAGGGCGCCGTTAAACCCGCCGAAACAATCGTTAAAATTGGATTTCTGTTCTTGGATCAAGGCATCTAACAAAGCCGGGGCAGCGAGAAAATTAACGACCTTTTGACTGAACGAATCGACAACCGAGACCAAATCAGCTGAGGGCAGCAGCGCCGAAGCTTGCTGTTGCAAGTGGATAGTGGCAGCCTTGGGATCTGTTGGCATTTTGTCCAAATCAAAATTCATCGGGCTGAAATCAGAGCTAGGATCTAAGATAGCGCGATTGAAGTGGTGGGCGTAATGTTGGTCCGGCAACAACAAATAAGGCGTACCGAGGAATATACTCTCTAGTGCTGTGGTTAATCCAGGAGGCGCCAACAGCAATTTGCTTTGCTTTATTTTTTCATTCATCTCCTGATGGCTGAAAGAACAGAAATTGTAATTGGCTTTGGTCTCTTCATCGACAAAAGCAAGCACTGTGGGGTTGATGGCAATATCGATTTTCAAATCACCTGGATACAGAGTTTCGATATTGTCGATAATATTGCAGACCATACGAACATAATCAATGGAAGATTGCTCTGTGGCAAAGGCTGACAGCTGGCCAGACAACGTTACCAACAAATCAGTGGGTTCCATTTCAACTTTGCTTTCGAAGTATGGCACTATGGCCTCAATTTCCTGGTGATTAGTAATATGAATTGAATGTTTAACCCTAGAACCATATTGCTGAACGAATGAGGTATCCGCAATATAATGGGCTAGAGCCTGAGAATTGTGCATCTCAATGGTTCTTGTTGTGTCAAATGCCTTATTGATATTGTTCTCAAGCTCACTTTTCATTTTTTCTAGGTCTGATTGTTCGAGGTTGGACCTCCACAAAAATGAAAGACTGTCGACGTAGTAGGTTTTCTTGCCGTAGGCAAAGCCTGTGATGACCAACGATGATTCCATCACACTTAAGATGGCGTCACACTGTTCAAATAATTCGGCATGTTTCTCCATATGGTTAACATCCAGTTCGACGACATTGTCAAACAGACCTTGATTCATGCTCACCACCGTTTTAGCGGTGCCGCAGCCTAGAAACGTGATGTTATATTTGAGCTCTTTGAGCTGCTTTACAATACTCATCAGCTTGCCAATGGGGCCAAAACCGAACGGCTCAGCAGAAACCAGAAGATTGAGTCGCTTCATTGCAATATCCTTATCAATTATTGATTTACTAAAACAACGAAACGACTTTAGAGGTCTCACCAGTCACAGAAAGCTTTACCACACTTTTTACATCATGGCCGGTGGCAGCTTTGACTTTGGCTACACCTTCGTATTCAAGCTTTTCTGCCAGACAGACAATATCGACAATCTCGGCACCTGCCGATTCTACTGCTTCAATAAGGCCAATCAGGGTACCCCCGGTGCTAACCATGTCATCGACAATGATCACCTTTTCACCTGGCTCAACCCCGTTTAAGTACAGCTTGCCTTCATAGTACTCACAGTCGAAAGGCACGACGATTTGACCATCGAGACCGTTCGGATACCAACGCGCCATGCCGAAAGGCAGATTGGTACTTAATGACACTGCCGCAACGAGAATTGCACCTTTTTCTTCTTCACCAACAATTTTGGTGGCTTCGGAAAAGTTACCCATTGAAATGATAGATTTTGCTGCCTCTGCCAGCACTAAAGGCTCTGTCGCCGGAACCTGTTCGGTCAGGGAGTTGACGACGAACTGTTTGCCATCTATCGGCAGCAACGGACAGTTGTCAAAGGCTTGCTTGAGTGAGGTATAGTCAATACTGTTGGTTGATTGTTCTCGGTTAATCATAAAGGATTCCTACTTGCTGTTATGGTATTAAGGTATTTTGTTGCCAAATAGTCGCTGCACCGTGACTTACAGGTTTTGCATCCCATTTCGCCAGTTAAACAACTATCTAAAATCTTTGCACTGAAACTGTTCGAGTGATGCTCGCCATAATGAAAAAGGAGTTTGTAGACTTCACAGCTCGTTATTTTTTGTTCTTGCTCGGTTTCATGACCGCTGGGTAAACGGCTAAAAGACTTCTGGAAACTGTCTTTATTGTCAGGTGCTCCAAGTTTGATGACATCATGGTGCGGTTCATGTAGCACTATTGTTCCGATACGTTCATTCAAGTTTTTTGGTAGCGACTTACTTAATAGATAAATGAATTCAACGTCTGATTCATATACCAGCAACAGTAACTTTTGCTTTGTATTCCTATTCAGACGGTTGAGTAGGTAAGCCTGCAATTCCAGATGGCGGGAGTGTGGTTGTGTTATGTAATTTTTGGCCAAGAGTTTGTATTTAATTTTATCGGCTGCATCGAGCAATGATTTAATACTTATCATTTTACTCATCACTTCTGTATTAAAGTGCCGGTCAAAAATTGAGGTTGCCTGGTGGATGCTCTCTTCTCTTCCAGTAAGAATAATTTCTATCGGCGTGCCGAAAGAGGTGGCAAAGTCATTTAAGGCGAAGCAGTTGAGCAATTCCAAAGACTTGGACAAATTAACACTATAAGGAAAAAACAGCGTTGATAATGATTGGTTGTGTTGAGCTAATAATCGATTAGCACCTAATTGTCCCTTGAACAACCTTATGTCAATAAGGCGTTGTGGTAGTAACGACCAAATGGTCCCATTAATAGGTGAAAGCATAGCAAAATTGCTCCCAATCTGTTGCTGAATTATTTTCTTGACAAATGTTTAGTTTAAAAACCATACATATTCTGATGGCCTAGCATTAGGAGTAGAGAATATAAGAATATCTCGATACCCGAGTTCATTTTCATTTTTACATTTTGTCGGTGTTGTATAGTGAAAATACTCACTGTCATTAATAGTCAGTATTTCTCCAGGTTCTAAAATATGTTCGAAGACTACATTTCACGATCGGTGAGTACTTGTGATATACCGCCTTTAATATTTTTACGAGATATACAAAGAATACCAACGTACTCCATGCCATCTTGGTGAGGCCCCTCAACTAATGGAAAGCTTTCTTGACTCCCTCTACTAGTAATCCGATGCGCTTGTACTAAAACTTCCTTTTATTTTGATATACCACATATGCGCATGAATTTATTAATGACTTTCTTCAGAAGCTCATTGTTATAATTAAGTGGGATCTCAGGGTAATGCCTTACATCGAGTTCTTTTGCAGCAGTATATTTCTTGCCATGGAGAATTAGCAAAGGCTCATAGGAGTTTCGATTTAAATCGACACCATTGACGCTGACACGCGAGATATTTTTGTAACGCGACCCCGTTTTCAGGTAAGGATCAATAGGAATACTATTGAATAACCTATCGAAGAAGGTAAGTTCCTCCTCCAAACATGCTCTATCGACTGAATATATTTTTTTCATTATTGGCATCTCGTATTTTAACCAGCAAATTATTTGGATATGCATTCAATAAAACTCTAATTAGATCATTACTTCAGTATCTTCCTACTCTTTCCCCAGACTATCTCAAGTTGTTGATATGATCGCAGACTACTCCTATACGCAACTGGGGTCACTGCAACATCTATAAAAATGTGAACAACTAGGCTGTATTTATAAAATAAAAATTAAAATGGGAACTTTTATAAAATACAACCAAATTACGAACAAGCGCTTGAAAAACTGTATATAGAAACAGTGTAATTATGAACGGTATCCCTACTTCTACCCGTGTCAACATCACTGGCTTTGAGTCACCTGCTGCAGACTAACGCCAAATTTCGCTCAATCTAGATGATGATGTCTCTTACAATCGCCGAGTCGTGAACAGGTTCCCCTACCCTACTGCGGATATTACGCAGATCACCAAAGTGGTCTCTGAGCTGACGAACCAGCTCTTTTCTGAAGGTGTACCTTTTACAAGGTTGGAGTTGGGCTTTTGGATTTAGTCGACGGGTGGCGAGAGAAGGCGGATTTATTTAACCCTACGCCAAACAGTTCACCGTTAATGTGGTGTTGATGGCCTGAATCAGCGTTATGGCTAGAACACGGTAATCCATTGTGCTCAATGGTATAGAGCACAATTGGCAAATGCGACGTCAGTTTCTGACATCGCAGTACACAACATGCTGTACAGATTTACCTCAGGTTAGTTGCTGAAATTAACATCTCCCAAAATGTTACACCCTGAATAGCATTGATTTAATTAATAAGACTTCTATTTATATTCTGTGTTTTTATATAGAAAAGGATACTTTCAGGTTTTGAATCAAAATAATAAAAAAAACCTAGTTAGCTGTAAGAGCTAACTAGGTAAGTTCTAACTAGATAGGGATATCCAGTTAGGCCCGTTGTGTGCAAATGTGAGTACGCAGAAATATAACGCATCATTACAATACTGATGTTTCTTACATTTTACCATTATGACTCTCACATCTTATGACCTTATAAAAAACATATGTATTACTAGCCATAAATAGAGGGAATTAAAGGTCATAAGTTCGTTCATCAGTATGATCTACTATGAACAAGCACCTCAGCGTCGCTTGAGCTGAAGTTATGCACATCCCAGCTGGTGACGTAGGAAATTGAAATCGCCTTGAGCTATATAGTGCTTAAGCATCATTAACACGGAGTGAAAAAAGGGTTCTGGAGCCGCTTCTTTTAGACCATTCATAATGGCCAATCGCTCTGATTGGTTAAGCGCAGGCACAATGTATTTAAACCATACGCTCACTTGCTCTGGAGTTAAAGACGACATGACATCGTGGTGCAATTGCATTAACTCTTTATCAGTAAAGTTTGTCCACAATAGTTCATTGATGTCACTTTCTTCCATCTCCATATGGGCTAAATAAGCAGAATGAAAATTATTAATCATGGAATAGAACATCTGACTATGCGACAAGACTGGTTGTTGATTGAGTATATGCAGCTGCTTTTTTAAGTTACCTAGTTGCTGCTCAACATCTCTATGTTCGCTTAGGTTATGAGTCGTGCTGCCCGGTTGTTTGTTTTCTAAAGCGCGTAAAACGACGGACTCTTCGGAATTAGCATGAAGATCAAGCAACAAAAAAACCTCATCGGCAAGGCTATTCAAGGCTTCTAACTGTTGAGTATCTGTACACTCTACCTGACCTGTAAGCCTACTAAGCTGGGCGATTGCGTTGCGTAATCCTTTGTGAGGAAAAGTAAAAAGGTTTAATCTGGTTGAAGTCATAAAAGGCTCCTAAAGGCAAACGAGTAAGGATGTATTAGCGATCCCAGAACTTATCTTCTGTTGCTTGATCAGATGAAAACAACCAGATTTCGGTGATTTTCTCATTGCTGAGTTTGAATAAGTCGGTTCCTTCCATATGGATACTGTGTTCTACACCGTCGATATTTCTTTGGCCTGAAAATAGTACAGGTACGGAGACTAAATCATCGCTTGCCATTGGTTGAGCATTTGGGTGTACTGCAAAAGATCCTTGTGTTTTGGTCATCATGTCCGCCACCATTGCACCGATTTCTGCTATGCCACTTTTCTTACCAGAGAATTGGTTGTCGCCAGGCTGATGCCAAATAACATTCTCGTCGAGTAGGCTTGCAAATTTACTCATGTCACCGACCGCAAGACTAGCAAAGTAAGAGCTTACGACTGCGATATTATCTTTTTGGGTCTTTAAATCAGACATTTATCTTTCCTTTCTAAGTTGGTTTGTGTTTTTAAGTTGGTGCGATGAAGGTACTTTAGAAGAAATTATTTGTATCAGTAAGGGAGTAAGTTAAGATTTCACTGTTACGAAAAACGGAATAATAGATCATGCAGTTACAAAGATTGAAAGCCATGGCGGTATTTGCAGCCGTTGTACAAACCGGTAGCTTTAATAAAGCCGCTGCGTTGCTTGGTTTGAGTAGACCTGCGGTGAGTGAGCAAATCAAGAAGTTAGAAACACTACTAAAAGTCAGAGTATTACAACGCTCTACACGTATGATGAACTTAACGCCCGATGGTGAGAAGATATTACCTTTAGCTCAATCGGTATTAGATTCGTTATTAATGACTGAACGTGTTCTGTCCAAAGATGAAATGGTCGGAAAAATCTGCCTGACAGCCACTTATGATATTGCACATAACTGGTTGTTACCCCGAATCAAGACATTCTCTGAGCAATACCCCAATATTGAGTTTGATTTTCTCATTACTGATGACAAAGTGGACTTAATAAAAAATCAGGTAGATTTGGCAGTAAGAGTCTCTGCAATGAGTGAATATGGTTTTGTGGCAAGAAAAGTCTTTGATGATGAATTAGAGGTCTATGCAGCTCCGCAATACTTGCAGTCACTCTCTGAGCCTATCAGTGATGAGAATTTGCTTGAACAACGTTGGGTTCTGCTCAAGCGAGTGAGTGAAAATGGGGATATCTGGCTACAAAACAGCACTGAGAAGCGACGTTTCACGCCGATCAACCCTATACATACCAACTCTCCCATTTTTTCAAGGGACTTAATCTTATCAGGAATGGGGATTGGGCTACTGATTAACAACATTAGCCGCAGCTATATCGACTCAGGTGAATTGGTTCAAGTACTTCCCGACTGGAAGGCTCAGCAACTCTCTTGTTATTTACTTTATCCCAGTCGAGAAAACTTGCCAAAACGAATGCGTATACTGATTAACTTTTTATTAAACTCAAAATCTATCAGTTAAGCCTCTATCCAAGTAGATATCTTCCAAAACGAAAAGAGCGGCCCAAACCAAGCTCCATTCGTGTAAGTCAACTCGTTATCCAGTCTGCTCCAAATACCTTAAGTGATAGGAATAGGAGTTAACGTTTGGGCGCTTTTTGGACCCAACTTTTCGAAGTCAACATCCCAAAATGACCAAACATATATAAATCCCTAAATCTTAGGTTGACGTGCTAGATGATTCTTGTCCAATTAGATAGAAAAGGCATATTTGCCTACAAACTCGTCAAAAGGCGTAACTTCTCTGATAAGTTCGGACGTTTATCAAAAGAAATACAAGACTAGTTAGATACAGCGATCGATAAGGTTTTAGAAGAGGAATAGTATTTTGCAGAATCACTAGTAAGTTAGTAGTAGCCTTTTATCCAACTGATGGGAAGTTTTGCGACAAAACCAAGTCTGACAATGGCAGCATAGCTTGTTTCTTTACATGAATAAAGTGAGTACATCCCTCATAAAAAGGCTTGGTGAATCGCCAAGCCAATGCATGTATTTATTGCTTACACCTTTAATTAGTCTAAATCGACGATTTGATTAGCTGACGATCTTTTGATTTCGGCCGTAAACCGCTACCGCTCTTAACGTTTTTTGCTTGAGTAGTGGGTTTTATTTTTGAAATACCTCCTATTTTTCAACTAGAAAAATAAATGTTAATTGCATTTATTTGCAGTGCAAATTAATGTTGACCGCAAGTGGTAGTGTGGCCTGCTTTGGAAAATTAGTTCCTGTCAGTTAACCATCACAATTAGAAATACTCATGTAAAAAATGAATAGTCGATCGGATTGCAACCACTCTGACAAGTTAAGTTCTGGGGTAACCCCAACATGTTTATGTCTCAGCGTGACTTCAAGCTATCGTTCACGATACCACTAAGCTTCTAATTCTCAAGGTCTCACTTAAGAATGAGACCTAATTCCAATCCAATAAGGTTAATAAATATAATGGGTATGAAACTGTCTCTATTGGCAAGCGCAATTGCACTAGCGTCTACGAGTGTTATGGCTAGCGATATCGACCAAAAAGATGTTGACTATGCTGCTAAGAATTTAAAACTAACGACTAGCCTAGTTGCTAACAAGCCTAAGGACTGTCCGCCGGAAGCGCCTTGGGGCGCCTGCTACCGTGTTGAAATCAACCTAGAAAACACAGGTAGCAAATCGCTTAACGAGAATGTGGAGATTTATTTTTCAAGCATTCACCGTACCCTTGGTTCCAAGAGCGAAGAGTTTAAAGTTGAGCACATCAACGGCGATTTGCACAAAATCACAACAACTGAAAAATTCAAAGGCTTGAAGGGCGGCAAAACCAAATCCTTCCAAGTTGATTTCATGAACTGGATTGTGTCTAACTCTGACTTCATGCCTAATTACTATGTTGCAAGCGAAGACTTGGAAGGTCGGAACATTCTAAACACGGTACCTATTGACGCTGTCCACATTACTGAAGAAGTATCAGGCTTCACGACGGGTATTAAACATACTCCAAATCAACTTAAGCGTACTGCGAATGACTTATTGCCAGCAGCTACAGCAACAACTCGTTACGAGCAATACTCTAAAGTGAAAGACCTGGGTGCTGATGCTGTATCTGCGCACATCCTGCCAACTCCGCTAGAGACGTCTGTTTACGAAGGTTTTCTAAATATTGCACAAGGTATCAACATCGTTAGCGATGCTCTGCCTGCTGACCAAGTTGAAGCGCTGAACTTTCGCTTCGAAACTTTGGGTGTAAATACGGGCACAGGCGTTCCAGTTAATGTAACCATTAAAGCGGATTCTTCCAAGAAGTCAGGTGCTTACACTCTGGATGTAACTAGCAGTGGTATTCGAATTGTCGGTGTTGACAAAGCAGGTGCGTTTTACGGTGTTCAGTCTCTAGCAGGTCTGGTAACTGTTGGTAAGGACACGATTAATCAGGTGTCTATCAATGATGAACCTCGCCTAGATTACCGTGGCATGCATATGGATGTTTCTCGTAACTTCCACTCTAAAGAGCTCGTATTCCGCTTCCTAGACCAAATGGCAGCGTACAAGATGAACAAATTCCACTTCCATCTAGCAGATGATGAAGGTTGGCGTTTGGAAATTAACGGTCTTCCAGAACTAACACAAGTTGGTGCTCACCGTTGCCATGACGTAGAACAAAACAAGTGTATGATGCCTCAGTTAGGCTCGGGTGCTGAACTACCAAATAACGGTTCTGGCTATTACACTCGTGAAGACTACAAAGAGATTCTAGCTTACGCTAGCGCTCGTAACATCCAAGTAATCCCTTCAATGGATATGCCGGGACACAGTCTGGCGGCAGTGAAGTCAATGGAAGCTCGTTACCGTAAGTTCATGGCAGAAGGTGATGTTGTTAAAGCAGAAATGTACCTACTTTCTGATCCTAACGACACAACTCAGTATTACTCAATTCAGCACTACCAAGACAACACGATTAATCCATGTATGGAATCAAGCTTTGTCTTCATGGACAAAGTAATTGATGAAATCAATAAGCTACACAAGGAAGGTGGTCAGCCTCTAACTGATTACCACATCGGTGCTGATGAGACAGCAGGCGCATGGGGTGATTCTCCTGAATGTCGTAAGATGTTCGTAGCTCCTGAAAGTGGCGTTAAGAATGCTAAAGACATTAACGGTTACTTCATCAACCGTATCAGCCACATCCTAGATGCTAAAGGTTTGACTCTTGGTGCATGGAACGATGGCTTATCTCATAAGGCACTTGATGCATCTAGTCTAGCGGGCAATCCACCTAAAGCTTGGGTGTGGGGTACAATGTTCTGGGGTGGTGTTGACCAATACAACAGCTTCTCTAACAAAGGCTACGATGTTGTGGTAACTCCGCCGGATGCATACTACTTCGATATGCCCTACGAGAATGACCCAGAAGAGCGCGGTTACTACTGGGCGACTCGTTTCAACGACACTAAGAAAGTGTTCTCATTCATGCCTGAAAACGTGCCTGCTAACGTTGAGTGGATGACTGACCGTATGGGTGCGAAAATCTCAGCAACAACAGGTGAGAAGACTCATGATTTCCTCGGTGTTCAAGGCGCTCTCTGGTCTGAAACAATACGTACAGATGCTCAAGTTGAGTACATGGTTCTGCCTCGTATGATTGCCGTTGCTGAGCGTGGTTGGCATAAAGCCTCTTGGGAAGAAGAGCATAAAGAAGGGATTACATACACTTCAAATGTTGACGGGCATGAAGGTACTACTCACCTGAACGACAACATTGCTGCTCGTGACGCTGACTGGGCTCACTTCTCTAACATCCTAGGCTACAAAGAAATGCCTAAGCTAGATAAAGCAGGCATTACTTACCGTCTGCCAGTTCTTGGTGCTGTTATCAAAAACAATATCCTTGATGTTGTGACAGAGTTCCACGGTGTTGCCATCCAATATTCATTGGATGGCAAAACGTGGCATAAGTACGACGATACTAAGAAGCCCCAAGTGAGTACTAAGGCGCTCGTTCGTTCAGTATCGACAAACGGTCGTACAGGTCGTGCGGTTGAAGTTCTAGCTAAGTAATAACAAGAATTGGCTAGCGGGGTGCTCCAAGTCCTTGCACCCTGTTAGCCACCTCAATTGACTAGTGGAGCTTTTTGAATTGGTTAGTCTTCCATTCTAAGGCATCAATTAAAACTTGCTCATACATGCCAGCCCAATCGTAAAAGAAAGGTGCAAAGCTTGGTCCGCCTGTAATATGAGAAAGGCCAGCAAAGATTACGTATTCCACTGTGTCACCGGTTCTAAACCGCCCACCAAATAAGTGCAATTGTCTGTCACTCCCCTCACCCAATTCGATAGTAAAAGCATGGTTGTACGCAAGCGAGACTTAAAAGAGCAATAAGTCTCAACCTACCAAAAAGTATTTTGCTGTAGCGACTGCATCAAAACATCTTGCTTGAAACACTAAACTCCACTCCTTATGCCAATATGTAGAAATCTTGACGAAGTAGCCTTTAACCTCTAAGTGTTGCTCATCCAACATTTTTTGGTTAGTCGCTATACCATCAGCATTTAAGATAAATCCACAGCTAAATTTGCTCGTCAAATCGAGCGCAGTTTTATTTTAAAACACTCATACCCCCACTCTGCCTAAAAAGAGATGTTATTGTTTGTGACGATAACGTACGCTAGAAATTTTTATTATCATTACTGAGGTGCTCATGTACAATTATTTTGCATCCGCGTTAGCTTTGCTCCCTGCACTTACCTTCGCGGCACCAAGTTACAACTGCAAACAAGTCAGCCAGATCGCGGAACAAGTTATTTGTGGTAGCCAAGAACTCGCCAACTTAGACCTTTTAATTGCTAAACAGTATAGAAATGCTCTTAGCGAGGCTAGCTCGAAGAATGACAAACAGTCTTTGCGTCAGGCTCAGAGAGTGTGGGTTCAAAATAGAAACGAGTGCGAGTACAGCTTTGACTGCCTGAAGACTGAGAGCTTAGAGAGACTTAGCATTTTGAAGACGAGGGAGTCAGTTGTTTTTTCATGGGGAGGAGTTCTTCGCCAATTACCCAATTTAGAGTCCGACCAAGTTGGCTCAACTTATGAGAGGCAGCCAATTGCTATCTTGCAAGAAACGTCCAATTATTGGAATGGCTATCCTTGGTTTAAGGTCTCAGTCTCTGGAAAAACCGCGTACCAATGGGGTGGTATTATTTGTGATAAGCTCCGCCCAAAGAAGACCTTTTGCGAATAAAAATAATCGGTAAAATCTCTGTTTCAGAAAGCATTGATTGCTATTCCTTAACGATTTCGGGGACGGGTTCATTTAAAAACGATGGTAGCGGAGTCTTAAAAGGGACATGCAGCTCATAAAACCTCTATCCACTCCCTTGCGATGACTGCGTCCCTTTTGGATAACTCCCTGGTAAGTCCACTCTGCCGTCAAACACAATTTATCTGCACAGAGACCCTGATTTACTCAAAATTTGGGGCTTATGCTGGCTAAGCCGTACCTAATGCTTATATATAATCGCTGAAGTTCTAGAAGAGAGGTGGCCTTTGTAGAATCACCTGTAAGTTGGATAGCACGTCCGATGTCCAACTTATTTGGGAAGTTTTTGGACAAAATCGAGCAAAAGACAAAAGACAAAAGACAAAAGACAAAAGACAAGTAAGCGTTACAATATCAGCATTACATTCATAGCTATAAAATAAATATAAATCATATACTTATAGTAAAAACCATCATTTGAAGTGGTATATATATGCTAGCTATTTGTTAACTTACCACTTCCTGGAAAACAAAAAGCCCACGCTATTTATTAATAGAGTGAGCTTTATTTTTCTCTTTTCAAGTCATTCGGAAGAAAGTGCCATTAAAATATATTTAAAATACTAAATGCAATATTAACGAGCTTCAGAGAGGCTTGCCAAATAGGTATTCGTTAAATAGAAACCACTAAACTTCTCCAAAAAGTATTGAGGTACCGTTTTGTCTGTTAAGCCCGACTTAATCAACGCGCTCTGCCATGCTTGCATTTTAGGAATACCTTTTGATGCTTGCTAATTTAGATGTTGATCCTCCCGAGTTCAAGGGCTATACCCGTGCAACTTTTGATACGACGATTAATCCGTACGCTGCTTACAAGTATTCAGGTGGTGCTGATGTAGAGTATCTGGATTACGTTTTTGTAAGTAGAGTGCATAGACGAGCTGTTAGTAACACAAATACGGTCAAGCACAACCAAAGGCTAAACTCGGAGACTTGGGGAAGTTGGCACTTATCCGACCATTTTGCTAATGATGCTCACTTTGTATTTAGTCCAAATGAGTAACGCTCTAATACGGCCATAGGATTGAGCCAACAAAACACACTTGGGATGCTCGTTCTGTACCTTCAATGTAAAGATCGAGCTCCTTATCCCCTCCTTTCCACGGGCTAAATGAAAACCTTCCCGCCTGAAAAACAACAAATTAATCAATTGATTTTTAAAAGTTTACCCTCCAGTTTGTACTTTATAAATATTGAATATGTTAATAGAATTCAGCTCAAACTTTAAAGCTTAAAAATCGCTCACAGTGAGATCTCAATACCATTTCATTGACCAAGTGAATGATAGCAGTCTAATTGCATATTACCTTTGAGCTGCTTTTTGAACGGGCATTTCCCGCTCACAAAACTTGCAAAACGCGTTTAGCATTGCGTTTAAAAACAGTTTTGACCGCATAATTATAAGGATGCTACACAGATGAAACACGGATACAGACTTACTACTCTCGCTTTAGCTATTATTGCTTCCGCACACGCCACCGCTTCAACGGTTAAAGAAGATGGCGTTACACCACAGCTTGTAAATTCACCTTTCATACAAGATGTAAAAGGTACGATTGTTGAGGACTACTCTGAAGATCCCATCCAACCATCCTTCTTCTCGATGAGAATGATGAGCTCTGCTGATTCACAGCGCGGCGATTGGTTCAATCTATCTGCGAGCTACACAAGGCTTCAAGGCGTAGGTTCTGACGTGGTATATGACTACCTTTTGCCACCACTAAAGCCAGAGCCAGTGATCGTAGCTGTTCTTGATTCGGGCGTTGATGTGGAACATGAAGACCTTAAAAACAAGCTTTGGACGAACAAAGGCGAGATCCCAGATAACGGTATCGATGATGATGGCAATGGTTACATCGATGATATTCACGGATGGAACTTTCTCGGAAACTCATTAGGGATCAACGTTGATCAAGATACATTAGAGGTCACACGAGAATACAATAAGTACCTGAAGCTTATAGAAAATGGGCATTGGATTCCACGCAAAAAGCGTAAGTACTATGAAGGCGTTGAGTCAGACTATCTCTCCTCTTTAAAAGGCGACCAAGATGCGTTAAATCGTGTCACTACCGCGATTGACCAAGCCAACGAATACAAACAAGTGATTCTTCAATACGTTGATCAGAAAGACTTTTCGACTAATGGTTTAAAAACGCTTTTAGATAACGAAAACGCTAGCGTTGTTACAGCGGCGCAAGGCCTACTCAGCCTATTTGAATCTTGGTACTCATTTGAATACTTGGAGTCTCGTCGTAGCCGCTATCAAGACTCTTTAGACTTCCATTTAAATCTTGAGCTCGATACTCGTCGCGACATTGTCCTAGATGACATCAATAACCCTTGGGAAAAAGGTTACGGTAACAACGATGTTAAGGGGCCTGTGGGCTCTCACGGCACCCACGTAGCTGGTATCATCGCTGCTGAACGCGGCAACTTTATTGGTATCGATGGTGTTGCAGACCATGCTCAAATTATGGCAGTACGCATGGTGCCAAATGGAGATGAGCGAGACAAAGACATTGCAAACGCTGTTCGTTACGCTGTCGATAATGGCGCAAAGATCATTAACATGAGTTTCGGAAAAAGCTACTCACCTCGCAAGTACATTGTTGACCATGCATTCCGCTATGCCGCTCGTAAAGGTGTATTGATTGTTCACTCTGCGGGTAATAGCCGTAACGACAACGACATCAAACCAAGCTTTCCCAACCGCTACGCTAAGCACTACCGTTCAAAGCCTATCTCAACATGGTTAGATGTGGGTGCATCTGCAAAATACGCAGATCAAAGCTTAGTCGCAAGCTTCAGTAACTTCGGTCAAGAATCAGTCGATGTATTTGCTCCTGGATATCGTATCTTATCAACAACACCAGGTAACACTTACGGTTCGAAAAGTGGAACTAGCATGGCAGCACCTGTAGTTTCGGGTGTCGCGGCATTAGTATGGTCTCGTTACCCAGACCTATCAGTAAAAGAGTTGAAATCGCTATTAATGAACGAATCAAAAATCTATCCAGAATTGCTTGTTAAAAAGCCTTCTAGCCCAACAGATTTAGTGCCTTTCAACACCCTATCGATTTCCGGAAGCGTGATTGACGCTGAGGCGATATTCACAGAGTTGGAAACGCGCTAACGCTTTCCTATTCATTGATTAGCGAAGAAAAAGGTTGCCCAGAGCAACCTTTTTCTTTTTTATTGCAGCAAAAGAGATTCCAGATACCTCCTCACTCGATTCTGCAATGACGAGAGAAAATAGCACGAGTGTAGTACTCGTCATTGCCAACAGTGAGGAACGAACGTGATTGAGAATCTCTTTCACCTTGTGTTTCAACTAGACTGCGTCCAGCGTAATTCGATACTCGGCCATAGTATCCAAAGCCAAACTTTTCATACAAATTGCGCGCAGGCTTGAAGTATTCCTCAGAACCTGTTTCCAAGCTGATTTTTTGATATTTGCGGTTAGAGGCCGTGTCGAGAACGTGCTGCAAGAGTTTGCTCGCCACTCCTGTATTGCGAGCAAACTGAGAAGTCCACATCGACTTAAGCTCTGCGTGTTGGGCATCCAATTCCTTAATAGCAACACAACCCAATAATTGACTGTCTTTCCATGCACTGAAAAAAGCAATCTCTGGTGATTTCAAAGCATCAAGATCGAGTGCATGCACGCTTTCTGGTGGCGACGTCTCATACATATCTGCTAAATGCTCTTCTAATAGGCCAATCATAGACAGGATATTAAGAGCTAACTTGTTTATTTAGAAAGAAAAAAGCTTCATTTATGATCAGATAATCGTCGCCAAACAAACTACCTAAATCAATAGTGAAGCCGATGACGATTATCTCCTTACAGAAGCAATTTAAGCAATTCTTTAATCCTGTCACCCTTCAAAAAATGGCGAGAGTACAGGCCTGATGAAACGGTGTCGAGTGATATTACCCGAGCAGCTAATCATTAGCTTAGTGGCCGCGTTAAGCAAAGGAAACTGAACTTCAATTGCGGATTTACAGCGACAATTCAATGGGATGTGAGCCAGCTTAAATACTGAGTCTAGAAAAACCTTGCAGCGCTCGCAATCGCATAAAGAAAACACGTTTCAACATCAGTGCAGTAGTAATGGCTAAGTCGCTGAATCGGCGAGGTCTTCTACGTTTACCTTGTTTGTTTTGCTTCCACTCAGCTATCGCTCCCTCATCAATCCAAAAGGTCAGAGAACCACGGTTGATTAAGTCTTTATTATGCTGCTTTCAGTTAGTTGTTTTGTAACTTTGTTTAAACATGAGGCTACAACGATTGGAAGATGTAACAGATCAGATCGTATCGACTTTTTTTAGTGCCATCAAATTATGGAACAAAGCCATATGTGCATCAATAATATCTCTTCACCCCACCCCACCCCAACACTATTGATGAAATGCATTGTAATTAGTTTAAATGTTTGCAATTTTTATCTGCTTCAATTCATAGTTTTAAAAATCAATCATTTCACAATATAAAACTCTTCTATTTTAGAATCATAGTTAATAAAAAATCATAAAAACATGAAGAGACGAACATTCCTTAAAGGCATGACAGGGGCGAGCTTATTCCCTCATCAATTACTAGCAAACCCCAACACAGGCCGTAGTGTATTTCCCACATCCATTATGCAGGGAAGTTTAGAGCCAGCCTCTGGAGAACTACACCTGATTTATGGGCAGGTACCAAATGATATTCATGGTCACGTATTTTTTGCTGAGGGTATCCCTCTGGAGCCAGGCCATTTAAGCCCAAGTGGACGTGGCGCTTTAACTCGAATTGATTTCTCACCTGAGAAAGTGACATTTCTACGTAAAATGATTGATACCCCCTCTGCAATCATGCAGCAGCACATTGACTGGGGATTCGATAAATTCAGATTACTGGGTGGATTGGCCTATTACAGCCCCTCTATGGGCTTTGTTAACTACTGTAATACAGCACCAAATTACTTAGGCAATAACCGTTTCGCGCTCAGCCACGAAGGCGGAGCTCCCTATGAATTTGACGCCTTAAGCTTAGATCTTATTACCCCAATTGGGCACTATAACGAGTGGCAAAGTAGCCTTCCCCCTTGGATGGATAGTTTTATACCCGATAAGTGGCTTTTCCCACAAATTAGAACCACAGGTCACCCATATTTTGACCTTGAATCTGACGAATGCTTCACGATTAATTACGGTGGCAATGTCGCGAATACGGGAACAAAAAACGGCTTTATTCATTTAATTAAATGGGACAAATACCACCCACTACAAAGATGGCGTATTTTTGGCCGTGATGGTCACCCAGCCTTCATTGCTGCAACAGCACACTCACTCGGAGTAACACGTCACCATGTACTAGTATTTGAAACTGCAGCTCAAGTCGAACCACTTCGAATGATGGGAATTCGCTCCGTTCAGCCGCAGCAACACCGAACCCCAGTTTGGATCATTCGTAAAGCCGATTTACAGCTAGGACAAGAGTTTGTCATTGCCGATTACCTCGAATTGGACTTCGACACGTCTGACATCATGTGCAATTACGATGACTCAGACAGTGAAATCACCCTTTATGGTCAATATCTCGGAGCGATGGACAAATCTGAACCTCAATATTCGAGAGATAAACGTACCTTCGGTGGAAGAGTCCCCAATCAATTAGCGGGTTACCCAGCAGCCCCCATTGACGTTGGTGGGTTGGTCAGAGCAAGAATCGACGTCCAACCTCTCACAGTCAGAGAGATCACCAGTGATTTTCGTTTAATTCGCGACGATCAATTGTTCTGGGATATGAATGACCCAGCGTATCGAGGACATTTTCAATTCCCTGAACAATTTGAACATATTTATTGGGCCGCCGTTGGATACCGAAAAGATCATGTACTTCAACGTGTTGCTGATGCCTACGAAGATTATCCTGGCCGTTTATACACGAATGATAGCTTACCGCAGAACGATCAGCCTTCGGCCTTAGTACATATGGATTGCTTAGCCATGCGCCTGACGGATGCGTATCAGTTTCCTACCGATTGCGTTATGAGAACACCTCAATTTATGCCGAGAAAGAACAGCCACACCCAAGATGATGGTTACATTTTTACCGCTGTCGTGCGCAATAACACTACCCATTCCATCGGTAATGGCAAAGAAATTTGGATTTTTGATGCCCAGCATCTTGCGCAAGGTCCACTCGCAATTTTAGGCCATCCAAAACTGAACTTTGCCACAACCAATCATGCTCTCTGGGTCGCCAATATAGGGCCAAGACCCCTCGATGTTTATAACGCCAATGTAGGGGATTTCTTTCGCTCTAAAGCCAGCAACCATAGGAGCTCAGTAAAAGAAGTAATCGAACAGTATATTCTACCGAGATTTGGTTGACAGTACTTTCAAAATTTTTCCCAGCGTAAGCTCTAAACACAACAATTTAGAAGCATCACCATAAATACAACAGCAAAATAAATAAGGAAGTTTTTAATGAACGTAACAACCACGGCCTTGAGTACTTTTATTCTCTCTATGGGCTTAAGCAGCGCCTCTGTTCAAGCATCATCAACGGTTGGCCCTTCTCTCTCGAACTATCAGGGGACTTATACTTGCTACCCTGAAGCGATTTATGAGCCCAATGACATTGAAGAAGTACAAAGGATTGTTAAAGATGCATTAGTTCGAGGCAAAAAAGTGATGACTGGCAACCGCAAATTTGCCAGCCAAATTGATGCGGCTTGTGCTGGTGATGATCAAGTTCAGCTCACACTGAGTAATATGAATAAAATTCTCCATTTCGATTCAAACACCAAACGCATCACCGTCGAGGCAGGTCTAAGATTTAACGATCTGAATGACTTCCTCCGTCATCAAGGCTATGCGATTAATATGGTGACCGAACTGGCTATTTTTACTATTGGTGGCATGCTCGGGAGTGGTACTCATGGCTCTACATTAACAAAGCCAAGTAATATGTTGGCGGATTACGTCACCGAACTCAAAGTCGTCGATGGGCAAGGCAATGTCAGAGTGCTGAATGGCGATTTACTCGATGCGGCAAGAGTCAATCTAGGGGTCTTAGGGGTCGTTGTCGAAGTAACCTTAGCGCTAGAAGATGCATTTAAAGTCAGTGCCGAGGTTAAAGGCTATCGGGATGATACTGGCTTAGAAGATAAAGTACTTGAGATCGCAAGAAATAATTACTCGGCGAACATTGCTTGGTTTCCAGGCCTTGGCCGCTATACGACTACCCTCTACAACCCTGTTCCAGCGGGGACACCAGGTCAAGCCTATAACGCTCAAGCTGATGTCAGCGATACTGAAGAGTTTTTCTTTGGTTTGCTATTTAACGCCGCACATGAGTTCCCTGGTTCCGGCCTACAATGCCTGGCTGCAACCGCACGATACAATGCAAGAGCTAAATCTTACTTTCGTGATAGCGTATCTGGTGACCTAGTTGCAGAACCTGTTGGCTACTCTGATCAAATGCAATATTTCAAATGCAAAGACCCCAATCAATGTATTTGGGATAGATTACCAATCGCCCTTCAAGAGGTGGCAATAGACATCGAACGCCTACCTAACTGGATTCGAGACGTACGCCAAATTGTCGCTAAGCACCCACGAACTTGCTTCCCGCTCAATGGTATCTATTTTAGATTTGGTAAAGCCTCGAAGAGTTACCTAGGTATGAGTGCAGGTCGTGAAACCGCATTTGTCGGCATCGAGTACACATTAAGACAAGAAGGTAACAGAGAACCTAAAAACTATTTTGTGAACCTTGAAATCGAGCAAATGTCGCTACGTAAATACGATGCTCGACCACATTGGGGCAAAAACTCGGTCGCCATTTTTGAAGACATGCCATCACGTTTTCCTATGTGGTCAGAATTCTTACAAGCGAAGGCCGAGCTCGACCCTTATGATGTGTTTAGCAATCCATTCTGGCGTCGAGCGAGTGGAGAAATTCCACAAGTAGATAGCTTAAAGCCAGGATGTAACCTGCGTGGAGAATGTTATTGCCAAGAAGATTCGCACTGTCAAACAGGTACCACTTGTCAACCTGGCTTGCACTTCACTGAAGCAAGAATTTGCCGTTAATATTAAAACAGCACCTCATAAACAACCAATTACAAACAGACACTTTTATAGTCATTTGTAAATAACTAATGATGCGTAGTTACTCATCATCATCTATTCAAGCGTTGACAGGAGTTCAACGCTTGAATACCCACCCACTAAACAAGGCAATCTTATATATGCGCATTATATCCCCCCTGCTTTTTCTGTGGTGCTCATTGTTATCATTGAACAGCCTAGCAACGACTCTTGACGACATTCGTCCTCACCAACCTAGTTCAGAGCAAACTTGGGCGGAGCAATGGTTCTATAATATTTCTGTTCCTGAGGTCGGTTATTTTAAAATAAGTTTACAGACTTACATCGCTCCTGATTTTACTGAACCTACACCAAAAGGTTATGTTCACCTCGCTTTTACACCGATTGATGGCAAAACCATCAAGTACGACATATTCAGTGATGACTTGATCCTTAAGGGGTTTGACGATGTAGAGCAATTCCATTACGAGATCCCCGGCATTATTAGCGCCAATAACCATACAGTGAATGTCAATGCTGATCAGTTCAACTTTTCAATGAGCTGGGATGGTGAACATACACATTACTGGCCGGGCAGGAATCCAGGGCAAACTCCATTTAGCTTTATTCCAGATATTCCCGGAGTAGGCGGTAAATGGTTTCTTTATACCGTTGGGACACCAATTAAATACCATTTTTTTAACGGTGAAGAGTCTTTTTCTGGGCAAGGCTATGCACAGTTAGATAAAGGCTGGTATGACAAAGAATCCAGTGCAGGGATGGTCTATACCATGGGACTCTCAGATGAACTCTATTTTATGTTCACCGGAGCTCAAATCGGCACCTCATCGATTGAATTATGGGCGGGTCGGTATATTTCAGATCAATATGATCTGATTTTTTACCCTGCTATAGGCAACCTTTCAGTAAAGAGAGAGATCGATAGCTGTGCGGGTTATTTGAAAGTCGAAATGAATAAATTCAACCAAAGTATGGTCATGGAAGTTATGTCAGACCTTTCTGACTTCTATCCTCTTGCTTTTCCATCGGTCATTATTTTTGGTGGGGAACAAAAATACATGAAATCGATGAAAGCAAAGGTTAACGTAACGTTATTCGAGAATAGACAACTCGTAGAAACTATCAGTTTGCCGCAAGCACTATTAGAGTTCAGTGGTCCCTTCTTTTGTGATGACCTCGATATAGTGGGTTCAAATGCACCCAAGTAACCTCAGATGCTTGATTAAGAGCGAGGTCACTGAGTTAAATTCAAGGAAGACAACGATGAGGAATAGTATTCTATTTCCAAGCTGTCTGACGCATGTAATCGGCTCAGTGACGCGCTACCAAAGGCATGGGTATCTACACATGTAAACCAAAATACTCTTGTCCTAATTTTCTGTAAGAATTATTTCATCCATGGAATAGGTGTTTAGAGCCTCGTTTATTTGCATGGATACAGTCGGTTCACTATTATCGTGATGAACAACGCTTCATACGACTTCAGGTAGCACGGGCATATTTTAGTTAGATTATTGACAATGATGTTGATGTTGATGTTGATAACTAAAAAATAAAATGTGTAACGGGTAAGCTCAATAAAATGTCTGATTTAACCCAAACTAGTTTAGATCTAGAAACTCTGCTCGTTAGTAGCTAAGAAATCAATTAACTTTTTGGTTTTGCTTTTAGGAGTAAGGTTGTTTGGCCACAGAGCATACAGAGGGATAGGCTCAACTTTCCAATCTGGCATGATATGTATGAGCTCTCCAATCTCTATAGATTCCGACACTTGGGACTTTGTCAGTGTCGCCAAACCTAAACCGAGAAGACAATAATGATGCATAGCTTCTACGCTATTTACGCTAATTTGATATTGATACTTAACTACTTTTTTTACCTTCCCCAAGCAAAAAGTACGCTCATTAGAAAGTTGTTCGAGCTTAATCCAATTCCACTTCGATAACTCATCTATCTTTTTGGGGGGCTCACGCTGCTCGAAGTATGAGGGTGCGCATACTAACACTCTTTCCAAATAGCCAATTTTACGTGCTTTTAGATTACTCGAATAAGGCTCTCCTGCCCTCAAAACCAAATCAAAGCCATCTTCAATAATATCGCTATGAGTATCAGTAAATATCAACTTAAGCGAGATTTGAGGAAATTGATTGGCAAACATTGCGATTAGATTGTTTATATATGATCCGCTGAGAGCGGTAGGCAGAGAAAGCTTAATTTCACCTGATGGTTCTTCATCTTGGCCTGAAAGCAGCTCCAACCCTTGATTGGCTGCATGAAGCATCTGCTCTACATATTCGTAGAACTGCTCACCTTCATTACTCAAAGCGAGCTTGCGAGTCGAACGATAGACCAACGCTGCTCCGACCTTCTTTTCAAGCTGCGTGATGTGGTAACTAATAACTGATGGAGATAAGGATAACGATTTGGCAGCCTCTCTGAACGAACCTTTTTTAACCACTTCCGCAAAAATTGCCATTGATTTTAGACTGTTAAACACACCAACTGTACTATTTATTCGAATTTTAAATTCGAATTGAACCATATAGTGACACAAACTTCAATGACGTATCATGGAATCTTTATGAGGAGACTCCTATGTCGGTACTAATTGCAATGAGTTTATTTTCTTTTTCGATGTCTATATCACCAGGACCTGTGAATTTGATTGCGCTTACAAGCGGACTTAATTATGGCTTCTGGCGTTCAATCCCTTTTGTGTCTGGTGCAACCATAGGGTTTACACTTTTATTACTTCTAATTGGTTTAGGAATTGGAACACTACTTAGCAACTACACTCAACCCTTAGAATATTTAAGTTACTTTGGCTGCGGGTTTATCCTCTATATGGGAATAAAGATCTTTAGCGTTAATCCGCAAGAAATTAAAGGTGCTGATTTCAACGATATTCCATCTTTCACGCAAGGCATTTTTATGCAGTGGCTCAATCCAAAAGCGTGGATGGCTTGCTTAGCGGGTTGCTCGGCTTTTAATGTCCACTCTTCCAATGAAGCCCTCGCTACCTTCGTGAGTATTTATTTTCTTATTTGTTATTTAGGTATAGGTTGCTGGTCATTTTTGGGCGAGAAAATGAGTGTTTATTTAAAAAGAAGAAATAGTATTGCCATATTTAATAAGGTTATGGGTGGAATGCTATGCCTGATAGCAATTTACCTTTTCTTTATTTGATATACAGTAAATTAGTATTACTAAACAACTTTTTATAGCATCATCTCCGAAGCTTGACCAACAAGCGCTCTAAGACATCATGATCAACCTCTTAGTTAATCAGCTGAGTCATTAAAGTATTTTATAAATCACTTTGGGGCAAAAAACGGTTTAGAACAACTGAACTAAACCGTTTCTATCAGGTTAGAAAAAGGTTCTTCAAACCATAAATCGTACTACGAACCTCTCTAACGGAAACTTGGGATAATCGCTGGAATTCCCGGTAATAGACCAACCAACGCCATTACGCTTGTTAGCACAACAAACATAATACTAGGCAACACCCAACGGCTCATTTTACTGAGTTCCCCGCTACGTTCTTTACAGCCAACTAAGCCTAAGTTATCTAGCAGCATGGTGAGAGACCAGCCAAATGCAGGGTTAACTAACGCTGAAGAAAATACAACAATCGCCGCCGATTGGGTGGTTTTCCCTTCACGTGTCATTTCCATTCCAGCTTCTAGCAAAGGCACAAATACCCCAACAATGAGCGCAACACAGAGTACAGGTTGCCAGATCGCTAAGTCCATTGGGTAGCCCCAAACCGCGGCGATGATACAGAACAGTGCTGTCAGCAAAGCACCAGCAGGAATTGGGCGTTTAGCGATAGCCGCCGGAACAATGTACGTTCCCCAAGAAGAAGTAAAGTTAGTACCACCGAGCAGAGAACCGAACGTCTGACGAATTGACGCTGTGGTCATCGTATCGTCGATGTTCATATGTACTTTTTCTGTACGCTCTGGATAGCTGATTTTTTGGAACACTTGGTGCCCTAAGAAATCTGGCGACCACATGGCCACGGCTAAAATAGCAAAAGGCAATACCACCATGAAATGCTCAATCGCAGGCAAACCTAGCATCCAACCCGTATCTTCCCCCCACCAATACATAGGGTTCATATTAGGTAATCCGGGCTCAGTTTGAAAAGAAAACGGGGCACCCATGGCAAAAGCTAAAGTGCCGCCTAGCAAACAACTAAGAGGGACAGCTAGCCAACGCTTACGAAAATGTTCCAATAATGCGTATAAAATAATGGTGCAAAAGATCACGACAAAAGCGATGTGACTCATCCCTATTCCCTCTGCCCAAGCGAACAGTTTTTTCACTTGAGAGACGGTTCCAACAAAGCCTAGGTAGAGTAATAAGCCGCCACATACGCCTTTACTGGTAAGGTTTGCCAGCATACTGCCACCTTTACTAATAGCTAACAGTATGCCAAAAGCGCCAATCAGCAAACCAAAGGCCATTGGGTGCCCACCAGCAGCAACAACGATTGGAATTAAAGAGATGAGTGGGCCGTGTGTACCCGCGAGGTTTGCGGTCGGCAATAGAAAGCCTGAGAAAAGAATAATGAAAACTGAGGCTATGAGCAGTTCATATCGAACATTTTCTAATATAAAGCCTTCATTGAGCCCTAGCGCCCAGCAAAGGTTGCGGCTATGGCTCCCACCATAACGACTTTGCCAATGGTCGCGGCCATCGCTGGAATGGCATCTTCTACCTCGAATCGGTAATCTTTGAACGGCAAATTGGGACGCCAGCGTTTAGGCGCCATGATCTGCAACTCGTGATCTAAATACTGCTCTCGGGACTCAAATTTCGATCTTGGCTTATGTTGTTGTTCATAAGTGAGTTCAGCCTCATTGGCTTGAGGCTTATCTGTTCGTATCTTTACGGACTCTAAAGTACTGCTCATAGTGATTCCTTTCGTTCACACTCTAAGGTGTGTTTTTCCAACCAACGTTATTTACTCACCAAACGAAGATTAAGCAGTTGATTGCCTACATTCTCTTCTACAAGAACTCGATGAAGGATGTTCATGAATCCTTGAATTTCAGTTGCTAGTACCTTATACCAAACGAAAAATACAAATAGTGTCAGACAGTTAGATATTAGTCGTAGGTTAAGAGCTAACGCTATAAGCGTTGTGATGGTATTTGATAGGAACAGTCTCACGGTCTTTGGCGAGAGCGAACAAAAGGTGTGGAAGCGTGGTGAGCCAACCGCAACAGAAAGCTTGGGTTAGCGGCTTGTTATCCAATTAAGAAAGGGCTCTCGTAGCCCCTTTTAGTCTGTTGATTCATTTGTCGCAATTAGTCTAACAGCGTATCAACTGGATAACCGCTTTCGAAACACTCGCGGCTTCAATGTCTTCCAGCGTAACAGCAACAAACCAATGGCGATGAAGATATAAATCGTTGGCTCTGCCACCTCTGACTTCACCGACCAATAGAAGTGAATCGGTGCCAATATCGCCGCTAGGTAAACCCAGTTATGCAGTTTTTGCCATTTAGGACCCATTTTACGTTGTATGGATTGAGTCGAAGTTACCGCCAGAAGTAACAAGATTACCCACACTGCTGCACCAACGGTCAAATAAGGGCGCTTAACGATTTCGGAGGCAAGTAAACTCCAATCTAATCCTAAATCGAGCACAGCAAACGCAACCAAATGAAGCACTGCCCAGAAAAAGCTGTAGAGACCGAGTAGTCGTCTCAATCTCACTAACAAACCCTGCTTCGTCCAACGCGCAAGCGGAGAAACCAACAAGGTAATAAACAGCGTATTTAGCGCGCTAATACCCGTGTAATGAATGATACCTTGAACAGGATCACCACCTAGGTTGTCGGTATTAATCGCAATAACCAGCAGACCCAAGAAAACGAGAGAGACAAGGTGGATCAGGACTTTAAGCGCAATGATGTGTTTTGGCGTCAGCTTTCTCAATAGAACTTCCTCAGATCCATATTCTTATAGAGATGTGCCACTTCTTCTTCGTAGCCGTTGAACATCAATGTTGGCTGTCTGCGAGCACTGAGCACACTGCCCTCGCCGATGAAACGCTCACTTGCTTGGCTCCAACGTGGATGGTCAACATTTGGGTTCACATTGGCGTAAAAACCGTATTCATTCGGCGCTAAACGATTCCACGTTGTTGGCGGCTCTCGGTCAGTTAAACGAATTCGAACAATAGACTTGATGCTTTTGAAGCCGTACTTCCAAGGTACAACTAAGCGAAGTGGCGCACCGTTTTGTGGAGCAAGCGTCTTACCATATAAACCCACAGAAATCAGCGCGAGCGGGTTCATTGCTTCATCAAGACGAAGCCCTTCTACGTAAGGATATTCAATGCTGCTAAACGAACCTTGAGCTGGGAACTGTTTTGGATCGTAGAGGGTTTCAAAAGCCACGTATTTCGCGCTGCTTTTTGGATCCGCCATTTTGATGATGTCCGCTAAAGGAAAACCAATCCACGGAATGTTCATTGACCACGCTTCCACACAACGTAAGCGGTAGATACGCTCTTCCAGTGTGAACTTACTAAAGATATCGTCGTAGTCGAGCTTGATTGGGTTATTCACCAAACCGTCGATCTCTACCGTCCATGGGTCAGACACGAACTCAGAAGAGTTTCTCGCAGGATCAGACTTATCGGTACCAAATTCGTAGAAGTTATTGTATTTCAGAACCTTACTTTCAGGAGTAAGAGAAAGATCCGCTTGGTACTGCTGTGGCTTAACTGCACTAAGGTCAATTCGATTATCTGAGACTGGCTTTTCCTTTGACGCGAAGATGTCCAAAATACCCGCTTGCGCATTTGCAGCGAGCGGCATACCGACAACCGCAATGCCAAGCTTTTTCAGTATTTCACGACGCTCTTTATAGACTGACTCTGGCGTCGCTTCGTTTTCAGACAAAGCCCAACGATGATTCTTCTTAATCCACATAATCTTCCCCGAATGTGTTTATAATTTAGTAAATAGCGAACTGGTAATACGTTGATTAAGAGAGACCGTAGCAATGGCATTTCTATTTCATACAAAACGAAAAGTCGATATTCAGGCGGGTTCGATACTTAACATCAAAGACATTTAAGAGTGAACTAACTCCTCTGCATCATGTCCAACGGTTTTTACAATAACTAGTATCGTATTATGTCTGTATTATTGCTCTCCACCGCACTCATCACCGCAGCCGAATCATCGTTAACCTATCAATTGGAGCAAAACACTGAACGCTCTGATGTGGTCACTGTTAGTGTCGACACTAAACAACTTGGCACATTCAATATCCAGCCAGCAAGAACACTCGCAGACGGCACACAGCCTACTTTAGCCTGCGTTACTGCAAGTGGCAGCCGTTCTGATATTAAGTACCAAACGGATATCCAATGTGACCATGTCGATTGGCAATTACCGCTAGCTAAAATTGGCCATGACGGCTTCGATATCGCTGACCAAGTCGATAGCTATTCCCCAGATAAAGGATGGCGCTTTATTAGTGAATTCAACTCTCTGCCACGATTTTCTAAAAACAATGATGAACCTATCCCCGCTCAAGTCTGTTCTCCAAACAACCAATGTAGCTGGATGCCAGATGAAAGCCAGCCGCCACTGTTTATGATCTGGGGCTTAAAGCCTATCGAACTGGATATCAATGGTAAAACAATCACGGTCACCACAGATACTGATGAGATTTTAAAAACCATGTCAGACTGGAAACCTGCGCTTGAGTCTCAGCTGGCATACCTAATTAGTTTGTTTCCGAACAATCAAGTAGAAAAATGGGATATCGCTTTTTTTAGCCGAGATAAACAATCGGGCAGCGTCAGTGGTGCAGCAGGTAGCGATAAAATTCTTGTTAACGCCTTACTAAACAATGATGAACTAGAAGATGATGCAATGCCGATGCTGCTTAAGATTGCAGCTCACGAGTCCATGCATTTACTCGACACAACTTCGCCAATGTGGGCATCTGAAAGTCTTGCTGAATACTATGGTATTAAGTCTTTAGGAAAGACGCGTTATGACTTTACCGATCCTCAAGCAGAATGGAATGACTTTAAGAAGCGCTTCCCCTTTGCAAGTACCGGGCTCTTAGAGGCCAATGACCGCGTGTCAAAAGAACAGATGTACCAGTATTACCCATTGTTTTACGTTAAGGGCCCTGCATTTTGGCAATTGATTGATCAGAGTCTAATGGCTAAAGGAAAAAGTTTAGATACGCTATTGCCGACTCTGACTTTCAACAAAGAGGGGCATCTTTCTGAAGCTTCCATCTCTGACATTACTGATGTCATCGGTAAACAAAAGTGGCATGAACTTGCAGATCTTTATTTGTAAGACGCGTTGCTTGTGAGGATTAGTATCTATAAATAAGTAGACAAGAGAATTGGATCTATGAGCCGCGTTTTGCCATAGGTTCAGTTCATCTCGCATGACTCGAGTGACAATGGAATAACGATTTTAAACAGCAAATTTCTACTGCGTTCTCCTCTGATAATGATAAGATCTCCGATCCAGAATTATCGAGAACACCTATGTTTATCCATAATGTAAACGGCATTGACTGGCTGGTGATTACCGCCTTTGAAGAACTGAAGCCTCTATTTATTGAAGACGCGGGGTCGATTCCCGCTTCCTTCTCTATCACCAGTGAATTGAGCCTGATAGATCAAGCCAAGCGCACTTATGGATACTTGCCACCACTCCGCGGCGTAATCACGGATACTGGCACCTTTCAAAGCCAAGATAACGAAGAAGATTTGAATCCAGAACTTGCCTGCATAGTTGAAGGGCGTGGCCGAGTATTTATCTATCACGGTGGCTTTGTCGCCTTTGTGGATGACGAACAAACGTTTATTACCCGATTGGACTGAACATGATTCAGTGAGTTGAAATAGGCGAACTGGCATTCGTAGCTCTGACTCAGAGGGTAAACGTAGACTAAAGGCTTTATATTCAAGCTCGTAATGTAGAGCCTTAGATACCCAATCAAACGCGACTTACTTTCTTCGAACATCGCTTTTTATGTCGTAGCTGATTTGCTTCTCTACGTTCTTCAGCTGAGTTCCTGCCTCATGAAACGCCTTTTGGATTGCTGTAGCAACATGACGTTGCCCCTCTCCGGTTAAAAAGTTTGTTCTGTATTGGCTTGTTTCAAATACACAGATGATTTTTAAGCTCTGTGGGAAGGAAGAGTAATTGACCGTATGAGTCACCCAAAGAAAGCCCTCGTAGCTTTTTAATGTATCCTCACAAACGTCGGTTAACACCTCTCTAATTTGGTTTTCGATCTTCTTATCTGACTTGCGCATAAAGCAAACTTCCTATTTAACGCCTTTAAAAAATGTTCGGTTACATGGTATTGTGACTGAAGTCTACCTAAGGTAATTAAGCAGTCAATCCTATGCAGTGGCACTTTGAAACGGCAAAGTGACACTGCACATTGGCATAACTAACATGTTTAAAAACAGGGCGTTTTCTTACTATTCTGAAATATTAATCGTTATTCACGTTTCAGGTCAGAATATTTAATGATACCAGCACTCACAAAGTCAAAACGTTGAAATCATGAGTTCTGCATTTTGATGAAGTGAGTTTACTCGCTCTTCTCAGAGTTCTTGATTTTTTTTGCAATCCACTGGTGCAAATGAAGTCCTGTTTTACGCTTAAGTAAATAATCAATCCCAGCTAAAATTAATATTCCGATTATTGTTCCCATTATGCTCTCCAATTGCAGTTAAAGTTTGTAAGCCAATCAAATGAGTAACAATCAACTCATTGATTTCATCATCTTTTCTATGTTGAGTCCGCCAAGTTCTTCTAGATTTGATTTAATCTCGTCATCTATCGATAAGTGGCGCTCTACTTTCTTAAGTTCCTTCTCGAGGAAATTTTCAACCTCTCGAGATACGTTGAACATCAACCCTTGATCACGTGCAGATTTCCTAGCTCGCTTCAAGCGAGAATCTAAATCTGACGAAATTTTAATGTTCAGCGATACTTTGGACTTTTTCTTTTGTAATGACATGTCGCCTCTCCAAATCCGACCTAAAAAACTATAAATTTTTCTACCTTTTTTGCAAGAAAAATATGATTTATTGTGATCTCGATAAAGATCAGAGCACAAGACCCCCACTGATATGGGACAGTAATTAGCTCAATTGTAAGCAAGTAATGGGGTTGTTTTACAAGCGGTATGCTCAAGCACTACAGACTTTCTGATTACAAAGCTAACTGGTGTTATGGTTATGTATACTTGATTATCGCTGTCAGTGGCAGCGGGAGAGGTTTTTATGGGAAAAATTGGATGCCTATTGTAAGCATTTGGATCTATTTTCTCACTGGCGGTTCCAACCGCCAGCGCATTAGGGTTTTAATAAGGCCAGTGAAGTAGCTATTTCGATGTTAAGCTGAAGGTGTGGATTATTTTCATGTAAACCAAGCTAACTAAATTCATTCTGATATAGTTTCATTAGAAATGTATCTTTCTTTTATCCCAACCTCACAACCTATAAACGATGTTCCAGACAGCTCTACATTTAAATAATATAGCTCTGGTTGACTCATCGCTTGTTGAAACACATCAATACATCTATTAAACCGCTCTGGCTTAGCATAGGGGCTTTCTTGCCATTCTATGCGAATTCTCTGATTCGTATACTTTTCCAACCCGCTAAGACTATGCTCGTTAGCACTTATCTTGTAGGCTGTGACTTGCTCGAAAAAAAAGATTTCATTAGCAAAACATGTATTAGTTGACAGTAAAGCTAATAATAATGATTTATTTTTCATTATAAATTTACTCTTGGGAGATTTAAATTAAAAACGTAGACATTAAATATAAAATTCATCAGACCATAAACATGTGGAAATGTAATTTCCTCTAATTATAAAAAACAATGAATTTAAATAGTAGTATTTTTAGAAAGAATAACTTAAACATCTATTTTTAACTTATGCTACTGAAAAAAAGATTGAATTACTGGTACTACCAACAAATCTGACAATGATCATATTTAACGTAGTTAGTAATTACAATTAAAACTAAAGTTCCAATTATCAATAGAATACTGGTGCGACATAAATAAAGTGATGTTTTTATCATTAAAATACCTCCTCTCTTTAAATTATTGTATTTCACCATCCCCTAATGGATTAGGTGTATTAACTTACTGTTATCATCAACATTCACTTTGTAAGAACGCCTTATGCTTTATTGAATTACTCGATTTATAAATCAATCGTATTTTGATAATATTTCCTATTCTCATCCAAACGAACGATATGGAGAATGGTTTTGGGGCTAGATACTGCTTACATCCCTGTTGCAGAAGAGGACATAAAGTACTTCGTTGAAGACGTTTGTAACAACCCTGATTTGGTTGAACAAAGAGTGAATCAACTCACGCCTTCTGAGCAAGAAAGAAAGTTTCTCACTCATACGCTGTATAAAAACCTCTTAGCTCAGACTGAAAACGACACATTCGACAGTCATTTTGGCTTTACCTCATGCTGTATTTTGGCGTATCTGTCTCCCTACTATTATGACAGAGGACAATCACTAGGAAGATTGGCATATGACTTCGGCGGTGAACAATCAGAGCACTTATTTTCGCTATTGAATTGTTTTCAAACCTTCTTTTCGACCGTGCCTCACTGCGGTGATTCAGGCGGCCCAAACTACTGCTCCGGCTACTACATAAGTAAAGAAAACATAACCCCGCTGCACGACGCGCTCATGCAATTAGATCGCGCTGTCGGCCCTTTGTTTGAAGAAGACAGTGGCCTTATTAAAGCACTCAAATACGCACAAAAGCATCAGACAGGCTTGCTTGAAGCCTTCGACATACAAGTCCCATTCAGTGGCGATTTTTTCACGAGTCGTTTCAACTTGCGAGCTTGGTATCTTGACAACTTGGATGATGAAAGGATTGAAAAAGAGTGTATAGACACATCATTCACTATTGGCTTTCCTGTACCGTCTTCCAGCATTATCGACATGTTTGATACCGGACCTTTTATATTTGACTGGGTCCGCTCTGAAAATCTGTTACCCATCTTTGAAAATGATCCTGATCCCAAGAAAGAACGAGCGGTCAGCGGCCAAGTGGAGATCAGACTGATTTTTGAAGAAACGACACCACTGGTTGTAGTGCGAACGACACAAAATACACTGCTGCATGACCCAGAAAACTATGTTGAGAAAATAAGGCTGTCGTTTGAAAAGTACCTTACACAGAATGGGCTAGAGGCGAACTTTTTTGTCTCACTTCATGACTCCGAAAGCATACCAAAAGAGATCAAGTCGCCATCTGATATTGAGGTACGTTATTTTTCAAAACCAAGCTTTATCTTTAGTAGGCACCAATGGCTGTTCACTTTAGATGACGAGAAGTTAGCCATGGAGTTTGGATATTCAGGCCGTATGGTGTTGTCCTTAAATGGGGAAAAGATCGATGAGTATCGACTATCGGATAAAGACATCCATAGAACGGTTTATTTCGCTGGGGGGCATTGGTACACCATTAGTGTAGATGCCACACAGTATCGTAATGGTGACTTAGATTTAAAGATTTACAAGGGTGTCCAACCAAAAGCGGAATTTAAGTGTTTCAAAGGCGCAGAGCAATATCCGCTATCTAAAAACCTCGTTTTGATGGCTGGTGAGATGGCGACGATTTTTCTTACCCTCATGACGCTGGCCGCTCGCAAACCAATTCTTATTCCTCCACTACTTTTAATCGGTTTTCTGATGTTTAAGTACAATCAACGTCATCATTACTTTCTTAAGCCCAGTTACGAGTTAGAGGAAGATTCCCAACCGTAAACTTAAAAAGCCCACCGCGCGGTGGGCTTTGATTTATTTACTTGAATAAATTTTCGAATTTCAATAACAGAAAACCTATTAATCCGTTGTATTTAAAATCTAACCCTTAATCTTACACATCTCATGCGAAGGCGTAGCTTTGCATTTACTACTAAAATACCCTTCAGAAGACCTACTCATGGAACCAGCATACGTAATACATGTAGCACATAGCGATAAAAATATAATTGTTTTCATTATATATCCTAGGACTTAAATTTATTTCTCATTTTTAATTGATGATACGAGTCACTTCGTAATTTCCATCTCGGTAAATTACGGCAAAGTTACTGAAAGATGTCCCAGTGGAAGTGTAAGGTTTAGCGGTTACGTTCCCATCAGCCGTAGCAACCGTTGCCGTCACTTTAGTAACTAAACAAAGGCCTCTTTCATCATCGGTCCATTTTTGACCCGCATTTGCAACATAAGTGCTTTGTAAACAAACAGCAAAATCAACTCGTCCCGACACATGAAACTGAGTCGAATTAGCAACGGTTACAAATGGGTACCCCCAACTGTCCGTGTTCTCATCGTAAGATAGGTTACCTTCTTCAGCAGACATGGCATTTGCAGACATAAGCAATGAAAACACTGATAATAGAGACAACATTTTTCTATTCATAATAAACTTCTTCACGTGTGTAAATTAAAACTAACTTATTAATAAATTTCGCCGACTTCCTCTGGCGTAATCTTATTTACATTATACTTCTATTAATTAAAACACTTGTAAAATTGAAACCGATATATCTTCAAACACCTCCAATGGAATAAATAAAAATACGTAAAATTTAACTTTTCCGTAGTTGCCAATCTTACGAAGTTTTTATCATGAACATAACTACTGACCTAATAGTCACTCGTTAATTAAAAAAATTTAAAAAGTAAATATAATGAAACTCATGATTTCTAGTGGTTTTAATGACAGATGTAATTTGATGAGTAACTGAGGGGAAAATCGACACAGATAAATTTAAAGGTAGCGGTTTCTATCAGCAATCTAGACTTATAGCTCTAAAATATGTGGTGCGTTTTGTCGTTATTTTTTGAGTGCTGCTTGGAACAAAGCTGCTGAGGTTTGAGGTCTAGGGGACTCAGGGAGCCCCCTACGTGATTGCTACAAGTAATAATCACTTCACATCCACGCTCAATGTTACGCCGGAAAACGCCGAATACGCGCTGATAAGAATGTAGAGGTCTTGCGATTCCATTCGCGCTTCACAACTCTCGTTGCTGTTGGCACGATAAGGTCGACAATCGTACGTTGATTTATCCGGTCGGCTCCCGGAAAGCGTATACAAATCCGCATCCCCCGCCCCACCAGACATCGACACAACGACGTCTTGTGTTCTTTCAGAAGCGGGTAAAACAAAGATCAATTGGCCATTTTTAGGCTGCTGTAAATCACCGATCACGTCACCAATGGAGATTGTTGGGTAATCCGATGTTGGAGGCTGTTTACCCATTTTACCTTGAGGCAATTGCCCTCCAAAAACTGGCGCAATTTCTGGCCAAATTCGTTCCATCTTAACCCCTTGGTTTTCACAACCTCCATAGTGGTGAAGTGCGACAACCTGATGGCTATCCGAGAGAAGAACCGGGGAGCCAGAAGACCCACCAATCGTGTCACAGAAATAACCGGTATCCGTCCCGGTGCCACGGCCGTTTGCACTCGCGACATCGATCTGACAAAGCCCTGAACCATTCTTGTCACTCTCTATCGCAATCTCTTTTGGATTACCTGCACCATGTTGTGGGATATAAATACCTGAACCGTATACAGGAGGTGTATCCGTTAGTCCTAGATAACCAAACTGGGCAATGGTGTCGAAGTTGGTCACATTAAACAGAGAGTAATCAAGCGTGTAGTCAGTCTTAATCAGCTCATTACCCATGACTTTTACCACGTCATCTAAACTGCCATTACACGTCATACGTTGGTAGTTGAACCACACTTCTGTATTGCGCAACTTACCTGGCGTTGAAACGCAGTGGTTATTTGTCATCAGATGGTTTTCTGGTCCCACTCGCCAAGCTGTACAAAGACTTCGGCCATCGATGAGCAATCGCGCGACGGCATGACTCCAACCAAACTCTGTCGGATGGCTTTCTTCCCAACAAGCAGCATCGCGTCGCTCATTAACACCGCAGGTAGAAAGCGTACCTACTTGTTGCAACTTTTCTTCACTGTAGCCTGCCGTGTAGTAATCAATGGCGAGACTGCCAGACTCAGAAGCACGATACCATTCAATAGTGACAGCGTCACCAGAAATGGAACGTGCGAAAAAGGGCTCATTACTACCTTCGTGAAAAGTCACCTTCTCTGCTGAGTTATCAGAGCTCAATGTAACGGAATCACCAACGCCAAGATTGAATTGGGAGAAATGGACTTTGATAAAGCTCGCACCTGAATGATGGAGCTGATATTTGACGGTGTCGTGGTTCTCTTCTGTATTGGTAAATGTATAGGCATGTTCAATTTTGTCCGCCACTTGAATCAATTTTTCCTGAGAAGTCGCCAGCGAAGAAAAGAGCAGCGTCGCTAAGAACAAACCAACCTGTATCCTTGGTATTTTCATGATATTTGTCTCTTTAAGAAGTGCGAATCTGAGCCGCTCAAGTGACTTCAGGTGAAGGAACTCACTGAAAGTACAAGCATTCGTCGAGGGAAACGATGGAAGTTCATCGGGAACCAGCAACTCAGAATTATTTGGGATTGAGAGATAAAGCCCACCCGAAAGTGGGCTTAGTGATGAGCGTTAGTAGTTCGCCTGAATCGTCATACCGCTGTAGCTAGAGTATGCATGAATCATGATGTGGTAACGTCCACTTTGAGGCGCCGTCACAGTACATGTTTCGTTGTTGCCGTATTTATATGGTCGGCAATCCCAGCTGCTGCGTGTTGGTTTCGAACCAAAGCGAACGTAGAGGTCAGCATCCCCACTACCACCAATGGTTTGCACAGTTAGACGTTGGCCAGCCTCTAGGTCAGCATAGAAATAGTCCATCGCACCTGTTGCGCCGCTCAAGCCATTCACTGGAACACCAGAGGTTAGCTTGCCTTCTGGATCTGGCGTTGGATTTGGACCACCACAATCTTGACCACAGTCAGAATCCGCCAAGCTATAGAGCAGCTTGTTTACGCTTCCGCGAGTGTCTGTGACTTTGCCATTGGATGCTCGTTCAGCAATCAGTGCCTCTAGCTGGCTTGGTGATAATGCACTGTTTTCTTGAAGATATAGCGCTGCGACACCGGCTACATGTGGCGTTGCCATTGAGGTGCCACTGATGGTTTTGTAGCCACCATCATACCAAGCAGATTTGATTTGCGAGCCCGGTGCAAACACATCGACACAGTTACCCCAGTTTGAAAAGTTCGAACGTGAATCTGAGCTCGTTGTGGAGCCAACGGTCACGCCAGAAGGAACGCGAGCTGGTGAATAGTTACAAGCATCCGCATTAGAGTTGCCAGCTGCGAGCAGGAAGCTCACCCCTGATTGAATCGCACTTTGTACTGCGCTATCCAACGCTGTGGATTGTCCGCCTCCCAAACTCATGTTGGCAACAGAAGGCCCGGAAGCGTTAGCAGCCACCCAGTCCACCCCGGCAATGACACCGGATGTCGAACCAGAGCCAGAACAGCTAAGTACTCTTACACCAACAATATTCACGTTCTTTGCCACACCATACTGGCTGCCGCCAATGGTGCCGGCAACGTGCGTACCGTGTCCGTTACAGTCACTTGAGTCTGAATCGTTATCGACAAAGTCGTAACCAGAAACAGAACGCCCACCAAACTCGACGTGTGAATTGTTCACACCGGTATCGATGACATAAGCCGTTACCCCTGTACCATCAAAGTTGGTGTTGTAGTTACTATCAAGAGGTAGGCTGCGCTGATCAATTCGATCAAGACCCCAAATCGCATTGCTTTGGTTTGCTTCTACCGAGACTATCGGTTCGAGCGTTAGCATTTTATCTTGTTCGATGTAGTCTACTCGGGGATCAGAGCGTAACTCATCGAGTTGGTTTGCATTCAATGTTGCCACAAAGCCACTGATGGATCGGTCAAATATGGACTCCGCCTGTATCGAATATAAACTGGACATACTGTCCACCGATTGTTTCGTGGACTGTTGAAAATCTGGAGAGTCGCTCGGCATCATTTGCGGCTGTTTAAAGACCACGATATAACGATCCGCGATGGCGACATCGTCCGGAGCGAGCATCAGCGCTGCAGGGGCTTGTTGTAAATCAGAAGCACCTGGCAGATCCGTTGATTGAGAGTAAACGAAAGCAGAATGAAAACAGATTGCCGAGGTTATACAACAAGTAAGTAGTTTCTTTGACATAAAATGTTCCTTGAAATCATAGTGTTGTTGATTTTTACCTAGTACCAAACTGTCAACACGAAAACACAGACAATCAGCGTAATACGCTCAATACGTGCTGCAGTGACGTTACACAATTCAACCTAGAACAATGCGCAACCGGATGCGTAATTGATAATAATTCGTATACTCAGAAACATGACCAATTCCAAACCTTTCTTGAAATTGAAATGTAATGATTAACTCAGAGTTAGAGCAAACTCCCTAAAATGGAATAATTCTAAACATCGGACTTGTTGGCTGTTATATGTCCTCTACCAACGTCCTATTTGGGCGATAAAATCTCCACTTTTTCTCCAATCTAGAGACTCCATCTCTCAAATTCCTTTGGTTGCACTGCGTGTCACAGTAGTCCTCTCGCCGGTGGGCAAATGTACCAAAAAATGGGCTTAGTGAAGCCGTTTGCAACAGACAATCCAGATGTGGGACGCAAGGCGATCACGGGTAATGACTTCGATAAATTTGTGTTTAAAGTACCAACACTGCGTAATGTCGAACTCACCTACCCGTACTTCCACGATGGCTCGGTTTAGGATTTAGAAGAAGCCGTAACAATGATGGCTGACCTTCAACTTGGCCAGAAGCTAACGAAAGAGGAATCTGGAAAAATCACTGAGTTCTTACGCTCGTTAACCGGTGACTAACCAGAGGTAACACTGCCTCATCTTCCACCTTCAACCAACGAGACGGCACGTCCAAATATCTAACTCGGTCGTTCATGAATAACAAAGGAGCCATGGTTGGCTCCTTTACTGCTTATCAAGCCGCTTTAATACAGTTTCATCTGTTGAATATATGACTTTTTCAGTCTCAGCCTCTTGCTGTTATTCCGAGCAATGGCATACCACTCCATATGCACTAACCCGGCTTTTATTAAGAAATACAATGTAATTAAATTTCTTGGACGAACTTATAGTAAGATATTGATTAGTAGCGTTAAGTGAGAGGTCTAAGGATAGATCGAGATGGGATTCAAAACCGTTCAAACACAATCACATTATGTCGATGGCATACTCGTAACAGCAGAATACCACCGCCTGTCGACGAGGTTTACCTTGCGAATTGGAGAAGAGATCCTCTATTCAAAACGGCTTTTTATTATCGCATTTAGAAACGCTCCAATTACCGTTAACAACCAGTGTTATCGTGTTAGGGTCATTTGGTGCTTAATTTGGCGAGCAAGGTTAACGAAAGACGACACTTTTGTGATAGAAGAACTAATTGATAAACGACGTTCTAAGTCATTATTTACTCTTGTATTCTCCACTATCATGCGAAGTTTAAAATATGTATTCAGCTAAGCAGTTTCAAATAGCGATTAAGCAACATTCATCTCTTTACTGATAAGATTGACGCGCGCATCGGCAATGATCTCCATCAGTTCATAACTGACATTGTCCACTTTTCCAACCATGGTTTGATCAAACAAGTGCAGCGCAAATACCTTCTGTTTCGTACTAGCTGAAACGTTTTGAACCAGAAGAAAATCGCTGGCCACCGATGGTTTTATACGAAGAATTCAGAAAAGAAAACGGCACGTCGAGACGTGCCGTTTTTTGTTAGTTTTGAAGGAGGATTAAATTACGCCTTCGCTTTCTTCATTGATTTTGATGCTGGGCGAGGCTCATCCATCAAACCTTTCACTAGAGATACCGTTGCAACCAACAATACGATAGTGAATGGCAGACCAGTTGTTACCGCCATCGCTTGTGCAGCCGCGAGACCACCACCAAGCATTAGCGCAATTGCAACTAAGCCTTCAAATGTACACCAGAATACACGTTGAGGTGTTGGTGCATCTACTTTACCACCCGCGGCAATCGTATCGATCACAAGCGAACCAGAGTCCGCTGATGTGATAAAGAACACCACAACCAGAATAATACCCACGATAGACGTGATCTGAGACAGTGGCATCACATCTAGCATCGCGAACAGTTTAAGTGGAAGCTCTGCGTCAAATACCGCTTGGTAACCATCGTTCACGTATTGGCTGATCGCCGTACCACCGAATGCCGTCATCCATAGGACACAGACGGTTGATGGGATCAGGATAACACACACGATGAACTCACGAACTGAGCGGCCACGAGATACGCGCGCAATAAACATACCGACGAATGGTGACCATGAAATCCACCACGCCCAGTAGAATGCCGTCCAGCCTTGAGAGTAGTTCACGTCTTCACGGCCGAATGGCATTGAAAGCGCAGGAACATTCGCAAGGTATGACATGATGTTCTCGAAGAAACCAGTCATGATAGCGACTGTCGGACCCACGATGATCACGAACAATAGCAATAGTGCCGCTAAGCCCATGTTGATTTCAGACAAACGTTTTACACCACTATCCAAACCAGCGACTACCGAAATCAAAGCAAGTGCTGTGATGATTACGATAAGCACAACTTGCGTTGTCTCTGTCATCGGAATACCGAACAGGAAGTTTAGACCTGTAGCTGCTTGTGATGCGCCGTAACCAAGAGAAGTCGCAAGACCAAATACCGTCGCGACTACCGCTAAGATATCAATAATGTGGCCAACCCAACCCCAAACTCGCTCGCCAAAAAGAGGATAGAAAATAGAACGCATCGTTAGAGGTAGGCCTTTGTTGAACGAGAAGATCGCCAAGCCAAGTGCCAATAGTGCGTAGATTGACCAAGGGTGAAGTGCCCAGTGGTAAATCGTTGCTGCCATACCCAGTGCAGATGCCGCTGATGTATCATCCTCTGCTGCGCCTAGTGGAGCCCAGTCAGTACGAACACCATTCTCAACGTTCACACCGCCAAGAGCAGCACTGAAGTGAGACATAGGTTCAGATACGCCGAAAAATACCAGACCGATACCCATACCAGCAGCGAATAGCATCGCTAACCAGCCTGCGTAAGTGTAGTCCGGTGTTGCTTCTGTACCGCCGATACGAACGCGACCAAGTGGCGTTACGATCAGGATCAAACACACCACGACAAACACGTTGCCTGCAGATAGGAAGAACCAATCAAGATTCGACACTAGCCAACCACGCAAACCCGCAAAAAACGGTTCTACTTGTTGTCTGAATGTCAGTGTTAACACTACGAACAGGATGATCGACATACCTGAAATAGCAAACACACGGTTGTGAATATCAAGTCCAAAAGGACCTACTTTTAACGCGACGTTGTCCTGACCAATCTGGTAATCAGTATCGATCGGGTTCACCTTACCCTCGGGGCGTTGTATACCGCCATTGTTGTCGGTGCTCACGATTTATCTCCTCAAAACGTGGCTATATTTAAGTTCAAATTAAGCTTGATGTAGGAAGCCGAGTAATGGCTCTCTTGTGTCACTTATTGCAAAGCTTATGTGCGATCGTTGTGTCGCTCTTAGAAGGGTTGCTCTACTTTATAATTTTACCTTCAACCGTCCTGATATCGCATTGCATTTTGTTATCAGGACGACCAATAAAATTTATCGCCAATGCATTAACGAGACTAATAACTCACTGCCAAATCACAGACAACGGCATGTCACCGTCAAAGTGGTATTGGAACTGCGCCTGTAACAACTCAGCGGTAGCGAGAGCGTCGGTCAGCGCATGGTGTGGCTGATAAGCAGGCAAATGGTAACGCTCACGCGCATGGCCGAGTCGCACTGAGCCTGGCTTTTTACCTTTGAGCTTGTTCAACCAACCTTCACACTCTCGACGCTGAATGGCGTATTCGATGTCCAACGTATCAACGACTGGAAATTGAATCCCCTCACCCAGGCTGTTTAACAACGCGTTATTAAAGAATTGACGCTCGATGCTCTTGTAGTGCACCACCACAATCTTTCCGGCTAACTCATCAAGAATGGCTTCCAGAATTTGCTCAAGTTGCGGTGCATTCTTCACTTCAGAATCGGTAATACCGTGAATCACGACAGACTCTTCATTCAGTTCTCGATTTGGATTCACCACCCAATGGCGAGATCCGCTGCACTGCACTCGCCCTAGCGTAAATGGCACCAAACCTATGGTGAGAATGGCATCTTGCTCGGCGTTTAAACCCGTGGTCTCGAAATCGACGGAGACAAACGGTACCTCTTTTAATGGCGTATCACCATTCACAATAGGCGCAGAGTAATAGCGTTTTAATCGAGTATCTTTCGCTTGCTCGGCAAGTTGCTTAAAGTAGATCGGCCAATCGGGTGTCTGGCTGGTATCAAGCAAATCGAGACTGTCTTGCTTTAGTTCCGAAAACCACATCATTTGCCACTTCTCTGGTAACGGAACTTAATGTAGTTCTGAGCATTGCTTAGGATTTGGAATGCGGCTTTTAAGTTACGGCGTTCAAACTCCGACATTTCTTCTGGCTCGATGTTGTTATCCGGCTCTTCCCCATTTTCGATATCCAACGCTTGATGTCGGATTCGCACCATGTAGATCAGCTCCATCGCATCTTTTAAGTCCATGACGCGCCCCTTCGGTAAGATTCCTGCATTGTTGATATCATCTAGACGTTCAAACGAGTTTTGCGAGCGAGAGCCAATCGCCAAAGCGTGGACCCGAATCAGATCCGCCATTGGTGCGGTACCGCGACGCTTCAAGTTAATGGAATTGCGATGACGACCGTCTTTCTCCATCACGAAGTCTTTAAAGAAACCAAGTGGCGGCGTGCGACGAATCGCGTTGTAAGCCATACAAGCTAAGAAGCGGCTATTTTTCTTTGCGCGGCGGACAATGAATCCACTCAACTGCTCTGCCCATTTTACGCGTCCATGTACACCAAGTAAGTCGAAGAATATATTGCTGTGCAGAAGTCGCTCTGGCGTTGGATCATCAATCCAGTTCGCAAAGCATTCTTCCCATTCGGAGCGCGTTTTACGCCACTCTGGGTTAGTCGCCATGATATCGCCAGTACAGTAGGTGTAACCGCACTCCGCTAATCCATCACAAATGAACTTCGCAAACTGAGCAAAATACTCACCATGCAGTGCTGGTTCGTAGCTGTTATCCAGAATCAGTGCGTTGTCTTGGTCTGTGACGATAAGCTGTTCATCACGCGCCATGGAGCCCATCGCCAATAAGCAATAAGGGATTGGCGCGGGACCTAATTCTTGCTCCGCTAACTCTGCCAGTCTCTGTTTAAAACTGCTGCCAATGACCGACATTGCTCGTCCAACCATGTGGGCATTTGCATCTTCACTCACCATTCTCACAAAGCAGTCTTTCACTTGTTTAGAAACCGCTTTGAGATCTTCGACTGAGTTTTGTTGGAAGATAGAGCTCACAAGCAACAAGCTGTTTTGCGACTCATAACGGACGATATCAGTCATGCTAATTACGCCAATTGGCTTTTTGTCTTTAAGAATAGGCAGATGATGGACGTTGTAACGTAGCATTGTCAGCATGGCTTCAAACACGTAAGCGCTGTAATCGAGCGACACAACGTCGTAGCTCATCACTTCACTGACAGGAATATCACTGCCTCTACCCTCAGCTAAAACGCGATCACACAGATCCTTCTCGGTCAAAATACCAAGCAGTTGGTCATCGTCGTCTTCGGTAATGTCTTCTTGCGCACGGACAATCAAAAGCGCAGTAACGCCCTCTTCCGCCATCAAGATCGCCGCTTCACGTACCGTTGCACTGGCTTCAAGTGTCACTGGCTCACGGCTTAAGATCTTGCGCGCTTTCGCAGTAGTAAAGTCATTCCCATCTGAGTGGTTTGATACCGCGGTACGTAGCCTCGCGCTGTCTTCCAACTCCATGAAATCGGCAAAGTTCTCAAACTCGTCACATAGCTCAGTAAAGATCTTCTCTGGAATGCAGTAAACCAAGGTGTCTTCAATCGCTTTGGCTGGCATACGGACACGGTTGTTCATCAACAACCCCATTTGTCCAAACAAGCCACCAGCGTCGATGCGGTTGTACAACTCGCCTTTACGGCGGAAGATTTCTACCACACCACTGCGGATCATGTACAAATCACGAATGTCATCGCCTTTCTTGAGAATGTCTGTCCCTGCGCGGTAATACGCGACTTCGGCATTTATTGCGATGTTTCTCAGGTGCTCTTCCGGTAAGTCATCAAAAGGTGGGTATTGGCTAATGAAATTGAGTACTTCTAATTGCTCGGCTTCCATTGTTTATTCCATGCATTGCCTAAACTAAGGCGATAAATATCACCAAGAAAATAATCACACAATAAATAAATCGAGAGGTTAGATAAAAAGATTTGTAACCATCGAAAAGCGGAATAATGACTGATTATTATTGAAACGAGAGCGTTCAAGTCAGCCAGTTTTCATCTACAAATCGACAGCAAACAAAGCAATACATTCACACAGCAAATGATAAATTCAGAAGCCAAAGCAATCGTTTTCTTGTGATCTAAATTACATATTGAACGCAAGAACAAAAATCCGTATATTGCGCCTGCCTACGCGGCACACCTTACAATGCACAACGCTATCCTGCTTCCACTGGTGCATTGATATTGGTGTTTAACTACATCCATGCAAAACACACCTTCCTCTTTTTCTCGCTTTTTTAAAGAATCGTGCGTATTGGTGCTGAGAACGTTGCGGCGGCGCAGATTGCACTGAACATCTCTAGCATGACGTACATGATCCCAATGAGCCTTTCCTTTGGTATCACGATTCGTGTTGGTCATGAATTAGGTGAACAAAAGCTTGAAACAGCTTCACATCGGAGCGTGGTTGGCATTATTACCGCAGCGCTACTGTCGCTGATTTCAGTCGGTTTCTTCCTGCTGTTCCCAGAATGGATCATTCGTTTGTACACCACAGATCCAGTGGTTTCAGCAACAGCGGCTACTCTGCTGATGTTTACTGCGATGTACCAATTCAGCGACGCGCTACAGACCTCTGCGAACGGCGCTCTGCGTGGCTACAAAGATACTAAGATCCCGATGATTCTGGCGATTCTAGCCTACTGGGGCTTGGCGCTTCGACTGGGTATGTTGTTGGGTATCGCGGATGAAATCGTTCCTGCAATGGGCGAAGAAGGCTTCTGGATTGGTATCGTAACCGGCTTAACTACAGCAGCAATTGCAATGCTGATTCGCTTGACGCTAGTGATTAAGAAATACAATCAAACCGCAGAAGTGAATACGGCTTCGCAACCTGAGTTAGCGATTCAATAGCGACGAGAGCGTTGATCGTTTCAATTAGAAAGGCTCACTATCGCAGTGAGCTTTTTTGTTTTCCAGCTTGCTAGCCTTGTTTACTTACCGTTGAGCCATCACCAGCATCGTTGATTCTGTAGCCAAGTTCGGCAACTTTCTGGCGGATTTCGTCAGCTTGTTGGTATTCCTTCTGCTTTTTCATTTGCAAACGCAACTCTACCAATTCCAAGATCTCGCTAGGGATTTCCTCTTCTTCTACTTTATCAAGCTCCAAACCAAACACACGGTCAAAATAGCGCGCCGTTGCCTTTTTATCTGCATCGTTTAATGCACTTCCAAACAACTCCCACATCAATGCGATCGCTTGTGGCATGGCTAAATCGTTGTTGATGAGTGACATAAAACGCTCAACATACGTTTGGTCGACTTTGCCACCTTCTGGTAGTGCCGACACTTTCGCTTTCAGGCGCTTTAAAGCTGTTTGTGCAGCGTCTAAGCTCTCCCAAGTAAAGCTCAAATGACTGCGATAATGACTGGTCAATACCAAATAACGGTAAGCCAGCGGGTCAAAGCCTTTCTCGATTAAGGCATCAAGGCGAAGTGACGTACCGGACTTAGAGATCTTCTCTTTGTTCAATTGAAGGAAGAAGCCATGCAGCCAGTAATTCGCTTGAACGTGTCCATTCTTTGCTTGGCATTGGGCAATTTCGTTGGTGTGGTGAACTGGGATATGGTCTTCCCCACCAACATGAATATCGAACACTTCCCCAAGGTACTTCTCTGCCATCGCAGAACATTCAATGTGCCACCCTGGAAAGCCAACTCCCCAAGGGCTTTCCCATTCCATTTGTCTTGGTATGTCGCCGCTAAACTTCCAGAGTGCGAAGTCGGTTGGGCTCTTTTTCTCTGCCATTTCGACGCGAATGCCCGCTTCTAAGCCCTCGCGGTCCAGTTTGGCAAGTTTTCCGTAATCTGGAAGCTTGGCCGAATCAAAATAAACGCCATCGGAGGTTTGATAGGTAAAGCCCTTTTGTTCAAGCTCTAGGACGAATTCAATCTGTTCTTGAATGTGCTCGGTAGCCCGACAAATAATGGAAGGCTTAATGATGTTGAGCCTTTTAAGATCATCTAAAAACGCGTCTTCAAAATACTTTGCGATCTCCCAAGCAGACTTGTTCTGTTTTCTCGCGCCCTTCTCCATTTTATCTTCACCGGTATCGGCATCAGACACCAAGTGGCCAACATCCGTGATGTTCATAACGTGGTTTACGTCGTAGCCGTTGAGCTCTAGCGTGCGTCTTAACACATCCACAAAAAGGTAGGTTCTCAAGTTTCCTGCGTGCGCATAGTCGTACACCGTCGGACCACAAGCGTACAAACCAACCTTACCCGTTTCGATGGTATTGAACGGCTCAAGGGTGCGCCCCAGTGTATTGAATAGTTGTAGTTTTGACTGACTCATATTGTTATTCCTTTAAATGCAAAAAGGCCGCGGATGAAAACATCGGCGGCCTTTAATATGTCTGTATGATCTTTTGCTAACTAATAGCTACGCGAAAGCCGCCGCACGTCTTTAGAGGTGCGACAACAACAGTTAGTCGAGATAGAAATAGCTAAATAGTTCATACCCAACACCCTAAATAAGAAATCTTTAGAAATCAACCCTGTGATTATCACGCCTTTCGTGGCGACAAATTGAACTGCGTGTGCCGTATGGCATTACTCTACCTTACAAAGCCGTACCAATCATTACAATTAAGTTTATAAATAAACCTTATATTTTACGTTTGTTTCACGTTTTATTTGATAAAAAACGCTGCATAACGTCTTACACATCAATAAATTAGGAATTGTTTATGAAGAAGCCCGCATTTGGGCCTTTACAGCCTATTGCTGTATTTGCGCTATTTTCGCTCGCTTTTCTCTCTGTTTCGCGAATTTTACTGGCCATTTGGCTCGCTGACCGAATCGAATCTTTTAACGACCTCATCTATATTCTTGGTCAGGGCCTACGCGTAGACTTCGCGACTATCTGTTGGCTGTTCATTCTTCCGGGCTTACTCTCTGCTCTATTGCCCGTACAAGGTAAAATAGGTGCATGTTGGAAACTAGTTCTCCGCTGCTGGATGGTCGCTGGTTTGTGGATCTTGGTTTACATGGAGCTTGCAACTGCCCCATTTATTCAAGAGTATGACCTGCGCCCTAACCGCTTGTTTGTTGAGTACCTAATTTACCCGAAAGAAGTATTCAGTATGCTATGGACCGGTTACAAGTTAGAGCTATTTATTGGTGCACTAGGCACTGCTATCACGCTTTTCCTTGGTTGGAAATGGAGTAAAAAACTCACCGACAATGCTCAGCAAGTAAACTGGAAATGGCGCCCGTTGATTGCAATATTGGTTGTATTGATCGGTGTCGGCGGTGCACGCTCTTCGTTAGGTCACCGTCCTCTTAACCCTGCGATGGTGGCATTTTGTAATGATCCTCTGCTCAATGACTTGGCACTTAACTCCTCTTATTCACTGCTGTTTGCTGTGAATAATATGAAATCCGAGAAAAGCGCTGAGCAGTTTTACGGCAAGATGGACAACCAGAAGATGCTTGAGCTTGTTCGCTCCTCTTCAACTAAGTCTGACTTCGACACTTCATTGCTACCAACGATGAACACCAACAAAGCCACCTATCAAGGTAAACCAAAGAACTTGGTAATTTTGCTTCAGGAAAGTTTAGGTGCTCAGTTTGTTGGTTCACTCGGTGGTCTTCCACTAACACCAAACTTCGATAAGTTAATGGCTGAAGGTTGGCAGTTCACCCAAATGTACGCGACGGGCACACGCTCTGTTCGTGGTATTGAAGCCGTGACAACCGGTTTTCCACCATCGCCTTCTCGCGCCGTTGTGAAACTGAGCAAGAGTCAGACGAACTTCTTTACGATTGCCGATCTTCTTAAAGCAAATGGCTACCACACCGAATTCATTTACGGTGGCGAAGCAAACTTTGACAATATGAAGTCGTTCTTCTTCGGCAATGGTTTCGATCAAATTATTGAAGAGAAACACTATGAGAACCCAGAATTTGTTGGCTCTTGGGGGGTAAGTGATGAAGATCTTTACACCAAAGCAGACCAAGAATTTGAACGTTTGTCTAAAACAGACAAGCCTTTCTTTAGTCTGGTATTCAGTTCGAGCAACCACAGCCCTTACGAATATCCAGAAGGCAAGATCGAACCTTATGATTCTGAATTTATGACACGCAACAACGCAGTTAAGTATTCAGACTATGCGATTGGCACATTCTTTGACAAGGCGAAGAAATCATCTTACTGGGATGACACGATTTTCATTGTCATTGCTGATCACGATGCTCGTGTTTCTGGTGCAAACCTAGTACCGGTGAAACACTTCCACATTCCAGCATTGATCATTGGTAAAGGTGTTGAGCCGCGTAAAGATGACCGCATTGCTAATAACTTAGATATGCCGCCGACCCTCCTTTCGTTGATTGGTGTGGATGCGACATCACCAATGATTGGTCGTGACCTTACCAAGCCTCTCGCGCGTGAAGATGAACGTGCCATGATGCAATACGACAAAAACTTTGGTTACCTAACCCGAGATAATCTTGTTGTATTCTCTCCGGGAGAAAAGGTATCGACGATGCAATACAACTTCGATAACCAAACGATGGAACCTATCGAAGTGGAGCCGGCAATTATCGAGCGAGCGAAAGCCAACGCATTGTTTGCTTCTAAGGCTTATCAAAACAACTGGTATTCTTCCAAGGCGACGAAGTAGATAAAGATAAGGAGCGCACCATGCGCTCCTTTTTCATTGTCACTCCTGACATAACTTGTCATTTCTCTTAGGTAAGCTCGGTTTTCAATCCCCCAAAAGTTATGGAAACCGCGATGTTTACTATCAATTCTTTCGTCCTTTACGTCACAGATATCAACGCGAGTAAGGACTTTTATTCGCAAACTTTTCAGTGCGAGCCAAAAGTGCTTTCTCCCAGTTTTGTCGCGTTAGATTTCGCAAATAATGTCACTATCACACTTAAACAAAGTAATGCATTAGTACCTAGTAGTGATGTCAATGGAGGCGGTACAGAACTCTCAATACCAGTGGCAGACAAATCTAGGCTGGATACATTGTTTGAAGAGTGGCGAGCTCAGGGCATGCACTTTGCACAACAGCCAGAAGATTCTGTTTTTGGCTGGAACTTCGTTGCACTTGATCCTGACGGGCACCGCATTCGCGTATTTACTCACTAAAAAAGCGTAAAAAGTCAGAAAAACCGTTTAATAATGTGCTTTTTAGGCATTCCCATTCAGTCGGCAATAAATTAGACTCAGTCAAACGCCCAAGAAGTTTGAATTATTGATAAAAAAGGAATGCCAATGAGCTCAAGTATGATCCTTAATGAATCGCTGATTGTAAGTGGCCGAGATATCCCACTAAAAGAATTGTTGTATGCGAAGCGTGTACTTGATAATTACATGGCTGTGGCAAAAGAAAGTAGCCCGCTCGAACTGCTTACGGAAATGAAATCGGCGGCAAAACAAGTGGAATACTTCACTACCAATGATAACCCTTGCGAAGCGCGTAACGTCATCAGTAGCATGATTGATGAGATCGACAGCGCTGAGTCGTTTGACTCGTTCAAAGCACTTGCAGGTAAGCCTTCTCAAGCATTGAACGAGCTGATTGAAGATCGCGCTCAGTTGATTAAACACGAGCGCGAATTACTGTTGGCTTCAGGCTACGACGCCTCTCGTATCTGATCCCGCTTTCAGAGAAATATGGCACATAAAAAAGGAGCTCATTGAGCTCCTTTGTTGTTTCCAAATCTGTGGAAATATATAGCCTCCGAAAATCGTTGTGCTATATGTTGGCGCTACAGGCCCATGTCTTCAGTGATCTCTTTAATCTGTTTCAAGTCCATTTTGTTAACTTCAATGAGCTGGTCAACTTGGCTAAGTCGGGAATTGGCCTCATCGTGTTTATCACACGCGTCAGACTTCACATCCCAAGATTTGCCTTCCAAGAAAACGTCACACTCTTTCTTGAGCTTCTCGATCTTCGGCATTAACGCTTGACGCTCTTTCTCGAGTGACTCAAGTTCCTGTGAGATTTGCAGTTCTTTACGGAACACTTCACGTGAGCGCTCAAACATGGTTGCTTGCATATCTGCTTGGCGGTTTAGCTTGTCGTTCTCGCTTTTGGTCGTGTTCAGCGTTGCTTTCTGTTCTTTCACTTGAGACTCAAGCGACAAGTTCACTTTCTCCACTTCAGTCAGCTGCTCTTGAAGTGCTTTCAGTTCCGCTTTGTGCGCTTCTTCTTTCTCTGTCAGCAGCTTCGCAACCTTTACGTCGATCTCTTTATCTATGCCCGCTTCGCGTGTTTTCACTTGAGAGACCAAGTTAGTTTTATCTTGTGCCAGTGCTTGGTACTTTTCTTCCAGCACTTGATAAGTGGATTCCCACTTGCTTGCTGTCATTGCTGAGCCAGCCAATCCACCGAATGCCAAACCCAACACGGCCGCAATCGCAATATAAATGTGAGTACGCTTATCGCGTTCCTCAATGACAACTACTTCGTCTTGGTCTTCAATATTATTTTGAGAAGTCACCGTATCTTACTCCAAGGACTCTACTGGTTGGCTAGCGAGTGAGTTCCGCAATCATAATTGACGCGGTATAAATTAAGAATGCGCCGATCAAAGTAATCACGGTCGCCTTTTGGACTTTTTCATTGGTACGATAACGAAATAGCACAAACGCTACTCCAATCAATACCGCTATGGCTAACAATCTGGTCATACCGTCTCCTTGTCCAATAATAAAAACTTATCCGATCCCATAGACAGCTGTTCAAGGAATCATTGTAACCTAATTCTACGTTGCTTACGGTCAACTTAGCGTAGATTTTGAAGCGATTGCTCCCGTTTTGATCAATTATCTGTTCTAAACTGAACAACTTATCGCCAAGCCATGCGATTCTCATCAACAAATAGGGTTAATCTCTTCCCTTCTATACAAACCAACAATAACCAGCCCGAGAAAGCATTTGGTTAGTTAATCAGCAAGCCTATGAAACTAAGACAACAAAGGCGCCATAATATGCTGAAAATAAATCTTCATTTGGTGTTGAAATGGTAACAAAACATGATAGAGTTCACACGTTAATGGTGACCAGCATCATTAACTAACCTTTACTCATTTAATTGAGTAAATGTTCCGATGAAGACTGCAGGAGAGTGGTTATTAACTAAATTTTAACATTTAGTTAGGGTAACTCGCCGAAGAATTAACTATTTCAGGTGCTACCTTAGTAGCGGGGACTGTAGTTGGAGGAACCTCTGGAGAGAACCGTTAAATCGGTCGCCGAAGGAGCAAGCCCTGCACATGTGTGTAGGGTGAAACTCTCAGGCAAAAGGACAGAGGAGTGGAAAGTAACAACCTAACTATTTGGCGTTCCCGCCTTATTTTGAATAGCGTGGCTATTAGAGATCATTGATCTCGTCCTTTCCCTCTTCTCCTTATTAGTTGTTTTATTAAGGGGAAATCATGAACGACCTACAATCTTTACTTCAAACCATTGATAACTTTGTCTGGGGTCCACCACTGCTGCTTTTGCTTGTGGGTACCGGTGTTTACTTCACTTTTAGCCTAGGCATGATCCAATTTAAACACCTGCCAACTGCGTTAGCGATGGTATTCAGTAAAGATAAGTCATCTGATAAACAGGGTGACGTTTCTAGTTTTGCAGCGCTATGTACTGCGCTGTCTGCAACCATTGGTACAGGTAACATCGTTGGTGTTGCTACCGCAATCAAACTTGGTGGCCCTGGTGCCCTATTCTGGATGTGGCTCGCTGCCCTATTCGGTATGGCAACCAAATACGCTGAGTGTCTTCTTGCGGTGAAATACCGTCGTGTTGACGACAAAGGCCAAATGATTGGTGGTCCTATGTACTACCTGCAATATGGTGTTGGCTCGAAAGCGCTGGCTATCATGTTCGCGGTATTTGCATTGGGCGTTGCCTGTTTTGGTATCGGTACCTTCCCTCAAGTGAATGCGATTCTTGATGCAAGCGAGATTTCTCTTGGTGTAAACCGTGAAATGTCTGCTTTTGTCCTGACACTATTAGTGGCATTCGTAACCTTAGGTGGTATCAAGTCGATTGCCAGCGTAGCGGGTAAAGTGGTTCCAGCAATGGCGCTATTTTATGTGCTGGCGTGTTTAAGTGTGATCATCATGAACGCAGACCAATTGCTGAGCGCAGTTGAGTTGGTTTTGGTGTCAGCCTTCACTTCAACCGCAGCGACAGGTGGTTTCTTGGGGGCAAGCATTATGCTAGCTATCCAGTCAGGTATCGCTCGCGGTGTATTCTCAAACGAATCCGGTTTGGGTAGTGCACCTATGGCAGCTGCAGCAGCGAAAACAGACTCTTGTGTTAAACAAGGTCTGATTTCTATGACAGGTACTTTCTTCGATACCATCATCATTTGTACTATGACTGGTCTAGCTTTGATCCTGACAGGCGCTTGGCAAAGTGACTTCTCTGGTGCAGCGATGACAACCCATGCATTTGCAGTAGGCCTAAACGCAGCAACATTTGGCCCAATGCTAGTGTCTATCGGTCTTATGTTCTTCGCGTTTACCACAATTCTTGGTTGGAACTACTATGGCGAGCGTTGCGTTGTGTTCCTATTCGGTACCAAAGCGGTGCTTCCATACAAGCTGATTTTCGTTGGTTTGGTGGCATCTGGCGCGTTCCTTCACCTCGATATGATTTGGCTACTAGCTGATATCGTAAACGGCCTGATGGCAATTCCTAACCTGATTGGTTTAATTGCTCTGCGCCATGTGGTGTTGGAAGAAACAAAACTGTTCTTCAAACCGTCATCTCAATCGGATGATTTTGATGCAGTGAAAGCATAAGCCAAGCTAGAAACTCTAAGCCCGCTGAATTCAGCGGGCTTTTTCTTGGCTTGAATTCCATCTTTTTCTAACCTCCAATTCCCTTTCCCCATTTAATTTTCAATTCGCTTAATAACCCTGAAGATATTACAAATTAACAAGTTTTATGACGATATATGAAATCAATTTTTTCACCATAAGCCGTTCGATAAATGAGTAGATACTAAACCATTATGTCATTACCGAAATAGGTGAGATTCATCTGAAAGTTTTTCAATTGGTTTAAGTTTGGTACTACACGAGATTGATGTTTAGCGACTATTGTGCTTTATTTTATAAAATGAAAATTAGGTATTAACTAATTCATATTTAAATGTGACTTTTGTGACGCCTATTCACACAAAGTAAAGTGTAATGTTCTTTTTCGTTTCCCCTTGCTTATTATAAAAACAAAAACTGTCGTATGAACTTATATAATCCTATTAAAAACACGCTTTCTAATGGTGAAAAAACAATAAAGATCGGGTACCGAGAATCGCAGATTCTTACCCTTTTACTGGAACGCTCCCCTGAGGTTGTGAAAAAACAAGACATTGTTCAATTCGCTTGGGGAAATGAGTACATCGGTGAAACTTCGCTAGCCAAAAGTATCAGCGTACTCAGACAAAGCTTTATCAAAATCGGTATCAAAGACTCCCCTATTCTCACGGTTCCAAAGGTCGGATATCGCTTGGTGGAGGACGTCTTGTTGAATGAGTGTCTCGTTACCATCAACGCTCCAAAAGAGGAAAGAGTTCCGGCTAAACCAGAAGAAATCTCTCAGCCCGCGTATGCCATTAAGCAAAAGCCGGGCTATCGAAACCTAGTTTGTTATGTTGTATCACTGAGTTTCTTATTTGCCGCCGTTCTAATGGTAGCGAGTAAGTATCACAGCTCTTATAGCCATCCTCAGTTTAGTAGGTTGCTCAATGAACATACCGTGGGCTCGCTTGAGGTTTATATGTCTCCTAGCACCTCATTGTCACTCCGAGTTCAAGAGTTACTCGCAGAGAACCAATGCCAATGTGTTGTTTATATTGAAGAAAATAACGGATTTTCTGGGCTCTCCTGGCTTAATAAAAAAACGCGAAAGTCAATCAATGTGTTTTACACACCAGACCAGTTTGAGCAAGCCTCGAAGACCATTGCTCAGTTTGTTGCGGAGGAGAGACGATGAAACCCTATATCGCTGTTGCCCTGTCTTGCCTATTGTTCCTTGGGGCCTGGAATCTACCTTGTCGTCATAACGCCGAGGATAATCGTTATCACCACACTATTGTCGATATTCTGCCTGATGACCATACCCTACGCATCGATGGATTAACTAGAGTAAACCACGGAACTATTACACATATTGCCTCTTTACAAGATGAGTCCATGTCTAATCCAATAATCCTGAGTTTCAAAGGCACATCTCGACCTTACTCTGATGTAAACCTATCCATATCTGGCAAAATGAATTTGTTATCTGTACAAGAGATAAGTCCAGCCATCGACGACTCGTTCCTGTCACCTTATCTCGTTTTAAATGATGACCCCATCCACTTCAACTTCGAGATAATTCAACAGAACGAGGTTTTTTCGCTCATTAAAGATAAACAAACTGGACGAACAAAACTTCTTGCTAAAAGATAAATGGCTACCTGAACTTTTCTTTATGACCACAAACCCTCATGGATGAGGTATGTCTGATTATCATTTCTTTCTGCTTTTTATCTAACTTTTCACTTTAAAAAAGCACTTACTAATATTTATTGCCCCCACTCATTATGTGTCTATACTTTATCAAACCAATACGGTTTAGATATTACTGATATAAAAATTAAAGATTACTCCGTAAAAATATATAGACTTCCTTTATATCGTTATTTTCGTAATTAAAATCGTCCTAAACCCAATTGGTAAGGATACTATCTTCTTACTAGCTAAAAAGCATTCGGTTTCAATAGTTATCTAATAACAATGGTGACAATATAAGTGACTGAATAAAAATGTAATAAGATTTCAACTATTTTCATTACTATCAAACCTATCAGTATGAAAAGGTAATTATGACCGCAAAAAGTGCGGCTTATAAAACAATATAAAAATGCAATCATGAGGGAACGTTCATGCAACACATCAACATTAGCCTTTTGTCAGCAGCTATCCTATCTACATTCGCAACTGGCGCACAGGCGAAAACTTACCCCGACCAAATCGTTCTTGATCAGCTCGGCGAAGATGTCTGCCGTTCAGGCTACCGTCCACTTGACCGATATGAAGCGGAAGAACAAAAAAGTGCACTTCTCGACCGCATGGGACAGTGGCAAATTACCGGCCTAAAAGGTGATTGGGTGATCATGGGACCGGGTTACAATGGTTTGATTAAGCGTGACTTACCGAACGGTAAGACCTTTTGTTACCCTGATGAAACGCAGTCTGAAATCCCAAATTATTCTGCCATTGCCGTTCCAGAAGGGGGCGAGATCGATGTCCAATACGAATTGGTGACAGACCGTTCATACTTCGTTCGTCCACTCAGCTACCTAGCCCACTATCTTGGCTACGCATGGGTTGGTGGTAACAATAGCCAATACGTGGGTGAAGACATGAAGATCGAACGCGTCGGTGACGGTTGGGTCATTCAAGGCAACAACAGCGGCTCTTGTAGTGGCTACCGTTGTGGCGAAAAAACAAAAATCACTGTGAATAACTTCGCCTATACCCTAAACGATAAGAATTTTTGGCATGGCGAAGTGATTGAGTCTGAGCGCGAACTGGTCGATACCGTTTGGGCGACAGCGAGAAACTACAGTAATACCCCGCAACAAATTGTTGTCGACTTAAAACTTACAGAATCAACAAACTGGTCAAAAACCAATAGCTATGGCTTTGCTCAACAGGTCAAAACCGAGAACGAATTTAAGTGGCCTTTGGTTGGTAAAACCAAGTTAAGCATCACCTTCGATGCTAACCAGAGCTTTTCTAACTCCAACGGTGCATCCACCAGCAAAGACGTGACCTTACAAGCTCGACCTATGGTGCCTGCAAACTCTGAACTGCCAGTGCGCATTGAACTGTATCGTTCAACCATTTCCTACCCTTACCGATTCAACGCAGACATTAGTTACGACGTAAACTTTAATGGTTTCTTGCGCTGGAGTGGTAATGCTTGGCATACCCACCCTGACAATCGCCCATACAGAAGCCACACGTTCACAATGGGCAGAGGCAGCGAACAATCTGCGGATATCCGTTATCAGTGGGATCACCGCTACATTCCGGGCGAAGTAAAATGGTGGGATTGGAGCTGGGCAATCCGTGAAGCAGGATTAGGAAGCATGCAATATGCGACGGGCGCAAGCTTACGTCCATTCCACTCTTATGTATCTGGTGATTTCTACGCGGAATCACAGTACGCAGGTACGATAGAAATTGGTCAGCCAAGTCCACTTGGTTTACGTGCTCGCTCTACTGATACCCTTTCTGGAGGGGCAACACAACGCGTTGGCGATGTCGAAGTCACCACAAACTTTGATGCTAGCAAGCTAAGTGCTCTTGGTTTTGAAGGTGCCCAGATGAGCATACAAGCAGCAGACTAAGTCAAATAACGATAATAATAAATCCCCCCAATGCTTGCCCGTGACTCCCCCTTCACGGGCTTTTTTGTGCGCCCAAACCATTACTGAAATAAGCAACAATCTACTGACCGCTGGGCTGAAGGTATTGATACATTACATAATCAAAGCTATCACCTTTCCCTTCGCTGCCTCTCAAAAATTGCTGTCACGTTGAAGGTACGCATCTCAACGGATTTAGTCTTTAGCCCGACGAAACAGTGTCGGCATAGTATTGAAATACTCTACCTTGAGAATTTAATGCTTTGCTTATGGTCACCACTCCTACGCTTGTTCCTCATAAACATCAATCATTCCAGCTAAAGTGACACTCTCATCAGGCTAACCCTCTGACAGTAATAGGAATTATTTTTCAATTTTTTTCAGTGTTTTTCGACTTGTTTTATATGAAAGAGTACGCCCGCTTTTAGGTCAAAGAATCATAAAGCACTAACTCAATCATTAAAAATAAGGGACATTGTATATATGCCTAACGTCAGTACGCGGCTCAGTATGACGCTTGCACTTTCTTTCTTATCGACGATTGCTCACGGTAAAATCTTTTCTGATCAACTTGTTATCGACAAATTGGAAAATAACCAATGTCGCGCAGGTTACCGCTTGATCACGCATTACGAAGCACTCGAGCACAGAGATTCTATTTTGCCTCGGATGCAAACATGGGACATCATCGGGCTACAAAATGGCTGGGCAATCATGGGCAAGGGCTATCATGGAGAGATCAAGTCTGAACAAGCGAGTGATAAAGCATGGTGCCACCCTATCCATCCAAATGCGGGACTCCCTCGTAACTTCTCAATGCCCATCACCGAAGGAAGTACCACTGAAATTGAACGCAACCTTGTTACAAATGATGAGCACTTTGTTCGTCCCATCAGTTATCTCGCTCACACCCTTGGCTACGCATGGCTTAGCGGGAACCAAGGAAAGTTTGTCGGTGATGACATGGTCGTTAACCGCGTGAATGGTCGCTGGGAAATACAAGGGAACAGTGACGACTCATGCAATGGTGTGAGATGCGATGAAAAAACCAAAATTACCATTCAAGACTTCGCTTACCAACTCAATCCAAAACATTTTTCACATGGTGATGTCTCTGAGTCAACCAAGGAAAAGCTCACAACGATCACCGCGTACGCAATCAATACGCAGGACAGGCCTAAACACATTAACGTTCAGTTTGATGTCGACCAATCAACAAGTTGGCATAAGACTGACCATTCCGTATTTGCCCAAAGCGTTTACATTAGTGATGCATTCCGATGGCCAAAAATTGGGAATACTCACCCAAATGTATCGGTCGATGCCAATCAGTTATTCTCGGACTTAAACAGTAGCACAAGCACCAGTTCAGCGAATCGAGAAGCGAACCTTACGATTCCCGCTCACTCAATTTTGCCAATTCAAATCGAGTTGTATCGCTCTCACATTTCGTACCCATTTCGTATTCGTACAGATATCAGTTATCGCGTAAGGTTCGATGGTTTTTTACGTCATAGTGGCAATGCTTGGCACACTCATCCAGAAAATAGACCGACCACTTCTCATATGTTCACCATGGGAAGAGCAAGCGAACTCAGCGAAAACATCCGTTATCAGTGGGATCACCGATACATTCCTGGGGAGACCAAATGGTGGGATTGGAGTTGGGCAATTCGTACCCATGGCCTAGCCTTGATGCAATATGCGGCTGGAGAGAGCTTACGCCCATACCATTCCCACGTCTCTGGCGCTTTCGAGGCTGAATCACAATATGCCGGGATGATAGACGTCGGCCAAGAATTAACCGTCGATGCCCCTCTGCACTGGGCTGAAGGTTCAACCCCGCAGCAAATTCAAGTAGGCAATGTTACTGTTTTAACAGACTTCGACGCTAGATCTTTAGAGCAACTTGGTTTCCATTCCGCTCGCCTACTCATTCAACCTCTAGACTAAAGCACATGAAAAAGAGACAGGCCAAGTAGCTTGTCTCTTTTGTTTGTATACACCGCCAGATTGAAGCTCAGCATCTATAGTTTAATCTCTTAGCCATTGATGCTCTTCACCCTCACCTTGCTTATTAAAGAATGCAGAATGTTGTTGCTTAAACTGATCAGCCTTGATTTCCGAAATCGGCCATTGGCTGAAGTCCTCTCTAATAAAATGGTTATCAATGCCAAACTCTAAACTTCTCAGCTTTGTGCCTACGAAGCGATAAATGTAGCTCTCTCCCGAACCTTCACACACCATAGGGACATGAGACATAGGCTGACCGTTGACAGAGACCGAAACCCATTTACTGCTTTCTGGTTCACACAGTTCTTGGTTAACGACATCAATCTCAAACTTATTGTCTAGCGTGGTACCGACAAACACCGCCGTTAACTCTTGCAAATAAACTCGTCGTAGCAACAGCTGTTTTGTGTCCTGCGTTCGCGTGGCTTGAATGCCATTTGAAAACGGCTCAAAATAAGACCAATGCCAGTCCCATCTCATTCCTTTTTCAGCAAAGTTCAGCTGAGGTACCGTCTTCCAAGCAACAACGCCAAGCATAAGAGCGATAAAGATAAATAAGGCAATGACAATTCGGATAAGAACACGCATTAGACTGGTTTTTCCACAAGTAGTTTAATACCAAGCGCCACGAGTACAGCCCCCGTAGCCCCCTCCATCCACTTCATGAAACTTGCGTTTTTCAGCAGTGTTTTTGCTGAGTTCAAAGCGCCAGCTAATCCACATTGCCACACCATCGCAATGATGAAATGAATCGATGCCATCAGCATAGATTGCAGCAGTGGAGAGCCTTCAGGATTTACAAACTGGGGCAAAAATGCGAGATAAAATACTGCCGTTTTCGGGTTTAAAACGTTAGAAAGGAAGCCTTCACGGAATGCACGTTTACCACTGTATGCTTGGTGCGCTTGCTCAGAGACCGCAATACCACCACTTGACTTCATCAATGCGCGCAAGCTGATTAGCCCCAGCCAAATCAAGTAAGCGGCGCCTACAATTTTGACCATCTGAAACAACTCAGCAGATTGCGCCAGAACGGCAGAAATCCCGATCGCTGAAAACAGTGCATGAACAAATAGACCAAAGCAAATTCCCAGACTAGTTGTACAGCCGTCCTTAAGGCCTGAACGGCTTGTATTACGAATTACCAATGCGGTGTCCAATCCCGGCGTGAGCGTCAAGATCGTAATGGCAATCAGAAATGCCTCAAAATTCAAAATATCCATATTTTTGTGAAATGTGGTTAAGCATTCCACATCAATACCGTCAAAACATTTAATGTGCAAGCAACTTTTGTGATCTAAGTCGTTGAAAGTCACACTGTGTCGAGACGAGGGCTCGCTCAAACCGTAGAGAGTTTGGACAAAAGATCTGTCATGTTAAAGCGATGAACTCAAGCACATTGAGCGTCTTTACCAATTCATCACACCGCTAAGTTCGTCTGGCTTATCTATACAAGTGCCTGAATTTGTGCACAATAGACCTGCATTATTTGTTAATAAATAGTAAATTAGACTCACTTCTCTATCGACATTGCCTTGATACTGCCTTTTTCTCTGCATCGGTGTCGAGAGATACGAACGTCAAGTTCAAGGACCCCGTTTGGGGCGTTTAAGGAAAGAACATAATTAAGAGTAGTCACATGAGCGCATTTCAAAAACTCGTCGAACATTCAAAAAAAGTCTCTAACTTTGGCCACCTATCTGCAATTGTAGGTTGGGACCAAGCCTCTGTGATGCCATCTGGCGGAGCAGAAGCACGTTCAAACGCCATGGCAGAACTAGAGGTTCACATTCACTCTCTTATGACTCAGCCTCATTTGGGCGATCTATTTGCACAAGCAGAAGAAGAGTCACTATCAAGCCAAGATCAAGCCGTGCTGCGTGAAATGAAGCGCGATTGGCAGCAAGCGAACCTGCTTCCTGAATCTTTGGTACAAGCGCAATCGCTAGCAGGTTCTAAATGTGAACACACGTGGCGCACCCAACGTGGTAATGACGACTGGGCAGGCTTCGAAAAAAACTGGGCTGAAGTGGTAAAGCTGTCTCAGGAAGAAGCGCAAATTCGTGCAGAAGCGGCTGGTACATCGCCATATGATGCAATGCTAGAACTGTACGAACCGGGCACAACATCGGCATCTCTAGATGCCCTATTCGCAGATGTAAAGACGTGGCTCCCATCCATGATTGATGACGCCATTGAGAAGCAAAAAGGCAATAACATTCTGCTGCCAAACGGCCATTACCCTGCTGAGAAGCAAAAAGCGTTGGGCCTGGAAGTCATGAAGCTGCTTCAATTCGACTTTGAACACGGTCGCCTCGATGAAAGTGTCCACCCATTCTGTGGCGGCGTACCAACAGATGTCCGTATTACCACTCGCTACGATGAAAAAGAGTTCGTGCAATCTTTGATGGGTATCGTGCATGAAACGGGGCACGCTCGTTACGAGCAGGGTTTGCCAAAATCGCTGGCTGGTACAATGGCTGGTCAAGCTCGTTCAATGGGCATTCATGAATCTCAATCTTTGTTCTTCGAAATGCAAGTTGGTCGTAGCCAAGCATTTGTAGAGCACTTAGCACGCCTGGCATCTAACCACTTTGAAGGCCCAGAGTTTGCACAAGACAATTTGTCGAAAATTTACACTCACGTAGAGAAAGGCTTTATCCGTGTAGACGCTGACGAACTGACCTACCCTGCTCACGTTATCCTACGTTACGAGATTGAACGCGACCTAATGAACGGCGTGATCAATCACACTGACGTTCCAGAGTTGTGGAACGAAAAGATGAAAGCGTACTTGGGTCTTTCAACTGAAGGTAACTTCAAAAATGGTTGTATGCAGGATATCCACTGGACAGATGGTGCCTTCGGTTACTTCCCGTCATACACCTTAGGTGCGATGTATGCAGCGCAGTTTATGGCAGCGATGAAGCAAACGGTTGACGTAGACGGCGCAATTCTCTCCGGTGACCTATCACCAATCTTCACTTGGCTATCAGACAACATCTGGAGTAAAGCTAGCTTGTTCTCGACCGATGATTTGGTAACACAAGCAACGGGTGAAGTGCTAAACGCAAAACACTTTAAAACGCACTTAGAAAACCGTTACCTATAATAGTAGCGAAAGCAAAAGTAGAATGAGCAGCCCAGTGCTGCTCATTTTATTAGCTTGTTATCCTGATTCGAGCTTCTAACGTTTCCTCGTAAATATCTTCAACATGATATGGCTCTATCGGTGCATCAGAAATAAGCCATGCACCTAAGATAGAATCGTCTTCCGTTTTGATCGAGATACAATCGCCATCAACAAATACAATGTTGAAGCCAAAGTCATAAATGACAACCTCTGAAGAAGGAACAAAGACTTTATCAGTAAAGTTTTCTTTTACTGCTTTACGACTGCGTAAGCTAAGGACTTCTATAAATTCTATTGCCTTAGATGCTTCGAAAAGCTTTACGCCCTCCAGTTGCCCTGCCTTAACGTCTTTTGGATTCAATTCATGAATAAATCTTGCAATGGGCAAATGAAAGTCATGCCCTTGAGGGCTGGTATACCAATCGTTGCTTAACTCAATAAAACCGGCAGGTATCTGGAAAAATAGAGGAGACAGGCTCGTCCCTGTATTCGATTCAAAGCCAGAGCCCTCACTGCTCATCATCACTTTACATTCTAGTCCTATGATGGATCGCAGCGCCTGCACTGATTCACCATCCATCTGATAATTCAGAGTTTCCATTCTCTACCTCCCTAGATCTGGCTAACACGATCAATAACGTAAATTTTATCCTGACGACTAACAAGCAACTTCTGCAATTGCTCGATAAATCAATTTACCCTCTACCGTTTTACTTTCCATTAGTGCGATAGCATCAATCGGTAACGGCAGTGGTAAGATCTTTATATCATCCAGTGGCGCTTGCTTATCGATATGACGAGCTAATGTAATGTGCGGAACGTAGTGTCGTGACTCCGTCGCGAAGCCATCCTGTTCCAGTGCTTCTATCAGTTCATTTTGCAGATTGGTAACAGCATGATTGTCTTCAATACCCAACCACGCTAGTTGTCTGCCACTTTGGTAAAACGAACCTAGATGATCAACAGTAATATGTTTGCAAGAAGACTTCAGATTGTGAAGAATCTTCGTTAGTTGCTGAGACTCCTCATGTGTCGATTCACCAATAAAAGCTAAAGTAATATGGAAGTTTTCTTTGCGAGTGTATCTCCCTACTATCTCATGCTGTTTTAACTTTTCTTGAATTTGCTTGAGCTTTGACTTGCTAGTTTTATCAAAGGTAAGCGCGAAAAATAATCTCATCTGCACGCTCCTAAAGCCACTCTAACCCTTCATAAGGTTGATGCTTTATGCTCTCTAATCGAGAGTATAAATCGCCAGTGTGGATTTCTAACTTGTGGCCATCAGGATCAAGGATGTATAACGACTCCCCTTCACTTTTATTCTCTTTCCATTGGCGAATACCCAACTCGATAATTGTGTTGGTAAAGTCGGTAAAATTTTGCTGTGAAACAGTAAAAGCAATGTGGGTGTAATCATGTTTTTCGTCGGGCTTGTCGACCGATAAACAAAGCCATAGGTCACCCAATGAGAGATACGCACCGCGCTTCCACTTTACATGCCCTTTAAAACCGAGCGCTTTAATATAGAACGCTAGCGACCGTTCTAAATCACTCACCGCTATCGTAATGTGGTTCAATCCTGTCAGCATGACTCGTCCTTGGTAATTCATCATCGCTATTGTGGCAAACAACTATGCAGAATTGAATCGACAGATAAAAGAAAGCCCAGAACAATGTCTGGGCTTGGTATTTACATTGCCGGAGCAAGTCTAGGTTTATACAAACAGCATTCGCCATCCGGTCGTGTTTTAAAACGGCGATGTAGCCACATGTATTGACTCGGACTCGCCATAATGGACTGCTCGACAATCTTATTCACGAACACGGCCGCTTGGTCTGGGTCGTTTTTCGGGAACCCCTCAACTGGAGCACTGATGGTTAACTTGTATTGACCATTGCTCTCACGAACCATGGTAAACGGCACAATCGCACAATCCGTCGCATCCACCAGCAAGCTGGTTCCCGTCGTGGAACAAGCGCGCTTTACTGCAAACAAGGGCGCAAACGTAGAACGACGAGTACCGTAATCATGGTCTGGTGCGTACCATACACGATGCCCCGTTTTGAGCGCTTCAAGCATCCCTTTAACGTTTTTACGATCGATTAAAGTTCGATTCGAACGAGAACGTCCTTTGTATTGAAAGTAATCAAAACATGGGTTGTTGTTTGGTCGGTAAACCCCAGAGCCTGATTTTTTGATACCAAACGCACGAGCGCCTAGCTCTAGGTTCATCGAGTGAACCGCTAACATTAAAACGCCCTCACCTTGTTTTTCTAGCGCTTCAATGTGTTCCATTCCTTCAATCGTTACGTGCTTACTCACACGTCTGTCTGACCAAAGCCACGCCATGGCGGTCTCAAACAAGGCGATGCCCGTGTTATCGATATTGTCTTTTAAAATCGCCTCACGCTCTTGTTGGCTCATGTCTGGAAAACACAGCTCTAAATTACGTTTGATCGTGACTTGTCGTTTTTTCATTAATCACATCGCAATACGACCAATTCCGCTTCCTAGCGCGAGTTATACACGAAATGGGAGGAGGCTAAGAAGGTACATGATGCTAATAATGATCAATGTGCCCCAGTAGCGAGGTGCCAAAAATTCTACCTTGAATTTTGATGCCGTGTGCTTATTCATGAATGTATCATCAGACGAAATCGTCTTATTAATCCTTAAAAACAACGCTAAATGCGAATAGCAATTACCATTGACTGTACTTATTACAAAAACTAAAGCGCGCGGATGCTATGGCGCTTTAATACGTTACACAATAAGAACTTTCTGAGATTGCGGTGGACACTATCAAGTTAAACAAAAAGGGCGTGATATTCGTCGAATTGAAACAAAGTGCTAACTATTTTGCTAAAAGAAGAGAATAGGAAGAATCAAGTCATAGGGAGAAAAGTGCACTTGGCTTCTTTTGGGGGCAGGTTTGCATCCTCGATGATATGGCCCTTATTTTTCTGTTAACACTACTCGATGTAAACGTTTGTTTTTCTGCACTCAGAAGTGTACAGTCTCGCTAACTAATCATTGATGCCAATCCTTTGCTGTAATTGGAACCTCCATGAACTTCGACACCTTGCTGGCTTTCGGCGGAATCGTCTTCTTTTTAGCCATTATTCCCGGCCCTAACGCATTACTCATTTTATTTACCGCACTTACGCAGAGTCGTCGCTTTGCTATTGCCAATATTTTAGGTGTGGCACTTGGCTTTCTGATCCACGCTTTTGTCTCCGCAAAAGGGTTGAGCTTGTTGCTTTCACAATCAGCGCTGGCGTTCAACATATTAAAGTGGATGGGTGTTGCGTACTTAATTTGGTTGGGCATCAATAACCTAAGAAGTGGACTTAAACTGGCAGACCAAAAGTTAAAACTTGACCGTAAAATCGAGGAACAGACTCTCAAGCAAGCCTTTGTGAAGGGACTATTGACTAACCTGCTTAATCCAAAAATCGTGTTGTTCTACCTCTCTATTTTCCCTCAGTTTGTGCAACCTGAACATATTCTCGAGCAAAGCATCATGTTGGGTGCTCTTCAGGCAAGCATTGTTGCTAGTTGGTTTTTGTTTGTGATTTTCTTTGCCACTAAGGTTAAGGCCATGCTCACTTCTTCGAAAACAAGCAAGTGGCTGAACTACGTAAGTGGGGGGTTGTTTGTTTTCTTCGGCATCGGTTTAGCTAATACCCGTTTTTAAAGCCAGACTAAAGATACGAAAAACACGCCCACGAGCGTGTTTTTTATTGTCTCTGACTTAGCCAAAAACAGCGGCTAACACCAAGATCCCAACAAACAACACAGCGACTAACCCCAACAAATACGAGAGCTTGCCAGTGCCGCCCTTTGGCGCTTGATTACAACATCCCATGGTTTTCTCCACTTTCTGAATCACGCTAACTGCTCTTAATCTAGACCTTCCCCCAAGGTCAGAGTCAAACTTTGGCTAGCTTCCCATCAATTTCTCGAGTTCCGGTAATAAATAATTCGCTATAAACACGTTTTTAATATGCATTTTTTAAATCGATTTGCGTTTTTTAACCAGAGCAAACGTTTAAATTGATTACGAATAAACCATTGGCATTTCGCTTCATTTTTGGGTAAATACATACCGTTTTTGGCTATATACCCACAGATTCTCACAACCCTGCAATACGCCCGTCTTACTTGTAGAACGCATGCTCTCCACCCGAGGCATGTGGCTATTGAACATTCTAATGACTCAGCTCTACATGGTGATGTACATCTGTATCTTCGTCAGCTTCTTGGTTTCACGTCCTAAACATACGGACATTGAACGTCCATTTCGTGTGCCTGGCGGCAAGTTTGGCATGATGTTGGTGGCTGCTTTAGGTTTGATGAGCTGTCTGGTAACCATCTTCGTTTCATTCGATGTACCGGCAGGTATAAGCGCTCAGACAGGTGCTTATGTATTGATTCTTGGTTTCATTGCCTTTAGTTTGCCAGCGATTGGGGCCGTGATGTACCGAAACCGCAAACGTCGCCGACAAGGTCAGTTGATTGAGGTGATGGTGAATTAGTTCATCCCCCTCATCAGATAGCAAAAAGCCGCGAACGAATCGCGGCTTTTTTGTGTTTGGAATTTCTAGGTTAGTGACCAACCGTCTTAGACAGCAAGTTAACAATCATCACACCAGTGAGGATGAAGCCAATACCAACAAGCGCAGCAAGGTCGAGCTTTTGTCCGTACAGGAAGTAACCGACAGCAGCGACAAGTACAATCCCCGCCCCACTCCAAATCGCATAAACAATACCAACAGGCATGCTTTTTACTGTTACAGACAGTAGGAAGAAAGCGATACCATAACCAATGATAACCACTGTACTTGGCATCATTTTGGTAAACTGTTCTGTCTTAGGAATAGAAGAAGTCGCAATCACCTCACACACGATAGCTATAGATAAAGCAACCAGTGGAGGCATAGAAACAAGCATTTTGAACATAAGGCAATCAACGCTCAATTAACCTGAACTCGATGACATATCGAATCTCTGAGCGCCGCATTATAATCAAAATCCGCTAGCGCGCTATAAAAAGTGATGCAACTCACATTTACGCCAGCGTAATAATCGTGATTAAAAGTCAGTCTCTTCCAAGTTAATTACACAGGCAGACGTATCCATTCGAGCTGCTAACAAAGATTCTGGATCTGCATAAACGATATTATTCAGCCCCAACTTTTGCATGTCATCAATGCGGTACATCCAAGCCGCTTTGCTCGTATCGCATCCAGCCTTTTGCAACTTCTCGCGCTTATTTAGGTGCCCAAACATGGTGATCTTTGGATTCACAGCGACCAAGGCAAAAAACGCATCTTCATGTTGTCGCCATAAGGTCAGTGACTGCTGCCATTGTTCAAGTTCTTCTTGGTCGAAGCCATCAGTGTCCCATTCATCTTTCATCGCACCGCCGAACCACAACACTTCTGAACCTTTCATCACCAAAGTACTTGGCGCAGCAGTAAGCACATAATTAGCACAAGCAGACGCACACGTGCCATTAACAATGAGATGAACTTGATTATTGTAAAGCCATCGACCAAGCTCCATGGCTGGTCGGTATTCGCCAGAATCACTGTCTATCATCAGTGCAACAACACCGTCCGGCTGAACATTAGCAAGCTCTATGGCTTCTCTAACCTTTTCTGTACTTATCTCTCCATTGAAGTAAAGTGTTCTACCTTCCATGTAAATATCATCTGACAGGCTGCACGCGACAAACCCTAAAAGCGTGATCGCGCTGAGACACTTTCGCATATCGCTCTCCATGATCTTGATTCCAAAACTCGACACTGGAACTTTAAAAGATTATTGAACAAGTTGAATAAAGGCGAGACAAAAAGTGGCATTTTTTGATCAACGTCAACATGTACATACAGATGCTTATGTGGTGTTTAAGTTGCGCTAAAAGAGAGAAACGATGATTTAAAGATCTAACTGAGATTACTGCCAAACCATAATGGTAGTTTGAATGTCGTTATGTAGAGCGTAATGTAGAGGTCGAAAGCCATATTTCCAATATAAAGCTTCATTATGTTGTTCGCATTGTAGGAACAGTTTGTTAAAACCAAGCTGAGAAACATGGTTTTGAGCACGAGCCACGAGCGCCGCAGCATAGTCTTTACCCCGAGCTGAATCCTCTACATATACACCACCTAACCAATGTTCGTATTCTGGAAAGTCAATGTTCTCTCTGATCTTAAGTTCTGCGGTCGCGACAAGCTTGTTGTTTTCATCATGAACAACAAATGCGAGTGGAAATTCGTGTCGGCTGTTAGCCTTAAGCAAGACTTTTTCATGAACTTGAGCGGGCGTAACACCAGGGACGGTATAAGCTCACTCGTCAAAGTACCAGCGTGCGATAATGTAAGACTCATCTGGAAAATCTGCAAGAAAATGAATTTGGAAGGTTTGCTCTGTCACTAGTAGCCCCCATCCGCGCTATCAACAACACCGACCTCACCTGCTACATCAGAACTAGGCTTACTAAAACGATGTTGCTGCGCAAGCTCGAAGTAGATGTGCATATCGATAGGCTCTGGAGTGTTAAGCAGCATTTTACCTACCTCCCTCTGGAAATAGCCGTGATTGCCTAACGCTTCGGTTAAACCTAACTGCTCATAACTCGCCAAGCTCGTAAACATGCCGTAAGCGTATTGATAACGCGCCATGTCTTTCAATTTATCGTGACCAAGTTCAGTCAACGCTTTGTCTACTTCATCCGGTAGGTAAACGTCCTTATCACCAAACTCTCTAAGTAACACGATAGGCACCTGATGTGCGATGCTCTGAATGATAGCTTTTCTTTTAAACATGCCAAACATAATGTCCTCCACTGACGGTGATGAGCCAAACAACGCACTAACAGACGTGCTGGCGAGCCGATGAGTCTCTTTATTAGTATTTGGGCTCAAAATTTATACTAACTCGATCTCATAATCGTCTTCAAACGCTACCGTATCCGTTACACAAAAATGTACTCAGAAATCTTGCCGTAATCACATCCTGCTGATTGGGTTTTCCATGCAACCGAAAAGTACCGGCTCACGCTGCCGTGTTGTTAACTGGACCATTCACTTCGGTAACTGCTCGCTCGGGTAATTACACACATAAAAAAAGCCCAGCATAATGCTGGGCTTTTTTAGGTCCACGTCAACAAGATGATTTTTAACTGCATCAACAAGGATAGTTGGTTATATTATTTTTAATATCCTTGCCACCATCTTTAATAAACCTTACCACTAACAACTGACGAGTTAATGAATGATGCATACGGTACTTAATATAACTTTATTCTAATATTAATTATTCAAACGGTTCGGAAATATACATGACTTATGAAACTCTCATAAATCTTAATTTTAATAAGGTTAATATAATTTTCTGATATGATTTAAAGATTACAGGCCCAATAAAACAACATGCTGTAATACTCTAAAGACAACATCATACAAATCCATACAAACCAAAATTAAAACAATACCTTAACCACAAACGAAGAAGCGCTCACCTCGGACTTCCACTTGAAAGCACAACGAAACCACCACCCTCGTTTAATGGTGCATGAACTCTAATTTATAAAACTTATTATTTCAATAGAACTCAGTTAATTAACTCAATTAAATATGTTTTAAAAAACATGGCACTCTATAAAAGTGAAATAAAACTGTAACAAATCTTTACAATGAAAAACATCAGGTTAACTCTTGGAATATAACTACAATTACGAAGATAAAAAATATATTTATAATTATTAAAAACCAGCGCTATTTTCATGATTTCCTAATAAAAGAGATGAGGCCAATAAAATATATATGAGTGTTATATTTTATTGACTGGCTACATGTTCAAAATATTAAAGCTTTAGATGTTCTAGCCATTTGGAAAGAAATCGAGTTCAAAGTCACATTTCGTATCGACATCCGTAGGCAATTGGGGTAGTTTTAGATGTATAGACGTCTAAAAAATAAAGCTTAGGGAGAGAAAGCCGTGCCAATTAGAATTCCAGATCAGTTACCCGCTAGCGATGTATTAAGGACAGAGAACATCTTTGTGATGAGCGAAAGTCGAGCGGCAAGTCAGGAAATCCGTCCATTGCGAGTGCTTATTCTCAATTTGATGCCAAAGAAGATTGAGACAGAAACTCAGTTTCTGCGCCTACTTTCTAACAGCCCTCTTCAAGTGAATGTGGAGCTGCTAAGAATTGATAACCGACCAAGTAAGAGTACGCCAACCGAACACTTAGATACGTTTTATCGTCAGTTTGAGATGGTGAAAGGTAAAAACTTCGATGGACTCATTATTACAGGTGCGCCATTAGGTTTGGTTCAGTTTGAAGATGTGATTTATTGGGACCACTTAAAAACCATTATGGAGTGGGCAAAACATCACGTCACTTCAACACTGTACGTGTGCTGGGCGGCACAAGCTGGGTTGAAGCTGCTGTATAACTTGCCAAAGAAAACACGTAAAGAGAAGCTATCGGGGGTCTACCATCACAAGATCCATCATCAATACCACCCTCTTTTGCGTGGCTTTGATGATACCTTCCTAGCACCACACTCACGTTACGCTGATTTTTCGCCTGAGTTTTTAGAAGAACACACTGACCTTGATATCCTCGCGACTTCTGATGTTGCTGGTACCTACCTGGCAACAACAAAAGACAAAAGGAATGTGTTTGTTACTGGTCACCCGGAATACGACTCACACACATTACACAACGAGTATATTCGTGACCTAGGTGAAGGTATGGAGCCAGCAATTCCAATCAACTATTACCCAAATAACAATCCGGATAACCCACCATGCGCAAGTTGGCGAAGTCATGGACACCTGCTGTTTTCTAACTGGCTTAACTACTGTGTTTACCAACAAACGCCGTATGATCTGGATCATTTCAGCGAGGATGCGTTCACAAAGGACGACTAACTCCCTGATTTTAGAGTGTGAACTAAGCCGCCAACTGGCGGCTTTTTTACGTCAGTTTGCCAACCTGATCGCATAGTGTTTTATCCTCGTTAGGCTTTTGCATCGGAATTCATATCATGCTTTGTGAATCAGGGATGTGGGGCATGGATATGAAGTTTGGAAAACTCAGTACGTTGGTATTAGCAAGTCAATTAGGCTTGGTGGGGTGTGTAACCGTTAATGAAGAAGGCAACAGCCCTGTCGTCAAAGCAGATCCTGTCTCAATGGCAGAGTCTCGAATCGCTCTAGGCCTAGGTTACTTGGAAAGCGGTAGCATGATCAGAGCGCACGACAATCTCCAGCAAGCCCTCACCCACGCCCCAAACTATTACCGAGCTCAGCTCTCAATGGCCCACTATTACGAAACCGTTGGAGAAGATGCTAAAGCGGAAGACATGTATAAGCGTTCTATAAGACAGAATTCAAAGAACGGTAACGTGCTCAATAACTACGGCACCTTCTTATGCAAGCAAGGCGAGTACAAACAAGCTGACAAGATGTTTAATCGAGCGATTGAGCAACCATACTATTACCTGATCCCTGCCAGCTACGAAAATGCCGGATTCTGCGCCCTGAAATCAAACCATAAAGATAAAGCGAAATACTACTTCACTCGCGCTATAGACCACGACCCTCATCGACCTAAATCGATCCTTCAGCTTGCTAAGCTCGAAATCGACAGTGGAAATTACACTGATGCTCGTATTCGACTTATGCGTTTTAATCAAATGTACGGCGTGAAAAAGCCCTCTTTACGCCTCATGGTTGAGCTCGAACGCGCGGCGGGTAATGAGGCTCTCGAGAAAAAGTACCAATATCAGCTCGACCAAATTTCTTAATGCCATCGCGATGTAAGTGCCGAAAAGATCAAATCGGCTCTTTTCCAACGAAAAAAGTCAGTGCCCTTTCTTACTTCCTGGCAAGTCATCTAACGTCATAATTGTGCCACTGCTATTTTTGAGCCACTGCATACTACATAACCTAACATTTATTAGAGATGTGTAAATTTCCACCAAACTAACAACTGAACTTTTACTCTAATTTGTATGATAACAATCACACAACAATGCTCACTGTTTGCACAAGCATCATTAAAATTTATACATTCGAGTGGCTTATAAAAATTTAATCAAAAACAACTAAATATATAAACATCACAGATAAAAGGAAAATTATGTTGAAGCATAGAAACTTAGCGTTGGTTGCAACCCTGCCTATCGTATTGTTGCAAGGCTGTGGAGGTGGAGGTAGCTCCAGCGATACCCCAACGAGTACTGCACCAACAGATATTATCACATGGAAATTTAGAGATTTTTCTGTCCCTGCTAGCAGTTTTGCTAACAAATGTAGTATCGCAAGAACGGGGATTGATCCTTACACAGGAAAAAAGTACCCAGATGAAGCTGGTTCAACGTTGCACGAGAAAATGTTCCTTCGTGCATTCAGCAATGACACCTACCTTTGGTATGACGAAATCCCGGATAACAATCCAAGTAAATATCCATCTGTTCTCACTTACTTCAATTCTCTTGTGACATCTGACAAAACGGCTTCGGGTCAAAATAAAGACCGATTCCACTTCACTCGTTCATACGAAGATTATATGAAATCGCAACAGGCGGGACTCGTGGCTGGCTTTGGTTTTAACTGGAAGTTTGTGCAAAATACTGAGCCACGAGAAGTTATCATCTCTTACACCGAAGACCATTCTCCAGCATCTTCAAACGGTGTTGCACGTGGTGATAAGCTACTAAAAATTAATGATATTGATGTTGTAAACACATCCTCTCGTGCAGAGATTGACTTCATCAACAAGACACTTTTCTCCCCTGAACTAGGCAAAAACTTCACGTTCACATTCGAAACGGTAGATGGTGCGCCAAAAATAGTTACGCTCACCTCTGCAGACGTAGCGACAAGCCCAGTTCGTAATGTAAAAATCATCGACAACGATGGGACAAAAGTCGGTTACATGCAGTACAACGCGTTTGAAGTCACCGCACAACAACCGCTTATTAATGCCTTTAACCAACTATCAGCGGCAAACGTTGACGAAATTATTATGGATCTCCGTTACAACGGTGGTGGCTTAGTTTGGCAGTCTGCACAAGTTGGCTACATGCTAGCTGGTACACATTCCACCTCCACGTTTGCTGAACTGATTTACAACGACAGGATCATGAACTCCGGCGAGGTAGAAAATAACGTTTATAACTTTGTCGATACCGAAATTGATTGGGGTAAAGGTATCTTGACTGACAATGCTCTACCGACATTAAGTGCGAAACGCGTTTACGTTTTAACTACAGATAACACCGCGTCATCTAGTGAACTGCTTATCAACGGTCTTCGCGGTATTGATGTCGAAGTCGTTCAAATTGGTACGACGACAACGGGTAAGCCTTACGGTTTCTCCCCTCAACAAAACTGTGGCAACATGTATTACACGATTCAATTTAAGTCCTCGAACGCTAAGGGCTTTGGTGATTTTGCCGATGGCTTTACACCTACAGCAAAAAGTCTAGTATCGTCTAATATTGGTATAGATGACAAAGTGGAAGGCTGCGTTGTTGCGGATGATTTAACCAAACCATTGGGTAATAGTTCTGAAGGCATGTTGTCTGCAGCATTAAACTACATGACCACAGGAACTTGTCCACCGGCACCAGCCGTAGCAAAAGCACCTCGCCTTATGCCTATGCTGGGTGGCACTCCACTAAATCAACAGCTTGATCCACTGCGACAAGAGGCTATTCATGTCAAAATTAACTAGAACAAAAGCATTGATCACCGGAGCAACGATGAGCCTGATGCTGACGGGGTGTGCATCGTCAAGTAACAGCGACGCCGTCAATGCACTCAGCATTAAGACATCTAGCGACACCGTTACGGAAATTCAACGAGCGATTACGACGATTCAAGGCAACCAAGTACCACCGAAAATTGCTTCCAATACGTTTGAAACGAGCTCTCACTTGTTGATCGTTTCTGGACAATTGATGGAGAGTTACAACATGCCATTGAACGGTGCAGAGACAGAGTTGCCCGATCAATACACCTTGCAGCTCAGAGATGAGGAATGTGGCGTTTATTACGAGAAAGACGACAAGTTTATTCCTCTAACCAACATACAATGTCGACCGAATCCAATTCAGGATTAATCAAAAAGCGCGCCGTTACTTTATCCAAAATAACGGCGCGTTTGTTTATTATCTGTTCACTGACCCACTTCTATTTATAAGAAATGGAACGTCACGTTACCAGTGATGCTACTAACGGTATCACTATCACCATCAATATCTACACCAAATGCTTGATAACTTGCACCGAGAGAAATGTTATCTAACAGGAAGTATTCCGCACCAACACCGTACATGTAAGACACACCATCGTCTTTGTCCAAGCTACTCAAATTACCATTGTATTCGACGTTAAACGCGTTGATACCGCCCTTCGCGTAAACGTGCAGAGGACCAAAATCGATACTTGGTTTCGCCGCTAGATAGAATGAAGAGAAATCCACATCGCCTTTGTTACCACCAAGATTTAAATCTACTTGACCATGATTAAAGTAGCCAACCTCAATGCCGATCAGCGGTAAGATCCCCGTACCTACATGGATACCGTAAGTCGTATCACTTTCACTGTCGATGTCAGATTGACCGATTTGACCACCAGCATAAAGCCAAGAATCAGCCATCGCAGACGTTGAGCAAAGCGCTAAAGCCAATAACGAGAGTTTTGTTTTCATAGTTATACCTTTCCTGTTCGATTCATGAACGGAACATCACGCGAATTACATCGCGTTCCTTGTGTATCTAGGTAAATACTATATTCAAAAAGTGGCTGGTTTTAAGAGCAAGAAATGAATAAGTTCTGTTCAATGTCTATTTGTGTGATTTACAGACAAAAAAACACCGGCGCGTTGCCGGTGTTTATCAAATAAATCTTCGAGAGGCTCGATAATTATAGGAAGTGCAACGTCGCGTTTACAGAGAACGTACCGATGTCGTCTTTACCCGCTGTGTAGTTCATGTAGCTTGCGCCAACAGACATAGGGCCGAAAATGATGTATTCCGCACCTACACCGTACATTAGATCAACATCATCGTCGTCTTTGCCGCCAGAAACTTTCTTATCCCACTGGTGGATACCGCCTTTCGCGTAAACATGCAAAGGACCGAAGTCGATGCTTGGTTTAAGCGCAGCGTAGTAAGAAGTCAGTTTAGTTTCTTGACCAGCGATCTTGAATTCACCGTGTTGAGTAACACCCGCTTCGATACCGATGATTGGCAGAATACCTGTACCTACGTGTACAGAGTAAGACGTGTCTGTTTCGCCTTTGTAGTCAGACTGACCTACAGAAGCACCACCATAAATCCATGAATCTGCCATTGCTGCAGAAGAAGCACTTAGAAGTGCCACTGCCAATAGAGTTTTCTTCATCATCAACCTTTACTCTTTATTATCGCCCACATCTGCACCCGCAGAGGTCGGTACTGCAAACACAAGGGAGGCGAACCATTGCCTCCCTTATGACTTAAAATCACTTGTGGGTAAATAGCTGCAATTACTGTACCAATCACGCCTGTCACTGAACAAGCCATTGATTACTCAGCAATCCCCACAAGAAAAAACTGCCGCTATTTTACTGAACGATTAGCAAGCATCAATCGCATTTTTGACACGTTTATCAGAAACTGGGTACGGAGTGCCCAATTGTTGAGCAAAAAAGCTCACGCGAAGCTCTTCGATCATCCAACGAATCTCTTTCACGTTCTCTGGAATCACCATGCCTTTCGGAATTTTGTTGAGCAGCTCTTTGTAGTCGCTCGTCACTGATTCCACTTTCAGCATGTGTAAACGGTCTTTGTTTGGATCGATCGGCAGCTTCTCCATACGACGCTCAATCGCACGCATGTAACGCAGAATATCAGGCAGACGTTTCCAACCACATTCTGTCGCGAAGCCCTTGAAGATCAACCCTTCGACTTGTGCTTTGATGTCCGATAGCGCAAACGCCATGGTGAAGTCGATCTTGCCTTTCAACTTCTTATTGATGTTGAAAGCGGTCGTCAGAATGGTTTCCACTTGCTGCGCAATGTCCACCACCGTGTCACCAAGCTCAGCACGAACGTGTTCTTTCAGTGCATCAAACTTCTCTGGCTCCCAAACCAAACCGCCCTGCTCTTCGATAAGCTTATCGACACCACACGCGATACAGTCATCAATCAGATCCAGCACCTTGCCGTAAGGGTTAAAGTACAGCCCCAACTTCGACTTGTTCGGCAAGTTAGAGTGCAGGTATTTGATTGGCGAAGGCACGTTCAGCAAGATAAGACGACGCTGACCCGCTTGCATTGCCGTGACCTGCTCGTATTCGGTCTCGTATAGTTTGATTTCAACACTGTCTTTAGAATCCACAATCGCTGGGTACGCTTTAACGTCGTAACCGCCACGTTTTTGTTGGTATACCTTCGGCAGCTCACCAAAGCTCCACGTGTGCAGACCTTGTTGCTCAATGTCGTCATCCGCTACTTTTGAAAGGGTTTCTTGAACTTTATCTTTCAAGCTCTCTTTCAATTCATGAAGGTCTTTATTTTCCTTCAACTTGCGATTTCTATGGTCAACCGCGCGGAAAGTCACCTTCAAGTGCTCCGGAATTTGATCCATATTCCAATCTTCGCGCAGAACTTCCACACCCGTCATTCGACGCAGCTCTTTCTCTAATGAGTCAAGCAGTGGCGGTTCCATCGGCGTTGCACGAGCTAAGAAAGCATCGGCGTAGTTTGGTGCAGGAACAAAGTTCTTACGCACTGTCTTCGGCAGCGATTTAATCAAGCTCACCACAAGCTCATGGCGTAAACCTGGGATCTGCCAGTCAAAACCCGCAGGCTCAACTTGGTTCAAGATCGGCAGCGGCAAATGCACCGTTACGCCGTCACTACCATCGCCCGGTTCAAACTGGTAGCTCAACTTGAGTTTGAGGTTGTTTTGGTACCAGAAGTTCGGGTAATCCAAGTCGGTAACGTGGCTTGCATCGCCCTTGAACAGCATCTCTTTTTCAAAGTTCAGCAGTTCTTTGTTGTCTTTTGATGCTTTCTTCCACCACGTATCGAAGTGTTTGCCAGAGACCACTTCAGTGCCAACGCGTTGGTCGTAGAAATCAAACAGCTCATCGTCATCCACCAAGATGTCACGGCGACGAGATTTATGTTCAAGTTCTTCCACTTCTTGAAGAAGCTTACGGTTTTGCTTGAAGAACGCGTGTTTGGTTTCCCACTCGCCTTCCACCAGCGCGCTACGAATGAATAACTCACGACTGACGGTAGGATCGATACTGCCGTAGTTCACCAAACGCTTCGGTACAATTGGCACTCCGTAAAGCATCACTTTCTCGTGTGCCAAGACTGCTGCACGTTTCTTCGACCAATGCGGCTCGCTGTAGCTGCGCTTAATTAGGTGCTTCGCTAACGGTTCAATCCACTCTGGTTGAATCTTCGCGATGATGCGGCCCCAAAGTTTTGAGGTTTCCACCAATTCAGCAGACATGATCCACTTAGGTTGTTTCTTGAATAGACCCGATGCAGGGAAGATATGGAAACGAGCGTTGCGCGCGCCTTGGTATTCATTCTTCTCTTGGTCTTTCATACCGATGTGCGACAACAAACCAACAAGGATTGAGCTGTGTACACCGTGGTAAGACGCAGGCTCATCGTTAAGTTTGAATTCCATTTCACGCATCGACTGGTGAATTTGGAAGTACACATCTTGCCACTCACGCACGCGTAAGTAGTTCAAGTAATCTTGTTTACATTGCTTGCGGAACTGGTTACCCGTCAGCGCCTTTTGCTGCTTCTGGATGTAGTCCCACAAGTTCACAAACGTCAGAAAATCTGAGTCTTCATGGAAGAAGCGTTTGTGCTTGTCATCTGATGATTGCTGCTTATCACTTGGACGCTCACGCGGGTCTTGAATCGACAATGCCGCCGCGATGATCATCACTTCTTTCAACGCACCTTGCTTTGGTGATTCCAATACCATACGTGCTAAACGTGGGTCGATTGGAAGGCGCGCAAGTTGACGACCAATGCTAGTTAGGCGTTTTTTCGCGTCCTTCGCTTCGGCGTTAATTGCCCCAAGCTCTTCCAACAAACGAACACCATCTTGGATGTTACGTTTGTCAGGCGCTTCCACAAATGGGAAGGCTTGAATGTCACCCAAACCAAGTGCCGTCATCTGTAAGATAACCGACGCTAGGTTGGTACGCAGGATCTCAGGATCGGTAAACTCTGTACGTGACTCAAAATCTTCCTCTGAGTACAGACGGATACAGATACCCTCTTCCACACGACCACAACGACCTTTACGCTGGTTCGCACTCGCCTGAGAAACTGGCTCGATTGGAAGACGCTGAACCTTAGTACGGTAACTGTATCGACTGATACGCGCTGTACCCGGATCAATAACGTACTTGATGCCCGGGACCGTCAACGAGGTTTCTGCTACGTTGGTTGCCAGTACAATGCGGCGACCAGTATGAGGTTGGAAGATCTTGTTCTGTTCACCCGCCGACAAACGCGCGTAAAGCGGCACAATTTCCGTGCTCTTCAGATTACGTTTAGACAGTGCATCAGCGGTATCACGGATTTCACGCTCACCGTTCATGAAGATCAGGATGTCACCTAAACCTTCATCGCACAGTTCGTCTACCGCTTCGAAGATACCTTCAAGTTGGTCACGATCATTATCGTCATCACCACTTAGTGGGCGGTAACGGGTTTCTACTGGGTAAGTACGACCTGACACTTCAATGATTGGTGCGTTGTTGAAGTGCTTTGAAAAACGCTCAGGGTCGATGGTTGCCGACGTGATGATCACTTTTAGATCAGGACGACGTGGTAGTAACTCTTTCAAGTAACCCAAGATGAAATCGATGTTCAGGCTGCGCTCGTGCGCTTCATCGATAATGATGGTGTCGTATTGATTCAAGAAACGATCATGCTGAATTTCAGCCAGCAAGATACCGTCCGTCATCAATTTGATTTGGGTATTTTCAGAGATCTGATCGTTGAATCGAACCTTGTAACCAACAAACTCACCAAGCTTGGTTTCCATCTCTTCAGCAATACGGTTTGCAACCGAACGCGCCGCAAGACGACGAGGCTGAGTATGACCAATCAGACCGAACTTACCGCGACCAAGCTCAGCACAGATTTTTGGCAGCTGAGTGGTTTTACCTGAACCGGTCTCACCCGCAACGATAACCACTTGGTTTTCTTCGATCGCTTTCGCAATGTCGTCGCGTTTTTGGCTGACAGGCAGGATTTCAGGGTATTCAATCGTTGGTTTGTAGCTACTACGTTGCTCCACAACCATCATGGATTTGGCGATGTCTAATGCGATTTCATCAAACACAGCGTTACGTGCTGCGTCTTTTTTGATTTTACTTGCACCAGAGATTCGTTTACTCAAGCGGAAGCGGTCACGCATCATGCACTGGTTAAGTGCCTTGCGCATTGACGCCGCGTTATTTACTTGAGCCTGAGGCGCAGCATTCTGAGAAGCTTGTGCTTGAGATGCATTAGCCTTCTTCGCTTTGGCATTTTGCGCACCATTTGACGGTGTCGCTTGATCTTCAGCGGGATTCTTTTTTGGGGGCTGTGACGAAGTCAAAGCGTTTCCTATTCTTTTCATTACAAAAACTGCGCGGATTGTAGCACATAAGGGCCAGAACAAGATAACGGAAAGCGGCATCCAGCAATCATTCATTTTTCGAACAACTCAAGCAAATCCATCGTATTTTGAGTCGACGAGTATCTTACTTTGTGATTTGACTCTCGCGTTCCTTAAGCCGGTTTATTTGAGAATCTCTCTGAGCATCTATTAGCGCTTTCTTTGCATCATGATTCTCTTTACTTGTACCTGAAATCGCATTCGCAACTTGCTTATTTGTCTCTTCGATCATTTCCCATAGAGCCTTCAGACTAACAGAGCTATCAGTGAGAGGCTGATTTGGTGTAATAGCTTTGTGAGGCTCAGATACCCTACTTTCACGGAGTACTCTCTCGCGATTTTGCGCCCAACGCTTTTCATCACCAGTGTTATATGTCAATCCAGCTTTTCGCTCTAAACGTTGTCGCTCTGCACGTTCTCTGGTGGTCTCTTGTCTTTGTTCGCTGGAATCACAAGGCGAGGATTGATAACGCATTTATGTATACTACCGCTAAAAATAAAAAACACAGTAACATTATTCTTGCCTGCTAAGTACATACATGTTTTCTAAATGTCGAATCACCTAATGAAAAAGTGCACTTTCAATAGGAAAATGTTTATAACGACTAAGAACAAAGCACAACTCCAAAGGTTACAGGAAAAAATATATTTAAAGCGATGAATCAGTTAAAACGAATCAAGATAAAAATAAAGTTCTAATATGTAAATCTTACTTGATCGCTATACACGTAGAGGCACTAGAAACAAGGACTCGAAAATACATTAACTTTTAAGTTATTTATACTTATTAACAGGATTTTGAGCGTGGATTTAAACATCTCCTCGAGTTCAATTGCTTGTGAATTTAAACGTTAACGGTTTTTGTAATTTTTATCACGCTATTTTTGGAGTGATAGGTTTTCTATAAACGTGAATGAGTATTGGATTAGGTTCACGCTCATAAAGATCACAAGCTAAAGACGCTTTATTTAAGGCGCTGTCTCCTCTTTGTCCTGCTTTAATGTGAAAGTGATCTTTAATAAAGCGACAGTACTCAACGCTATTAACAGCCAACTAGCGATAACCATATTAATTTGGTCGGTCGGTAAAGCTGATAAACCTAAAGTAAAACCAAATGCACCTAACATTTGCAATGCTCCATAAATAGCACCAACTTGACCACGATGGTTAGGAAATAAGTAAAGAGCAGAAACGCTAGCCACCGTAGTAAGGAAAGTTGAGCCAAACGCAAAAAGTGCAAAGGCGGTAACTAAAATGAAGTAGCTTTGTATGGAAACACTATAGAGAGCTACAACCCCACCAGCAATCTGGATTAACACTCCTAGTGCTAAAGTCATGATCTCACTGATCCTAGTTTTGAGAAACGAGTTCCAGAAGAGGCGAGATGAAACGCTGGCGGCCATGAGTACGAGCATACCATGACTGAATTGCTCAACAGATAAGCCATATTGATTCTGGGCAACAAATGAACCTGTCACTTGGAAAAGGAGAATACAACTTGTTCCACTGATCATCATGGCTAAATAACTCAAAAATATCGGATGAGAAATTATCAACGCGTAATCTTTAAGCATTTGTTTGGGTTTTATAGCATGTGGGTTCTTCTTCGCTATAGTTTCTTTTTGTTTAAAGATCACCACCAGCAGTATGAGTACCGCTAAAACAGCCATGAAAAAAAAGTTGCCTTGCCACCCATAATGCCCCGCAATATAACCACCTATCACAGGTGTCAAACCGGGCAATCCCATAAAAAGCACACCATACCAAGCCAGTATGCCCATCAACTCACTTTTATTGAAGGAATCTTGTAACACCGTCCTGCAGAGAAGATACAGTCCACCCACTCCTAGTCCTTGAATAACACGACCCAATAGCAAAGTGTGTATGTTTATCGATGACAAACAAACGATAGAGCCAGCTAAAAAAATAATAGCAGAGACGAGTGCGACGGGCTTACGGCCATAACGTTCAGATAAAGGTCCACAGCTTAATTGACTGAATGCAAGAGCAATAAAGAAAAAGCTTAATGACTGCTGGGCAAGAGAGTCAGTAGTGTGCAAGCTACTTTCAATGTCTGGCAAGCTTGGCGCGTACATACTTGATGCAAAAAAATAGCTTAGCGCCATGATAAAGCTAATTAGAATAATGGGGATTTTTGACATAGATGACACCATAAGATTTAGGAAACAGGAGGATTTTAACCAGCTTAGGTTTTTCCAGCTTCCGACTTAGCGACAAGGTGTTTTCAAAACACGCCAAATTAATCCAATGCACAAACTACTTTGGTAACACTGCGTTGAGATTGTTTTTTTTCTTATGTTCTTTAAATGCGCTCGAAAAAGCCGACAAACTTGAATATTGTAACTCGTAGGCGATGTCAGTCGCGGTCATCCCTTGGTTCATTAGCTGTTCCGCTCTATCCATTACCACTTTGTTGCGAATATCTTTAAAAGAAGAATCGAAATAGGTGAGAAAAAGTCGATTTAATGTCCGTACTGAAGCACCTGTAGTCGCCGCCAGGTCTGAAATTGATATTTTGATGTTGGGTTGATTCGAAAGGGTATCAATAACGCTAAGTAATCTTCTATCAAGACTACCTCGTGCCACAAGACTGGCCGAGGATGTTTCGCATTGAAGCGTTTGATCGACCAGAACTTGAATATAATGCTTCTCTAAACACTCTTTGGGTTGATCATATTCCCAAAGTTGAAAGAGCTGAGCGACGATAGGGGAAACCGAGAATAAATTAATTTTATCACTCTCTGACTGAAGTTGGACTGTTGTACATAAAAAGCTAAGTCGTGAATGCGTTAACACCTCAGCTCTGTGAGGTGTATGGGAAGGCACATAAATAAGATTGCCGGGTGTGGATAGGATACTTTGCTCATCGGTGTAGAGAATATGGCACCCTTGATGGACATAGATAAAGTGCGCAAAATCATGTTGATGAAAGTCGCAAGAAAAGTGACTGTCATAAACGGTTGTTATGACCTGATGGTCATCCTTCTCTATGGTCATTAGTAAGTCATCTTTATTTAAATGAGACTTTAACCATAACATATTTTTTAAGCTCAATCTGTTTAGAGGTTAAACCATCAATACGGCAGTAACTTTAAGCGAAGAAGCTCACACACGAGCTAATGATATTTTTCATGTCTCATGCTGGGCACCATACTACCGTTTGTTGAGGTGATTCAGGTATAAATCTTAAGGAGTAGATTTTGTTAAATAATTCAATAAAAAAGTACATAATATTCATCATTTCATTCGTTATCAATTATTCGGTAGCTGCAATTGATCTAGATAATGCGACACTCAATGAAATCCACATTGCGTTAAAAAATAAAAAGATAACATCAGAGCAATTAGTAGAATCTTATTTAGAGAGAATTGAGAAAAATAAGGCTCTGAACGCGGTTGTAAGCATTGATGACACCGCTTTGAAAAATGCGAAAAAATGGGATAAATCGGGCGATAAAAACTCGATACTTGGGGGAATTCCATTTCTAGTAAAAGATAATTACAACGTAGTAGATCAACCTAATACTGCAGGCTCGATTGCACTCCAAGATAATATCGCAAAATATGATGCTAAGGTGGTAGAGTTGCTAAAACAACAGGGGGCAATTGTGCTGGGCCGGACGAATATGTCAGAACTCGCAGCCTCTTACGGGCGGTTCGGTTACAGTTCGCTCGCCGGGCAAACTCTTAACCCACTTAACTTACAGCGGGATCCCTCCGGTTCAAGCAGCGGTTCAGCGTCTGCAGTTGCTGCCCATTTAGCTCCTTTTGCATTGGGTACAGACACCACAGGATCGATTCGTGGTCCTGCTTCAGTCACTGGTTTGATAGGATATCGACCGTCAATGGGGTTAACCAGTCGTACAGGCGTTGTGCCACTTTCTCTGACTTTTGACACAATAGGACCGCTTGTATCCTCCGTGGAAGATCTTGTTATCATCATGGACATCATAGCAGTGGAAGATACAAAAGATCAGGCAAGTGTGTTTTATTATTCGACACAATCAGCCCCAAATTTTACTCGATCGTTGAATGAAGCAACGCTTGAGAATAAGAGGTTGGGATATATAAATAACTATTCGGGTGCGAACGATGAGGTGGATGTGATTATTGATCAGTCACTAATAAAAATGAAAGGCCAAGGGGCTGAGGTCATCGAATTATCATTACCTGAAGAGATGGCATCCATTGGCGCAACTGTTTCATCTTTTATTATTGCAGCAGAGTTTAAACCACAATTGGAAACACACTTGCGCACCAATAATACAACGCTAAATTTGTCTGAAATAATTAAAAAACTTAAAGCCGATAAAGAGAACCCTCACCCTATCAATCCCAAGCGATTGGCTGCTTTAGAACAGAATATGCTCAATCATGATACCAACAGTTCTCGTTACATAAGCTTACTCAACCAACATTTACCATTAATGAGAGCTAAACTGGATTCTATAAAAAAACAGTATCGATTAGATGGCTTTGTATTTGCGACTAGGCCCTGCCCGGCAGCACCACTGCCAAGCATTATTGATGATAGCTACCAATGTCGGTCACAAGATCTACTGGAGGCTGGTTATATTGCTTCTCTACTAGGGTATCCTGAAATCTCAATCCCAGCTGGAGTCACACAAAGTAATATCCCGGTCAGCTTATCTTTTTTAGGTGGCTTTGCTCAAGATGTAGAAATGATCCAGCTCGGTCACGCATTTGAAAAACTGGCCCATTTTTCGGTAGAAAATTGATTATACCTAGATGGTCTTCCCCCCATTGACAAGATATCTATGCCTATAAAAGAGGCCGGTCGCTTCCATATGTCCGGCCTATGCGTGAAGCTGCCAATTCTGGACTTGACGACACTTCGCGCATAGCTTTTATCAGGTAATCAATATTAGTAAGCCTTTGGGCATATCAGATTGGCTATAGGCTCTAGTCGTACCCGTTTTTCATCTTAACTGCCATCTATATAATTCTTTAGTAAGCCTTTATTAACTCTTCGTGTTAAATAGCAACTAGAGTCTAATAACTATCTCCTCGACAGATAATTATCTACTATATTAGAATTACCTTACTCGCTCAGAGTATCATTCTTGGATTCAAGAACGGAGTGCGACACCTCTGAACATAAAAACAGCGAAATGCGAAAATCATGAAGTTAACTCCCGCTAAGAAGTAAAAAACATGAGATAAACGCACCTTACTAAGAACGAAACGCACATGATTTCTGCACTCAGAAAGCGAGGAATTAGTACCGTTAAAATAGCTAAACAACTTGATCGTCACAAATCGACTTCAGATTACTTGAAGCCTTGCTACGACAGGATTGGAGCCCTGACCAAATCGTCGGATATCTAAGGAGCCAAGAGCTCATTTATCAGCATATTTGGAACGAAAAAACTCTCGGTGGGACCCTATGGAAGCACCTACGCCGGTCCACTAAGAAAAGGCGTAAGAGGTATAACTCAAAAGACAGCCGACGTCGGCTGACGCAAAGCGCCATATTACCGATAGGCCAGCAAAAGCTGAGCATAGAAAAGAGCCCTGTCATTGGGAAATGGATACCGTCGTTAGCCGCGGAACCAAGCACTGTATAGTGACGTTAGTCGACAGAATGACTGGCTACACTTTTATTGGGCAAATGGACGATAGAACAAGCGAGTCGCTCAACGTAAGAATGAGCAAAATCATCACCCGCTCTGACTTACCCTTTAAAACGACAACTGTGGATAACAGCACTGAATTTCATGGTTATGCACAACTAGAGAAACATCATAACTGTCTGTTTTAACTTGTAAAGCCTTACCATTCATGGGAACGAAGTAAAAATGAAAACACCAACGGCTTGATATTACAATACTTACCAAAACGAACTTCTATGTCACACGTAACACAGAAGATCTACAATGAAATTGCATACAAATTACATACGCGCCCGCGCAAAAGACTTGGGTATAGGACACCAACGGAGTACATTCATGCGCATCTGTAAAAAGTGTCGCACTTCAAACTTGATACTAAGAGATTGTTTTCGACATGCTGTAAAACCTATCATCAGCGTTATCAACCACAAAACCAACTCTTTCATACAAATGAAAAGCTGGGCTGATTTTAAATACACGTAACTTAAGTCGATTAGCGCCTGATTCAATGGCTAACCTTTCACATTCTGAAAGTGCTAACGCACCAATGCCTTTATTTCGGTATTCCTCACCGACTTGCAAGTCACGAACATAACAACCATCATTATCAAATGCCAAACGAATTGCCCCAACGACCTCATCATTTAAGAGGATATCGAAATTGGCTAAATCTTGAATTTGCTCTTCGATTTTTGAGCAATCCCAATCAACAGAATAATGCTCGTAGTATAAACGCATATTTACGTAAGTAATCTTATCCGACGCTGATAAATCTTTTGTTTGTTGATACGAAACCATTGAATCTCCTAACGCCCTGTAAGGTGTGAGTAACGCAATACCGACCCCCTGCTTGCCATCTTAAACACTAAACGCAACGCATAGTAAAAATGCCACGCGTTGCGAATCACTCTTAAACAGTTATGTGATAGTTATAACACCCACGATACTATAAAAATAGAGTTTCAAACGACCGTTCTCTTTTGATGGACATTAAGCTAGAGGACAGCGAGGCAAGCATTGCCTCATACACGAAGTTACCCATGCTTATACGTTTGACACCTAGAGTTTTCAGTTCTTGAAAACTAGGTAATTCAGGGATACACATTACATTTATTGGTAGCGACGTACTTGCTACAACAGTTTCAATATCATTAACGTCTCTAATACATGGTAGAAAAATTCCATCGGCGCCAGATTGTTGATACCTATTAATTCTTTCAATACTCTCAACTAGAGGTTCACTAACATTGAGCAAGAATGCATCGCTCCGAACATTAATGAAAACTTCAGTATCTGCTTCAGCGAGTAACAACCTAACTTGCTTAAGCGTTTTCTCAAATTGTGCAACATCACACAGCTGCCTGTGACCTTTTACTACAACACTATCTTCTATGTTTATGCCAACGACGCCGACTTTCACCAATTCGATAATGTTCTTTGCTATGAGTTCAGGTGTATCTCCAAAACCTGATTCAATATCAACTGTCAAAGGCAGATTGGTTGATCCACCGATTGCTTTAACAATTGACAACAAATCATTGAACTTAATATTCTCTCCATCATCTTTTCCAAGATTACTCGCAATAGCAGCACTGGAAGTACCGATAGCTAAAAACCCAACTTCCTCTGCGATCTTCGCACTCGGTACATCCCAAACATTACAAATAACTAGTGGTTCTTCCGCTCTATGCATACTTTTAAACATGTCTGATACTCCCATATATGTTTGGAACTAATACTTTCAGACAGATGCTAGCGATGGCCATATCATAAAGCTCGCCAATTCCGGAACTGAATGATAAATATTGGTCCATAAGTCGCGGTCACATAACGCCCAATTAAGGTGTGAAGCGCGCAACCACGACACTCAATTTAGCCACCGTAATCACCAAACTTAAACCAAACTAAAAATGCCAAGCGTGCTGAATCACTCTTAAATTGCTTGTTAGCCCTATGCCCAAAGGTTGCACGCCTCTACCGCTTCGATTTTAACACCGAAACTAGAAATGCTTGGTAACGTGGCATTGTGGTGCTCTCGAATTTGAGCCCCACTGGCGTGCTCCTTATCATGAGTTGTGTGAGCATCCGAAACCAAAGTTACGGGGTAGCCTAAACCTGCAGCTCTGCGAATGGTGGTATCAACGCAAAACTCTGAGGCGTAGCCACACACAATTAAGCTATCTACATCGAGTTCATTCAAAACACTTTGAAGATTAGTATTCAAGAAAGAGTCTGGTGTTGTTTTGCGAACGAAATGGTCACCAGTTTGTGTAATTAAGCTCGACTGCAATGCCCAACCAGCGCTTTCGTATTCAATAACAGATTTAGGTTGCTCGTGCTGAACAAAGATAACTGGGACAGACTTAGCACGCGCCAATTTCGTAACTTCATTAATTTTGGTGAGTACGATTTGTGACTCAAATGGTTGAGGTTCCGGGTCGAACAGAATCGACTGAACATCAATAACTAATACTGCAGATTTCATTGTTTTCCTCTGATAGGGCTAACGCTTTTTATACGGCTTTTAGCCGCCTTTTATCGTCTTATAATGCAGCCTATCTGGTTGCAGTTCAATTAATAATCAGTAGGTTAATGAATAGTGCTGAGTTTTGGACCGCCAAATGACGCATAATTAAAAAAAGCAAAACTCAGCACTTAATTGAATAACTACAGGTAAGGCAAATGCAAAATTACAGATTTTGAGTAGACTTTCATGTTGAGAAGGAATTTACAGGAATCGTTACGATGACGCCTTTTTTGATTCCCATTTGTCAGAATCTTGTCACTGTTCCCGGTAAGCACAACATTCAACGCGCCACCACTTTACCGACTTGCGAGTTTACTTAAGCTAACTTTTCGAACCAGTCGACTATGCTTTCATCAATACTGAAGCAACTCCTAATGGCACCTTCACAATTCCGTGTAATTTGCAAAAGCAGGGCGTTAGTTCCGCCCCCTTATGCGGAAACTTCTAGGCCAATTCACCAGATGTAACACAAACCGCTTTGCTCTCTTCACACCAAAAGCGCAATTCGTAAGATAAGTGCCTGCACCCATTGAGCAGTTTTCTAAATGTTAACGACTTTAAGTTTATCCGCTAAAAATGCCGTACCCCCATGATTAAAGCTCGGTTAGATAAAAAGCCCCATAGCTATATGAGGCTTTGGATATTTACATTCGGATGAGCTTAAAAATCATACTGGAAGTAGATGGTATTGTAGTTACTACCACCTTTGATGCGACCAAACTGAGAAGCACTCTCGAAAATCGCACTACGGTGATGCAACGAATAACCAACCCACATGTTTTCCCAATCTTTCTGGTTAAACAGATCGCCTACATTCACATCAAATGAGAAGTCGAGATAGTTCAGCAAATTACTTGCGGTGTAGCCCTTCTCTTCCATCTCGGTACCTTCTATGTAGGTTACGTTATCGATGTAAGACATACCCTCTGCAACACCAAAACGCCATTTGGTCGGCCAATTAAAGGTGTAGTACGCCTTAATCGCCATCACATACTCAGTACTGGACGATTGAACCTCCGATGACCAATGGTGGACCAGACCCGGTGTTAGGTAAATATCAATTGGGAAGCCGAAGATTTCATCCGTCAAAGGGTGTCCGTAGAATAATGACGTTAGCTGGTTGTTGTATTCATCCTTCTCGGCATTAAATTTGAAAATATCGCCGATATTAGAAGGCGTTGCCCAACCGTGAGCTACACGCAGATACGGACGGTTGCTCAACTCTGATTTGCGAGCCTTCCCTTTGTCATTAAAGAAACCAAAGCCAACAAAGACTTCACCTTGATAGCGGTCTTCAACAATTTGGCCAATATACGCATTATTGTCTAAACGCGTGATGCTGGTTTCGCCAAGTAAATACAGGTTCGAGATAACATGGTAACGCGCCTTGATGCCTAAGTTAGCATCAATCCCAGCTCCAATTTTCTCGCCCGTTACTTCATCAAAAGAGTAATAAGTGCTGTTGAAGTCGGCGTCTTTATAACGAATGGTAAAGGAAGGTTCCAACTCCCAGTCGCCAAACTCGTAGTTTGCCGCGATACGGTAGTTAGAATGAAATTGAAATTCGTCATCCGTCATAACTTCGAATTCAGCGCGCCAGTTCTCGTCAAAGTTGTAACGAATTTGGCCACCGAAATCGACGCGGTCGCCCTCAAAAGCGTTTTGAACTGATTTAGGAATATCAACAAAGCGCAAGCGCATGATCGCACTCGCACGCCAGTCGGAGTCGTCCTCATCAAACAAGAACACGCCACCTTCAAGACCATCAATGTAAAGGTGTTCATTCTCAAAGAACATCATTGGTACAAACGTGCTTACTGTCGAGTCATCGTTAGCTGTATAAAAAGGAATCGCAGCAGTGCGGTACATCGCTGCAATACCCCACTCTTGTTCTGCATGCTTCGACTCAGCAAATGCGGCTCCGCTTAGCAATAAGCCCGAGCATACTAGTGATGTTCCTAGTAGGTGTTTCATAACTCTCCTATGTTGCTGTAATTAGGGACAGTATTTAATCACGACGAGTATATCTGACTTTACCCGCCTATCGGTTAAAAATTCCTTAAGGACTAAGTAGCTTTACTATAACCGCACATATTTTAGGCGATTTATAAATTTGTTTTGAATCAACCTCAAATATTCAATCGATTGCACTTATACATTCACGAGTTTTATCTTTAATCTGCAATTGCATTTTTGCTACGAATATACACACATAAGAAAATACACAACCATAATAAAAGGTTAATTATGCGAAACGTCACTTTATTATCGCTTGTCCCTTTCGCGTTCGCCTCGCAGGCAGCACAAATTGTGGAACACTCTCAAACTGACATCTCTGAAGCACTCAATATTGCTGGTAAATCATCCTACATGCCAGCAAGTACCGAGCTGAGCTATCAAAACATCAACCGAGTAGAAATTGGCCAACAAACGCTTGTTCGTAAACAGCAGTTGCATTACGGCGTACCTGTTTACGGCCATTCTGTCGTCGCAGATCTTTCCGCAAAAGGCTTTGCTCAATCGATTGACGGCAATGTCGTGGTTGGAATCGATAACGACTTGGACTCAACGCTACCGATGATCAGTGCTAACCAAGCGATTGAGATCGCAACGGGTACTGAGCAAGGTTTTGCATCCAACGAGTCTCCAGAGAATGATGCTCGTGCGGAACTAATGGTTTGGCTCGACGAACAAAATACCGCGCACCTTATCTACAAAGTCGATGCGGTTAAGATTGTGAATCTGCGTCCTTCTCGTCCTATCACGCTGGTTGATGCAAAATCAGGCGAGATCATGGACCAATGGGAAGGTCTTGCATTTCTTGAGGCAGAAGGCCCTGGCGGCAACCAAAAAAGTGGTCGTTATTACTTTGGCCCAAATACTAAGTTTGGTGGATTTCAAGTCGACCAATACTGTCAGATGAACAGTGATAACGTCGAAACGATCAACATGAACAACCAACAATGGGGTGGTCAAGTTCATCGCTTCAACTGCAACGTGAATAACTACCGAGAAATCAACGGGGCATACGCGCCAATGAATGACGCACACTACTTCGGCCAACGTGTGTTTGACATGTACCGTGAGTGGCTTGGCGCACGTCCTATTCAACAAAAACTCACCATGCGCGTTCACTACGGCTCAAACTATGGCAACGCGTTTTGGGATGGCCGTCAGATGACCTTTGGTGATGGCAACAGCTCTATGTACCCTCTTGCGACTTGGGATGTTATCGCACATGAAGTCAGCCACGGTTTCACGGAGCAAAATTCAGGGTTGGAATATCGCGGCATGTCTGGCGGAATGAACGAATCATTTTCTGACGTCGCTGCTGCTGCACTTAGCCAATACGTGCATGGTAGCTTCAACTGGAAAATGGGTGAACACGTGATGAAATACTCGCCAGCAATGCGTTACTTCATCAACCCAAGTCACGATGGTGCTTCAATTGGTCACGTGAATCAATACTACCGTGGCATCGATGTTCACCACAGCTCTGGTATTTTCAACAAAGCCTTTTACCACCTTGCGACAAGCTCAGGCTGGAGCATCAAAAAAGCATTCATGGCTTACGCAACGGCGAACCAGTTGTACTGGACGCCAAACTCAACCTTCCAGCAAGGTGCAGAAGGCGTATGCAAGGCAGCGCAAAAGCTGGGATATGAAAGCTCTGCTGTCACGTCTGCGTTCTCTCAAGTGGGTGTTCAGGTGATGAACTGTGAAAGCGGTCAACCTAATCCAAATCCAAACCCTGGGCCGGATACAGGCATGAACGAGCTTTCTCTCAACATGCCTGTTGCGATCCAAAGCAACGCGGCTGGCGAGCAACAGTTCGTTCTGCGCAGAACCTCTAGCGATGATGTTTGGGTGCAAACTTACAATGGCTTTGGTAATGTGGAACTTTATGTAGCGATTGATCGCCCAGCAACACCTTCAGATTACGACTGCTCATCGACCAATATGGGTAATGAAGAAGCGTGTGGTTTTGGTGGTATTCAAGGTTCAGACATTTATGTCACTGTAACAAATACGCAGAGCGCCTCTGACGCCTACCTTGCCGTCAGTGAGACATACGGAACGCCACAGCCAAACCCAGAGCCACAAGACCAGTGCGCGTCTCTGCAAGAGTGGTCACCTTACAACTACTACCCTGCTGGTTCTTCAGTGAAGTATTGGGGCAACCGCTTTGTTGCGACACAAGACAACTGGGGAGCAGACCCTTTTCAGAACTACTGGTTCTGGACATTTGAAGGCAGCTGTAACGACTAATAAGCAATGATAAAAGAGAGCCCGCTCCGATAGCGGGCTCTGTGTTTGTTGCAACTACTCCAAATACCACTCACTGCCTTGTACATCTGCTTCAACAAGCCAAGTACGGTCATTCCACTTCAAAGCATTATCAAGGCGGTTCTTTATCTGCCCGCCTTCCCATCGCCATTGCTGGGTAGGCAAATCACCGCAACGCTCAAGAGTGATATTGATTCCTTTCTGATCGAGGCACAACTCAGGAGCGCTCTGACTCATAAGCTTTCCTGCAGACGTTAACTTCCACTCTTGATTATCTCCACCATGACAACGCCAACCAAACACTCTTGAACCCTCTCCTGATGCGCTGTACTCCACATCAAGACACTGCGCGCCACTCTCCGTGTTGGTTTTTATTTTTTTCCATCCACCTTGGCCATCTTGCTCACCTGACGAAGCGGCAAACAGAGCTTCGACAACTGCCGTCATTGGCTGCGTGTAACGAGAAGCACGTGGGGCTTGGTACTGCCAGTTCTGGGGAATCGGCAATGACATATCCCACTCGCCGTAGCCATCGTAGTATGATTTTGCCACCGCCATTGGTGTTGGTGTCCAGAGGAAATCTGGGTGACGATTTTGATACCACTCCCCTCCAATCACTTGTCCATTTGCATCGATTTCAAGGTCGTAGTAATACGTCACTCGTGATACGCCATCATAACGAGGCATGTCAGTCGAACGATGTGTAGGGTTAGTTTCAACCATGTATTCAACTTGCATTTGAACACCAACAATGGAAGCTGCGCGACGTGAGCGATATGTAGAGAAACGATCTTTGTCGTAAGATTCCAAGCTGATCATGACTTCTGCAGGGTCGGAAGCCGAGCGGTACGTTTGTGGATTAAAATATTGCAAGTTGTAGCCTAAAACAGGCTGGTTCCAAACTTGATAATCGTAAGTAGCATCCATGATCAAGCTACGGCCAGATAACCCCAACTGGTTTAACACCGCTAAGTGCCAACTGGCTGGGTTAGTATCAGTACAGTCCGGTTCAATCACTCGCCCATTTTCATCTTTTGCTGGGTTCTTTATGTTGCATCTCCCACCAATAAAACGAGTTTCAAACGGCGCTTCTGCCCACAATAATGTCCCAAGTGCTTTAATATCTGAAGGGTAAAATTTTAAAGGTTCACCGTTAGCGTCTGGCACAGTGACAGATTGCGTCGGTCTAGGAAGCATATACGCAGCCGCAGCCCAGCCATGACACAGTCCCATCCAGCGTTCTACACTGCCATTCGATTCGTAGTACCCTTTGCCAGAATCCCACGAACGTTTTGATAGCGTAAATTGAGTATCCCCCACCAGCAAATCGTATTTTTCAGCCGGAGATAAATCCTCTCGATCCTGCCCTTGAACCGAGACTACCGGTTTTTGAATGTGCGAAAAGTCAAAATACTCTTGCCAATTACTCGCACTGAGCTCCCTATCGCCATAACGCCAAGCAGCAGCACCGGAATACAGAGGCCAGTAGCTATCGGACCAAGGTTGTACATCAAGTCGTTTAAAGTTTGGTGTCTGACGGTGTAACTCATCGAGATTGCGAATCAGGCCATTTCCTAGATCAACCAAACGGGCTGGATTATCATTATTAAGATTCGCAGAAAATGAGTGAGGAAATTCTGATGTCGCTCTCTTCATAATGGCATCACGCACGGATGCTCGAATGGATTCCGACTCTTCAATATTAATGATGGGATACGTGTCGCCCTCCTTTTCGGGTAACTCGTTCATCACTTCAATTGGGTTTTCATGAAAAGCACTCATGAAAACTTCAATGTTATTGTCAGCAGCCATCACCCCAAATGTGGGGGAAAGACAAAGTAAGGTCATTATTCGTTTCATTTCGGAACTCTATTATACGTCAGTTAAATTCATTATCGATAATCATTCTCATTATCGAGTGGTGACGTAGAGTGCTTAGTTCGCGCTCTAAAATCAATCAACTCATCGGACCAATCATGCAATTCGTGATTCCACCTGCGAAGATTTGTTGTATTTATCACCAAATTTATTTAAAGCGAAACTTATTGATAATTGCGCATTTGCTGGGGCTAAAGATGTGATGACAATGCAAGCAATTAAGAGTCCACAATGATTAAATGGCTTAGTTTTTTCCCATTTCGCCGATACAATAGAAAACCAATGATCAAAGCCGCAGTGAACCGTGAAAGCATCTGAACTCATCACCATAATCAACAACTTGCCTGAAGGTAGTAACCCCGATATCGTCATGGGAGAAGAATGGCTACCTGAACGCTTGGAAAGCACCACACTCGATGGTGACATGCTGTTCATGCACTTCGATAACGCACCAGAAGATAGCCAAGGCGAAGAAGAAGGTCGTGGTTTTGTTGACCATGAAATTGACTTGATTCGTACTCGCCTAAAACAAATCCTTGATGAAGATAGCGACAGTGCGTCAAAAGCCGATGCCATGTTAGGTTTGTTTCTGATGGGACATGAACTTAGCAGCTCACAAGTTATCGAAATACTCGAAGAAGATTCAGAACACTGATTTAAAATAATAGGAAACCGCTTTGCCAACATCGCTCAATACCAACGAACACCACTCTCTTCCCCTAATTATTGCCGGTCCGATTTTAAGAAAAGTCACCGCAACGGAAGTGAACATTTGGTTGGTGACAACGCAACCTCTCGAAGGCTTGGTTGAAATCAGCGATGCTGGCACGGGTGAACAATACTATTCTCAGCCTGTTTCAAAAGAGTATCTATTACAAGTCGGTAAACGTGCTTGGGTTTGCATGCTGACGCTGCAAGGCGAATTTCCTACCCACCGTGCACTGCGTTATCAGCTCCATACTCAATCCGGTTTGTTAACCGAGTTGATGCCCCATCTTATCTATGACGAACATAAGCAAACAGCACAAGGTGTGGAATTCTTGATCAGCGAGAAAGCTGATTATGTATTGCACGGTTCTTGTCGTAACCCACATCATTTCAGTAAGGACACACTCGTCCAAGCAGACGCAAAAGTTGCTAGCCAGCAGATAGAAGACCGCCCAGATATGCTGATCATGAGCGGCGATCAAATCTATGCCGATCATGTGGCGGGGCCAATGCTGGACGCCATCGAACAGTTGGTTGAGTTATTGGGCTTACCTTACGAAGAGTTCGAACAAGCGCCGATTAAAAACACGCAAGAGCTGTATCAAAGCCCAGATTGCTTTTATGGCCGAGATAACATTCTGCCCCACTACGTTGACGATGGCAGCTTACTGAGCAAGTTCTTACCTCATCATGGCACGCCCATCTTCAGCTCGCGCGAATGTGAAAACCATCTCATTAGTTTTGCCGAACTGTTTGCGATGTACCTACTCGTTTGGTCTCCAGTGCCTTGGACGTTAGTCAATCGCGAACGTTTATTGGATAGAAAATTCACTACGGGCGGAAAAACACTAGAGCCAAAATGGCAGCAGCATTGGCGTGACGAAAAAGTTCACATCGATGCTTTTGTTGAAGGTTTGGATAAAGTCCAGCGTTTGCTCGCTCATGTTCCTACTTACATGATCTTTGATGATCATGACGTGACCGACGATTGGAATCTCACAGTTGGCTGGGAAAAAGCAGCCAATGAGAACCTCTTCTCGCATCGCATCATTGGTAACAGTCTGATCGCTTACTGGCTGTGCCAAGGTTGGGGAAACGCGCCAGAAAAATTCAACGCTCCATTTATGGAGCATGCGCGTCGCTACTTTGAACAGCTAACTTTAGAATCCCAAGACGAGTTCATTAAGTACCTGTATCGTTTTGAAGATTGGCACTACACGATTCACACCTCACCAAAAGTGGTGGTGCTGGATACGCGTACTCGTCGCTGGCGCTCAGAGTCTCGTATGAATAAACCATCGGGTTTGATGGATTGGGAAGCCTTGATTGAATTCCAACAAGAGTTGATGCATCAAGACAAAGTGATCATTGTCTCTGCCGCGCCCATGTTTGGTGTGAAGTTTATTGAAACGCTGCAACGCATCATGACGGGCTTTGGTCAGCCATTGCTGATTGACGCAGAAAACTGGATGGCGCACCCCGGCAGTGCGAATACCTTAATCAGTATTTTCACTCACACCAAGACACCAACTAACTTCGTGATTCTCTCTGGTGACGTGCACTACTCTTTCGCTTATGACATCAAGTTGCGCTTTCGCCGCAATAGTCCAAACATCTATCAGATCACTTGCAGTGGGATTAAGAACCAATTTCCTGCACAACTGCTGAGCGCATGTGATGCTATGGATCGCATGTTGTATAGCCCTCGCTCACCATTGAACTTGTTCACAAAGCGCAAGCGTTTGAAGATTTTTAAACGCGCCCCAAGCAATCACAATTTCTACCGATTAGTGAACCAAAGTGCGATTGGCGAGCTGAGACTAGATGAAGATGGAAAGCCAACTAATATCAGTATTTTAACAGGTGAAGGTGACTCAATATATTTCCCTCCAACACAAGTTGAGGAATAAATCAGCGCTTTTGCGGTCAAACAGAGTATTGAGCAAAATCACCTTCTCAATCGTATGAGTTCTTGATCAAATTGCTTCAAGACCTTGAGATTTTCTCGAACCATTACCATCTTAAATAAATAGATAACAGCTTGGTGTTTAACATGTTTAATTCGCTTACTTCATTATTTAAACAACTTATTGAAGGCTCAGACCTTAGCCAATCCAACACACTGTCACCCAATATGGCGATAGCATGCTTGCTTTGTGAAGTGGCGGGTGCAGACCATCAAATCGATGAAAGAGAGCAAGCAACTAAACGTTCTCTGATCATGAAATTGCTCTCATTGACGGAAGAAGAGACCAACACTCTCCTCGCTCAAGCTCAAAGCAAATCGAGTGAGTCGACTTCCCTTTATGACTTTACATCTCAGCTGCGTGAGCTTTCTCAAGAAACCCGCTATAAGCTCATCAAGAGTATGTGGGAAGTAGCGTACGCTGATGGAGAAGTTGATCCGTTAGAAGATGCCGTCATCCGTAAAACGGCCGAACTGCTCTATGTTGACCACAGTGACTTTATTCGAGCGAAGCTGCAATCTCAGTAAAGCAGCCTCAGGATAAGTAATAACCAATAAAAAACGCGCTACATGAGCGCGTTTTTTGGGTCTCTATCTTGGATTCAGCCTAAACAAATCGCCTTCCTTCCAGAGCCAAGCCAACATTGTTGTTATCTATTAATAACTAATTTAGTACTGGCTTATGACGAGAAGACTGAATTCCAATGAAAGATTGATGAAAGCCTAGGTTTACAGCATGGTCAGTGCAAGTTTCGCTAAGTTGTACGCATCCACGTAGCCCGAATGCTGGCGGCCTTCCCACTCAATACCTTTCGCTTCTTGCGCCGCTTTATGCCCAATACGTTTGTCTTTAAGACGGTTTTGGATTCGGTACAACGTCGCTAAGTTAATAAACTCGGTAAATGGGGCATCAATGCTCTTTTGTTGACACTCTTCTAGCAGAATAAGATCATCACGTCCCCAAGAGGCGTAAATCTTGTTGCGACCGCCGAAGTTCTTTAGCATCGACTTGAGCACCTCTTCTAGTGGTCGACCTTGTTTTTCAACCTTACGAGGCGTGATACCGGTTAGCTCAGCACAGAACAGAGAGACTTCATCATGCTCTGGTTTCACGTAGTATTGCGCGCGTTTTACGATTTCACCTTTCGACAAATCTATTTCAGCCAAACCAACTTCAATGATCTCGCCCGTGCTACCCACGCCGTTTTCATTCCAGCAGCACATTTCTAAATCGAAGCAGACGATACGGTTATGGTTCATAGTTTGTCTTGATTCCTAACGTAAATTTGAAAGCGTGAGATTCTACCGTAACCAATCTCAAAACTCGAATTTGCTCGCTGAATTAATCGCCGATCGATACAGAGTTTCGACCATTTTTCTTACTTTGGTAGAGCTGCACGTCCATTTTATGGAACAAACTCTCAGGATCTTCACCTTTGTGCACCGCGGCACCGATACTCAAGGAGCAAATGATAGGCGTGCTTTCGTAGTCAAATGGTGAACTCGCCACGATGCCACGCAACTTGTCTAGATAGGTGGCAAGCTCTTCTTTATCCGTTACCTGCGATAAGATACAGAACTCATCACCACCTGCTCGGTAAAAACGGTCACCATCAAGTAGATTCGCATTCACCAGTTTCGTCACATGCAATAACGCTTCATCACCAGCCAAATGGCCATATTTATCATTAATCAGTTTGAAGCGGTCGATATCGAAGCCAACCAAAGAGAACTTAACGTCACCATTAATGTAGTGCAGCAAGTTATCGTTAAATACGCGTCGGTTGAGCAATTGGGTCAATGGGTCTAATTCCGCCATACGCTTCAGCTCCACGGTTTTACTATCAAGCATGACCGCTAGGCGTTCTTTCTCACGAGATTGAAGGTTGACGATATAACTGATCAACAGAGCGATGACTAAGCCTGCGATGCCGGTGCCGTAAAGCACTGAACGCTCCCAAGCAGAAACCGATTCTGACAATTTGAACTCAACTTGCCATTCACGATTTGGCAGCGGAATGGTCCGACTGATAATTTTGCTATTCAACCCATCCCAATCGGCGCTTTTGAACAGCACAGGATCGTCGTAAGCATCAAAGCCCATGTCCTCAACTTTGACCGACATATCTAGCTCTGTGGCAGTTTTAGTAATCAATTGGTCAAAGTACACGGTGCTTCGTACCACACCAATGACCACACCAAGCAGCTCGTGTTTGTCGTAGCTAAAAACTGGGTGATAAACCAGCAAGCCTGACTTTTCTAAAGATTGATCGTATCCATCTTGTAGCAGGCGAACTTTGTCAGAAATGTTTGGGCGATTATTCTTAATAATGTCATCAAGAATCAATTCAAATCGCAAACGTGATGAGTAAAAGCCCAGTAATGATAAATTGGTTTCGGTTCTTGGGTAGATGTCTGTTGCAATAAAGGCTGGCGCGCTGTTTTCAAGGATATAACCCTGAGTTCTTGGGCCGTCTTTTGGTACAGTAAAAATCTCAAAAGTAGGAAAGGTTTTTCGGGTCTTTTTTAAGTAAGCATCAAGCTCATTTGGCGCCACACGCTCCATCCACTGCAAACCAATTAAGCTCTGTGAACCTTCTACCACGTGTTTCGCGTAGTAAGGAAATTGCGTCCAGTAAGACTTGTCGACGGAATGAAAGAAGTTGGCACCAGCACCAATGAACTCAAGATCGTTTTCTACGGCAAGTTTGAGAGATTCCGCTTGGCGGTCAGCCAAGGTATCAAAGATGGTCATGGTGTAACGCTGTTGGATTTTGTAGGCAACACCCACCATGCCTGCGGCAACAATAATGACCGTAATAAAGGCTACAATAGAAGCAGAATATCGTTTGAAAATGCTCTGTTGAGCCGTGCTATATGTCATTTCGTGTTCCACGTTTTTTGCGTGCAATGCTTCGATAATGATGGAAATACTGCGCCACATGTGGGTAAACATCAAGCAACAACGTTTGCCGCTCCGTCTAATCGTTGATTTTTCATGCTAATCATGCGGTATATTCACGAATTATTACAGTCTTAAGCCTTGAATATGCTACCATCCACCATCATTTTAATGTCTAAACTTGGTGCAGGTCGCAAAGACGATCCTTTTAGTAAACACATGAGCCAACACTGAGCACCAATAAATCAATAGAAAGAGAAAAAACGTCATGAACATTGATTTGAACCTAATTCCTCAAACGTTCGATATGCTGCATGCTGGTTTGGCAGCTTCGAGTGTTTTGCTTCTTCTGATCGCGGCATCGCGCAAATCAAAAGTGGTCGAGAAAGTGGTAGAAAAACCGGTCGAGAAAATCGTCGAGGTTGAGAAGCCAGTTGAGAAGATCGTTGAAGTAGAAAAAGTAGTGGAAGTAGAGAAAGTCGTAGAGCGTGTTGTAGAAGTTGAATCAAAACTTGCAACAGCATCAACGGACTCTGCAATGCAACTGCTTTCTATCATGCAACAAGAAGCTCGTCTGATTGACTTCCTAAAAGAAGACCTAACGTCATTCTCTGATGAAGAAGTAGGCGCAGCTGCTCGCGTAATCCACACTGGCGGTCAGAAAGTACTGAACGACTACGTGACGCTAGCGCACGTTCGTAACGAAGACGAAGAAACTCGCATTACGGTTGAAGAAGGCTTCAACCCACAAGAAATCCGCCTAACTGGCAACGTAACAGGCAGCGCGCCATTCAACGGCACGCTAGTTCACAAAGGTTGGAAAGCAACATCAATGACGTTGCCTAAACTGGCTGAGAACTACGATGCATCTGTGATCGCTCCAGCTGAGGTTGAGCTGTAATGGAACACATGAACCAAGAAAACCATTCTCAAGAAGCGTCTGTTGAAACTCAACAGACGCCTAAATTCAGTGTTGGTATCGACTTAGGTACAACACACTGTGTCATGTCTTTTGTTGATACACACAACGAGGACGCTCGCGTTGAAGTGATGCCTATCCCGCAGTTGACTGCGCCGGGCACGGTAGAGACTCGCAGCCAATTAGGATCTTTCCTATACCAGCCGCACGAGCACGAAATGAACCCGCAATCACGCGTTCTTCCGTGGTCGAGCGAGCCAAAAGCTCTGGTTGGTGCAATTGCACGTAACCTAGGTTCGAAAACGCCAATTCGCCTTGTTGCAAGTGCGAAATCTTGGCTTTGCCACGCTGGTGTGAATCGTCGTGATGCCTTCCTACCAGCAGGTAGCCCAGAAGAAGTGGAAAAAGTATCCCCTCTTCGTGCGACAGAGCTTTACCTAGAGCACCTAAAAGACGCTTGGAATCACACGAACCCAAATCACAACCTTGCCGATCAAGACGTAACTATTACAGTTCCTGCTTCTTTTGATCCTGCTGCTCGCGAACTAACTGCAGAAGCAGCACGCAACGTTGGCTTTGTGCACCTAACGCTTCTAGAAGAGCCACAAGCTGCGCTTTACAACTGGATCGATAACAGCAACGACAAATGGCGCGACGAAGTTGAAGTTGGCGACATCGTGCTTGTGGTCGATATCGGTGGTGGTACGACTGACCTTTCTTTGGTTGAAGTAACTGAAGACGACGGCAACCTAACTCTGAACCGTATCGCGGTAGGTGAACACATCCTACTTGGCGGTGACAACATGGACCTTGCACTTGCGTACCGCTTAAAGATGAAGCTAGCGCAAGAAGGCAAAGAGCTACAGCCATGGCAAGTTCAGGCAATGACACACGCATGTCGTGACGCGAAAGAAGCGCTATTGAACGACAGCGAACTTCAGTCAGTGCCAATTGTAGTACCAAGCCGTGGTTCTAAACTGCTTGGCGCAACCCTGAAAACAGAACTGACTCAAGAAGAAGTACAACAAACACTGGTTGACGGCTTCTTCCCTCAAGTTGCGATTACTGATCACCCTGTTCAACGTAACCGTGGTGCACTAACGCAAATGGGTCTGCCTTACGCACAAGATGCAGGCATTACTCGTCACATTGCTGCGTTCTTGTCTAAACAAGCCAATGCTCTTTCTGCTTCAGGAAATGGCGCAGAAGCAGCAGCCCAAGATTTCAACCCATTCGCTAACATGCCTGGTATGCCAGGTGCGGATGCGACGCAATCGGCTGACTTCATCAAGCCGACAGCAATCCTATTCAACGGTGGTGTTCTGAAATCGAAACTTCTAGCAACTCGCCTAGAGGACACGATCAACGAATGGCTAATTGAAACAGATGCAGAAATGGCGAAGCGCCTGACAGGTGTGGATCTAGACCTTGCGGTTGCTAGCGGTGCCGCTTACTACGGCTCTGTGCGTCGTGGGCAAGGCGTTCGTATCCGTGGTGGTATTGCTTCGGCTTACTACGTGGGTATCGAAAGTGCGATGCCTGCGATTCCGGGCATGGCGCCTCCAATGGAAGCACTTTGTGTTGCACCATTTGGTATGGAAGAAGGCTCAAGCGTTGACGTACCAAGCCAAGAGTTTGGTTTGATCATCGGTCAGCCAGTTAACTTCCAATTCTTCGGCTCAACGGTTCGTCGTGATGACCTAGCAGGTACTCACCTAGACTACTGGGTACCAGAAGAGCTTGAAGAGCTTCCAGAAATCCAAGTAACGCTGCCAGTATCTGAAGGTCGTCGTGAAGGTGAAGTGGTTCCGGTAACCCTAGCCTCTCGCGTGACAGAGCTTGGTACGCTTTACTTAGAAGCCATTGCCGCTGATAACGGTCAAAAATGGCATGTTGAGTTCGATGTGCGCGAAGACGCGAAAAGCAACTCAAACGAAGAAGAATAAATAGAAATCAAACGGCATCCAATCGGGTGCCGTTTTTAAATACACGAAGGTTTGTATGGCATCTCCTCGTTTTCTTGTTGGTATTGACCTTGGCACCACAAACACTGTGGTGGCGTACTGTGAAATTACCATCAACCTTGAACAATCCGAAGTATCCCTATTCGACATCGACCAATTGATTGGTCCGGGTGAAGTGGTTCGTAAGCCACTGCTGCCCTCTTTCCGCTACCACCCTGCGATTGGTCAAATATCCCCTTCTGACCTGACACTTCCTTGGGAAAACGAACCTGTATCTGGCGACATTAGTAATGTGATCGTGGGTGAATGGGCTCGTGAATTAGGCGCAAAGGTGGAAGGACGCCAGGTATCCAGTGCTAAAAGCTGGCTATCGCACCAAGCAGTTGATCGTAGCTCAGACATTCTTCCTTGGGCTGGCGCGCAAGACGTAGATAAAGTCTCACCTGTCATTGCCAGCGCAAGTTACCTCAACCACATTCGCCAATCTTGGAACTACCGTCACCCTAGCAATAAGCTAGAAGACCAAGATGTGGTTGTGACTGTTCCAGCGTCGTTCGATGAAACCGCTCGTAAGCTCACGCTTGAAGCGGCTGAGCTGGCGGGTTTAAAGAAAATCGTGCTGCTCGAAGAGCCACAAGCGGTATGTTACGACTGGTATGCACGCCACCAGCAAACCGCAGCCGATGAGCTCAAAGAGCTGCCACTGATTCTGGTGTGCGATGTGGGTGGTGGTACCACCGACTTAAGCTTGATTGAAGCAAGTTTCTCTTCACAAAATGAGCTAGCCCTTGATCGTATTGGCGTTGGCGAACACTTGATGCTTGGTGGTGACAACCTCGACTTAGCATTAGCGCACCTTGCAGAGAGCCGCTTCAACCAAAGCAAGAAGCTCACTGCAGCAAGCCTGACTAAGCTGATTCAGCAAACTCGCAAGGCGAAAGAAAACCTACTTTCAGCGAGTGCACCTGAAGAAGTGAAAATCACCATGCTAGGCAGCGGCTCTAAACTTCTTGGCGGAACAAAGAGTATTGGGCTTAGAAAACAAGAAGTGCACCAAATCGCTTTAGATGGCTTCTTCCCACTTTCTGATTTCAGTGAAGAACCAGACAAACGCCGCAGCGCCGTTGTCGAGTTTGGTCTTCCATACGTTGCCGACCCAGCAGTGAGCAAACACGTTGCCGAGTTCTTAACGACGCATCAGCAAGTATCTCGTGCCGCTCTTGGTATCGAAGACGACAAACAAAATGCCATTCCAGTCGGTTTGCTACTCAACGGTGGTGTGTTCAACAGTGAGCTTGTGACTGAGCGTGTCACTACCCTACTTTCCGATTGGCGCGGCGCACCAGTTACGGTATTAGATAACCCACATCCAGATTGGTCTGTTGCGCTGGGTGCCGTTGCGTTTGGTAAAGCACGTCGTGGCGCACAACTCAAAATTGGTGGTGGCGCAGCGCGTTCTTACTTCTTACACCTTCAAGAAAAGAACAAGATGGGCAAAGCACTCTGTTTGCTTGCAAAAGGTACAGAAGAAGGACACGAGATCCGCTTAAGTGGTCGTCGCTTCTCGCTTACCTTGGGTGAACCCGTTCGCTTTAACCTGCTGACTTCTACCCACGACAACTTAACCAATAACACTGCCATTCAAAACGGCGTGATGGTGGACGTTGATCCTGACTTGTTTGCTCCTCTGCCGCCTTATATCACCACCCTTAAAGGTGAAGGTGCCGAACTGCAAGCCAACCAAAAAGAGCGCGTAGAAGTGCAACTGGCGTGTCAGTTGACCGAAGTCGGCACACTTAAGATGGAATGTGTCAGCGCAGAAGACGACAACAAACGTTGGGAGCTGGAATTCGAAGTTCGCAACAAGCAAACCGATGATAGCGAGCAAGTTAAGCTTCACCCTAAACTGCACGAATGTAAGGAGCTGATCGCTCGCCTTTACAGCGGTAACAAGAAAAGCGCGGAAAACAAAGAGATCAAAACCTTAGCCAAAGATCTTGAGAAGAAACTTGGCAAGCGCGACGAGTGGGATTTCACGACCCTACGTCAACTGTTCGATACCTTTGCACAAGGTCGTAAACGTCGCCGTCGCTCTGAACAGCACGAGAAAAACTGGCTTCGTTTAGCAGGGTTTGCACTGCGTCCGGGCTTTGGCGCTCCAACCGACCCATGGCGCATTGAACAAGTTTGGGGTCTCTACCAACAAAACATTCAGTTTAAGAACCATCAAGGTTGGACTGACTGGTGGGTGTTCTGGCGCCGTATCGCAGGTGGATTAAGCCAAGAGCAACAAGAGAACATCTTGGCGGATATCGCGAAATTCCTACACCCGGGCGCGATGAAAAACCCACAATCAGCCAAAGCGGCACAAGACATGGGTTATGAATCCATGGTTCGATTGGCGGCATCGCTTGAACACCTAGAAGTCGAAGACAAAGTTCTATTAGCAACGTGGTTCTTGAGTAAAGCCATCAACCATAATCAGTTCGAACAAGCGCACTGGTGGGCAATGGGTCGCTTGGCATCACGTACCCCTTTGTATGGCAGTCAGCACAATGTCATTCCTCGCGAACAAGCGGAACAGTGGTTACCTAAGCTGTTGGAACAGAACTGGCAGAAAGAGCCAATGATCGCTTTCGCGGCCGTAATGATTTGTCGTAAGACGGGCGACCGCCTATTTGATATCTCTGACGACTACCGTGAACAAGTTCTCACTAAGCTCAAGCAAAGCAAGGTACCTGAATCTTGGGTATCACTGGTTGAAGAAGTCAAAGAGCTATCTGAGAGCGAATCGAAGCGTATCTTCGGTGATGCACTACCAAGCGGTCTGGCTCTGGTAAATAACTAGGCTCTCACGCTTATAAACGCAACAAAGCCCTTCTCGTGAAGGGCTTTGTTTTATCTGATTCTACTTGCTGACGAAAGTCGACTCGTTAGTTCATTTCCGTATTGATCACCACATCACGTGTTTCATTATCCATATCACTGATGCCGACCACTGAGGTTTCACGGTCAGATAAATTCTCAATCATGCTGTCTTCTAACCCACCGTCCGTCATCCACGCATAGAATTTTTCTGCAATACGATCCGAACCTTCCCCGACAAACGTTAATGTGACCTTCTTCATTTGTGACACTCCATCAATTTACGATTCAGCCACTTAAGCGTAGTATGTTTCGCAAATATCGACATAAACTAGGACTAACTTCTTTTATGAGTATCGAAAAATTTGACGCGATTTATCAGCGTGCAGCCGAGCGTAAAGGTGGTGAAGATCAACTTGAAGCGCTTTTGTCTCACCCACTAAGCAAAGAAGAACTGGCCGCAATTCCTGATGACCGTTGGCTAGCGGCATTTTCGATGAAGGTGTTCCAAAGTGGCATTTCTTGGAGTGTGGTTCGCAATAAATGGCCGAACTTCGAAGAAGTATTCTTCGGTTTTAAAATTGAGCCGCTATTGATGCTGTCTGATGAGCAATGGGAAACCAAAGCAACGGATAAACGCATTATTCGCCACCTCACTAAAGTCATGTCGATCCCTGCCAATGCTCGTATGATCCACGAAGCAAAAATCGAATACGGCTCGTTTGGCAAAATGGTTGCCGATTGGCCGCAAGAGAAAATTACCGACCTATGGGCGTATTTGAAGAAACGCGGCAATCGCCTAGGTGGAAATACCGGTCCTTACACACTGCGTCAAATGGGCGTCGATACCTTTATACTGTCTAGCGACGTTGAAGCTTATCTGCGTAATTGCAAGATCATTGAAGGCGGAAAAGATACTAAGAAATCGCTCGACGCAACCAACAAAGCCTTTGTTCAATGGCAGCAAGAAAGCGGAAGAAGTCTGACTGAAATCAGTCAAGTCATTGCATTCAGCACTGGCGATAACCGCATTTAAGCCAGCTGAACACAAATAGAAACGGCGCACTAAATATTGTATTTAGTGCGCCGTTTTTATTTTCATTGGTCTATTTCACCTAAACACAAGCTTACTTTGAAGCCAGTGATTCCCACTCCGTCAGTAGCTGCATGATACGGTGAGAGTCTTCCCATGTTCCACAAGGGTTCTCTAACGATGTACGCCCCGCTTCAACCGCCTGGCGGATATTGCGCACTTGATAGTAAAAAGCATCCCCTGCTGCCGGAACAGACACTTCACGCTTCGACGTCTCGTAAATTTCCACACTAAACTGGTTATCTTGCGTTGGTAGCCATGGATTCGAGTCTAACGTAATGCAGCCTTTACTACCCAGGATGGTGAATTGGTGTTTTAATCCATGATCTTCGGCAGTGTGTACGCTCGCCGTTTGCTGCTCTCCGAATTGCATCATCAAGCTCGACTCGCAGATGTTCCCATCGCTACCTCGTCGGCCAATTGCTGTCACAGAGCGGTTCTCAAAAGCTTGCTCACCCAAAATGGTTTTCACCACCAAGTGCACCAATGACATTGGGTAACAGCCCAAGTTATATAAAGCACCTTTGCTGTCTGGGTTCACAAACTGTGCAATCGACGCGATATAAGAAGTATGGATTGAGCGAAGTTCACCAATCTCTCCCGATTTAAGCACCGAAACCAACTCGCTGATCAACGGGTGATGTAAATACATCAAACCTTCAGCAAAGAATACCTTGTGCGTTTCAACTGCTTTTAGTGCCAACTCGGTTTTTTCCATATCTACCGACAGTGACTTTTCACACAGGATCGCTTTGCCCTGCTCCGCCGCTTTGACAATAAAGTCATGATGAAGGTGATTTGGCAATGCGATATAAATGATGTCGACTTGCTCATCGGCAATCAACGCATCGTAATCGTTGAACGTGTTTTCGATGCCATATTGCTCAGCGAATACCTTCAAGTTCTGTTCCGAACGCCCTGCCACCGCGTACAACTCACTCTTGTCATCGCATTGGATTGCTTCAGCCATGACACCCGAGATAAAGCTTGTGCCTAAAATGCCCCATTTCATGTTCACGCCTCCTATTGCGCTTGGGTTTCGAATGCTTGGACTAACCCTTCCATTTCAGCTGCAATGAACGCTTGGGTGTGCGGCATAGCAAAATGCGCTTCAATCGCGGCACGGTTTTCATATCGCTCCCAAAGAATCACATGTTGTGGATCTTTCGGATCGTAGGTCGTATTCGCTTGTAAACATCCCGCTTCATTTTGCATATCAAGGCAAAATTGTTCAATGGCTTCAACCACTTGTTGTCTTGGCTTATCGGCATTCATTTTCAGTTCGGCGGTAACAAAAATCGTCTCACTCATGATGGCTCTCTTTCTCCATTCTTTATCATTCCGCAACTGTAATTAACCTCATATGATTGATAAACTCTGCATTAGTTATTTCTTTATCAACTCTGGGTGTGCAATGGATAAATTAACAAGCATGAAAGTTTTCGCTTACGTGGTCGAACATGGTAGCTTTCGTAACGCCGCACACAACTTTGATCTTTCACCAACCATGGTTGGCAAGCACGTGAGCTTTCTTGAGCAAAGCTTAGGCACACAACTGATTCATCGCACCACGCGCAAACAGTCCCTGACCGAAGCTGGCAGGCTTTACTATCACGAGTGCCACCGCATTATTGAAGACATCACCAACGCAGAAAACCTGATCCAGACACTGATTAACCGTCCAACCGGAACGGTAAAAGTTAACTGCCCTGTCACTTATGGCAAAAAGGTCATTGCACACATCGTGGCTGACTTCTTAACAGAATTTCCCGATTTGAATGTAGAGCTTATATTGGATAACAATTTGATTGACCCATATCGAAGCGAAGCAGACGTGATTATTCGAATCGGAGAGTTAGTCGATTCGTCGTTAGTCGCGAGAAAACTGGGTGAATACCACATGACTTACTGCGCCTCACCCTCTTATCTTGAGCAGCATGAGCCTATCCAATCACTTGAAGATCTGAAGCATCATCATTGTTTGGGATTTCAGTATCACCAAGGGGAAAGCCAACAAGTGATCAACATGCCTTCTAATACCTTTGGAAACAGCAACACCCGATTAACGTCTAATAACGGTGATGTGCTGAAGTTTGCCGCGTTAAAAGGCTCTGGCGTTCTGCTGCAACCAAAGATCTTAGTTGAACAAGAAATCCAATCTGGCGCCTTGGTGGAAATTCTCCAGCAACATACTCCCAAGCCAAAGCCGATCCACCTGCTTTACCGTTCAAAACAGCTTTCCCTTAAAAACCGCACTTTCGTCGAATTTGTTCTTTCTGAGATGAACTAACCCATCTCTCGTCGCCAAAAGCCGATTTCATTTACCATGACAAACTTCTCCAGTGCGTTAGTGATACAAATGCCACATTCATCAAAGGGAATTCACGATTGAGGGCATCATGTTCCACGCTTTATTCCAACGCGTATTTCATCTCTTCTTATTAAGAGAAGGCATACTTTTTGTGTGAGAATGAATGAGTTTCTCCTGCAATTTTAAGCAACTTGTTTTATATATTAGGACCGAACCATTCATCGCATAACTTCATTCTTTTTCAATACCTTTACAACCATAATTTTGTTCCAGAATAGCAGACTATAAAAACACATATTCGGAGGTTGTTTGTGCGTAATACCAAAGGTTTTACACTGATAGAATTGGTGGTTTGTATCGTCATTCTTGGCGTGGTAAGTGTCGTTGCGCTCCCAAAATTTCTTGGTATCCAGAAGGATGCTCGCATCGCTGTCTTGTATGGTGCCCGTGAGGCACTGATGACCGCCAACAATCAGGTCTACGCAAAAGCCGTGATCCAGTCGCAAGAAAACGTAGATTCTGGAGAGCTGATGAACATTGACTTGGACAACGACGGCGTTAACGATTTGATTGGCTATTACGGCTATATAAAGAATGTCATTCCGGCTTACGATTTGGCGGGATTTGATCCTCAGTTAACCATCAATCGATGGTATGGCGTCGAAGACGAAGAGGAGCCCTACTTTCTTATCGGCTTCCCAAACAAGCCTGTCGACATTTTTCATCTTTGCTACGTAGAGGTGTATTATCCGAAAACCGCAGGTGGTCAAATAAAATACGGAATTCAAACCAGAGACTGCTAAAACCGATAAAAACCAGCTTCTAGAGTGATACTTTTGGAGCTTTTACCCTTCTTAGGGACAGAACTCCTTAAAAATAGCATTTAACAATAATTTCACAATATCTTGTTACATCCTCGCCTTTCAGCAATACATAAGGTTGCGATTCATAGAGCCTCTATAAAATCGACACATTGTGTTGTTTTTCATTTCGCTCAAAAATTATGCTTGTAAATTCATCCATTCACTCAATAATAGTTCCATAATAAATTCAATAATTTAAGCAGGAGGCGAAATGAAAATATTCTGGCAGCTACGTTGGTATTTCCAACTAAAGTGGAAGCAGTATGTGGGGTCAATCCTACTATTTGCCGTCATTTCCGCCCTTCAGCTTGTCCCTCCCAAAGCGGTCGGAATTATTGTTGATGGCGTGGTCGATAATACCCTCGAAACCAGTACCTTAGTGATGTGGTTATTAGGCCTTATCGTGCTATTTTTTGCGATATATGGCTGTCGAATTCTATGGCGTATATGGTTATTTGGCGCGAGTTGGGAATTAGGCACTATTTTGCGTAATCGCCTCTATCGGCATGTCTCTACTCAGCCTCCTCGATTCTTTGAACGATACAAAACCGGCGACCTAATGGCTCGTGGTACGAACGATGTTCGCAACATTGTCATGACTGCTGGTGAAGGCGTTTTGACCGCAGCCGACTCTCTGATCACTGGTATCGCAGTACTGATCATCATGGTGACGCAAATCAGTTGGAAGCTAACCGCAATGGCACTATTGCCGATGCCGTTTCTTGCCATCATTATCTTCTTCATCGTACGTATTCTGCATAAACGATTCAAAATCGCACAAGAAGCCTTCTCTACGATGTCAGACATGACTCAAGAGTCACTAAATGGCGTGCGTATGTTGCGTGCTTTCGGGTTAGAAAACCAAGAGCAACAACGTTTTGAAGAGGTTGTCGATGATACGGGTGAGAAGAACATCGCCGTTGCTCGTGTCGATGCACGCTTCGACCCAGCGATTCAGCTGACCATCGGCATGTCTTTCTTTTTGAGTGTTGCTTCTGGTGCCTACTTAGTTGACCAAGGTGATATCACACTCGGGGATTTGACCGCCTTTACTATGTATTTGGGCCTTATGATCTGGCCGATGCTGGCATTCGCATTCCTATTTAATATCTTGGAAAGAGGCTCTGCTGCGTGGAACCGTCTGCAAGAAATCTTCGACGAGAAGCCAGAGATCGTCGGTGGTGAAACGCCATTAGGCACTCAACCTTTACCTTTGCAGATCAAGATTGACGAATTCCACTGGTCTAAAGAACTGCCACCAGCACTAACTGATGTTCACATCACCCTTGAGCCAGGAAAAATGCTCGGCATTGCGGGACCTATCGGTAGTGGTAAATCCACGTTACTAACCTTACTGCTTCGCCAACATGATATGGATAACGGTACGATTCAATTTGGTGATGTCAAAATCAAGGACGCAGTCCTGCCAGAGTGGCGAGACCGTTTTGCAGTGGTTAACCAAAGCCCGTTCTTGTTCTCAAAATCTATCTTCGACAATATCGCTCTGGGCAACCCTAGCGCATCAAAAGAAGACGTTTATCGAGCAGCCAAACTGGCTTGTATTCACGACGATATTGAGAAGTTTCCTGAAGGCTATCAAACAGAAGTGGGGGAAAAAGGCATCACCCTCTCCGGTGGTCAGAAACAACGTATCGCTATTGCACGCGCCATGCTGCTCAATGCCCAAGTATTGGTATTGGATGATGCCCTGTCTGCTGTCGATGGTCGTACCGAGCACCAGATTCTAAAGAACTTAGAAACTTACTATCGTGAGCAGTCATTGATTGTCATTGCCCACCGCCTCACTGCTCTGGAAGCGGCAGAAGAGATTGTAGTACTCAATCACGGACACATTGCCGAGCGCGGCCAGCATGGGACACTTCTGGAACGTCAGGGGTGGTATGCGGAAATGTACCAGTACCAAAAACTAGAACAGGCAATGGAGGACTAATCATGAAGCAATCGACAACGTTTAAACGGTTAATGTCTTACCCATTGTCGCAGCCAAAACCCATGCTAAAAGGCTTGGCACTACTGTTTATCGCGGCGTTAGCCAGCGCTGGTGGGCCATGGCTTGTTCAATACTTTATTGATGAACACATCGCTAAAGGGGATTACTCGCGCGACATTTTAATATCACTCGCAGCAGGCTACATTGCCTTACAACTTATCTCGGCGGTGTTTCAATACTTCCAATCATTGCAATTCAGTATTGTGGCAACTAACACGATCAAAACGATTCGCAAGCAGGTTTTCTCTGGTGTGATAAAGCAGCCTTTATCTGCATTTGACTACACTCCTGCGGGTAAGTTGGTGTCTCGAATCACCAACGATACAGAATCGCTGCAACAGTTTTATGAGTTACTTATCGCCACCGTGGTGAAAAACGCAGTGATGATCTTGGTGATGTTGGGCGTGATGTTTTACATGAGTTGGAAGTTGACCATCGTCGTGTTGGTACTGCTACCAATCGTGATCGGCTTTATGTACTTGTTCAAAAAGCTCAGCACAGAAAGCTATCGAAACATGCGTGATCTGCTGACCGACATTAACGCCAATTTGAGTGAATCCATTCAAGGCATGAGTGTGGTGCAGTTAATGCTGCAAGAAGAACGTTTCAACAAACAGTTTAACGGCCTAACCGACGACCATCTGGTTGCCTCTAAAAAAGTGATTCGCTTGAATGGCTACCTCTTACGCCCCCTGATGGATTTACTTGCAGGCCTTGCCCTACTCTCTCTTGTGGCTATTTTTGGCTTTAATGGTGTCGAACTGATTGGTGTGGGTGTCCTGTACGCTTTCATCAGTTACCTGGCGCGCGTAACCGAGCCTTTGATCGAGATGACACAGCAGTTGGCATTGCTTCAGCAAGCATTGGTATCGAGTGAGCGTGTATTCGAGTTGATCGATGCGAAAGAGCAAACTTACGGCGATGACCATAAGCCACTGCAAACTGGCGAGATTGAGCTTAACAACCTAACTTTCAGCTACGATGGCAAACAAGACGTCTTGAAAGACATTTCGCTGAAAGCATCGCATCAAGACTTTATTGCGCTTGTTGGCCACACCGGTAGCGGTAAGAGCACTCTCGCTTCTTTGCTCATGGGATTCTACCCAACCGAAATCGGTGAACTGCTGATTGATGGGCGTCCGTTGAAGTCTTTAGGCAAAGACGTACTGCGCAAAGACGTTGCCATGGTGCAGCAAGACCCACATATTCTCCCTGCCAGCGTGCGTGAAAACGTCTCTTTGGGAAGAACGATAGAAGATGTGCAGATTTGGGATGCACTTGAAAAAGTGGGATTAGCTGAACAGATTCGTCGTTATCCGAATGGATTGGATACTCAGCTTGGCCAAGGTGAAACAAACCTATCGGCAGGTCAAAAACAATTGCTTGCACTCGCTCGTGTACTTGTCGCTAAGCCTAAAATTTTGATTTTGGATGAGGCGACGGCAAACATTGACTCAGGTACAGAAGCGTTGATACAAAAAAGCCTTGAAGTGCTTCGTCAAGATATGACGCTTGTTGTAATCGCTCACCGCCTATCGACGATTTTGGATGCCGACCAAATCATCGTTCTTCATCATGGAGATTTAGTAGAGAGCGGCACGCATAGAGCGCTGTTAAAACAAAATGGTCGTTACGCGCAAATGTACCAACTTCAACAAGCGAATCGTCATATTCAGCAAATCGAAGAGGAAGACGACAAGCAATTCGAGGAAGCTGTTTAAACAGCCTACACGACAAGCCAATGCTGACTTTAAGCCCGTTAGCCATGCTGCGGGCTTTCTTTATGCTAAAGTTCCGTTAATAATCTAAACAATTTCTTTATTTCTTACCTATTATTGACATAACCCCTCGCTATTATCTGTGAGGTCGTTGTAAAATCGCATTATTAACCGACACGGCTAACCTCAAGTAACGCGTTTTGCGCTTAGCTTGGTTGCTCGCGTCTGCCTATTTCCATATTGCATATTAATTTCATGACGGAAGTCCATGGACCAAGATAAGTTTACTAACATCTATCGCTTGCCAGGTTCGCTACAAATACGAATCGCTAAATGGCAAAAAACTTTCCGCGGCACATCTGATTTAGTTCTTCATCAGGTGCTAATGGAACGTAATAAGCAATTCAAGAAGCCAAGCTTTTTACCCAAGAGCTGGTGTATTTCTCCTATCGATGAGAATGACATCACCATTACTCATCACGGTAAATACATTCAAACCGTAATGCGCACCATGATAGACAGAAAGGTCTCATATAAACGCCTTTTCTTGTCACGAATGGAGGCAGAGAAAGGTGAAAAAGTCCTGCATGATTACAAGCTTGAATGGGTGAGAAAGCACAATCAGGTCGCTAAAAAGTACAACCAAATCAAGAAAAAGCAGTACATGAACTTTGCGAGAGAAGAGGAAGAGACACTTTATCCTTCTATCCCTAAAGGCGAGTTTGACAAAACACTGTGGAATAAATTGGTAGTGTCTATTTTTGGCCCTGAGAAAAAGTACAAGAACCCCCATTTTGTACGTAAAGCAGATTTCTAAAAAATCCCCCGACTGTTCGGGGGATTTTTTTATGCTTTCGATACGTTAATAGTGACATTGTCACGAAGAAATTAAATCAGGATTGTTATTAGCGCAGCGAGCGTTGCAATTGTACAGCGCTCGCTGACGGACGAGCTGCGACGGTGAGAAAAGTCGGATGAGAGTCGCAGCGTTGTTGAACCAGTTAATGACGAGCGTCAGCGCCAAACTCTACTTCTTTATAGATATCGGCCAGCGACTTCTTACCTTGTTTGTCTTTGGCTGAACGCTTTCTTGGTTGGTAATGATACTCTTGGTCTTGCAAAGCTTCTTCATGTTCCTTTGCAGACTCTACGAATTCAGCATTCGCAAGTGCTTGTTGGCGTAAGCGGTTTACTCTTTCTAGGGTTTCCCACAACATACTTCACCTCCAAACGAGCTACTGTATACATATACAGTATCATTTATTCTGACCTCCTAGTCAATATTTTGATTCCCTTCACGGTTTGCTCCTCTACTCTCACATTAAACCCATACCAGCGTAGTGCTCTGGGTACTTATGAATGATTTGTTTTAGATAGCCTTGATGTTCGCGCAAGGCATTCACGCACTCTCGGGATAACACGCCTTGATAAACACGTTTCTCTAGTTCTAACAAGGCATACGGAATTGACCACACTTGACGATATGGATGATGAGTGGTCATGACATCAAACACATTGGTGACGGCTGCTATTTGCGCAGCGATTGGAATACCTGAATGCTCAAGCCCGTGCGGATAACCAGAGCCATCTAGGTTTTCATGTTGGTAAGAAATGATTTGTTGGAACAAAGTGACACTCGGATGAACCGGATTGCCGATTCTTGCCACAATGTTATCTGCTGATTCCACACATTGCTCAATGTGCTCCTTTAACAACGCTTCTTGTTCTGCATTCACACAACGACGATTGCACACGATATCTGCCGGAAGCTCAATGTCGCTTAGAGCATTATAACGAGTGAACATGCCAATTTGCTCCACAACCTCATCACTGAATTGGTATGTATCAGCAAGTTGGGTGGCAATCAATTGAGCGTACATGCCCATTCGTTTGCTGTGCGAGTAAACCTCTGGTGAATAACCTGGCATCAAGCACTGCATTCTTTCCGCTAACAGCTCGATAGCGTTAAAGACATGGTCTTCAGACTCCACTGCGAACTGAACCATTTCAAAGTAAGGCTTTAACCCATTCAAAGCTTCTGCACTGAACGCATTGGGCTGAATCGAATTGAGAAAGACGAAGCCAGTAAAGGTTTGCTGGTCGTAACAAGGGATCGCAACAGATGAGTGATAACCTTCTTTCAATAAGGTTTGAATGCGCGGACAGTGGTTGATGTCGTAGAGATCGTTAACAAGACGAGGAATGGCATTGTCGGCAGCAATGCTTAAGTTATGAAGTTTACGAAGTGGCGCTTCATGATGAGCCAAACACCAAGTGTCGAACTCACTCTCAGCAAAGGATTTTAGCATGCCTTGTTTTGGGTGGTATTTTGCAAAAGACACCCTATCGACACACGGTAAATGTGCCTGCATCCTATTCTTCAGTGTTTGCATTTGCTCGTTGAGCGGTTTTGCAAACGGGTAAAAGCTCCTGTGCGCCATACTTCACCTCCACACCAAGTAGAGAAACCATAAGAAAAGGCTCATGAAAGTCAGCGTATTTGATGTGATTAGAGCGGCTTTTCTCCACCTAAATTATCGACATACCACAACTTAAGTGTACGAAATAAAAACAAATTTTCGCCAATCTTTTCACCGAATATTCTACGGTAATTTAATCCAGATCAAAAAAACCAGCGCACTTTCGTACACTGGCTTTTCAATACATGATGAGTTGTTCGTTATCTATCAGCTTGGTGATTAACCCAGCGTAGGAAGCACGCCCAGAGTAATAAGTAACTGCGCCATCACAATACCTGTACCTGCAATGCCCGTTACTAATAGTGCTCCCTGACCACCTGACACGCGGTATCCTCCTGTAAACTCATCGGAGCGACGCACTTTCACCACCATCACCAATGGTAAGAAGATAGCAAGAATAGCCAAAGCAATCGCTGCGTAACCCAGAGCCATGATGAAACCTTGTGGGTAGAACAATGCAAAACCTAATGGCGGTGTGAAAGTAATTACAGCAGCAACCAGACGGTTTGGTTTTTCACTATCGCCTTTAATGGTGTCGCCCAAGAATTCAAACAGACCCAAGCTCACACCAAGGAAAGACGTCAGAAGCGCAAGGTCAGCAAATAAGCCTACCACACTACCAAGGTTTGACTGGTGAACAGTTTGAGACAATTGACCAATCAGCGCGCTCAAACCGCCGTTTTCAATCAAGGTATCTTGGCTTACAACACCTAGGGTTACGATTTGCCAGAAAATGTAGATCACGAGTGGAATCGTAGAACCAACGATGATGGCTTTACGTAGGGACGAGGTGTCGCCATCTAGGTAGTTCACAATCGCAGGAATACTGCCGTGAAAACCAAAAGAGGTGAAGATGACTGGAATTGCTGCAACGATAAGGCCTTGTTCAATTGGCATGCTCAGTAAGTAAGATTCCGTCACGTTTGGCGCTAGGAATGACAATACTGCAATCATCGTCACCATCTTTAGGCCAAAAAGTACGCGGTTAACCTTGTCTACCGTTCCGGTACCAACCGTCACAACCATAGTGACAATAAGAGTAAAGATGATGGTAGAAGTCGAACCTGAAATATCCAGTCCAAACCACTCTGTTAGACGGTCACCAAACTGAGCACCGCCACCAGCAATGTAAGCGGCACACAATGAGTAGAACAAGAACAGCATCGCAAAGCTCGCAACCCACTTGCCCTTCTGACCAAGGATTTGCTTCGCCAAAGTATGAAGGGTTGCACTGCTGTCCGCATATTGGTGAAGCTCAAGCATCAATAGCGCCGTAAACGCCATTAATGCCCACAATCCCAACATGATAATAAGAGAGGTTGAGAAACCAATACCTGCAGACGCAAGAGGAAGCGCCAGCATACCAGCACCAATCGTAGTCCCTGCAATAATCAGGGTGCTACCAAACACTTTAGATCGACTCATTGTATATTTATCTTTACAGCTTAATAAGATTTATCAGCATCAGATCGGGCAACGGCGCACCAAACCCAACACCATATTTGGAATGATGACGATTCTGTAGGATCTTTCTAATAAGATCAAGTAAAGTGTAAGGATAAAAATCCACAAGTGTAAATTATTTTGCACACCTGTATCTAAGCTCTGATTTCTGCGAGCAATTGGGCGCACTCTTCTTCATTCATAAACTTAGGCACTGGGTAGTTCCAATGCGCTTCTTTGAAAATCAAAGTCACTAACTCGTTGGTGTCAGACGCTTGCAACAGTGACGAGGTTTGCTCGATGCCAGTCTCGGTATACAACCCCTCCAGTCTATCTAAGAAGTCTTGGGCACTAGGCACATGTCCACTTTGCGTTCCTATCAGGGCTTCGCTTAGCTCGGTCAGTTGTGGCTCAATCTCAGAGAAAGAAAATCGAAGGACAGGCAATAAAGCAAGACCATTTGCCATGCCATGAGGCAAGCCATACTTAGCACCCAAGTTATGCGCGAACGCGTGTACATAACCAAGACTCGCTTTGGTAAAGGCAAGGCCTGCATAGTAAGACGCCATCGCCATTTTTTGCCTAGCTTGAATATCGCTGCCCTCTTCTACGGCACGAGGGAGATATTGGAATATGAGTTTAATAGCAGCAACTGAATACGCTTTGGTTTCCGTCGTCGCGTTGCGGGATATGTAGGCTTCAATCGCATGAGTCAGAGCATCTATACCGGTGTCAGCCGTTACCTTTGCAGGCAAACCAACCAGCAAATTCGAATCTAATGCCGCCATCAAAGGCACTAACTTCGGATCCATTAATGGCGTTTTGTGGTGTGTATCTGGTTCAGAGACCACCGCAGCAATCGTCACTTCCGACCCAGTACCCGATGTCGTCGGAATCACGAATAAAGGAGCAGGCGTTCTCCACACTCGAAAGAGACCAGCGAGTTTCTTAATGGATTTCTTGTTGGTGACTCTAGCTGCAATGACTTTGGCAGAATCCATGGCCGATCCTCCGCCAAGCGCTAAAATGGCGTCACACCCCGAATCGAGATACATCGCTAAACCATTCTCAACTTGATCGTATGTGGGGTCTGGTTTTACCTCAGAAAACAATGCAACGTCTAAACCTCTGGCTTTTACGCTTTCAATAACTTGTCCTGCTATTCCTATTTTTACTAACCCTTCATCGGTGACGAGGAGTAGCTTTTTGAATCCAAGGTCAACAATCGCTTCTGTCAATTCATGAAGGCAATCAGGACCCGAGAACAAGGTCGGTTTAGGAAAAGGGAGAACGTAGGCTGCTACCTTCAATCCATTGGTGTAACCGCGATAAAGCAGATGTTTCAACATACACAGTCCTTTTGTTTTTGAGCATTCATTCTAGATGTTTTTTTAACCAACTCGAACTGGTAAGGTCACAGAATCACCTTTCAATCAAAGTACTTGATCGTAGAAACGCGAAAAACCTAAACGCAAACAAGGACAATGCCGAAACACTGTCCCTGTTTTAGGAATGATTCAATTACGGACTTAGTACGTCAATTCAGGATCGACACAATGGAAGATCTCCCCACTTCCCTCACCTTTTTCAAGCATCTCAAAAATCAAACGAGCCACTTCTTGGCGATATACCAAACCATGCACCTCTTTAGGTTCAACCAACACACCATTGCCTGTTACTTCACCATCTTGCAAGCCACCGGGACGAATGATGGTGTAATCCAAGTCGCTGGTTTGTAGCCATGCTTCCGCCAACGATTTCTCTCGCACTACACCGCCAAACCCCGCTTTAGAACGGTCAGAGAGGTATTTCCAGCTATCACCGCAACCAAGTGACGTCACTAGTACAAAACGCTTGAGCGATGCTTTACAGGCAGCATCAATAAGGTGACGGTGGCCAAGGTAATCTACCGGAATGTCTGCACGGTAGCTACCCATCGTGCTGATGATGATATCTTCTTGATCGAGCTGCTCAACAACGCGGTCAACCTCTTCAGAAACCGTGGCATCACATGCAAACGTTGACTGACAAATCACCTTCAGTTCCGGGCTTTTGTCTGGATTTCTCGCCACACCGACAACTTCTGCACCTTTTTCTGCAAAATACTTAGCAACTGCCAAACCAAGGCCGCTACTTGCACCCCACACTATGACTCTTTTCATAACTTACCTTTAGGACACCACATGATAATGAGAATACTTTACATCACTATTTATGTGGTTTTCAAAGGAAGTCAATCAAACCAAAAGAAATCTTTCGAAATCAATAAGTAGTTCAAAGAAATGACTAAGAGTGGCGAGCTTGAGATGAATTTTACGTGCGACAAGCGGTATTATTCCCGATATAACTATAACGAAGCCATGTGCACCCTTTTTAGGTATTAATTCGCTGTCGCATTCCCCTAAAAACATCAAAATAAAATCAGCACAGGCGAGTAAAAACGTCGGTAATTACAATGAAGCAACCTTCCTACTCCGATTCTTCTTCGGGATTTGAAGTCGACCTAAAACAAGCCCTTATCTGGGTGGCGCGTGCGTTAGATTACGTAGGCGTTGACGATACACACCATAGCCATCGCGTCGCCTATATTGCCTACCAATGCGCGCTGGAGCTCGGTTGGGCCGAGAATAAAGCAGAGTTCTGTTACTTTGCCGGTATGGTTCACGACTGCGGAGTTTCCGAAACACGTGAACATACCATGCTACTTGAACAGCTCGTCCCCCAAGATGCAAAAGCCCACTGCATTCGCGGCTACCATACCCTCAAGCAATGTCGACTACTCTCTCAATTCGCCACCCCAATTCTTTATCATCATACGCACTGGAAAGAGCTCGAACACATCGATATTCCGGCATTTGAAAAAGACGTCGCAGCTCTGCTTTATCTCTCTGATCGTCTCGATTTTATGCGCGCTCGCTACGTTTCCAACTGCCACAGCGATCTTGTCACCTTGCATGAAGAATTGATTGCCGAGTGCGTCATGGCTAACACAGGTACGTTGTTTAACCCGCATATGTGCGACGCCATGGTTAAGCTGGTCATGACCGATGCGTTTTGGTTTGCAATGGAGTCTGAGCACATCGAAACGATAGGGCTTCAATTTGAGAACATCGACTGGTTACAAAAACAGTTAACCATTGAGGACATGAACAGCTTGGGCTTGTTCTTAGCACGCATTGTGGATGCCAAAAGCCCATTCACTTACCAACATTCACAGAAAGTGGCGGAGCTATCGCGTTACTTAGCAAAGAAAGTGGGATTGGATGAGCATAAACAAGAGATGATCTTTATTGCAGGGCTCGTTCACGATATTGGCAAACTCAAAACGCCTGATGAGATCCTTCACAAAGAAGGTCCATTAAACGAGCGAGAGTACACACGCATCAAACGTCATACGATTGATACTGAACTTGCCCTACACAAAGTCTTTCCTAACGCCAAAATTGCCGAGTGGGCTTCCAATCATCATGAGCGCTTAGACGGTACAGGTTATCCTTATCATAAAACCGGAGAAGACTTGGACGTCCCTTCACGTATCATTGCCGTTGCCGATGTCTTCCAAGCGCTTTCTCAAGACCGCCCCTACCGCGGACGCATGACGCAACAAGAAATTGCCATCATCATGGATGAACAAGTTGAATCAGGAAAGCTGTGCTCAGCTATCTATCAAGTGTTATGTTCAGACATGCAAGCGTGCTATGAGCTTTCGACTGGACTTTACGGTTAAGATTGCGAGTCAGAAGATAAACGAAGGGACACCGCATTGGTGTCCCCTTGTTATTAAAACTGTCCAGATAAAGGCGCGAGTTAGTGTGCAATATCAAGTTGGTTGTCTTTTACTCCGTTAATACGGAACCAACCCGCGATACTGAATCGCTCCGCGTTTGTCGGCAACACTTCGTGTGGGAATTGCTCAGATAGGAACACGAACAGACGACCTGAACGCGGTGGAATCTTCGCGATCTCATTATCATTCAAATCGTATACCACCAACTCACCAGCGTCTTCTTCGCTCCATGATTCGTTCATGTAAAACACCGTAGTTAGACGACGGTTTTCATTGCCTTTGAAGCAATCGAGGTGTTTTTGGTAGAAATCACCTTTCTCGTATTTCGCGAAGTGCGCTTCGTACTCAAACAAACCAAGGAAGAAATAGCGGTTTGCTTCCAAACGGATCTCTTCCATCTTGTCTAAGAAAGACGCCACTGGCGCGCCCATGTCACGCTTCAACCATTGGATCTTGTCACTACGAATGGTTTCAATACGAGTCACGTCGTCGTTACGACCAATACGTGCTTTCTTCCAATCATCAGGAATACAGTCACGCAGCTCAGCCACTTCCTCTTGAGAAATAAAATCATCCCAGATGTAGTATCCGTGCGTCGATAACGCGTCGATCAGTTTGTTCATTCTATTTTGTTTACTCGTGTGGGTTTGGGCGGTCTATATAAGAAATTCGTGCTACAACAACAAATTCCATTTTCTATCGACACGACAAATCCACATAAACCGTGGAATGCAGACGTAAAAAAGCCGCTCTCATGAGCGGCTTAAATTGGTTCAATGGTTGCGTTTCAATTATCGAGTTTGAAGCGCAATAGAACGAGGTCGAATAGGACGAATACGTTGAATCACTGGGCGTTGTTTTTTCTTAAGCTGGATATGACACATTTCCAACACTAGACCAAACGCCATCGCGAAGTACACGTAACCTTTGTTGATGTGAATAGCAAAACCTTCTGCCATCAACAGACCACCTAGCAATACTAGGAACAGCAGTGCAAGGGTCTTAAAGCCCGGGTAACGCGTCACTAGGTTGTTGATTTTCTCCGCCGTCAACACCATCACAATCGCTGACGAAATGATCGCCGCCACCATGATTGGTACTTCACTCGTTAGACCAACCGCAGTAATCACCGAGTCCATCGAGAACACAGCATCAACCGCAACGATCTGAAGCAGAACCACAGCTAGGCCAGTACGAACATGAGTCGAGTGAGCGTGTTCAGTGTGCGTTAACCAACTCCACAACTCTTTCAAGCTTTTCGCTAGTAGGAATGCACCACCCGCAATCATAATCAAATCACGACCAGTAAACGCGTAGTCGCTAAAGCTGATTAATGGCTGGGTAAGCTGCATGATCCAAGAGATCGAGAACACCAAAACAATACGCGCCATCACCGCTAGGCCAATACCTAGATTTCGGGCAAGTTTACGCTGGTGTTGCGGTAATCGTTCACACAGAACGGAGATGAATACGACGTTATCAACGCCTAAGACAACTTCAAGAGCAAACAAGGTAGCGAAGATAGCCCACGCTTCTGGTTGCATGAAAAGTTCTAACATGAGTACGCCTCCGGTGATTGGAAGCCATACGATGAATTGTTCAGTCGACTAAAGGGGTCGTCCATTAAATTTATTTAAACCTCTGTTACTTAGGAAAGCTGAGTAAATCACCTCTCCAATTCCTTCGCAATCCCTTATTTTGTCAGGCTTATGTCAGCCACCTTTCGTACTCTAAAGGTTATTACCTTCGTTCAACCCATCAGGTGCCGAGTTGAGCCAAATGTTTATATAGAACACGAAAAGAAACGCCTGATTTTCCATGTTTCTACAATAGTAAAAAATTGTTTCATACTGATATACTGGACAAAATCACACGAATTAGTCTTGCGAATGGATTACATAACACTCTCACGCATTAGCCTTAAACACCTTACTGTATTGCACATGCTGCTCACGACACACAGCGTTACTCAGGCAGCGGAACAACTTTGCGTGACCCCTTCCAGCGTGAGTAAAACGCTCAGCCAATTGCGGGACATTCTGAAAGATGACCTTTTTTATCGTGATGGCACTCGTTTAGTCCCAACTCCGTTTGCATTGAACATCGGTCCTTCAGTGCACGGCATTCTTTCCAGCATGAATGGTTTGCTTTACCAAGGCTCATTTAATCCCGCGTATTACGAAGGCCGGTTCTCATTAGCAATGCGTGAAAGCACCTTTGAGATCTTCGCCCCTATGCTGCAAAACCTGTCTCAACAGATGGGCAGTAGAGCGCAATTGAACGTATATGCGAAAGAGCAAATGAGCTTCGATTCTCTGATCCGCGGGCAAGTCGACTTTTTGATTCTGCCGCATGACATCAGCCAGCCACCAACCCACAACAAAGACTTGGTATGGCAGACGATTCTAGAGGATGAAATGATCTGCCTGATGGGCGGTAACAACCCATTGGCAAAAGAAGAACTCTCGGTAGAAAACTATTTGTGCGCAAGACACATCGGCATTCACGATAAAGACTTATCTCAACCCTACTTTGAACAGAACTTAACTCAGCGCTACGCCAAGCGCAGTGTCGCGATGCACGTGGCGGACTTTGGTTCAGCCGCAGTAATGTGTCATCACTCCGATTATCTGTTCACTTGTTCAAAACTTTGGGCGCAAATGGCACTGCAGGCGAATGGCTTGGTAGAAAGACCTTTGCCATTCGAGTACGGGCAAGTGGCGTACAGCTTGGTGTGGAATAAAGCGAGTCTTAACGATCCCGCTTTAAGATGGCTACAACAACAGGTGCTTAAGGCGTGTGAAACCTTGGGAGGATGCAGCAAACCGAGAGTAAACAAACTCTAAAGTTATCTCTGCGGCGCTACACGTAGACCGATGGCATGTTCATTGGTCTGCTGACAAACTGACTTAATCGAGCGTGAAAGCGTTCCATTTCACCCTTAGAGCATTTCTCCCATTCCTGCGCCTCACCAACCACGCCGTGTTGTTGAAATGCGTTCAGGCGAATGTTGACTGATTCTGGCAGCGCTTGCAGATAATGCCCCACCATCATGACCTCAGTATCTAAATCACTTTTTCCGGGAATATGCAGTAATCGCACTTCATAAAGCTTGTCTACTTGCGCCAGGTATTGAATGGTTTGAAACACACGATGATTGTCACGTCCGACCAACCAATGATGCGTTTCACTTTGCCAAGATTTGAGGTCGATTATCGCCCCATCCATGTACGGCAGCACTCTTTCCCACCCCGAGGTTGATAAAGACCCATTGCTATCGATGAAACAAGTGAGATGCTGTAATTCAGGGTCCTGCTTAATACCTTTAAACAGCGCAATAATGAAAGGAAGCTGTAAGGTAGATTCCCCACCGGATACAGTAACACCGCTAATAAAAAAGCGCTGTTTGCGTATCAAATCGAGCATTGCCTCCACAGAGTAGTCAGTAATTTTTGGATTAGATTGGTGCTGACATATCTCTGTACAACGATCGCAGTGGGTGCACTCCTCTTTAAGCCAAACAACGTTGTTGCTTTAGTCGAACTTCAGCGCGCCAACCGGACACTCGCTCACACAATCACCACAATGATTACAGTGATTGATGGTGTGCGGATTGTGACAGTTGATGCACTGATAGTTACAACCCTGTAGAAAGATGACTAGACGGCTTCCCGGTCCATCAACACAAGAGAACGGAAGGATTCGAGTGACCTTAGCCAAGAGGTTTACCGATCGTCTAGTCATCTTATTCTTGTTTGTCACTCGTTACTTAACGTAAGTTGGTGACATTTCGTGGCTCACCACGCGTGGTGAACGCCCTAAAATACCGGTGTTCTTCGCCGCTTCTGCGCCTAGGAATGTAGTATTGTACGTGAACCTTCCGCACCATACTTAGTGATAGTCATATATGGAATAGTGGCTTCCACTTCCAAAGCAAGAAAGTTCGATTTCTGTTTTGGAGACAAATTGCTATCTGTCGCGATAGCAAGGAAGCGCTGCTGAAGACCAGAAAGACTTTGATTCATCTAAGATGTTCCTGAAGAAAATACAACGGGTACACCCTTTCGAGCTTATACCTCTAAAGGGTAGGTTGAATTCTACGCCTCAGGACTCTTTGCCACTAATGAAAAAAACAAAACCGTCAATTTCCATTTTGGAAATAAGATTTTTCTAATTTAGCTTACTATTTAATAGTTTAGGTCGGTCCACGTTTTTAACTTCTGTGCGCGGTCGATAAAGCTAAACCCGCACTGATGAATACGCTGCCAGTCAGACGGTTAAACAACTTAACTCTTCCCTTGGCAAATAGCCAATTCGATGTCTTCACTCCCAGTAAGCCGTAAAAAGTTAACCAACTCAGTTCAAACACAACAAAGGTGCTAGCAAAAATCATGTATTGAGTGAATAGCGATGCAGAAGGGTCAATAAACTGGGGAAACAGCGCGGTGAAGAAAACAATCGCTTTAGGGTTACTTGCTCCAACTATAAACCCACTGCTAAACGCACTAAAATAATCAGAAGACGCTTGTTCCGGTTTGGCTTGCGAAAAGTCGGTTTGTTTTGAGCGTAACGCCTGGATGCCAAGCCAAATAAGATACGCCGCACCACACCATTTGATGATGTTAAATACGAACTCTGAAGAAGCAATCACAACACCAAGGCCGGTGAAAGACAGAGTAAGAATGATGGTAATCGCGGTTAAACTGCCAAGCGCAGTCACAAACGCTTGGCGAAAGCCGCTGCTGACGCCTTTGCTCAAGCAAAGTAACGAGCTAGGGCCTGGAGAGGCGGTCAGAACAAGTATCGCGAGGGTATAGTAGATCCAAGTATCGAGTTGCATTGGCGCTCCTTTCCAATGTACGGATGAATGGGTGAATTACGTGGAATAACGACTTCAATCTGCGTTTCAATCCATGAAACGTTTTATAGAAAAGTACCACATCATTCGGTTCATAACTGAACAGATTAACAGCCAAACAAGCCCTTCAACAAAGCAATCGGAGTAAAGAGTCTCAGCAAAAAGACAAAGTAGAAAGCACGCCTTCGTTTATCTCTCAACTAGGTCACTTTGAACCGTCTAGTTATGCAATCAACATACTGGGAATATACAATCGTGTAAAGTGATTACTTATTCAACAAAGTTGCTCACAAACACGACTAAATGGGAAGTTATCCTGTGTTAGTCGTAGAAAGGTTTTGGATCCACTTCTAACGATGACGGCGCTATCGCTTTCTCAACCGAATACGAACTGCTTTTTAAATCCACCATCGCGACATCGATGTAACGCTTGTATTTACGTGAGTAGAAACACTTTACGATTGGCTTCAGCGGCTGAGAATCGTTGGATGTCCACACAATGCCGACTCGTCCGTCGCTCAATTGGACAATCGAACCGACAGGGTATACGCCAATGCAGTTGATGAACTTGTACACCAAATCGGGATCAAGGTGGAACGGGGTCAAACTCAATAGGATTTTAAACGCCTCCGCTGAACTCATGCCCTTTTTGTAAACACGATCTGCGGTCAATGCATCGTAAATATCGACAATACAGCTCATGCGACCGTGCATGGGGATTTGTTCACCAGATAAGCCACGTGGATAACCCGTACCATCCAGTTTTTCGTGATGCATCAAACATACGTCTCGACTGACATCACTCAACCCCTTTACACCCAAGATGATTTCACCAGCAAATACTTGGTGAAGTTTCATGTGTTCAAACTCTTCAGGCGTTAAACGCGCAGGCTTATGTAAGATCTCGTCATCGACTTTGATTTTACCTACATCATGAATGATACCGCCGATCGCCAATTGCTTGAGCGTGTCTTTATCTAAGCCCAAATGCTTACCGAAAGAAACCAACAAGCATGCCACGTTTACAGAATGCTCAAGCAAGTAGCTGTCTTTTTGGCGTAATGCAGAGACACATTGAAGCGCATCAGAGTCGATGAAAACGCTCTCGATCATGTCATCGGCCCACGATTCAATCTCGTTGACCTCGATGAGTTTACCTTCAAACGTTTGGTTTAGGAGCTTCTGAGCTAACCCTTTCGCTTCTGCGATCAACTTTTTCGCACGCTTATGCTGTGCTTCACGAGAACGAAAAGCACGTTGGATTTTGGGTGACGTCGTGATTTCTGAGGCAGACAAGGTAACATCGTGTTCTTCTTCGACTAGCTTGAAGACGCACTGTTGTGCTGAAAGTTTCTGATCGACCCAAACGTACTTCACACCGCTCGCATGTAACTTTTTGATGCCCTGCTTGCTAGAAACCCGGCCAGCATTCGCAAGATTGACGCGTTTGTTCTGCTCAATGGCAGTGACGAACATACCGACACCGACATCCGCGATTGCTATCTTAATTGAGTCTTCTGGTTTGTACTGCATATCATGAAACTTTGTTAACATTTATTATTTAGCAAACGCATTATAAGAGATCTGACCATTCACTGTTATAAGAATTCACTATCATTTAAAATTAATGAGTCTTAGGTCAATAAAAGAGACATCAAAAGTGCAATAGACCATATTTAACTTATGGAGATAGTTCAAACAATCAACACAGATGAAGACTATTTAGGCATTTTGGGTGATGAATCAATAACTTCTTAATACAAATAGTATTTACTGTTGACTAAGTTTTATAAATGCCGATTATTAGTCGCAATACTCTAATAATTATTCTCTTGCACAGAAGCTTTTAGGCTCGTTAACAAAACAGACTTTCCATCTGGTTCAACTTGTTTCATTTGCAGTGTAGAAGGACAAACTTCAAAAATATGTCATTTGCTTGTAGCCCGATTTATTTACTCATCTCCCCAGCAAATTGGATTGCGGAGGCAGTATCTTGACCAACAAGGTTGATCAAATCATTTCAGAGCACGATCGTGAGTTTCTGCAGATCGTTGAGCAACGCTTCATTCATATCTTCGATGTGTTTAATGAAGGGCTCTTCTACATGGACGAGTTCGGTAGTATGGTTTTTTACAACCAATGCTTTTATGAGCAGTTCGGTATCAACGCAGGACGCGTCAACCTCGACCAATGGCTAGAGTTGGTACATCCGTTAGACAGAGAGCGCTTATCGAAACGCGTTGACGCCCACATCAATACCAACAACGAACGTGTGACAACCACCTATCGTCTTCGCAAACCAAACGGTCAATATGTTTGGATTGAAGGTGTCGCAATGACCAAAGAAACCGAGCACGGTCACTACATGGTCGGCAGCCATAGAGATATTTCTGAACGAAAGTTAATGGAAAGCTATATTCACCAAGTGGCATTTCATGATAATGCATCTGGCATGGCAAACCGTGCACACTTGCTTTTGAATATTAATGAGTTAATCGAATCCAAGAGCACGCATGCGTCGATTTTTTATATTCAGATTGAAGAAATCAAATCTTACCTTAACCAATATGGCAGTGAGCTTGTCGACGGCTTGGTCGAGAAGCTGCTGCAAACCTTAAGCCACCTACCTTCTCCAAACTGTACCGTCTATCGAGTCCACGACGATGACTTTGCGATTTTAGTGCTTGATGAAGTGCCGCTTGAAGATTTGCAAGTTTACGCAAAAACCATCAAGCGGAATTATCACGATGCGGTGGTTGAAAAAGGTCAATACTTAGGCAGCAATATCAGCATTGGCCTATACCCTTGCATTGACCCTGAACATTCCGCCGAAGAAATCGTTCGCAAAGCAGCACGCACTTGCCAATACGCGAACGAGAAAAACAAAGACCGCATCGCGGTGTACAGTCAGAAAACCCAGTATGCTGTGGATCGTTATTTCTTTATCGAGCAAGGTTTGAAAAACGCTCTGGAAGAAAGAACGCTGAGCGTAAAATTTCAGCCAATCGTCAGTGCATCCGATTTGCAGGTGGTGAGTTTTGAATCTCTGGTACGGTGGCGCAGCAAAGAATTTGGCGAAATCTACCCGGATGAGTTTATCCCTGTAGCAGAAAACAAAGGCTTGATTGTCGAGCTTGGCTACCAAGTGTTTGAGAAGGCATGTCAGTTCATTAAGAGCTATCGAGAACGCTATCAAAATCAAGTTCGCGTGAATGTGAACGTGTCCGTATTGCAGCTGTTAAACAGTGAGTTTCCAAGCAAAATAAAAGCAATGGCGGACCAAGTAGGCATCGAGCCTCAAGCCATTGTACTTGAGCTTACCGAGACCTTTATTCTGGATAACAACCAAGCAGCCATTGCACCTTTGAACACACTACGAGAGCTTGGTTTTTCACTGTCTATGGATGATTTTGGTGCAGGCTACAGCTCATTAAACTGCTTCTTCGATTTGCCGATGACGCAAATTAAGATCGATAAATCGATGGCGTGGAAAACCCTGACCAACCGTTCTTCGCGTGAGTATTTGAAGTTCTTAATCACCATGTGTCGTGAACAAAATATCGAAGTGGTGATTGAAGGCATTGAAGACGCGAAGATGTGTGATTTCTTTGCTGAAATGGGCGTGGATTATCTGCAAGGTTATTGGTTCTCAAAGCCCCTGTCAGTGGCAAGCGCAAGCCGATACACGTTAAGCCAATAGTTTCTTTTTAAGCCAATAGCTTCGTAAACTACGACAAAATCTAACTGAGCTAGCGATTGTTCTAGCTCAGTTTTTATCGTTTTCAGCGGTTATCTCAGGCGGTCAAACACAACATTCTGATCTAAGTGCTCGTGGTACTGGGTGTAGTCTAAACCCATATCGAAGATGTACTTGGTGACTAAATTTCTCACACACTCTACCAACTGCTCTGCCTGCCAAGGCTTCTCGAAATAACGGTCGATACCCGCAGAGTTGATCGCATTGATGGCGTCCGTATGCGTCGCCTGCCCAGTAAGCAGGACTTTGCGCGTACGAATAAATCGACTATCTTTGGAAATCTCCGTTAGTAGCTCAACACCTGTTTTACCCGGCATCACGTGGTCCGAAATGATCAACGCAATCATCTCGCCTTCTGCGTCTAACTCATCCATTAATTCAAGTACTTCATCGGCAGACTCGCAATCTTCAATGTTGAGCCACCGGCTTAACGACTGTAAGTCTTGCAGAACCGCACTTAACACCTCTCGCTGGTCATCAACGCAAGTTAAATTAAAAACGCTGATAGTGGCATCAGCAAAATGAGCAGAGGGATCACCGTTGGGATGATGTATTTGAGATAAGGGCGCATAGTACTACTTCTCTTCCTGAGATGTTTTGTCGTGAGATAACTGACGTAAGGAGCTGTTTTAACTGGCTTCCTTTCGCCACTCCGAAGAGAAATTATGCGCGCGCTTTTGAGGAGGAATTCTGGTGTTAGATCAATGAACTCTTATTCACCGCAGAAAACATGCGGTATCTGTGTTCAAGCTCACTAATTGAGCGAGGATTATTTATTGATCACATATCCTTTTCGTCTAGATACCTTTCCATTACATAGTTGGTTAACGTTGCACCACGGACTTCGATTTGCTGCTCGTTCACAACAGTAAAACCCATGTGCTCATAGAAAGGACGAGCGGTAATACTCACCTCTGAATAGATCCGGTCCAGCCCTTTTGCTTCTGCTTGCTTGATTACATGAGTCATCAATGCACGTCCTACACCTTGACCTTGGTATTCATGATGGCAGAAAAAGTGATCGACTAACCCACTTGGCTGTACATCGCTATAACCAACGATGACACCATCTAACTCGGCGACAAACGGCTGGATAGATATCATCTTCTTTAACCAAAGCTGAGAGTCAAACCCCTCCTGCGCCCAAGCCTTCACTTGTTGCTCGGTGTAATCTCTGCGATTAACGTTTCGCACTGTGTTAAAGAAAAGAGCCCAGAGCGTCGGGGCATCTTCTTCTTGAAATTCACGAATTGTGATCATATGTACTCCAATAAATCGATCTGCATTAATTGCCCACGGTCACCAGGATCTCCCACCGGACGCCAACCATTTTTGTAATAGAAACGTTCACCTGCGTCATTTCCGGGAATATACCTCAGTCTCGCATACCCGCAGCCGTGATTGGCAAAAAGCTTAAGGAGAAAATCTTGCAGTTGCCTACCGAGCCCTTGATTACGGAATTCGGGCAGTAAATAGAACAAATTGATGTAACCGAATTTACGTCCTTCCTCGTCTAAAACTGGATATCGACACTCCAACTGCCCAACGATTTGATTGTCTTTGATGACATGAAAGAACCCTGCTTGGGGATCTTCCGCAATCGACGTAAACCAAGAGGTGATTTCTTGGGTATCAAACCCATCCTGATGGCCAAAACTGACCTCATAAGCGTCTTTTCGAAACGCGATACACAAATCCAAATGACGTGATAAATCTACAGGAACAAATTCCATTTGAGCCAACCTATTTGTTATTTGCCTTTTTGCTATATAGGCATTCGTTATTTTATATAACCATAAATATAAGAATTTTATTATTCAACCGTCGGTCATTTAAAAACATGCTTTTATAGGAGATGTTATTATGCATACATCATCTGTTTCCCAAAAACCGACTCAATTTGGCTATTACCTTGGCGTATTTGGCGTTGCCCTTGTTCTTATTTGGCTGGGTATTTATAAATTCACCCCAACTGAAGCCAAACTCATTGAACATTTGGTGGTAAATCACCCTGGTATGTCTTGGCTCTATAACGTTATTTCAGTTCAAGCCGTGTCTAATATCATTGGCCTGACAGAAATCATCGTCGCCATTGGCCTATTAGTTGGATTGAAGAAACCAACGGTTGCTTACTACTCTGGTATCGCTGCAAGTGTTATCTTCCTTGCGACATTGAGCTTCCTAGTTACGACACCAAATACGTGGAAAGTTTCCGACGGTGTTTTGATTGCGAACTTTTTCTTGTGAAAGATATTCTGTTCCTTGCGATTTCAATCAGCGTGGTAGAGCGAAACAAACCAAGTCTGACGCCGGCAATTGCGTAGTATTAGAGAAAGTATCAAGAGAGACATAGATAGAAAAGAGAAAGTCGAAAGCATCAAAGGTATCGACCCTTCTTAACGCATGGTTGTCGCTGCAAAGCCCCGCAATATTTACGGGGCTTTCTTTATTTGCGAAACTGTTTATTGAAACGTTAAGCTTCTATCAACCCTTGCTTTTTTAGCTCCGCGGTTATGGCATTACGAGTTCTACCATGCTCTTCTGCGAGCGATGCTATTGTTGTACCAGAGGGAAACTGCTCAGATAAACGCTCGCGCTGCTCAGGTGTCCAAGGCAATCCTGCGTTCGTTGGTAAACCATTCGATTCATTTTCTCGCTGTCTTTGCTCAATGGTTCTTTTGGTTTTTTTCACTTTTGATGATTGCTTCAAATCTTGCAGAACAGCAAACATTGCTCGAATAACGATAGGATCATTGTAAAGATGATTCACTTGGCAGTTCCTCTCCGGTTATCGGATTCGTGCCGTTCGCTAAGGCTTCTATTACTTTCCAATGTGCTTCCATTACTCTCCCCTTGAGTTGCTTATAGCTCCTATCAAACCACCAGCGATAAGTTAGTCAAAGGAGAACATAAAGAGTTTTGAGAGACTAGCAATTAGAAACGGACTGATATTTAGTTCAATTACATCACCTCTTTCTAACCGGTCGCAAATCTGTACTAAAAGCGAAAACCTGCCATAAGCTGAACACTAACTAGCATAGGGCTGGACCAAGCTACAACGCTTCGATATGGCAACATATGAATGAGGAGCGACGGATGACGTTTCAGTTCCATCATTGGAAAGTGAGTAAGCCAATGCTGCTCCGGACTTGTAAAACATAGCCAAAAGCGTCGTGTATAAGGGTGAACACAGATAGCATACACATAGCTGGAACAAATTGACCATATTCCTAGAAAGCCAATGAGCTCAACGAGAAAGAATGCTTCTAGGCTAATAGGTAACATGGAAGGACCACTTAGCAATACAATGGCAATGAAAAGCCAAATCTTACGGTTCATATAAGTTCCTTGTACTGTTCTTCCTTAACTCTTCCAATCCTTGGAGCGCTTTTAACGTTGATGACTCCAGAAGCGGCTTATCGTATTTTCGTCTGATGTTAAGTGCTTCATTAAACAGCGCTTCTGCCTCTTTCAATCGCCCCTGCTCTACATACAACTTGCCCAAATGCTGATAACTAAAGCTCAAATACAGCTCAGTAGCAGACGCCTGACTTTGTATGAACAAGCTTATCGCTTCATCATATTCGCCCATGTACTGTTTTGATGTTGCCACAACGTGCAAAACCCAAAACTGATGCTTGTTACTCAAAGCGCGTTTCACGACACGCTCTCCGATGTTTATTGAAGTTTGGTAGTTGCCTAGCACTCTTAAGCTGTCAGATAACAAAATCTATTGCCATTGTAACGCCTCTGGCTGCCTTCGAAGCCAAAAGAGAAGACATCTACTCCCGCTTTTGCATAGTCGTTTAAGCGCATCAAAGTTGGGCTTATCTCTTTGAAATCTCATCATTGCCGTTTCGGATTGTGATTTGAGCATTCTCATCGCTATATATGGCTTTGCTTGGATTACCATCGACAAAGTGCAGCGCAGCATAATCGCTGAGGCCGTAGCAGATTACATCAAGATGACTACGAGAGAAGCGCTCAAACAGGTCATGTTTCTCGTCGTTCTCAACAAAATGAGCAGATGCTAAACCTTTCAAAAGACCGAGCCCTTTGATGATGGAGTAAGCCTCTGGATCACTATCAGTAATCCCATAATCGAACCAACAAATAGCGCCAGCACTCATCCCGCAAAGTATGATGCCGCGGTGGTAACACTCTTTGAGAATGTCATCGATGCCCCACTCTTTCCAGAGAGCCAACATAGAACGGGTATTGCCACCACCAACGTAAATCACATCTTGCTCGAACAACTTGGTTCGCCAGCCTTTCTCTAACTTGAACAGAGGAAAGTGCGAGAGGTTTTCACTCAACTTAGCATTGTGGAAACGGGTGATAACTTCTTCCGCATCGCCAGTAGCAGTTGAGAGATAACAGATTTTTGGGTTCTTCTTACCCGTTAAAGACAAGATGTACTGGTCGAGTTGGCTTGGGATCTCTCCCATCATCCAACCGCCTCCGCCAAGAACAACGAAATGTTTTTGCAAAAGATGAGTTCCTTCTATTTTGGCTCAAACCGATAATGACCGGTTATAGGGTAATCAAACAACATATCCTACAATACGACACCTCCTCCTATGTTGTGAACAATCAAAGGTCGTCGTTTGTCTGTCGATAAATCATCGGTAACGATACCAATATGAGGAAGGTTCCCGGGCAGCATCCACGTGACAATGTCACCAGGCTTAAAATTATTGCTTTTTAAACTGTGTAAACTCACCTTCAGAGTCAAATGCGCCAAATCTCTTTTTGTCTGATTTCAGACACACCTCAAACTGAATGCATGTGATGAAGTTGCAAAGCCTGAGATAACCGTGAATGGACGGAACGCTCACGGCACCACACTCTGCTCTAGAATCATCATAACTTAAAGCCACTAAATATGGTTACCCGAACGGATAAACGGACAGTTCGGCATTCCTGCCAGATAGCAAACTGAAAATATCAACACCCTCTATCTTAATGGTTATAATGGTATTTTATGTTTATCTCGAATTGAGTTACTTCGCATTGCGAATTTATATCAGACCGTTTTTCTGTGATTGGTGCTTGTTAACTTCTAACTGCAATCGAATACAATACATATGCACCCCGTGCAATAAAAAAGGAATTATATGAAAACGCTTATTTATGACACGCTTGTCAACCTTGCTAACCAAGAACCTGAACACCACGCAAAAATCCGCCAAAACCTTTATGAACAGTTGGATTTACCATTTGATAAGCAGCTTGCTCTTTACTCATGCGCACTTGGCCCAGCCAGCTCTGGTAAATTAGAAAGCCGTCAAGGTATCGACAATGCGGTAGACAGTGCGATTAGATTATTGACGACGCCTGAACGTTAATTAGTTTCGCATTACCAACGGCTCAACTCCCCTATGAGCCGTTTTAATTTTTACATCCTCTTATCACATCACTTAGGGACACATTCTGTCTAAAGTTGCCATCATCACCGGCGCTAGCCGCGGGATTGGAAAAACCATTTCTCATTACTTTGCCAAGGAAGGATACACTTTGGTGTTACTTGCCTTAAATACAAAAAACCTTGAACAGGCTCAAACTGAGCTGAAGGTAAAGTATCCCTCATGTCTAGTTGAGACGGCGTCTGTCGACTTCAATAACCCTTCTGATGTTGAATCAGCTATCAAGTCCATTCTCGAAATGCATGAAAACATCGACGTTTTGGTGAACAGCGCAGGTGTCTTGGCCGCCGGCAATACGGACATCTCGCTAGCTACGCTCTCTGAGTTAGTAAACGTCAACCTACTGTCGACAATCACGGCTTGCAATTTAATTGCTGAAAAGATGAAGCAGCAAGGGTATGGAGAAATATATAACCTTGGCTCTACGGCTGGTTTAGTTCCAGTCCCTAAGATTGCTGCATATTCTGCGACAAAAGCTGCGATGGTAAGTTACAGCCAATCGCTTTATCAGGAGCTGCTTCCGTTTGGAGTTAAGGTATGCTGCTTATGCTCTAGTGTCGTATATACCGATATGACTAACGATGGACGTATTGATAATAAGTTGAAAATTGAAACCCAAGATCTTGCAAAAGCACTCAGTTTTTTTTCGAAGCCTATCTCCAGGCGCTGCAGTGTCATTGACCTAGAGTAATTGGTTGCTGTAAAAGAAGGTAAGAACTACGGCCGACAAAAGTTAACGAAAACCAACGGCATTCTTTTGTACTCAGCAAGGCTTACGTAAATACATGCTGAGTACCTACTCTGGGGTTTAGTTATCTCCATGTGTTCACACAAGCCACCAACAGAGTATATTCATGCGCATGTGTAGAAAGTGGCGTATTTTCCAACTTGTTACTAAGTGTTTTTCCCACGCAGCCCATTAAGTTTCCAAATGGGTCCCCAACTTGGCACATTGAAAGCCCATCTTCAATTTCCATTTGTCCTCGATAAAGACACGCACCGAGTTCTTCAAAGTGAGAAAGAGCAACACGTAAATTATCTACTGACCAGTAAACAACCGTACCACTTTTACCAGCACCAACCTTTTTGTCTGCTTGGACTATTTCTAGTGAGAAACCATTTAGATCAAGCGCTGTGAAGTCAAAGTCAGGATGGTAAACCGGAACAGCTTCGGGGAAAGCTTTCTTGTACCATTCAAGCCCTTTCGCTACATCTGGGACATGAACAAGAACCGCTGATGGATTTATAATTTTTCTCCAACAACATAACGCCAAATTAAGGTGTGAACAACGCTAACACCTAAGCTAAACCATTGTGCCATAAACTAAACTGGCTTGAAGTGAAAGCGCCAAGCGTGGCGCTTGGATTCAAGTACGAAGTGCGACACCTCTGAACATAAAAACAGTGAGATGCGATAATCATGAAGTTTGCTCCCGCCAAGAAGTAAAAAACATGAAATACACACACCTCACTGAGAACGAAAGGTATATGATTTCTGCGCTCAGAAAGCAAGGAATTAGTACCGCTAAAATAGCTAAACAACTGGGGCGTCACAAAGCCACTATCTATCGAGAAATTGAACGTAATTCCCGATACAACAGACATTTTAAAAGGTACTCCTATCAAGCATGGAGAGCCCAACAGATGGCTGCGCCGGTCGCGCAGAAATAAGCGCTACAGCGAAATCGACTTTAGGTTGCCTGAGGCCTTGTTACGACTGGATTGGAGTCCTGACCAAATCGTTGGATACCTAAGGGTAAGAGGCTATCCAACAATGAGCCACGAGCTCATTTATCAGCATATTTGGAACGATAAAACTCTCGGTGGAACCCTATGGAAACACCTACGCCAATCCACTAAGAAAAGGCGTAAAAGGTATAACTCAAAAGACAGCCGAGGTCGCCTGGCAGCAAAGCGTCATATTACTGAAAGACCTGCAAAAGCTGAGCATAGAAAAGAGCCCGGCCATTGGGAAATTGATACTGTCGTTGGCCGCGGAACCAAGCACTGTATCGTGACTTTAGTCGACAGAATGACTGGCTACACTTTTATTGGGCAAATGGACGATAGAACAAGCGAGTCGCTCAACGTAAGAATGAGCAAAATCATGACCCACTCTGACTTACCTTTTAAGACGATAACTGCGGATAACGGCACTGAATTTCATGGTTATGCACAACTAGAAAAACATCATAACTGTATGTTTTATTTTGCAAACCCATACCACTCATGGGAACGAGGCACTAATGAGAACACTAATGGCTTAATACGACAATACTTACCAAAACGAACTTCTATGTCACACGTGACACAGAAGCTCTGCAATGAAATTGCACACAAATTAAATACGCGCCCACGCAAAAGACTTGGGTATAGGACACCAACGGAGTATATTCATGCGCATCTGTAGAAAGTGTCGCACTTCAAACTTGATACTAAGTGTATTGGTTTAAGTGATTCTCTATAAATTCGATATCAGCTCGATAAAAATCACCAAGTGGAATAGCACTTGGCTCAAGCCAAAAGAAAGTTTGCTGCCTAACTTCATCAATCATCTGAGGCTCAGTATCATTACCCGCACGTAAAACAACATAATGAATTTCACCACCAAAATCATTTTTAGCTTGATGACTACCGAGTCGCTTTAAACCTTGCAGTCCCGTTTCTTCCCACAGCTCTCTAACTGCTGCTTGATTACCTGACTCACCAGGGTCAATAGAACCGCCTGGGAATTCAAATACCATTCCTTGCCCTCGTCTGAAGCGCTTTTGGATAAGAACCTTTCCATCTCTTACGACCACGCCCATCGCAATATTCTTCATGTGAACTTTCCTTGTTCTTCTAAATACACATAACGCCCAATTAAGGTGTGAAGCACGCGACCACGACACTTAACTAGACCACCGTAAACACTAAATTCACCCCAAACCAAAAATGCCATGCGTGCTGAATCACTCTTAAATTGTTTGTTATATTTCAGTGCGCTATAGGTGATTTGGGCTATGCGCACCTACTAATTTGCTCTTTTCAACGGAGTTTCACCAGATCATCAGTAAGCTAAACTTAAAAGAGCGGTGGTTCTCCCAAAACATGGCAACACATTTTGAAAGTTGCTTAAATTTACTACTAATTTTGTTGATAATTTTCATACCCATAAGCTCTCCCTCCTTAGTCTGACTAGTTAAAAACCCCACAATTTCCGCTAAGAGAAACTGCACCACAAAAACAGGTGGATTTGACGCAAAGTAAATCGAGGCTGCCATCATCAGTCTCAGGAGACCACCACTGAGAGACGTATTCACGTTTCGGCTTTCGACTTGAGTTTTAACATTATAACGTACTGAACTAAAAAGAAATATAACGCCCTGTTAAGGGGTGAGCAACGCAATACCGAAGCTGCCGCATACCACCTTAAACACTAAACGCAACGCATAGTGAAAATGCCACGCGTTGCGAATCCCTCTTGAACAGTTTGTTATATGCGTGTTTGAGTCGAGAGAGTAACCAAGTCATCACTATCGTATAAACGCTCTGCGGATTCTTGCATACCAAGCTTACGGAGTAGTTTTTCTGATGCCAAATTTTTCTTTTACCGCTACACCATAAACCTCAGACACCAAACTCGATTCCAAGGTGAAATTTAACACAGCCTTCGAAGCTTCAAACGCGTACCCTTTACCTTGATATTGAGGTAGTAATGCATACCTAATATCTGAAAAATTCGAGTCAGGAACTAACTCGACGCCAGCATAACCGATTTTTTGAGATGGCTTACTTTTTAGCGCAACAATGAAAGTGCCATAGCCTTTCGAACAGTGAGCCACTTTGCTTGGTACGTAATTCTGAATATACTACAAGCTAAAAGGCTTTCCACCCGGTAAATATCTTGTTGTTTCAGCGCAAGTCAAAAGCTTCTTATAAATATCAAGATCTTCTGGGGTTACAGGGCTAAGTATTAGTCTTTCAGTCTCGATCATCGAATTATCCATTTCCTCTAGAGCATATAACGCCTTGCTAAGGTGTGAGCAACGCAATACCTTAGCCTCCGCATAATACCTTAAACACATAAACCGACGCATAGTAAAAATGCCACGCGTTGCGAATCACTCTTAAGCAACTTGTTATACCGCTTTGTCGAGGCTAAAATGACCAACATAAAGACCACTTAAGAGACCGATTATATGACCACTAGAATTTTAGCTGATGTTGCTGCAAGCATTACCGAGTTGAAAGCTAACCCTATGAAAGTTGCAACTAGTGCTTATGGCGAACCTGTTGCTGTATTAAACCGAAATGAGCCAGCATTTTATTGCGTACCTGCCGAAGCGTACGAAATGATGATGGACAGACTCGAAGATCTTGAACTACTAGCTATCGCTAAAGAGCGTGAATCTGAAGAGAGCATTTCGGTAAATATTGATGACCTATAAACTCGACTTTAAAAAGAGCGCACTCAAAGAGTGGAAAAAGCTTGGCTCTACTCTGCAACAACAATTTAAGAAAAAGCTAATCGAGCGCTTAGATAATCCACATGTTCCAGCGTCAAAACTTTCTGGAGCTGACAACATGTATAAAATTAAGTTGCGTCAGTCGGGCTACCGTCTCGTCTACAAAGTCGAAGACGATGTCATCATTGTAACCGTCTTAGCAGTCGGAAAACGAGAACGTAGCGATGTTTACCGTAAAGCCATGAAAAGGTTAGATGATTGATTGCGGTATAACGCCCTGTTAAGGTGTGAGCAACGCAATACCGAAGCTGCCGCATACCACCTTAAACACTAAAACCAAAGCATAGTAAAAATGCCACGCGTTGCGAATCACTCTTAAACAGTTTGTTATGCCTATGCTAACCACCTAGAAAATCTAGTATTTTTTGTCCAGTACCTAGACCTCGTTTGTAAAACTCAGTGTGACCGCAGCTACTGCATGATAAGAAATAAAAACGGTGTTTGTTGTAATTGAAAAATGTACTCCAAAATCCACCACTGGCTCTTAACTCACCAACCTCATATGACTCTGAACCACATTTATCACAGCAGTATTCAAACTTCGATTTCACTTTGTCATTCCCTAACAGGTGGTTTGCCATCTGCTTGTTTGCAAGCTCTTTGCCTAAAGACCCGCACTGTTCACACTTTAATGATGAGTGTTCATTGCTATGCCCGCACCCAAAGCACTCCCATTTACTATCCATATTCCCTCTTATAGGCATAACGCGCAGTTAAGGTGTGAGAGACGCAGATCTCCCTAACCTAAAATAAACTCTGATAAATCCGTGCCTATTTGGGCACTAAAACCCCAATGCGTTTCGAATCGGCTTGAACGTCTTGTTATTCCGCAACTAAAGTCGGCTATGTTTACGCCTAATCTTTTGATATGACGAGAAATTTTCGGTATGCAGGCAAAAATCGAAGCCGAAGTATTTGGCAGCTCACTACCTTAAATCGCTTTAGCGTCACTCTTTAATTGCTGCGCCATATTAAGGTGCGCTTAAAGCGCTTTAAGGTTAGCATGGAAATGACCAATATTCGCCCTTTTCGCCGCTTTTCAACCCTATTACCCCGCCACTTTCACTCTTAGGCTACAACCACGTACATTCAGCCTGAGAGATCCGTTGCGGAAATAACGCCCTGTTAAGGGGTGAGCAACGCAATACAAGAGCCGCCGCATACCGCCTTAAACACTAAAACCAACGCATAATGAAAATGCCACGCGTTGCGAATCCCTCTTGAACAGTTTGTTATGTTTGGGGCTCAAGAGTTCTGCTCAACTCTATTTCCCTACCTGCGACTAAGTTTCCAGTAGGAATAAAACCACAATTTAAGTAGAAACCTTTTGGACCACCAGTGCCATCTACAACACTTGTATAAAGAGCCGATGCTCCAAACTCGTTAAGCAACTCTGAACTTAACAACTCGATAGCTCTACGACCATAACCTTTTGACTGTTGTGCCTGATCTAGCATGAAACGCCAAAGGAAAAGTTTATCTGCGGAAATGTCTGCGTTTACCAAGATGAAACCTATTGGCTTATCATCAGCATAGATGCCACGAAACCAAGGAAAATCCATAAAGTTCGCTTCAGCCAATGAAACAGCATTGCTATCAACATGATTTAATTGACTTTTAGCAACTTTCAACTGGCAGATTTCATAGAAATTATCATGGTTAATTTTTCTTAGCTCTATGCTCATACTGACAATTCCCTCCTAAAACATAACGCCTTGTTAAGGTGTGAGGCACGCAATACCGAAGCCTCCGCATACCACCTTAACCACTAAAACCAACGCATAGTAAAAATGCCACGCGTGCCGAATCACTCTTGAACAATTTGTTAGCAGTTTTTTCTGCTCAAAATTATGCTTTTATCGCATACACCGTTATGTGGTTTGAACTTTCACGCTCATAAACACTGACATGAAGCACTTGGAACCCTGCTTTCTCTAGTTCAACAACTAGATCATTTTCAGAGGTAACATGACGATATGGACTGCCATCTCTATAAGTTTCATAGCTAATTTCATTTTTAGAGCAAAAGCTACTGACAAAAAACACCCCGTTTTCAGACAGTGAACGATAAACATGACTCAAGAATATGACTCGATCTGCACCGATAATGCAATGCAAGCAATTACCGTCAATAACAACATCATAACGTTCTGGAAGTTCAAGAGACGCTACCGTTAGGTCCGCTAAATAATAATTACCCTCGACTCCTGTTGCTCTGGCTTTTTCCTTTGCCCATTCGATTGCGGTTGGTGAAATATCTATACCTGTCACCTCAAAGCCCAACTTCTGGAAGGCTCTGCAATGATGTCCTTCACCGCAACCTAATTCGAGCAGTTTACCTTGCACAGGTCGTTTAAATAGCTCGAGAAAACGCTCCACTAAAACTGCTTTAGACATTCGCTCGTTGCCACCCCAACCTTTCCAGCCAGCTTGGCGAGCTTCAACATACATGTCTTCATGAACTTGGTAGTTTTGTTTCATATTCATCCTTGACTGCTAACGCCTTGTTAAGGTGTGAGGCTCGCAATACCTAAGCTTCCGCATAACACCTTAACCACCAAACCTAACGCATAGTAAAAATGCCACGCGTGCCGAATCACTCTTGAACAATTTGTTATAGCTCAGCTCACTTAGTGCTCCCGTAGCATCGCTTTCAAATCTATATATAACTTCCATACTTTCGTTTAGTTTCTTGAGTCCAGTTACTGCGCAAAGCCAACATAGCTTGAATTGCTTCTCTACTTGGGTCTTTTACTGATGTCGGTTCCGACTCTAATTGTACGAGTATCAACTCCAATTCCTTAAACTGAAGTCCCTGATCAAAACTAGTGGTGTAAGGGCGAGCCCATCCTAAACGTTGATAACAATTCATACGTAATCCTCCGCGAGACATGTCGTATATTTCAATGATTAACAACCACATGCTAACAGAAAAATTTTGCTTTGGGCGCACCTATAATACTGATACACAAGTAGATTTTTCGATGAACTATAACGCCTTGTTAAGGTGTGAGGCACGCAATACCGAAGCCTCCGCATACCACCTTAACCACTAAAACCAACGCATAGTAAAAATGCCACGCGTGCCGAATCACTCTTGAACAATTTGTTATGTGTTTAATGAGCACCTTGCTTGTGATAGCTCAGAATAAACTGTTTTTGCTTACGATCTAGCAACTCTAGTGCTTCAGCCACCGCTAGCCCAAAATCAACGTACCCATTGGGCATCGCTGTCACTATGCGCTTGTCGACTTGAACTAAAGACTCTTCATAGATCGCTCCCTCCCAATATGGTCGAGTGAGCTGTACCGAAGATTCTGGGGCGTATTTTTCCGTATAATTATGGGTAATTTTGACACCCTTTAGAATGCCAGCTCTTGCTAAGACTAATACTCCCGCACATATGCCACCAATAACTAGTGATGATTCATGGGCTTTCTGGATGAAACTAGCAATTTGGTCGCTTCCCATTATTGAATCGGGATTTCCTCCAGGGATCAGAAGAGCTTGATAGTCCGTAATACATACGTCCTCAAAGTTAACGGTGGGGCAAATTCTTAGACCTGAGGAATCGGTATGATTATGATTCTCTGGGGTGGTGATATCAACTTTCCCATACGCTCCTAAACACTCAATCGCGTACATTACTTCATAGGAAATAGCCCCCGGATAGAGTAAAACCAGTGTTCTCTTTGTCATTATTTCCTCTCTCCGTTCGGAACACATAACGCCGCATTAAGGTGTGAGCAACGCTACCACTAAACCTAACCATACCACCGTAAACACAAAACCCAACGATGGAATGAAAAATGCCAAGCGTTGGGAATCACTCTTAAATGCTTTGTTATGTGCGTACTTTACATGCCAAGCTTTGATTTTATGAGCATACTTGAAATATAGGTGTTTGAATCCATTTTAACTAACGTATTTATGATTTCCAAAACGCTAAAATATTCTATGCGCTCCTCTTCGCCTTGACCAATACCACCTATCGTGAAATGAGTAAAACGATAACAATGATGTATATTTTGGAGCTGACCTGAAACATCTTTTAGTAGCTTTTTGCTCAATGTAAATGCTGGATACTGTGTACTATCAGATAGCTCTGCCGTTGAACCAATTGAGACAATACTGCACTTCTCGCTTAGTGACTCTTGTGAATGAAGCTCATTAACTAAGTTGAGATAGCCTAGTGGGCCAACGTTCATAAAATCAGCTAACTCTACAGTTGTAAGATTCGATGATTCCCCCCACATAGAAACTAGGTACACAACTATGTCGAACTTAACACTCTTAAGGCACGAGTAGTCTGGCTTTTTCTCTGGGTTAACATCAATACTGAAGCTAGAAATTCGTTCATCATTTTGCTCTGTCCTGGCGATCATATATATTTCAGCATTATGAATGTTCGAAGCTAGATACTTACCAAGACCTTTACTGCCACCAACAATGAGAATTTTCATCAACTACTCCTTGATTTTTATATGTATTAATCCAAGTTCAGCGCTTAGCACATAACGCCGCATTAAGGTGTGAGCAACGCTACCACGAAACTCAACCATACCACCGTAAACACAAAACCCAACGATGGAATGAAAAATGCCAAGCGTTGGGAATCACTCTTAAATGCTTTGTTATAAGCAAATTAGCTCCGAATACTCTGCTACCGAATCCATTGATAAAAATATATCCTTTGGGGTTCGAGAGTCTTCTTTAGGAACAAACACATGACGGTACTCTTGTTGATACTGGTATCTCAAGTGTTTATGAAATTCAATAATTGGATCTTTCCCCTTGCCTTCAGGTTTTACTGGATCTACATATTCAACCATTTGATAGGCATAATCATCAAACTCAATATGCTCGTGAAGCTTCGAAACCAATTCATCGGCAAAACGTTGAGAGTCGTAAATAAATAAGCAACTGTCGGCTTCAAAGTTACTAAACATTCGAACGTCAAAGGCTCCGCTACTACAAAATACGTAATAATCTCGGCTAGTTTCATAAGTAATGTTGACGGTACCGATTGGCTTAACCTTCTCGCCAGATTCCGTAGTAATCGTCATTCCTTTAGGGTTAGCATGAAATATAGCTTTCATTTCGTCATCCATTTGCGCTACGTTCAGTGACGGATCCATAAATGAACTTGCTAATGAAACTTTTATACTATTTTTGCCCAAGTACTCCTTTTTACCAAACTTGATTAAGTGAGGTTTCTTTTGTAGTGCCATGCGATGAATATCAGTTAGGCGTTGCGACTTGTCGACCATAGCATTTGGCACGGCACAACCTTTAAGAAAGTCAGTTGGAGGCGACAGCCTACGCAAGTTGAATTCTTCTTGAGCATGAGTAAATTTAACAATTAGACTTTTCCAAGGTTCGATAGATACATTCCCTAGTCCAACTTTCCCATTGGTTTCTAACGTTGTTAGGTTTTCGATCAAGTACCGCAACCTGTCAGATAGGAGCTCAATTGATAAGTGTTCCATATATCGATTTGTTCTATACTCACGAACCCAGAACTCACTTCGATTCATATACTCTCCATTTGCTTATAACGCCCAATTAAGGGGTGAACAACGCTTCCACCCAAACCTAAAGCATTGTGCCATAAACACTAAATTTGAAGTAGAACCAAAAATGCCAAGCGTTGTGAATCCCTCTTAAATTGCTTGTTATGAGCGGGGTTAAGAGTGCGCATTAACGTACTTTTTAACCTTTTTCATAGCCATTTGACGCTTAAGTGGCGAAAGATAATCAATAAACAGATTACCCGACAAATGATCTATTTCGTGCTGCATTACGATGGCTAGAAACTCATCACTTTCGATGGTAATTGGCTTACCTTCGCGATCTAAAGCAGATACAACAACTGAAGTAAAACGCTCTACGTCTGCATAGTAATCAGGAACTGATAAACAACCCTCTTGACCCAATGCTTTATCCGAGCCACTAATCACTTCTGGGTTAACTAAAATTAGCGGTTCATCTCGACTTTCTGAAAGGTCGATAATAACAACAGCCTCTTTACGACCAACTTGAGTCGACGCCAAACCGATACCATTGTCAGTCGCATACAGCGTTTCCAACATATCGTCTATTAATGTTTGTACCGTCGTAATATCTCGCACCTTTTCCGCTTTGACCTTAAGCCTTGGATCTGGTGCCGTTAGGATTTCTAAAACTGCCATATTTTCCTTCTAATTCTTGGAAGCTCATAACGCCTTGTTAAGGGGTGAGCAACGCAATACCGAAGTTGCCGCATACCACCCTAATCACTAACACCAACGCATAGTAAAAATGCCACGCGTTGCGAATCCCTCTTGAACAATTTGTTATATCCGTTCTTAATTGGCTTCCAGAACCTTTTTTAGAGAGACATTTCGCGCGCAAATTGATACGCCTCATCATGTGAAAAACCATTCGCTAGTGCGTAACCTGTTATCACCGACCTCCAGCAATAATTGTCATGAGGCTCAAATCCACCACTTTTGCTTTCTACATTTTCAACAAACGACTTCTTTAATGCTAAAAACTTCTCTTTACTTACCAAATCTTGTTCTTTAGTCATCGAATACCAAACCTTTGTCCATTAAATCCATAGCAAACATATAAGCCTTACCTTGCTTATAACCATGTCCCATCGCATACCCAGCAGCCATTGAAAAAGTACTTAACTCTGCATCTGGGTGCCAAGAAGCTTCCTGCTCTAAAACTTCTTTTTTGAACTTATCTTCCATGTCAGCAAAACTTATTAACGTCATTTGCTCTCTCTATCATCTATCTACTTTAAAATTGAATGCGTGAGGATATAACGCCCTGTTAAGGGGTGAGCAACGCAATACAAAAGCCGCCGCATACCACCTTAAACACTGACACCAACGCATAGTGAAAATGCCACGCGTTGCGAATCCCTCTTGAACAGTTTGTTAGGCGACATTTCTACGTTTAACTTCTTTCTCATACGAAGATTCGTTGTATAGCCAGATAGCCCAAAATGCGAAAAACATCCAGATCGTGTAAATTGAATAATTAAGAGCATTATCCGATAAGAAAATCGTAATGCTTGCCGCATCAGAAGTTGGATAAAGGAAAATAACATTAAAAATCATGTACAAAATGGCTGTGACGAAAGTTGTTCTGAAAAGCCAATTTAAACACCCTTTCTTTCGAGATTTTTGCCAATTATCAAATGCTTTATCATTCATTAATCCACTCCTTTTCTATAAACTGAAGCTAGATTCACGCCAAGATACTATCACTACTCTAACGTTTATCTCATGTCGCCTAACGCCGCATTAAGGTGTGAGCGACGCTTGGCTATACTTGAGCGAAGCGAAACTGCCAAGCGTTGCGAATCACTCTTAAATGCTTTGTTAGTTATTTATTTCAGCGTTTGACGTATTTTACCTGCGTTACCATTCACAACGACCTCAGCATATGAGCCATTTAGTATTGTCATATTTGGCGGTAAATGACCAATATCAACATCATAGACAACAGGAATCTCCAAGTCCTTAGTTACTTCAGTTAACGCTTCTTCAATGGTAATGTCTTTGCCGCATTTATCTAGTACCGAACTCCTGCCAATGAGTAGTCCATTGCAGAGTTCAAATACACCTTTATATTTTAAGCTTTGAAGTGCTCGCTTAAAAACTGTTGGAGACATTTCTACGTTTTCTAAATAGAGGATGAGACCATCGTTTTTGAATCTTTTGTGCAAAAGATGAATATCAAAATATTCAGTGCCAATTAAGTGCATCATGGTGTCAAAACAGCCCCCAACAAGGCGACCACTGAATACAATCTCTTTATTTCCCGATACCTTCCAGACTGTCGGCTCTGTTGTATTTAAAGTAAAGTTAGGATCATCTGAAAATGAAGTACCATCTATTTGATAGTACTTCGATGAATGCTGTTCAAAAGATGAACCTTCATCCTTTGTTAACCAATTCAAGGTACTAGATGTGAGCCAATCAGGCTCATTAGGATGGAGATCCATTAGGTTCGAGCAATGAACCGTTACCCAACCGAGTTTTGTCATTAAAGCCGTAGAAACCGTACTTACATCTGAATACCCCAAAATCCATTTGGGCTTAACGATTTGCAATTTCTCGTAGTCAAGTAGCGGGAGTATATCCATTGCAAACTCACCTCCCCAAGGAGGTACAACCGCATTAATGCTATCATCACACAGAAATCGCATAAATTCCGCTGCCCGATGCTTAGCACAAGCACTCACATGTTTCGTATTTTCACGTAAGCATTCGCCTTCAATTACTTCAAAATCTTGTTTTTTTAGGTTTTCGATTACAATGTTCAAACGCTTGTGAAGCGAGCTTGGAACACCTGAGGAGAATGCTGTAACAGCAACTCTACTACCTTTACCTAATGGAACTGGATACTTCATACTTCTTCCTACAACTAACGCCTTGTTAAGGTGTGAGGCACGCAATACCGAAGCTTCCGCATACCACCTTAACCACTAAACCTGAAGCATGGTAAAAATGCCACGCGTGCCGAATCACTCTTAAACAATTTGTTAGCAGGACATTACGCAAGTAGCCGATGCTTCATTGACATAACTATAACCTTCGACAGTGACTGTAATCTGCTCTAAACCAAAAACTGACTCTGACGTTATCACTATAGGGAAGTTTAGTCTTATCATGTCGTTATGATTGGGCTTCGTAATGCCAAACCAAAAGCCTACGGTTTTGCCATTTACGAACATATTGGGTTGAGAATATTCGACTTCAGCTAATCCGTAATGAATAAAACCAATAAACTCATTACCATTCGCATCGAAGAATTTCGCCCTGACAATGATGTTAGAGTTGGGATCTAGTGCATCATCTTGGCTAGCTTGACAAATGACAGTCTCATCATGACTATCATCTTTCCATGAGGGAAACTGCCATACAGCATGATCTTGTATATCTTGGGGAGTTATTTCCCATATTTGCTTAGCCATGTTACTCCTGTACTGCTAACGCCGCATTAAGGTGTGAGCGACGTTTGGCTATACTTGAGCGAAGCGAAACTGCCAAGCGTTGCGAATCACTCTTAAATGCTTTGTTATAAGCACTTTTTGCCCATTAAAGCTTCTGTGATGTACCGCCCGTTACTTTGCAGATACTCGATATCTGCTAGATATGCGAGATGATGGCCATCATTGATATTAGAGATAAATGCTTGATTTCCATTACGAGCTTCACTGTGCATATGGTCAACTAAAGCCTGAACTCTATCTATCATTGTTTGCACTATACTCTGACGCTCTATTTCGGGTAAACCGTAAGCATCACAGAACTGTTTCGCTCGTAATGACTGTGATGATAAATCACCCATTGCATCGTACTTGTGAGTCTTAAACGGAGCCCAACAATAGAGAGCATAAGCAACATCCCAAACTCTAGGCGCTGGATGTGCAGTATCAAAGTCAATAATACCAACCGCCTTTGAACCGTGCAGAGACACGTTATATGGTGCATAGTCACCGTGACAGATAACTTCTATTGGCTCACGAACGGGGAGCATCCATTCTAATGTGTCATTTGAGTGTTGTGACAAGAACGAACTAGACGCATCATGATATGAACGAAGCAAACTAGCTGCTGAAGTCAGCGCTTCTTCTGTAGCAATATTGCCTTTAAGCGGGTAATTAAAGACCTCACCATCGACAAAAGATAAGACCTCGTTGCCCTTATCATCAAAGCCGAAAGGCTTAGGAGCCGCATGAAATCCATTTTTGGCAATATACGAGAGTAAACAATGCACTGTTTCAGACCACTTGCCACGAGGTCGGTAAACGCGATTTTCAGAGCGAAAAATTTGCCCCTCTCGCCCTCCTTGAAGTTCTTCCATTGATATCCTTATGTATGACTTGCTAAGTGCTTATAACGCCTTGTTAAGGTGTGAGGCACGCAATACCGAAGCCTCCGCATAGCACCTTAACCACTAAAACTAACGCATAGTAAAAATGCCACGCGTGCTGAATCACTCTTGAACAATTTGTTATGTAGCCGACTTTCAGGCTAGCGCTTTCTGTCCCAGTTGGATTTTGGGCGCAATACCAACTTTGCGATACAAAGCTAGAGCTGATTCATTGAAAGAGTATACTTCTAACCACAGCTCTTCCCCGCCGTTAGAAATAGCCCTTTCCTCAAATGCCTCTATTAGCGCCAGTCCAACGCCTTGGTCTCTAAAACATGAATCCACTACTATTTGTTCAATGCTTGCGATTTTTCGCTGTTTGAGTGTCCAAGACTTACGGACCCATAGCTCACCAAAAACCAAACCTACTAACTGACCATTGATTTCGGCTACTAGAAAAATTGAGCTTTCACTTTCTATTATCTTGTGTAGGTCTATTTTTTGTTCAATTTCTTCCGGTGATAAAAAGTCGTCAGGTAAATTTGCTTGATGATACTCATAAAGCTGAAACTGTAGTTTCTTGATAACACTGATATCTTCAATGCAAGCATGGCGAATATTTAACATATATAAATCCTTTTAACTTACCGCCCTCTCGCGGCTACATAACGCCGCGTTAAGTGGTGAGCAACGCAGACCAACACGCCTAAACCATTGTGCCGTAACCACTAACGCCGAATCAAACCAAAATTGCCGAGCGTTGTGAATCCGTCTTGAACGCTTTGTTATACGCTAGCCAAATATGCGCACTTTTGCTTCCACTATTTTTCGTGCGACTTTCAAGTCATGCTGTACTAATGCAGATAAGCCCATATTTTGTTCAATAGAAGATGAAAGAGATTGAGCGATCCTCGATGCGTCGTTACCCTCTAACGTTAATCGAAATATATGAGGCACATAACTGTCGTACTCATCATCCCACTCGTTCTCTCCGTCGTTTACACCGATTGGGTCCCAGTCATTCCATAATATAGAAGCGATTTCTTTGAACAGTTTTCTTTCTTCAGCTTTCACAGGAATATTCCTTATTTCCTCATTGCGTATAACGCCCTGCTAAGGGGTGAGCAACGCAATACCTAAGCCGCTGCATACCACCTTAATCACTAAATTCAACGCATAGTAAAAGTGCCACGCGTTGCGAATCCCTCTTGAGCAGTTTGTTAGTCGCGAGGCACCGAGCGACAATTTTAAGCCGAACTAAACTTTGCGAACAACAAACTTTATGTGCTTTGATGCATTTAAGTCAGGCGTAGTCTCAAAGCGGCTAGTCAATGAAACCACTTAGAACAAACAACGCCGCAGAAAACGGACTGACAACACCAAAAAGCGCTTTTGGAAAACCAATCTCACAGTGCGAACTTTCAACAAAGCCACTGAAACCACGTGGAACTTACCACATCAGAGAAAAAGTCATTTCAGCGAGTAAATCTGCTTTTGTACCCAATAAACTCAAAGAGCTGAGTTGCAACCGAAAACAGACTTTCGATTGCCCTGCTCTGTCAGCATCAGAGAACGTAACAACAGCTAGGACAGTTACAAAACTTTGGACTTGAAACAGTTGAAACTTAGTTTTGACCAACGACGATGAACCTGTGAACCGAACAATCAGCAGCCAAATTTTGAGCTTAGAAACATGATTTTGATTGCTAGCTTTTTCTGGCGACTAACGCCCTGTTAAGGTGTGAGTAACGCAATACCAAAGCTCCCGCATACTACCTTAAACACTAAACGCAACGCATAGCAAAAATGCCAAGCGTTGCGAATCGCTCTTAAACAGCTTGTTAGCCCATTCCTCGAGGTTTAAATACACTGGTCATTTCGTTTTTAGGAGTTAATGTTGGAGCAGGACTAGCACGCTCAATGTTCCTATTTAGCTCACTAAGTTTTATAATAAGGTTTTGCACATCAGGAACCGAAAGACAATTTATTCTACCGTTTTCCGATATATTAACGATTAGCCCACCTGTGCTTGAAGAACGACCACCTTTATATAACGATGCAAGAAGTTCTAGATACTCTCCGAAGCGCTTACTATCACTGCCAATTCTTGATTGTATAGCTCTATTTTCTTTTGTTAAAAAGTTGACGTTTTCACCTTTGCAATAACTATCAATAAATCCCTTCATTGAAAATGATGTATGTTCAAAATCCTGATATGGCAAATAAGACTGAAATTCGATATCTGCATTGTTGCCGCCATCATTAACCCCGACGCCTAAAAAATGAGAGTAATATGATATTTTTTGAAGCTCAATATCACCTTTCTTGGTTAAAGCATCTAGGAGTGAACTTTGTTTTTCTAGCTCTTTACTATCGAGGCTCTGATCATCCTTCTTGAATTCGATAATCAAATTTCGACCATTTAAGGATGAAAAGAAATCCCCAATTTTCGGATCTGCTGGGGTCTGCTGATATAGGTCTATGGAAATATTAGATTCTTCAGATGAGCTCAAGCGTTGTCTTTCAGACACAACCCCTAATAAGAATATAAACTTCCCTATGTAAATATTTTCGTAAATTTTATGCATTTTTATCCTTAGGGCTAACGCCCTGTTAAGGGGTGAGCAACGCAATACCGATGCTGCCGTATACCACCTTAAACACTAAAACCAACGCATAGTGAAAATGCCACGCGTTGCGAATCCCTCTTGAACAGTTTGTTATATGCATTTTTCGAAGTACTGAACTGGCATATTTTGATAGTAACCTTCACCACACTCCTTGAACCCAAGTTTAAGAAGTATGTGCTGAGAAGGTATGTTTTCAGGTTCAGTTAAAGCAAGAACTTTCGTATAACCCATTTGACGGGCAAAAGAGAGGACAGCAGAACTTGCTTCGAATGCGTACCCTTTACCTCGAGCTGAAACCTTTAGCCGATATCCAAGTTCGACTACGCTTTCGCCTTTATAGTTAAATGATTCTATTCCACAATAACCTACTAGCTCGCCAGTCGTACGTTCCACAACACAAAACTTTCCGATACCTTTGTTTTGAAATGCACTAACAAGCTCTTCAAAACGCGTATCTGCTTGGTCATGTGTCATTGCGCCAGTTGGAGAAAACGCCATAAAATCAGCATTTCCTAGTAATTTTATTACTTCACTACGGTCTTGCTGAGCAAACTTTCTAAGCTCCAAACGTTCCGTTTTAATCACTGGATGCCTCCATGCATATAACGCCCTGTTAAGGTGTGAGCAACGCAATACCAAAGCATCCGCATACCACCTTAAACACTAAGCGCAACGCATAGTAAAAATGCCACGCGTTGCGAATCACTCTTAAACAGTTTGTTAGGAATATGTTTGAGGAACACCAACAAACACTTCCTGTACGCTAAGCTCAACCCACTTTTTATAAGCTAATATCTGGATACTATTGATAATGATAAGTACACCAAATTCCAGCAATTCATGGACCGCTAAATCATATTCTTTGTTTAATGGATGAACTACCTTGTATCCTCCATGTATAAATGAGCTTCGTAGGTCATTGAGCTTACGTAAATCAGCTTTAAAACGCTTTTGCTTATTTACAGGAATATCTAGCAAAAATATTGCCTTAGATGCGATATCGTTGAACCCCCGACCAGATTTAGTTCCGTAAATAGCTTCTAAAGCATGAAAAACCCACGATACCATACTTACATCAGCATCAAGGTGGCATATATGCAACAAGGAGAAAATAGCTCTTTCAATTGAATGTTCAGATTCTAGCTTTGAGCCGATATTCAAATTATCAAACCAACTCTTTACTGTTGCGACTTCCAACGTTGTTGACAGTGCTATAGGCCCTTCAACTGTTGAGTTAAGAGATTGGGAGAAGTAGAAATGTGACAAATTAAATCTATACTCAGCATGTTCTATTGCCAATGTAGAATTATATAAATCAAGCACACCCGGCATGCTGATGTTAGCCACCAAAAAAATGTCCATTAGTAATTTTTTTGAAGCTTCAAAAGCATCACTAAGCTCATTAATGTCAGACAAATGTAAAGTGACTGGCAACTCAACTTTACCCTAAGCACTGGCTTCATTAGTATCAATGCTAAATTGAGCAAGGATTTTATGCCTTTGCCCTTCTATAATTGCGTAATACTCACTATTAAGATCATAACTTTTTGAAACTGCATCAACCAATTTATTCCAATCGATGTCAATTTTATAGTACTTATCAGAACCATGAACTAGATTGTTCGAATATAGGTTTGAGATCTGAGTTATAGCATAAATATCTAAATCACAAATATCAGAGTCATTCCCGCTATAATCTCTAGGTCTAAAGTTACACGTCAAAAAACCATTTAATTCCACGTAGTCTCCTAATATTCCTAACGCCCTGTTAAGGTGTGAGCAACGCAATACCGATGTTGCCGCATACCACCTTAAACACCATACGCAACGCATAGTAAAAATGCCACGCGTTGCGAATCACTCTTAAACAGATTGTTATACCGTTACTTACAGCTGACCCAATACCTAGCCAAAGGATTTGGAAACACCTTACCTATAACGATTTTTTCAAACTCACCACCGTTAGCTTCGATAACACCACGCGATGCAAAGTTATCTTCATCAGCAGTCAGCAGTGCTCGCTCGATGCCAAGAGCGGAAGCTTTCGAAAGCGCCAACTTCAGCATTAACTTACCGTTACCCTTCCTACGATATGAGGGGGCTATATCGTAACCAATATGCCCACCTTCTAAAGAGAGGAAATCATTGTCGATATTATGGCGAACCCGAATAGCTCCGAGAATAGACCTTGTACTATCTATCAGCCAGAAATGACTACATGGTACATAACCGTCACGTAAGTTTATACCCGTAGCTTCGTCACCCAAGCGCTGAACATATTTGGAAAAATCAACTTTACCTTCAAGGTAATACTCTGCATTTTCAACATCGTTTTGAGCAAAGTCCTCATAGAACCGTTCAAACGCAGACTTAAACTCTTGCGATGGTACAACTAACTCCATGTAATTTCCTCCGATAAGGTATAACGCCGCGTTAAGTAGTGAGCAACGCTACCACCCAACCTAACCCATTGTGCCGTAAACACAAAAGCTAATTTAAACTGCAAATGCCATGCGTTGTGAATCTGCCTTAAACGCTTTGTTATATGTTTATTCTGCGTCGAACTCTTTCAGCTCGGCTTTAAAAAACTCTGAGGTTTCGCTAACAAACTGATCTAATAAAAGGCTCATTTGGCGGTTCATAACAACGTTATCGTTGGAATCCTTATACCCTGCTTTAGCAACACCAAGAGATCTAGCCTTTTCAGTTCTTAATAATTCAAGCTGAAATCCAATCCATTGGCGATGTAGAAGCAATTGGTACATCACTTCTCTGCCTTCACGAGTTTTTACGGCTTCTTCGTAACTGAGGTCTTGATAAAACATAATTGAATAGATGCGTTCCAGTGCTTGCTCTGTTGAGTCGTTGGTTTCTGAAACATACAGCTCAATATCCTTTTCGAGTTGCTCAACTAGGTCTACATCAGACGATCTCTTTATAACTAAACCTTCAAGACGAGACTTTCTTTTATTCCAGAACATAAGATATCCTCAAACATATAACGCCCAATTAAGGTGTGAGGCACGCAATACCAATGCCACCGCATACCACCTTAATCGCTTAAACCAACGCATGGTGAAAATGCCACGCGTGCAGAATCACTCTTAAATTGTTTGTTATGCTTGTGGTTCTGAAACCACGACACGGTCATTTGCCCTTATGTACATCAAATGCTTGTCGTAAAAGCTGTTTCTAGTACAACCATGTTGCAACGCTTTTTTGTAGATTGAAGCCACAAATATGTCGGCTACGCTGAAGTCCTTGCCTACTGCAAACCCTGACTCTCGACAGATCGACGCACTTAACTTTTCTAGGCACCGCATAATCCAAACTCCACGAAGTTCACGCTTTGACGTCTCATCTAGCTCTGGGCGCATGAACCTTAATACAGTCCTGTTTTGGGGAGAGTGAATACTAGAGTTTACGTATTCACAAACTCTACGGATGAGTGTTTTTTCATTAAGGCTTTTGCCAAACAAGCCTGGATAAGGAAAGCGTTCTTCCAAATACTCAACAATTGCCATTGATTCAGAAAATATCGAACCATCGACGCGAAGAGATGGGACATAGCCAAACGGATTTATATCTAGGTATGTCGTCGCTAGTTCGTCAGAGCTAATCTCAATTCTTTCGTAATCTATCCCCTTAAAATTGAGGACCCACTCCACCCTTTCAGCGCTATTCGATCCCTTTGCGCTGTACAGCGATACTTCCATATACCCTCCCGAAAAGCATAACGCCCTGTTAAGGTGTGAGCAATGCAATACCATGCTGCCGCATACTACCTTAAACACTAAACGCGACGCATGTTGAAAATGCCACGCGTTGCGAATCACTCTTAAACAGTTTGTTATGCCTGTCCTAACACGTGCTCAATAAAAGCTGATTTCTCCCTACGATACTCTTCTTGAGACCAACCTGTACAAGACATTTTCAGCTCATTGTATCGTTGAACTAACTCAGGACTTTTACGGAGTTTGTCTCTAAACCCCACAAAAAACTCAAACTCCGAACCAGTAGCTACAACTTGAAAAGCGACATCCTCACCTGAACTATTTTCCAGCATGCAAAGCTCTGGAGTTCTTAACGTATCGGATTTTTCGTTGAAGCCTAGAGTAGAAAGTAACTTTACTGCGTTCTCTAGTTCCTTGCCGTTGACGCCAACAAGTATGTCTAGGTCACACTTAGATACGGCATTAGGGATAGAGGAAGATCCAATGTGCTCAATAGATGCATCTGGAAGTAAAGCAGCTATCTCAAGTGCATACTTACGATATAGGCTTTCACAAGATGCCTGATATTCATCTGCTTTGTAAAACTGCATATTTGCTCCCAAAAGGCATAACGCTTTCTATACGGCTTTCAGCCGTTTTTCATACTCCTATCATGCAATCTTTGTAAACGCAGTTCAATTTAAAATCAATAGGTTAGTGAGGTGTGTTGAACATTAGATTGCAAGATGACGCATAATTTTTAAAAAGCTTACGTCGCCACTCTTTCTGATGACTATAGATAAGGCAAACTTACAATTTCAGATTGTGGTTAGACTTTAGCGCTGAGAAGGAATGAGGCATTTTCGAGTTAGAAAATGCCATGGGTAAAAATTCAACCTGTGGAGGTTTTGGACAAAAGCTTGTTATCGATTCTTCTGAATTATAAAACCATTAGGAACTATACCCTTTCAGGTTACCCCTTATTGTTAAAGCAATGCCTTGTCGACGATATCTCATGGGGTTTAATTGGTTTCTTCTGTGGAAGAAAACAGCAATATCGGTTAGGTATTTTTGTTTCGCTCTTATTAATATATCGACAATCGAAATCAAAGAGAAAAAGCATATCTAAGGTAACTCAACTATGCGCCAAAAGCTGGTCGCATAACATACTGCATTATATGCTTAATGAAATAAAAAACGTTCAAAAATTAGGGCTGTAAATATGAACTTGGACATTATCGAAAAACGGATACCTTCTTCCATTTTAAAGTCAGCCATTCCTGCCATTGCGGCCATGATTATTATGTCCATGGTCAGTATCGTAGACGGCTTTTTTATCGGTAGTTATCTCGGTAAATCCGCACTTGCAGCGGTTAATTTAGGTTTACCTATTCTGTATATTTTTCTTGGTGTTGGCTTAATGACGGGAGTGGGCGGTGCCATCCAAAGTATTCGTGCCCTTGGCAGTCAAGAATTTGAACAGGCAAACAACGGCTTTAATCAAACCCTTGCGAGTGTTCTTATCTCATTAGCAGGATTAAGTTTGTGTTTTTCTTTTTTTCTAGAGCCGCTTAGCCATTTGTTCGACGTCGATAACACCGTCAAAACTGAATTCCTTAACTACTATTTTTGGATGGTTTTTGCCTATCCCTTTTCAATTCTTAATGTCATTTATGGCATTTTTGCGCGAGCAGAAGGCAAACCCATTTTAGCCTTCAAACTCTCGCTTTTATCTCTGCTACTCAATGTTATTTTAAACTATTTGTTTGTTGCGGTGTTTAACGCTGGGATAGCCGGTATTGCTATTGCCTCCATCATTGCAGTGCTGCTTTGTCAGTGTTTTGGCCTCGCCTACTTTAAGTTTAAATCAAAGCATTTCGGCTTCGCTCGCTTTGATTTACAGCGTGTCTTTTGCGCCAATATGCTCAAAAATGGTAGCTCTGAGTTTATCGCTCAAATATCTCTTTGCTTTACCATCGCAGCACTGAATGCCGCCATCATTAAAGTAAGCGGGGTGACAGGCGTTGCAGCCATGACGGTGGTCAGCTACACCTCGATGATTTTCTCCATGATAGTGAGTGGATTTAATCAAGGTGTTGGACCTTTAATTGGCTTCTATGTGGGCGCAAAACGTTTCGAACTGGCTAAGAAGCTTCGTAATACCACCATACTGTATGTAGTGATGCTTGGCGCTGCCCTGTGGCTGTTGTTATCCATATTTCATCAAGATTACGGGCAATTTTTTGTCGATAATAGTGATGTGAATGCGCTGATTTCAAAAGGTTTACCCATTTGTGCATTAGCTTTTCTGTTTCTCGGATTCAATATGACAAGCACCAGTTACTTTACTGCCAGCGGCAAAGCCAAACAGTCGTCTTTCATCGCATCATTGAGAAGCCTTGTTGTCTTAATGCCTTGTGTTATTGTGTTACCGTCACTATTTGGTATGGATGGCGTTTGGTTAATCGCGCCCACAACAGAGCTTATCACTATGCTAGCGTCAATCTATTTGCTTGTGATGCATGACAAAGATGTCAAAAATATAATAAAAGAGGCATCAGCTCAGTCGTCTTTTCGGCAGAAGAATTTACTCCTAACTTAATTTATCTAAATAATATCTAACTATGTATTTTTCTATATCTAAAAAGAATTTTTTTCATTTTCTTATGTATTAATTTTATCGACACTAATAAATTTCCCAGCTCTTGCTTTAGAGGTTAAAAAAGTGGCTTCGGTTGATACGGTTATTGTTCAGACAAGGCCATTAATGTTATATGACGAAGTTTCAGGACGCACTTTTTCACATCGTAAAGTGGATGTCCGCTCTCAAGTTGATGGTATTATTAGGAAGAGATACTTTGAAGAGGGTAGTGTTGCTCACAAAGGGGATATCTTACATCTGTTGCTGGTATTAAAGAGTACTCAGGTCTTGTGCAAGGTGCAAAAGTTAACTTAGGACATGCCAAGATCACAGCGCCGATCTCTGGAATAATAGGGAAGTGACACATTAAAAGAATGTGAGTCCGTTTTTTCTCTAAACGGAAACAGGGCAAAAGACGTGTTTGCCGAGAACGGCGTCAACACGTCTTTGGACAGAAATGTTTTAGACGTGCTGATCTAAACCATTTCGTTCAAATTAGAAAAAGTATCTTGAAACCACAGTCTCTTGTTAGGTATATTGACCTTTGTAAGACCTATTTTTTAGGAAAAACATAATACTAAGATCAGCAACTAAAATTAAACAACTCTTTAGCACATTTATTTCAGGGGGAAAGTTATCAGTACTATTTATAGAAAATTCCCCACTTGGAAAGGAATTCACTAGTGACTGATAGAAAATTGAAATTTTATCATATTCAAAAGCCAACAGCGCTACAACAAGTATATCAAACCAATTATGTAACAACGACATTATGTGCGTTACAACCATTGGCACTGTTATATTTAAAACCTCAAAGAGTATCTTAGTAGATAAGCAAAAAATATATAAAACAATTTGAGTTGTCGTACTAATACACAAGGCCTCAACTGCAGCTCGGACTTTAAACACAACACATGCGATTATCACAAGATCAAGAGCCGAAAAATAAAATAGAAATCGATTAAAAAATCCTTCCGAATCAATCTTTGTGAATACAATTATACTATTCAATAATATCAGAACTAAAGCTATAATTAAGAACATCAGTTTGAACCAACTGAAGTGGCTGTAAGCTTTCTCGTTCATCTTAATAATCGAACTCCTCATTTTCAACCTTCACACTCCACTGTGTTTAACCATATAGCTTATACCTAACGCCGCATTAAGGTGTGAGCTGCGCTTGGCTATATTTGAGCGAAGCGAAAATGCCAAGCGTTTCGAATCACTCTTAAATGCCTTGTTAGCATTACAGTTCCCACCCAGACTTATATGTTCTAGCACTCAATAAACTACAGAGCTCATCCATTACTTTCATAGATTTTTCAAGCCTGGGTAGCCTTTCATCCGAAAGGGTATCATTGACCCAGTGACGATTATGAACATACAAGTTGTAAGGATTGATAACACACTTGAAATCAATGCTTAGTGACGTCGAGAGCGCAGAATCAGCCATGTAACTATGAGGTAGCCCCGCTGAGGTTACAAACGTCACCACTTTATCGAAGAGTGCGCCAGTTAAGCTACCATCAGGAGGTGTAGACCCAACATATTCAATGTATTTCTTTAATTCAGAACAACATCCCCAGTTATAAATTGGGCTGCATAAAACAATACCACTCGCCTCAGACGTCAACTTATGTAACGCCTTATATTGTTCCGTATGATATATTTTGTCGTTGTCAAAATTTGGCACATCAAGTTCCGCCAAATCAACAAATTTAACTTGTCTATCCAACGATTGTAGTTCGTCAATACATAGCTTAGCGATTTGACGACTTCGACTATTTGGATCCAAGCTCGAACTTACTACCAAAATGTACATGTTATCTCCTGTCGAATGCTAACGCCCTGTTAAGGTGTGAGCAACGCAATACCAAAGCCGCCGCATACCACCTTAAACACTAAAACCAACGCATAGTGAAAATGCCATGCGTTGCGAATCACTCTTGAACAGTTTGTTATGCGTAATTTTTGACGCACTTTGTCATTGCTGTTTCCGAGACTGACAAACCATCGATTCGATATTGATCGTTGAACTCTCCAACAACATTGAACCCTGATTTTAAGTAGAGGTTCTTTGCTGGAAAATTCTCTGATAATACACAAAGATCCAGCCAGTCAATTTCAGCTTTTTCTTGGCAGAAACTTATCACAGCATCAATGAGTCTTTGACCAATACCTTGCTTCCTACAAGAAACATGTACACCCATACCGAGTAGAACTCGATGAGAACGGCTTTCATCATTGTAGTGGCGAAGATCAATATGACCTTTGATACTTCCATACGTGTCTTTTACAACCCACAGCTTTCTCCAACCTACATCGCCAAACTCATGGGAAAAACCTTGGATAAACTTTTCTTTTGTTGCTTCTGGAACTTCACTTTGCTCTCTGGACATTGGCTGAAAAAGAGGAACTTCGCCATTACCATTTTCAGACAGCTGATGTTCAAGATACGCAAAGAATGAAACTAAATCCGATTTATCCGCTTCTACAACTTCCATCTAATATTCTGTACTCCATCAATTACGCATAACGCCTTGTTAAGGTGTGAGGCACGCAATACCGAAGCTGACGCATAACACCTTAACCACTAAAACCAACGCATAGTAAAAATGCCACGCGTGCCGAATCACTCTTGAACAATTTGTTATGAGTATGACTCAAAGGGTGTAAGATCAATCCCCTCAAAATCACAAACGGCTCTTATTACTGGATTACGACAGAGACGTTTCAGATAATCCGATAAGTGCTGATAACTCTCCACATGCGCCTCTTCTGGTAGCCACCCAGCCAACATGAACAGAAAGTAATCGCATGCAGTTAACTCATTTCCGATTAAGTATTCATGTTGCTTAAGTTGCTCATCAAGAATGGGTAAAACTTCCATAATGCGAGAGTTTTGAGCCGAGACTATATCTGAAGCCCCTAGTTCACTAGTTGTGTGACGCTTTGGGTAATAGCGAATCATTAATTCTGACTGTAGCGTATTGTTAAGAAATGCTAGCCATTGAAAGAATAAAGGACGCTTTGCATCACCCAATGCTGGCATTAACCCTGATTCAGGGTGTAATTCACAAATATGAATACAGATCGCAACACTTTCAAAAACCGCCTGCCCATCGACAATCAGAGTTGGAATACGACCCGCAGGGTTCAATCTGAGATAGTCTTTCTTTTTGTGGGATTGAGCCTTCTTGTCTACCAACAACAATTCAAAGTCAGCTTTCACATGCTGCAATAGAAAGTGTGGAGCCAAACTCGCGCTGTTTGGATAGTAGTAAAGCTTGAACAAATTAGGCTCCTTGCCTGTAATTCTGGGGGTACTCATAACGCCCTGTTAAGGTGTGAGCAACGCAATGCCGAAGCTACCGCATACCACCTTAAACACTCAACACAACGCATAGTGAAAATGCCACACGTTGCGAATCACTCTTGAACAGTTTGTTATGCCTGTCCTAACACACGCTCAATAAAAGCTGATTTTTTCCGACGATACTCTTCGTGAGACCAACCTGTACAAGACATTTTCAGCTCATTGTATCGTTGAACTAACTCAGGACTTCTACGGAGTTTGTCTCTAAACCCCACAAAAAAGTCAAATTCCGAACCATTGGCTACAACTTGAAAAACGACATCCTCACCTGAGCTATTTTCCAGCATGCAAAGCTCCGGAGTTCTTAACGTATCGGATTTTTCTTTGAAACCTAGAGTAGAAAGTAACTTTACTGCATTCTCAAGTTCCTTGCCGTTAACACCAACAAGTATGTCTAGGTCACCTTTAGATACAGCATTAGGGATTGAGGAAGCTCCAATATGCTCAATAGATGCATCTGGAAGTAAAGCAGCTATCTCAAGTTCGTACTTACGATACAGGTTTTCGCAAGATGTCTGATATTCATCTGCTTTGTAAAACTCCATATTTTCTCCCAAAAGGCATAACGCCCTCTTAAGTGGTGAGCAACGCAATGCGATGTTTCCGTACACCACCTAAATCACTGAATTTGCCGCAAACCACAAATGCCACGCGTTGCGAATCCGTCTTAAAGCGTTTGTTATGCTTGTGCCAAAGACAAGCTCATATTCAGACTAGTTTCCTTTCGACCTGATTCAAAAATCACTTCGTTGTTTAGTCCTGTGTATTTAAAGCCAAACTTTTCATACAAGTTTTGCGCCACGACATTTGATTTATATACATCTAATCTTAACTCTTTGAAACCAAAACGCTGACCATCCATCAATACTGTTTTCAGTAACCTTTTAGCAATTCCTTGTCCTCTAAAATCAGCATGTACTTGAGCACCTACAAATCCTATTTCGTCTGTACCCATGCCGCACATAGTTCCCGGAAAAGCTTCTATGCTAGCGACAACCTTATTATCAACGATTGCTATAAATTGAGGAATTTGTTGTTTGGTAATCCTATTTAGAACAACTTCAATTTTGTCTTTTGGTGGCGGTGGGCTCCGTAGATATGCACCCTCGTCATACACCCCTTGCCAAAGTTCCCAAAATCCATCTAAGTCATCAGAACAGATTCTTCGAATTTCCATATTTTCTCCAAAAAGCATAACGCCCTGTTAAGGGGTGAGCAACGCAATACCAAAGCCGCTGCATACCACCTTAAACACTTAAACCAACGCATAGTAAAAATGCCACGCGTTGCGAATCTCTCTTGAACAGTTTGTTAGTATTCAGACCCAACCTGTTACACCGAACTTAAAAAGAAGTCTTATTTGTCAGTTCTCTATCGTCTTGATACCACAGTTTTCACAGATCGTATGTCGAGAAAACTCATCCATAGAAGCTAAAAATGGACCAACTGCCCAGCCTTTGATTAACCCAGCAATAAACTCTTTACGCTTTTGATGTTTTACACCAGCAAAAGGACTTGGGTTCCTAATCAATACGGTAATATGTTTGGATTTAATGTTGCAAGCAGAACACTGATATTTGTCTATCTGATGAAGCACTAATTTCCCTCCTGAATACTAACGCCGCATTAAGGTGTGAAACACGCGACCACGACTCCTAATTTTACCACCGTAAACACTGAACTTAACCCAAACCAAAAATGCCAAGCGTGCTGAATCACTCTTAAATGCTTTGTTATAAGCACTTTTTGCCCATCAAAGCCTCTGTAATGTACTCACAGTTACTTTGCATATACTCGATATCTGCTAGATATGCGAGATGATGGCCATCATTGATATTAGAGATAAATGCTTGATTTCCATTACGTGCTTCGCTGTGCATATGGTCAACTAAAGCCTGAACCCTATCTATCATTGTTTGCACTATACTCTGACGCTCTATTTCGGGTAAACCGTAGGCATCACAGAACTGTTTCGCTCGCAATGACTGTGATGATAAATCACCCATTGCATCGTACTTGTGAGTCTTAAACGGAGCCCAACAATAGAGAGCATAAGCAACATCCCAAACTCTAGGCGCTGGATGTGCAGTATCAAAGTCAATAATACCAACCGCCTTTGAACCGTGCAGAGACACGTTATATGGTGCATAGTCACCGTGACAGATAACTTCTATTGGCTCACGAACAGGGAGCATCCATTCTAATGTGTCATTTGAGTGTTGTGACAAGAACGAACTAGACGCATCATGATATGAACGAAGCAAACTAGCTGCTGAAATCAGCGCTTCTTCTGTAGCAATATTGCCTTTAAGCGGGTAATTAAAGACCTCACCATCGACAAAAGATAAGACCTCGTTACCCTTATCATCAAAGCCGAAAGGCTTAGGAGCCGCATGAAATCCATTTTTGGCAATATACGAGAGTAAATAATGCACTGTTTCAGACCACTTGCCACGAGGTCGGTAAACGCGATTTTCAGAGCGAAAAATTTGCCCCTCTCGCCCACCTTGAAGTTCTTCCATTGATATCCTTATGTATGACTTGTTAAGTGCTTATAACGCCTTGTTAAGGTGTGAGGCACGCAATACCGAAGCCTCCGCATTCCACCTTAACCACTAAAACCAACGCATAGTAAAAATGCCACGCGTGCCGAATCACTCTTGAACAATTTGTTAGCATACTTTTTCAATGCTCATAGATCTTTAAGTGATTCTCTTAGTTTATCCATAGTTTGAATTCCAAGTTCACTACTAACCCAACCGTACTGGTCTCCATGAAACCTAGGGAAAATATGCAAATGGTAGTGATCGAGCTCGTTGAAATGAGGTGCCTCTCCATTGTTTTGCATAAAGCCGATACCATCGGGATTGAACTTAGCTTCTATACGTTTATACAAATCTCTTGCAACGTCGGTGATCTCAAAAAACACAGACTCAGGCAGGTCAATGAATGTACGGTATTGAGTCTTAGGACAAATTAAAATATGCCCAAAGTTGATCGGATCATGGTCTGCAAAAGCTATAACTTGGTCAGATTCGTACACGATGACCGAGTCAATTTCACGATTAACAATTTGTTCGACTATCGTAGCCATCTGAACACCTATCAAAGTATGCTAACGCCCTGTTAAGGGGTAAGCAACGCAATACCGATGTCGCTGCATTCCACCTTAATCACTAAAACCAACGCATAGTAAAAATGCCACGCGTTGCGAATCCCTCTTGAACAGTTTGTTAGCTTTTGGAGCTTCCGTTTACAAGATCGTGGACCCAGATAAAACCACAACTTGCGCTTTCCGCTGCAATTTTATCTTTAAGGCGATCACCTACGAAAACCGTCGATGCTGGCTCGACACCAAAATGCGCTATTATGCGCTTTAACATTCCGCCTGCTGGCTTTCTACAGTCACATTCACCATCAATGGCATGCGGGCAAAACTGAATGGCTTCTCTATCCGGAAGAAAACCAAAAACGCCTATGACCATATCATTAAGGAGTTGCAGACTTGCCTCCTCTGTAAACTCCCCCCTAGATATACCCGGTTGATTTGTCGCGATACCAAATTTTTTGGATGTCCAATCGTATTCGCTGAGGACATCACAAACATCACCTTTTAACACCCACTCCCCGTGTGCAAGCGGATAAAACTGACCTTCAACAGTGCACTCCCGTAGTGTACCGTCAGCATCAAAGATGACCAATTCATACCTATTCAAATCCATTGAATACCTCTTTGAGTTCTGTAGAAAGCTAACGCCCAATTAAGGGGTGAACAACGCTTCCACCCAAACCTAAAGCATTGTGCCATAAACACTAAATTTGAAGTAGAACCAAAAATGCCAAGCGTTGTGAATCCCTCTTAAATTGCTTGTTATGTGCGTGCTAAACGATAGCGCCTTACTGTGCCTTCATTGTCATCTGTATAGTTACCCAGATATTCACCACCGCAGTTTTCTATAACCTTTTGAGATGCTGGATTATCAATTGAACAGGTAACAATAACCGAGTCAGTTACAACATGGTCGCGCACCCAAGCCAGGAGAAATGAAGCGACACCTTTGCCGCGAACTGATGGTTTAGTCTCGTAACCAACATGCCCTATCACATTCTCTACGTTCGCATTTGTCCCAGTGCGAACTCGAATAGCACCTAGGATTTCAGAGTTTGAAATGCAGTAGTACGTTGTACTTGGCAAATACCCATTTGGTAATTCGGAGGTTGCCTTAGACCTCTCAACCAAACCTGACAAATAGGCTTCAGGGTTTAGCTCAACATTTTCGTATTTGGGGATACCCGAATCGAAGCATTCTTTCGCATAACTGGCTAACATTGGAGCTAAATCAGGGCTAGCTTCTACTACTTCCATGTCTATTTTCCTCTACAGCACATAACGCCCTGTTAAGGTGTGAGCAACGCAATACCGAAGCCACTGCATACTACCTTAAACACTAAAACCAACGCATAGTAAAAATGCCACGCGTTGGGAATCACTCTTAAACAGTTTGTTATAAATCAATTCGTTTTGGTTTCGACTACAGCTGATGACGCTTGAAAGTAATCTTGATAGAAAGCAGAATTTCCCACTTTGATACCAGCAGTGAATACCGCAATAATAAAAACAGCTGCACCTAGCCAGTGTTTCACTTCCACATGTTTAACCAACCAGAATAAAGTTACCTTCTCGGGATAAGCAACACCACTGCTCTCTTGCTGTACACCTGCTTCAAGTTCGCTCGCTGTTTTCATTGTTTTACCAAAAACAATAGCTTGATTAACTATACCTATCGCTTCATTAATGTTGTTAACAGCGTCTTGCTTGCTTCCTATCCTGTACGTAACTAAAGCAGCCGATTTAGCTTGTTCAAATACACGTTCGTGCTTTTGGCTGAAGTGTAATAGTGGCTGCACTTCATCGCACCATGCTTCAAAATTTTCTATGCTGCCAAACTTATAACCTCGGCGCTTTTGGTGCTTTTCTAATTCTTCAATAAATTCCACAAAACCTCCGTGATTTATAACGCCCTGCTAAGGGGTGAGCAACGCAATACCGAAGCCGCTGCAAACCACCTAAATCACTAAAATCAACGCATAGTAAAAATGCCACGCGTTGCGAATCCCTCTTGAGCAGTTTGTTATGTGAAATTTTTGCTCGCCCTCACCATTAGTTTGCTAACCATCAACTTTAGGTTTGATAGGTGCAATAACCATATAGATAACCCAAGCAAACCAAGAAACAAAGAGTATGGTAAGTACCCAAGCGAGCTTTTCTCGACCTGTGGTTTTATTGGATTTTAAAACTAATACAAATGGAGTTAACCAGACGATAAAAACTGCCCATATCATCACTGAACCGTATATAGAATTCATAAAACATCCCTGTGGTTATATAGTCTTATTCCTTTAGATAACCATGACAGAGGCGAAGAAGCAATGTTAGTTCAGCAAATACATAAACTTACGTTCAATTATGATGTAGAAACCAAAATTACACATAACGCGCAGTTAAGGTGTGAGAGACGCAGATCCACCCTAACCTAAAATAAACTCTGATAAATCCGTGCCTATTTGGGCACTAAAACCCCAATGCGTTTCGAATCGGCTTGAACGTCTTGTTATTCCGCAACCAAAGCCGGCTATGTTTACGCCTAATCTTTTGATATTACGAGAAATTTTCGGCATGCAGGCAAAAATCGAAGCCGAAGTATTTGGCAGCTCACTACCTTAAATCGCTTTAGCGTCACTCTTTAATTGCTGCGCCATATTAAGGTGCGCTTAAAGCGCTTTAAGGCTAGCATGGAAATGACCAATATTCGCCCTTTTCGCCGCTTTTCCACCCTATTACCCCGCCACTTTCACTCTTAGGCTACAACCACGTACATTCAGCCTGAGAGATCCGTTGCGGAAATAACGCCTTGCTAAGGTGTGAGCAACGCAATACCTTAGCTCCCGCATATCACCTTAATCACATAAACCAACGCATAGTAAAAATGCCACGCGTTGCGAATCACTCTTAAGCAATTTGTTAGGTATTTTTTGCCCGTTTTCGCGCTGGCTTTTGAAACACTGATTTTGGTACAGCGGTAGACTTTTGTTTAGTTGTGACTTCTTTTTCATCAAACGGATTGCCCCGTCCAGGTGTAAATATATAACCACTCTCGAATAGAGGTCGTAACTTTTCCCATGCCTTAATATCATGCTGCTTTGGAGCTTTAAACGCTGAACCTGTTTCGTACGTTTTTCCATGACATTGAGGACAAACTACCTCATATGTGACCTCTGTCCAAGTACCAGATTTGGACTGGTCATACTTATGCTTTTTAAACACCTTCCTACAATTAAGGCACGCAAATTTTGAAGTAATACTTGATTTCATACCGAATACCTAACGCCCTGTTAAGGGGTGAGCAACGCAATACCGAAGCCGCTGCATACAACCTTAAACACCAAAACCAACGCATAGTAAAAATGCCACGCGTTGCGAATCCCTCTTGAACAGTTTGTTATATGCCCGTTTTCTTAAGCTTTAATTATGTTCTAGCTCGAAAGGCGAGCACGGTGTGCCTTGGTGATACTTGAGTTGCCAGCAAGTACCAGTAAATGTCCAAATTGAACAACGTTTAGCAAAATCGCTAACTTCACCAAATTCACTTACCAGAGCTGACTCGTACCTCAGAAGTTGAACGGAAGGCTCTAGCTGAATACATTCATACCTCTGTGAATGTATGCGAGTGCTTGAGGGTTCTTCACATTCCATCATCTCTATGATTGAGTCGAAATCGTAACTCGTACCTGATTTACCGACTTCCACAAAACTAGGATGGATTAGACGCTCAATATCCGTTTTGCTTTGACGTATTTCGTATTGATGCAACTCGATCTCTTGCTCAATGAGAATATCCATTTGGTCTCCAAAATTTCAAAGGCATATAACGCCTTGTTAAGGTGTGAGGCACGCAATACCCAAGCCACCGCATACCACCTTAACCACTGAACCTAACGCATAGTAAAAATGCCACGCGTGCCGAATCACTCTTAAACAATTTGTTAGCATACTTTTTCAATGCTTATAGATCTTTAAGTGATTCTCTTAGTTTATCCATAGTTTGAATTCCAAGCTCACTACTAACCCAACCGTACTGGTCGCCATGAAACCTAGGGAAAATATGCAAATGGTAGTGATCGAGCTCGTTGAAGTGAGGAGCCTCTCCATTGTTTTGCATAAAGCCGATACCATCAGGATTGAACTTAGCTTCTATACGTTTATATAAATCTCTTGCAACGTCGGTGATCTCAAAAAATACAGACTCAGGCAGGTCAATAAAAGTACGGTATTGAGTCTTAGGACAAATTAAAATATGCCCAAAGTTGATCGGATCATGGTCTGCAAAAGCTATAACTTGGTCAGATTCGTACACGATGACCGAGTCAATTTCTCGATTAACAATTTGTTCGACTATCGTAGCCATCTGAACTCCTATCAAAGTATGCTAACGCCCTGCTAAGGGGTGAGCAACGCAATACAAAAGCCGCCGCATACCACCTTAAGCACTAAAATCAACGCATAGCAAAAATGCCACGCGTTGCGAATCCCTCTTAAGCAGTTTGTTAGGCACTTTCTAGTTTGATCTCAATTCCGTAACCCTTTCTTAAATCTTCTAAAGGGTCACTGGCTTCGTTAGGAGTAAGTATGCATTTGTACGGTTTTTTCATAACGATATTACTCAGGATCGACAGCAACTCATTAAACCGTTTTAGGTCAGTAGCATCTTCACCTAGAAAAAACTGATCAGCCCAAAACCAAACTTCCAAATCAAAGGTTTTTGTTCTCTCCTCGGACCATATATCAAATGTAACATCTGCTACATTAAACATCTTTGTTGCGATAGTTGACTGACCTTTTGCCATCTCAGGTATCATCGCTTTGTTTTGAAGAATCTCTGAGAGTCCAATACTTCTATCAAGCAGGTCACTTGAAATCACTTTAACCCTAGGTTCAGAAACTTTTTTCGCTATTACTTTAAGAACATGGGCAAGATCATCTTTAGATAAGGAAAGCAAATAGACTTGAGTTGCCCCACCATCAAATGGAAGCATTAACAATTTAGCCTTCATCCAATCTAATTGATTCATATCACCTCTACCTCTAGCGCCTAACGCCCTGTTAAGGGGTGAGCAACGCAATACCGAAGTCGCCGCATACCGCCTTAAACACTAAAACCAACGCATGATGAAAATGCCACGCGTTGCGAATCCCTCTTGAACAGTTGTTAGGTTTTGGGCTTATTCTCCCAATGAACCCCAATCTGTTAGGTTTAATTGCTTACGTCTAATGTAGTAGAAGGTTGCCATAATAAAGCCAAACAAAATGCCAGCAAGTAACGAGATAAAAACGGCCTCTAAAACTGGTTTACCTAGCTCGTTCCACACAAGAAACCATTGGAAGATTCCCCATACAGGAGCAAAGAAAGTCACACAAAGCATAACGTTTGCAAAATAACTTTGGTAATAAGGTGGCGGAAAACACATTCCAAGTTTACGTAGCCACTTAACAATTGGTGGATTGTAGTTCGACTTCCAAACACCTTTATCATTTAACTCTTTGTGAGCAAGTCGTAGCTTCGCTTCATAATCCATGATCTAAAATCCTCGAATTCGATGTTTCCCGCGGAGAAACCTAACGCCTTGTTAAGGTGTGAGGCACGCAATACCGAAGCTTCCGCATACCACCTTAACCACTAAACCTGAAGCATGGTAAAAATGCCACGCGTGCCGAATCACTCTTAAACAATTTGTTAGCAGGACATTACGCAAGTAGCCGATGCTTCATTGACATAACTATAACCTTCGACAGTGACTGTAATCTGCTCTAAACCAAAAACTGACTCTGACGTTATCACTATAGGGAAGTTTAGTCTTATCATGTCGTTATGATTGGGCTTCGTAATGCCAAACCAAAAGCCTACGGTTTTGCCATTTACGAACATATTGGGTTGAGAATATTCGACTTCAGCTAATCCGTAATGAATAAAACCAATAAACTCATTACCATTCGCATCGAAGAATTTCGCCCTGACAATGATGTTAGAGTTGGGATCTAGTGCATCATCTTGGCTAGCTTGACAAATGACAGTCTCATCATGACTATCATCTTTCCATGAGGGAAACTGCCATACAGCATGATCTTGTATATCTTGGGGAGTTATTTCCCATATTTGCTTAGCCATGTTACTCCTGTACTGCTAACGCTTTCTATACGGCCTTTTGCCACCTTTCAGGCAGGCTACCGCCTTCTTTCATTCTAAAAGAAAGTATGCATGCTAGCACTTATCTTTATGAAACAAATAGAAAATCAGTATTAATCTGTGTGCTCACACACGCAATTAGATGGCGAAGTGACGCCTAATTCTTAATGAAAGGCTAAGTTTATAAAACTGTATAAACAACCAGTCAAATTAGAAAATGAAAAGTCAGTTTTTACTTAGCGTCAAAGAGCATATGATCTCGCGTCACTATGCGAAGAAAACCATTGAAACCTACCTGTTTTGGATAAAGCGTTACATTGTCTTCCACCAGCTAGCTCACCCTTCCAAACTTTGTGAAGACGATGTTGAACGCTTTCTAAGTCATCTTGCCATTGATGAAAAGGTAGCAGTGAAAACGCAGGCACTTGCATTAAACGCCATCTCATTTTTATATCGAGAGTACTTCCAGATGCCACTCTCATTGAATATGAGATTTCAAAAATCACTCACTGAGAAAAAACTGCCCGTTGTGTTAACAAGAGACGAAGTGAGACGCTTTGTTCAGCATATTGACCCCAAATACAAACTCCATATTCAACTATTGTATGGTTCTGGCCTGCGAATCATGGAATGCTTACGACTAAGAATTCAAGATATTGATTACGACTACGGTGCGCTTAGAGCCTGGCAAGGAAAAGGTGGTAAGAATAGAACAGTCACATTAGCGAAAGAGCTACATGAACCACTAAAATCACAGGTCAATATAACGAGAGATTATTATCAGAAAGACCGTCATATGGGCGGCTATGCTGGTGTTTATATCTCTGATGGGCTAAGAAGGAAGTACCCTGGTGCGGAACTGGATTTCAATTGGCACTTTCTCTTCCCATCAACCAAATTAAGCATAGATGCAGATACTGGTGAGTTTAGGCGGCATCATGTTAATGAGAATGCGATACAAAGGGCGGTGAAACGAGCGGCAAAAGACGCGGGAATAGAAAAGTCTGTCACTTGCCATACGCTTAGGCACAGCTTTGCTACCCACCTTCTAGAGTCAGGAGCCGACATACGAACCGTCCAAGAGCAACTTGGGCATACTGATGTGAAAACGACTCAGATCTACACCCACGTGATCGAACGCGGTGCTGGAGGTGTATTGAGTCCCTTATCAAACCTATAGAGACACAAAAGCCACCGAGTTATTAGACGTAACTCGGTGGCTTTAACAATATAACGTCTTAGTGACGCTCGCCCAGTTTGACGTTACCTTTAGAATCAAACCAAAGTGCTTGAGCGCGACGTCGACCGATTAGAATTGGCCCATCGTCATAGAACAGGAAGTTCTTCCAGTGTTTCTTGAAGGTAGACCACTTTGTCTCGATCACGTTGTACTTCTCATAACAAAAGTACACCGTCACATCGTCTTGCCAATCAATAAACGCTGCGACCTCTTCCGGTAGCTCAGGTTCATCGGCTTCCCAAGCCGCCATCCAATCGACTTCTTCTGACCAGTTCGACTCTTTCATCGGCCAGTCTGACGAGCTCAAACGGTCCATATCCGGACTTTGGGCACTAATATTCTCTTTCCAGAACTGCGCAGCGCGGGCTTGGCTCATCGGCTTGATAAACTCGAGCTCTTCCTCTGGCATTGGCATTGACTGGTGAGTAAAAATCCATTTTCTTTGGTATTCGTCCAAAGGCAAATAAGACATTCAGTCTCCTTTCTTACGACTTCAGCCAACCTTTCTCGGTGGCTTCTTCAATCAGTTCTTTGGCTTTGCCCCATAGCGTGACAGAACCAGATTCAATTCTTTTATTGATGGTTAACGCTTGCTCTCGCGTGACACCATGTTCTTTCCAACTTTGACCATCATTGTGGTAGTTGAGTAACATCGGGATAAGGCGATCTAACGCTTTAGCGTATTTCGCATCATCACTTTGTGCCGCCTCAAACTCTTTCCACAGAGCAAACAGTTCATCACCTTGATCGCTCGGCAACATACCAAACAAACGCTCTGCGGCTTTTATTTCTTTTTCTTCTTGCTCTTTTGAAGCTGCAACATCATAAACAAAGGTATCGCCTGCGTCGATCTCTACGACATCATGGATAAGCAGCATTTTCATTACTCGAGCAATATCGATGGGGGCATTTGCATGTTCTTGCATCAATACCGCCATCAATGCAACGTGCCAACTGTGCTCGCCGCTATTCTCTAAGCGTCGGTCTGCACTCTTTACACGAGTACGACGAAGTACGCTTTTCAGTTGGTCCAGTTCAATAATAAGCGCTAACTGCTTTTCCAATCTTTCCATTTATCGAGCCTCTGCGGTCCAGTTTGGGTTAGTCAACGATGTCAGCACGTGGTCTCGCCATTCACCGTCGATCAACAAATAATCCTTTGCATACCCTTCTCTTTCAAACCCGGCATGTTGTAGCACCGCCTCACTACGCTTGTTATGTGGCATATAGCCCGCCTGAATACGGTGTATCTTTTGCACATCAAACATGTAATCACAGGCCATTTTTAACGCGCGGCGCATATAGCCATTGCCCTGCACGTCTTCTGCAAGGGAGTAACCAACATTGCAGGCATAGAACGGAAAACGACTCAGATTACTGAAAGAGAGCGTGCCAAGCATTTTACCAGATTCAGCATGAACAAGTAGGCAATAGTAACCAAGCCCTAGGCGGTGAAGTTCATTTAACTTAATCAGTTTTTGCAACCAACCATTGACGGTATAGAACGCCTCTTCTCGTTTTGGCTCGAATGGTGCCAAGTACGCTCGATTCGTCTGAAAATACTCTGCAATCATATCGGCATCGCCAATTTCTGCAGTACGTAGAAGCAAGTCGCCGTCCAACTTGTGAACGGCGATTGAGGAGCTCTTATCTTCCATTATAAATAACAACGTCCATTTAATTTCGGATTCATTTTCGGATAGTCCGTTTGTGCGGATACCTTAACTTTACGGCGAATGTCCTAACTTTTACGAATACCATAATCGCGCAATTTGTTTGCAATAGACGTATGAGACACATTCAAACGCTTAGCGAGCTTACGGCTCGATGGGAATGATTGATACAAACGCTCTAAAATCTGCGATTCGTAATCACGCATGATCTCATCAAGCGAGCCATCAAGGTTCAATGTCGCGCTACCACCGCCCATAGCTTGTGGCTGAGGTAAGTTGAAGTTATCGGCCTTGAGGACATGTCCATCCATCTCGGTCAACGCACGCAGAGCCATGTTGTCTAACTGACGCATGTTACCCGGCCATTGGTAGTTCGCTAAGGCATCCACTAGCTCTTCATCTAACTCTGGCTTATCGATACCAAGCTGCTGTGCGTGCTTCATGACGAATAAGTCTAGTAACGGTGCGATATCGTTCGAGCGCTTACGCAGAGGCGGAATATTTAAGGTTAGAACATTTAGGCGATAATATAAGTCTTCACGGAACTTGCCGGCTTCAGCAAGCTCTGCCAAGTTATGTTTAGTCGAAGCGATAATACGAACATCAACGTGCATTTCATCTTCCGCGCCCACGCGACGGAAATTACCGTCCTGTAAGAAGCGCAGCAGCTTGATTTGCAGATGCGAACTCATCTCACCGATTTCATCAAGGAAAACCGTACCGCCGTTGGCTTGTTCAAAAATGCCTTTGTGACCTTGTTCATGATTAAACGAACCTGGCGCATGACCAAACAATTCGGTTTCAGCCACATCATCCGGCATGGAAGCACAGCTCAATACAAGGAACGGCTTGCTCGCACGGCCAGAACGACTATGACAAGCTTTGGCCAACATCTCTTTACCAGTACCTGTTTCACCTTCAATCAATAACGGTTGATCGAGAACGGACAATTTCTTCGCTTGATTCATTAACGCTTTGTGGCGGTTGGATAATCCAACAAAGTGCTCAAAGCCTAACTGGTTGTTGAGCGGCAAGATCTCTTCGATTTGCGCACCATGTTGGCTAGAACGAATCGTCATCAGCGTGCTGGCTAAAGTGGAGTTTTGTGCTTCGTCTTTGATGTATACCGGCATCAACTCTAGGATGTAGTCCAAGCCATCAATCACTAGGCTTTCGCGAGTGCGTGCATTAACGCCTTCAGACCAACGAGAGAATCGGACGCTCGGCAACAACATACCAATTTGCGTACCGATCACATCTTGTTTGTGCTGACCAAGCAGAGACAGTGCTGCCATGTTCGCCATATCGACCGAACCTTTTAAGTCGATAGCAAACACAGGATCAGGAAGGTTATCCACCAAAGAAAGCAGCTCTGTATTATGGCGCTCCATTGGCATAAATTGGATTTTACGTACGTCCTTGACCCCCGGAATACGGCGGATCTCAGCCATCAACTCACTGAAGGTATCAAAGTCGATATCTGGGCAGTTTAGGTAAATGATGCCACTGATATCAATTTCGATACCACGTAAGTCGATGCTTTTAGACGCTAAAATATCGAGCAGTTCTCGGGTAAGACCGAGTCTATCTTCACAAAAGACTTCAAGACGCACTGAAAATATCCCAATTCACAACTGTCAGGAAAAGTTGACAGTAGTTTCTCCCAAGCTTGGAATGGCGTCAAGCAATCCTCACCATCAAAGGTGATATTGGTTACGGTTTCATCGTGATTGATGCAACTTTCGCCACAACCTCTTTGCGAATCGCACCGAGTTTCACTTGGCGCTCTGGATACCAAGGTAAAGGACGAAGCAGCGCCATGGATTTTAGACCAAGACGAGCGGTTAAGATCCCCACACCAAGTCCCTGCCCTGCTCGTGCGGAGATTTTTCCGGCGAGATCCATCGACATCAAATCCATGCTGGCATCAATAGCGAGCTCACTCGCACCCGCTGCTGCCATATTCACGAACACAGAGCGGAGCAATTTGATTCGAGAGGCGTAGCCAAGCTCCACGCAATATACTTTAGAAAGATTGTCGATCATTTTGAAGTTACGCCATGCCACCAGCAACATGTCAGCAGCTGCCAACGGACTAACGGCTACCAAAGCTGCGGATTCGGTTGCGTGCTGCGAAACAATTTTGGTTGCGAGCTTATCTTGCTGACTCACAACCATGGAATCGTACATCTCTAGAATTTCAGCGTCACTGTGAGCTGGGTTTACGCTGTTTTTCCAACGATCAAAACCTGGGTTCTCTGCCAGTACACCACTTTGCTCCGCGACCTTTTCACAAAATGCTTTACCCTTGCCCACACTTTGGCTATCGATAAGCGCCTCACTCTCTTCTTGCACACTAAAGTGATTACGCAGTTTGCGCAGCTTCCATAACTCTTTGCCTAACGAGCCTAAACCAAAAGAAGCGATGGTAGTCATAAAACCAGCCCAACCAAGCGCTAGCCAATCAGCAGTTTGTACAGCGGTAATCACAGAATCAACCGCTTGCCAGCCAACTAAACCAGCGAAGGTGGCAAAGAGCCCTGTTGTGAGCCATTTGCGACCAGATTTGGGGCGAATGACTTGTTCGAGCTGCAACTCTTGCTCTGTCTCTTCCTGTGGCTCTTCAATCTCAACGGGTATGAAGGTCTCTTTTTCAGAGAACGTCTTCTGCGCATTCAACTCCGGGGATACGCCCTCTTCCTCGCTGTGCATCACTTTTTCTTTGAAGACTTGTTTTTGTTTTAGTTCGCTCATTTCAATTTGTCTCCCAATAGGTATTCCAATGCTTTGTCGAGGCGAATGTGTTTCATTGGCTCATCCGTTTCTGAAGGCATCGGTCGGAAAGAAGTAAAATCAAAGCCACTATTTTGCCAATAGACCGCATTAGGTAACTTCTTCGGCACTTCACCAGGGAACATTGTCATCGACTCCCCATCGAGCGTCATCCCTTTGAGTGCAGGTACGCTCTTATCTCCCGACGCAATAAAACCCGAAGTCGTCGCTTGAATCGAAGCAATGCTCATGCAGCTCATTTCAATATTCTCATACGCCGCGGTCTGCCATGCTGGATGCACCATTTGTTGGAGTAAGGAGACCAAATGCGGATGTTGATCCGGTGTCACGTGGTCGGCTTTTGTCGCAGCGAACAACACTCTGTCGATTTTTGGTGAGAACAAGCGACGCAAAAAGCTGCTTCTACCATATCGGAAGCTGTGCATTATTTGTTCAAGCGCTTGGCGCATATCATAAAAAGCTTCATCCCCTGCATTCAGGGGCTGTAAGCAATCCACCAACACGATTTGACGATCAAAGGTTGCAAAGTGATGCTTATAAAACGCCTTAACCACCTTCTGTTGATATTCATGATAACGCGCTTCAAGCATTGCTAAGTTACTGCCTTTATTTGGCTTCGTATCTGCGTCAAATCGACATGGGAAGAACTGCAATACTGGCGCCCCTTCAAGTTCACCCGGCAAGACGAAACGACCTGGCTGAACCCAATGCAAACCGTTATCTTTGCATGCATGCAAATAGTCAGTGTAAGTTTTAGCGACTCTCTCTAGCTGCTTTTCATTCAATTCCGCAGTTAAATCCAATGCTTCTAGCTCTGCCAGCCAATCGGCAGCAAGCTCACTACGTTGTCCTTTCAACGCCTCAAATTGCGTCTGTGACCACGTCGCGAAATCCATATCGAGCAAAGGCAGATCCAATAGCCACTCACCCGGATAGTCGATGATGTCGACATTCAGCACCGCGGTTTTGCTCAATAGCTTTTTGGTGGTTTTGTTCGGCTTGTATTTCAGCGCAAGTCGAATTTCACTTACGTCGCGCGTCGGCACTGGCCATTGTGGTGGCATAGCATGAATTTGGCTCATCGCATCATCATAGGCAAAACGCGGTACCATCATGTTGGTTTGCGGCTCACGTTTGGCGCCAATTAAGCGTTTGTCACGAGCGGCATTAAGTAGCGGCAAGTTGTCATGAGTGGCGGTATGCAGTAATTGATTAACCAGAGAAGTAATGAAAGCAGTCTTACCTGCGCGCGATAACCCCGTTACGGCAATACGAACGTTGGAGTCCATGCCACGGCTGATAAAGTCATTAACTTCTTGCGTTATTCTTTTCATACTTTTTATTTATCTCATCAATTCTTCCTACGCAGTGTAATTTTACCAACCTTAATCAAAGATGAACAAAGTATTCACTGCAAAACCTTTTTCCAAAAACGAAAAAGCCCCTGAGAGTTTCAGAGGCTTAGAGATCTTAACGACTTTCTGTCCAGTCTAATCGTCTTCAATCAACTTGTAGATCACGAACAAAGCGATTTCTAGGATCAGCCATAATACACAAGTGATGGCGACGTATTTTTCGTCGAAGATACTGATGCCGTGAAGAATCAAGTCGTAGCCAACAAAGCTACCAATCACAACAGCAAGAACTATTTGTAGAATTTGAATAAAACGAGGCATGCCGTCTCCTAATCATGTCAGCATAACAGTGAGATTTGCTATGCCTATAAGTTTATATTTGATTATATAGACAAAAAGTGCAGCTTTCGCTGCACTTTTGTCAAATGTTTGCTAGGTAAATCAGCACTTTGTCACATTCTCTCAATTGAGACGTTCGCCTTATGTTCAATAATGCAAAGCTCATAGTAAGCCTAGTGACGAAACACTGTAACCTGACAGGGCAGCAGCTTACGCTTCCATTTCTTGGATCTTTACTTTCCAAGTATCTGGACCAATTTGGTGAGCGTTCGCGCCGTTTGAGTCCACCGCTACCGTTACTGGCATATCTTCAACTTCAAACTCGTAGATTGCTTCCATACCCAAGTCTTCGAATGCCACCACGCGAGCTTTCTTAATCGCTTTAGCAACTAGGTACGCCGCGCCGCCAACTGCCATTAAGTAAACCGCTTTATGGTTCTTGATAGATTCAACTGTTGCAGGACCGCGCTCTGCTTTACCGATCATGCCCATAATGCCAGTCTCTTCTAACATCATGTCTGTGAACTTATCCATACGTGTTGAGGTTGTAGGACCTGCGGGACCTACTGCCTCATCACCGACGGCATCAACCGGGCCAACGTAATAAATGAACTTATCCTTGAAATCAACGCCAGCAGGTAAACCTTCACCGGCTTCTAGCATGCCTTGGATGCGTTTATGTGCCGCATCACGACCAGTTAGAATTTTGCCCGACAGCAGAACCGTTTCACCGGTTTTCCACTCTTGAACTTCTTCTTTGGTCACGGTATCTAGGTTCACGCGACGAGTGTTCTCGCCCGCTTCCCAAGTGATATCTGGCCAATCTTCTAGCTTCGGTGGCGTTAGCTCAGCAGGACCGTTGCCATCTAACGTGAAATGCACGTGACGAGTCGCTGCACAGTTCGGAATCAAGCACACAGGCTTAGACGCGGCATGCGTTGGCGCGGTTTTGATTTTTACGTCAACAACCGTTGTTAAACCGCCCAGGCCTTGCGCACCAATACCAAGCTTGTTTACACGGTTGAAGATATCAAGACGAAGCTCTTCTTCCGCATTTTGAGGACCACGATCGATCAGTTCTTGAATGTCAACGTGCCCCATCAGAGATTCTTTTGCCAAAACCGCAGCTTTTTCAGCGGTACCGCCGATACCAATGCCAAGCATGCCCGGTGGACACCAGCCTGCGCCCATTGCTGGTAGGGTTTTCTCTACCCATTCTGCAATGTCGTCAGATGGGTTTAGCATCACCATCTTGGTTTTGTTTTCAGAGCCGCCGCCTTTCGCCGCGATTTGGATTTCAACTTTATTGCCTGGCACCATATTGATATGTACAACCGCTGGCGTGTTGTCTTTGGTATTGATTCGCTTGCCCGCAGGGTCCATCAGAACCGAGGCACGCAATGGGTTGTCTGGATTCGTGTAAGCTTGTCGAACGCCTTCATCCACCATTTGCTGAACCGTCATGTCGGTTGAGTCCCATTGGACCCCCATACCGATATTGACGAAACAAGTCACGATGCCTGTGTCCTGACAAATCGGTCGATGACCTTCTGCCGACATACGGGAGTTAATTAGGATTTGAGCAATCGCGTCTTTCGCGGCTTGGCTCTCTTCTCGATGGTAGGCTTTTTCAAGGGCTTGAACAAAGTCTAGCGGGTGGTAGTAAGAAATATACTGTAGCGCATCAGCAACACTGCTGATGACATCCTGCGTGCGTATTACCGTCATTGCATGCCTCATTATTGTTATGCTTTGCTTCCATTATCGGCTTGGCTTCTATCGTGCTTGTTGAGCTTATTGCTCATAAATGAGCTTCGTTTTATGTGAACAAATTGTCGAACGGCTGATATCGACACACGAGTAACTGAAGTCGCCTTCTTTTATAGTAAAACCACCTCCAAGCCTTTGTATAGAGGTAGTTTGGCTATACAGTCGAATATGATACTCTTGCTGCCTATGACATGCCATGCAGTGAACGAACTCTTTGTCACAATTTAAACAAATGAACAACATGGATACGCAATTGCTTGATTTTAAGGTATTGGAATACGCCAACAACCTCGCTATTACTCTATTTTCTCGTATCGAAAGCCAACCTTGGGCGATGCTTTTACGCTCGGCTTCCAATACACATATCGACAGCCGATTTGATGTATTGGTTGCCAATCCAATCGCAACGCTGGAGACCGTCGCTGGCGATACGCGCATTAAAACAGAATCGCAACAATACCTTTCCCAACAAGATCCGTTCTTATTATTGGACGAGCTTCAACAGCAGCTTTTGCCCAATCTTGAGTTGGGCTCAGAGCGGGATCTGCCGTTTGTCGGCGGTGCGCTGGGCTATTTCAGTTACGATCTAGGTCGCTGTGTAGAATCTATGCCAGAACTGGCGACCAAAGACCTTCAAACGCCAGACATGGCTGTTGGGCTGTATGAATGGGCATTAGTGATCGATCACAAGTTGAAGAAAGCTTGCATGGTAGGCCACAACATTGAGCAAGCTTGGCAATGGCTTAATTCACAATCTCCAGCTGATGTTGAAGACTTCAAGCTAATTGGTGATTGGCAATCGAACATGACGCAAGCGTCTTACGCTTCACGTTTTGATCGCGTCCAAGAATACCTATTGAGTGGCGACTGCTATCAAATCAACTTGGCTCAACGTTTTAACGCTTCATACCGAGGGAATGAGTGGCAAGCTTACACCAAGTTAGAAGCGGCTAACCAAGCCCCTTTTTCTGCGTTTATACGCATGCCTAATTCAGCAATCATAAGCGTGTCACCAGAGCGCTTTTTGGAACTGAAAGACAACGTCATTGAAACCAAGCCAATCAAAGGTACACGTCCACGTAGTCAAAATACGGAGCTCGACCAAGCCAACGCACATAACTTGCAAACGGCAGACAAAGATCAGGCCGAAAACCTGATGATTGTCGACTTATTGCGTAACGATATTGGCCGCGTCGCTTCACCCGGCAGCGTTCATGTACCAAAGCTGTTTGATATCGAGAGCTTCCCAGCGGTCCATCACTTAGTTAGCACCATTCGCGCAGATCTGGATACCCAGTACAGCGCCGCAGACTTGCTGCGAGCTTGCTTCCCGGGCGGCTCAATTACTGGTGCGCCAAAGGTACGTGCGATGCAAATTATTGAAGAGCTCGAACCGCATCGTCGTAGCGCTTATTGTGGCAGCATCGGTTATATCTCGCGCCATGGCCGAATGGATACCAGTATCACGATTCGTACTCTGGTCGCAGAAGATAGCAAGCTCTACGCTTGGGCCGGTGGCGGCGTTGTTGCAGACAGTGATTGCGCAGCAGAGTATCAAGAGACGCTAGATAAGCTATCTAAGATCTTACCAGCTCTGAAGTAACTTAAATCGCTTTTTAGCATATAGAAAAACGGCTCTGCAGTAATGACAGAGCCGTTTTTGGTTATCGCTAGTTTTTGTTAATCATTATTTTTTGATGATCGTTTTTTGCAAATCATTACTTTTTGCTGATCACTGTTTGTAGCTGTTCAAGGGGACTTGCGCCTCATTCATCGAGCCATTTACACATGATCTGTTCAATATCCGCAGCGGTGTAAGGCTTGGTGAGTATGTCATTCATTCCGGATTCAATGCACTTTTGTCTCTCTTCCAAAGTTGTCCCGGCGGTAAGCGCAATGATCGGCTTGGTAAACCCATTTTCTCGCAAATGCACCGTCGCTTCATAACCGTCCATCTCTGGCATCCGGCAGTCCATAAATATCAGTTCGTACTCATTTGCTTTAACTGCGTCGACCGCTTCTAGGCCATTGTTTTTCAGATCTGGCTTGATATCGAGCTTCTTGAGCATTTGGGTGACGATCACTTGGTTAATACGAATGTCATCCACCACCAGCACAGAACGTCCTGCAAGCTCAATATGCTTACCGTCAGACACATCACCAGACCCCCTCCCCTGAGTCTCCCCTTGTTTGAGAGGAATCTTAAGTTTAAAAATGGTGCCTTGACGGGGCACACTGGCGAAACTGATGTCACCGCCCATCAAATCCACCAAGTTCTTACAAATAGCCAAGCCCAAACCAGAACCTTCAAAACTGCGCTTGGTCGAACGGTCGGCTTGAACAAAAGGGTCAAACAAGGCTTTTTGTGCCTCCAGTGGGATACCGATACCCGTATCTTCTACTTCAAAGTTTGCATAGCCATTTTGCCATTCCACACGCAGTACAACCCCACCCAAGTTGGTAAACTTAATCGCATTACCAATCAAATTCACCAATATCTGCGTGACTCGTTCAAAGTCGCCGATGAGAAACTCTGGTATGCCGAGCTTCTTGTCGATGGAAAAATGTATTCGCTTCTCCGCCGCTTTGGCTGCAAACACACCTGTCAATGCATTTTCTAAATCTTTCCAAGCAAAAACTTTATCAATGATCTCCATCATGCCTGCATTCATCTTACTGAAATCAAGTAAGTCATTGATGATGACGCGTAGTAAATCGCCTGAATGAATTAAATTAGACAAATATTGTTGTTGTTCATCATCGAGTAGGGTTTTATCAAGTAAGTCTGCGCTTCCGAGTACGCCGTTTAACGGAGTGCGTAATTCATGGTTAATCATGGCGACAAATTCTTTCGTCGCCTTCTCCGATGCTTCCGCCCGTTTACGCAGCTTCACTTCACGTTGTACGCTCAAGTGTCGGCTAATAACACCGTGCACTAAGTCAGAAACTAACACCATTTGTTTGAAAATAAACTCTTGCTCGACTTGATCGAGTTCAAGTGAAAATATCAACTCACCGAAAGTTGTTGAACCGATGATAATCGGTAGATGAAGACAGTTTTTTCTCCAATGTGGCTTAGATTGTATTGGGCGATTATTTGCCAATTGCAGATAGCCAAATTGATGGTTACGTAACGGCGATACATTCTCAGGAACTAAGTAAAGATATGCGCCTAAAACTATTGAGTTGAGCGTCAGCTGCTCTAGGAAACTCGTAATCATGCTCTCTCCGAAGGTACTGGAAAGAAACGTGCGCCCAAACTTAATTAATGTGGCATCAATCTGCTCTTCAAACTCGAATTTGCACAGGTCTTTCTGTGACTTCATTTCGAGTTTCTTTAACGCCACGCTCAATTGCTGGTTAGATTCATACAGCTCAAAGCTCTTTTGCTCTAACAGCAATTCTGCCGCCTTGCGCGACGCAATCTCTCGTTTGAGTTTCTTTTCTAGAGAAGAACTGCTCGTCATACAACCTTATTGCGCCTCCAGCCAAAAGCGCACTTGGCTGCCATCTTCAGATTGATTTTGGTGCTTAACCTCAATCGTTTCGCCAAAGTGACTCGCACAACCGTGAATCAGTCCTAAACACACATGAGCCATACAGCGGGCACTACGGTAGTCGAAAACAATTTCCGATTGCGTCTCGCTGATAAAGTCAAATTGAGGAGGGTTAGCGTCGGGATAGAGCTTCTTTACTTCGGCATGGATAAAGTCTTCCACATGGCGAACAAACTGAAACGTATTCGTGCATTGTTGTATGCCAGCATGATTGGGGGTGGACTTGAGCAGGTTTTCGAACACACATTCACCAAACACCTCTTGGAGCTTCTCTACTGGTATGTCAGAGACTTTACTGAGGTTAACGATCAACTTGACGAGGTCTCGGTGATCATAACTGCCAACAGAAGTGTAGACGCCTTCATCGTTCGAAAGGTTCAAAACTTGGTCTAGAACTTCCAAGCCAAACTTGTCCTCGACTAACTCCATGAACTCAGTGAATATTATCCCTTTCATCGTCTTCAGCTAACCTTATAGTGACGTCTTAAAATAAAGAATGGTGTATAACGCTATAAGTTTCAAATTAATATGTTCTTCGCATCATACTAAACGCCTGCGTCATTAAAGAGAGGAAGCAACTTTGGTTATTGATAAATCTACTCTGCTACAAAACTTTCAGCTGCAGCTTCCAACCGGATACCATAAAGAATCTCTGGGGCGCCTCGCACACTTAAAACAAGAGACGTTGCGAGACGCCGCCGTATTGATCGGTTTTGTCGAACGCAAAGGAGGCCTCAGCGTCATTTTGACTAAACGAGCAGCGCATTTAAAACACCATCCGGGGCAAATCAGCTTTCCTGGTGGCAAGTATGAGCCTCAAGATACCCACCTAGTGAACACTGCGATTCGAGAAACAGAAGAAGAGATCGGTATCCCCACATCACACATTAGCGTGTTCGGACAGCTACCCAAGCTACCAACCATTAGCCAATTTAATGTCACGCCGTTTTTGGCTTTTGTTTCACCAGACTACATGACTCGTATCGACCCAAACGAAGTCGCGGAAGTTTTTGAAGTACCTGCCAGCCACATTTTGAATCCAGATAAACTCTTTAGTGAAAAATTTAAGCTAAGAAAAGCCAGCCATCGTGTGTTTGCTATTCCATATCAGCAACATTTCATCTGGGGAATGACCGCACAAATCATCGAATCAATGCAAAAACACATCACTTTAAAGTGATGACTTTATTAATTAGTTTTGGTGCCACAAACCAATCATCATGTGCATCAATATTAATAAAAGGTTATTTTTCAAACATTCATTCACATTAGTTTAATTTGATTTTCATAAGGCAAACGCTTGCGGAGAGATAAATTCATACAACTAATGTATCGGATGACTTTTTCTAATCTCAAGCATTAACAATAATCACGTTTAGCACGCCATTTTCGTGATAAAAAGCAGGTTTTTGACATATCATTCGATAAGCTCGAGCAATACATGATTTAGATCTAATTTCTAGAATGTAAAATCCTGCAAAATTGCTCCCGACTTATTTCCTGTTCCCAAAATGAGTAACTCAAAAATGAATACAACTACTTCTGCGGCTTCAACCGCACAATCGTCTAGTAAGTTTACTTACAAAGACTTCACCTGGTGTCTGTCTCTATTCGGTACAGCAGTAGGTGCAGGTGTACTATTCCTTCCAATTAAAGCAGGTGCTGGCGGTTTCTGGCCATTAGTTATCCTAGCTCTAATCGCGGCACCAATGACTTGGTTCGCACACAAATCTCTAGCTCGTTTCGTACTTTCTGCGAAAAACCCTGAAGCGGATATCACTGACACAGTAGAAGAGCACTTCGGTAAAACCGGCGCAAACCTTATTACTTTTGCCTACTTCTTCGCTATCTACCCAATCGTACTAATCTACGGTGTTGGTATCACAAACACGGTTGACTCTTTCCTGGTTAACCAAATGGGTATGGAATCTATCCCTCGCTGGCTACTTTCTGGCGCGTTAATCGCTGCTATGACTGCGGGTGTAGTATTCGGTAAAGAGCTAATGCTGAAAGCAACATCAGCAATGGTTTACCCTCTAGTATTCATCCTACTAGCACTTTCTTTCTACCTAATTCCTGACTGGAATACATCAATGATGGAAGTGTCTCCAAACTGGGGCGAAATGCCTTCAATCGTTTGGCTAGCAATTCCAATCATCGTATTCTCATTCAACCACAGCCCAATCATCTCTCAGTTCTCTAAAGAACAACGTCGTGTATACGGTGATAACGCAGTTAAGAAAACTGACTCTATCACTGGCGGTGCAGCGATGATGCTAATGGGTTTTGTAATGTTCTTCGTATTCTCTGTAGTACTTTCTCTATCTCCAGAACAACTGGCAACTGCGCAAGAACAAAACATCTCAGTATTGTCTTACCTAGCTAACGTTTACGACTCTCCGCTCATCTCTTACATGGGTCCTCTAGTTGCGTTTGCAGCAATCACGTCGAGTTACTTCGGCCACTTCCTGGGTGCACACGAAGGTCTAGTTGGTCTGATTAAGTCTCGCTCACAAGCGCCTGTAAGCAAGATTGAAAAATCGTCTCTTATCTTCATCGTTGTCACGACTTGGATCGTCGCTATCGTTAACCCAAGCATCCTAGGCATGATTGAAACGATGGGCGCACCGATGATTGCAGCGATCCTATTCTTGATGCCTGTATTCGCGATGAACAAAGTTCCTGCGATGGCGAAGTACAAAACTTCAGCACCTGTACAGATTTTCACAGCAATCTGTGGTCTTGCAGCAATTAGTTCTGTAATCTACGGCGCTCTTTAATCATCGCTCTTTTAAAAGACGTGGTTAATTCAAGAATATAACGATAATAAAAAGCCTCCCAACTCCCCTTGGGAGGCTTTGTTCTGAGGTAATCGATATGATTAGTGTTTTTGACATCTATAAGATCGGCGTTGGTCCTTCAAGCTCACACACTGTAGGTCCAATGAAAGCGGGTAAAGAATTTATTGATGATTTACGTTCAATGGGAAAATTGCGCGACATCACTAAGGTCACCGTTGACGTTTATGGTTCACTATCACTGACAGGGAAAGGTCACCACACGGATATCGCCATCATCATGGGTCTTGCAGGCAACTCCCCTGAGAAAGTAGATATCGACTCTATTCCGGGCTTTATCGCTCGCGTAGAAGAAACTGAGCGCCTACCTGTTGGCATGCACTGTCACACAGTATCGTTCCCGAAAGATGGTGGTATGAACTTCCATACTACTAACCTTGAGCTTCACGAAAACGGCATGCAGATCCACGCGTGGATCGAAGACGAAAAAGTGTACTCAAAGACTTATTACTCTATCGGCGGCGGCTTCATCGTTGATGAAGAGAACTTCGGTAAAGAAGTAGAGAACCCAATCAAGGTTCCTTACGAGTTCACAACAGCAGAAGAGCTTGTTAACCAGTGTAAAGAAAGCGGTCTTTCTATCAGCGCACTAGTGATGAAAAACGAACACTCTCTGCACTCTGATGAAGAGACTCGTACATACTTCGCAAACATCTGGCGCACAATGCGTGAGTGTATGGATCGCGGTATGAACGAAGAAGGTATTCTGCCTGGTCCGCTACGTGTTCCTCGTCGTGCAGCAGCACTTCGTCAGCAACTGCTTACTTCTGAAAAAACAACAAACGATCCAATGTCGGTTGTTGACTGGGTAAACATGTTTGCTTTCGCAGTAAACGAAGAGAACGCAGCAGGTGGTCGTGTTGTGACAGCACCAACAAACGGTGCATGTGGCATCATCCCTGCGGTACTGGCTTACTACGATAAGTTCATCCAAACTGTGACTGAAAAAGATTACATCCGTTACTTCGCGGCTTCTGGCGCAATCGGTGGTCTTTACAAGCGCAACGCGTCTATCTCTGGTGCAGAGGTTGGCTGTCAGGGTGAAGTTGGCGTAGCGTGTTCTATGGCGGCAGCGGGCCTTGCTGAGCTTATGGGTGGTAGCCCAGAGCAAGTATGTATGGCGGCAGAAATCGCAATGGAGCACAACCTAGGCCTAACGTGTGACCCAGTTGCAGGTCAGGTACAGGTTCCATGTATCGAGCGTAACGGTATCGCAGCAGTAAAAGCGATCAACTCAACTCGTATGGCTCTACGTCGTTCTTCAGCTCCGACAGTTTCTCTAGATAAGGTTATCGAGACCATGCTAGAGACTGGTAAGGACATGAACGCGAAATACCGTGAGACATCTCAGGGTGGTCTAGCAGTTAAAGTTATCTGCTAATCCCCTCTCCTCTCTCTGATTCTAAAGCCCGAGCTGATGCTCGGGCTTTTTTTCATCTCTACATTGCTCTAGGAAATGTTCTAGGAAAATTTCCCTCTGGATTGAGCTTTATAAAAAAATCTAAAATAGTCACTATATCCAGAAGTTTAGGATATGCCCGTAGAAGGTCACATACCTGCCATCGCAATATTGATAACGTATTCAAAAATTAATCCTGGAGCGCTCTAACACATGATTAGGTTTGAACTTGGAAACCAAATCTGCGTTTGCCTGACCGAAAAAGAACTTTCACTGCAGCTCAATAACTCCATTCACTCTTCTATTCCCGTCAACAGAATCGAATATTTAATCCTTAGTACCATTGCCGCTTTTGGAAGCTTAAATGCACCTATAAGCCAGAGGAAAATCGAAAAGAAGTTGTCAGCGCAACATCACCTGATGTTGCCGGAAAATGGGTTTAAAAACGCTGTTGCATCGATCAGAAAAAAGTTCAGGCAACTGACAAAGAACCATATCGAGACCCAAAAGTCTCTTATCGAAAACATACACCGAAAGGGATATTTTGTGCCTTACGATAGCCAACATGCCCAAAAAGACGGACTTCTTCAGCAAGCAAGAATTCACCAGCAAGCGATACATAGCCTAAGAATGGCGACAGGTATCTGTTTGCGAAGCCGAGTCTTATATCTCAATGTGTTGTTCTTTCTCCTGATTGCCATCGCGCTGTACATCGCGATTTGCTTTTACACGATAAGCACCATCGTAAGGCAGAATTATTTCGATGATGCGATGAACTTTGCGCAAGATTTGGCTCAACGCAGCTGTTTTCAGCACGAAGCACAATTGCGAGGCCTGTTCGACAATATACAGTTGGTTGAATCGGCATTAATGACCGATAAGCACAATATCCGCTGCTTGGTCACTCCTGAGGCCGTGGTTCCGGTTAATCAGAAGGATAGTAAAAACTGGTTAAACAATGAGAGTTACACCACTCACTCATTTTCATTTAATGGTACTGAGGTGTCGGTTCGTGTCAAAAACATCAACCTATCAAACAATATTGAAAGCCATATGTCGCAGATGTTTTTGTCTGGGATGAAAGTATGTACTAACACTGGTACCGCGCTAGAGATAGGCGATACGAAAGGCGATTCGTTTCTCTACAACGTCAACGACAATGGTTACAAAGAGATCTATTATGTCTCTGGCCCCATTTCGAGTATCTTGATTTTGAGCTTTATATTAATGCTTATGGTGAGGCATAAAGAGCTGCGAGCGCTCATGGCTTATATGTGGGCCATCCGCCAGTTCAACCTCAAACTTGAACCGATTCACAATACTTCAAACCGACAAAACATCCACTACGAGGTACTGTCTCGCTTTAAGGTTAAAAATACCCAGCGCTTTATTGAGAGCCTGATAGCCAGTGGCTTATTGCTGAACCACACTCTACTGGTCATCAAAACCATCTACGCAGATTCAAAATCCTTACTTGCGCCATTGAGCATCAATGTCTGCCCTTCCCTACTTGAGGGCCGTAACTTCGCTCGTCTATATCGACAGCTTAGCCAACTCGACTGTTCGCTATTGACCATTGAGATCACCGAAAACGCCTCGATGTATTACACCCGAGAGATCTTTGACAACATCAATAAGCTCAAAGAGATTGGATGTAAGACCAGCATCGATGACTTTGGTACCGGCAATAACAACGTTGAGCTTATTAGCCATATCACACCCAACTACCTTAAGATTGACCGTTTGTTTGTGATGGACCTAAAGCAAGATGACAAAAAGGTTGAGACGCTGCGCCAGCTTATCGCCATGGGCCATACTTATCATTGTACCGTGATTGTTGAAGGCGTTGAAACCGCAGAATGCGCACATTTATTGACGACATTGGGGGCACACATTCATCAGGGCTTCTACTACCCTCTCTGCCGCTAGCCTCCTCTATTTATTGACAATAATCTGTACATAACCAGATTGCGTACTCTTTATTTCCACAACTATAATGGCGGTATTGTTTTACCGCCGTGAATCGATTTAGGTCATGATCGCCATTAAACCTACCAAGTTGAAAGATTTTGCCAGCTTGATGCAACTAGACGTGCAAGAAGACCAAAAAGGATTTTTTAAACCATTTGAACAGGCATACCAAAAACGCACCAAGTCAGAAGTGTTTTACACCATATTCCACGATTACTTAACGGTAGGCTACCTTGTTATTGATAAAGGCTTTTCTCAACATGCACCGTTCGCTAAACGACATGAGCTTGGATTAAGCTACATCATGATCGACAAGCGTTTTCAGCAACAAGGCGTGGGTACTGCAACGCTGAAAAAGTTGATGATGTATGGCTACGCAATTGATGCAGAAAGCAGCTCGATTTGCGCGACTGTCGCAAGCCAAAATAGAGTCGGCATCAAGCTATTTGAATCGGCGGGCTTTGAGAACACTCTGAAAAGCCTTTATGAAGAGAGTGGAAAAGCGCTGATCTTGCGCCATGCATTAGGCTGATTTACCCCTAAAACGAAAATAGGCAGGTTCTTTGTAAGCCTGCCTATTCACTAATTAACTCATTAACCCGGTCATACTGCCATCACTTCTGCTTGCCAACCGTAGCTTAGATACTCTTTCGCTAGTTCGTTAGCCACAAAAGTCGAAACGACAACTTCAACCCACATACTGTATGAGCCTGCGCGGTAACGCAGTTTCATCATTTTCATTCAAACCTCTCCGAATAATGCCCAATAGACTGAGGCTTACTTACCATTCACCTAAACTATAATAAAAAACTGATATCCACGCTGTGGAGCCCTTTGCGCATAGCTGCTTGAACTCTCTCCTTGATATTAAATGGATATAGTGTATGTTATTCCACAAACCTCGAAATAATGCAGGTGCCATTTTGCAGAATGATATGAACAGGATGTAGAGTAAAAATACTGCATTTATAAAAAACGATTAGATGAGCCAGGTTTTATGGGCAGCGATATAGGTAAAACGACCGAAACCAGTTTTGAGGCACTCATGATTCGTCAAGCGAAGAGCCTGACATCCTCTCATGCAGATGAATGCCAAAGCCAACTTGAACAATTCATGCTAGAAGCCATGAATTGGTTTGAAATCGACCGCATGACAATGTTCCCGAACTCCATGCTTTTCTTCAATCAAGGTAAAACCCTTTCCGTTGCGCGAGCCCCGCACAAAGTACTGACCGTTGATCAAGTGGGTGTGGAAGATTGCGAGCGGTACCTATGCCTGATTGGTAATTCTGAAGAGATTCAAATCTTCGATAAAGACAAACTCGCCAACAGTGACGTTGTCGTCTTACGCATGCTTTCCGCACAAGGGGCTTGCTGCCATTACACCATCCCACTGGTCCAGTTTGGACAACGCTGGGGAGGCTTATCCTTCACTTTATTTGGGAGCAAGGGATGCGGCTTAACACAAAGCCAGATTGAACAGGTTACGTTCATCTCCCATATGTGGCTCTCCTTTTGGCAACACTCAAAGTTGCATCGCAGCCTGCATCGCCCGGACATGAAAACCGATAAAGAAAACCATCGATTGCTGCGTTTAAGTCATCGTCAATGCGATGTGTTGGGTTTGTTGGCAAAAGGCTTATCGGCAAAAGAGATAGCAAACGAGTTAAACCTCAGCCCCCGAACCATCGAGTCGCATAAATATCGACTGTTAGATATGTTAGAACTCGACAGCCATGCAGATTTGGTGCAGTTTGCGCTTCGCAATGGCATAGGTTACTAGCGCTCTTTACACTCTCGGCGTTTAGTCTCATTAAAACCATTTGGTTTGGTTAAACTATTTACTTTTATTAAACCATATGGCCTTACCAAACAGAGACTGGTTCTAGATCAACAGATAAAGAAAAGGCAAGCCGTCTGGCTTGCCTTTCTAATAGGAATGCTAAGGGAGCTTACTCGCCCTTGTAGATACAACCCGCTGTACAAGTTTCTTTGATCTCTACTTTGCTCAACAGAGGAAGACTTGGCTTAAGTTGTTGCCAAATCCATTTTGCCAGTACTTCACTAGTCGGGTTTTCTAGACCTTCAATATCATTTAAGTAGTAGTGGTCTAAACGGTTGTAGATTGGTTTGAATGCCGCTTTGATCTCTGCGAAATCAACAACCCAACCCGTATGTGGGTCTACTTCACCTTCTACATAAAGACGAACAAGGAAAGAGTGCCCGTGTAAGCGTCCACACTTGTGACCTTCTGGTACGTGTGGCAAGTGGTGTGCCGCTTCGAACATAAACTCTTTGTACAATTCTGTTTTCATCTTGATTCTCAGGCTTTAAAAAGACACGCAATACTAAGGAATTCACCCTTTAATGACAACCTTAATCAATAGGGTAAAGAGAGGGAAAACGTTTAACCATAACAAGATTAAAAAATGAATGAAAAAAGGGCAATCCTCGAGGGTAACGAAGATTGCCAAATCCGGAGGTTCCGGAAAATGGTTTAGGAAAATGAAACAGGGGGGTTGGCTAGTAAAGCACTCTCCCGCACCCTGAGATGAAAGACTCAGAGAGTACGGCGCTAAGAATATCCAATGCATGGTTAACGGACGGTTAACGATAAAAATAAATACTCACTCTCACCAAATTTCTCTGATCGTCGCCTTTTTGGCACAACGCCAAACTATTGATTCCACGCCACTTACATCACATTTACATAACCCTACTCTGTTTGGGGTCACATTCATTCAGGCAACTTATCGCTCATGCATCGCTAACCCCTTAATATTGTGGCGTTCGTTCCAATAACACTTATAAAAATATGCGCTCAATCATTACCTTCAAACTCCTACTTGCTCTTATCGCGGTGTTATCGTGCGTACTCGCGGTGTCGACGGGCTATCAGTACTATCAACAAAAAACGTTGATCAATAACGTACTGAGTGAACAACTGCATGATAAAGCCAGCAACTACTTCGACAGCCTCAACATGATGATGCTAACAGGCACCATGGTGCAGAAAGAAACATTGCGACAAAAAGCCTTAGCCCAAGAAGGCATTGAGCAAGTACGCGTCTTGCGCGCTGACGCGGTTTCCAAATTTTATGGGCCTGGCGATGCCAATCAAAAACCAGTGGATGATATTGACCAACGAGCGCTCAATGGTGAGTTAGTGATTGAGCCTATCAGTGCTGACTGGGGGAAAGGTTTAGTCGTAGCACTGCCGATGAAGTCGAGTGAAAACTATCGCGGCACCAATTGCGTTGCCTGCCATATTGCTCCTGAAGGTGAAGTGCTAGGTGCGATTCGACTTGAGTACAACATGAACCATGTGAACTCCCTAATTAACAAGCAAGCGATGTTCGCTATGGGGATCATGTCCGTGATTGCGTTTGTTGGCTTCCTCATTACGATGGGGTTAATTCGCAAAATCATCGTTCGCCCGATTCAAAATACATCGCGTTTTATGTCTAACGTCAGTGCAAGTAAAGACTTATCCAAGCGACTTGAATGCAAACAGCGTGATGAAGTGGGCCAACTTTCTGATTCCATTAATTCCTTTATGGATACCGTATCAGAGAGCTTAGAGCGTGTACGTGATACCTCCCACTCTCTGGCTGGTTCAGCAGGGAGGCTCACTGATGTTGCCAAATCTACCGATGAAGCGGCAGACAATCAGCAAGTCGAAACCAATGAGGTGCAAACTAATATTATCGGCATGCTGGAGCAACAAGATGTCGTAGAGCAAGCGACTATCGATGCCACTATCTTGGTTAATCATACCGTTGATGTCGCCACCACCAGCGCAAGCCAAGCGCATCATGTAAGCGGAGACATCAAGAGCTTAGTAACAGATATCGACAAGGTCCGAGAGAAGATAGCAACCTTGAATCAGCAAACGGAAGAAGTTTCCTCGATACTTGGCGTTATCAAAGGCATAGCCGAACAGACGAACCTACTTGCGCTAAACGCAGCAATAGAGGCAGCTCGCGCCGGTGATCAAGGTCGTGGTTTTGCTGTTGTTGCCGATGAAGTGCGAAATCTTGCCTCTCGCACAGCAGAAGCCACCAGCAATATTGAGAACATTATTTCTCAGTTCCAGCAAGGCAGTGAAGAGTCACTTACCTCCGTCGACAACGTGTGTCAGTTTGCTCACCAGCGCTCTGTCGATGTAGAAAACTTGTCAGAGACCATGCGCAATGTGGTGGATGAAATGCATCAGGTATTAAAACACGCCGAAAACATCCAACAACAAACTCAAACCACGTCAAATGTGAGCAAACATATCCAAAGCAAAGTCGATACGATTACCTTACACGCGAATGACACCTCGCAATCGGCGTCCCATACTCGCGAAATCAGTGTTGATTTAGAACATCTTTCTGAGCGTTTGGAGTCATTACTTAACCAATTTACCCTGTCAGAGGAACAAAGGACTCGGAAATAAGAAAAATCTCTGCTCCAAAATGAATATAAAGGTTGAAGCTGACGATTTGACAGGTAATATGTTTCGTTGAATCTAAAAAATTCTATCCAGCTCAACACTTCGCTTGTTTTTTGCACAATTTTGTTTAGAGACAGGCACTTTTAAGTGTTGAGTTGAATTTTTACCTCAATGGAGAATATTGAAAACATGACTTACGCGCCTGTATCAGACGTTTTGAAAGGTCAGCTAGCAGTAGACAGTGAAGTAACTGTTCGTGGCTGGATCCGTTCACGTCGTGATTCCAAAGCTGGAATCTCTTTCCTTGCCATTTATGACGGCTCTTGTTTCGACCCGATTCAGGCCGTGGTCCCTAATAATCTTAATAATTACGACGACGAAGTTCTTAAGCTAACTACAGGCTGTTCTGTTGAAGTAACTGGTAAGATTGTTGAGTCTCCTGCGAAAGGTCAAGACTTCGAGCTAGCAGCAACTAACGTAAAAGTAGTTGGCTGGGTTGAAGATGCTGACACTTACCCAATGGCAAAAACTCGTCACTCTATCGAGTACCTACGTGAAGTAGCGCACCTACGTCCGCGCACAAACGTAATCGGTGCAGTAGCACGTGTACGTAACTGTCTATCTCAAGCGATCCACCGCTTCTACCACGAGCAAGGATACTTCTGGGTATCTGCGCCACTGATCACTGCTTCAGATGCTGAAGGTGCTGGTGAAATGTTCCGCGTTTCTACGCTAGACATGGAAAACCTACCTCGCACAGAAGAAGGCAAAGTAGACTACAACGAAGATTTCTTCGGTAAAGAAACGTTCCTTACGGTATCTGGTCAGCTTAACGGTGAAGCTTACGCTTGTGCACTAAGCAAAGTTTACACATTCGGCCCTACTTTCCGTGCTGAAAACTCAAACACTAGCCGCCACCTAGCAGAATTCTGGATGGTTGAGCCTGAAGTAGCATTCGCAGACCTAAACGACATTGCGAAACTATCTGAAGACATGCTTAAGTACGTGTTTAAAGCAGCACTAGAAGAGTGTCGTGATGACCTAGAGTTCTTCGCTCAACGTATCGACAAAGAAGCAATCACTCGTCTTGAGAAATTCGTTTCTTCTGACTTCGCTCAAGTAGACTACACTGACGCAATCCAAATCCTTCTTGATTCTGGTCGTGAGTTCGAATTCCCTGTTGAGTGGGGTATCGACATGTCTTCTGAGCACGAGCGTTTCCTTGCTGAAGAACACTTCAAAGCGCCTGTAATCGTTAAGAACTACCCGAAAGACATCAAAGCATTCTACATGCGTCTAAATGACGATGGTAAAACGGTAGCTGCGATGGACGTTCTTGCACCTGGCATCGGCGAAATCATCGGTGGTTCTCAACGTGAAGAGCGTCTAGACATTCTAGATGAGCGCATGCGTGAAATTGGCATCGATCCAGAGCACATGAACTGGTACCGCGACCTACGTCGTTACGGCACTGTGCCACACGCAGGCTTCGGTCTAGGCTTCGAGCGTCTAGTTTCTTACGTAACAGGTATGGGCAACGTTCGTGACGTGATCCCATTCCCACGTACACCTCGCTCTGCGAACTTCTAATCACGCTTTAGTACTTTTAACCAAGTCTTCGTGATATCGAATCAAAAAAGACCTCCCTTGTGGAGGTCTTTTATTTTGTGCTGATTGAGGCAAATACTGCGCGTAATGCTTTTTCATGTATTTTGCGCTATTGGCTCAACTTTACGCTCATAATACTTGCAGACTCTGTTACTTCCACATTGTCATTCTCATCAGTCACTGCCGTATGATCATAGACTCCGCCAATCAGAACCGGTTTTTCAAGGTCTCTCTGCTTAATGACCAACGACGTGTTGATCTGATTTGTTGCGTGTTTAATCTTGCTGGCTTTAATCACCGAGACATCTAACTGATAGTCGGGATGAAGCTTTTTCACCGTCCCTGATAAATCAATGCGCTCTTTCTCATTGTCTACATGAGCCTCAAAATGATTATCGGCTTGGATCTCTGCCGTCAATTTAGATTGATCATAAATCAGAGTGACCGATTTAGGTTCAACGTCCTGATTAGCAGCGCAACCAAACGTGAACACAGATAGTGCAAGCAAGATTGAATTCTTCATTCACTTTATTCCTAGTTGTAATTATGTCTTTTATGAGTCGTTACCCTCATCTTTATCTGCATGAGCGGCGTACTTAACACCCAATACGCACAAACCAAACATAATAAAAGGGATAACGGCGGCGGTATATTCTGTCCACGCCATATGAGAGAAAGACTTCGCCAAAATGAGATGCGCAAACACGAGTAAGAATGCGCTAAAAATGGAAACGGCGATGAGCCTCAATTCGTGTTTTATCAACTGCTTTTTCATTGTCACTCCTCCTTATCGATGACTCTGTGGAAGAGTGAAACACAGACTTTCTGGATGTTTCTGATACAGTTAGGCCGAAAAAAGATCAAACAGTTCCATTAGCGAAGTAAATCGCTCAATTTGCGAATGGCTTGTTCAACGTGCTCATCCATCGCTAAAGAGGTATTAAGCCGCAGACGGTTTTCAAAATGTGCATCCAAGGAGAACAGCTTGCCATGAGCAATGGTCACCTGTTCAGCAAGCAATGCGTGATAGAGCGCTTTGCTACTGGTGCCTTTTGGCAGTGTCAACCACAGAAAATACCCACCTTGCGGTACATAGAAATCAACTTGCGCGGGAAGATGCTGTTCAAGAAGAGCAATAAATCGTTGTTGGCGCTGCTGGAGCGTTTTACGCAGCTTTCTTAGATGGTTGTCGTAACTATCATTTTGAAGGTAATGCGCCACGCCTTGTTGAATAGGAGCGCTGCCTGACAAAGTCGACATCAATTGCAACTTTTGAATCGGCTCATTGAAGCGTTTGTTGATTACCCAACCTAAACGATAACCTGGACAAAGGCTTTTTGATAATGAACCACAGTGGAGCACTCGCTCATGAGTATCAAAGCTTTTAAGTGACGTTGGCTTCTTCTCACCAAAGTACAGCTCAGCATAAACGTCATCTTCGATTAGATACACATCGTGCTGATTAGCAAGATCGACAACACGATCTTTTTCCTCGTCACTAAGCGATGTACCTGTCGGATTGTGGAAGTTAGTCATGAGCCAACATGCTTTCACATCGTGCTGCTCAAACAGACTTTCTAATTGAGTTAATGAATGGCCTTTCTTAGCATCCACGCGAACTTCTATCGCCTTCAAACCGAGCCGTTCAATCGCTTGTAGCGCACCATAAAAAGTCGGTGACTCAACGACTACAATATCGCCGGGTTGAGTAACGGCTTGCAGGCTAAGGTTGAGCGCTTCTAACCCTCCCGATGTAATCACGATGTCATCATGAGTTAAGCTCATGCCCTGCTGAATATAGCGCTGAGCAATCAAGCGGCGGAGTGACTCGCTACCTGGGGGAAGATTATCCAGCAAGGTGTCTGGTCCCATTTTCCGCCCAGAGCTGGCAAGGTTGCGGTTTAATGCGTCTAACGGAAACAAAGTCGGTTCGGGAAAAGCAGATCCAAGTTTTATTGCCTCTGGCGACGCTTGATGTTTTAGAAAATCATACAACTCATCATTAACCGACACTCGCAGCGGATGGCTTTCTGACGTTGAAACTTCCAATCGTTCGAGATCAGCGGTAACAAAGTACCCTGATTGCGGTTTTGCCGTCACCCAACCTTGAGCTTCTAGCAATTGATAAGCTTGCAATACTGTCCCAGTACTGACTGAATGGCTGCGACTCGTTACACGAACAGATGGCAGTTTTTCTCCTGCTCTCCATGTATTTTGCTGGATCTGAGTTTTAAACAGCTCAGCCAATTGGCGGTATCGGTTCATGCATCCCTCGTTACGTTCCTACCGAGCGCACCTTAGCATACTTCACACCGATATACCGATGTCATAGTTATCAAACTCGAAACGTAATTAATCAATCTTAGTGATATCAATTGCCGTTACGAAATGAGAATTTATGTTCCATACTTTCAAAGGCATGAAATTTCTTGCGGGAGCAAATGATGAAAATGTTTACGATGGATGACCTCTCCTACCGAGGTGTACACCAAGGAGTTCACAGCTGGGATCACCCAGAGGGCAATAACCCTTATTACTGGCATCCTGATTGGCTTCATATTGCTGAAGACGCATTAGGCGTTCACCCAAAAGCGGAGCTTGAAGTACCTGATGGAGAAACGGCAACTGAGGAGCACGCGAAAGCGGCGATCATCAAGCACCTAAATGAGCAATAAGGTGCGTTTAATACCTATTTATCAGATAGCTATTCTAGCGAAGTGCCAATAAATCTATCTGAATGAGAGCTGTGCAACGGAATGGATTATTTATCAACAAGATAAATAGATAGCAATCACATTAATTCCGATAACATCTGTTACATTTATAGAGTAATGGTGACGCACACCGCAACTCATGACTATGAGAGACGATAATAATGACTAAGTACAACGAAAACGATATCCAATACAAAGGCGAAACTAATGGTGTTCACGCATGGAGCACACCATCAGGCCAACCTTATTACTGGCACCCAGATTGGCTGCACGTTGCTGAAGATGCAACGGGTTCACACCCTAAGCAAAAACTAGAAGTAGAATCTTCTGAAGCACCGACTGAGAAACACGCACTAAAAGCAATCTTAAAGCATGTGAATGATTGGGCGACGGGTAAACTGTCTTCTAACCCAGATATCGAAACCAACGCCGTTGAGTCAGAGATGAACCTGAAGAAGTAAACTCAGTACGAGTTTCATCTACTATGATTGACCCAAAGCCCCGCACTGTCGGGGCTGTTTTGTAAATTCCGCCTAATACATACCAAGATCACATCGAATTACTCTACAAATCTGCCCCATTGCATGGTGTAGGCAAGGTCGGTGTACCTGACAACGTGTTACTCAAACCAGGAAAGCTAACCGACGAAGAGTTTGAGATCATGAAGGGTCATGCTGAAATTGGTGCCGAACCACTGTCAATTGCAGAAAAACCGCTAGGAAGTAGTTCCTTTTTACGAGTTGCAAAAGAGATTGCGCTAACACACTATGAAAAGTGGGATGGAAGTAGCTATCCAAACCAACTTTCTGGTGAAACAATTTCGCCCTCCGGCCAACTAATGGCGTTAGCGGATGTGTATGACACGCTGGTTTATAAACGCGTTTACAAGCCAGTGTTCAGTCATGACAAGGCAAAAGCCATCATTCTGGAAGGCAAAGGCAAGCATTTCGATCCACAAATTGTTGCTGCATTTCTTGCGGTCTAAGCCGAATTCCAAAATATCGCTCATCAATATCAAGATGAACAAAACATCGCCGCTTAGCCAGTTATCCCCCTCTTAAAACGCTTGTTAAGAAGGGTTTTTATATCAAAAGCCTTTGTTATGTTAGATTTCTGTTTCAAATCAAAATTATTTTAAGTTTTCTGTTCACTAACTGTTGTAACGAATATTGCTGGAAGGTATAAATGTCTGCAGACCCCTTCGATTAACATGGATGAAGATTATGTTTGAAAAAGTAGTTGCCGCTCCGGCTGACCCTATTCTTGGACTAACTGAAGAGTTTAAAAAAGATACTCGCGCTGAAAAAATCAACCTAGGCGTTGGTATTTACAAGAACGAACAAGGTGAAACCCCTGTTCTTGCGAATGTTAAAAAAGCCGAAGCCTCACTGATTGAAACTGAAAAAACCAAATCTTACCTGACCATCGAAGGTACTGCAGAATACGGCCTTGCCGTGCAAAAACTGCTTTTCGGTGCTGATGCTGAAATCGTCGCAGACAAACGCGCTAAAACAGCACAAGCTCCAGGTGGTACTGGTGCATTACGCGTTGCAGGTGAATTTATTAAGCGCCAACTTGGTAGCGTTAAAGTGTGGATTAGTAACCCAACTTGGGCTAACCACAATGGCGTATTCACTGCCGCAGGTATTGAGACAGCACAATACAGCTACTACAACGCAGAAACCAAAGACAAAGACTTCGACGCAATGCTGACTGATCTTCAGTCTGCTTCCGAAGGCGACGTGGTTCTGCTGCACGGCTGCTGCCACAACCCAACAGGTATCGACCCAACTGCGGAAGAGTGGGAAACACTGGCTAAGCTGGTTGCTGATAAAAAACTACTTCCTCTATTCGACTTTGCATACCAAGGTTTCGCGAAAGGTGTAGAGGAAGATGCAGCAGGTCTACGTACTTTCGCTAAGTACAACGAAGAGATCCTAGTAGCGAGCTCTTTCTCTAAGAACTTTGGCCTTTACAACGAGCGTGTTGGTGCATTCACTTTAGTTGCAGAATCAGAAGAAGTGGCAACAACAGCATTTTCACAAGTCAAAGCAATCATCCGTTCTATTTACTCTAACCCACCAGCTCACGGCAGTGCGGTTGTAACTCATATTCTTGGCGACGCAGCACTGCGTGCAGAATGGGAAGCAGAAGTAGCAGAAATGCGTGACCGTATCCAAGAGATGCGTGAACTGTTTGTAGCAACTCTGAAAGCAGAAGGTGTCGACGCAGACTTTAGCTTCATCGAGCGTCAAAACGGCATGTTCTCGTTCTCTGGTCTGTCTAAAGAACAAGTAAACCGTCTGAAAGAAGAGTTCGCAATCTACATTGTTGGCTCTGGCCGCATCAGTGTAGCGGGCATGACGAAGTCAAACATGGGTCCTCTATGTAAAGGCATTGCTGCGGTTCTATAATCGCCCTTCTTGCTCAAACAAGCCGTAATAAAAAAGGTCAGCAATTGCTGACCTTTTTCGTACATCTATTTGAATTCGAACGGTTCTAATTCAAATAACGAGAATTCACACGGCTCAATAAACGAACTTAAAGCTGATGCCCACTTCGTTGATGTGATCAGATTCTCGGCTTTGATAATCAGTGTCGCGGAACTGATAGTAAAGCCCAGTACCAATCACATGGTGCCATTGGTAGTTAAACGCGATCTTGTAGTTGTTCTCATCCACAATATCACTGCGATTTAAGTGAACTTCTGCCGTTGCCATCAGCTTTTCACTGAATAAGTAATTAGCACCAATCGTCACACCTTGAATAAATTCACTATCCGATGAAAGCGTTCGATCGGTATTGTCGTCGGTCGCTTTGGCTTTAATCGCACCAAGCCCATAGATACCATACACATCAAACTGTTCATTAATACCGTAGCGATAACCACCACCAAACATCAAACGGTCTATACGCAAAGTGAAATCGTCTGGGTGGAAAAACTGCGCGGAGTAATCGACATTAAACAGCCAGTTGTCGGTGAACATATAGTTACCACCCAAGCCCAACGTCGTCGCGTTGGAATTATCTAGCCATTCTTCATTTGTGGTACCAGCCCCGATGTCTAGATTGATGTGCTCGTAGCCAAATTTATCGATTTGTTCTGACTCTGAGGCAACGCTCATTATTGGTAATGCTACAAGAGGTGCAGCTAATAATAGTCTTACCATTCTACTTCCTTCCATGAGTGTCATCCAAAACTCTTCTTTATACGCCCATTGTATTGATTTAATTCGTCATCTTGGTGACAGCGTAGCCGAAATAATAACGAATTGCCGTGCGACTTGTCTGAATATTATCATTGCGCACGAAAAACAGTGATCCGATAAGATTCTGTTTTAAAACTAAGTTAAGATTACCCTATCACTTGCAAACCAAAAGGCACCTTAATGGAAGCAGAACTTCTCGAGATATATAACTTTCTCGCCAAGTATCCCCCATTCAACGAGCTTCCGGAAGAAACGCTCACTAAAGTGACAGAGAACATCGAAATCTCTTACTACCGTCAAGACACTCCTATCATTCACTTCGGCGACCAGATCAATGACCTATACATGGTTCGCAGCGGCGTGGTTGAAGTCTACCGACGTAAAGGTGAGCTGTATAACCGACTCGACGAGGGCGACCTTTTTGGTCAAATGGGTCTTCTTACCAACAACAAAGTTCGCTTCCCTGTAAAAGCGATTGAAGACTCCTTACTTTACTGTATTCCGCAAGATATCTTCCAAGAGCTTTACGATAACTTCGACTCATTCGCTGATTTTGTCGAAGTAGAAAACAGCGCACGTCTTCGCCAAACGGTATCTGAAAACAACGATGCAAATGACTTGACCACTTCTAAAGTCAAAACGCTCCTTACCCGCGAAGCGCCTACCATTGAGCGAGACCAGACAATCCAAGAAGCAGCACAACTGATGGCGCAAGACAACGTTTCTTCGCTGTTGATTGTAGACCCAGATTTTGTGCTGGATGAAGAAGATCCACAATCGCCAGTCGTTGGTATTATCACGGACCGTGATTTGTGTACTCGCGTCTTGGCTGAAGGTCTATCACCGCTCGATGAAGTATCGACAGTGATGACGACCGAAGTTATCTCACTGGACCACAACGCATACGTGTATGAAGCCATGCTAACCATGCTTCGTTACAATGTGCACCACTTGCCGGTAGTGAAAGAGCAAATGCCGATTGGCATCATAGAAGCGACAGATATCGTTCGTTATGAGTCGCAGAACTCCTTGTTACTGGTTAGTAGTATCTTCCAACAACAAACCATCGAAGACTTAGCCATTGTTGCAGAAGAAGTGAAAAGCAGCTTCGTACGTTTGGTCAACGAAGACGCCAACTCGCACATGGTCGGCAGTGCCATGTCGGTGATTGGCCGAAGCTTCAAACAACGTCTACTCGAAATGGCAGAAGAAGAATTAGGCCCACCACCTATTCCCTACTGCTTTCTTGCTCTAGGCTCCATGGGCCGTGACGAACAGCTTCTGGTTACCGACCAAGATAACGCCATCATTCTTGATGACACCTATAAAGAAGAAAAGCATGGTAAGTACTTTGAGGCGCTCGCACAATACGTCAGCGATGGCTTGAACGTGTGTGGCTATAAGTACTGTACTGGCGACATTATGGCAACCAATCCAATGTGGCGTATGACTCGCTCACAGTGGGAGGAGTGCTTCGCCGATTGGATTGATGATCCAAACCCGAAAGCGCTACTCAACGCCTCTATCTTCTTCGATTTAGACGGTGTCTATGGACGTTTGAAATGGGCTGAACAGTTAACCAGCTTCATCGTGCGTCGCGCTCGTAAGAACAACCGATTCTTGGCATGTTTAGCACGCAACGCGTTGAACCGAACTCCACCGCTCGGCTTCTTTAAAGACTTCGTGATGGAGAAAGATGGCCAGCATAAGAACTCGATCAACCTAAAACGCCGAGGCACAGCACCTCTGGTGGACTTGATTCGCGTTCACTCGCTTGCGGTCGGCTCCCGCGCTCAAAACTCATTTGAACGCCTTGATGACATCATCGACGCCGGTATTTTGCCAAAAGGCCGTGCGCAAGACTTGAAGGATGCGATGGAGTTCATCTCTATGGTACGTATCCGCCACCAAGCTACGGATGTTGAGTTAGGTACTGAGCCGGATAACAACATTGAGCCTGAAAACCTGTCAGATTTCGAACGCCGAAACCTAAAAGATGCGTTCCAAATCCTCAGCAATGGTCAGAACTTCTTGAAGTTCCGTTATCAGGCCAGCAACAAATTTAAGTGAGGCGTGGAATGATCAAAAAGTTGTTTCAAAAGCCTAGCATCCAGTGGCCGATGAAGTTCCAGCAAAAGTTGGAACGTGCTACAGACGAGCGCTTGGTCGCCTTTTATGCTAAGGAATTACCTGCTCCGGAGACACCGCTCTCTCAGGTGGAATTTGTCGCATTAGATTTCGAAACGACAGGTTTAAACCCGCAAAAAAACGGCATTATTACCATTGGTTTGGTGCCGTTTAATCTCAATCGTATTTTCTTGCGTCAAGCGAAACACTGGAAAGTCCGCCCTCAAGAAAAGCTCGATGAAGACTCCGTCATCATTCACGGCATTACCCACAATGAACTGATTGATGCGCCCGATTTGGGCGAGATCCTTGGCCCATTATTGGAGAGCTTAGCGGGTAAGATTGTCGTGGTGCATTACCGCCGCATTGAACGAGAGTTTCTTGATCAGGCTCTTCGTACTCGTATTGGTGAGGGTATTGAGTTTCCGGTGTTAGATACACTGCAGATTGAAGAAGACATCCAACAGAGAACCTCTGGCGGTTTGTGGAATAAACTCAAAGGCAATAAGCCGAAATCATTGCGTTTGGCTCAATCTCGTCGACGTTATGGACTGCCAGATTACACGCCGCATCACGCGTTAACCGATGCGATTGCTACCGCCGAGTTGCTACAAGCGCAAATCGCACACCACTACCAAGCAGATCAGCCGATCAGCAGTTTGTGGGTATAGCGAAGCGAGAAGCGAGAAGCGAGAAGCGAGAAGCGAGAAGCGAGAAGCGAGAAGCGAGAGCATTTTCTACCAATAAACAAAAAAAGGAGCCAAGCGGCTCCTTTTTCACACTTAAAAACCAATTACAGTTTAAAGCGTTTGATCTCTTGCTCTAGCTCATGAGAAAGCTCAGACAGATGCGCCGCTTGCTCTGCTGCTTGGTGTGCTTCAACAGAAAGCTCGTTAGACACGTCACGAATGCCTTCGGTGTTGCGAGTGATTTCTGTCGTTACAGACGCTTGCTCTTCTGCCGCAGACGCAATTTGCGTTGCCATGTCGCTAATACGCTCAACCGCAGAGTGGATTTGAGTCAAGCTTACCGCTGCCGAGTTTGCATCATCGACACTGGTGTCAGCAAGACGACGACTGTCATCCATGATACCCACCGCTTTCGCCGTTGTGCCTTGCAGCATTTCGATTGTCTCTTGGATCTCTTTCGTTGATGCGTGAGTACGTTGGCTAAGTACACGCACTTCGTCAGCTACAACGGCAAAACCGCGACCTTGTTCACCTGCACGTGCCGCCTCAATCGCCGCGTTCAGTGCCAACAGGTTAGTTTGCTCTGCAATGCCTTGGATGGTCGAAAGAATGGTGTTGATCGCGTTACCGTGTGCTTCCAGCTCTTGGATAACATTGGTCGCAACTTGCACTTCTTGCGCTAGGTTTTGGATAGAGCCTTGAGTTTGCGTTACTTGGCCAGAGCCATGCACACAGGCTTGTACTGCTTCTTCAGAGCTTGATGCCGTGTTATCTGCGTTTCCTGCAATCTCTTGCGTCGCTGCAGCCATCTCATTAACGGCAGTCGCTACCATGTTGATTTCATCTTGCTGGTAAGAGATACGCTGACTACGCTCTTCAGCTTGTTGTGCCGTTGTACGCGCTTGTTCTGACAAGGCTGAAGAGACATGACTCAGTTTGGTCACCATGGTGTGCATGTTGCCTACAAAGCGGTTGAAGTTATCGGCTAGTTTGCCCACTTCATCATCACTGCGAGGTTCCAGACGCTGCGTCAAGTCACCCTCACCTGAAGCAATTTCTTCCAGTGCTTGTGATACTCGGCCAAGATCGCGGAACAAGAAGCCAACCAACCAAGATACCGCAACAATCACCACAATAGTGATCAATACCGCGGTAATAACCATCTCACTTAGAAGTTGCGCGTGGCTTGCTTCTTCCGTTGCGCGATCCATCTCGATGGCGAACATCCAGTTTGTTCCCGGTACTTTGCTAAAGTAAAAAAGCTTCTCTTGACCTTTGATCGTTGCTGTTTCAATGGTTCCAGAATTTGCAGCACGCTCAACAGAGCCTTTCGAAAGCTCTTGAGTAAGGTCAGTGATTGGCTTAAGCGTTAAGCTTTTGTTTGGATGCGCAAGGAAAGTGCCATCGTTCATGTCGATCAGCATTGCATGCGCGTTTTCACCCGCATCTAGGTTGATAACGTCGTCAATTAGCTGATCGATCAGTACGTCCGCACCAACCACACCAATGAACTTACCGTTTTTCATCACAGGTTCTGCGATAGTCACTAGCAATGCATTTGTGATCGCGTCTTGGTACGCTTCAGTGATGATTTGCTTGCCCGCAGCATTGGCATCTTTATACCAAGGGCGAGTGCGTGGGTCGTAATCTGCACGGTTACGTTCTGGGTGAGAACGGTACATGTCACCTTCTGGTGTGCCCAGAAAGATATCGTCAAAGCCCCCCGCTTTGCGTGCTTGTTGTAGGAAAGGCACAACGTCTTGCTCTGTTGAGTAGTCGTTGAAAGCCTTAGCAATGTCTTTGCGAATCGATACCCAATCAGAAATACCTTCTGAAGCGGCGTTGCTAAGACTTTGCGCTCGTGAATAGACACCTGAACGCGTCTGATCAAAAAGTTGATCAGCCGACAGCCAAGTGAGTGCTGTTGCCATCACAACAACAGCAGACAGGCTTGCGCCAATTAGCTTTTGTTTTAATGATAATTTCATAATTATTATAAAGGGTTGGGAGAACAGTTTAGGTGCTGAATTTTACACGCATTTTACAAAGTAATCACGAAGATCATTCACAAAATTGAGACTATAAAGTGTTGTAAAATAAAGAATTTACTTCGCCATTTTTTTGGCAAGCGTCAGAAAAACTGCACAAAAAAAGCCAGCATTTCGCTGGCTTTTTAACTCGTTAATATCTAACGACATTTATAAATCACATCAATTATTGACGCTCTGTTCTCATACCCATCAATAGGCTGACACACATTGCAAGCAATACAAGCGTGAATGGCAATGCTGTCGAAATAGCACCAGCTTGTAGCGCTTGAACCGCTTCTGAGCCACCAATCCAAAGTAGCGCAACCGCGATTGCACCTTCCATGAATGCCCAGAATACACGTTGTAGAACAGGCGCATCCACTTTACCACCAGCTGTAATGCTGTCGATAACCAGTGAGCCAGAGTCCGATGAAGTGATGAAGAATACCAATACCAACACAACGGCAATGATAGACAGCATGTTACCAAATGGCAGAACATCAAACATTTGGAACATGGCTAATGAAACGTCTGTAAGTCCGTTCGCACCTAGCTCACCCACATTATTCATCACTTGGTCGATTGCTAGACCACCAAATGTTGACATCCAGATCAGCGTCACGACGGTTGGTACAATCAGAACAGCAGTGATGAACTCACGAACCGTACGGCCACGTGATACACGCGCGATGAACATACCTACGAATGGTGACCATGAAATCCACCAAGCCCAGTAGAATACAGTCCAACCTTGGAACCAGGCTTCGTCAGTACGCCCAAACGGGTTACTTAGCGGCACTAAATTTTCTAGGTAAGCCATTAGCGTTGTTGGGATAGAGCCCAGCGTTACCGCCCAACCAATCAAACCAACAAGAATCAGTAGCAAGAATGCGATAACCATGTTGATGTTACTGATGACTTTTACACCGCCATCAATACCACGGATTACCGATACCACTGCAAGCAGGGTTACTACTGCGATTACCACGATTTGCAAGCCAAGACCTGGCTCAACACCGAACACGTGGTGAATACCACTCGCCGCTTGTTGTGCACCTAGACCTAGAGACGTAGCTAGACCGAATAGCGTTGCTAGTACCGCTAGAATATCAACAATGTGACCAGCCCAACCCCATGCGCGATCGCCCAGCAATGGGTAGAAGATCGAGCGCATCGATAGAGGCAAGCCTTTGTTGTATGTGAAGAAAGCAAGTGAAAGTGCTACGACACCGTAGATTGCCCATGGGTGTAGACCCCAGTGGAACATCGTCGCGCCCAGTGCAAGCTTAGCGGCTTCCGGCGTGTTTGCCTCTACACCTAGCGGGGTTTCATACCAACCAGTGAAGTAAGCCACTGGCTCTGCCACACTCCAGAACATCAGACCGATCCCCATACCTGCTGCGAACAACATCGCAAGCCAAGACATAAAGGAGTAATCAGCTACCGCGTCTTTACCGCCAAGGCGAATCTTACCCATTGGTGACACAATCAAAGCTAGGCAGAAGATTACGAAGATGTTGCCTGAAAGGATGAATAGCCAGTCAAATGAGCTAATGATTTTTAGCTTAATGCCATCCAACGCTGTTTTGCAGTATGTGCATCAAGCACCAACGCCGCGACAAGAAATAGTGCAATGAAACCAGCACTGATACCAAAAACAGGATTATGTACGTCAAACCCCCATTTCTGGACGTTGTCTTGACCAACCGTATAGTCGGTACTGTCGATACTGTACTTATCTATACCTTTTGTCATTGTTCCTCTCTTTTGCATTCAATATTTTTAACAAGGCATTAAAAATCATTTGAACACGATACATTTTATTTTCCATGAAAGTGGAAGATCCTACCATTTAAGGCGTTTTTGTCTATCTTTTGCTGATAAAAAATCCAATAACTTACTTTTCAATCAGAAAAATCCACCAAAAAAAGCGAAAACAACCACAGCAATAATTAGACCACAAACATTTATTACTATAATAATCCTAGTCGTGCCTTTTTTCCTCTCAGAAAGACCTTAAAAGTAATAAGGAGAGCCAAGGCAAATTATTTTAAATTGGTGTCACGATCCCTAACGTAGCCCTTTAAATAACAGCGTTTTTGAGTTAGTGTCGCCTCGTTATATGATCCCTTAATGACTGGATTACGAAATTGGAAAAGTACGAAGAAGTCTTGGTCTCGATTCGTCAGATCATCCGCGCTATTGATTTACACTCAAAGAAGTTAAGCAAAGAGTCTGGTTTGACGGCTCCTCAGCTAATTCTGATGCGTGCCATAAGTGAATTAGACAATGTCACGATTAAGCAATTGTCTAGCCACACCAATATGAGTCAGGCAACTGCAACGACCATTCTGGACCGCCTAGAGCGCAACCAGTTTGTCGAACGCCGCCGTAGCGTAGAAGACAAACGTAAAGTGCATGCTTTACTGACTGAGAAAGGCCAAGAGGCACTAAAACAAGCCCCGACACCGCTGCAAGAACACTTCATCAATCGCTTCCAGAAGCTGGAAGAGTGGGAACAGAGCTTACTGCTCTCTTCTGTTCAGCGTATCTCTACCATGATGAATGCCGAAGACATTGATGTTGCGCCAATGCTCGAGCTTGGAAGTATCACCAAGCCAGAATAAGCTTCTTCTTTAGCGCTTATCACTCTTTCCCCGATGAGCGCTTTGTTATCCCTTCCCTACTCCGTTAATCCCGTTTCAAACGCGTATTTCGCCAACTCAGCTGTCGAGTGCAAATCCAATTTGTGTTTGATGTTATGACGATGCGTCTCTACCGTTCGATAACTGATATCCAAAAGCGTAGCAATCTTTTTACTGCTATGCCCTTGCGCGACCAATTTTAATACAGCTTCTTCACGACGGCTCAGTGGGTTGGGCTTTTGTGTCGCAGGTACCACATCTTGGGTAAACAAGGTTTGAGTGACCGATTCACAAAAATAAGTCGAACCTTGATTAACGGTTTTGATTGCTTGCACCATCTTCTCGGCTGAGATTTCTTTCAGCATGTAGCCCACAGCACCAGCTTGCATCACCTTCATGATGTACTCACGGTTATCATGCATGGTTAACATCAAAATTTTGCTCTCTGGACGCTCTTCCTTAATCACACCCGTGGCTTCGATGCCATTCATGATGGGCATACTGATATCCATAAGAATCACATCGGGGTTGAGCAATTTGGATACTTCAATCGCCTCAAGGCCGTTGCTCGCGGTACCAATAACATCAATATCAGGCTCTAGCTCTAGACGCGCCATAAACCCATCAAGCACGACCTGATGATCATCCACTATCACCACACTAATTGGTTTATCCATAAACTAATCCATCCAAATCTAACAATACGGTGATTTCTGTCCCAAGCCCCGGTTCACTCATCAATTCAAACTCACCACCAATAAACTCAACACGCTCACGCATATTACGCAAACCAATGCCTTGGCGGTGTACAGATTGATTGACCATAAAGCCAATGCCATCGTCACGTATGATCAATTGCAGCATATTGCCCATCTTTTGCAAAATTACCGTGACCTTTTTTGCCTTGGCGTGTTTCTCGATATTATTCAAAGACTCCTGTGCCACACGGTACAACGTGGTCGCGACTTCCGATTTCAGCTTGAGCTGTGCCGTATCAAAATGGCTCTCGATATCCATACCTGAGTGAGAATGAAAGTCTTGCAGCAAGGTCGAAAGCGCCGCTTCTAGGCCGATGTCATCCAAGGCACTAGGACGAAGCTGGTGCGAGATATGTCGTACTTCATTAATTGCGGTGATCAACGAGCGTTGAGATTTATCAAGGTGGGATTTGAGCTTTTCATCCTCGATTCGATGTCCCATCAAATCTAAATGACATTTGCTCGATACAAGCAGTTGGTTAATACCATCATGCAATTCGCGAGCAAGGTGCTTCTTCTCGTCTTCTTGGAACATCACGGTTTTGTGGGCAAGCTCCTTCAGGTTTTTATCCGCTAAGCGATGTTCGTGTAAATTGATTGCCAACGTTAAAACGATGATCACCGCAACCGTCACAACAAGAATCACGACAACAGTAAAAAAGGTCGTCTCGATATTCTGGTTAACGGCGGCGCGCATATTGGCGACCTCGTGACTTACGTCTTCAATATACAAACCAGTACCAATCATCCATTCCCATTTGTCGAGCCAAGCGGCGTAGCTCAATTTGGGGACAACTTCTCCGGTAGAAGGCTTTTGCCAAAGGTATTGATGGAAGCCACCACCCAATTGGGCTTGATAGAGCAGTGCTTCAATAAGATGGTCACCGTTTTCATCTTGAATATGCAGCAGGTTTTGTCCAACTAAATCAGGAAGAATGGGATGAACTAAGTTGGTACCATGTTTATCGTAAACAAAGAAATAACCATCGGAGCCATAGCGCAGCCGATTGAGAATCGCTTTCACGCGCGCTTTAGCCACATGCTCTTCTATCGAGGGATCGTTGTAGATATGGGAAATCGCATCGAAAGCCAGATCAACGGTATCTTTCAATGCGACTTCTTTAGACTTGATCAGGCTTTTATGAAAGATTTCCACTTCACGCTGACCTAGCGTCTTTGCTTGGTAAATGGAAATCCAACTGATGCTTGCTGACACCAACAACACAGGGATCAACGCCAGCAAGATGAGTTTAGCTTTGAGAGGCATCCCTTCCCTCCATGAAACGCTGCCTAGCACAATTGATAACCAGCTTAACAACTTGTCTCAAAAGGTAAAAACTCTCAGCTCACAAATTCGCCACTCCCACTTACATTACGCAGATCGCATTAGACTAGCCGAATTACGACATGCCGTAGAAGCCCGGAAAGAGTAACAATGAAGCAAGCACAACAATTTGAATCGCAATGAATGGCATCACACCACGGTAGATATCTCGCGTTGTTACACCCGCAGGAGCCACGCCCTTCAAATAGAACAAGCTAAAACCAAATGGCGGTGTAAGGAATGACGTCTGAAGGTTCATGGCAATCAGGATCGCAAACCACGTCATGTTGATCCCCATAAGCTCTGCCACTGGTGCAATAATAGGAACGATGATGAAACAGATTTCTACAAAGTCGATGAAAAAACCAAGGATCAGAATCACCAACATGGTAATAATCAAGAAGCCCCACTTCTCACCCGGAAGTTGAAGCATCCACTCTTCAACAAGGTAGTCACCGCCCGTGTAGGTAAATGCCATTGAGAATGCCGTCGCACCAAGCAAGATTGCAAACACCATCGCGGTCACTTTTACGGTCTCTTTAGACGCCTCATACACCATTGACCAGCTGAACTGTCTGTAAAGCAGAGAAAGCACTATCGCACCTGCGCCACCCAACGCCGCAGATTCGGTCGGAGTAGCAATACCCGCAAAGATAGAACCTAGAACCACAATAATCAGTGCAAGTGGTGGCAATACGGCTTTAAGCGCGGTTATCACTTCTTGTTGGCGGCTGATGGATTCATCACGCTTGATCGGTTGAGCGGCCTCTGGGTTAAGCTTGGCATAGATCAGAATGTAGACAACGTAAGCCCCCACCAGCATTAAGCCCGGCCATACAGCCGCTTGGAATAAGTCACCTACGGGTACTCCTAATACATCACCGAGCAAAATTAAGACTATTGAAGGCGGGATGATTTGGCCTAGCGTACCGGACGCACAAATGGTGCCACAGGCCAGTCCTTTGTCGTAGTTGTACTTAAGCATAACTGGCAACGATATTAGGCCCATAGCGACAACCGATGCGCCGACCACACCCGTCGATGCCGCAAGCAACGCGCCCACTAAAACGGTAGAGATAGCGATACCGCCACGAATACCACCAAACAAACGCCCCATCGACTCAAGCAGTTGCTCAGCCAATCGGGTCTTTTGTAATACCAACCCCATGAAAACAAACAGCGGTACTGCCATCAGCACCGTGTTCTCCATGATAGATTGAATGCGATATGGCATGAATGCAAACATCTCAATGCCTTCTGCCCATACGCCGAAAACTAATGCAATGCCACCAAAGGTAAAGGCAACAGGAAAACCAAGCAGTAGCGCAAACAGAGCTACAAAAAACATCACTATACCGATCATACTGACTTCCTTTTACGACTTACCGTTGTTACCGGCATAGATAAGATGAGGGTTAACAATTTTATTGATGGAATGAAGCAGTAAACCTACACCACTGACCGCCATAAATAAGAATGACAGCGGGATCATGCCTTTAATGATCCATCGATAAGGCAAGCCACCCGGATCACCGGACGTTTCGCCAAGGGCATAGCTCTCTTTGGCAAAGTCGATACCAAACCAAGCAACCAATAGGCAGAACGGGAATAAGAAAAATAAAGTGCCTAGGATGTCGATGATGGATTGCGCTTTGTAGGACAAGCGCTCGTAGAAAATATCCACTCGAACATGGCCGCCCGATTTGATTGCGTAAGGGACACCGAGTAGAAATACAGCGGAGAATAAATGCCATTCCATCTCTTGAAAGGCAATAGACACGTCATTAAACACGTAACGCATGACAACGTCGTACACCACGTTCGCTAACAATAAAATGAAGAGGATGCTGGATAACCACCCCAAAAAATCACCGAAGCGGTTAAAGGTTCGCTCAATATAAATAAGGCTTCTCATTCCGAACTCCATGGAACGTGTGGATTGGCTCCGCTGGTTCGCGGAGCACTTTTATGGTCTTCTCTAAGAGAAGTTTTTCTTGGGCTTCATTTGTAGGCTCAATCTCTCGATATCACCCACTTGATGAAGTTATTGTTGAGCTTGGCTATTTAGGTAAGCTCGGTGTGAAATATCAGACCAAGGGCGTACTTGCTCGATGTAGCTAGCTTGCGATTCTTGAATTTCTTTTGCTAAAGCATCTTTTTCTGCATGCTGTTTTAGTAGACGAACGTTCGCTTCACGCAGTGCAGCAGTCACCTCTGGTGGGAAGTCTTTCACTTGAACGTCTGGGTACTCTGATTGGATAGACGCCCAGTTTTTACCACTCTCATGCTTAGATTGCGTGTACATGTCGTACGCTGCTGCTTTCATCGCCACTTGAAGAATCGCTTTCAGATCATCCGGTAGACGCTCCCAAGTACGCTTGTTGACTAGGAATTGCAGCTCAGTGCCTGGCTCATGCCAACCTGTGTAGTAGTAAGGTGCAATTTTGTGGAAGCCCATACGTAAATCAAGAGACGGACCTACCCACTCCAACGCATCGATTGTACGACGTTCAAGCGAAGTGTATAGCTCGCCCGGTGCGATGTTGGTCGGTTTCGCACCTAGCTCAGCAAGGATTTCACCTGCAAAGCCCGGGATGCGCATTTTCAGACCTTGTAGATCGTCGACTGATTTGATTTCTTTCTGGAACCAACCGCCCATCTGCGTATCAGTATTACCACCAGGGAATGACAATAAGTTGTGTGGCGAGTAAACCTTTTCCATCAACTCCATACCGCCACCGTAATAGAACCAAGCGTATTGCTCGGTAGGCAGCATACCGAAAGGCATAGAGGTAAAGTAAAGGGTGTTTGGCACTTTGCCTTTCCAGTAATAAGAAGCAGAGTGGCCCATGTCGTATTGACCGGACTTCACCATATCAAACACGCCAAGTGGGGCTTTGTGTTTGTTTGCTGAATCAATGCGGATTTGTAGACGGCCATTTGACATTTCCTCTGCCATTTTGGCCATGTTCTTTGTCGCATCACCAAAGATCGGGAAGTTAGGTCCCCACGTTTCCGCCAGTTTCAAGCGATATACTTTATCGTCAGCAGCGTTAGCAGAAGTCGCTACGAATGCCATGGTCGCAACCATCGCTGTCGCTTTGAGCACTCGTTGCAAAGATTTTTGGATAAGACTCATCGTTCACGTCCTTTGTCACCAAGGTTATTGTTGTCATCCATTACATAAGGATTCGCTATAGAAGATGGGACATTGGATGGAAGTAAGAAATGGGCATGAACACGCACAAATTTGCGCTTTCAAGCGAGTGTTAGCAATTAGTATTACGTACTAATACGTAGTCTTTATGATGGACATATTTTGTATAAACGATAAATCAGGGAGTTAGACAAGCAACAAGAACAGTAAGGTTGAGGAACTACTTAAGTAGTTGACTGCGGAAGAATTTACACAGTATTTAATAAAATGTGACAAATGACGGCTTTGTATCATTAGAATTTTCAATTAGAAATCGAGAAAAGACAGATTTCAGGTAAAAAAATACCCCGACCGAAGTCGAGGTATTCAATTAAGAAACAGAATTACAGCGGTAATTAAACTGCTTTATAGATAACTTTGTTGCCTGCTAACTGCTCTTTTTGAACTAGGTTTTCTTCAAGAAGCTTCTTCAGTGCGCCAGTAGCCCATGATGCCGCTTTAGCTTCTTCTTGACCAGCAGCTAGACCAATACCTTTAGGGTTGATACCTTCAGCATTAGCAACAACGATATCTAATACTTGTTGTTGCTTAGGAGTAAGTGCAACCTCAACAGTTTTCGCTGCAGCTACTTTCTTCTCAGCTACTGCTTTCTCAGCAACAGGTTTTTCTGCTTTAGGTGCCGCAGCTACATTTGCTACTGTCGCTTTAATGCGTTTTTGCAGTTTCATCTGCACTTTACGCTTATGAGCAAGTCTCATTGAATATTTCTCCAGTTCACTGCATCTCAGCAGGGATGAAAATTTGAAGCGCGTTTTATACCAAAATTCATTAGCGATTTGTAGGTTTTAGCGGCGAAACGCGATGAAAAATGCGCTGACTGCATAGAACGTCTACTATTTAATCAGATAAATTGTGAACGGATTTATTGAATACTGGGTATAAAAACAGAGGTTTTAAATACTTAATAAGCACATTGGTGAATATTAAGAAAGCGATACCTCCTACCCAATATTCATTGAGGCTGAAAGCATGGAAACGCTGCATCTGACTAACTCACACTTCAAATCTGACTCGCCCATTAACAAATTGATTATGCTCTTGGTCGTGCTGATCACTTTGTTTCTTGTACTGATTGCTCCAGGGTGGAAACAAGCCATGTTATCAGTGGTCTTGATGGCCATCATTGTCGGCTTTGCCATCGTAATGATCAAAAAGAGCCAGGTGTCCTTTACCCTGACCTCCTCCCACTTTCAACAACATCTCTTTAAAGGCGGTTGGGTAGTTCGATGGCAAGATATTGACTCCATTGGTATTTGTACCTACGAACAAGAAGGTTGGCACCAGCCTTTACCTTGGATAGGCATTCGATTAAAGCACTACTCTCCTTACTTAAATGCGATTTGTCCACGCATCGCCACAGAAATCTTGCTTGGGCAAAGGGCTTTACTCTACTTGGGCGCAAGACAAAATAACTGCGAAACAAAGTTTGAGGATATGGTGCTCGATCCCGCGCCGTACATTAATCAAAAAGGCATTCATTACGACGGCTTGTTAGCGATGTTAGCAAACAGGATGAAATATCAGAGACAGTTTTACGGCTATGATGTGTTTATCTCAGCCAGTGACTTAGATAGAGAAGCGGAGGAGTTTGTGGGATTGGCTCGACGTTACTTAGCGGCCGCCGAGCCAGATGCTTAATTCAGAAACGCCTTAGTAAAGCGGCATTTCGTCAGCAACGAATGGGTTGGTTTTGCGCTCGTGGCCAAACGTTGACTGTGGGCCATGACCTGGGACAAAAGTAACATCATTACCTAGTGGCCATAGCTTGTCTTTGATAGAGCTAATAAGCGTGTTGAAATCACCTTGTGGGAAGTCTGTACGACCAACGCTGCCGTTAAATAAAACATCACCAACAAACGCCAAACGCGCTTCTTCACTGTAAAGCACAACGTGACCCGGAGTATGGCCCGGAGTGTGAATAACATTCAGAGTTTGATTGCCAAAAGTGACCTTGTCACCTTCATTTAGCCATTGATGCGGTTCAAACGCTTCTGTTAGTGGAAAGCCGAACATTTGGCTCTGACCTTCTAGGCCCTGTAACCAAAAGTTGTCCGCTTTGTGAGGGCCAACAATCTCAGTACCACCAAGCAGTGCAGACAGTGGCTCAGTGCCACCCACGTGATCCAAATGACCATGTGTTAGTACTAAGTTCACGACTTCAACACCGAGCTCTTTGATAAGCATCGCAAGCTGTTTTTCATCACCGCCTGGATCAACCACAATGCCTTTCATGGTTTCATCACACCAGACGATAGAACAGTTTTGAGAGAAAGATGTTACTGGAACAACTTGGTATTTCAGAGCCATAGATAACCTATACCGAATAAACTTGCATGAAAACTGCCGCAACTATGACACTAAGCCCTAGCGACTTCAAGCTTTGCACATCGGGGAATAGCGGCTGTCTAACGGGGAAAACAACCGCTTAGAGCGCGGTTACCAAGAGCGAACGGTACCGGTATCGATATGGACGAAGTTACTGCGCGGGTAATAACCTACCCCACCCGCTTTTAAGCTCAGTGCTGCCTCACGGACAGTCGACAGCTTAACGCCATCTAAACGGAAATCGATCGCCTTTCCTTCCATGTGCATGCTTTTCTTTGCAACACCGGAAGAGCTATTTCGCAAGGACTCGTTGGTTACCGGTGAGCGGTAGCCTGAAATCACAATCACTTCAGCTTCCGTACCGATCAGTTTTTGAATTTGGCTGATTTGGTCGAACAAACGTCGATCCATTGGATGAACTTCATTACGGCGATGATCACGGCAGAACTTATCAAGACGCTTTAGTTCCTCATCTACGTAGCTCGAACCGTTGAAATAACACGATTCAAGTAATTCACCAGTATTGAGGTTATTCATCGCAAGCACACGAGGCTCGTCGGGTAATGACGCCCAAGACACAGACGGCATGGTTGAAGCAACCACAACACCACCAGCGGTCATTTTAAGAAAATCACGACGAGAAAAATTACGACTTACCATTAGAAAATACTGCTCAATTACTGTACGAGCAGCGGACATTACCGAAACCAATTTGATGCGTCAAATGCATAAATCGGTCCGGCTTGTCACTTTTGGGCTGGATTTTCTGTTTACTTATTGAACAGGAAACAGATTTTATGAATTGTAAATTTTTTTAAATTGAGAACGAATCTCAACCTTGATCATCGTATTGATAAATATCATCACGGTAGTACAAGGTGCCCTCTTCTAACCATGCGGTTTGATAGATGATATGCACTTGAATTCGTTCACTAAGCGGTACAAAGGTGTTAGAGCGACGACCATTTTGACGCTTTTTCGCTAGCCTCTCTTCCAGCCCCTGTGTCTTGAAGAGTAGCTCTGCCAATTGGTCAGCATTCTCGACACGAACGCAACCAGAACTGAACGCTCGACGATCCTGATTGAACAGATTTTTACTTGGTGTGTCGTGCAAGTAGATAGCTTGTGGGTTCGGCATATTGAATTTATACAACCCCAAAGCATTGTGTGAACCAGATGACTGTCTCATACGATATGGGAAAGTTCTTGGGTTCACTGTTGCCCAGTTGATGGTTGTTGGATCAATGATCTCGCGCGATGTCCAAGAGCGAATAATCTGGATATTGTGTTGCATCAGATACATCGGATTGCGTTTTACCTTAGGGATAATGTCTTTCACCATGATCTTCCAAGGCACATTCCAAGTCGGGTTTAGAATGACAGAATCCATAGTGCCGGTCATGATCGGGGTTTTGCGTGACGCCTTCCCTACCACAACTTTAGATTCAAACAGTGGCTGGCCATCGTGCCAATACGTCACCTCATATCCAGGTACATTGACAAATACCACATTGTCACGCTCTTTGGACCAGATACGAGATCGCTCTGCGTTTAATGCTAATGAATGTAAGCGCTGCTGCGGTGAGAAGTTAATCCAGCGCAAAGTATTTGGGCCGATAATGCCGTCTTGTTTCAAACCGTGAATACGCTGAAACTCCATCACAGCCAACTCGAGGTTTTCATCATACAGCGTGGTTTCAGTATCCAAATGCCCCACTTCAACACCAACAATTTGCATTCGAGCGATCAAGCTAGACTTATCAAACAGCTCATCACCGACACGCGCTAGCCTTTGATCTTGTTGGTAAAGAGGAAACTCAAATTTTGCGTAAGTAGATAGTGAAGAAAAAGCGGTATTGAATGATTCATCCATCTGCAATGGAGAACGCAGGTCGGTAAGAAACTGATCCAGTTTACCGACCGTAATTTCATTGCTTAACAACGACAAGGTTTCAATACTTGGTGCAGGAAACTTAACGTGAACCTTGTTGGCAAATAACCAGTTGATGCCTTCTACCGGCACTTGCTCAAGATAGGAAAGGTACATAAGCAAGGAGTCGGTCATGACAAGATCAAAATCGAGCTCATCACCTTGTTCACGGACTTGTTCTATACGACGCAGTTGATTGTCAAACTCTTGGGTTACATCTGCTAATGACACCAGCTCTATTTGGAAAATGAGCTGCGCAACATCATCTTCACTTTCCCAATTTAGACGATAATTTGTGCTTTGATATAGTTGATCGATGACCTCCGGGTAATGGATCATCTTCTCAACAGAGAGCTTTTCGACCGCGCCCTCTTGCTCTGTTTGTGCAGACGCATCAAGAGAAACTACGGTTGAAAAGCTGCAAAACGGCACCAAAAGTGCCGTTATCATAAGAAATCTAGCAATCACTGAAACGATCCTTCCGTCACATGCCATTAAAAAAGTATGGCAAATATCTCACGTGTTGCAGCTTTTAAATTAAGAATCTGCAGACGAAAACGGCAACAATACTCTCAATAAACGATTACTCAATGATCTTTCTAAATAATTCTGGACCAATGGTTGTCCCACTGCACACCACTAGCAAAGGTATTTTTGGACTCCGTAGGCCTTTGTTCAACCACTTTACCCGCCCCAGAACTGACTCGAAACTCGTCACCGTAGATCACCACACCTGAAGCGTCTGGTAAGGCACTTAGTTCGACCAATTTGCCCGTTGATTTGGACCAAATCCCGTAACAACTGCCCGGTGGCGAAGTGGCTAGGATCCATTCATCGGTTGCGGCAATACTCGCTACATAATGATTGAATCGCGCCCACTCTTCAGGCTCTGCTTGTAGATCTTGCATCTCACCACCGCGGGTGTGCATGGCGATCAATGCTGGATACTCATCCGGTTCTCCACGATATTGCTGACCGCAAAGTACCGTCTCCGTACCGTCGTGAGCTAAGTGACGAATGCTCAGCTTATGATCCGGTAGAGAGACTTGATCCAATAACTCACCTTGTTGAGACAAGTAACTCAAACTTGGCTTCATCGTATCAAGGTTGAGCGGTTGACGACCATTGGTATGTACGCCGCCAACGCCAATGGCAAGTGCACCATCAGGCATCATGATCACTTCATGAGGCCCTAGACCAAAACCGGTTAACTCATCGATTTTTTGATATTGCTTTTGCACATCATAAACACCAATGATCCCCCGGCTTGTTCCCCTCTCTCCTTCTGTCGCAAATAGCAACGTGCCGTCATGAGAGTAAACACCATGGCCATAGAAATGGCGATTCGGTTTTGCCAGTTGCAGCTTGATCATTTGCTCTGAGCGATAATCAAACACCATAAAGAAGGTGCCAGGTCGTCGACCAAAAACCACGGCATGGCCTTGCTGGTTTGTCGCCACGCCATGACCCCGCGCAGGAATAGGCAGCGAAGAGAGCGGCATGCCATGCTCATCGGCCACCACCGCCGCGTATTTGTCTCGGCCGATAATAGAACAGCCAATCAACGCAGGCTCACGAGAGCTTGTGGAAGCACAACCAAATGGCATAACAGGAACCGCCGCTCCGAAAAGAGCGGCTTTCAGTAAGGTTCGGCGGGTTTGATCAGTCACCATCAGTTGCATTAAATCCTATAACCACACCAAGCTCGATAGCCACTTCTTCGTGGATCAAGTACTTCAATTGCTCTAGTTTGTTGTATTGCGCTAGCACCATCCGATAGCCTTCTTTTGTTTGCAACGCGGCAAACAAGCTCTTATCTTCCGGCCATGTATCTAAAGCCATCTCGAACTGATGAACAACACGATCAGCTAAATCCGCATGACCTTGTTCTCTCAATAGCGCATCTAGGCCGTTACCGTCGGCAAAATAGATTGCTTCCATTGCGGTAAGGTTCGCTTTCAAGTTCGAAAGCGACGTCTCTGAACGCCACGATTCTGAAAAATAAGGACGAGGCTTACCAATCTTCGCCAATGGGCGACTCAACTTATTCATGCTGTATTCAAGCTGATTAGAGAGCAGTGAAATGTACTCAGATTCCCATTCTGTCATCTCTAGCGATTTCCAAGGGTTCTCTGCCCAAGAATCCGCGATGATCTGCGCTTTGTTATCGAGGTTTTCTGCAATCGCAACACCCGTCGCACAAGTATTACTGTTACTAGATAAAGTCGATGCCTGATCGTAAAGCAGCCATTCCAATGCGCCTAAACCTTGCACGGTAACACTTTGCGTAGAGATATCTTCTGCACTCCAAGTTTGGGCAGATTTCGTCAATATAGACATTTTACGACCAGTGGTGTTCTTTTTATCTGGCCAGAATTGAACATTCCAACTCTGCTCTAATGCCGTCGCAGGGCCACGCTCCTGCCCTTGCAATGCCATCCATGCAAGCATGGTTTGATGCCACTGCTGTTTTACTTGTGTATCTTCTTTCGTTTCTAAAGCGCAGTAATCTGCGAAGCTCCGCTCTAGTTCACCCGTTTGCGCTAAAAATGCCTGTGCAGCGTTAAACTCCACTTCGTAAACATTTTGCGAAATATGGCTGGTACTCTCAGGCTTGGTCGGGGTTGTTCCCGTTGTCGATTGGCAACCAACCAAACTTAACGCTGAGGCAATCGCACTCACTAACAGTGTCTTTTTCATAGTTGGGTCCTTATAGAGAGTTCAGAAACGCTATGAGAGCATCACGTTCTTTTTTGTTCAGAGCTAAAACATTTTGTTTAGCGGTTTCCGCTTCACCGCCGTGCCACAATACCGCTTCCATCAAGTTACGAGCGCGACCATCATGCAAGAAGTAAGTGTGTCCGTTAACCTCTTCGGTATATCCAATACCCCATAGCGGTGCCGTTCGCCATTCACGGCCGTTTGCTAAGTATTCAGGACGGTTATCGGCTAGGCCTTCTCCCATGTCATGCAGAAGCATGTCGGTGTATGGGTGGATTAACTGCTCAGAAAGCGCTGGCAACTCTGGTCGCTTGGCCGTTTTTACATTGGTCTTGTGGCAGCTTTCACAACCAGAAGTAGCAAAAATTTTCTGACCAAGTTTCACACTAGGATCGTTCACATTACGACGAATTGGTACTGCTAGGTGCTGGCTGTAAAACTCCACAAAGTCGAGAATGTTCTCACTCACTTCCGGCTCACCGCCATTTGGCATCTCGTCACAAATGGTTTGATTCGAGGTACAGTTTTCATTCGGGAATAAGTGGCTCGTCAAACCGACATCGCCATTGAATGCCGCGGCATTTTGTTGCATTAGCGTCGGCTGTCCGGCTTTCCACCCAAAACGGCCAATCGAGAAGTCGTCCTTCTCAATATCCCAAACCTTGTTTGCTTTGCCTGAGATACCGTCTTTGTTGGCATCGTGTTCATCAGCCCAAGCCAACAGTGTTTCGTCTGGAATACTCTCTAACAAGCCAAGGCCGATCATTGGTGGCGCCACACGCGCTGAAAATTCAGTATCCGGATGCATGTCGCCATACCCTAAATCGGTAATGTTTAGGTGCGGCTTTCTCAGCGTCACTGTCGTGCCATCTTTAAATGTCACTGGTACATCGGTATAAGTGATTTCGATTTTGCCCTCTGGCGTTTGGTCTTGCAGTGCGAAATCTTGAAGCTGGCCACCATAAGTTGGCTCAGGTATGCTACCGTCTTTGATGAACGCTGTCTTTTGTTCTGGCGTCATTGCGGGGATACTCAAACGCACCAGCATAGACACCGCATGTAAATCGTCTTTTTCTGGTGGATGACCACGGCCATCTTTGATGTGACAGTTCTGACAACCATTGGTGTTGAACAATGGGCCTAGGCCATCACGAGCATCTGTCGATGCTGGTGCTTGGACCCAAGGATTACGGAAAAAACTGTTGCCCACGCTGAAATCAAGACGCTTACTCATTGGTAAGTTAGCAGCGGGAAGAGAATAAGCGTTTGCGCCGTCTTTTTTAACACTGGTTTTGCCACCAGACTTAACATCGTAAGCCATGGCAGAAGAAGAAAGGATCGCGGCTAGCGCTGAAATTAGGTATGGCTTCATATCATTGCTCTATATATACAACAAGGGTGATAACAACGAGCTCAAACGTTAAAAGGGCTCACAAAGAGCCCTTATTTATTATGGTTTTCTTATTAAAAGTCGTGGTCAGCAGTATCTGGGCTTAGGCTGTCGATACCGACAATGTTCGCCGCACGCTCAATAGCACCGGTTTGCGCTACCAGCGACATGATAGTGTCGTTAACTAGTGCGTTACCTTGTGCGTTACCCGCCGCAATTAGTTGGTCGAAATGCTGGTTGTTCTTCTCTGCTGAAGTCACTAGCTCACCGACTTGGCTACGTGTTGTATCAAACTGCTTTTGAATCTCTTCCGCTGCTTTCTTGTCTTTTTGAGCGACAAGGTCAGCAATACTTGGGCCAGACAGTTCTTTACCGCTTACGCCTTTGTAAGTACCGGTGTAAACGTTGTAGATGCCTTGCTCATTGTAGTAGTGAGAGTTGTGCGTGTTGTCTGAGAAACAATCGTGCTCATCTTCTGTAGAGTTCGCTTCTAGTGCTACTTTCATACGTTCACCCGCTAGCTCACCTAGAGAAAGAGAACCCATACCAAATAGCATCTTACGCAAACCGTTATCCGCTGAGTCATTTAGTAGCTCTTCACGGTAGTTACCTTTCACGTCTGCAGACCACTGCTTTTCCATCCACTCTAGGTCTTGAACCAGTAGATCGGCTGCCGCTTTCAGGTACTCACCACGACGGTCACAGTGACCATTCGTACACTCAGAACCCACAACGAAGTCTGTATAAGCGCGCTGACCTGCACCTGCATCTGTGCCGTTAAGGTCTTGACCCCAAAGCAAGAATTCAATTGCGTGGTAACCAGAGGCTACGTTTGCCTCAGAGCCGCCCACTTCATTCAAGTCTGCAATGAGCTCTGGCGTAATTTTTGAAACATCGAGCTTAGAAGCACCAATCTGTAAGCTAGTGTTTGCTACGATGTTTGCAGCCGCGCCTTCGTTACCTAGTTCGTATTGGTAATCAGCCGCTACGTAGTCGATCAGACCTTCATCAAGTGGCCACGCGTTTAACTGGCCTTCCCAATCGTCAACAATCGCGTTACCAAAACGGAAAACTTCAGACTGTTGGTAAGGCACGCGAGAATCTAGCCAAGCTTGTTTTACTTCTTCAAGCTTCTTCGCTGAGGGCGATTTTAGGAATTCGTCAATTTTTACGTCGAGCGTTTGAGCAGTCGTTAGAGAATCGGCAAACACAGCGTGCGCCACGTCTGCATAATGTTCGACAACTTGTTGTTTAGTTACTGTAGCAGCAACCGTAGAACCACTGGCAATGAGAAGTGATGCAGCAATAGATTGGACTAAAACTGTTTTTGCATTCATCTGAAGCATCCTTGTTGAGCATTTTAATTATCGTATTAGTAGTGCTAATTATTCTTATTTGCACTTTTAGTCCCAAGATAATACAAATTTACAATTTATTTGCAACTCCAGATACAAAAAAAGCCTCATAAAAATGAGGCTTTTAGAATGTTTTATTGTCAGTTTTATCTTTAGGATTAAACCTTTAGGTGATGTTTCCCGTGAGAAACTTTCGCCTTAAGATAGCTTTCGTTACCGTCTTTGATGTGGGCAGACGTATTGACAACTTCTGAGATTTCAATCCCGTATTCCGACAGCTCGCGAATTTTCTTCGGGTTATTTGTCACAAGGCGGATCTTATTCACACCCAATGCTTCTAGCATTTGCGCCGCTTCCGTGAAATCACGTAGGTCGTCGTCGAAGCCCAAATGATTGTTTGCTTCGTACGTGTTCATGCCTTGGCTTTGTAAACGGTACGCGTCAATCTTGTTGTAAAGCCCGATACCACGGCCTTCCTGACGAAGATAAAGGATAATGCCGCCAGACTCACCCATGCGGTTGATGGTCTCTTCTAATTGTTCGCCGCAGTCACAGCGTGAAGAGTGGAAAACATCGCCAGTCAAACACTCAGAGTGCATACGAACTAAAGGCATTTCCTGTGTCTGGTCCGCTTGTTTGAAGATAATCGCAACATGCTCTTTATCCGTCTTTAGACCACGGAAAGACAGGATTTCGGCATCAATGTTACTTTTTGCCCCGACTTTAAAATCTACTCTGGCTCGTACTTCCGCCATATCTACACTCACTCGATTTATTGCTTGATGCATTTTCGTTATCGCATTCATGGGATTGCTCTCATTTGCTCTTCAACTATGGGGATTGATACCACATTTTTCAATGTTGAGATCACAACGAGCCCTATTCTTATTGTGACAAGCTGGAAATCCTAGAGGATGAAACCCGCTGGCCGGCTCTACAATTGTTATAATATAACATTTAAAACTAACTACAATAAAAAACCCCAGACAAATTTGTCTGGGGTTTCGAATGCGTCGATAAAGCGTTTGATTTTAATGCGTTTGACTGCGCTTCCAAACGGCAAGCTCAATCCAAACGGCTTCGAGTTCTTGAATTTCCTCGTCGGTTAAAACGGCGAGAGTCGGGGTGACTTGTGGCAGCTTCGGTGACTGGAACGCACGAATCTGCGAATAAAAGTCCTTTTTTAATTGCGATATAACTGAATCCACTGCGTACACCTATTCGTTCTTTATTACTTCTCCAGCTCAATTTTTATGGTCTGATATTCACTGAAGCCTTCATAAATTCGGGAAAATGATAACATTCTGCTTGTTATGTGCACAATTTATTTCTAATAGTGGAATAGTGGTCACATTAATTACGCTTTACCACTCTGATCGAATATAAGACAAAAAAGATCAAAAATAGCAGCGAAAAGATCCACAGTAGCGCAGTGGAATAATTAAATGGCGGCTCATAAAGAACAATATTCCCATAACGAGCAACGAGATAGTCCCTTATTTCTTGGTTTGAACTGCCCTCATTCGCCATCGTATTAACCTTTAAGCGCAGGTCTTTTGGCGCCTGTGCGTTGGATTCAACCAAGTTTTGGTTCTGGCATTGAGGACATCGTAAAGTCTTGGCTAGCGAGGTTGCGCGCTGTTACACTTCAATAGAATGAAACTCAAACAGAACATCATTCTGTTGTAAATCTCACGACTTTGTAAGCGGAAAAAATAACAAAAACACCATTAAACTCAAGAGAAGATAATTAAATCGAAACATTCAAATATCCTGAAAATATATCGTTCCATTTATCTGGTGTTAACTCCCCACGATATTTGATCAACACACGACCATTTTGATCAATCAAGTAGGTTTTAGGTGTTCCAATCACACCAAGTTCAACAGCGAGCTTTCCATTTGGATCACTGATCACTTCAATATATGGGTTTCGTTTGGAGCTCAAATATTCGCATGCAGCTTGTTTTTGGTCTCTGTAATTAAGTCCAACGATAGGTACACCGAGTTCTGATAGCTGCAATAGCTCCTAATGCTCTCGTCTGCATATTCCGCACCAAGATGCCCAAACATTCAATAATTTATATCGGTCACTTTTGAGTAACTGTTTCGAAATCATCTCACCAGATATCAAAGATTCTGAACTAAAATTAGGAACCTCTAAATTTCGCTGTTGGGACAATTCTACATTTGGTCGCTCAGATAACCCAATCGCGGTCACAGCCGAAAACACAGCGACAGCCGTAACGAGACCTGCGAGTTTAAGCGAATTTCTCGATCTCATGGATAGCTTCTCTCCTTCTCTTTACACCTATCATAAGCGCACCAAACACTGCTAATAACCCGCCTGACCATATCCACCAAATACCAGCACGGTACTGAACCTTGATTGCATCAGCATGGGTTTCCACTTTATCACCCAATGTAACGTAGTAATCACCATGCCATAAGTTTTCTAACCCGAGTAACTGATAAACCATTGGGTAGAAAGTACCTAGGAAAACAATGGCTGTTGCAATAACTAGCAAGCCAATAGCGATGTATGCGGTATAAGCTCGACTGGCTAAAGATTGAAGTTTGAAATGACGCCTTTGAACAGAACCACCCTGAAAGCAGGTGCAACAGAAGATGAAATGCAGCCAATCCTACAAGATATTCGTCATGCCCAATGGCGTTGGGATTACGCGATTGCCTCTCAGGCGTGCACATGCATGCACCTGAGGTGGCACTTGAAGTACTGGGTACTGCAGTTGACCGCGCAGCAGATACTCGAACCAAGCTAGTTCGTTTACTGGCAACCAAGGGTATTACTGAACCAGTACAAATTCCAGATATCTCAACCAAAGCGAAAGCACGAGAAGCACTTGATATGGATATGGATATGGAAAAAATGAACAAAGAGGAGAAACACTTCCTAGAGACTGTCGTTCCGGACAGGGATAAAGCCGCGTCCGAACGTCAAGCTACATACTGATCAGTATCGATTGCATTGAGGTTACGCAGATAAAACAAAGGACGCAGAAAGCGCCCTTTGTTTTTAATAAAGAGATAGAGAAAAATAAACTAGCGACGAGGCAGCCTCGGTCTAGGCTGAATATTTGGCCGCGTTTTAGGCATTTGCACATTAGGTCTTGCAGCAGGACGTTGAATTTGAGTCTCAGGCAGTGCTTTTCTTTGTTGCAGCTTTTCTTTCACCGCTTTGTCTTGTAAAGCCGCTGGCTCAATACGTTCTGGACGATTCTCCCACTTAGTTTGAATCTCTTGCTTTTGCTCGTCAGGCAATGATTGCCAATGATCGTCGAGTTGGCGTTTCATGTTATCGATATTGGCGGACATATCATCGTCCTTCCAATCCTCGACTTTGTCTTTGATGGATTGCTGTTGGTCTTCATCTAAGCCATTCCACCACTCTTCTAGTTTCTCTTTGTATTCGTCGTCGTTGTCGCAACAACCCGGATAGTAATAAATCCAGTAGTCGTCATGATCGTACCACCACGGATCGTAATAACCTGAAGAATAATAAACCGAAGAGGAAGAACCAGAATGATCGGAAGAGCTACAACCCGCTAATACAGAGCCGCACAGCAAAACCAATATGCTTAGTGCCTTATTTTTCATTCGTTGCCCACCTTTCCCTCTACCGCTTGTTAAATTGTACGCTTACAACAGCTCTTTTGCTTTGTTGATAGAATGAATGATCTGCACTCTATCTAAATTTGGATCATTAGAATCTAATAATAGTACCCAAGTATCAATGGCTTCCTGAAAGCGGAATGACAGAAAATGGTCATTTGCGATCAAAGACAAAGCCGCTTCATTGCGCGGTTCTATCTGTAGAGCTTGCTCCAGAAGCAGGCTGACTTCTTGCGTCATAGATTGTTGGTGGATGTAGTATAAAGTGGTTGCCTTGGCAGCAAGTTGCGTGGCACTGACAGGTTCCGTCAGTTGGATCGCGTAATCAAAACAAATCAACGCACCATCCAACTCACCTTCTAGCAGATAGTCCTGCCCTAACTGGAACCATAACTCAGCGTTATTTGGGTCTTCACTCAGTTGACCTTGGATTTCCTGCATTATATCGCGAGCAGTCATCATTCGAGACATTTCTACTTGGATTGGTTGAGGCGGTGTCAGACGCAGCAATAAGAAACTTGCGCTGGTCACGACGAGTACCAACAAACAAAAGCCAAACCACTGAGCAGGTTTCACTTTTGATGCACTCAAAGACAAGAGAACAATGAACAACCCCATCAAGGAGATGGCAACAAAGAACCAAACAGACATAACGCATCCTTTCAATAAAGATAACGCCAGTGTACGCATTTCTTGTCTCGATTGCGTTGATACAGATACAAAAAAGCCGAGCGTTATGCTCGGCTTTCAAATTTAGCGATTAAGAAGAAGCTTAAGCTTACTCTTCTTCTGAACCTTCTGCTGCATCGTCTGCTGCTGGCGCTTCAGGAGCTTGACCTTCTGCGTTCGCCTCTGTTGCTTCTGCTTCTTCACCTTCTGGCAATTCAACTTCTTCAACTTCGTCGATACGTTGTAGGCCAACTACTGATTCGTCTTCAGCTGTACGGATAAGTGTCACACCTTGAGTGTTACGACCAACTTGGCTCACTTCCGCAACACGTGTACGTACTAGAGTACCAGCGTCGGTGATCATCATCATCTCGTCGCCTTCTTCTACTTGTACCGCACCAACAACTGGACCGTTACGCTCAGAAACCTTGATAGACACAACGCCCTGAGTTGCACGACCTTTCGTTGGGTATTCCGCTAGTTCAGTACGCTTACCGTAGCCGTTTTGTGTAACCGTTAGGATATCGCCTTCGTTAGACGGAACGATTAGAGAAACAACTTGGTCTTCGTCTGCTAGTTTCATACCGCGAACACCTGCCGCTGTGCGACCCATTGCACGTACTTTGTCTTCGCTGAAGCGAACCACTTTACCTGCTTTAGAGAACAGCATGATGTCGCTATCGCCGTTTGTGATATCAACACCAATTAGTGAGTCATCATCACGTAGGTTCACAGCGATTAGACCGTTTGAACGTACGTTTGCAAACTGGTTCAGTGGGGTCTTCTTAACCGTACCATCGCCTGTCGCCATGAAGATAAATTTCTCTGGTGAGAACTCATCAACAGGAAGAATTGCAGTGATACGTTCACCTTCCTCTAAAGGAAGGATGTTTACGATTGGCTTACCACGTGCAGTACGAGTTGCATGAGGCAATTGGTAAACTTTCAGACGGTAAGTCTTACCACGAGTAGAGAAACACAGAATGTTATCGTGAGTATTTGCAACAAGCAGACGTTCGATGAAGTCTTCATCTTTCATCTTCGTTGCACTCTTACCTTTACCACCACGGCGCTGAGCTTCGTAGTCGCTTAGAATTTGGTACTTAACGTAACCTTCGTGAGACAGAGTTACTACTACGTCTTCACGAGCAATCAGCTCTTCCATGTCGATGTCATGGGTAGCTGCTGTGATTTCGGTACGACGAGCATCACCGTAACCATCGCGAACTGCTTCAAGCTCTTCGCGAATCACTTCCATTAGACGCTCAGTGCTTGCAAGGATGTGCATTAGCTCTGCGATTTCATCTAGAAGTGCTTTGTATTCATCAAGAATCTTCTCGTGCTCTAGACCGGTTAGACGGTGTAGACGAAGTTCTAGAATAGCTTGTGCTTGAGTCTCAGTTAGGTAGTACAGACCATCACGGATACCGTATTGATCTTCTAGCCATTCAGGACGGGCTGCATCAGTACCAGCACGCTCAAGCATTGATGCTACGTTACCAAGATCCCAACCACGCGATACCAAGCCAACTTTTGCTTCAGCAGGTGTTGGTGCGTTTTTGATTAGCTCGATAACTTCATCGATGTTTGCAAGAGCAAGAGAAAGAGCTTCAAGGATATGAGCACGTTCACGCGCTTTGCGTAGTTCGAAGATAGTACGACGAGTTACAACTTCACGACGGTGGTCAACGAAGCACTTCAACATGTCTTTTAGGTTGAATAGCTGTGGCTGGCCGTTGTTTAGCGCAACCATGTTGATACCGAAAGTCGTTTGAAGCTGAGTTTGTGCGTAAAGGTTGTTTAGAACCACTTCACCCACAGCGTCGCGCTTACATTCAATTACGATACGCATACCGTCTTTATCAGACTCGTCGCGTAGTGCACTGATGCCTTCTACTTTCTTGTCTTTAACTAGCTCAGCGATCTTTTCGATCAAGCGAGCTTTGTTTACCTGGTAAGGGATTTCAGTGACGATGATGGTTTCTTTACCATTCTTCTCCACTTCGATTTCCGCTTTTGAACGCATGTAGATCTTGCCGCGACCAGTTTTGTACGCGTCTACGATGCCTTTACGACCGCTGATTAGCGCTGCCGTTGGGAAATCAGGACCAGGAATGTAATCCATTAGTTCATCAATCGTGATTTCTTCATTATTGATGAATGCAAGACAGCCATCGATCACTTCGCCAAGGTTGTGCGGTGGGATGTTGGTTGCCATACCTACCGCGATACCAGAAGCACCGTTTACCAATAGGTTAGGAATTTTAGTTGGAAGAACCGCTGGGATTTGCTCCGTACCATCGTAGTTAGGTACGTAGTCCACGGTTTCTTTATCTAGGTCAGCCAGAAGTTCGTGGGCAATTTTCGCCATACGTACTTCGGTATAACGCATTGCCGCAGCAGAGTCGCCATCGATCGAGCCAAAGTTACCTTGACCATCGACCAGCATGTAACGAAGTGAGAACGGCTGAGCCATACGTACGATTGTGTCGTACACAGCACTATCACCGTGTGGGTGATATTTACCGATTACGTCGCCGACAACACGGGCTGATTTTTTATATGGTTTGTTCCAATCGTTGCCTAGTACGTTCATCGCGAATAAAACGCGGCGGTGTACTGGTTTTAGGCCATCACGCACATCTGGAAGAGCACGACCCACGATTACTGACATCGCGTAGTCTAGGTATGAACCTCTAAGCTCATCTTCAATGTTTACGGGCGTGATCTCTTTAGCTAAATCGCTCATAGAGCCATTATCCCTCTATTATCTGATCGTAATTACGATACGTGTAAGGTGCAAAAATATAACACACAATTCATCAACGGGGCATCACTTTCCCACTCGTTTTATCAGGTTGTGAGCTTCGTTATGAGTTAAATGAAGAGAATTTGCACATTCATCCCATATCTTTCTGAAAACTGACTACATTTCCACCAATACCGCTCAAAAATCTCTCCTGTAGCGATTGTGAGAAAAGAAGCAGTTTTAACGTATCGTACCATTGGAGTATAATCACGCCTTCCAAAGGACTATTAGCGAAGCGATATAACTATCATGACAAAAGCACAAAACGTCGACCCAAGTGAAATTAAGAAATTCGAAGAGATGGCTTCCCGTTGGTGGGATTTAGAAGGCGAATTCAAACCACTTCACCAAATTAACCCGCTTCGCTTGAACTATGTCCTAGAGAAAGCTGACGGTATATTTGGCAAAAAGGTGCTCGATGTTGGCTGTGGCGGCGGTATCCTTGCGGAAAGCATGGCAAAAGAAGGCGCCGTCGTTACCGGTCTAGATATGGGTAAAGAACCTCTAGAAGTCGCGCGCCTGCACGCACTAGAGACGGGTACTAAACTGACTTACATCCAAAGCACAATCGAAGACCACGCCGCTGAAAATGCTGGCACCTATGATGTGGTGACTTGTATGGAGATGCTTGAGCACGTGCCAGATCCTCTTTCTGTGATTCGTTCTTGTGCAGCGCTCGTGAAACCAGGCGGCCATGTCTTCTTCTCAACTTTAAACCGCAACATGAAATCTTACCTGTTTGCTATTGTCGGCGCAGAGAAACTGCTGAGAATCGTTCCGGAAGGCACACACGACCATGAGAAGTTCATCAAACCAGCAGAAATGATGAAGATGATTGATCAAACTGACCTAACCGAAATGGGCATCACAGGTTTGCACTACAACCCTCTTAACGACAGCTACAAGCTCGGTCGTAATGTGGATGTAAACTACATCGTTCACACTACTAAATATTGATTTTTTGGATCGCGGCATTGTTCGTGATTAGGCAAAACTCGATATGAAATTTATGGGAAAGCGGTAGCACATAAGCGCCGCTTTTTTTGTCAATTTCTGTAGAAAAAAAGTGCTCTAGATTCCATTTTGACCAATCTATTTTTAACAAACAAAAACTGTCAAAGATCAAGGAAAATATTTTTACATACGGTTATTTATGAACCGATCTGAAAAACGTAATTTTCCCCATTCAAGTCAGCCCTTTTCTCATCGGTTAGTGTCCACTTACTGATTTTTTTAATTTTGTTAGTTATCCACAAGTCATCCCAAATCTGTACCTTGAAAAATTGGGGTAACAGCACTATCTTGTAACTCGCAAACAAATGAACCCCTATATGTTGTGTTTAAGCTACAATATATAGATAGACTTTGATCACAAAGCCGCCGCAAGTTTTACAAATTTTGCACATAAACAAACAAAAACACGGCTTTTATCAGTTTTCTTAGGGAAATAAAGCAGAATGAACCAACAACTTACCGTCACTAAGCGTGATGGCCGCAAAGAAACTATCGATCTGGAGAAAATCCATCGCGTTATTACTTGGGCTGCCGAAGGTCTTAACAACGTTTCAGTATCACAAGTAGAATTACGTGCTCACATCCAGTTTTATGACGGCATCACCACGTCAGATATCCACGAGACGATGATCAAGTCTGCTGCAGACCTGATTTCAGAAGAGACACCGGACTACCAATACCTAGCTGCTCGCCTAGCGGTATTTCACCTACGTAAAAAAGCATACGGCCAATACGAGCCGCCAACGTTGCATGACCACGTAGCTCGTCTTGTTGATATGGGTAAGTACGATAAGCACATCCTAGAAGACTACACAAAAGCGGAATTAGACGAGCTTGATGCGTACATCGACCACAAGCGCGATCTTGATTTCTCTTACGCAGCCGTAAAACAGCTAGAAGGTAAGTACTTTGTACAAAACCGTGTATCAGGCGAGATCTACGAAAGTGCTCAGTTCCTTTACATTCTAGTGTCTGCTTGCCTGTTCGCTAACTACCCGAGAGAAACGCGTCTTGACTACATCAAGCGTTTCTACGATGCGACATCGACATTTAAGATTTCTCTGCCTACACCGATCATGTCTGGTGTACGTACGCCTACTCGTCAGTTCAGCTCATGCGTACTGATCGAATGTGGCGATAGCCTTGATTCTATCAACGCAACAGCAAGCTCTATCGTGCGTTACGTTTCTCAACGTGCAGGTATCGGTATCAACGCAGGTCGTATCCGTGCGCTAGGTTCTGAAATCCGCGGTGGTGAAGCATTCCACACAGGTTGTATCCCATTCTACAAATACTTCCAAACAGCAGTGAAATGTTGTTCGCAAGGTGGTGTTCGTGGCGGTGCAGCAACGGTGTTCTACCCACTATGGCACGGTGAAGCCCGCTCACTATTGGTGCTTAAGAACAACCGTGGTGTAGAAGAGAACCGTGTTCGTCACATGGACTACGGTGTTCAGTTGAACAAACTGATGTACCAACGCCTAGTGGAAGGTGGCAACATCACGCTATTCTCACCGTCTGACGTACCTGGTCTATACGACGCATTCTTCGAAAACCAAGAAGAGTTCGAACGTCTATACGTGAAATACGAAAACGATCCTTCAATCAAGAAAGAGACCGTTAAAGCAATTGAGATGTTCACTCTGCTAATGCAAGAGCGTGCATCAACAGGCCGTATCTACATTCAGAACGTGGACCACTGTAATACTCACAGCCCGTTCGATTCAGAAGTTGCGCCAGTTCGTCAATCAAACCTATGTTTGGAAATCGCACTGCCAACTAAACCTCTGAAAAACGTTGAAGATGATTCAGGTGAGATCGCACTATGTACGCTTTCTGCGTTTAACCTTGGTGCTATCAAATCTCTAGATGATTTCGAAGAGCTATCTGAGCTTGTAGTACGTGCACTAGACGCTCTGCTTGATTACCAAGATTACCCACTACCAGCAGCTTACAAGTCGACAATGAACCGTCGTACGCTGGGTGTTGGCGTTATCAACTTCGCATACTACCTAGCGAAGAATGGCGTTAAGTACTCTGACGGCAGCGCAAACGGCCTAACTCACCGTACATTTGAAGCGATTCAGTACTACCTATTGAAAGCCTCTGTAGCGCTTGCGAAAGAGCAAGGTAAGTGTCCTTCGTTCCACGAAACGAACTACGCGAAAGGTCTACTGCCAATCGACACTTACAAGAAAGACGTTGATCTAATTTGTGAAGAAGAGCTGCACTACGATTGGGACAGCCTACGTCAAGAAATCATGGAACACGGTCTACGTAACTCAACACTGACTGCGCTAATGCCATCTGAGACTTCTTCTCAGATCTCTAACGCAACAAACGGTATTGAGCCACCACGTGGTTTCGTGTCTGTTAAAGCGTCGAAAGACGGCATCTTGAAGCAAGTTGTGCCAGATTTTGCTGAGCTGAAAGACAACTACGAACTGCTTTGGAACATCGGTTCTAACGACGGTTACCTACACCTTGTGGGCATCATGCAGAAATTCGTTGACCAAGCGATCTCTGCAAACACAAACTATGACCCTTCTGGTTATGAGAGCGGTAAGGTTCCAATGAAGAAACTTCTTCAAGACCTTCTAACTGCGTACAAGTTTGGTGTGAAGACACTTTACTACCATAACACTCGTGACGGCGCGAAAGACGACCAGAAAGACGCAGTTCAAACGCAAGATGACGATTGTGAAGGCGGCGGTTGTAAGATTTAATCTCCCGCACCCTAACAATCCGTAGAAACAAATAATCGAATACCTCCCCTTTTGGGGAGGTCTAAAAGGAATTGAGGCATTATGGCTTACAGTACTTTTAACCAGAAAAAAAACGACCAGCTAAAGGAACCAATGTTCCTAGGTCAATCAGTGAACGTTGCTCGTTACGACCAACAAAAATTCGAGATCTTCGAAAAACTAATCGAAAAGCAACTGTCTTTCTTCTGGCGTCCAGAAGAAGTTGACGTTTCAAGTGATCGTATCGACTACAACAAGCTACCTGAGCACGAGAAACACATTTTCATCTCAAACCTGAAGTACCAAACGCTGCTTGACTCAATTCAAGGCCGTAGCCCTAACGTTGCACTGCTTCCACTTGTTTCTCTGCCTGAGCTTGAAACATGGATTGAGACATGGTCTTTCTCTGAAACGATTCACTCTCGTTCGTACACACACATCATCCGTAACATCGTGAATGACCCAAGTGTTGTATTTGACGATATCGTTGAAAACGAACACATCCTTAAGCGTGCGAAAGACATTGCACACTACTACGATGACCTAATTCAAGCGACAAACGACTACCACCGTTACGGTGAAGGTGAACATGCTCTGAATGGCGAAACGGTTAAAGTTAGCCTGTACGATCTGAAGAAGAAACTGTACATCTGTCTCATGTCGGTAAACGCGCTTGAAGCAATCCGTTTCTACGTAAGCTTCGCATGTTCATTTGCATTCGCAGAACGTGAGCTAATGGAAGGTAACGCGAAAATCATCAAGCTGATCGCTCGTGATGAAGCACTTCATTTGAGCGGCACGCAACACATGATCAACCTGCTACGTAACGGTCAAGATGACTTCTTATTCATGCAGATCGCTGAAGAAGCAAAACAAGAGTGTTTTGACCTGTTCAAAGAAGCAGCTGAGCAAGAAAAAGAATGGGCTGAGTACCTATTTAAAGACGGTTCAATGATCGGTCTGAACAAAGACATCCTGAGCCAATACGTTGAGTACATCACTAATATCCGTATGCAAGCGGTAGGTCTGCCAGCAGCGTACCCTGAAGCGACATCAAACCCTATCCCATGGATCAACGCTTGGTTATCATCGGATAACGTTCAGGTTGCACCGCAAGAAGCAGAAATCTCTTCATATCTTGTTGGTCAGATTGACAATGAAGTAAGTGCAGACGACTTCGAAGGATTTGAGTTGTAATGGCAAATATCAAAATCAACAAACTCGTAAGTATTGAGTCCAACCCATCCAATACGATTTTGGAGACGATGGAACAAGCAGGCTTATTACCTGAATACAACTGTCGCGACGGCCACTGTGGTGCTTGTCGTTGTAAGTTGGAGTCGGGTGAAGTGGAGTACGTTGGTTTTGCCATGGCTTATACTCAGCCTGATGAGATACTGCCTTGTATTTGTAAGGCGAAATCAGACCTTTCACTTAGCGGTGTGAACTATGCGATGAAAGAAAAACGCGCCTAGTCCAAAACCAGCTAAGCAAATACAATAAAGCCAAGGCAACACGCCTTGGCTTTTTGCTACCTGTCGTCTCGTCCTGAGATAGGTATCTCGCCCTTAAATGTATTTACGCAATAATGTTGCGGTTTAAGGGCGAAAACAGTTAAAGCATGCTTCAAATCGCACTGCTCGGGATATGCATCTCCTTCACTTTTTCTAAGAAAGCATATTGAGCCGACATTGGTTTACGTTCTAGGTAACGGCGTAACAGGTCTAACGCGGCCGCACTGATAACTTTCACTTGGTCGTCGCGCTGATATTTTCTCGATAACTTATATAACGCCCCCCACTCACCTGTTGAGGTAGAAAGCGCCACGGAAAATACTCCCTCTTCAAGCTTTCCGGTCACTAGCGCTAAATCCGTGCCGCACTTCTCGCGCGTCGCACCCGCCAGCGCAAAGGTCGCTGCTAATGGGTCTCCCTCGTCGGTAATGGTTTGGCTTTGACCTGCTAATACCCAACCATGACCAAACTGCTTTTCGACGTTCTCATCACTGTTAAGCCAATAGGTTAAGTGGCCTGCACTGCTTTTCTCTGAAACGGACAATGTCAGTCCTTTATCTATCAGCATTTGGCCTACATGCTCAACCATCGGCACATCTACGCTCACCGTATTCGTTTCAAGGTGCTTGTGAATCAGTTGCATCAGCTTCATTCGCTGTTCTACCTGATTAGAAGGACCGAATAGCTTCACCTCGATAAACGGCAAGTAAGAGCGGTAACCAAGCTCATAACCCTGTGGCAATTTCATTTGGTCTAGTTTGTCTGAGATACCAGACTCTGACAGGCCAAAGGTATAAATACGGCTGCAAGATGCACTCTCAACTTCAGGGAATAGCCTCTTCAAGTCTGGCAGAATTTGCGTTTCTGCCATCAGTTTGAATTCGCTTGGCACACCCGGCGTAAAGTAGAACACCGCGTCATTAATCCGCATTTTAAAGCCACATGCCGTGCCTATTGGGTTATCCACGATTTCTGCTGTCTCTGGCAACATCGCTTGCTTGAGGTTACTATCCGGCATTGGGATACCACGACGAGCGTACATCGCCTCCAGATGATCCAGCCAGTCTTTGAATAGCACCAGCTTACATTCGGCAGCTTTTGCCGCTGCAGCGGCGCTCATGTCGTCTGTAGTTGGGCCCAAACCACCATTAACGATCACGACATCGTTATTGAAGCTGAGCATAAGGAATTCTTCGATAAGGCTCGACTGTTTGTCACCAACGGTCGAACGCTTGGTTAAGCCAAATCCATGCTGATAAAACAAACTCGACACCCAAGCTGAATTTGTATCAACAATGTCACCGTGAAGGACTTCTTCTCCGGTACTAAGCATAGCAATTTTCACATCTGACTCCTAAAAATAGGCAAAATCCACATTTTTTCGACATTATGCCTATATCGTTTTTATTTTATTAGACTAATCTCTTAGTGAATTTGTTGAGATTAAATTTAGGTCAAGTATTTAAATGGCTGTTCTTTTGAGGGATAATTGTGAGCCCGATCATCAAACCAATAACTCGGAGACCTCTGTGTCAAAATCATCCATGTTCAAGAAAACGCTAAGTGGTCTTGTTCTGACTGCGTCTGCTGCGGCAAATGCGAGCCAGTACGATATGAGTAACCATATCGAGTTTTCTTACACGCCTGATTGCCTGTCAGGTTACTGCGAAACAACCACTCTGTATAGCTTTGAGCCACAAAATCCTCGCTATGCGATGGGGTTAGATAGCGATGATTCTTTAAATCTCGACGCAGGTCTTCAACCAAAGCATCTTATCGTTCCAAAAGACAAGGATTGGGACTACCTTATGGGTCAAACTTACACCATCCTTGGTTTGAGTGTGGCGACTGTGGGTTTGATGACGTTGCTGCCTGAAAGCATCACTAAGTGGGATGACGAAGATCGCGACATGAGCAAACTCGGCAGCAAGTGGAAAGATAACGTCTCTAGCGGTCCGGTTTGGGATCGTGACGAACACTTCCTAAACTACGTTATGCATCCTTACTTCGGTGGTGTTTACTACACAGCGTCGCGCCACGCGGGCTATAACGAATTTGAATCCTTCCTATACTCTGCAACCATGTCGGCATTCTTCTGGGAATACGGTGTAGAAGCGTTTGCGGAAGTCCCATCATGGCAAGACTTATTTATTACTCCATTTTTTGGTGCTGTGGTCGGTGAAATGATGTTAACTGCTGAGCAAGACATTATTACTGGCGGCGGTGAAGTAATGGGTTCAGAGACGATGGGTGACGTATCTTTGTTCTTCCTCAACCCAATTGGCCATATCCATTACTGGATATCCGATGCTTGGGGTGGCAGCGCAGAGTTCCAATTCAGCTCTTCGCCTTGGTTCGGTAACCAAGACGCCGCGAAATTCGCGATGGACTCTGGCGCAAGCTACGACAATGTCTTCTACGGTTTTGAAATGAAGGTAACCTTCTAAAACCAAACATTTAAAGAGCAGCTCACGGGCTGCTTTTTTGTGCCCCAAGCGAAGTTTTCATTATTTGAGTCACGAATTAGCGTCAAAAATTGACCTCTGTCAAACATAACCCTCCCCCAGCACCTACACTGAAATTAAGGAAAAATTCCAATAACTTAAGTTCTTGAACCTTAAGCCCAAATAACTATAGCGATACGTCTAACCGTGCCGCGTCCAAACCTTATTCCGGGAGGGGACATTATGAACACTGTGTTTATCGTTAATTTCGTCGGTCAGGCATCACCAGCGACCATCAAACAACTTGCTGCTGTTACACATGAAAACGATGGAAAATGGCTCATCAGTAAAGTGAACTTTATTGAAGACCAAGTCGCTGGCGTAATCAAAGTGGAGCTTCCTGAAGAAAACACCGACACAGTAAAAGATGCGTTTTCCGCTTGCCAGACTCTTATCGTCAAGTTCGTCGATTCTGAGCCACACTCTCATCGAGAGGATACGGTTTTCCAATTACGTCTCGACGCCAATGACCGCGCGGGTATTGTCAATGAGATTACTCACGTACTCGATGGACAAGGGATTTCAATCTTAGATATGGACTGCCAACGTGTGTTCATTGCCGGCGGTGGTGGGGTCAGCTCTAGCCTATTCAGTGCGAAGATGGCCATCAAGCTACCTAGCGAATTGGAAATCGATGATGTGGCCAACGAGCTGGAATCACTCAGTGAAGATACCCGTGTGATTGTGGAAGGCTAACCTCCGCCCCCGATGCACATTCCAATATCAATGCCCAAATAAAAAAGAGCAGCGTTGTGCTGCTCTTTTCACGTTCAACCACTTTTTACGTCAAGCAAAGATAGCTACTTCACTGACCATTGAGATAAAGAGCGTTTGAAATCTGAGTAATCAAACTCGTTCAGTTTTTGAATCTCGCCACTTGAACGCTCACAATATACCGATGGCATGCGCAGACCATTGAACCAGTTTAGCTTCACCATGGTGTAACCCGCACTGTCCAGAATGTGTAGACGCTGACCAATTTCTAATGGCTGTTCGAAGTTCGCCACACAGAACTGATCACCCGCTAAGCAAGAGCAAGAACCAATCACGTATTCGTGCTCGCCGTTTTCTGATGCTTCTAGGATAGACGCAGGCTCATTGTAGATAAGGGTATCCAAGCGGTGCGCTTCTGTTGCTGAGTCAACAATCGCCGTCTTCTTCACGTTCTCAACAATATCTACCACGGTCACGACAAGGTCGGTCGTTTTTGTGATGATTGCCTCTCCTGGCTCTAAGTACATTTGTACGCCGTGTTTTTCAGAGAAGGCTTTCAGCGCTAGGCCTAATTTCTCGATGCCATAGCCTGGCCATGTGAAGAATACACCACCGCCCATGCTCACCCAGTCTAGCTTGTTTAGGTACTCGCCAAACTGTTCTGAAATCGAATCAAGCAAACCAATAAATGCGTCTACGTCTTTGTTCTCACAGTTCATGTGGAACATCACGCCATCAATGCCATCGAAAATTTCTGGCTTGATGTGGTCAGCTTGTACGCCAAGACGAGAGAACTGACGAGCAGGATTCGCTAAGTCTTGACCTGCGTAGCTTACGCCAGGGTTAAGGCGAAGACCAATAGACGCTTTGCCCTCAACGATATGACGGTAAGCTGCTAGCTGTGACTGCGAGTTGAAAATCATCTTGTCACAGATATCCGCTACTTCACGAACATCGTCTTCGCTGTAGCCAACGCTGTATGCGTGAGTCTCACCACCGAAAGTTTCGTAGCCAAGCTTCACTTCAAACGGGCCAGAGCTAGTCGTGCCATCTAAGTAAGGCTTGATGATGTCGAATACGCCCCATGTTGAGAAGCACTTCAGTGCCAATACCAGCTTCACACCAGAAATGTCTTTTAGCTGCTTTGCTTTTTCTAGGTTCTCAACCAACTTGTCTTCATTGATCATGAAGTACGGGGTTTTAAGTTGTTCTTTGCTCATAACTCACCATTTATCAACGATTAACCCCCTCTAACTCCCCCTTAAAAAGGAGGATTAAACCAAGCCACCTCTACTCTTGCCAAAAAGTGAAAAGATTGAAGCCACGAACAGTCTGTTTTTGCTCCTCCCTTTAAAAAGGAAAGTGGAAACTGTTCTCGGTTTGCCTCAGCTTCCCCCCTTTTAACAGTGGAAGATTTGAAACTAAGCTCGGCCGGTCTTTGCTCCTCCCCTTTTTAAGAGGAGGCTGGGAGGGGTTAACCTCAAATACGACAAAAGCAGCCACGGCTTTACGCCATGACTGCTCAAATTATCTAAATAAGTTTAATGATAAAACTTATTTGTTTAGTTCGTGAATCAACGGTAAGCCTTGACCTGCTTCCAACTCCTGAACATGCCAATCTAGACCGATCATTGGCATCGTTTCTAGGAACGGATCTGGGTCTAGCTGTTCCATGTTGAACACGCCTTTATCAGCCCACTTGCCACGGAAGAATTGCAGTGCTGCAGTAATTGCAGGAACACCTGTCGTGTAAGAGATCGCTTGGTGTTCAACATCTTCGTACGCGACTTTGTGGTCTGCGTTGTTGTAGATAAATACGCTGCGCTCTTTACCGTCTTTCTTACCTTGAACCCAAGTACCGATACACGTTAGGCCAGTATAACCAGGTGCTAGAGACGTTGGATCAGGTAACATCGCTTTTAGTACGTGTAGAGGTTGAACGACTGTACCGTCGTGTAGCGTTAGTGGTTCTGGACTTAGTAGGCCAATATCACGCATTACGTTGAAGTAGTTTAGGTAACGGTCACCGAAACCCATCCAGAACTCAATGCGTTTTGCTGGGATGAATTCTTTCATCGAACGAACTTCATCGTGCGCCATTGAGTAAACTTTGTGTGAACCACAGTTCGGGAAATCGAACTCTAGCATACGAGAGTGACAAGGTACTTGCTTCCACTCGCCGTTTTCCCAGTAGAAGGAATCACCTTGGATCTCTAGCATGTTCGTTTCTGGGTCAAAGTTAGTTGCGAACTTCTTGCCGTGGTCGCCTGCGTTCACGTCCATAACGTCGATTGTATCAATCTCATCAAACAGATGTTTCACTGCATACGCTGCAAATACCGATACTACGCCTGGATCGAAACCCGCACCTAGAATACCAGTGATGCCCGCTTCTTCGAACTTCTCACGGTAGCCCCATTGCCAGTCGTAAGCTTCTGGAACTTGTTGACCTTCAGAACATAGGTCAACCGCCACTGATGTATCTAGGTATGAAACTTTTGCTCGGTAACACGCTTCCATGATTGGCATGTTAACCCACGGAGGACCCGCGTTGATTACTAGATCCGGTTTAACTTCTTCAATAAGAGCAACTAGAGAATCTACGTCATCAGCGTTCACTGCACGCGCTTCTAGTTTCTTAGCTGAATCTTTCAGGTTATTTTTCTTCTGAATCGATTCGATGATCTTCTCACACTTACCAATAGTACGTGATGCGATTGTGATATCACCCAGAACGTCGTTGTTTTGTGCTGCTTTATGTGCAACAACCCAGCCAACGCCGCCTGCACCAATCTGTAGAATTGCCATAGTTTTCCGTTACCTTTATTAAACTAGCTCAACGGCTAGCGTGTTGATTTTCAAGAGCAAAGATTCAAAGTCCGCTGTCGTCAGACAAGGATTCAAAATCGTAAATTTAAGAGCGGTCTTACCATCAACGATGGTTTCACCGAGAACTGCGATACCGCGAGTCAACGCTTCAAGACGCAACGCTTTGTTTAGTTCATCTAAATCTGCAGACGCGTTGTTTGTACGTACATTGGTTGCGCGGAATAGAACCGTTGAAAGTGCAGGCTCAGCCAGAAGCTCGAACTCTTCATGGGCGCGAACCATGTCAGCAACTTGCTGCGTTTGTACTAAAAGGTGATCGTACATGTCACCAAGCGCCTTAGGACCAACGTTTTGCATCGTCATAAAGACTTTCAATGCATCAAAACGCTTCGTCGTTGCGATAGATTTGTCTACCAAGTTAGGTAGCTCATCGTGTTCGCGGTTCAAGTAGTCAGCATGATGAAGTAGGAACTTAAAGTTCGACTTATCGTTCACCAACAATGCGCCACAGCTGATTGTTTGGTAGAACAGTTTGTGGAAGTCGACACTGATCGAGTGCGCACGCTCTACACCTTTCAGGCGCGATTTGTGGCTGCTCAGAATCAGTGCACCGCCATAAGCGCCATCAACGTGCATCCACATTTCATGTTTCGCTGCCATATCCGCAATGAAGTTTAGATCGTCAATTGCACCGTGATCGGTCGTACCTGCTGTGCCAACAATAGCGAATGGAATCAAACCTTCTGCTTTTGCCTTCGTTAAAACGTGATCTAACTGAGTAACATCCATCGTTCCGTCAGCGTTCGCATCGACAGTCATCACGGCTTTCTCACCCAGTCCCATCCAAGATGCTGACTTTTGAACCGTGAAGTGCGATTTCTTCGAACATACGATACGAAGTTTGTCCGCGTATTCTGGAAGACCCAGCTTCTGAATTGAGTGGTTACTTAGCTTGTCTGCAACCCAGTCACGCGCTAGCATTAAGCCCATCTGGTTGCTCTGCGTGCCACCGCTGGTGAAGATGCCATCCGCCTTCTCACCAAGCTCATACTTGTCGCACAGCCAGTTAATCACCTTTTGCTCTACGTAAGTCGCAGAAGACGCTTGATCCCATGAATCCATTGATTGGTTCAGCGCTGCAATCATGGCTTCTGCCGCTACCGCAGGCATCAAAGGAGGCGTGTGCAGGTGAGCAATACAATCTGGGTGCTGAGTGAAGATTGCATTCTTCGCGACAAGCTCAGCCGCCTCATCAATTACAGATTTGAGCGGTGCGTTTTTGTTGTCCAAGTCGATCGCGTTGATTGCCGTTTCCAGCAATTTAGGGTTCATACCAGAGTATGGCGCATTGACCTTTTCGAATACCGACTTCATCGCCGCAGTCGTATGGTTCATTACCGATGCAAATTCAGCGCTGCCAAGTTCACCTGTATGAATAAAGTGCTTTTTCCACTCTTCTTGCGGGTCTGCTTCAACATGACTACCGCCTGCAGCGAGGATTGCGTCTTCCAGAACTCGAAGTGCAAAGTCAATTTGCTCGAAAGAAATGATAAGTGGCGGAAGGAAACGAATCACAGAGCCATCACGGCCACCTTTTTCTACCATCAAGCCACGTTCAAGAGCCGCGCGTTGAATATCAAGAGTAAGCTGGCCATCCGACAAAGGCTCACCGAACTTATTGAGTTTGCAGTTTGGATTCTTAATTTCTACACCCAACATTAAACCTTTACCGCGAACATCCGCGATACAGTTAACGCGTTTTTGAATGCTCTCAAGACCAAAGCGTAGGTACTGGCCTGCAACATTTGCATGCTCAACAAGATTGTCGCGTTGGATGATTTCTAGTGCCTTCGCACCTGACACCATAGCAAGTTGGTTGCCACGGAACGTACCAGTGTGCTCACCTGGCTTCCATGTATCGTGTTGCTTGTTGATCACCAATAGTGACATTGGCAAGCCACCACCGATCGCTTTAGACAAACACAAAATATCAGGAACAATGCCCGCTTCTTCGAATGCGAAGTTGTAGCCCGACTTACCGACACCACATTGAATTTCATCAAAAATCAGTAGGATACCGTGATCGCCACAGATGCGGCGCAATTCACGTAGCCAAAATGCAGGAGCAGGAATAACACCGCCTTCACCTTGCACTGGCTCTACAATGATTGCAGCAGGCTTCATGATACCGGCTTCGTCGTCGTTCAGTAGACGTTCGATGTAACGAATGCTCGCTTTCGCCCCTTCGTCACCACCTAGACCAAACGGACAGCGCAAGCTGTAAGGGAAAGGCATGAAGTGCACGTCTGACATCAAACCAGTACGACGAGCTTTGGTGCCCAAGTTCCCCATCATACCCATAGTGCCGTTCGTCATGCCGTGGTAGGCACCGCGGAAAGCAAACATGGTGTTACGACCCGTGGTTTGTTTGGCCAGCTTGATTGCTGCCTCAACCGCGTCTGCACCAGAAGGGCCACAGAACTGAATCACGCAGTTGTCACTCAGTTCTTGAGGAAGAAAGCCTTTAACAGACTTAATAAAATGCGTTTTCGCAGATGTCGCGATATCCAGAGTTTGGTACGGCAGACCAGAGTCCAATTGTTCTTTTAGCGCTTGGTTAATTTCTGGATGGTTGTAACCTAGAGCCAAAGTACCCGCGCCAGCAAGACAGTCTAAGAAGATCTGGCCTCGCGTATCTTCGACCAAACAGCCATAAGCTTGTTTAATCGCGATAGGTAAACGACGTGGGTAAGAACGAACCTCAGATTCATGTTCAGCCTGTTCAAGAAGCACTTGATCAGGAGTTAGGTCATACGTTCCTTCAACAACAGGAACCTGAGAGGAAAAGTAATTTGCGATAGTGTTATCGACTTCAAAGGCAGTGCTCATACTACATAATCCCTTGAATTATAATGATTCTCTTTCCTGTATTTATTCTTGTTAGTATTAAATAACAGGAAATACAGATATACCTCCGCATTCATCGTTACTTAAACGACAAATACAGATAACCCGTCACGACGAACGCGACTTTTATTGTGCTTGGAGAGTAATCAAGGTTCCGTAATGCATCCGTTTTGTAAAACGGGACATTTCGGCAGTATGAAGCTGATTAGTGTGTGTTTGTTTAAAGGTTTCAATGTTGGGTTTCCCATTAACATGCTGCTTCTTACAGCACTAGTATCCCGTCTATCGACAAATGGCTTTGCCGATACCTACCCTACGTAATGTCACAATCAGCTTGAATGGTCATTACGCGTATCCCCCAGAGAATCAAAGTCGTAATAATACGCTCCGAGATTGCGCGCGAATTTATCACAAAATAAAATCTTCTGGCAATATTTTTCACAGGTTGCATATTGATTTAGATCACAATCGGCAGCAAACGTTTACTCGGTTCATTTTCATTAATATTGATATGCATCGCAGAAAATCGTCTTAAATCCATCAACGGTTGAAAAGAGAAAATATAAGGACAGCCTGCTTGAGCGGCTCTGAGAAGGCATTTTCTTACTGCGCCATCAGAGCGCCAAAGCAAGATTAGAGAGGGATTCTAATACGATTGGATGTATGAAGTCGCTAAGTAGAACTGAAGGAAGACTCAAACAGCATAAACGAAAAAGCCCAGCATAAATGCTGGGCTTTCGAATCTGGAGCGACACACGAGGTTCGAACTCGTGACCTCAACCTTGGCAAGGTTGCGCTCTACCAACTGAGCTAGTGTCGCAGATTTTGATATGGTGCCCCGGGCCGGACTTGAACCGGCACAACGCGAACGTCGAGGGATTTTAAATCCCTTGTGTCTACCAATTCCACCACCAGGGCACACAAATTTCTTTGTGATGCCTTTACAGAAAAGTAAAACACCATCATCTAATACCGCTTAACGCCGTATCATTTTTATTTGGAGCGACACACGAGGTTCGAACTCGTGACCTCAACCTTGGCAAGGTTGCGCTCTACCAACTGAGCTAGTGTCGCATTTATTCTTGAAAGTCATTCACTCTCGAAAGAATAATGGAGGCGCCTCCCGGAGTCGAACCGAGGTCCACGGATTTGCAATCCGCTGCATAGCCACTCTGCCAAGGCGCCTTATTTGTGAAGGAAGTTTAACTCCTTTCACCACCCTTTCGAGCTGTGCTCTTGGGTACGGGATGCATTCTACGGATTCGAGCGATCGAGTCAACACTATTTTTATTTTTTTAAATCGTTTGACCAGAATTTGTGCGAAAGACGGTAAATTGATTAGTTTTAATACTGAGAATATTCGAAATACACTTGTTTATCATGAATATTGGGCTACTCCCCTTACCCATTCCAAGGCGTTATTCTTGATTTCAAGTGCTGATAATCAGCGGAACAGACTTGAATAAAGTATGGAGCAGTTAAAAGTAAGACTTAGATCACACTCCTATCGCCCTTTGAGAATTAGATAAAAAAAGCAGGCTACGTGCCTGCTTCTTAAAATGCTATTTGCGTTTGATTGTTTTAGTGGTGCTCTTCATTAAGCAAATCGTCTTTCGCCGCCGCTAGATACTGAACCATTGACCAGTAGGTCAGGAAAGTCGCAACATACAAAGCACCAAAACCAAGCCACACCATCCAATCATCGTAACGCCAGATCAGAACCCAGAGTGCAAACATTTGGGAGACCGTTTTTACTTTGCCAACCCAAGAAACTGCCACACTGGCTCGCTTACCGATTTCTGCCATCCATTCACGCAATGCAGAGATGATGATTTCGCGCGCTATCATAGTCACGGCGGGGATGGTCACCCAAATACTGTGATAATGCTCTGTAATCAAAATCAGGGCCGTTGCAACCAGTACTTTATCTGCCACAGGGTCAATGAAAGCACCAAAGCGAGACGTTTGGCCTAGCTTACGAGCCAGCATGCCGTCAAGCCAATCTGTAAAACCTGCAACCCAGAAAACCATTGCTGCTGCAAAAGGCGCCCAAGAGTAAGGTAGATAGAAAACAACCACAAAAACTGGGATTAAGAACAGTCTTAGTAGAGATAGAATGTTCGGGATATTCAAACGCATTTTATTATTCTCTTACATATTGCGGCTTAATGTTGCGGGATTTTCCTTATTGTTTCAATGCTTGGAAAATAATTTCTGCCAAAGAGTGACTAATTCCCGGTACTTTGGCGATTTCTTCGACACTTGCACGCTTCAATTCCTGCAATCCACCCATGTATTTGAGTAAGGCTTGACGACGTTTCGGTCCTACGCCTTCAATCCCCTCTAAAGCACTGGTACGACGGGTTTTGCCACGTTTCGCTCTATGGCCTGCAATAGCATGGTTATGACTCTCATCTCGGATGTGCTGGATCAAGTGCAATGCCGGCGCATCACTTGGCAAGTTAAATTCCTCGCCATCTACGGTAATTAAGGTTTCAAGTCCCGGTTTACGAGTAACGCCTTTGGCAATACCAATCATGATTGGACGCTTCGGCCAATCCCCCCAATATTGGGAAATGATCTCATGCGCTCGATTGAGTTGTCCTTTACCACCATCGATAAAGATAATGTCAGGAACCTTCTCTACATCTAGCTGCTTCGAATAACGACGCTCTAAGGCTTGTCCCATTGCAGCGTAATCATCGCCGCCAGTAATGCCTGTGATGTTGTAACGACGATACTCTTGCTTAACTGGGCCTTCACTGTTGAACACCACACAAGAGGCAATAGTGCTCTCGCCCATCGTGTGCGAAATATCGAAACACTCCATGCGAGCGATAGTTTCCATGCCCAAGACTTCTCTCAGAGCTTTGAAGCGCTGATTGATGGTCATCTTGTGATTAATTTTGGTCGTAATGGCAGTAAGCGCATTAGTATTGGAAAGTTTTAGATAACGTCCACGTGAGCCAGTTGGAGAGGTATGGAACTGAACCTTACGTCCTGCCACTTCACTCAGAGCTTGCTGGATCGGCTCGATGTCACCACCCAGCTCTTGATTCAAGATAATACGGGACGGAATGGTGCGCGCCTCGTTATGACTCAGGTAATACTGAGTAAGGAAGCTATCAAATACTTCTTGTTGACTGGTGTTCTGTGGGATCTTAGGAAAATGACTGCGACTGCCTAACACCTTACCCTGACGAATCATCAAGATATGGATACATGCGATACCGTTCTCTTGAGCAAAGCCAAGTACGTCCATATCGTCCATACTGTCTTCTGAAACGTATTGCTGTTCTTGTACGCGTCGAATCGCTTGGATCTGGTCACGGAACTTAGCGGCATCTTCAAAACGAAGTTGCTGGCTTGCCACTTCCATCTTCTCAATGAGCTGCTCAAGTACTTGCTTATCTTTGCCCTGCAAAAATAAACGCACAAAACCCACCAGCTCGGCGTACTCTTCATCAGAAATAATCGTGCTGACACACGGACCCGCACAACGACCAATTTGGTACATCAAACAAGGGCGAGTACGGTTGGAATAAACCGTATCTTCACACTGACGAACAGGGAGTGTTTTCTGCAAAAGGTGCAAAGTTTCTCGTACCGCACCAGAATCCGGGTATGGTCCAAAGTACTCACCTTTGCGCTTTTTCGCACCACGATGCATAGACAATCGCGGATGTTTATGACCGCTAATGAAAATGTAAGGGTACGATTTGTCATCACGCAGAAGTACATTGTATTTGGGTAAATATTGCTTGATGTAGTTGTGCTCAAGGATGAGCGCTTCCGTCTCGGTATGGGTTACCGTGACATCAATTTTAGCGATATTACTTACGAGAGCGCGGGTCTTCTCACTGTCGACTTTCTTGCGAAAGTAGCTTGAGAGGCGCTTTTTGAGATCTTTGGCTTTGCCTACATAAATGACAACAGCCTCGGCGTTGTACATTCTGTAAACGCCGGGCTGATGAGTTACTGTCTTGAGAAAGGAAGCCGAATCGAAGGGTTGATTCACACTAAAGGGTCTCGGTGTCCAGCATTCCGTGGCGGATCGCTAAGTGTGTTAACTCAACGTCACCATTGATGTCCAATTTGCTAAACAGACGGTAGCGGTAGCTGTTGACTGTTTTTGGACTTAAATTCAGTTGTTCAGAAATATCCGTTACTTTCTGCCCTTTAGTGATCATCATCATGATCTGCAGTTCGCGTTCAGAAAGGTCTTTAAATGGGTTTTCTGAGGCAGGTGAGAATTGACTCAATGCCATCTGCTGCGCAATCTCTGGCGAGATGTAACGCTGCCCACTGTTAACCACACGAATTGCGTTAACCATTTCATCAGGGCCTGCACCTTTGGTTAGGTAACCAGAAGCACCCGCCTGCATCACTTTAGTTGGGAACGGATTTTCCGTATGAACGGTTAATACGATGATTTTTACGTCAGGATTCACGCGAAGAATCTTTTTAGTGGCTTCCAAGCCGCCAATTCCTGGCATGTTCATATCCATTAAAACGACGTCTGCATGATTACTGCGACACCATTTTACTGCTTCTTCACCGCTGTCAGCTTCTCCTGCTACGTTCATTCCACGGACGTCTTCAATAATACGTCGTATCCCTGTGCGAACCAGCTCGTGATCATCTACAAGGAAAACATTTATCAAACTTGTATCTCCACGCTTTTATTGGCTCTGCACCCACATAACTTTATGTCAATGTGGATATCAGTATGAGTGCCTATATACTACCGCATTAGGCAAAAAATTGCTTTCTATGAATATGTGCTTAAACGCAAAGTTTGGCAAGAACTTATTCATAAACCACTCTATTATTTGAGTGTGTTGCGTGCAAAGCCGATTTTTAAGACAAGATAATTAACAACATAAACTTCAATAAATCAAGCAACTAGATTTCACTTTGCTCAGCAAAACGCAATATCACCCATAAATGGTTATTCCATAAGCGAGATATCTTCGCTTTTGTACACCCTTAAGACACGCACTTGAACGGTGAAATTCAGCAGCGCTCTTTTACTGGTTATTTTTACAGTTCTTAATGATAGAATACGTGCTTCATTGATTTACAAGGTTTCTCTATTGAAAATCCAACAAGGCTTCCTTCTCACTCGCCAAGCCCGAGACATCAAAGGTCAAACTCAGATTGAGCTTTGGCTTTCGACCGAGAATGGTCCCACCCAATTGTTGATTCAAGGAGAAAGGCCCGTCTTCTTTATTGAACAGGCGCACATCGAGCAAACCAAGCAACTTGCCAGCTCTAAACGCATTGCCGTCGACATTCGCGCGCTTGAGCTAAAGAACTTTCAACTAACACCTTTAGCTGCGTGTTACACGCAAACGACAAAAGACGCGTTCGCTCTACAAGATGAGCTCAAGCAACATGACATCGTTCATTTCGAAGGCGACGTGCGTCTTGCTGACCGCTATTTGATGGAACGTTTTATTAAAGGCAGCATGGAGTTTACCGGGAATCTACAATCTCGAAACGGGTTCCAACGCGTCCAAAACGCAAAGTGTCGAACAGGCGAATACCAGCCGAAGCTACACGTGGTGTCCTTAGATTTAGAATGTTCAGAAAAAGGTATTCTCTATTCGATTGGTTTAGACAGCCCTGTCGATTCACGAGTGCTCATGATTGGAGAGCCGGAACCAGCAGAGACAGCAATTCAATGGGTGAAAGATGAAAAGGCACTACTCGATGCTTTGATCGCTTGGTTCAAGCAGTTCGACCCAGACGTCATTGTTGGCTGGAACGTGATCGACTTCGATTTCCGCCTGCTACACAAGTGCGCAGAGTGGCACAACATGAAGCTGATGTTAGGCCGCGCTGACCAGCCAAGTTTCTTCCGCAGCTCCGCGCAAAGCCAACAAGGTTTTATCTCAATCCCTGGTCGTGTGGTGCTGGATGGTATCGATACGCTCAAAACCGCGACATACCATTTCCGCTCTTGGTCACTTGAGTCGGTTTCACAAGAGCTCCTTGGCGAAGGTAAAGAGATTCATAACGTTCATGATCGAATGGACGAAATCAATCGCATGTACCGTTCAGACAAGCCTTCTCTCGCTAAATACAACTTGCAAGACTGTGTGTTGGTCAACAAGATTTTTGACCACACTCACCTACTCGACTTCGCAATCGAACGCTCTCGCCTAACGGGTGTGGAACTGGATCGCGTCGGGGGCTCAGTAGCAGCTTTTACTAATTTGTATTTGCCGCAAATCCACCGAGCTGGCTATGTTGCACCAAATCTCCATCCCGAAAATTGGATAGCTAGCCCAGGCGGCTATGTGATGGACTCGATCCCAAACCTTTATGACTCGGTATTGGTACTCGATTTTAAGAGCCTTTACCCTTCTATCATTCGCTCATTCTTGATCGATCCTATGGGTTTAGTCGAAGGCTTACAGCTTGAAATCGGCAAATCAGACAATGAAGCCGTACCGGGGTTTCGTGGTGGTCAGTTCCATCGCAAAAAACACTTCCTGCCAGAGATGATCGAAAAGCTCTGGGCAGCGCGCGATGTCGCAAAGAAGAACAACGAAAAAGCGTTCTCGCAAGCCATCAAAATCATCATGAACTCTTTTTATGGTGTGCTTGGTTCTTCTGGCTGTCGTTTCTTTGATACCCGCCTTGCTTCGAGCATCACTATGCGTGGCCACGAAATAATGAAACAAACCAAAGTTCTGATTGAGGACAAAGGTTATCAAGTGATCTATGGCGACACCGATTCAACGTTTGTGTCTTTAAATGGCGCGTACAGCCAAGTAGACGCCGATAAGATTGGTAATGAACTGGTCGACTACATCAACCAATGGTGGAATGACCATCTGCGCAGTGAGTACAACCTCAACTCGATTCTTGAACTCGAATACGAAACCCATTATCGCAAGTTCCTGATGCCAACCATCCGTGGTGCGGAAACGGGCTCAAAAAAACGCTACGCAGGTTTGATTGGTGAAGGCGAACAAGAACGCATTATCTTCAAAGGATTAGAAAGTGCACGCACCGACTGGACACCACTGGCACAGCGATTCCAAAATACTTTGTACCAAATGATCTTCCACGGCGAAGATCCAAGTGATTACGTGCGAGAGATGGTCGAAAAAACCAATAATGGTGAGTTTGATGATCAGCTGGTATATCAAAAGCGTTTACGCCGCAAGCTACACGAATACCAAAAGAATATTCCACCACAAGTACGTGCTGCGCGCCTAGCCGATGACATCAACGCTAAATTAGGCAGACCATTGCAGTATCAAAACCGTGGTCGAATCGAGTACTTGATTACTGTAAACGGGCCAGAGCCACACGAATACCGCAATAGTCCTATCGACTACCAGCACTATATTGATAAACAGTTGAAGCCAGTGGCCGATGCGATTTTGCCGTTTATTGGCACAGACTTCGAGCAGTTATCTGCGCCGCAGATGGGGCTGTTCTAAATCAAATTCCAGGTTGAAGGGAGTTAACGCTAGCTGACATTAGCCAATGCGAAATTCGGTCTTTTGATACTGAGTCACCAACCAATCACCAAAACCGTCGAGTAACCCAACCACAGAACGTTTTGGAATTGCGCGTCCAGAAAGCAAAATACCAAGGCGTTCTATCTCAAGCTGCTTTTCTGGGTGGTATCGTAAGAATTGCTCCCCACATTCAAGCGGGTCATCAAACCAACGTTTGTCTCGATACATGACAAGTGAGTACGACGCTCGGAGCAGTTTCTTAGCGATAGTCACTTGGGCACTGACCAGCTCTTCAATGCTTTGTGCTTGTACTATCTTAGTGCGATACACCGATAACCAGTCTTCGACATCCATGTTCCAGTGTTTGGCAATTTCCCAGCTTGGCACGTAGTCACCAAAGCAATCCGCCAGGTCATCTCCGTAAACACACACGCAGCAGTGTTTGAGCATAAAGCCCCAAGTAAAAATACTGTCCAGGTTTGCGACTTCACTCACCAAGGCGGTGCGGATCGATATACCTTTAACGTGAGGGTGCCCCTGTTGAGCACGCCATTTGATGGTGTTCAACAAAGTAGCGCGATTGTTTTCAAAACTCGACTTAGTGACCACGACCATATCGAGATTCGATTTTCCTGCAACCGCCGACTTACGTGCCACACTCCCATAAACATAAACACTATGTAAGTTAGAGCCAAGCCCACCTTTGAGGCACGCCAATACTTCTCTAAGAAGAGGTTCGAATTCTGGTTGGAAAGGATGTTTTGGATCGATAACAGGAAGAGACATTGAAGAAAACGCGATCTCAGGCTTTTAAAAGACGATGGGCTATATGATCCACTAGCCTTGCATTTGAATCAAGCCAAATAACCCCCTTATTGAGGTGCAAATTACTGTGTGGAATTTTGGTGCCAGACAAGCAACTTAGCGCTATAATCACCAAGTTTTGCTTAATAAGTGTAAATAGGAAAATACAATGCCAAAGGCAAGTGAAATCAAAAAAGGCTTCGCAATCGAGTCTAATGGTAAAACTCTTCTAGTTAAAGACATCGAAGTAACGACTCCTGGCGGTCGTGGCGGCGCTAAAATCTACAAAATGCGTTGTACAGATCTAAACACTGGCGCACGTGTAGACGAGCGTTACAAGTCAGATGACGTTGTTGAAACAGTAGAAATGAACAAACGTGCAGTTGTGTACTCATACGCTGACGGCGATGAGCATATCTTCATGGATAACGAAGACTACTCACAATACACATTCAAGCACAACGAAGTTGAAGATGAGCTTTTGTTCATCAACGAAGACACTCAAGGTATTCACATTATCCTAATCAACGGTTCTGCTGTTGGTATCGAGCTTCCTTCTTCTGTTGAGCTAGTGATTGAAGAAACTGATCCTTCAATCAAAGGTGCTTCTGCATCTGCACGTACTAAACCAGCACGCTTTGCTTCAGGTCTTGTAATCCAAGTTCCTGAGTACATCGCAACTGGTGACCGTGTAATCATCAACACGACTGAACGTAAATACATGAGCCGAGCATAAGTATGTCTGATTTGATTTCTTACGACGACGTTATCGACGCTGCGTACGACATCTTCCTTGAGATGGCTCCAGACAACCTAGAGCCAGCTGATGTCATTCTGTTTACTACGCAATTTGAAGATCGTGGTGCCGCAGAACTTGTTGAAACTGGTGATGACTGGGTTGAACACGTTGGCTTCGATATCGACAAAGAAGTGTATGCAGAAGTTCGAATCGGCTTAGTAAACGAGGAAAATGACGTACTTGATGACGTTTTTGCTCGTATGCTAATCAGTCGAGACCCAGAACATAAGTTCTGTCATATGCTTTGGAAACGCGACTGACACTTTCCCTATCATGATCAAAAACACCAGCCTCGCGCTGGTGTTTTTTTATGTCGATAAGTTACGTGTAATAAAAAGAGAAGAACACGATAACGCCAGAGAACAAAATGCTGGATAAGAAAAAGGCTTGCCGAGTGGGCAAGCCTTTCTGATTTTTTGCTATCGATTAACGATGCTTGTTACGTGCACCTTGGTCACCTGCAGTCTTCTTCGGCTTACGACGAGAGGGGTTGTTGCTACGACCTTTCGGTGTATTTACGCGCTCTTCGTGACGCTTAACTGCGCGACGGATTTTTTGGCTACGAGCACGTTCACGCTTACGTGACGTGTTGTCTTTATTCAGATCCAGCATGGTTTCTTTTTCTGGACGAAGTTCTACCAATTCACGTAGGTAGTTTACTTCTTTCAGATCAAGTTCCATCCAACCACCACGAGGCAGTTTCTTATCCAGATAGATGTCACCGTAACGAACACGTTTTAGGCGGCTAACCGTCGTGTCTTGAGATTCCCACAGACGACGAACTTCACGGTTACGACCTTCGTTAATAGCAACATAAAACGTGTGGTTCATACCTTCACCACCCGCATATACCACATCTTCGAAACGTGCCATGCCATCTTCAAGCTCAACACCACGAACCAAGTTTTTCACTTTTTGTTCAGTGACTTCGCCGAAAACACGAACAAGATATTCACGTTCAACCTGACGGCTTGGGTGCATTAGGCGGTTCGCCAGTTCACCATCTGTTGTAAACAGCAGTAGACCTGATGTGTTTGCATCAAGACGACCAACTGAAATCCAACGAGAACCACGGATCTTTGGCAGGCGATCGAAAACAGTGCGACGACCTTCAGGGTCGTGACGAGTACATAGTTCACCTTCTGGCTTGTAGTAAGCCAAAACACGACAGATCACTTCTTCTTGCGCCTTAGCAGACACAACGTGACCATCGATACGAACTACGCTGTTCTCATCTTCCAGTCTTTCACCAAGTTTAGCTACGATTCCGTTCACGCTAACGCGACCAGATTTAATTAACGATTCGATCTCACGACGAGAACCGTGTCCAGCACGTGCTAATACTTTTTGTAACTTTTCGCTCATTTATCTACCTATGTGTCGTCTTCACAGACGTCGAGACCAAGATTGGTCTTCATTGTGCAAGTTACCCAACCTGTTGGGATTTTTCGGTCAGTCATTATACGGGATTCTCTACTTTAATGTAAGCGAAATCGTCCATATTGTCGCAGCAAAATAACGCCCAAAAACTCACACTTAACTCATCACCCTCTCCCACTTAGTACCAGACACTCCCCAAATAGAACCGCACTATTATGGGTCGGAGCGAGCCTCTAAAACGCTGGCCTACCTGATAAAATTGTCAGGGTTATAAGAAAGATAACCCTACAGCTTGCTAGCTCCCTTAAACAGATGAAAAAGGAATAATAAATGTCTCATACAAATCTTGACCTAAATTGGATATTTGGCACCTCCGAAGATGACAACATGACAGGTACAAAAGGCTCCGATACAAGCGATGTATTTATCGGCTTTGGCGGCGACGATAAGTTTGTTGGCTTTGGTGGTGACGATTACGTCTTCGGTGGCTGGGGTGACGACACTCTACTCGGTGGTAGAGGTAACGACCTACTTGTCGGTGGTTCTGGCAATGACTATTTGTCGGGTGGTTTAGGTAATGACTCTCTATTTGGTGGTTGTGGCGACGACATAATTTTCGATTACTCTGGCAATAACTTCATTAACGCAGGTTGGGGTAACGATACTGTTGTGGTTGGCGATGGTAACTCTGTTATCGCAGGCGGTTGCGGCTCTGACACGTTCGTTATGACAAACCGTCTTGCTATTGGCGTTCCGGACCAACCGGTATCATCAAACGACATCGAAGTGAAAGCAGAGATACTCGACTTCAACATTTGTCACGATAAGTTGGTGTTTGATATGGGCCTTGATACGAACGATGACGGCATTCGCGATACCTTCTTAGACTCAGCAGATGACCTAACACTGTCTTACAACGACTTTGGATGGGCGGTATTCTCCAGCGATGAGTTTAATGTAGAAGTGACCCTGAAAGGGATCGATGCTGGCTACATGAACTACATTGAGCACTACAATATCGACATCTTTGACTTCGCATAACACGCGAATATAAAAACCTACACATTGATTCAAAAGACAAAGGGAGGCGTATTAGCCTCCCTTTCTTATTTCATCAAGAGTAAATCGAGTTACTCAAATGGCGCTGGATCACCAGAACCAATACGCGCAACAACGGATTCACCTTCACTGAAGTCAATAACCGTGGTTGGCTGCTCGCCTAGGTAACCACCATTAAGAATCACGTCTACAGCATGCTCTAGTTTGTCACGGATATCCTCTGGGTCTGATTCCGTCACATCACTGCCCGGTAGAATAAGCGACGTAGACATCATTGGCTCGCCAAGCGCTTCTAGTAGGTCCAGCGCAATGCGGTTATCAGGTACACGGATACCGATGGTCTTACGTTTTGCGTTCATCAAACGACGCGGCACTTCTTTTGTGCCCTTGAAGATGAAGGTGTAAGGACCCGGAGTATTGTTTTTCAGTAGTCGGAATGCAGAGTTATCCACTCGTGCATACAGAGAAAGCTCCGACAAATCACGACACAACAAAGTAAAGTTGTGTTTATCATCCAGACGACGGATCTGACAGATTCGTTCCAACGCCTGTTTGTTCTCCAATTGACAGCCTAGTGCGTAACCTGAATCGGTTGGGTACACCACCACACCGCCGTTACGAATGATTGCTACTGCTTGATTGATCAAGCGAGCCTGTGGGTTTTCTGGATGAACGTAAAAAAACTGGCTCATTGTAATTCCTCATTATCGAACCTCTCGGCTCTATATTTTTATGGGTTCTCGACTTGGTCTTGTTGAGCATTATTCAACGAAGGATCAATACCCCAATCTTTCCAAACTGGTTCCACGCCCGCGGGTAACCAGAGGTTTCTTCCCAATTCCATCCACGGTGATGGATAGTGAAAGTCGCTGCCTTGAGAAGCTAATAGTTTGTATTGTATAGCATAATCCGCCAAGTTGCGTCTTTCTTGTTGCGCTTGTTGAGGTTGCGCAACTTCCATGGCATTCCCACCCGCTTCAACAAATGCCGCTAACAGGCGTTTTACCCACTTGGCAGTGAGCTGATAACGCCCCGGATGCGCTAGCACTGCTTGGCCACCAGCGGCATGGATAGCGTCTACCGCCTCTTTCATGGAGCACCAATTCGGCGGTACATAACCAGGGTTGGAGCGCGTCAGGAATTTCTTAAACACCATCTGCATGTTTTTCGCGTAACCATTGTCCACCAACCACTTTGCGAAATGCGCGCGAGTAATTGGGGCATCTCCTGCAATGTGCTGAACTTCTTCTAATACACCTTCACGGGTGGCTTTCTGCAAGCGCTCGGCGATCAATGCTGCGCGCTCAACACGATGCGATTTTTGCTGTTGAATTAACTCCGCCAGCGCAGGGCTGTTAGGGTCAATGTTCAAACCTACAATATGGATGTCTTTGTTCTGCCAAACGGTCGAAATCTCGATACCGTTGATGATTTTGATCGGGAGATTGTTCTCTTCAACGTATTGCTTGGCCGGAGCTAAGCCGTCAACCGTATCATGATCTGTGATCGCCAAAACCTCGATATCAAAACTCAGTGCCCTATCCACTAAATCATGTGGTGCAAAGCGACCATCTGAAGCGGTGGTGTGGCTGTGTAAATCAATTCTCATCTTTTTGTCGTTTTAATGCTGTTTTGGGGTTGACTTTCTACCTCTGCACTAGTTAACTAGTACACAAATACGAAGTACCTAATTAAGGCTAACCATGTTACAAGAATTTAACCAAAACCAGAAAGCGAAAGTTGCGGTTCGTCTGAATAAGATGAATTCTGCAGACCTTGCTTGGTGGCGCACTTGGACAAGTTCTTGGTGGGCAAACGTGTACTTCTAGTTTAGAGAATTAAATGTCACAAAGCCCGCTACCTCAGCGGGCTTTTTGTTTTGTCGTCCATCTCACATTCAACTGCTTAAACATTCATCGGATCTGACCAAAACTTGATTGGGTGAACGTTTGCTTTATGCGACTATGTACGGCAGGAAGATGTAAACAGCTATAAGGAGGTCTTGTGAACAAGGCCATTGAAATTAAGAAACTTGGACAGCTTGAAGTGCTAACGGCTTCCGTCCCTTATACTCAAGACCCGACTCGCTTGTTCCATACGTTATGTGAGAACAGAACTGACAGCCTATTGCTGGAATCTGCTGAGATCGACTCAAAGCAAGATTTAAAATCCCTGTTAATTGTCGATTCTGCGGTGCGCATCGTTTGTTTCGGTCACACAGTTAGCATGCAGGCATTGACTAACAATGGTAAAAACCTGCTTTCTCATTTAAACCAAAACATTCGTGGTGAGGTTAAGAGTGAGTTCGTTGGCGAAACGCTGACTTTGGAATTCACCCAGCCTTGCGACACGCTAGATGAAGATTCTCGCCTACGTGAAGCCTCTTCATTTGATGCGCTGCGTTTGGTGCAACACAGCTTCGATATTTCAGAGCAAGATAAGCACGCGATTTTCCTTGGTGGTCTGTTTGCCTACGACTTGGTCGCTAACTTCGAACCTCTGGGCAATGCAGAAGCAACCAACCAATGCCCAGATTACGTTTTCTATGTAGCGGAAACGCTGTTGGTTGTGGATCATCAAACCGAATCTTGCCAACTGCAAGCAACTTTGTTTGTCGACGAATCAGAGAAAGCAACGCTAGAAACTCGCATCGAAGAAATCAGCGCTCAATGCGCAGCGCCAAAACTGCTGCCAAGTGCAGAGCAAATCGCCGATGTCACGGTTGAACCTAGCGTGTCTGATGCAGACTTCTGCCAAATCGTTCGTGACTTAAAAGATTTCGTAGTGAAAGGCGATGTGTTCCAAGTCGTGCCGTCTCGCCGATTTACACTCCCTTGTCCTTCTCCATTAGCAGCCTACAAAGAACTCAAACAAAGTAACCCAAGTCCTTACATGTTCTACATGCAAGACGAGCTGTTTACTTTGTTTGGCGCATCACCGGAAAGTGCGCTTAAGTACGAAACCGACACTAACCAAATTGAAATCTACCCAATCGCAGGCACTCGTCGCCGCGGTAAGCGCCCTAACGGCGAGATCGATTTTGACCTAGATAGCCGCATCGAACTTGAACTGCGCACCGACATGAAAGAAAACGCAGAACACATGATGCTGGTTGACTTAGCACGTAACGACGTTGCTCGTATTGCTCAAGCTGGCACACGTCACGTAGCAGACCTACTAAAAGTCGACCGCTACAGCCACGTAATGCACTTAGTGTCTCGTGTGGTTGGTCAACTGCGTGAAGACCTAGACGCGCTGCACGCATACCAAGCTTGTATGAACATGGGCACGCTCACTGGTGCACCAAAGATTCGTGCGATGCAGTTGATTCGCGACGTAGAAGGCGCACGTCGCGGTAGCTACGGCGGTGCGGTTGGTTACCTAACTGGTGAAGGCACACTCGACACATGTATCGTGATCCGCTCAGCCTACGTTGAGAACGGCATTGCTCAAGTTCAAGCCGGTGCAGGCGTGGTGTTCGACTCTGATCCACAAGCGGAAGCAGACGAAACGCGCGGCAAAGCACAAGCGGTAATCTCTGCTATCCAAGCAGCGCATAAGTCACAATAAGGAATAGGGTTCAGAGATGGCTAATATCATTTTTATCGATAACTTTGACTCGTTCACCTACAACCTTGTGGATCAGTTCCGCTCGCTAGGTCACTCAGTCAAGATTTACCGAAACAACATCCCAGCAGAAACCATCGAACAAGCGGTAAACGAGCTTGAAAACCCAGTGGTTCTGCTATCGCCAGGCCCTGGTGCACCGTCAGAGGCAGGCTCAATGCCAGAGCTTATCCAACGCATGAAAGGCAAAGTACCGATGATCGGGATTTGTCTTGGTCACCAAGCGATTGTTGAAGCGTACGGCGGCACCGTTGCTGGCGCGGGCGAAATCATTCACGGAAAGGTCTCTATGATGGAGCACCAAGACCATGCGATTTACCAAAACCTACCATCACCACTTGCAATTGCACGTTACCACTCGCTAGTTGCGACCAAGGTTCCTGAGAGCCTAACCATCACAGCAGAAGTGGATGACTTGGTAATGTCTGTTGTACATGAAGAAGATAAAGTTTGCGGGTTCCAGTTCCACCCGGAATCTATTATGACGACCTACGGAGCAACACTGTTGGCCAATGCCATTGAATGGGCACTTGAAGAACAAACTTCAGCGACCCCACTCACTGCTTAATAAGCACTTGGCGCATAAGAAATTTAGGAGAGGAAATATGGAAGCAATCATCAACCCTATTATCACCAAACTGTACGAGCAAGAATCGCTTACTCAGGAAGAGAGCCAACAGCTATTCGACATCATTATCCGTGGTGAACTAGACCCAATTTTGATGGCATCAGCACTGACTGCACTAAAAATCAAAGGTGAAACGCCAGATGAAATTGCGGGCGCGGCGAAAGCACTGCTGGCAAACGCAAACCCATTCCCTCGCCCAGATTACGATTTCGCAGATATCGTAGGAACGGGCGGTGACGGTCACAACACCATCAACATTTCAACCACTGCGGCGTTTGTTGCAGCAGCTTGTGGTCTAAAAGTCGCGAAACACGGTAACCGCAGCGTTTCAAGCAAATCGGGCTCTTCTGACCTTCTAGATTCATTTGGTATCAACCTAGCTATGAGCGCAGAAGATACGCGCAAAGCGGTAGACGATATCGGTGTTGCTTTCCTATTTGCACCTCAATACCACGGTGGTGTGCGACATGCGATGCCAGTGCGTCAAACCATGAAAACACGCACCATCTTTAACATTCTTGGTCCACTGATTAACCCTGCTCGTCCTAACATCGAATTGATGGGCGTTTACAGTGAAGAACTGGTTCGTCCTATCGCAGAAACCATGCTACAAATGGGTATGAAGCGCGCCGCTGTAGTACACGGTAGTGGTTTGGACGAAGTGGCGATTCACGGTGAAACAACGGTTGCCGAAATCAAAGACGGTAAGATCACAGAATACAAACTAACGCCTGCAGACTTCGGTCTAGAAGCGCACCCGCTAGAAGCGATCAAAGGTGGCGATCCTGAAGAAAACAAAGCGATCATTACCAATATTCTAACGGGTAAAGGTACAGATGCACAATTGGGTGCAGTGGCAGTAAACGTTGCTCTGCTAATGCGTCTATTCGGCCACGAAGATTTAAAAGCCAACACGCAACAAGCGATTGAGGCAATGAATTCAGGCAAGGCGTACCATTTGGTACAACAACTTGCCGCACACGCTTAAGGAATTGAAGAAGATGACTGACTTCAACACTCATCAAGCTGACAACCTGTCTGAACACGTTTCTAAGAAAGAAGCAGAAATGGCAGAAGTACTGGCGAAAATTGTCCGCGACAAATATCAGTGGGTAGCAGACCGTAAGGTGAGTCAACCGCTAAGCACATTTCAGTCTGATTTGCTGCCATCGGACCGCAGCTTCTACGATGCTCTGAGTGGCGAAAAGACGGTATTCATCACCGAATGTAAGAAGGCATCTCCTTCTAAAGGTTTGATTCGTGATCACTTCGACTTGGATTACATTGCATCGGTTTACAACAACCACGCAGATGCAATTTCAGTCCTAACAGACGAAAAGTACTTCCAAGGTAACTTCGACTTTCTTCCTCAAGTGCGTGGTCAAGTCAAACAACCAGTTATTTGTAAAGACTTCATGGTAGATATCTACCAAGTTTATCTAGCGCGCCATTACAGTGCTGATGCCGTGCTACTGATGCTTTCTGTCCTGAATGACGAAGAGTACCAAGCACTAGAAGAAGCAGCACACAGCCTGGACATGGGTATCTTGACCGAAGTCAGCAACGAAGAAGAGCTTCATCGTGCCGTTAAGCTAGGCGCACGCGTTATCGGCATCAATAACCGTAACTTGCGCGACCTAAGTACTGATTTGAATCGTACTAAAGAGCTGGCCCCGACAATTCGCGAACTGGCTCCTAACGCAACAGTAATCTCAGAATCTGGCATTTATACGCATCAACAAGTTCGTGATCTAGCGGAATACGCAGACGGCTTCTTGATTGGTAGTTCGCTGATGGCGGAAGACAACCTAGAACTTGCTGTACGTAAAGTGACGTTAGGCGAAAACAAAGTGTGTGGCTTAACGCATCCAGATGACGCAGCAAAAACATATCAAGCTGGCGCAGTATTTGGTGGCCTGATTTTTGTCGAGAAGTCGAAGCGCGCCGTTGATCTTGAAGGCGCTCGCTTAACCATGAGCGGTGCCCCACTGAACTATGTAGGCGTGTTCCAAAACCACGATATCGATTTTGTTGCTTCTGTCGTGACCTCTTTGGGTTTAAAAGCGGTGCAACTGCACGGTCAAGAAGACCAAGCTTACGTAAACCAACTTAAAGCCGAACTGCCAGCAGCGGTAGAAATTTGGAAAGCTTACGGCGTGACTGATGCCAAGCCAGAACTACTTGCAGAAAACATTGACCGCCATTTATTAGATGCACAAGTTGGCACTCAAACCGGCGGAACTGGTCAAGTTTTCGACTGGTCACTGATCGGCGACCCAAGTCAAATTATGCTAGCGGGCGGACTGTCGCCAGAAAATGCTCAACAAGCAGCGAGACTAGGTTGCTTGGGATTAGATTTAAACTCTGGTGTAGAAAGCGCACCAGGCAAAAAAGATTCACAGAAGTTGCTCGCGGCATTCACCGCCATTCGCAACTACTAAAGCTGTATTTCAGCTAAAAAATTTAAAGCTATTCGTAGCGAAAAATACGAGAAGGAATATAACGATGGCAAAACTGAATGCCTACTTTGGCGAATACGGCGGTCAGTACGTTCCGCAAATTCTAGTTCCAGCCTTAGAGCAACTAGAGCAAGCGTTTATCGACGCACAAGAAGATCCAGAATTCCGCAGCGAATTCATGACGCTTCTTCAAGAGTATGCGGGCCGTCCAACGGCTTTGACTCTAACTCGTAACCTAACTAAAGGTACGAAAACCAAACTGTACCTAAAACGTGAAGACCTACTTCACGGCGGCGCGCACAAGACCAACCAAGTGTTAGGGCAAGCACTGCTTGCGAAACGCATGGGTAAAAACGAAATCATCGCTGAAACGGGTGCAGGCCAACACGGTGTAGCAACCGCACTAGCATGTGCGCTGCTTGGTCTTAAGTGTCGCGTTTACATGGGTGCAAAAGACGTTGAGCGTCAGAGCCCGAACGTATTCCGTATGAAGCTAATGGGCGCAGAAGTCATTCCTGTTCACTCTGGTTCAGCAACACTTAAAGACGCATGTAACGAAGCGCTACGAGACTGGTCTGCAACTTATGAAGATGCGCACTACCTACTTGGTACAGCGGCGGGTCCTCACCCATTCCCAACGATCGTGCGTGACTTCCAACGCATGATTGGTGAAGAAACGAAGAATCAGATTTTGGCACGTGAAGGTCGTCTTCCTGACGCAGTTATCGCGTGTGTGGGCGGTGGTTCAAACGCTATCGGCATGTTTGCTGACTTCATCGAAGAAGAAAGTGTTCGCCTAATTGGTGTTGAGCCAGCAGGCAAAGGTATCAATACCGACCAACACGGCGCGCCACTTAAACATGGTAAAACGGGTATCTTCTTTGGTATGAAAGCGCCACTGATGCAAGATCCAAACGGTCAGGTTGAAGAATCATACTCTGTTTCTGCAGGTCTTGATTTCCCATCAGTTGGTCCACAGCACGCACATCTGAACGCAATCGGCCGTGCTGAATACGACAACGTAACGGACGATGAAGCGCTAGAGGCGTTCCAAGAAATTGCGCGTCACGAAGGCATCATCCCAGCTCTAGAGTCCTCTCACGCTGTGGCACATGCACTGCGTATGGCTCGTGAGAATCCAGAAAAAGAACAATTATTAGTTGTGAACCTATCAGGTCGTGGTGATAAAGATATCTTCACTGTACATGCCATCCTAGAAGAAAAAGGAGCGATCTAATGAGCCGTTATGCAAAGATGTTTGAGCGTCTAAACGAGAAAAACCAAGGCGCTTTTGTACCGTTCGTAACGGTTTGCGATCCAAACGCAGAGCAGTCTTACAAGATCATGGAAACATTAGTTGAGTCAGGCGCTGATGCTCTAGAACTCGGTATTCCATTCTCAGATCCTCTTGCGGATGGCCCGACTATCCAAGGTGCGAACATTCGTGCTCTAGATTCAGGCGCAACACCGGATATCTGTTTCGAGCAGATTGGTAAGATCCGAGCGAAGTACCCAGAGCTACCTATTGGTCTTCTGATGTACGCGAACCTTGTGTACTCACGTGGTATCGAAAACTTCTACGAGCGTTGTGCAAAAGCGGGCATCGATTCTGTTTTGATTGCAGATGTACCAACCAACGAGAGCTCAGAATTTGTTGCAGCAGCAGAGAAGTTTGGAATTCACCCAATCTTCATTGCCCCACCAACGGCAAGTGATGAAACGCTGAAGCACGTATCCGAACTCGGTGGCGGCTACACTTACCTACTTTCTCGTGCAGGTGTTACTGGCGCTGAGACCAAGGCAAACATGCCTGTTGACCACATGTTAGATAAACTGAATCAATTCAATGCACCACCAGCGCTGCTTGGTTTTGGTATTTCAGAGCCTGCACAAGTAAAACAAGCTCTAGGATCTGGTGCCGCTGGTGCGATTTCTGGTTCTGCCGTGGTAAAAATTATCGAAGCGAACGTCGAGCAACCACAAATCATGCTCGATAAGCTAGGTGAATTCGTTTCTGCAATGAAAGCTGCAACACAAAAATAACGTATCACTAATTTGATAAATATGAGATCGATTCTTTATTAACCATCAGGAATCGATCTTTTTTAACATTCCCGTCTAAAAACCTCCCTCTCTTACCATCTATTTTTCAAACGCCAGACAACCAAAATATCACCACAATCGATAGCAATCGTTTGCTATTGATTAAAAAACTATCAGCAATCAATGAATTTCCAATTAGACGGTAAGTATGTACAGAAATTGTATTGCTAATTGTGAATGATAAGTGTAAAAAGCAAGGCGAAACAATTATCCAAATAACAACTTTATATTGGTGGGTAATTTTAGGATTTTACACATTATTAGCACAGAGGTTATGGAAGTGTTAAAACAAAAGAGTTTGCTAAACAACATTGGCGTGCAAGTCGTCATTGCAATGATCGTGGGTACTGCCGTTGGTGCCTTGATGGGTCAAAGTGCGACAGTATTCGCGCCACTTGGTGCGATCTTTATCAACCTGATAAAAATGCTCGTGATCCCATTGGTTGCGGTAGCCCTTATCTCGGGCGCAGCAGGCCTTGGCAACAGCCAATCTGCAGGAAAAGTAGGCTTGGTAACCCTAGGTTACTTCTGCCTAACGTCTGCCCTAGCAGTAGCACTGGCGCTGTTCATGGGTGAAGTATTCAAACCAGGCATGGGCATCGACGTTTCTGGCGTTGAAGGTATGTTCTCGGCTGAATACGCTTCAAAAGGTGAGCTACCTACTTTCTGGGCGACCATCACTGGTATGATCCCAACCAACGTTTTCCAATCACTTAATGAAGCAAATATTCTTCAGATCCTAGTGTTCTGTATGTTCTTCGGTGTTGCGATTTCAAAACAAGAAAAAGCTCGTCGCGAGCCAATCATCAATGGTGTTAACTGCATCGTTGACGCGATGGTTTGGATGATCAACAAAGTGATGATCATTGCTCCAATTGGCGTATTCGGTCTCATGGCTGAAGCGGTAGGTACGTTTGGTTTTGGTGCCCTAATGGTGGTATTCAAACTGTTCGTTGTGTACGTAGCTGCAATCCTTGTGTTCGGTTTCGTGGTTTACCCAGCGATGGTACACATTTTCACTAAGACATCGGCGAAGAAGTTCGTGTCAGCAATGAAGAAACCACAAGCCGTTGCCCTGTCTACTGCGTCTTCAATGGCAACACTGCCAGTAACGATGGATACGTGTGAAAAAGAGCTTGGCGTTAAGAACTCGACAGCATCATTTGTTCTACCGCTTGGTGCAACCATCAACATGTCTGGTAACGCGATTTACTACGGTCTAGTAGCCATTTTCTTTGCTCAGCTGTTCAACATCGACCTAGGCATGGGCGCGTACATCGCGATCATCGTTACTTCTACACTAGGGGCTGTAGGTCAAGCAGGTGTTCCTGGTCCTTCGTTCCTAGTAGTAGCAGTACTGCTTGCTGCTGGTATTCCAATCGAAGGCCTACCACTACTGTTCGCTCTTGACCGTATCTTTGATATGATTCGTACCGCACTAAACATCACCGGTGACGCAGCATGTGCAGTGATCGTCGACGCTCTAGTGGAAGAGGGTAAGTCAGAAGAAGAGCTTAAAACTCAGAAAGCATAAAGACATTCACAGTAAAAAAGGGGCTACTAAAAGTAGCCCCTTTTTATTTAAATTAGAAAAAGTCTATATCACTTCACACAAATCAACAATCAAATATGATACTGTTTGCTTATTAATTCATTCAACTTCCCATTTCGAACCATTTGTGACTAAGTGAACAATATGCATATAGAGTCAACCATCAATATAATTCTTAAGAAATATCGACCATTAAATGCGGAAATAACCCAGCATACAAAGAACGACGATATTGTAAGTATCGTTGAAACAGAAGCTTAATAAAGTGTACAACTTCGCGAAATCAAGCATTTTACATCCGAATGTGTTTCGCTTGAACAACTTACAAGTCAAAGGAAAATTCAAAACAAAGCGGAAAAGTGACAATAATACGAAAATTTAAATAGGTCTTTACTATCTAGAAAAAATAAATAATTTTTATATAAGCAATCAATTTAAAAATAACTTGAGACTCATTAGATGACTGAAAACTTTATTACACACATGCTTTATAGTAAGGCTATCGTGTTAATACTAGTGTCTTTTCTGGTTCTAATATGGACATTTTTTTTCTTTCGAGCTCTCTACTTAAAAAAAAGGCTTAATAAAATTGTTGATTATAAACTTTACCTCCTTCACATCATAGGCCTATATTTATGGATCTTGAGCAATGCTTATTTCCATAGCGGATTATTACCACTTTACTCAAAGCAAGCAGCCATTAAAATGGCGATCATTGCAAACATATCTGCCTATATAGCATTCGCCGCAGCATATTTATTTTCATGCAGACTAAGAGCATCGATATCTGGGAAAAGACTCCCAAATTGGCAATACATAACATTGATATGCTCCGCTGCATTCACTGCTACTATGAATTCTAAGCCAAGTTTAGCTATCAACGATATAATTATTTCATCTCCGAGTAATTTCATTATAAAATTTGGCCCCGCTACTAAGATTTTTTTCTTTGTGCTTATCTTTTTAGTCGCGCAGACTTTTATTAACCTTCTTTTTTTGAGAAAGAGAACTGGGCGAATAGGACAAACCAAGTTAAATTACATGATTGCTGGTGTCGGAGTTTTCATGACTTCTACCAGTATAATACAAATGGGCTTTACCTACATACTAAACGACTTTTCTTTAACATGGATACCACCTGCGCTATCAATTAGCATTCTATTTTCAATAGGATATGCTTTACTCAACTCACGCTTTTATAGTGTGAAATACCTCCTTTTTACAATTCTTTCTTTTATTGTGACCAGTGCAATGTTCGCGCTGTCCATTTATTCCTTTATTCCTATTCTGACTCCATTCAACGATATTATCGTAGCGTGTGCACTTTGTATGTTAGTCGGTCTGAGTTGGGCTAAGGTTTTATATGTAGTGGAACGTGTTATCGCTCGTATTATCTACGGTTCACCATATACACCTGTCGAAAAAATTCTAGCACTGGAACATGATTTTCAACATTCATCTCAAGGCGCTATTAAGAAACTAGCAGAACTATTAAATATTCCACAAAAAAAATTACAACTTGTCACCAATCCGTTTCAAGACTCGGCTTACACGGAGTATTTATCCTCAAATAAAAATATTTTAATTGTTGATGAAATCGCCAATGAATTAAGCTGTTCAAAATCCAATAATGATGAAAAACTGAGTAAATTGCATACGAAAATGCACTTGAGCGAGACAGCGCTTGTTTTACCACTTTACGATCATGATACAACTATCTCCCATCTGCTACTTTCTTCGCACAAAAATGGGGGAGGATTATTTACATATGAAGAGATAAATGCGCTCAAAAAGGTCTTCTCCAAAGCGCAAACTTATATCAACGCAGATAGAAAAATCTCGCAATCACAAACTCTTGCCAATTCTATCGCTCACGAAATGCGTAACCCTCTCGCTAAAGTTCAGTTGCAATTTGAGACATTGAAACAGCATATTGAAAATCAAGCATCCGTAGAACAGATCAAACTAGATATTGAGAACGGACAGGCCGCAATTCAGCGCGGTCGTCAACTCATCGATATCATTTTGCGAGAAGTGAGTGACAGCTCCCTAGAGCGGGAACCAGTCGCCATGACCTCGATTCATAGGGCCGTTGACCAAGCCTTGAGCCGTTATGGTTTTGAGAATGAGGAAGTCATCGAAAGGATTCGTCTGTCGCAGCACAATGACTTTGTGGCAAAACTCAACGAGATCTTATTTAACTTTGTGATTTTCAATCTGATTCGTAACGCAATTTATTATTTTGACTCGTATCCGGACAGTCAAATTGAGATCAGCACGAAAACGGGCCCTTACGAGAATACGCTGATTTTCCGAGACACTGGCCCGGGTATCAATGAAACCATCTCTCACAAGATCTTTGATGACTTTTTCTCTTACCAAAAGAGCGGTGGAAGCGGCCTAGGTTTGGGCTACTGCCAGCGTGTAATGCGTTCTTTTGGCGGCAGAATTGAGTGTGAGTCTAAACTTGGCGAATTCACAGAATTTCATTTGTACTTCCCTGTTGTCCCGAATGCACCAAAAGCGGACACATTACGCACGCCTTACTTCAATGATTGGAAGCAAAATAAACGAAGTAATGAACATAAAGTCGTGCCCAACGTACAAAAGATTAACCAAGTACCAACAGTGCTTATTGTCGATGATAAAAAGGTCCAACGTGCGCTGGTTCAGATGTATTTGAACCAACTTGGCGTCAACAGCTTACAAGCAAACAATGGTGAAAATGCCGTCGAAGTGTTCAAGACAAATCACGTAGATTTCATTCTGATGGATGTACAAATGCCTGTTATGAATGGACTTGATGCAAGCCAAAAAATTAAAGAGCTGTCTCCTCAAACCCCAATTGTCGCTTTATCGGGGGAGTCTGGAGAACGCGAATTGGACATGATCAATAAAATAATGGACGGTAGGCTAGAAAAGCCAACAACGTTAAGCGCTTTACGTCATGTTCTAGGAAACTGGTTGAGTAAAGACACCGCATCGAGCGCTTGTGAAGCTGAGAGAGAATAGTTGGCACCTGATATGCATTGTTGAAGTACAAATCGAATTATCCATAGATCCAAGCCCTCTGCAGGGTGGAGGAGCAGCTTGATAAGGAGCAAACATGATGCTTCATCGACACACATATTACGGCTTGATTCATCACGGCGTTAAAACACTTTTGCTTGATCGCGTGGGTCATTACACAGAAGAAGAATATCACCAGTATCTTAACTTAATGACAGGAAAGTCTACCTGCTTCACCATGTCACATGACGAGCTGGAAGCCACCGTTGATAACCTACTACGAGAGGGTTACCTTGAAGACGTCAAGACGTTGATCACACGCTACCAAAGCGTCGCATAACCTCTGCACTCTCTCCAAAATTGCCGTCTTGATTACGGCAATTTTTTGTTTCCACTACGCTATAAATGTTCACTTTGCCACAGATTTCGCTAGACTGTCCTCAACTCAACAACTAGGTAGTGTTTGCCTCATGAAGCAAATCCTTGATTTTATCCCTCTCATCGTCTTCTTCGCCCTATACAAGATGCACGATATATACGTTGCAACTGGTGCCCTGATCTTTGCGACTGCTATTCAAATTGTATTGACGTTCGCGCTATACAAAAAAGTTGAGAAAATGCAGTTGATCACCTTTGCCATGGTGGCCATCTTCGGCGGCATGACCATCTTCCTGCACGATGAAAACTTCATAAAATGGAAAGTGACCATCGTTTATGCAATCTTCGCAATTGGTTTAGCCGTAAGCCACGCAATGGGCAAATCGGCAATCAAAGGCATGCTAGGTAAAGAAATTACCTTACCCGATGCGATTTGGACCAAGATTAACTGGGCGTGGGTCGCCTTTTTCTCGTTCTGCGCTGGCTTGAATATCTACGTTGCCTTCGAGCTTCCATTGGATGTTTGGGTGAACTTCAAAGTCTTTGGTTTGTTGATTGCGACGTTCGCTTACATGATTGCAACGGGCTTCTACATCTACAAACACATGCCAAAAGAACAGAAAGAGCAAAAAGAGAACTCATCCGATGTATCGCTTGATGATTAAAAACTCAGTTTTGCTATAATTCGTTCATATTGATAATTCACAGCGACCTTTTAGGTCGCTGTTTTGTTCTTGCTGTCTGGGCTTTTGGCGTTGCCTTATTGCAACCCTCTCAGACTGCGTTGCTAGATTTAATGGATGTCAAAATGAGTCAGGAAATTCAATCCCCTCGCGGCCAACTGCTGCTTCGCACCCTTGCTATGCCTGCCGACACTAACGCCAATGGCGATATTTTCGGTGGCTGGATCATGTCTCAGCTCGATTTAGCGGGCGGTATTCTTGCTAAAGAAATCTCTTCTGGTCGAATCGTAACGGTATCAGTATCAAGCATCACCTTTAAAAAACCCGTTCGAGTCGGCGACGTTGTATGTTGTTACGGCGAATGTACCAAAATCGGCCGCACTTCTATGAGTATTGATCTTCAAGTCTGGGTGAAGCCAATCAAAGAGCACGGTATCGAAGATCGTTTCATGGTTTGTGATGCCACGTTCAACTACGTTGCGATTGATAGCGAGGGCAAACCACGCCCAATTCAGAAGTAACGAATAACTCAATAAAACAGAAATGCTAGGAAGAGTCTCACAATTTTTCATGTTTACTTGTGAGTGGCACAAAAAAGGCGTTAAATTAAGGCTTTACCCTACCAATTAAGGAACTATGCTATGTGGTACATCATCTTTTCTCAGGACGCCGAGAATTCGCTGGAAAAACGTCTGAGTGTTCGCCCTCAACACCTTGAGCGCTTGCAACAACTTCAAGACGAAGGCCGCTTACTAACAGCAGGTCCAATGCCAGCCATCGACTCTGATAACCCGGGTGAAGCAGGCTTTACTGGCTCTACTGTAATAGCAGATTTTTCTTCTTTGGAAGAAGCCCAAGCCTGGGCAGATGCCGATCCATACATAGCGGCGGGTGTTTACGAAAAAGTCATCGTAAAACCGTTCAAGAAAGTGTTTTAAGTTATGAAAAAATTACTGTGTCTCTTCCTCGCATTTGGTGCATTAGCTGGCTGTTCATCAAATGATGATAAACAGCGCCAACTTGAGCTAATGGCTTCAAACCGTGCGGGTGTTCTTTCAGCGGGCTTACCGCTTGAATACGGTCCACTTAAGATTTTACGTATCTCGCCCAATAAAAATGTGGTTGAGATGATGATGATCTACAACGATGATGCGCTGGGTGCTAAGCCATTAAACCAAGTTGTAAATACCAGTATTTACACTTACTGCAATACACCAGCAGTGCGCGAACAGATTGATATGGGCTTGATGTACCGTATTAAGATCCGCAACTCTCGTGGCCAACTAATGGCGGATGAGTTGGTATCTGAACAAACTTGTACTGCAACTCAGCAGCCACAGTAATGCGCTTATTCGTTCACTAGAATGAGTAAGAAATCAGATAAGAAGAAAGCGAGGCTCAATGTCCTCGCTTTTTTATTTCCATTCGCTAGTAATCATTACGCGAGCTCAGTTCGTAACTTTTTCGCAGCCGAAACCAGATTGGCTAACGCCGCTTCTGTCTCAGCCCAGTTTCTCGTCTTCAAACCACAGTCTGGGTTCACCCATAAGCGCTCTACTGGCACCTTCTCTGCAGCCTTCTTCAACAGTGCTTCAATCCACTCTTGTGTCGGAATGTTCGGCGAGTGAATGTCGTAAACACCAGGGCCGATTTCGTTTGGATAATTAAACGCTTCAAACGCTTTGAGTAATTCCATATTAGAACGAGAAGTCTCGATAGTTATCACATCCGCATCCAAAGCAGCAACGGAGTCAATGATTTCGTTGAACTCACTATAGCACATGTGCGTGTGAATTTGCGTTTCAGGTTTTGCACTGGCTGCCGAGATCTTAAATGCATCCACTGCCCATTGTAGATAGGCGTCATGGTCACGCTTTTTAAGTGGTAAGCCCTCACGAATTGCAGGTTCGTCTATTTGAATGATATTGAGGTCAGTACATCGGGAATAAAATTCACCAAGATGTCTGGATGGCTAAAACCATCTCTATCACGCATGGATTGGACAACATCCAATTATTCAACTTGTTTATTAAAAAATTTCATATTGAGCGATCTCACTCGCACTAGATTAAAACAAATAGACGTCTAGACGTTTACATATCCACTTTTTCTCGTTAAGTTAATAAAGCTCATGGCAGATACATAAGGATGAAAGGGATTCATGATAGAGTTGAAACACTTACGTACCCTCACCTCGTTAAGAGATACAGGGTCACTCACTGCGACCGCGACGGCATTGCACCTAACGCAATCCGCCCTTTCACACCAAATCAAAGACCTTGAATCTCGTATTGGCGGACAGCTATTTTTGCGAAAAACCCGCCCGGTAAAGTTCACGTCTGAAGGCGAAATCTTACTTCGTCTCGCCGATGAAGTGTTGCCAAAACTCGCCAGAGCCGAAAACGAACTTGCCAGCCTCAAAGAAGACGTAAATGGCCGTTTGCATATGGCGATAGAATGTCACTCTTGCTTCCAATGGCTGATGCCTGCCCTTAAGGAATATCAACTCAATTGGCCAAGTGTCACGCTTGATTTCTCCTCTGGCTTTGGTTTTGAGCCGCTTCCCGCCTTACTTGCAGGGGAATTGGATTTGGTGATCACATCCGACATACAACCGCGCTCTGAAGTGCACTATGAGCCACTCTTTGATTTCGAAATGCGTCTGATTACTTCCACTAGTCATCCGCTAGCCGACAAAGACATCATTGAGCCAAACGATCTGGCTGACCAAACCATGCTTTCCTACCCGGTTCAGAAGCAAAGGTTAGATGTAGTAAAACACTTCTTGCAACCTGCGGGAATTGAACCTGCCAAATGGAAACAGGCAGACAATACCCTAATGCTGGTGCAAATGGTGTCGGCGGGTTTGGGCGTAGCGGCATTGCCGAATTGGGCGATATCGGAATTTTCTCGCCAAGGGCTGATCACAAGTAAACCTTTTGGTGATGGATTATGGCGTCGCTTGTTTGCTGCAACACGAAACTCGGAAAAAGATAAGCGTTACTTACAAGCCTTCTTTGCAACCGCACGCCAACAATGCAAAAGCCACCTTGACGGCATCAAGATGGCTTAGAAAATTCGGAAAGAGAGACGAGATTAGCGTTCGTAAGATTTGAATTGATTGGTGAGTGGGTCATATTGGTAACCAAGCATATCAAGCTTGCCCACCACCGATTCCACATCCATCTCATACATGGAAACCAGTTCTTCAAAGCTGTCGCACTCTAAGCGCAGCTTTTCATTAACGATACCCAGCAAGATAATGCTGTCCCAGTTACTCACATTGCTTAAGTCCATAGCGACACTCCTCTAAAACAAGGTATTCGACCTCAATTCTGTTGAGCACATGCGTCTTGGCGCGCTCTAAACAAATAGAGGCTGTTTCTAAAGCGTAGACTTAATCGGATGATTTGAAAGTGAGCTCGATCTAAATCCCGAGCTCACCAATAGGAATTCTGACAGGAATGTTATGCTAGAGGGCTTACGCACCTAGCTGAAATAGACCTTGAAGGCTAGTCATTGAAGCAAGAGCAAGCAGTAATGCCGCTGCTAACTGAACTTTGTTCGGTGCTTTATGAGTAAAGATGTGCCAGCACCAAACCACAATTGCCATAATCAGCATCGCCAATGACGCTAAGATGTGTTGCGTCACCGAGTTTAGCGTCGCTTCATCCAATTGATACGCCGAGAATAAGGCCATCACGACCAACAACATCCCCGATACCACGCCAGTCACAGGCAAAATACGGTGGAAAGCTTGCAGACGGCTACGTGCAATAACCAGAAGCAGTTGAGCAAATGCCGCACCTAAGAAGAAGATCATCAGTGCCATTGACGCTGAAGCGGCCCAATGCGGTTGTTCGAACACTTGAATACTCACATAAGCAAACGCCAAGCCGTTCGCCAAATGCAGTGCCCATAACGGACCTTTTTCACGAGTCTTTTTAGTTTGAACTTGAGAGTAGAAATAGAAGATCGCGAACACGACCATAAAAGCTTCAATACGCAATGAAGCCACTGCTAACCAAAGAATACCAATTGATGGCAACATCTTGTGCAAACGACCACGTTGACCCGGACAGATATCGCCCTTAATCAACAGCAAGGTCAACAGCGCTTGCGCGCCAAACAGCATTGGAGGAAAAGTTAACAGCAGTTGTTGAATCATGTTGAATGCAAACTCAAAAGTCATTTTGGGGTGGCGATAATAGCAAATCGCCTACCGCCAAACCACCTAAACCCAACATGGCTTTTAGTTATTACTCATGGGTAAGCATCCATTAGAGTGAAGCCAAATAACCCAGCACATCCTCTTGAGTCAGTAAGCCACGATACTCGTTTTGCGAGTCACATAAAATCCATGGGAACTTGACCCTCGCTTTAGCTAAGGCTTTCACTTCAGATACGGGCAAGCTCGCATCCACTCGTTCAAACTCCGTATTCATTATTTGGTTAACCGGACGCTTCCAGATACGATTCTCTCGCTCCGATTCCAGATCCGTCCCCATCGCGGGTGTTAAATGTAAATTGAATCAATCTCAGAGGGCTGAGCCATTGGCAACGAGGCGTTTGCAAACAGACGGCGAAAACATCTTTAGATAACTGACCCACAATACTCGTGTGGCGACTTCACATTAAAAAATCGCGAACCCAAGTTGCTGTTCAAGCGCCGTTTTTTCCGAGAAACAGGGGCGCAGAGCCATAACAATGCTCAAATCTTTGTTACTGTTTTCTCGTGCTAAATTTCCAAGCTGCGTTTCAAACTCATCACGTGGAGGCAAAAAGGCAGAATATTGTTGGGTTTGCTCACCCACTTTCTTCATCCAAAGCAGAGAAGCAGAGATATCCGTCGAAACGCCAAGATACAGGGTTCGACCAGACGTAAAGTTAAGACGATAAATACACAAATGGTGCGCTTGATGGTTTCCTTTTGAAGTGCGATTTAATAAGTTACCGCTCCAGTAGCCTGCTTGGTCAATCTGCTCCCACATGTCGTCGTAGAAAGCTTGGCTATGATGGTCCGAGCTAAAAATGTTGGTTTTCAAACCGATGATATCGCGATTTTCGTACCCCATCTGTTGTTCAAAAGCCCGATTACAACCCATAATTCGAGTATCTTGGTCAGCAATCAATATCCCCACATTGGGCAAGTCAAAAATGGTTTCGAGGATTTTCGCCAATTCCTCACTTCCAGTGATCGTCAATTGAGGAATTACGATACCTTGAACAATGTGATCATTCAGGCGCTCAAAGCTCATATCGACGTGAACGAGCATGTCTTCGTTTGGCATTAAGCAACAAGACAAGTTGCCATGTCCTCCATGACGCTCTATCTGAGCAATTTTTTCTCTTGCAGCGTCTTGTTGCCCTAACTACATATGCTCCAGCAATTCATCCAACCCGCTAATCTGTTTCTTTAAACCAAATGCGGACATCATGCCCTTTTGGTCACATTCAAATTCTCGGGTCTGGATATCGTAAGACCAATCGATAACTTGAGAATGACCGGATGCGGGCTGCACTTCTCCTTGTGGAATAGACACTAATTCACTCATAACCTAGCCCCCTGTTTGTATCAGCCATGAATATGAATATTGGCTACCCACGGTGTCGCCTGATTTTGCTGTAGTTTTATGATTACAAAGTGGTCAAACACCACTTGGAACGTCGATACGCTCGGTCAATATTTAAAGTCAAAATGACGTGTTTATTAGCATGCGCTTAATTAAATTATAGAAAGAGTTTTTGATAAGCACACTATTGCTCAACAATAAATTTTCATCGTCTGCAAAGCCAATAACCATAAGGCTTTGAAGGACATAACGTAGTAAAAACCACCAGCCTAATTGCGAGTTATTTTCATCTAGCAATAAAATTTACTGAACTAAGCTTGATATGGGGACTTGGGTATAGATACCTGATTATCAAATCGCTATAATTCGCGCTCCCTGGAACAGAGAGCAAAATATGACCAACGACATTACTCCTATTCATGAGTACAAAAAATACTGGGCTGAGTGTTTTGGTACGGCACCTTTCTTGCCGACCAGCCGCAAAGAAATGGACGCCCTAGGATGGGATAGTTGTGACATTATCATTGTCACGGGTGACGCGTACGTGGACCACCCGAGCTTTGGTATGGCGATCATTGGCCGTCTTCTGGAAGCACAAGGCTTCCGTGTCGGTATCATTGCTCAACCAGAATGGAACAACAAAGATGCTTTCATGCAGCTTGGTAAGCCAAATCTGTTCTTCGGGATCACCGCGGGTAACATGGACTCGATGATCAACCGTTATACAGCGGACAAAAAGCTTCGTCACGATGATGCGTACACGCCAAACAACGAAGGCGGCAAGCGTCCAGATCGTGCAACCTTGGTATATTCACAGCGTTGTCGTGAATCCTACAAAGGCACGCCTATTGTTCTTGGCGGTATCGAAGCAAGTCTGCGTCGTGTGGCTCACTACGATTACTGGTCAGACAAAGTTCGTCGCTCTGTGCTGTTCGATGCGAAAGCGGACATTCTTCTTTTCGGTAACGCTGAGCGTGCCCTAGTAGAAGTCGCACATCGTCTTGCTGATGGCGAAGACATTTCGACCATGACCAACATTCGCGGTACTGCGGTTAACCTGCCAGCAGAGCCAGAAGGTTACACCGTTATCGATTCTTCTCGTATTGAGAAACCTCGTAAAGAAGCGTTCGTACCAAAGAACCCTTACGAAGTGGAAACTCAGTGCGATACCAAAAAAGAAGAGCCTGTTGCACAGCCAATCACGATTCGCCCATCACGTCATGATGCAGCGAACACAGCTGTGCGCCTACCAGCCTTCGAAAAACTGCACAACGACCGCATTCTTTATGCTCATGCCAGCCGTGTTCTGCACTTAGAAACTAACCCATATTCGGGTCGTGCTCTACTGCAACGTCATGGTGACCGTGAACTTTGGGTAAACCAAGCGCCAATCCCTCTGACTACAGAAGAGATGGACTACGTATTCGGCCTATCGTACGCGCGTGTTCCTCACCCTATGTATGGCAAAGCAAAGATCCCTGCTTACGACATGATCAAAACTTCGGTTAACATCATGCGTGGTTGTTTTGGTGGCTGTTCTTTCTGTTCGATTACTGAGCACGAAGGCCGTATCATTCAAAACCGTTCACAAGAATCCATCATCAATGAGTTGGAAGAAATCCGCGACAAAGTGCCTGGCTTTACCGGTACAATTTCTGACTTGGGTGGTCCAACGGCAAACATGTACCGTCTTGGCTGTAGCGATCCAAAAGCAGAAGCAAACTGTCGTCGCCCTTCTTGTGTGTTCCCGGGTATCTGTAACAAGCTAAACACGGACCACAAGCACACCATCGACCTTTACCGTGCAGCGCGTAAAGTAGAGGGCGTGAAGAAAGTTATGATCGCATCCGGCGTACGTTACGACCTCGCGATTGAATCACCAGAATACGTGAAAGAGCTGGTAACTCACCACGTAGGCGGTTACCTGAAAATTGCTCCTGAGCACACAGAAAAAGGTCCACTGGATCTAATGATGAAGCCGGGCATGGGTACTTACGATCGCTTTAAAGAGATGTTTGAGAAGTACAGCGCAGAAGCGGGTAAAAAACAATACCTGATCCCTTACTTCATTTCTGCGCACCCGGGTACAGAAGACGAAGACATGCTGAACTTGGCTCTATGGCTGAAGAAGAACAACTTCGAGTGTGACCAAGTACAGAACTTCTACCCATCGCCAATGTGTAACGCAACGTCGATGTACTACTCAGAGACAAACCCTCTAAAACGCGTGAAATACAAGAAACGTGAAGATGTGCCAGTGGCCAAAGGTGAACGTCAACGTCGCCTACATAAAGCCCTGCTTCGCTACCACGATCCTGATAACTGGCCAATGATCCGTGAAGCGCTGATCAACATGGGTAAAAAGCACCTTATTGGTGACAAGACAACGTGTCTAGTTCCTGCAGAAGACATTGATGCGCAAACGCCAGCACAACGTCGTAAGTCTGGTCGACACGGCGCAAATCGTTTTGCAACCAAACACACCAAGAACCAACCGGGGTTCGGTGGCCACTTGAACAAACGCTCTGAAGGTGGCTCACGCGACGGCAAGCCATCTGGCAACCGCAACGGTTCAGGTAAAGCTCAAGGCGGACAAAACGGCCAAGGTCGTGGCAACCAAAACGGTCAGCGTCCTAATACGGGATCACGTCCTGGTAGTAACAACCAAAACCGCTCCAACGGTGCGGGCTCACAAGGCCAAGGTCGTCCTCAAGGTCAAGGTAAACCAACGGGTCAACGCAAACCTAAGCGCCGTTAATTCAATAGAGCTTGAATAGTAAACTTGAATATTAAAAAGGGCTTCAGAGGTTACTCTGAAGCCCTTTTGTTTTGTCTGGATAATCATTGTTCTTTAGAACGAGCTCTTTCAACCACACTTATTCTCTTTCGATACAAAAAATGGTATTCGCCAACCAACTTATTGGAAAAAAAACAACTTTTTGGTGATAGCAGAATTTAAAAAGAATTAAACCATTGGTTTTCATATATTTTATTTTGGTGCGATATTTGCCTAATGAAGGAAAACTCTTAAACATAGGCTAACGATGAGCAATCCACTTCCCCCGAAAACTTCGATGTTTTGGCACGACAACAGCTATACCCACGAAGAAGCTGTTCAGGCATTTGAAAGCGATGGCACGTTGAAATCTCTGAATACCGTTCCAACCACCGCATCCGACGATATGGCTGGCTCACCTCCAGAGCGCAGTATGTTTTGGGAGGGAGAAACAAAAAAAATCGATCCGCCACCGCCGTCTGAACCAGAACCTCTCAATTTAAAAACCGAGAAAGAACCAACAGAGGCTTTACCGGCACACTTCATCCCTGTTCGCTACGCCATCGATCAGCTAGAAACAGAAGAAACACAACCTTTTGGTTTGCCTGACGAGTGGAAAGGCCAAGGCCCAGCCAAACTCAATACCGTTGGCTACACCTTGCGTCAGCTTCGCGATGGTTGGTTGTATGTCTATGATGCAATCAACAAAAGCCTAGACGAATACGAAGTCAAAGGAACGCAATTCACGCTCTACAAGCTGGGAGAGTCGGAAAGCCCAGAATCCGAACAGCGTGGTACCCCAGAAGGCGCAAAACCTTTTCTTACTTACGAAGATGGGAGCGTGCTGTCGATCTGTTACTCTGAACACCGCTGGACATGGAACATGTTCATGCGCGTCCTTAACAATCCGAGTAATCATATCGATCGCATGCAGACTGTTGTTCTGTCTGCAAACGAGAATCAGCACAACATTGCACCCATAGATAAGTTAACTCAAGTGGCTGATATTGAATCTTCTGCCGTTGATGATGGCCGTTTTGCGGATTCTGGCATCGCCACCAAAGCTGATGAAGATGGTTCTACCTTTAAACCTGTCGCAGCCGAGAGCGAGTTAACCTCTGCAATTCCAGAAGAAGAATCGGGCTACTTTGTCGCGATAAAAGATTACGCCGCAGACATTCAAGATATGTCGCTGCATTTTGTTGGTGCCGCAAGCCCATACCGCCTTTTCACTGACCAGTTTTCAAACCAGTGGAACTTGATGCAGACCGCCATGCAACTGTGCATGTTCGGGGCAATTGACGAGATAGACATGCCAGCTAGCGTTAAGCGTAACAGCGAAGAGCTGTCGTTTTATACCGACATGGCAGAATATTATGACTCCTCGAGTCAACTTGATTTGGCAGAGCAGAATAAAAGCTCAGTTCAATCAGGCTATCCTGCTAAATTTTCCGCCGGAGCGATTGAATCACACCAACATACCCAAAGTGACATTGCCAAAGCAATACAGGACAAATATCGAATTTCTGCAAGCCGATTTGGTAAATACGAACAATGGATAGCGACTGAGCGATGGCGCAAGCAGCTCAACTGGAAGCAGATGCTGAGTGAGATGCAGGAGCTGTCAGAACAAAAAGAAACCATGCTTGCCGAAGTTGTCTCAGTAAAAAGCGACTTTATTGCTGTAATGGAGTCTTTGACACCGCATCACCTCGAGAGAACCTTCGACCTATACAGTGAAGACACACAATACAGCTTGTATCAACTTCATAAACAAGCCGTTGAGTCATTTACTTTAGTGATGCAAGAAGAAGACCGCCAATGGGCTGAAAGCCAATGGGAAAAACCAACCAGTTTACTTTCACTCTATGCCTCAGGGTTTAGTCGAAGTTTATTTAAAGTAATAGAGAAGAATATTACTGAGGCGCAGAATGAACGGTCGATCGCCTCAGAAAATTCTGCCCCTGATAATCAGTTGATGGACCAGATCTCTGCTACAAGCAACCGTGTGAGCATGTACTCTAAGATCATGGATTTTGTTTCCAACCCAAACACTGCGGAAACGGACTTTCTCAAGGATATCGCCAAAGGTTTCCAAGAGCTGGACATTATCTTTAAATCTGCAATAGGTGCACTTGCAAAAGGAGTTTTAGAGTTTGGCGTTAGCATGACTTCACAAGCATCGATTATGCTGATGCCTGTTTTTGCTAAACCTCTGAACCGCCATAGCTATTATTTGTTTGCCGTCATAGCAGAGCATATGGCACACAATATGCCTGTTACTGTAAATGAAAGCTACGCTCGCGATTTTAAAAAATGGAAAACACGCGTAAATGATTACCCAAGTGAGCTCAAGAAAAACGATGCGGTCATTGCTGACTTCCAGAAAAACAACCGCAAAGCCGACTCTAGATACAAAACAGCTTTAAAAAATAAAAAGAGAATTAAGAAGGCACTCGCTGTGGCTACATTGGAGTACCCACAGTATATTGAATTACCCGATGATCTGCCTCAAAAAACCGTCGAACTGCGAATGCGACTCGTGACTAATAAGCTCAATGATTTGAATAAACTGTTCGAGAATGCAGGTGGCCTAGGCTTTATGGCATTAGTATTTAACTGCATCGCGCTTGGTGATGCCATGAGTAGTATCCAAGACACTGGGTTAATGTCCTCAGATGAATTTTTAGATATCCAGCAAAAGCTTTTATATACAGCCAACGCTTGGACGGGGATTCGTACGGGTAAATTATGGGATAGTGTGAAGGGTGATCCTCGGTTAAGGTCACATTCATATAAAGCATTAAAAGAGTTAGTAAATAATAATGCTCGTGGTTTTGATAACTTGATCCTTGATGACTTAAAGGTATTCAATAAATGGCTAGCTGTAACCGGAGTTATTGGTGCTCTTGCTTCAGGTATAGAGGCCTATCGCTCATGGCAGAAAATAGACAACCTTCATGGAACAGCTAGAGTTGTGGAGTACTTCAACTTTGCATCTTTAGTTGGACTTACAGCAGTAGGGACCTTTCAAGCTGTAGGAGGAATAACTGGCGTATGGTCAGCAAATATCCTGTTTGGAGGTCCGATCATGTTTGTCATTATGGGCCTTACTGCAGTTTACCTTCTTAGTAATCATATAATGAGTAAACTTAAACAAGACGATTATCAAAAATGGTTAGATAAACTTCCTTGGGGCTATCACCCAGATAAAGCCCTGTGGAGTCAATCCTCAAGCTTGGTAGAGAGAGAAAAGCATAATTCTTCTTTAGTGCAAGAGGCTCTTTTTGAGTTAAAAACCATAATGGATAAACCTTTGATCTGCCAAATACCATTGATGCGTACCGTTCCGAATTCAACAACACAGTATCCAGCAGCAAAACAAGAATTGTTTGGTATTGAGCTACATATCCAAGTTCCCACCAATACAGCAAGAGATGGAATAAAACTTCGGACAAATACTTCTGTAACAGAGGGAGGACTGGAGTCGGGAGCTTGGCACACTGGAGTAGATCTAGAAACGTTGGATAGTTCAACAGATTCCTCAGATTCTCAAAGCGTCTATAAATTGACTTTACCAATGAAAGACTCGGCTAAATATTTAGCATTTGAGATAGAATACATTCTTGATGAGAAGAGCGAATTTAACCGTAAGTACTGGTTCCAAAATAATGCAAAACAGCGTGCAACTTATACGGCAATTTCAGACAATACCAAACAAGCAACGATCAGAAGTTCATTATCTCCAATTAATAGTGAACTTAGCTTACAGGAGTAACCTTTGGCTTATTTACCTTTCTATATTACCCCAGAAGAATTTTCAGCGTACCAAGAAGAGCAGGAGCAAAAAATTCTTAATGGGATGAATCTGACAGTCTGGCATAAGCACGATATTGAAGAGCCTTTTCGATACTTATACCTATCAATTGCTATAGCTGCTGTCAGCCCATTATTTTTCCTTACCTATTTCCTACATGATAGTAGTGAAATGATCTTAACTTACATTTTATCGGGGCTGACGATAATCATGTCTGGAGTGTCTTATCTGACATTTGGTTTGGACAATCGGTATGATTACACCTTCTCCGATCGCGGGTTAGTTATAAAAAAACGACGTAATTTACCGAATTGGGTAAACTCCGCGGCTCAAGTCATGGGCTGGATTGGAGCAATAGTTTGTGTCGTGATGGTTGGAGTTGCTGGACCGATAGTTCTTGTCGGAGCTGGTGGCTTTATATTGGTTTCATTTGGTATGCTGAAACGCAAGCCTGATGAGCCAACAGAAGTGAGAGTTGGAGAGCGAGAAGACTGGCTCTTTGCTGATTACAATAAGAAAAGAAAAGTGATTAAGTTCTTCTTTAAGCATGACACATGCGAATACATTAATATGGAACATACTAAGATTTCACGCTTACACAACCGATTCCACTATTACGTATTTTTCAAAACCGTATCTGACTTAGAGTCTATGGTCAATCAGCTAACCACGGAATATAAGCTTGACTGTACAGAAGTCACAGACCACAAAAAGCTATTTGAAGCTAAGCCAGAGGCTAGACTGTTTGGTACGCCAGTTTGTTATAAAGAATATCAAACCGATGAGGTATTTGATTTAAGGGCGTCAAATGCCCCGCTCCCAGAGCAAGAATACCTTTACAACGGCAAGTGGCAAACGGAATCTGAAATTGAACGCTTAAAAGCGGCTGGTGAACAGCAAGCTACTTCCAATTCATAAACAGTGAAAAGGGCTCCAGAGGTAATTTCGGAGCCCTTTTATTCTGTCTTTGGTTCATATTACTATCACTGCGACGCCATAAAGAACTGCACACTAGGAACCCAATCGTCCCGAAGCTGCCTCTTTGGAGCATCATGTTATCTCTTTCTATAATCGCAGTGAGGGAAGGAAGCAGTTGATGTCTAGCCATCTACTGACAGTAGGAATACTAATAAGTGAATTGACGCAACATTGACATAATTAATCTAAATCAATTTTACTGTGTTTCGCATAAGCAAAAATAGGAAGTATAAGTATGTCAAACAAGAACTATGTAACCATCTTAATGCTACTTTGCGCCTTTTCCACGAGCGCGAGTGCAGAAAGCAAAGACGACATTGATAACATAAAAAATAAAATCGGTGATATCCAAGATAGCATCTCTCAATCGCAAGACACCATGCAATTTGTGAGATCAGTTTCCGGCTCAACTTTTGTACCAGAACCTAAACACAGTAAAGATATGCCCTCTTACAGTTACTTCACGATAGAGAGCTACGACATATTCAGCAGCCCTTCAGGCAAACGCATGATTCAAGCCGTTATCACCAACAACTCAGGCGGTGGTATTCAGCTCAAGACATCCCAAATCAAAGCGTACTTTGGTGGCCAAGTATACTTATCCCCTTCTTCAATTGAGCAGAACGATAAGTTCGCTCAAGGAGAAACAAAATCCGTCACTTTATATTTTGATGAGAATAGCGCTTCTATCCTTGGTCTAATGACCAGAAATTACTAAGCGGTTTTAGGGCCAAAGCTTTTTCCTATAACCGGCGGTAAAAAGACTGATGCGCAAAATTTTATAGTCCCATTGAGCCATCAGTTTCCAAGAAATCATACATTACTTAGGCTTCAGAGGTAACTCTGGGGCTTTTTTGTCTTAGAGCATTGGTCTTAAACCTACCCTTCACTCTACAGAAACCAACCTTAGTGGAAGTCATTTCAAGCAAATAAATATCGTTTCTATTAGTCTATTAGTCCCTCACCCGAAGTCCAACCAGTTAAACTATCAGAGCCTGAGACGAATCTTTTCGTCTCTAAGTTCAGAATAGCGCTCCTCTAACTAATGATTCTTTATGATTTAAGAACTGACTATCTCTGAATAATATTTCTCATAAATACATATCATAAAAATAAAAACTATTATTTTTAATAATTCCCCATAAAAAATCGAAAACCCATAAAATTACACATTTCGCAAGCTAACTAAAATAAAAATCAATAAATCGAATTCTCTACATTTAAATTTGATATGCAACTAGACTTCTGTATGATGCGTCAAACTAAAACTACAAAACGTAACAACGGTATTAGTAAATATCGTTCTAAAGAGAGTCAGTTATGCCCAAAAATTTCTTCTTTTTCATATTAACGTTTTTACTATCAATAAAAACTGCACACGCTACCTCCCTTTCTGACAATTTAAAAGACCATATATATTCTAGTGAATTAGGTGTTTATCATTCTAGCCTTAATAATGAAGAGTCAGAAGAGTTGCTCCTCAAGCAATTAGAGGTTGCGAATGAATGTACTGTCAGTCCCGGATACTGTGAGCATGCGATATACTCGCTTTTAATTACAGCACAGATAAAAGTAAGGGAGACGGGTTCCACACTCGCTCAGCAAGAACTGCTTTATCTTCAAGATGCATATACTCAGTTAGAACAAGGTGGCGAAAACCTCACAGCATTCGATGTTCCATTGAGCTTTGTGAACATACGAATAAGCCTAATGAAGCAAGAGCTTCTTAAAGACATATTAATAGCGAACGCACAAGCAACGCCCATAGAGTTTAAAGGAGCTTATGCCACATTACTCAAAGAATTAGAGAATAATCAATTTGAACGTCTTGATATTCCTTTCTTATCGGAAAATTTTAATTTTGAAAACAATCTCTCTAGGGCTTACCTACTATTATTACAATCCATTTTGAGTAGCTACTCTCAAGGTAATATTTTAAGCCTGCAAATGAATGAACTAATGAGTTCTACAATCGGAGAAACATTAAACAAGCCAGGTAGAGCGGTGCGCTGTGAAAGTTGTACAACATCCTTTATTGTAGAGTATTATAACGATTATTCACCCATTAAAAGCTACGGTGAAACAAGCGTGGCTGAATTTGTATCCAAAAGATCACTCGCAATAGAGGGATTCGATAATTATCGCATTGCCTTCCCACACTATTACGTCCGTGAAATTATCCCTTTTTTACTGGGTTTAAAAACATATGTGCATGAGAATGCGCCTTATTTTATCGATCGCAGTCGAAATTTGAATGACTTAAGTGATAACGAACGTCTCATGATTTTTAAAGAAATCAAAGATGCAATTAAAAGTGAAGGCGTAGAACTGAGCTTATCGAGTATTGCAAATATGACATTCAGGTGGCTTACTGCTACTGGTCAAATGGAATCTTTACTTTCTTCAGGAGTTAAACTGGCGTCTCTTCGCTCAGGTCAGTTTGATCCTGGTTCCCATAATAAAATTTTTGCGGTAAATATTTTTACAAATGTTGTGTTGAAGAAAATACCAAGAATACTTGAAGGTGAGGTGTTAAGGTATGGATGTAGCAGGAGTGAGTGGCGACTACCTACTGTTTTATATATGTTACTAGAGGATAGGTGTGTATTTACTCCCACTTTCAAAAAAGGTGTATTTTCTATCACAGCTTCTACGACTTTCCATGAACAAGATGAGTCAGAATACGTGCTCTCTGTCTATCATAAGCCGACGAACACAACATTATTCAGCAAGACAATCTCTAACAAGCAAGAAATAAGGCTTTACAGAGCAGCACTTGGTGCCTTTAGTACCAAAGATTTAATCCTTTACATTCATAATAATAACCCTGAGGTAAGAGAAGACATAGCATCAATTCAACTTTCCGACCTCATGTTTGAAACTGGTTTTGGTGGGGTTATAAAAAACAATGTGTTTTATTTTGTTAGAAAACTTAAAACGCCTGAGTTCAATCAATTCAGAGCGGAAGATTATGGTTGTCCATTTGTTCAAAGGACCAAAGAGCAACAGATAGATTGTCTCAGAGACACACTTAACACACATCGGCTGCCAAGTTACTTCTATAAAAATATGGAGTCTATTGGCCCTGCTTTTTCTGGATTACATACTTCGCTCGAAGACATCATTAAAAGTGAAGATCGTGCTAAAAAAGAAGCGGAGAGACTGGCAATAGAGGAGCTAGTAGAAAACGCACTGAGTGGACAAGGATGGGGCTCAGGAAACGGCCCTTACTGACTATAAGTTGATAATTATACCTACTGTATATCTGTTTTGACAAAGTTGATATAAAGAGCGAACTCTCCCTAGTTCAGAATGACGAAAATGGCTCCAGATCTTAATCAGGAGCCATTTTTAGTAGTATTAAACTTAAAAAGAAACCGATAACCACCCGTCAGATAGAACTCATAAAATATTACAACAGTCTTTATCTGCCCTCTTAATCCTATTAACATCGGAATAGACTTGGTTTTAAAATAGATATCTTTATTCCTAGTAAATAGGAATAAATATAAAACCATTCCCCCTCCCTTTCTCGACATTGACACAGTCTAGGAACCAATATTACCTATAGATTTATAAAATCAGATAAATCATGAATCTAAAACGGAGTTTTAATTTATCTCCTCGTATCAAAACCAATAAAATCATCATTTAATGGCTATGTTAAAAATGAAGCGAAGTGGAAATTTCTTTCATAATAAATACAGACACCTAGAAAGACAAACGTCACAAACTTGTAACTTTTTTGAAGAGTTAAATATTCAATTCAAATAAATAGATATATTTTACAAGTCTCAAAATCAGTAAAAAACCACTATATATTTGACCTTCTCTCTCATTTTATTTTCTTACCTGCATAAAAAAACAAAATATCAAAAAACTGATAATTTACATTTTTAAAACATCTGATTGTAGATAATTTGTAATTTCCTGTAGGGTTAAATTCTCTACCCAAAAGGTTAAATTATGAAAAAAAATACTATTCTTAAAAATGCATTATTTGGCATGGCCTGCCTCTCTTCATCGACGTCTTTTTCAGCAGAAACTATTGACCTAGAGGAAATAAACATTGGAGCGGGTGAAATTTCGCAACTCAAAGCGTTATTATCTCTAGAACCGTCTAGTGAACTCAATTTAGAATTGACGCAAGAGCTCCCTGATGGCACAACGAGACAAAAGTTTAGCCAACGGTACAATAACACCGATATCAAATCAGCTATTGTGACGATCCGTGTCGCCCCTCAAATGCCAAGCCGCTTCCTAGAAGCACATGGTGTGGTCGTCAAAGGCTTAGCTCAAGACCTTTCTGAAGAAACCTCTGTTATTGGCTCAGACGCTATCAAAGAGCTCGTGATAAATCGTCGTAATTTAAGTCAAGAGCAACAAAACTCAATCAAGATTAAGCGACTCATCGAACTCGATACCAACCAACAAGCTAAGTACGTTTACGAATTAAATTTTATTAAAGTCGAAGGCAACACGATCAGCCGACCATTCGTGATTATAGACGCTAAAACTGGCGCTCTAATCAGAGAATGGGACGGAATGCACCATGCAATGGCCCCAGCTCTAGGTAGTGGTATTGGCGGCAATGAGAAAACACAATCTTATCGTTATGGTACGGATTACGAGCACCTGAGTATTACAAAAGAAGGAAACCGCTGTTACCTTGATAATGATAAGGTGATGACAGTTGATATGCGCTATAGCTGGGATTTGGAGCAGGAACAAAAGCCATACTCTTATCTTTGTTACGACGAAAAAAATACCAATGATCGACGCTTCGTTAACGGTGCTTATTCTGCGCTTAATGATGCTCATTACTTTGGCAATGTGATATACCGTTTGTATCAGGATTGGCTTAATACCGCTCCCCTAACCTTTAAACTCAAAATGCGTGTCCATTTTGGTTATAAATTTGAAAACGCGTTTTGGGATGGTGAAGCCATGACCTTTGGAGATGGTGACACCACATTTTACCCGCTTGTCGACATCAACGTTAGTACTCACGAGGTGAGTCATGGCTTTACGGAACAAAACTCAAATCTTGAGTACAATAATCAATCTGGAGGCATCAACGAGGCGTTTTCTGACATCGCTGGCGAGGCAGCAGAATTCTATATGAAAGGCTCTGTTGACTGGGTTGTTGGATCAGACATTACCAAAGGGGAAGGCGGGTTACGCTACTTTGATCAGCCAGAGAAGGATGGTCGCTCCATTGGACACTTTCGTGATTACCGTGATGGGATGAATGTTCATTTGAGTAGTGGCATTTTTAACAAGGCATTCTATCTATTGGTCACACGCAACAACTGGGACATCAAAGACGCATTTAGGGTTTTTGCTTTAGCTAATCAGCTTTATTGGCACGAGCAATCGACGTTTAACCATGCGGCTTGCGGTGTGAAACGTGCTGCCAAAGACTTACAACTTGAGCAAAGAGATATTATTGATGCATTTTACAGCGTTGGGGTAAATGCAATATGTGCGCTACCTTCAGACATTACTGAACTGAGACTCGGAACGCCGCTTGAGGAACTGCAAGGAGACAAAGGTCAAGATTATTACTATTCCGTGTTAGTTCCTCCAGGTAAAGATAAGCTGGTTATAGATTTAGAGCGCTCAGATTACCAAAGTGATAACGATGCGGACTTATTCGTTAGCTTTGAGGAAAAACCCACTTCAATTGAAGCGCAATGTCAGTCCAAAACCTATGAAAGCAAAGAGCAATGTAGCTTCAACAACCCGGAAGCAGGTGTATACCTGATCTTAGTTAGAGGATACTTTAACTTTGAAAACTACCAATTAACGGCTCGTATTGAGTAGTTACCCCAAAACTAAGCTGGTCTCTATGCTAGACCAGCTTATGATTCCTTACATACCTTTGCCTATATCTGGACCCAATCAATTTCAAATGCCGAGTGCACAGCAATGTCACAGAATTTTCTAGCTTAAGTTAAACTCGGCAGGAAGCTTGTGAACTACACAAAAGTGACGCGATGCATCTTCCTTGGTTGGTCCCCATAATCGATGACCGCGTAATGTTGAGTGCAACGATTATCCCAAATCGCTACAGAACCTGGTTGCCACTTAAACCGAACTTGGTATTCTGGCTGGCGAGCAATCGCAAACAATTCGTTTAACAGCTGCTTACCTTCCGTATGCCCCACTTCATTGATATGACGAGTAAACTGCTCATTAATAAATAGGGTTTCCTTGCCCGTTTCCGGGTGTATTTTTATCACTGGGTGCACAACGGGTGGATTTAGATGAGAAACTTCAAGCAGTCGATGATGCCAATCAAGCTCAATATCTTCCTCAGCAACCTCTTCAAAGGCAGTAAGAGAATGGGTTGCAGACAACTGTCTTAACTTCGTTTTCATCGTATTGTCGAGCGCATCAAAAACGGCAGTCATAGAAACCCAAATCGTATCTCCGCCAGTATTCGGGACGTGTTGAGCATGCAGAATCGCCCCTTTAGAAGGCTGCTCTCTCCACGTTAAATCGGTATGCCAGTAACTCTCGAGTGGCGCATTGCCTTTGGTGGTTTCAATAATACTGACTTGAGGCGAGGACTCGACGTTGGGAAAGAAGGGATGAGCAGGCTCCAACTCCCCAAAGTACTGAGCCAGTTCTAACTGCTGCTCAGGTGACATAGTTTGACCATCAAAAAAGATAACTTGATGCTCTATTAGGGCTTGATAAATTCCTTCCAGATCTTCTGCATTGCAGTTGGCCAAATCTATGCCATGAATACGCGCACCGATATGCGGAGTGATTGGCTCAATCTCTATCATTACAACTCTCTTGATGTTGATTCTTATCAGACTACAAAGACCATAGCATGCACGAATTACTTTCAATTGATTTGAGTTTTAGATGTCTTTGATATGCGCCACTCTCAATGAGGCAAGATTCAAGCTCACGCAACGATGTCTATCGTTCAAACCTAAGCCCAAGCATGCTTTGAGACCAACTTAATCCAGAACTTTAGATAATAAAAAACCGAGCACGTAAAGCACTCGGTTTAAATTAATAACGATGAGACGGAATTAAGACAGCTTAAACTTACTCAGTTCACCGTGAAGATCGCTCGCTTTTACGGTGAGTTCGTTACTGATCTCTACAGAAGAGGTCATAGTGTCCATCACCTCTACTGCGGTATCGTTGATGATCACCACATTACGGTTGATCTCTTCCGATACAGAACTCTGCTCTTCTGCTGCCGAAGCGATTTGGTTATTCATGTCGTTGATGACTTCAATCGCTTGGTTGATTTCAGACAGCGCTAGATGTGCCGCTTGCGTCTCGCCCTTAGTATCGGTCGCTTGTTTTTGGCTTTGCTCCATCAGCACAACGATCGATTGCGTTTCTTGCTCTAGTCGAGCCAGCATTGCGCGGATCTCTTCCGTCGACCCTTGTGTGCGGTTTGCAAGGTTACGAACCTCATCGGCCACCACCGCGAAACCTCGGCCAGCCTCACCTGCGCGTGCAGCTTCAATCGCTGCATTAAGCGCTAGTAAGTTGGTTTGCTCAGCAATACCGCCAATTTCACTCAAAATACCCTGAATTGCCGTGCTGGAATCCACCAGATTCTGCGTTTGTTGCTGCGCATCGTTGACTTGCATTGCCAAGCTATCCACCGCACTCGCAGCGTTATCCATTCGCGTCATGCCGTTCAGGCTATTGCTTTGTACTTGGCTTGCCGCAGCGGCTGCTTGAACCGCAGAGTTCGCAACTTCCTGCGCGGTTGCACTCATTTCATTGATCGCCGTTGCTAACGAGTTTACTTCGTTAACCTGAGCATTCAATTGGTCGCGAGAAGCCGCAGCACGTGTTTGGCCTTCTGTTGCATTCTTATCCACTTGATCTGCGGTTGCCATTACGGTCAATAGCATCTCTTGCATACGCGACAAGAAGGTATTGAACCAATGTGCAAGTTGCGCGGTTTCATCTTTACCCTTCACTTCAATACGGTAAGTCAGATCCCCCTCGCCTTGTGCCGCGTCTTTAAAACGTTCAACCAAGTTGCTCAACACTTTGCCAAGCGAGTTCGCAATGAATGCCATCGCGGCAATGCCTAAAATAGCAGCGAAGATCCCCGCCCACACACCTTTTTCAAGCGCTTCCGAACTCTGCTCATCACTCCATTGCTGGTACTCATCGACGCTTTTTGTGAGGTGACTACTGGGAACCGACACCATGACTACCCATGGCGCATCACTGGTATCAATAGCGGTGATCGCATACTCATCACCATCAAAAGCGACAAGGCCAGCACCATCGCGCTTCGCAACCGACTGAATGTTCGACCACTCGGCAGCCAGCTCTGAAGAAACTTTCTTACCCACCATTGCACCATCTCGGCTGTTTGCCAAGGTAATACCTTTCCAAGAGGTGATAAGAATTTTACCCTTGCCATCAAACAAGTTACGCGCTGATTGTTCACTCTGGCTTTGTAGTTCATACAGAGACAAATCAAAACCAAGCGAACCGATGATCTTGCCATCTTGTTTGATCGGTTGGCTGATGGTTGTAATCAGCTCTTGCTTGCCTCGTACAGGATAAAAGTACGGCTCCATGACGAAGGTTTTGCCCGTTTCGTAAGGCATTAAGTGCCAATCGTCTTTGCGTTCGCCACTGCTGTTTAGCTCTGTGTTGCTAAAGCTTTCCATCGCCACTGCATCAAAACTGTTTTGATCATTTGGCGAGAAAAAAGGCGCAAGGTAACCTTGGCTGTTAAAACCGTCTTCAGGATTAAGCGTCACTTGCTGTGGCCAAGTTTTGTCTTGCCAAACCATGTAGCCTGCAAATACCGCTTTGTTTTGTGCTTCTAGCGCGGCAGTAAACTGTTTAACAATAAGGTCTGCACTTGCGTTAGTTTCTGAGCTCAACTCGATGATCGAACGTACTTGCTTCAAGTTTGCAAGTACAGGATCAAGCTGGTTCGCAATATTCAGACCTTGCTGAATCGCAGTGTTTTGCAGATCGGTACTGGTCGCATCCGTTAATTGCGCTTTTACTTTCTCGTTCACTTGCTTGTTCACGTCAGTAAATGCATCGGTAGTCATACCCATTGCAATCAATAAAGTGAACGCCATTGCACCGCCCGCACTGACTGCGATTCGAGTACGTATACTGTTAAACATAGTCACCTCTGTAACTGATGATAGATTGGCATTATTTTTAGAAATTTCATGGATTTTAAACAACAGAGGTGAACAGGAGACGTCAAGACATGAACAGAAAGAGAATAAAAAGATAAAACTTGTTAACAGCGTAACGTATGTGGTCAGTTTTATATTTTAACGTATGAGCCCTACAATAAATAAAGCCTTCCAATAATCTGTCTAAGTTATTGTATTTATAAAATATTAACTCAAATAATAAAATGCATTTTATACGAAAGTATTCATGCATTTTTGCTCTTTTTTACTGAGTATTAGATTACTCAAACCGTGACTCGAGTCACAGTTAATTTTATTCATATCCCTGTTTTTATTGCAGTTATTTACTCCCTGAAACGAAAGTAAGGCTCATTGTTGGCTAAAGACCCACTTTGAGCTGAGTAAGTAATTACTCATCATGCCAACCAATATTCCCAGAGCCAGAGCCAGGAACACCATATAGTCTTGTGTTCCGAACATAAGCGTCCAACCTTTAAAAGCGGCAAAGTTAGGCACTGCACTAATGCAAGCACTCGCCATAAATTTCAGCCACTGATACAACGGGTTATGTTTGTCTGCTTGAGAGAAAGTAAGCCAGCGATTTCCTAGCCAAGTCGTGGTTGCTGCAAACAAAAAAGCGATGCTGCGAGCCGCCATCAGATCCAAGCCAGCCACATGGAATAACAAGGAAAAGATAAGGGTATCGACCACAAAGCCGATACCACCAACCAGAGCAAACCTTTCTAACGGAGCAAATTTTGTTAATTTACCCACTCCGTTACCCCATCACACAGGTATAGAGTGAACGTTTCGATTTGGCTGTGAAGTCGTTAGTACAGCTCAAAGCGTTATCGTGAATAACCACATCCACTTGTTGCGATTTACCAATCAGGTGGAATTTCTTCAGGTAAGTTAAGTCATTGGCATCTTCCAGCTTTTTCGCTTGACCATGGCTGTAAAACTGGCCAGAGAACGGTCGTTTGCCAATGTAGAATACAGGAGCGCTGTCATCGATTTGCGAGAAGATAATACGGTCACTGCGGCTGTCTGCTTTGCCCATGTTCAATACCAACATTGCAATCATAAGCAGTACCGGTAGTACCGCAGCAGTACCGGTTACCCACTTAAAGTCGTTTTTATCCACCAGCATCGCCACCAAAATGCCCAGAGCTGGAATGCCCGGTAGAACGTAAGCAGGCAAAATATTCCCAGCCATCGTGAACAGAATCATTGGTGAAATCAGCCAACAGATCAGGAAGCTAAATAGACCTTGATGATCAGTTTCAATAGCTTTGAGCACCTTACGACGCTTCCACGCCAAGATAGGCAATACGATTGACCAAGGCGCTGCCGATTGCAGCCAAAATACCCAGATCATCCCACGAGGTTGATCGTGTGCGGAACCGTACAAATCCCCTTGCCAGCCACTCACGACAAAACGCTTAAAGTGTTCGCCAACAATGAAGTAATCAATAAATCCCGGTGTCGCCATCTCTGCCATGATGTACCAAGGCAGAGCAATCGCGAACATCAACGCCAAACCTGACACAATAGGAAAACGCTGCCACAACGCTTTAAACGCCCCAAAAAAGCCGTGCTGAATCACCAACCAAGGGAACACTGCAATCCCCATGATCACGATGGCTACCGGTCCTTTTGCGAGCAAGCCACAAGCCAGACCAAAGAAACCAACATATCCCCATAGGCGGCTGTGTTTATCTTTACCAAGCCAGCAGTAGTAGAATCCGACCATTGCCATCGTCATTGCTAGAGTGAGCGCCATGTCTGTCATCACCGCGCCCGCAGCAATAGAGAAAATGCCACACGTCGACAATACTAGCGCTGCGATCAACGAGCTAGTACCCGCACGATAAGCCATAAAGGCAATAAAGAAGATCGTCGCCACACCAGCCAACCAGTGTGGTGCACGCACCGCGAATTCATTCAATCCACACAATTCAATGCCATAAGCACTCATCCAAGTGAACAGCGGCGGCTTACCCCAAAAAGGGACACCGTAATCAAACTGAGGGGTGAGCCAATTACCCGTTTCCACCATCAAGCGTGCCATTTCGCCGTAGCGGGCTTCTGTGGTGTCCATCAAAGGGTAAGTCGCAAGTGAAATAAGACGGAGTAAAAGCGCAAACGCCAACAACAACCACAGATGGGTTTTATTAATACTCATGATTACGCGGTTTCTCCTAGTTTAAACTTCATGGTTTGGATGGATTGATGTTTCGCAGGCTGCTCGTAAACAGACTGGATAAGATAAAGAGGACGCTGCTTGGTCTCGACAAAAATACGCCCGATGTATTCGCCCAAAAGGCCAATCGACAGCAGTTGAACTCCTCCCAATGCGAGTTGAACCACCATCATGGATGGGTAACCCGTCACAGGTTCCCCAAACACCACGGTTTTCATCACGATGAATGCGCCATAAAGAAAGGCACTGAACGCAACTAACGCACCCGCTAACGTCGCTAAACGCAAAGGACGAATCGAGAACGAGGTAATGCCGTCCATTGCTAGGCCAATCAACTTGAGGTAGTTCCACTTGGTCTCGCCACAGAAACGAGCATCACGCTCAAACGGCACCGTCACCTGTTTAAAGCCCGGCCACGAGAAAATGCCCTTCATGTACCGATTGCGTTCTGGAAGCGCATTGATGTGCTTAACCACCTTTGCGCTTAGTAGACGAAAATCGCCCACATTCTCTGGCACATCAAGCTTAGCCATGCTGTTGAGCACTTTGTAAAAGCAGGCGGCCGAGAAACGCTTGAACCACGTCTCACCATGGCGTTCGCTGCGCTGCATGTTGACTACGTCATACCCTTCACGCCATTTGGAGACCATCTTCGGAATCAACTCAGGAGGGTCTTGCAAGTCAGCATCAATCACGATCACCGCTTCGCCTTGGCAATGTTCCAAACCTGCACTCATGGCGGACTCTTTACCAAAGTTACGGCTTAATGCAATACAACGAACGTCGCTAGAAGATTGAGAAAAGTTTTGCGCGATCATTAGGCTGTCGTCTTTGCTGCCATCATCGACGTACACGATTTCGCAGCGCTCTGGCATAGCGTCCAGAACCGCAACCAAACGACGATGAAATTCCGGCAAGACTTCTTGCTCGTTAAAGAATGGCACAACCACAGACAAAACTGTTTTAGGCTCAGAGTGTTGGCTCACCTTCGAAAAGGTTGCAGCGTGAATGTTGAAGGTTGACATGCTACTCTTCCACTGTATCCGATGAATGGATGCAGTCTATTAATAGCGGCGTGAAATAGTTGTTGTTGACATCTTTTTCACACCCTTAGTGCATAATGTTCGGTTAAGGAAATACCCTTAATTGCGAAAACCCGCCTGATTGGAGAGAAATACATGAAACGCGTACTTTTGGTCGAAGATAATCGAGAAATTGCAGGCATGCTGTTCGATTATTTTGAGTGTGCAGGTATGGAGCTCGATTACGCGGACAATGGCGAGCTGGGCTTGAAGCTGGCGATGGAAAACACCTTTGACATCATTTTGCTCGACCTAATGCTGCCACGCATGGATGGCTTAACCATGTGTAATAAACTTCGCGATGCGGGAAATAATACGCCAGTGCTGATGCTGACCGCGCTTGATAGCCGCGACGATATGCTCAAAGGCTTTCAGCACGGTGCCGATGACTACCTAACAAAACCCTTCGACTTGGATATTCTCGAAGCGCGCATGATGGCGCTGATCCGCCGTTACCGTGGCACCGTGGCTTCGAGTAAATTGGAATACGGTGAAGTCTCTATCGACCAAAAAACACGTCAAGCCTACCGTCAAGATAAGCTCTTAGTGCTCAACCCGACGACCTATACCATTCTAGAAATGCTGGTCAAAAATGCACCAGACGTGGTCACGCGTGAAGAGATCGCCTTTCAGCTATGGCAAGAAAACGAGCCCAACAACGATGTACTGCGCAGCCATATTTACCAACTGCGTAACCAACTCGATAAACCCTTTCAAAAGCATGTTCTTATCACGGTGCCTAAAGTTGGTTTCCGCCTGGAGACCGGAGCATGATCCTCCGATGGTTAAACAGCACTCAAAGCACTCAAACGATGACAGGCCGTTTAGCACTGTTCTTCTCATTTGTCTCTGTTGTTATTGGCCTGTTCTGCTTTTTACTCATCACCGGCGCACTGCTTTGGTCAGAAGATCGCGTGGGTGAACGTCGCATTATGATCGACAAAAAAGAAGCCATCGTTTATTTTCAATCTCATCCCGATCAAGGCAAAATCAAGCTCGATTTGCTGACAACCGCATACAACGACATCAACTTAGTGCCAGAAGAATTTCGCAAATATCTTACCGGCAAAAAACGTTTTCTAGATGAAATTGGCGACGAGCCAGACTCACGCATGATCTACATGGGTTCCTACACCAATAAAGGCATTGTTCACCCAATTATCCTGATTTCCCTCATTGATGAAATCGAGATAACCTCTGAAGAGTTTATCCTCGTGGTGGCTGCGGTGCTTTCTATTGTTGCTGTTTTGATTTTCTTATTTGGTAACCTATTGCTGCGTCTATCCCAACGATTGATAGAGCCCGTAAATACGCTGAAAATCCAGTTAGACCACAACCAAGGTGACCTAGCTCAAACCTTCAGTGTACCTAATGGCTCCGCCAAAGAGTTTCAAGCCTTGGCCGAAAAGCTCAACGAAGATCGTCACAAGATCAATCAAGTCATCAAACGAGAACAAGCCTTTGCGCGATATGCAAGCCACGAGCTTCGTACGCCGCTGACCGTAATGAAAGGCTCGAGCAGCTTATTAGCCAGAAGTGCGAGTACGGATTTCCAGACACGCCAAGTCAATCGAATTCAAGATGCGACACAGCAGATGTCAACCATGGTAGACGTTTTACTAGGACTAGTTCGTTACGAGCGCAATACGGATGATTCACCAGTAAGAGCCATCTCTGAAGAAGAGCTCACTAGGATCATTGCGCAAAGCCAAGCGCAAGCAGACGAAAAATCACTGGCCTTGCAAATGAACGTCAGCGGGACACCTAAGACCAAAGCAACCAACGCGGTACTCACCATTATTCTTGGTAACCTCATTCGCAACGGCATCGCTGCGACAACATCGGGAGCCATTCATATCAGTATGGATGAACACACCATCTCGGTGCGTGACGAAGGTGAAGGCTTCTCCACCATTCCACACTCGGGGGGACACGGATTGGGTCTAATGATTGTCGATGATTTGTGCCAACGTTATGGCTGGCATTTTACGATTGGTACACATCCAGAGGGTGGATGTGAGGCAGTGATTGACCTTGCGTCAGAGCATTAAGAAGATTGCTCAGCGTAACTTTCTCTGCACAAGATTCAATCAAGAGGTATCTCATTTGCCCTGTTTTAATCATTTGCTCAACATCAAACCGGGCAAAACGATACCTCTTTCTTATTCGATTGAATGAACTATTACGCCGCGAGCGACGCAAAGCGATTCATCACTTCCAATGCTGCTTTCGAGTCTTCACAAACAGAACACACATCTTCGATAAAGTACGTCAACGCTCTGGCTTCAATGGTTTTGATCGCCGCTTGCTGCTGTTCGGATAGGTAACCGTAAATACTCGCCGCACCAAAATCACCGAAGATCATCCCACCTTGTTCATTCACCAAAGTATTGTGCGCATACAAATCACCGTGACACACCTTGTTGTTATGCAAATGATTAAACACATCCACCATCTGTTCAACAATCGCATTTACTTGCTCGACAGTTAAGGTAAACCCTTGTGGGAAGGTGTCTCGTGTACAGGTTTCCAGTGTTGGCGGCAAACCTAAGTTGTAATAGCTGTCTGGAATCAGCTCCATCACCAACGCAAGCTCATTACCATCATCCACCTGCGCGATGGATTTCACCAAATTGTTGTGATGCCCTGCTTGCAAACACGCTTCAAGCTCGTCATGCGGGAAGCCGTCGCTGGTCACTTCACCCTTAAACACTTTTACCGCCACTTCATTCGGGAACTCATACTGCGCGTCAGTCCAATTCGCATGAGAAATCACCCCACTCGCGCCTTGACCGAGAAAGTGGTTAAGCGAGTAACTGTCAGTTGTAACCTTAGGCACGCTGTCTAGCGAAGAAGGATGCTTGCAAAATGGGTTACCCGCGAAAGCAAACCACGCCAGCTTGGGCAGCTTCATCAACACATCAGGGAAGTGCTCAAGCTGGTTAGCAGACAGACGAATCAATTCCAGATTGACCAAGTTTTCCATGCTGTTTGGCAGTTGCTTGATGAGGTTGCCTGCCAGCGCCAGTTTTCTTAGGCGCGGTCTTTCACCAAGGCTGTTTGGGAGAACTTCAATCTCATTATCCGTCAGAATCAACCAACGCAACTGGCTTGGCAGCGAGGCTTCACTCACCATTTTAATCTTGTTGGTTTTGAACCCAACCATCTCAAGATTTGGCAACTTGCCCAGAACCTCTGGCAAATGGGTGAACTGATTGTTTGAAGCAAAGATGATTTTCAGCTTGGTCAGTTGTTCCAATTCTGGAGGTAAATCTGACAGTGCGTTGCCGGATAAATCCAACACTTCAAGCGTTTCTGCAAGCTCTAAAATTTCCATAGGAAACTCAGTTAGCCCTTGCGCCAACTTCAGTTGTTTGATTCCTACCAATTGTCCTGTTTTTAATTGTTCTAGAGTTTGCAAAACCAAGCCTTCTGATTGAATGAAAATAAGCGGCGTAGTTTACGTGGCTTGAGGAAGAAACGCGAGTTGTGATGCTGTTTGGTTCATTTCTGCTGCAAACCTTATTGGGTATGAAACCTTTTAAGACTCCAATGACCATCAGGAATAATCGAAAAGGTTGTATTGAAACACGGACTTTTTATCTGGGTTTATTGGCGTTACACTACGCGCCCTTTTTAACGGCAAGGTCGCGTGGTTGGACACGTCAGTAGTCGCATGAAACTCTCTGAAAGCCCGATAACTCAGCACAACTTTAACGGTCACACCTTTTTCCTTAAGCGTGATGACATGCTGCATTCTCACTTCTCTGGGAACAAAGCACGTAAGTTTATGGCGTTGATGGAAACGCAGAACAGCGACATCAAAACCCTCATCAGCTGCGGTTCTGCTCAATCCAATGCGATGTACTCCCTTGCCGCTCTGGCGCAAATCAAAGGCTGGAACTTTGAGTTTTATGTTCAACATATCCCGTCTTGGCTCAAAGATTCCCCAATCGGCAACTATCGAGGTGCGCTGGATTTAGGAATGAACATCACGGCAATGCAAGAGATCGAATCCCCCCTTCATCCCACTGAATACATTGAACAAGTGCGTGGGTTAGACGATACAACCTTGGTTGTCCCTGAAGGCGGAAAAGCGAAGATTGCCGAAGCCGGTGTAAAACAACTGGCGCGTGAACTGCTTGATTGGACACGCCTTGAAGGCAAAAAGCAGTTTGTAGTGGCCTTGCCATCAGGAACGGGCACAACCGCTCTGTATTTGAGCAAGCACTTAAAGCCACACGGAATCGAGGTCATCACCTGCGCTTGTGTCGGCAATGCTGAATACTTGACTGAGCAATTCAACACACTCGAAAGTGAAAACCACCCAACGATTCTCTCGGTGCGTGATAAGCATCATTTCGGACGTTTGTATCAAAGCGATTACGAAACGTGGAACGCGCTCTACGATCAGACCAACCTCGAATTCGATCTGCTGTACGACCCATACATGTGGCAATGCTTGCAACCGTGGTTGGCAGAAAATAAAGACAAGACACTGATCTACATCCATCAAGGTGGATTACTTGGTAATGAATCCATGCTGCCAAGATACCAGCGAGAGTTTGAATAAGCGCGTTCTGTGCTTTTCATATTCCAATAGCGCTAGTGAATAATTATTAATAATGCTTCGCTAAAATAAGTCAGAAATATGGTTATACTTCAGTATCATCAATATCAATTATTCCCCTTTTCGCCCTGTATTAATAACGTTTTTTGTCATTAAAACCCTTACCTCTATCACTTTCGATATGCCTACAGTTTTAGTAACTAAGCAAATGGAATTGGTTATTCTGTCTATAGTGCGTTCGTTTAATTGCCGCTAAGCTATCACCAATTAAATCCAAGAGGCGATATCAATGAAGCGTCCAGCATCAAAGCGTGTGAGGGGAGCTGGCTACGCTCCACTTATCGATTCCGCACTAACTCCGTCAAGTAATCGCTCCAGCGCAAACCAGTACTCATCGGCTAGCAGCCAATCACATTCAAAAAGCTGTGCTCAGGCGAGCTACAGCTCACTCGTAACTGACGCTCAATCACAAGCCACCGCTGAGTTTGAATGCCGAATAAAGATTCATGCTCCAAAGGATGACTTAAATACGCTTCAGCCTGGTGTATTTTCTCTGGCGAAAACGCCAAATGAACCGCTTATTAAGCGCTGGGGAAAATTAGAACAAACACAGCCATCACCGTGTACCGTATTAACAGCAGAATGCTTCGAAGCCGAAGACAAAACCCTTTTACACGAACTTTTTCAAGACATCGGCTTACAGCAAAAATACACAATCACACCAAAACCACTTGGCAGTGAATATACTAACGCGGAGTTCATTCCTTTTATTCCAGCAGTAGAAACAAAGAGCTTACTTGGGTGGGCAGCACAAGGGTTTTATTATTACTTCTATGATGGGAAGCTGATGTATGAAATGGCTATCCTTGGCAACGATAAGTTCTCTTGGCAAATGACTGAGTCTAGCCCGCATGGCATCAAAGACAAGCTCGTCAGCAAAAAAACATTCAACGCCATGCTTGTCCCGGTTGCCATCGAAGGAAAAAAAGCCGCGCCCCAGCATATTTTCTATCGCCAAGAAAAACTTACCAATGATGAGCTTGCAGAAATCAATGCTGCTTGGTTAAAACAGAACGCAACATTCATTGATATCGATGCGCTCAAAACCATTGTGAAGCAGCCTTTGTTGCCACGAAAACAAGCCGCCACACAATCCACCAGCGAAACAAGCCAAGCCCAAAACCATAAAGTCCGCACCAACGACGACGGCTCTCCAGAGCAGTGGACAGACATTGCGCCTCAATACGGTTTGTCGGCAAAAGCACTACTCAAGCTCAATCCGAACTATGAAAGTGATCCACTCGCTCTCAAAGTCGGCGATGTATTGACTGTTAGTGCGGCCGAGCAACCCCAAGAAGAGGCCAACTCTGAGCAAACTTGTCCTCAAGATACCTTTTCCGTTGGTGATGCCTACCCTCTTGGTGATGTATGGGGCAACTATTCGCAACGTGATGTTTGGGGAGAGTATGCTGATTTAACGCAGCCCTCTACGGTGATCAACATCTTTAGCCAAGCTGGATTATCCCCAAACACACCGGTATTGAATGTGCAAAAAATCGAAAACAGACTGCTGCGCATCACGGTATCTTTTGTCGAAGATGAATTGCAACTGACGCATATAACCAGCATCCCTGCGGGCCAATAAGACGATTCACTATCGTCTGTCATTCCGCGACCAAGAGCGAAAAAAACTATCTTCGACGATATTCAAAAGAAGTGAAAATACGTATGTACGGTGACAATAATCAAGCGGCTTCTTCCTCAAACAAAGCCCAAAAGAGAAAAAGCGACCAGCTCAATACCACGCAAAATCCTGAACCAGCTAAACGCAAGCGAGATGCTGAAAACAATGCGACATGGACCACCTTTAAACAGGACTGGTGGGCATACGTTAATAGCGGTGAACTCGAGGTAAAAAACAAGCGGCCAGAAGCCCTAATTCGCTTTAACTATCGCTATGTCGTTAGCGATAACACGGGAGCACTTAAGTATGAGCCTGCCGTTGTCGATCAAATTCTCAACCGCAGTAGAGAGTTGGAGCGTGTTTACTATCGTCGTCAGATCAATGACCAGAGCCCGAGACAAACTCGACAACAAAGCCAGAATGCCAGCTTACCTACGGCCTCCCACTTTGAGGAAAGAATTGCCCCGCAATCCTCCACTGGCACCGCTTTGATCGTTCCTTCAGTCGGCATGCCACAACAGTTTCTGATAAAAGAGAAGCTCCAAGAGCTGTATTGGTATACAGAAGGTACGAGTCGCCCCGTGTACTTGTTTGTGCATCAAAGTGAGCTAGCTCTATACGATGAACAGATGGGAGCATACTTACGTGATGCGGGAGTTGGTCTCGTAGGCTGGGAATTCGAATCAGGAACGGTTGGATTTGGTGCGACAAGAAAAGCCGTTGTCGATTTTTGCAAACAAAATCAGTTCAAAAAAGTCACCATGATGGACTGCAATGTGTTGATGTCTGACATGGACCTAATCTCTGCAGCCGAGCAAGCCACATCGAAAGTCAAAGATGATACCACTCTGTATTTTTCACTCGGTTCAACCAGCGGAGACACTTACGAAAAAGGGTCAGAGGCACCGAAGAAAACCATGGTCGAGTCAGATAAAGTGAGAGGACGCCCTATCGAACAATTTACGATGCTAAACACCAATGTACTGTTTGACCCTGCGTTTATCTCCTCTTCAGAAGATATCGATGTCTCCAACGATATGAAGTTCTTTGAAAGCATCAACAAAGATAAGTCCATTGAGTTTAAAGAGTTAAAGTTAAAACTGCAAGATGCACAAAAAATCCAATACCCGAGAATTAACAAGCTACGCCTAAACGCTACTTCCGACATCTACAACGAAAAGTTTAAGGAACACCTGACTCAGATCGCCAATAAGGAAAAAGATCTCGTAGTCCAAGTCCAAACGGACATGGGGAAAGGTACAGAGCCAAAATTCCATAACGTGACCATACAAACACTGAGTGAGTTTATTGCACAAAAACTAGGTAAAGATGCCCTTCGCATTCAATCTCTGATCATTGAAAAGATATTGGTGAAATACAAAAACATGAGTATCGGCAAAGGTTATAAATACACCCCTGAAGGGCTGGAAGAAACGCAAGCGGCACTTTTCCCGGAGAATGACAGCGCTGATAACAACCGCTAGGGCCAAACACGTCAAAAGACGAAAGCTCAGCACTCAAAAACTATGCGTCCCTTGGCACTCGATTGCCAAGGGAGCGAATTACAAAATAGGCGGGGAGAAAGGTAGGTGAAAATATATTTAATATAGATAGCTACAAACGCTTTTCCATCAATAACAAATCCCATGCCTCCCCATCAAAAGAACGGGTTCCTGATTCGTGAGAAGTCACTTCGAACCCAAGAGATTCATAACAATTCTTGGCGACGGTGTTACGCACGAAGACTGCCAATGACAATACACCAGCCTGATGCTGAGTTTGAGATAGTACGATAAGTTGCGTTAGCATCACTTTCGCAAGGCCTTGCCCTCGAAACGCATCAGCAACAAAAACACGACAAATACGGAAATGGGCGTCCGATACTTTGAACAACTCAACATAACCCGCCTTCTTCCCATCGCAAACAAGGAGAAATGGAAACACTTCGGGTCTCGCACAATGGAGGCTGATTTGTTGATGATCCAGAGGATAATGAAAATTCGGCCCACCCCATTGGTAATTCAATTTGTCTGAATCAATCCATTGAATCAGAGTCTCATAGTCTTCATGCTCAAACGCTCTCAGTTCCATCTTTACCTCTACCGTGATTGGCGTTCTAATCCGTTATTCTCTACTTAATCAGCCCTAAGATCTCTTTAAACTCTGGTGCTCGGCAATCTTCTACCATTTCATACAAACACATCTCAACGCCTGTAAGGCCAACACAATTCGCAGTCAGTTTTGCCAGCGCTAACGCTTTGTTTGCTGGCGTTCGGGAAGAGACACAATCCGTCACCAGTTCCACTCGGTAGCCCATTTGACGCAGCGACACCGCGGTTTGATACACGCAAATGTGCGCCTCGATACCACAAACTAGCCAAGTATCGACTTTGGCGTTTTCTACCGCGAGCTTGAATGTCGGTTCTTTGCAACCATCGAAAGTGTGTTTAGCGATCGGCAAATGGTCCTTCGCTAACACTTCGCGGATCGGCTCAACCGTTGGCCCCAAGCGTTCTGGGTTTTGTTCCAGCCATAGGATGGGCAAGTTAAGTGCTTTCGCTCCTTTGACTAATTTGGTGGTGCTTTCAATCAGTGCTTCGCTTTCGTGCATGAGCGTTGCCAAATTACCTTGCACATCGACAACAATCAGACCGGTGGAATTTTTCGATAACATTCTCATCTCCTATGAGCCGCTTGAAGGTGAATATACTCAAGCGTTTGAATAAAGAGAATGTACCACCGTCCGTCATCCTGAACAACGAGGAACGAGGTGATTCAGGATCTACCCACAAAGTGCTGTTAAGGTCTGAGGTTATCGCCATTTCCCAGCGAGAGGTGAGCAGATCCCTAGTCTCGTCTAGACTCGCTGGAATGACCCAACTTTGGATACATACCACATATAAGAACATCGTGAGCAACGTATCTACCAACGTACGTCATCCTGAACAACGAGGGAGGAGGTGATTCAGGATCTACTCACCGAGAGCTGTGAAGTTCGGAAGTTAGAACCATGCCCCAGCGAGTTGTTAGTAGATTCCTAGTCTCGTCTAGACTCGCTGGAAAGACCCTGTTTTAAGCCTCCGTATCGAAGATCAATTTCGATACTAGCCCGCCAACTCTTTACGGATAATCTCTGCGCCAGCGCTGAGTGCATTAAGCTTAGCAGTTGAAACTTCACGAGAGAGAGGCGCCATGCCGCAGTTGGTGCATGGGTAAAGTTTGTCGGCATCGACGTACTTAAGTGCTTCGCGCAGTGTTTCTGCAACTTCTTCTGGTGTTTCAATCTCGTTGGTTGCCACATCAATTGCGCCAACCATCACCTTCTTGCCGCGAATCAGTTCTAGTAGTTCGATAGGCACGCGCGAGTTGTGACACTCAAGTGAGATGATATCGATATTGGATTTCTGCAACTTCGGGAATACCTCTTCGTACTGTCGCCACTCAGAGCCCAGCGTCTTCTTCCAATCCGTGTTGGCTTTGATGCCGTAGCCATAGCAGATATGCACTGCGGTTTCGCACTTTAGCCCTTCAATGGCGCGCTCTAAACACGCGATGCCCCACTCGTTCACATCATCAAAGAACACATTAAATGCGGGCTCATCAAATTGGATAATGTCGACGCCTGCCGCTTCAAGCTCTTTAGCTTCTTGGTTAAGGATCTTTGCGAATTCCCAAGCCAGTTTTTTTCGGCTACCGTAGTGATCATCATACAGCGTATCGATCATCGTCATTGGCCCCGGAAGCGCCCATTTGATCGGCTGTTTGGTTTGCTGACGCAAGAACTTCGCATCTTCCACAAACACAGGTTTAGTTCGGCTCACAGGGCCAAACACCGTCGGTACACTCGCGTCATAGCGATTACGAATGGTCACGGTTTTGCGGTTCTCGAAGTCTACGCCACTAAGGTGTTCAATAAAGGTCGTCACAAAGTGTTGGCGAGTTTGTTCTCCATCGCTGACAATATCGACCCCTGCCAGTTCTTGCACTTGTAAAGAAACACGCAGCGCATCGCGTTTGCCATCAATTAGCTCTTCGCCTTGCAGTTTCCACGGTGACCAAAGCGTCTCTGGTTGAGCAAGCCAAGAAGGCTTAGGTAAGCTGCCCGCCGTTGAAGTTGGTAATAGTGTTTTCATCGTCATTCCCTTCTAGATTATCGTTTTCGATTACGCGTAATTTGCTGACCATTGCTCAAGGATCGCTTGATAAGGTTTGATGAAGTGCTCCTCAGCAAACTTCCCTTGCTCTTTCGAAAGCTGGCTGCGCTCTTCGCGGTCATAAACGATTTGGGTTAACGAGTGATCGAGATTCTTCAAGTTCGGTTGGTAACACTGGCCGGCTACCGCGTTCGCGTTGTAAATCTCTGGGCGGTAAATTTTTTGGAACGTCTCCATGGTACTGATTGTGCTGATCAGCTCTAGGTTCGAGTAGTCATTCAACAAGTCACCGAAGAAGTAAAACGCCAACGGAGCAACACTGTTTGGCGGCATAAAGTAGCGCACTTGCAAGCCCATCTTTTTGAAGTACTGCTCAGTCAGTGACGATTCGTTTGGCTGGTATTCAAAACCCAACACAGGATGCTGGTTGTCAGTACGGCGGTAAATCTTGTTGTCCGATACACTCAAGCAAATCACTGGCGGCTTTTGGAAATGTTGTTGGTACGATTCCGACTTCACGAACGCTTTAAACAGCTTGCCGTGCAACTCACCAAAATCAGCAGGAATACTAAATTGAGGCTGGTCTTTATTGTGGTCTAGAAGCAGAACGCTAAAGTCGTAATCACGCACATAAGAAGAGAAGTTGTTACCGACAATACCTTCGATACGTTCATTGGTTTTGCGGTCAACAATGTTGGTTTTAAGCACTTCGATAGAAGGGAACGCTTCACCACTGCCTTGAATATCCATATCCACAGAGATGATTTCCAACTCGACACTGTAACGATCGCCATTTGGGTTATCCCAATGTGCCAAGGCATTAAAACGATTGTCGATCATACGCAGTGCATTACGAAGGTTATTTTGGCGGCTGTCACCACGAGCTAAGTTGGCAAAGTTGGTCGTGATGCGCGTGCTGTCTGATGGTTGGTAATTCTCATCAAAACGGATGCTCTTAATAGCAAAGTTGAAATCGTTATTCATAATGAATTGGTATCCTTTCCCTTGATAAAAGCTAACGAATGTCTAGCGACTTTTTTTATACCTTCTAGAAAGTTGTAACGACATTGGAAATGCTTCACATTGAGTATGAGAGAAATTCATATTCTGCGAATGCTATGGGGGAATCAGGGAGCAGAGAAGCAGGTTGAGCCTGAAGGCGGAGGAAGTTAGAAAGTATATTAATTAACGAAACCAGTTGTGAAGGTAAATTTGATACCATCAGGGATGGCCGTACGCTTTATCTTTTTTATTAAGATGGTAACAATGAACATTAGACTTAAGACCAACGATGAAAACTAGCAAATATAGTTTAAATTTTTACAGCAGTATAAGTGTCTTTAGTTAGCAATCCGTTAGAGATGCTTATGCGGTAAATCTTACCTGAATTTGAAAAAACGATAATCCTAAACGCCGTTGGCCTATTAAAAATCAGTTGCCACTGCGCTCTGAGAGACTTTCGATAGCAATGTCTGAATCTTTGTGTGCGTAGAAATCTACGCGAAAGCTTGTATCCTCTGTCATGAACTCGACTTTATGCCAATACTCTGGAGGCGCGATTACCGACTCTCCTTTAACGATCACTATTTCCTGTTCCACATCACCTCTTCTTCCACTGAAACCGTAGAACTTTAAAGAACCATTGATAACATTAATCTTACCAAAAACCCCCTCCCTTGTATTATGCAAGTGGAGGAACATTTTAGGAATGTTGTCAGTATTGAATGTTGGAGTCGATTTATAGTTAACATAACTTTCAGGAATAACGGACATAAATAACCCTCGCTGTAAAAATTCAATTGATAATGACTAAAAATACGCCTGCACATGAAAATTACAAGTAAAATATTTAAACTTAAACCATAAATTCTTTGTGCTTAATAGCGATAAAAAGAGCAACATCCTGTGAAACAAAATAGTGATTTTACAGAAAAACATCATAATAAAAGCCATGAAAAATAAGGTTTTTTTCGTGAAGCCACGCATAGTGCATATATCCTTGCTGTATTAATCGAGAATAGTGTTAGACGAAAAGTCATTCACACAGAAAATATAAGCACGAGAACAAGTCAATTACTTTTATCAATTGAGCCTTACTCGCGTCCCCGAACAACAAGGCTTTGAACCTATAAGAATAAGATATCTGACAAAGTTTCATATAAGCCTTATAAGTAACTGTCTTAAATCACCCTTAATAATTGACTAAAAAACACCCAAACCATGCATGTAATTCCACATAATTAGTATGACAATATACCCTGAAGTCATCCAAAACTGGTTCTTTATATTTACAAGGGAAAGACGTATTTAATAGGCTCATTTCAAAAACGGCGAAGAACAAAGCGCATTTTAAACAATACAAATAGCAACATGGGTCAGGATTTTAATTTTACCAAGGTTTATAATTCAATCACAAAAGGAATGGTTAATTCTTTAATATTAGTTCTTATTGTGACAACAGTAAGGGGATGTAAATTAAAGAGACCAAAAGCAACATTTAAACTATAAAGGCAGACAATTGAAAGACTTTACACAGGGTAGTTTGCATAAACACATTTTAATAATGGCAATTCCTATTGCAATCAACATGATTTTTCAGACATTAACAAACTTAGTTGATGTTTATTTTGTAGGGAAACTTGGCGGCTCTGCGCTGGCAGGCGTCGCAACATCAGGAAATATATCCTTTATAAATATGCTGATAACTCAGACGCTATTTACGGGTTTAGTGACTATTGTATCTCATGCTGTTGGTCGTAAAGATTTCGAAGATGCCAACAAAATCTATAGCCATGGTATATTTTACGGGTTGATATTTTCTATAATTGTTCTAATCGCTGGCGAGCTTTTTATTGACAGTTACCTTAGCAGTGTGGTTGATGATAGAGAAACATACTTAAGAGCCAAGGATTATTTGACTTGGTTTATTCCTTTTTTATCGTTACAGGTAATCTACACATCCCTAGTAGCTCCAATGTACGCTATAGGTTTAGCAAAACCATTCCTATATATTAATATAATTTCTCAGCTATTTAATGTCTGCCTTACACCAATATTTATTAATGGAATCAAAAACTACATACCAGGAATGGGAGTTTCGGGAGCTTCTCTAGCCAGTTTTTTATCAGGTGTAAGCGCTTTGCTTCTAGCCTTGTATTACTCAACCTTTAGACTGAAGAGCCTTAAGATAGATTTGAAATTAATAAGGTCAAATTGGGATGTATTTAGACGTATTTTTAAGGTGGGCTTTCCGTCAGGTATTACCTTTCTGATTTACTTTATTACGACAGGAGCTATATATTGGGCATTAAATCTCATTGGTGCGCTTCAACAGGCAGGGTTCGGTCTTGGTAGTAAAATTGGTGAGTCCATCTTACTTCCAGCCATGGCTATTGCTTTTGCATGTCCATCTATAGCTGGCCAGAATTATGCTGCTGGGAAACATGATCGAGTAAAAAAAACATTTGTAATTACATTGATGATGTCGACAATTTTACTTTCGATTTCTTCGATAATATGCTTTATCTTCCCCTCTTGGCTCCCAAAGTATTTTAGCAATGACTTATCTGTAATATCAGCATCTTCTTCTTACTTGCAATATGTTGGATTGAGCTTCCCAATACTAGGGTTAATATTCACTATGAACGGTATGTTTCAAGCTTTAGGAAATACTATTCCAACTTTAATAAGCGCAGCAATCCGTATGGTAGTGTTGATAGGTCTTATTTATTACTTTAGTAATCAGCCGTACTTTAATGAAAATATAATTTGGTTACTGTTAGTTTTATGTTCGTTATTACAGTCTGTGATTTCGTATGTTTTACTAAGAAAAGCCTTCACAAAAAAGATCAAATGAGCATACTAAAAATCACAGATTAAAAATAAAATAGTTTTATAAAAATTAATCATCATTAATTTTAACAAAGATTAATAATTAAAAATGAAACCAAAATGTAAAAATTTCATTTTAACTGGTGAATTTATGTTATAATTAGTGATGATAAAAATTAGTATCAGAAGGAATTACGTGAAAGCAAGAACTATTGAAAACAGAATTAGTTCAGTCTGTTATTTAATTGACAGTGAGCCAGATAAAAGCTACTCACTCCAAGAATTAAGTGATGTAGCAAGAGTATCAAAGTATCACTTTCAAAGAGTATTCAAATCTATCGTTGGTGTCAGCCCACACCGATACATATTACTTTCTCGACTACGTTGCGCATCTTTTAAGTTAGCATATTTTAAAGAACTTAAAATAATTGACATCGCACTTTCTGCAGGTTTTGAAAGCCCAGAAGCTTTTAGTCGTGCATTTTTACGTTTATTCAACCAAACACCTACAGATTTTAGAAAAAATCCACAATGGTCAAGCTGGGGACATAAATTTAATATAAGAATTCCCGTAAGAGAAAAAGAATTTGATGTTAATATCGAAAAGTACCATAGTAGAAAATGCGTAATGATAACTCACAAGGGAGAGTACCTAGAGGGCATGAGAACTTTTGATACTTTGTTATCATGGTTGGTTAAAAGTAATTACCTTAACGAAACTGAGGCAGGATCGTTTATTACTATGCCTTATTCGAATCCTCTGGAGGGTGCTAGTTCTGAGTATCGATGTGACTTTGCATTTACAATTGATTGTAAAGTACCAGAAAATGACCTTGGCATATTCTCCAACGTCATTCCTGAAGGCTATTATGCTGTTCTGAACTATGTTGGGCAAAGAGAAATTCATGGCTTTATCCATGCAATCACAAAAATTGTTACTGAATGGCTACCAAAAACTGAATGGGAAGCAATGCCTGCTCCCATTCTCTTTGAACATATTAACTCTCCTCTATTTGTTCCAGAGTCAGAGTTAATTACAAAAATCTGTATACCTGTACTAAAAAAGCATTCAGATAATAATAAAAACAATATCCATAATAGTGAAAGCTAAATTTTAGAAAAAAGTGGATGATCGTCTAACCATTCAGGTTTAGAAGTCATTCCTACTAACTTCCATGTCGTCGAATTAAAACAAAATAAAATGGCGAGATGATCAATTTCACCTACGGATTCACCATGTAAGTAACTTGGTTTAAGAGGTATATGAAAACGATAAGAACAGTCATCTCCTAAGTAAAGTTGTTTGTAACTCTGAACCCAACTTGTCAGAACTGCTTTACTATCACTATTTTCAATGAAAGATTCCTTAGGACCTAATGAGTTATGAACAGCTATATTTTTACAAGATTCATTATCTTCAGGATTTTGTTTAAATTTATTTAAAGCCCTACGTATACCTTTCGGTCCTATTGAGTTGCCAGCCTTAAAAACAATTGGCTTTATATAGTTCCCAATATCCAGTTGATTTAAGTAACCAACATGTGGCCTAGCATTTACAGGATATATTGATACATCAGATTTCACGGCATCAAAAAACATGGAAGCTATAATATCATGATGTGATATCCAATCATCAGGTGATATAGAATTCTCCCTAGTCTTAATTTCACCAATTAAGTCAAGATTAATATTCTTATTAAAAAAATGCAGCTTTCTTTTTTTGCTTCCCATAATATGATTTTTTTCAAAGCCTAACCTTGTAAAGTCCTGCTTTCTCTCGAAATTTAAACAAGGAATATCTTCATCGAAACTTATGGAGTTTAAAAGTTTATAATAACTCGCACCATCAGCGATGATATGATTCATCGAAAATATTATTATAAATTCATTATTTTCTTCATCTACCACGACACTGAACTTAACTAACTTGGCATCGGTATTTATGCATTGATCTGTTGGTAAAAGATAAAGCTCGTCCAATAACTCTCTTTTTTCTCCTTTTGCGATAACTTCTAGTAGTTTATCAATGGTATCATTATGATTGAGTAAGTCGCTGATATTATAAATTGTAAACCAAGGTGAAAAATCAGTGATATCTTCTTTATATTGGCATTGGATCTTATCATCAATCTTACTAATTAGTGTTGAGGTAATCCACGGGTTGACATTTAGTATTTTTTCAAAACGTCGCGTCAATTCATTGATAGGAGCTTTTCCACTAAACCTCGAGATCGTTGAAATAATACCATCATAGCGAGCAATGGAGGTTTCTGAGTCTAAAAGTGGTGTGTTCTGCATAAGCTAATTCTCTCTGTCTAAGCATTAACCTGAAATTATAAAAATCAGAATAAAAATTTACCTGACCGAAGTTGCTATTCTGACTCTGTATCACTACTTCAGCTTTCATAGCTTAGATCTTTCCTCCATCGCAATCACTCTAAGTGATAATCCGATAGCAAATAATCCGCAAGGCGATTGAAATAATCCCCTTTTTAATCTTTTACTACGCTTCACGTCACATTTCTCACTTGTCTCTATTTGTACATTTAAAGTCTAAATGTCGATATTAACTATTTAAATACTTATATAAGATAGCTCCATCAAATCGATGTGGGGATAACAAAATGTTAAATACTAATGACATTCGTAATATTGCGATTGTTGCTCATGTTGATCACGGCAAAACGTCACTTGTAGATCAACTATTAAGACAAGCTGATGCATTAACACGAAGCGAGTGTACTCAAAAACTAGTGATGGACTGTAATGCTCAAGAAAAAGAAAGAGGCATCACTATTTTATCTAAAGTCACAGCTATCGATTGGAAAGGCGTGAGGATTAACATTATAGACACACCTGGACACGCTGATTTCGGCGGTGAAGTTGAGCGAGTGATTGATATGGCAAATGCCGTACTGGTCATCGTTGACGCAGTAGAAGGTCCAATGCCGCAAACACGCTTTGTTGCTCAAAAAGCGATTAATAAAGGTTTAAAGCTTTTGGTGGCGGTAAACAAAGTCGATCGATTTGAGGCTCAACCTGAAAGAGCAATTGACCAGCTCTATGATTTGTTTGTGACACTTGGTGCGAACTGTGAGCAGCTAGACTTCCCAGCGGTTTTTTGTTCAGCTAAAAATGGGGTTGCTTACGACGCTTTCGGCCTAGCCAATACTGATGATGGTATGGAACCACTGCTCGATATGCTAGTCGATAATGTTATGCCGCCCGCAATTTTGGAGGATGCTGAACCTATTGTTCAAATTCATCAGCTTGATTATTCAGAGTATCTTGGTTTGATTGGTATTGGTCGTGTACTTTCAGGCTCTTTTTATCGAGGCCAGAAAGTTGCTGTTAATGCACCCGGTCAAAATGCACGTTTTTGTCAAATTAAAGAAGTCTATCATCAACAAGGGTTGAGTCGTGTCGCTGTTGATTTCGGGGTTGCAGGCGATATCATCGCGATAACAGGTATATCTGATATTTCGATTTCAGACATTGTTACCTCAAGAGGTCACCATGTTGATCTTGATGCTCTGGAGATAGATACGCCTACTGTTTCGGTAAAATTTAGCGTTAACGATTCTCCTTTTTCAGGTTTGGAAGGTAAGGTTCTACAATCTCGTGAACTAGCCGAACGATTATACCTTGAAGCTTCACATAATGTTTCTCTGCACGTTGCTGAGGCAAAAGAAGCTGGCGTATATGAGGTTTCAGGTCGTGGTGAGTTACACCTTGGAGTATTGATTGAGAGTATGCGCCGAGAGGGATATGAGTTTTCCGTATCACGCCCAACAATCCTAATGAAGTCAGATGCAGGGGATAAAAAGGAGCCCTACGAGAAATGTTATGTTGATTGCGCAAATGAGTTTATGGGAAAAGTTATCGAAGAAATGGCTTACCGCAAAGCGCAGTTTGAACATAGTCAACCGCTTGATGATAGTCACCAACGGTTGCTATTTCTTGGACCTAAGAGAGGGTTATTGGGGATCAGGCATTCTTTATTAAGCTTGACGGAAGGATCTGCAAGTATTCATAAAGAAGATGTTGGCTATGGTAAAAAAATCGCTGGTGATATCGGTTGCAGACGCGAAGGTGTTCTGGTTTCAAACGGTCTTGGAAAAGCTTTAATCTATTCCCTATCTTCAATACAGGAGCGCGGCAGATTAATGATCAACCACGGTGAACAAGTATATCAAGGGCAAATCATTGGAGCTGCCTCTAACGATGCCGACCTTTGGGTGAATTGCCGTCAAGGTAAAAACCTTGTAAGAATGTGGAGAACAGTAGCTGATAAAAATTATGCTATGAAAGCGATCATGAGTTTAAGCTTAGAGCAAGCTTTAACTTGGATTAATAGTGACGAATTAATAGAAGTAACGCCAAAATCAATTCGTCTTAGGAAAGCGATATAAAGTTTCTAGTTGAAACATTACAAGGCTAGAAATTATATAGAACAACAACCTCTATAATATAGTTCTAAGCCCAGAAAAATTCTGGGCTTTTTTAACTTAAACAATGTACGTTTAGTAATTTAAGCGTACTTCCGCCGATTAAATTTAATAAAAAACACCGTAACCCTAGGTCTACATAGACATATAAATTCATTAGTATCGTAACGAAAATGGGTAAAAAACCTGTACCTTTAAAGTTTATTTAAATTCATTTTTAGTACTATTTACCGCAAAACCTAATTTTTCACAAAAGTGAATATCATTAAGTTAGGAAACATCAAATATAATATAGTATTATATTGTTTTGAAATTTTGTACTTGATAAGGATGAATCATGGGTAGTAATTGGGCAAATTTCTTTCCTTACTTTGCTGGAGCTCTAAAGCTAATTGTGCTGGGTATAGGTGGTTACTTCGCTGTTAAATGGCACTTTGATGAAGAGAAGAGAGTACGAGAAAAAGAAGGTGCAATTTTTGAAAAGCCCAGCTTAACTAGGAAAGTATCTACTATCGTGGCACTAACCATCCTTTTGACTTCCTTGGTATGGGGGGTTGTTTATCTAACTAACTGGGTACTTTATTCCTAATGAAACAAAGATAGAGCTTAAAATGAGGGCTGCTAGATTCTGACCAGCCTCTGTATTGATGATTCGACATTTCCACTATCTCTTGTAAGACTTTAATTTGAAAGCCGAACGTCTCAGCCCTTAATCAACTCCCTATTGCATTACTCAAATACTCATTAAAGCTACACTCTAGTGTTTTTTGCTTCACTTCCACGATACTCTTACGCCTTTTTGTTCAGTTGGAAAACTTCATGCCGAAAGCTAACTCCGTTGTCGTACTCGACTTTGAAACCACAGGTCTGTCTCCGAATATGGGTGATCGCGCGATTGAAATCGGTGCGGTAAAGATCGTTGATGGTGAGGTGGTCGATAGTTTTCAGCAACTTATGAATCCTGGCTTTCGTGTGAGCTCATTTATTGAGGGCTACACTGGCATTACCAATAACATGCTACGCACCGCGCCGAGCTGCGATGAAGTGATGGCATCGTTCAGTGAGTTTATTGCAGGTGAGAATCTTATTGCGCACAACGCGTCGTTCGATAAACGCTTTCTGGATGCAGAGCTAGAGCGAATCGACTGCGGTTATTCTGGCGAGTTCGCGTGTTCTTTATTGGTGGCAAGACGCCTGATTCAAGATGCGCCGTCACACAAGTTGGGTGAGTTGGTTCGTTATAAGAACATTGAAAACAATGGTGTATTCCACCGCGCGTTAGCCGATGCACAGGTAACGGCAAAACTGTGGTTGCTGATGGTAGAAGAGCTTGAGCAATCGGGCATTGCAGCGCCAAGCTTTAAGTTTATGCAGACGGTAAGTAAAACCGCAAAAGGAAAAGTGGACCAGCTACTGGCTAAAAGCCGCGCTTAAACCACAAACAAGTAACGCCCAACCATGCGGGCGTTACTTAGCCCTATAAATTTAGATTCTAGGGTTTACACCGAGATCATATGAGGTCGGATATTGGTTGGCTCTGCGCTTGCTGGCGTTGGCTCTACACCAGAAATCGCCGCCTGCTTTTCAATAAGATCTTGAATAAAGCACTCTGTCCACGCCTCTAACGCTGCCACATTTAGCATCGCCATCGGTTGTTGCGACCATAAAACGGCGCTGTTTTCCTGATGCGACACAATGTGCGCAGGCCAGTATTCACCAAAGATATTGCTCTTTGCCAGCTGCTCTGATATCGGGTTTGCCTCACCAAGTTCTGCATATAGTACCATCCACTCTTCATTCTGATGCGTGAAATGAAGTTGATACTTTTGGTCAATCAACAGGCTGTAGATACCATCTTGCGCGGTTGGATTCTCTAGGCCGTTCTTTTCGAAAAAGTGTTTAACTAGGTGATCGAATGTGGTTGTCATTAGTAGTTAGCCTCCAAGTTAACGATGCTGAATTCTCCCGATAAGCCGAATTTCGGTAGGTCGTAGCCTGATTTGTGCCAGAAATCCTGAACAAACCAGCTGGTGAAATCTTCCTTGCTTGGGAAAGAAAACTCACCGAAGTTCGGGTCAAAGAAGGTCACTTTTTCCCCATCTACCGCGGCGGCAACGGCGTGTGCATTACTTGGACCTTCTAGGCCAATCTTCTTCAATAGCGATGTTTTTGGGCCGTTATCAACGATCTTCGCTGCAAGCTCTGCGGCACCATTTCGGCCACGGCTTGTTTGTCCATGCACACGTGATAATGCACCAAGTTCTCGGTAAGGCGATTCGATGTTGTTGCTTCTTAGCCAACCTTCTGTGATCGCTTCTTGGTCATAACCCACCATGCCATCGGTTTGCAGTTGCGCGACAGACTCCATTGTCTCTTTGTTCAGCTTACCTTTGTCGCTTGCCGTTCCTGATTGAAATAGCTGTTCACCAAGGTTAGAGCCTTCTGCTCGTGCCTTCATCCAGTGAGCGCTCAGTGCTTCACAACATCCGCCAGAGGTGTTGGTGTCTTTTAGGATGGCGTTTTTGATGCTGCCCGTTACCTGAGAGACCTTCATGGTCACTTCGCCGTTGTGTTTTGCTGCCGAGTTACGCAATGAAGCGGTTTTAGCGCTAACCAGAGCGTGCAAAATACGATCGCCCAGTGTTTGTACCGCTGTTTTGAAGTTTTGTAGCTTTGAGCGAGGCTCTGCGCTTTGTTCTGGTGTCGCACTTTGCAGAGAGAACGAACTGATTGGTGCTGGGTTTGCGGTAGCACCACTACTCATCTGTTGCAGCATCAAGTTGCGAATGGCATCTGGCGTCATTTGCGTGCTTGCACTCAAGCCACCAAGGTGACCTTGGTTTTGTGGTTGGCTGACTGGTGCAGAGATGATTGGTCCACTGATAGAGGAAATATTAGTAATACCTTGCATAACTACCTGCTTTCGTTGTTTATTTTTGTATGCTGCAAGGTTAACCAAAGCGATGAAGTTGGGCTGTTAGTCATGGTCGTTGTTTTGTTGATTTGATCAGAGAGCTTGTTTGAAGAGATTTGGGACGGGTGTATTTTTGAGGCAAAGAAATCGTTGTAGTGGTTCTGTGTGAGTAGAGGGCAATGATGATTTTCGCAACTACCATTGCCCTCCGAGCTTTATTTCCCTATGCGTTGAGTTTTAACAAACATAGAGACGGTTACTGCGGCACTCTATCCGAAATCACCTTACCATCTTTAATGGTGATGATGCGCTTGGTGCGCTCTGCAAGGGCGTTATCGTGCGTCACGATGATCAAGGTTCTACCTTCAGCGTGGAGTTGATTGAACAAGGCTTCAATCTCTGCGCCAGATTTTGAATCCAATGCCCCCGTTGGCTCATCCGCTAAGATGATTTGTGGATCGTTGACCAAGGCTCTTGCAATCGCCACTCTCTGCTTTTGACCACCAGAAAGCTGGTTGGGTTTGTGGTCGAGGCGATCCCCTAGCCCGACTTGCTCTAGCAATTTAGTGGCGCGCTGGCGACGTTCTTTGGATTTTATGCCAGAGTAAACCAACGGCAGTGCGACGTTATCCAATGCTGTCGCGTATTCCAACAAGTTAAAGCTTTGGAAGACAAAGCCTATCTTTTGGTTACGAATACCGGCTAGCTCGTTTGGGCGTAAACTTGCGACGTTTTGACCACCCAATTGGTATTGGCCATCGGTAGGTTTATCTAGGCAGCCCAGCATGTTCATAAGAGTCGACTTGCCTGAGCCCGACGGACCAAGAATGGAAAGAAATTCACCTTGGTTGATGGTCAAGTCGACGCCGTCTAGCGCACGTACTTCCGCCTCTCCGCTTGCGTAGTATTTACAAATGTTAGTCAGCTCAACCAATGGGGCGTTCGACATTTTCTCTCCAGAATTCTTATTATTCACTTTGCAGCGCCTCCAACGGGCTCACTTTTGCGGCTCGGTTGGCAGGCAGCCAAGCAGATGCGACGCCAATAAACACTAAGGTGGAAATCACAATCACAACCACAATCCAAGATAGCTCGGGGATCGGTTTTCCAAGGCGTTCATACAGAGTGTTGCCCTCAAGATTTATAGCGCTGATTGCCGATACAATCGCATACGTCACACCTAACCCCAGTACACCGCCGAGCATCATGGTCATCAGTGATTGCACTAGGTAGTGAAGACGAATGGCTGTAGGCGTTGCACCGACTGCCATACGAACGCCAATATCTCTAGTGGACCGTTTTACCGTGGCATACATTACGTTCGCAATGCCTAAGCCCGCCACGGCAAGCGTGACAAAACCAATGATGCCGAGAAAACTTTGTAAACCAACCAAGAACTGTTGCATGCTTTTCTGTTTAAGAAACATGTCTTTGACTTGAACAACTTGCTTATCACTCACACTGGCACCGTGTTTACGCGCGATAACTTGGCGAATAGTCTTTGCCAGTGTTTCACGGTCCGCATGGGCTTGAGGTTCGACATTGATGCCTCCGATATCGCCGTTAGTATGAAAGCGTTGCCATGTGGCTAGCGGTACAAAACTGGCGTAATTAATTTGATCACCTTGCTCAACTTCAGCACTATTTTTTTCCAACACACCGACTACGGTGAACACTTCGCTGCCAATCTTCACTTTTTTCCCTACAGGATTGGTTTTTAGTGTCACTGGCGTAAGCCAACTGAAGTCTTTATTAGGATTAAACAAGTCCGCAGCAAGTAAGTAGCCAAGAACAACCACCTTACGCATTTCTTTTTGGTCAAGGGGATTTAACCAACGACCTCCGTCCATCGGGGTTAATTTAGTCATGTCGGCAAAGTCTGTCGTGACAGCAAGTGGCTCTTGCCAAGAACCTCGGTCACCAACCGTAACCCGTTCATCCCATACAGCGGTTGGCGCGATACTTTTCACCTCAGGTAAGACTTCAATCACCTCGGTATCATCTACATTTAAAGTTAAGAACTTACCTTGATGAAACGCACCGTGATCGACACTCGCCATGCCTCCAGTTAAGTAAATCAGGTTCCCATTCCCATTCTGCGCGGTTCTCAATACGCCCTGACGAATTCCCTCGCCCACGGCCAACATTGCAGCGATACACAAGGTCGCCCATGCCACAGCAAGAATGGTCAAACCCAAACGCAGCTTTTCTGCTGCCATTTCTTGGAAGATTTGTCTCATTGGTAGCAACATCATTACGCCCTCGCACTTAATGCAATTACGGGGGTGAGACGCGACGCTCGCCTAGCTGGGAAATAAGACGCCAGAAGCGCCAAAACCAGCGTCACGAATAACGACCAAGCAATGGAATCCGAAGTAATCACAGGTAAACCTAACCAATCCGGCAAACTAATTGAACCAAGTAGTGTAACCACCAAGTAAGCCACCATTAAGCCAAGTGCGGTACCGACAGCCACCAAAAAGAGCCCTTCGAGGATAAATTGGCTGAGTATGGACTTTTGCGTTGCACCAACCGCCAAGCGCACACCAATTTCTCGAGTTCGCTCTGTCACTGATAGGAACATGATATTTGCAACACCGAGAGCACCCACGGCCATGGTCATGGCCCCGCTTGCACCAAGGAAAATTTGGATACCACGGAAGATCCCTGTAATCACCGCCGCACCTTCGCTGTAATCCGGCAAGCGGATTGCTTCTTTGTCCGTCGGATCAAAGTGCAATTTCTTGGCATAAAAATTAGCAATGGCTTGTCGGAAGGCAGTGCTATCCATACCGTCGACAGGATTAAGTATTAGCAACCACGGCTTAGCATCCCACAGATCAAGATAAGTGGTATGAGGAATAAAGACTCTACGGCTGTCACCAAACGACAAGCCAGCATCTTCGTCTGTCATAATCCCTACCACTAAAAATGGTATTCCATTAATTTTGGTTATTTGACCTATCTGTATATCCCCCATCTTCGCGATTTGGTCTCCTAAGATCACAACTCGCGTATGGTTGGCAATATCACTGGGCGATAGGTCTCGCGACCCTTGCTCTAACTTTCTCTTAACTAAAGAGAAGTAGTGGGAATCAATGCCACTAACGAAACGCGTCAGATTTTGTCCTTTTTCATTGGTAACATTCGCATCCCACTTGGCGTAGAGGCTGGATGCTTGTTTCACTAAGCCAGATTGTTCGAGTGTTCGGACCTGATCCTGCGAAATGGTAATCTGACGCCGTAAAGGCAAACCTTGCCAAGGCTTACTTGTACTCGATGGAATGGCCAACTGCACATTATTAGCCATAAATGACAGCTGATTAGTTTGATGGCGATAGAAACCCTCTCCCAACGCAATCAGTACCACAACGGAAATCACCCCCCAAGCAATGGCCACGATGGCCAGAATGCTCTTCATGCGATGCGCCATAAGTGTTTGCCATGTTTGCTGCAATAAGGTTTGCTGTAATAACGTTTGTTGCAATAGACGGATCATGAATTAAATGCTCGGGAGATCAGTACCATAGTGTCGTCATCTAACTTACCTGCGGTTTGCAACAAGCCGATACGCTGACGCCAGTAGTTGTACAGGTTGTTTTGCAGGCTGTTTTTTGCTTCAAACAAACTATTGTGCGCACTGATCACTTCCGAGACTTCTAACAAGCCGGCATCGTAAAGTTTCTCTTTGCTGCGCAACACTTTCTCACGAGAAGTCACCAGCTCGTTCGCCATTAAGACTTGATTCCAGTTGATGTCAACTTGATTAAATTGCTGGATCACGCGCTTTTGGATGTCGATTTCGACTTTGCGTAAGTCTTGTTTTGCGCTGAGGGTGTTGAGTGACGCTTCGTCCACTCTGGCACGCGTTGCACCGTTCAAGTCAATCGGTACACTTAAGGTGATACCAGCGTTGAACTCGCCGTCTTTACGTCGGTCATCATCGTTATACCCAACGCTACCTTTCACCGTTGGGTAGTAACCGCCTTGGGCTGAGTCTTCAGCAAACTCGCTGGCTTTGACGTTCTGGGCAGCCACCAGCAACTCTGGGCTGCTGTCTTTAGCAAGCTTTAACCATTGTTCTTGTGATTCCACCATCATCGGCGGTTGAACAAGGGAGTCAGTGCGAATTTGGTCAACGTCTTGTGGCTCTTGGTTGATCAAAGCCGCCAGTTCTGCTCGTTTCACTTCTAAATCTGAGCGCGCATTCAAAATACCGGCTTTATCGGCAACTAGTGTCGCACGGATCTCTTCGACATCAACGGATTTCACTTTACCTGCTCGGTAACGCTTCTCGATGATCTTCAGCAGTTTGGTGCCTTCTTCCAGTTTGGACTGCGCCAGTAGCAGATCCCCCTGCGAGCTTGCCATATCCAAATAAGACGAGAGCAGTCTTTGTGCAAGCTCATTGTGTGATTGAGCCAGCTCTAGCTGAGATTTAATGTAGTTGGCATTGGCTTGATCCAAATCTGACCACAAGCTGCTGTCCCAGATGGTTTGAGAAAGCGATGCGCCATAACTGTTGGTGTTGTCGGCGGATTCATTCCAATTCGCCGAGGCCGTCGCACTTAAGCCAGGTAAGAGTGAACTGCGGCTTGCATCAACACCTACTTCGCCGAGTTGAACGCCAATTTTGGCTTTCTCGTAGTTCGGGTCATTTTGCTTCGCCTGTTGCCACGCTTGTTCAATGGAAATGGCATAGCTTGGTAAGCTAAACGTAGCAGCCAAAATCGCACAACCGATTTTAGACTTATTTAGTTTAATCATGCGCGGCTCCCGCCATCATACTATTGTCGATGATTTCTTCGTCTAACTTAACGCCGTCCAATACTTCTACATTGATGCCATCCGACAAACCAAGCTTCACTTTTTGTTTGTGGAAACCTTGCTCTGAGCTATCGGGAATCAATACGTTTGGTGTATCGCCATCAAATTGCAGTGCTCGTTCTGGCAAGGTTAAGACGTTTTCGGATTTCTTCAATGTGATTTGCGCAGTAGATGAGAAACCCGAACGTAATAGGATCTCTTGCGGGATTTTCAGTTCTCCGACTTCCACTTCGAAGCCATTATCAAAGCTTTTTGCTGTTGCACTGTCCTCTGGCGAGTTAAGATTCTCTGATTGAATAGCAACTTTTGTTAACACGCCAGAAATCTCTGTGTCAGGATAAGGTGCAACGGTCAGTAACACAGGCATGCCCGGAGAAAGCTGTGCCGCGTCATGTTCACTGACACTACCCTTAAAGATTAAGCTGTTCATGTCGGCCAGAGACATCATTTCTGTCGCAGCTTGGCTGGATTCAGTGGAAATGATCGGCTCACCCACTTCCACTTTACGGTTCAATACTGTGCCGTCAATTGGTGCGTAAATGGTTGAGGTTAAACGGGCGTCACCAATGGAAGCTTCACCACTGCGGATCAGTTCTAGATTCTGACGTCTTTGAAGCACGTTCGCTTCAGCAGATTTTACGGCTGAGCGCGCGCTGACGTACTCATCGTAGTTTTTTGGGATTATGTTCTGCCTTACCAAACTTTCGAGGTTAGAAAGCTTTTGCTTTTCGGATTCTAGCTCGGCTTCACTTCGCATCAAATCCGTTGATGCATCGGTTAATGCCTGTGGCGTCGGATTTGGGCGAACTTTTATCAGTGGTTGGCCCAGCTTAACTTTCTCACCGACCTGAACAAAAATTTCACCCACTATTCCATCAAGTTGTGACTTAATAGACACCGAGTGCGCAGGGACAATATTGCCGACCGCTACCGCTTGTTTTTCAATGGTTCCCTTTTCTACTGCCAGCGTTGGAAACGCCTCTAATTGAGTAGAGGATTGCAGATAGAAATACGCACCGCCGCTAAGCAATGCAACGCTCACAGCAGAGACAAGCCAAATTTTTGCCATTATTGATACCGATTATTTTTGTGTAGTCTTGTGACCATCTTGTGAACATAAAGTTCTAGAATTATACCTGAGTCACTGTCATGTGTTTGTCATAGGAAGCATCATAAGGTCAGCCTCCTGTCAGAGGTAATGGACATCGTAAGGCTCAATGCTAATTTGGATAACCTTGACCAAGATTTATAAAGTTACCTTTCTACCAGTGGGTAAATGCTCCAGACGATCCCCTAGTATTTCTTTTAAAAGGCCATACGCTTTCATTCCTGTGCAATGGCCGGTGTAAAACTTATCAATTGGATATTTCGACAGCGCTCTGCCCAATGTTCTAATATCGTCTTTAGTGCCACCTATACCATTCAATACTGGTAAACCAACAAGGTGAAAGCCACCCACAACCGCTTTGATTTTGCAGTTTGGAAATAACTCTGTGGCGGTTTCAATCATGTTCAACACACCGCTGTGCGCACAGCCCGTAAAGACAACCAAGCCGTCTTCTTCTTTGATGACAAGCAGCAATTCGTGCTCGAAGGTGTCCTGCTCGTAGCCTCCATCGTGCGATTGGGTATACAGGTACTGGTTGCCTTTTGGTTGTGGAAAGCGATCGCATATCTCGGTGATCACGTGAACATTGGGGGCAACTTCTGTCGTTCGTTCAATCAGTACGAAACGGTTATTTGCACTCTCTAACAGCGCTTTGTCGATGCCAACATCGTTTTTAAAACCAAAGGCGCGAAAGTAGTAATCTTGCTCGCCACATTCCTTTAAATAAATCTTCGCGGTTTCATTCCGCTCAAGAAAATAAGAGGCACCATTGCAATGGTCATGGTGTCGATGAGAAACAACGCCAAAATCTACGGCTTGGATATCCACATTCAGTCGAGGCGCGTTGTCACAAAACGTTTGTCCACTGCCCATATCAAAGAGAATGTTCATTCCCGACGTCTCAATGTGTAGCGATAAACCGCGCTCAACACAGAGATCATCTCTCCCCTCTATGCGTGAATTATCAACCAAGGTGGTCACGATCATAATGTCTCCTTACTGCGTTGAACTATATGAATCGAAGAGACAATAACGAGGTTTGATGTTTGTAGAAAAAAGTAATGGTAATTGTGTGATTAGACAGAGGTTTACTGTACAAAAAACAAAATCCAACGGAAAGAAACAGTCTGCCACATAACCATCGTCGATGGTGTTGAGTACCGTTAAGCTTTCTGCCCACTGCTCCTCCATTGGTTGCAGCGGGCTTAACATCAGGATTAATTCAAAGAAGCCTTTTATTCATACGCTACGCTTCAAACACCAACAGGCGTGACTCAACCTCGTTTTTGAGAGCTATTAGATGACGTTATTCTGTCCCATTCTGTTGGCTTTTCGGTCATTACCCATTCTGCTTTATGGTTAGCAGATGCAGTGCGCTTTGCATTTTTTACTGGCGGTAAACCTTTACTCTCTCTATATGCCTTAAACCAAGAGTCAAAATCACTACTGCTTTCTACTAGGGTATTGATCTCGGTAATAATCATTTTTCGGTCAGCCGCTCCAAATTGGTCTAGTGTTTTGACGTCTAACTTCGCTGTAGATTCTGTTCGAGGTACAAACTCAGTCAGAGCACTTGGCACAGTGCGGAACTCAAATAAAATCGCAGGTTCAGGGTTACCCGTGCTTCCCGTCGTCGCGTTATTAATACCATGCCCTGCAACTTCACCACCATCTTGAAAATATGCGAATACATTCTTAGCAAGGCTCTCTGAATGAGATGATTTCAACTTAGCCGAAATTTGTTGTCTGACATACCTAGAATCATTATCGCTCAAAAGATTTAACATCAGCTTCGGTTTGGTTCTTGGCAAAATTTCCCATGCATTTTTCACTTTAGGATCAGTCAACCCTTGAGCGTTTGGTCGAATACCTTCATCATTCGGGTCCCAGTCATTAATGTAAATACCATATTCTTTCGCCAAATCTGCAGTCTTAGAGTAAATGGATGTCAGATAAGCAAATACATTTTGAGCGGCCTCTTGATCATCTAATTTTACATTTCCAGCGTTTGCTGAAAATTCCTTTCGTAATGCCGCCTTATACCACGGAGCAGATTCTAAAAGCTTCAATTCATCTGACGTTCCTGTGCCAAAATCTTTAGCGCTTACCCCCATAGAGGCCTGTTGCCCGCTCGGCGTCATACCTATATTCTGGCCTTGGGCTTCAATTGACATGCCGTTGCCAGCCGCAATCAAATGGTTAGGATTAGCGATCGCCAATGTAAAACGACCATCCTCACTGACTAGGTTGGATAACGCTTTGTGGTTTGATTGATTAATATGGTTGGTAAATACCTTGGCCAACCAAAGCATCGCATCTTTACGATTATCGATTGCTTCTTTATCTCGGATTTCACTTGGATAAGTGACTAACTCAATCGTATGCGTTTGCCACTTACCAATACCTTTGACATCTTTAATGCCAGTTGGATTTGTGTAACCACCCTGGTTCATATCTTTCGTCAGCATGAACAGAGGGTTATCCTTTGCATCATGAACATAACCAAACTTCTGAGTCGAATTACTAGGTAAAGCCACAATCAGTCCTGACAACTCATTCTCAATACCAATCGAACTCGTTTCAAAGTGACTTCCAAATTCAGGGACAATGACAGCTTTGGGTTTAGATTGACCAGCAGAGTTCTGAGCCGCTCGCTCACGATTCGCAGCCCAACGCTCTTCATCTTCTGCTTTGTAGGTTAACTCTTCTTTACGCTCTCTTCGTTGCCGCTCAAGGCGCTCTTGAACCGTTTGTTCTAATTCTGGAGGCTTTGGTGGTGGTTTTACGGTGTCATCAACGGGCTTATAGCCTCCACCTGTACTGGTTTTACTTTTTAGTTCATCAAGATTAGGCATGAAGTAACACTCTACAAAAGAAGCGGAAACTTCATCTTAAAGCAGTGACTAATCATCAATAATATCGATTTTATAAAACGCTCAGAATCACTAGGCAATCGTTTACTTACACACTAGTTATAATCATATCAACGTCAAAAATTAAAATGTGATTACACAATTAGAAAGTGACACAGTGACAATGATTCCAATTTAACAGCACTTAACTGGAGGATTACTCAAGGGAAAGGGTTTAGGGAGATAACGCTACATTGCTCCTAGGTAGAAGAAGCCTAAGCATGAAGTGTGAGCTGCTAGTTGTTCAAAAACATATTCCAACAATCCTGAGGTTCGTCGCTAAGGGCAGGGAAAACCGCATACTCTTTCAGCACGCCTTGTTTCTTAAATCCACATTTTTCGAGCACGCGAATGCTGGCTTGATGATCGATATGAGGAGCTGTATGGACCTCCTTTACTCCGATACTTTTTAGATACTCTATACCTAGCATACAAGCCTGAGTCGCATACCCTTTACCTTGATAGTTTCTAGAGATACCAAAATGAATTTCGCTACTGCTTTTTTCAGGGATTAACACCAAGCAACCAATGGGGACTTGAGAGGCGATTTCTTCGATTGCGAGTACCAAGATATTAGGGTGAGCCAACTCGTACTGGCTTCGCCATCTAGTGATAGCTTGCAACGTTTGGGTTGAGCTTAGATGCGCTTGTCGGTTTAGGTACAAACAGGCTTTCTCATCACCGAGGTAATGATCAAAGAGAGGCACAGCATCCGATTCTTCAACGTGACGAATTGCCACGTATTGCGCTTCAAGTTTCATTCACTTCCTTCTCAAAAACGTTTTTGGACGTTAAAGGGTGGGCGCTAAAAGTCGAATGCAAAGCCAACCCCAAACGCGCTTTCATCGAAGTTGTAATTTGAGATTGTGAGACCGTAACCCGTTTCTGCCTTCATATAACCTCTTAACCCCTGATAAACGGGGAAGTTCCAAGATGCGCGATAGAAACCCTTTTCCCAACCTTCAGTAAAGAAATTCGATACGGTGAGTTTCAGTTTGTGATCATTCTCAGAAATCCAAGCCGCCTCTAGCTCGCCATAGCCAAGGAAATCCACAATATCTGGATTGTAGTGATTGCTACCAACATCAAACCAAGTTTTAAAGCGAACAAAGCCAGACTCAAAGCGCCATTTGTTATCGAGGTAGACTCGATTCCAACTGACTTCGTCGCTGCCACCCGCACCATTGGATTGATGCTCAAAACCAAGCGAAATACGCCAAGGGTTTAAGTTCCAACGATAAAAAATAGCAGGGTTGTATTGATCGTCTCTAAAGTATGCTGAGTCATCGTACGCTTCCCAATTTGAGCGCTGGGTATAGGCGACAAATAAGCCATCATCCCCAAACACTAAGAGTTTATACTTCATGCTTAGTTGGAACTGGACCAACACGTCCTTTGCGTCGTGGCCATTTGGATTGGTTGGAGCAAAGCGTGCTTGGTTTACCTTAGACTCGGTATAAAACGGTAATAAATAGTTGTCTTCATGAGCAGAAAAGCGCTTTTCTTCTGCGCAGACGTCTGCTGCAACGGTTGATAAAAACGCCGTAAATAATCCTAACTTTTTACAGTGAAACATCGCCATCCTTTTGATCTGTAACTATCTGAATTCAATATAGAAGATAATTAGCAGCTTTCCTCTAATTTTCTGGAGTAATCAAAGCTTCTCTGCAACGCAGATTAGGTTGTTTGAATTTTCAGAAAACTTCTCTTCTGCCCACGAGCTGTATTTTTCGGTAATACATAAACCCGCCTGAGCAAGAAACGCTTCAATTTCAGATAACTTTCGATACTTCAAGTCAATGCTTGAGTAGACCATTGTCCCATCTTGGTAGTGACGTTCTTTCTTCAAATAAAGAACTGTACATTTAGCGTCATAACGTTCGCTCATACCCATGTACTTTACTTCGCCTTTGTCGGGCGATTCATAGGTTTGCCACAGGGACATTTCAGCATCAATTTCTAAGTTATCGGGCGTTGGTAGACGAGTATCAAAGATGAAGCGACCACCTTTGTTAAGGTGATTAGAAATCGAATTAAGGACACCAACTAGCATCTCATCGGAGAGGAAAGCTTGGAAAGCGTTGCCCGTCATGATCGCAATATCAAAGCATTTACCGAGAGAGAATTGAGTGGCATCCTGCTGCAAAAAAGAAAGGTTATCTAATCCCTGTGCTTTGTGTTTAGCATGTTTTAGCATTCCTTCGGCAATATCAATACCAACAGCATTATCGAGTTTCTTGGCGACAGGTATCGTGATAATACCCGTGCCACAACACACATCCAACAAACTTCGAGCACTCATCGTGGTGATGTGCTTTTGTATTAGAGCGATATCATCTTCGTAATGTTTATCATACTGCGCATCGTATTCCATTCCCGATGCGAACTCGCTCAAGTCTTGTGTCTTCAAAAACAGCCCCTGTTTATTTAATTGACTAACTTGGCTTCCTTAACTCCAGGAGCAAGTAACGGCACACATAGCCAGCATGTGATGTGTAACCAATAAGGTTTTCTAGTGACACGACTTCTAGCCCTGCATTTTGGCTGAATTCACGGACTTCGCTCTCGGTGTAAGCGGTATGTACAACGGTGCCACTGTAGGTATTTCTCGGTAGGTCTTTTCCATCTGGGTCGTGACATTGAAAACTGATGAAACAGCGTCCGTCGGCATTGAGCTTATTAGCGATGCATTGCAGTAGCGACTGTGGATTGGTAAGGAACTCAGTGAAACCGAGTGCAGTAATGATGTCGAAGGTTTGATTGAAAATCGGAGAGAAAGGTTGGTCTAGATTATGAACGCTGACACTTTGATAGAAGTTTGTCTCGCGTGCTTTATCGACCATTTTGGATGAAATATCCAAGCCGTGTAGAGTAGCTTCTGGGAAATGAGCTTTGATGACCTCCCCGATACTACCTGTTGCACAAGCTAAATCGAGAGCAGAGATTTGTTTGAGATCGAATGTTTTTAACTTTTCATCTACCCAATGTGGGCCAACGTATTGGCTGTCTTTAATTAACTTCTGATAGCGATCAGATACCTCATCATACATTTTGGCAACGTCCATAATACCTCCTTTATCATTGAACACTGCCAATGTAGCACGCCATATTCACTTAAACACGTATATCATTGTAAAAGCGTGAAAAAAGTCGACATGCTACACATTGATTTAGGCCATCCAGATCCTTGCTAAAATGCCTATTGGTGTCGTAACACCTGTGGTGATTGAGCTTACCTTTCCATCTTTTAATACATAGATGGTTGGCGTCACGCTGATGCTCCATTCTTGCATAATGCTGCTTTTCGGATCGTTGATGTTGTCGAACTGGTAGTCTTTCGCCTGCATGAACTTTTGTACGCGCTCTTCCGGTCCGGATGCGCCGGATACTGCAACCACTTCATAGTAATCGCGTAACCAACTCACGCTTGGGCTAACAAACTTACACGCCGGACACCAAGTTGCCCAAAAGTACACAACCACCGGTTCTTCATGGCTTTTGGCAATCACATCGACAAACTCGCCATCGGCCATGATCGCACTCAGAGGCGGCGCTTGCTCTTTAGGAATGTCTTTGGTGCGGTACCAATCCATGGCGACCGAAATCACGGTCACCATGAGCACCATTTGCAACGCTTGACTAAGCCAGTATTTGAGCGACTTGCGCTTTTTTACTGTGTTCACTTAATCGTGCCTCCGCTCGCTTGTTCGATGGCTTTCACCACAACATAGTCAGTCAGAATCACTGGCAGAGGAATCCCCTCTGGCGCAGCTGGGCCATAAACGATATTGAATGGCACACCAAAGCGGCCGTGTGCTCGCAAGAAGTCGCTCACTGAGCCGTTCGGATGTGTCCAATCGCCTTTTAGTGTTGCGACGTTAGGGCTTTGCAACAGGGAGTAAACCGGATCTTGCCAGATCACGCCGATCTTGTTGGCTTTACAAGTCACACACCAATCTGCGGTAACATCGACGAACACCACACGTCCATTCTTCACGTGATCTGTAATCGCTTCGTTGGACAGTTTTTCCCAAGCCAAATCGTCTGGCAATGGCGTCGCCCAATGATTTGCAGTCACACTGCCTAGTACCAAACCACCAGCAATCAGAATCAACGAAACCGTGCCAGAAATCGCCAACGCTTTATTGCCATAAATACGCTTAACACGCGTCATTATAACGATGAACGCAACCAAGCCGATCAGAATGACCCAAAATACCGGCAAGTGATTCGCCATCAGTGACAACAACCACGCACTGGTTGCCAACATCATTATGCCGAATACGATTTTCACGACATTCATCCATTGACCTGGTTTTGGCAGTTTCAACGCAATGCCCGGGAAGATAGCCACTAAGATCCAAGGCAGTGCCATGCCCAGAGCCAACGCAGTGAAGATAGCAAACAGAGTGACTACGTCTGCACCCAATGCAAACGCCACCGCAGTGCCAAAGAAAGGAGCAAAACAAGGCGTTGCTAACAGAGTCGCGAACATACCTTGCACGTAATGCCCAAATAGCGAGTTATCGCCCTTGGAAGCTAACCAAGTGTTGGTACCTGATGACAGGCGAATTTCAAACAAACCAAGCATGTTGGCACCAAACAGTCCAGTTACTAACAGCATTAAGCCCAAGAACCAAGGGCTTTGGAATTGCACACCCCAGCCGATGGCATTACCCGTTAGCTTTAGCACTAAGACAAAGCCAGCCAATAGCCAGAACGAAGTCAGAATACCCAGCGAAGAAGCCACGAACTGAGTGCGAATTTGACGACGCTCAACGCCTTGTGCCGCTACGATGCTGCTTAACTTCATGCCGAGAACTGGCAATACACAAGGCATGATGTTGAGAATCAAACCACCGAGTAACGCGAACAAGAAAATGTTCACCAGTGACGTACTTGGTAAGGCTTCAGTAATCACACCCGCTTTGGCTTGCGCGGTTTCTTGCGCCAGTAAGTTGTTGTCTTTGATTGAGACATAAACCGATTGGTTATCCAGCTCTACGTCACCCAACCAAGTATTCACTAGGTAGTTGGCAGTAAGCGTATTGCCCTCTTGATGCAGCCCTTCCAATTTGAAACTGTAATCGCTGGTTGCTTCGTCGACACCATCAACCAACACTTCTGGTTTTTGCCAACCTTGTGAGTTAGTCAGTTTGATTTGTAGCTTAGATTGGTTTGCATCCCAGTTTGCTTCTGTCACTTCAACAAATGGTGAAGCTTGAGGCACACTGCTCACCGCTTGCGCGTAAGTGAACATCACTCCTTCATCAACTTGTAGATCGGAAGGTAGGAAAGACAGTTGAATGTGGTAATCGGTTAGTACACAAATGGTGGTACATGAAGACAGCGTCAGCGTCGCATCAATCGTCACTGGTTTGTTCATGTCTTCGACGTGCAGCGTCATTGGGAAGACGGTGTCACCTTTGTAGCCTAGCGTCTCGATACCAAGCAGCTCGTATTTCTTCGGATACGGCCATTGCCAATCCACTTTGGTTAGGTTTTGTGATTTTTCCCAACTAATAGATGGCGCAACGCCACCCTCACCCGGTGAACGCCAGTAAGTTTTCCAATCACCGGTCAGTTTGACATCAAGGTAACCAGTGAGTGTGTTGGTATTTGGATCTTGCTGGCCCGTTAAGACAAAGCGCGTTTGCACAGGTGGATGCTGCGGGTTGGTCAGCCATCCAGTGTCTGTCGTTTGTGCTTGGGCAATTAGCGAGAATAAGCTCAGTGCCAGAGTCATGATAAGCATCAACGCGACTTGAGTCGTTTTTTTCATGTGGTTCATAGTTATTCCTAGTTAAAAACAAGTGTAGAGAAAAACTGACGATACGAAACTCGTCAGAAATCACTTGTCATTCGCGGAATACACACAGGGTGAGATGGACTCGATACTTTTGGACTATCGGTTCGGTCCATTGTCTTTTGCTGGCGAACGCACAACAGCGCCACACGACAAGCGCGAGGATGCCAACAAACAAAACAACGACCAAGGTTTCCAGTTGTTGCTGAGCAAATTGAATCAGCTTTTCAGACAATTCACATTTACTCGTGTCATGCCCACTTTCTGCTTTTACGATTTTGACTTCATCGCCGACAACCGCAGAAGTCGAGCTTGCGTCATATTGCATGGCACAACTGAACATCAAACCAGAATTTTTCATCAGGCACACCACAATCACCCAGCCAATTAACGCTAGGAGCCATTTGCCCTGTTGTCGTGACGCAGTAGATTGTAAAGTGGATGAATGCATTCTAACTTCGATAAATCTGAAAACGCAGGAAATCATACGTAAGTTAATATAAACCTCAAGTGGTATGATTTTTTTGAACAGCGCGTTTTTGTAACTAACTGTTATAGTCTCATGACTACCGTTTCTGTAAATAATTCAACATGCTCAATAAAGTTAATCTTGCTGATATTCGCTCCTTCGTTTTGATCGCTCAACTGGGAAACTTCACCAAAGCGGCAGAAGCGCTTTCCGTCTCTCGTTCTCATGTGTCTCGCCAAATCAGTGGACTTGAAGCACAGATGGGCGTGACCTTACTAACTCGCACCACACGTACTCTGCGTTTGACCCATGCTGGTGAACGATTTTACCAAGAGTGTGAGAAAGCTCTGCGCGATATCGACCAAGCGTTGATCGCCGCAGTCGACGACACTCAAGAAGTTCGAGGCTTGATTCGCGTAAACTGCGTGGGTGGCTATATCGGCGAGGACATCATTGCCAAATACGTCAATGAGTTCATTTTGGAATACCCGAATATCACCGTAGATTTGGATTTCTCTTCACCACGAATTAACCTGATTGAGGACCAATTCGACGTGGCGATTCGCATGGGCGAGTTGGAAGACGCAGGATTCGTCGCACGTAAACTGATGATGATTGATATGGTGACGCTGGCAAGCCCGAACTACCTCAAAACGCATGGGGAACCAGTGACGCCAAAAGAGCTGGCGAAACATCGCACACTAACTGGCTCTGTCACTCGCTGGAGTTACCGTAATGTGGCTAACCCGCAAGAACACAGTGACGTCATCGTGAAAGGTAATCTGCGTTGTAAAAACGGCAGAGCACTCGTGATGGGCGCACTACACGGTAACGGAATTGTCCGTGTGCCATTAAGTTACTGCGACGAAGAGGTCAAACGAGGCCAACTGGTTAAAGTGATGCCAGAGTGGGAAATCCCCTCTGTTCCCTTGTCTGCCATTTTCCATCGCGACCGTTATCAACCTAAACGTCTTCGTACCTTCATCGACTTCGTTAAAGCCAAATTTGGGCAGGAGTTTGCAGAATAAAAAGACGAAACGCACACGCGCAGCGTCTAAAACGAAGCATGGAACAACACCTGAACCAGTCTCCGAGGCTGTTTTTTTCATTTAAACAGGTTAGAGGCTTGTAAAACACACCCTCAAAAACAAGCGTCTAAGAAGAAAAAGCGTTATTCTTAGTTATTAAAAGTACGAAATAATAACTGAATGAGAGCTCAACCTAATTCACATCAACTGATCTCCTGTGAGGAATGCGGCTTGGTCGTTCGTATCCCCGATATTGAACAAGGTCAAAAAGCCCAGTGCCCCCGCTGTGAGCATTCGCTAACCAAAGTCAACGCCAAGCCGTATCAAAGCGTTATCGCTGTGTCGGTTGCGTGTCTGATCATGTTGGTTTTGAGTATTTCTTTCCCATTTATGTCGTTTAGCGTTCAAGGTTTATCTCAAGAAATCACCTTAATGCACGCGGCGAAGATGTTAGCGGAATTTCATAACGCACTACTCGGCGCCTTGCTGCTCGCAACAGTAGTCGTGTTACCCGCTATTTATGTTGGTTTGATCCTCTTTCTTCACCTCGAAGCCTTAAAATCACTCAAGCACCCATTAGGGAAAAAACGAATCCGCATGGCGAAAACGCTTTGTAGACTCTTATTCCGAGTCGAACCTTGGCTGATGGTTGATGTATTTTTGATTGGCGTTTTGGTGAGCTTGATTAAGATTGCCTCGCTGGCCGAAATCGGCATGGGCAGCTCATTCTGGGCATTCTGTGTGTACACCGTGCTGGTCGTGAAGTGCATTTCGATGGTCGACAAGAGTTGGCTATGGGGACACTTCATTCCTGCGATTGAATTACCAAACGTGAAAGAAGGTGACACACACCATAACGAAAACCACATCGGTTGCCACACTTGTCATCAAATCAATCCAATTGAAGATAAAAAACACCAAAAATGCCTTCGTTGTGATAGCCCGGTACACAGATACAACCCAAAAGATAACATGCAGAAAGCTTGGGCTTTGCTGTTTGCGGCGGTCATTTTCTACATTCCTGCTAATTTATATCCAATGATGTACACCGTGAGCCTTGGTCATTCCGAAGGTTCCACCATCATGGAAGGCGTGGTTCTCCTGTGGCAGCTGGGTTCTTACCCTATTGCAGCAGTTATTTTCTTCGCTAGCGTGTTTATCCCTATGGCAAAAATGCTGGCATTGGCGTGGCTTTACTACAACGCTCAAAAAGCACAGTACTTGCCACCGGAAGAAAGCATTTCCCGTTTAAAGGTCTATCGAATTACAGAATTTATCGGTCGTTGGTCAATGATTGATATTTTTGTTGTCGCAATTTTGGTTGCGCTCGTACAGTTGCAAAACCTAATGGCGATTTACCCTGGTCCAGCTGCACTCTCATTTGCTGCAGTGGTCATACTAACCATGCTCTCTGCAATGATTTTTGACTCGCGTTTGTTGTGGCAATTACCACAAAACGAAGCGCAGGAGCCAATGAACAATTACTTAACTGAGAAAGCCAAATATGAGTGATGAGAACAACGCAACCGCTCAAATAAAACCTCAAAAGCAAGTCTCTGCGATTTGGATCATCCCGCTCCTTGCGCTAGCGATGGGAGCGTGGATGCTGTTCCAATACATCAACAGCACTGGACCAGAAATCACGTTAAAACTTCCTACAGCGGAAGGCATTGAAGTCGGCAAAACAGAAATCAAAGCTCTGAACGTAAAAGTGGGCGTTATCACTGATGTCAAACTTAGCGAAGACTATGACCATATCATTGCTACCGCACAAATGGACAAAGACGCCGATCGCATGCTGCGTGAGGACTCTATGTTCTGGGTGGTGAAACCACGTATTGGTCGCGAAGGTGTCTCTGGCTTAGAGACACTACTATCAGGCGCATATGTTCAATTGCAACCGGGGAAATCAAAGGTAAAAAAAGAGCACTTTGATGTGCTTGACGTTCCACCCGTTGCCTCTCCCGATGCAGAGGGCCTGCGCCTTGTTTTAACACATAGAGAGGCAGGTAAGCTGGGGGTTGGCGATCCTGTCATATACAAAGGCTTTACCGTAGGCCGAGTTGAAGCGACTAGCTTTGATGTCGAAACTCGCCGTGCGCTATACCAGCTGTTTATTTTCAAACCATATGACAGCTTAGTGCGCACCAAAACTCACTTTTGGCTAACATCTGGCGTTGACTTGCAGTTGAATGCGGGAGGCTTTGAGGTGAAATTTGGTTCCTTAGAAAGCCTAATCACAGGCGGAGTTACTTTTGATACTGTACCTGGTTTAGATGCTGGAGATGAAGTCACTGAGGACATGTTGCACTTCCGTCTTTTCGATGATGTGAAGCAAGTACGCGAAGGCATGTACGACGAATACATCCAATTTGTGATGATGTTTGAAGAATCTGTCCGAGGCCTAAAAGCGAAAGCACCGGTTGAATACCGCGGTCTTCGTATCGGTACGGTAATGAAAGTGCCGATGCGTATGCCAAGACCTGAAGAGGATTTCTCAGCGAAGAAAATCCCAGTGCTTGTGCGCATCGAACTTGGCCGCGTTTATGAAAACTTACCATCTAGCCAACTGCAAAAATTCAAAGAGAAACTAGAAGAAGAGTTTACTAAAGGGCTTCGTGGCACACTGAAAACTGGTAACTTGTTAACCGGTGCGCTGTACATCGACACTGACTTCTACCCAGATGAAGAGCCATATGTGCCAAGCAAGTTTGAAGACTATGATGTATTCCCAACGAAGCAAGGTGGTTTCGCCCAAGTTCAACGCCAAGTCAATGACTTCCTCACTAAGCTGAACAGTTTACCGATGGAAGACACGTTGAACTCACTGAATAAGACACTGAAGAACTCAGAAAAAACACTGGCTTCGGCAGAACGCGTAGCGAATAGCGTGGATCGTCTCCTTAACCAAGAAGACACTAAAGCAATTCCAGCGGATATTCGTAAGAGCTTGGAACAGTTACAAAAAACGTTGGATGGCTATGGCCCGAACTCCACCATGTACAGTGAAATGGAGTCAACGTTGAAAGAACTAGAGCAAGTGATGACTGAGTTTAAACCGGTTCTCAAGCAGTTGAATGAAAAACCAAACTCGTTAGTATTCGGTGAAGATGACGTCAACGATCCAACCCCAGTTAGAGGGCAAAAATAATGAAACGCAGACTTTTATTGATCTCTGCCCTTTTGGCAGGTTGTAGCAGTGCACCTGAAGACTCTGGCGCTTTGTATGTCTTACCGGAAGTAAGTTCTGCTAAGGTAAGTGGCACAGCGATTGCTCAGCGTCCACAGCTGGTGGTTCGCCCTGTAGAGCTTGCTAGCTACCTTGCTGACAGCGGTATCGTATATCGAACCTCTGAAACAAAAATAGTTCAAGCGAAACACAATCAGTGGGCGCACAATATCTCTGAGCAAATCACACAACGCATTATTGACGAGCTGCGCAGCAAGCAAAGCCAATACTGGCCGGTTGAAGTAAATAATCAGCTTGACCAAAGTGGTGAGAGCAAACTTTTACTTTCATTTAGCAAGTTTAATGGCAGCTATCAAGGCAACGCTGAAATTGAAGGTGAATGGTTGATTGTTGATGAAAACGGCAAAGTGAAAAATAGCGCACCAGTCAAAATCAACATGCCTTTGCAAGATGATGGCTATGACGCACTTGTCGATGCGCTGTCAGTGGGTTTGAACAACCTAACAGACCAAATCGCAGCCCAATTATAATCCCCCCTCCTCGCCCATTCAGTTCTCTGAGTGGGCGAAGCGTTTCTGCACTTTACGCCACACTCTCCTAAGCTAATAAGAACAAGAGCTATTAGGAACCACCGAGATGAATAAATCGGAAGTTATCTGGCCAGATTATTACCACCCCAAACATGCCCGCATTCATGTTCGTAGCCAAATTGAAATCCCAGAGCCTCCTGAAGTCGTTTGGCAACATTTAGTACGAGCACCAGAATGGCCGGCATGGCGACGTGCAAAAACCATGGTTCAAATCCTTAATGGTGACAACACCTTATGTAAAAACACTATGTTTCGTTGGAAGGCCTCTGGATTTGAAGTGAAGTGCACCGTCGTAGAGTATTTACAGAACCAGCGCTTAGCATGGAAGGGGAAAAGAGGAAGTATCGATATTTATCATGCTTGGGTGCTAGAACCGACGAAGCACGGTTGCTGTATTATTACAGAGAGCACCCAGCGCGGTGGAATCACGTGGTTAACGAAGTACTTCGCGCCAAGGCGGTTAAGAAATTATCACCTCAGATGGTTGGAAGAACTATGCCGTCAATCTCATGGTCATTGCGAAAAATAGCGCGATGGCCTTTCAAACCCAATGCTCAATAAATGCACTCGGCCTGATCTCAATCATATTTGAGACACACCGCTTAAGATACCCTTAGCGAAAATTAGAAATTCCAATCCTATGGCCTATGGGCCAAGAGAAAGGCGTTAAATTAGCAATGTCGATTAACATTTCAGATCTTACCGCTGCGTTAAGCAAGGTCGAGCATATCCATAAAGTTCAACTGGAAAACGTACACCAGTTTTTTAAAGCAAACGAGGCTTTCTCGCTGAATACATTTAGCCAGATCGTTTCGAATAGCTCTATCGATGAACGTTTTAAGACCATCGATGCAGCATTTGCTTCACTTGGTGACGTAAAGACTTACCTATTGGAAGTCTCCTACCTAGTAAGCTAGTAAGCTAGTAAGCTAGTAAGCTAGTAAGCTAGTAAGCTAGTATTTTGAAAATGAAAAAAAGCCCCGACTCAATCAATTTTCGGGGCTTTTTGTTGTTTGCTATTTAGCAACTAGTTCGATGACAACTTGTAACGGTCGTCGATAACCGTCACTTCAGGGAACGATTTGCCCGCCTTCATTGCTTTCTCCGTCTCTTTCTTCACAGATTTATCAATCCAGAAGTTCGCAATGTCCATTGGGTGCAGGATCCACTCAGTATTCTTTGTCATACCATTTTTAGGGATCTTAACCCAACGCCAGTGAGCATCACGGGTGTAAGGCACCATGTAACCAGGAACGATCACGTTCGCATCACCGATGTATTTTTGAATCTGACGAGACAAGTCGTAACGTTTTTGCTGCTCAAACTCGTTGTCATACGCTTCGATCAACTTGTCTAGCTCTGGGCTGCTGTAATTTGTGTGCGCATTCGTTTGTGGCTTGTTAGCGTTGTCTGAGTGGAAGTACTCCCAGTACGCAGGGATCTCACCAGAACCCATGTTCAAGAACGCTAACTGGTGTTTCTTCTCAAGAATGTATTTGAACGCAGAAGAACCATCAACCAAGTTCAGAGTAAACTCTAAGCCTGCTAGCTTAGCTTGCTCTTTCAGGTACGCGATACGCGGCGTATGTGAGTTGTAACCGTAAGTGATGGCAAAGCTTAGACGCTCACCTTTATCGTTCACACGGATACCATCAGAGCCAACTTTGTCGAAGCCCGCTTTCTCGAAGTGTTTGACCGCTTCTGCTGGATCAAATTTTGGCGGTGTGTTGTTTGGATCGTCGTAATCACCATGGCCAAAACCAAGACCATGTGGCTTACGAGAATAGTCACCACGCATGATGTTTTCGATCATGCCGTCATAGTCGGTTGCTGCCATGACACCTTTACGTACTTCTAGGTTATCCAACATTGGCATAGCCGTGTTCATCCAAAGACCACCCGCACCTTGAGGCGACTGGTTAAAGCCCCAGTACTTTTGTACATAGCCTTTCTTGTACACTTCACTGTCCGTTTTATCGTGCCAGAAGTTTGGTAACACCATTTCAAAGTAATCTAAGTTACCCTTTTCAAAGTGCTTCATTGCGATATCTTCATCACGGATAACTGTGATGCGCACTTTGTCTACGTTGTAACGATTTTTGTAGTAACGGTTGTTATAACCCCACCAATCTTCGCCAACGTGTTTGAATGTCACGCTCTTACCTTTCTTCACTTTATCGATGTAGTAAGGTGCTGCTGTAGGCTCAGATTTGAAGTTAAACTTGCGAACAAAATTATCTGGCATGCCATCGTTATTTTCGTCTTTTTCTTTCTTAAAGAAGTGCTCAGGACGAGGCTGGAAACCGTTACTTGGCATGTTGATTAACACCATTAACGAGTCTTCACTTTGTGCGACAGCTAGGTTGACTTTGATGGTGTAATCATCGATTTTCTCAACACTTACAATGCTCGTTTTAAAGAAGTCGTTGTACCACGGATCGATGATGTCTTCCGACGTGTAGTACTTCATCATAAACACGTAATCATCTGCGGTGATCTTCTCACCATCTGACCATTTCGCCGTTTCATCTAATTGAAAGTAAACCGTTTTGTTGTCATCGCCAAATGCCCATGCTTTGGCAAGCTGTGGAATCCATTTACCTGTGTCAGGGTGGCGCTGCGCCAGTTTCGGCGTGCCATCCATTAAGTACTGACGAAGGCCAGAGTTCGCATCTGGGCCTACACTACGAAGTGTCTGTGGGAAACTGCGGATATAGGTGCGGTAAGTACCACCTCGTACTGCTTCTTCTGAAGAAAATAGCGGTTCGTTATTATTCGAAGTCCATTCGATATCTGCAGGTAGTTCAGCCGCATTTAGTTGAAAACTGCTCGCAACCAACATTGCCAGTGCCGAAAATGGCAGGGTCTTTATCATTGTTTTCTTCCTTGTTGTGTTTGCGCAGTACGGCAGGAAAAGTGACGGCAGTGAATCTCGAAGTGACCACGCGCAAAGCGCGGTAAAGGAAATAATGAGAGCAAATACAAAGTGAAGTCCTATCCACTTCCGTATTAATATCAGAGAGTTTCACTAGGTCATCCTGACCTTACAACGCAGTGAATGCATCAACCCCATATTATTCGTTCCACATTTGTAACGCAAGCTACCCATAACACATGGTTGCACTTTCCGGGTATCACAGCAATTTATGTTAGTAAAATGTGATCCTAGCAGTACCATCAGCCACAGCGTTCATCTGGCACGATATGAATAACATCACTCCTAGAGATTTTTACGTGCTGCAAAAACAAAAAAGGTGAAGCGTTCCAACTTCACCTTTGCGCTCAATTCAAAGCAACATTACATGTTTGCTAAGCTATCGTTGATTGACTTAAGAACCGATGCAGGATCCGCCGCCTGAGTAATAGGACGGCCAATAACCAGATAGTCTGATCCCGCTTGGATTGCATCGACTGGTGTCATGATGCGGCGTTGATCGCCTTGCTCTGAACCCGCAGGGCGAATACCCGGAGTTACTAGCTTAAACTCTTTGCCAAGTTCATTCTTCAGAAGTGATGACTCTTGAGCAGAACAGACTACGCCATCAAGACCTGAATTCTTTGTCAGCGTAGCTAGACGAATCACTTGCTCTTGAGGCGCAACGTCCAAGCCAATACCTGCCAAATCACTTTGCTCCATGCTTGTAAGCACAGTCACGCCGATCAGCAGTGGACGGTCTTTACCGTAAGGTTCAAGAATCTCACGAGATGCCGTCATCATACGTTCACCACCACTCGCGTGAACGTTCACCATCCATACACCTAGCTCAGCCGCAGCGCGAACTGCTTTTGAACACGTATTCGGGATATCGTGAAACTTCAGGTCTAGGAATACAGAGAAACCACGTTTATGAAGCTCACGTACGAAATCAGGACCAAATAGCGTAAACATTTCCTTGCCTACTTTTAGGCGACATGACGCAGGATCAATTCTATCTACAAATGCAAGTGCATCCGCTTGGTTATCATAATCCAGTGCGACAATAACTTTTTGGTCGATCATTTCATCTCCTAACTAGTTTTGGTTCTTATTAAAAAGGTTAAAAAAATGCAGCGGACAGAAACTCTGCCAGCTGCATTAAAAATTATTCACCGTCCAATCCTCGGATTGGCTTGATCGTCCCCCATCCTTTACATGATGGACAATGCCAGTAAAGGGAATGCGTGGAGAAACCACACTTCCTACATCGGTAATGCGGTTTTACTTTTAACTGTTCTCCAACCATCGCTTGCAGTGTAGAAAGACTGTCTTTCGCACGACCATCTTCTGCTTCCGCGATATGGTAGTCGATAAGGCGGTAGAAGCCCTTCATGGTTGGGTTTTTCAATAGTTGCTTGGTCAACAGCTCTTGCGCTGCACCAACGCTCTCATGATGTGCCACAAGCTGTGCTAGCATCAGTTCAGACGATACACCGGCTTTCTTATCGATACACGCACGCAAGAACTCTACCAGCTCATCTTCTTGACCAAGGTGGTGATAACACTCGGCAATGGTCGGCAGTACATCACTGATAAAGTCTTTATCTTGTTCAAGTACACCCGTGAGGTATTTAATGGTGTGCTTGTAATCTTCTGACTCCAAATAAACACGGCCCAGCGCAATGCTTGCACGCACACATTTCGGGTCTTCTGACAGTGCTTTCTTGAAGTGTTGAATTGCTTTGCTGGTGTTGCCATCTGCTTGGTCAAGCATCGCTAGTTCACACCAGAAGTGTGCGATGTTGGCACGAATACGAGTACGCTTCTTGCCCATCTTCGCCAACTGGTTGGCGTAATGAATGGCTTTTTCCCACTCACGCGTCTGTTGATAGATAGTAACCAGTTGTTGAAGCGCGCTTTCACGATGGTCTGGCTCCTCAACTAGCTGCTCAAAGATTTTCTCTGCGCGGTCTAAAAAACCAGACGCCATGTAGTCTTTAGCCAGTTGCTGAAGAGCAAGGTTTTTCTGGTCCAGAGTCAGGCCAGAACGAGAAATGAGATTTTGGTGAATGCGAATTGCGCGGTCGACTTCGCCACGAGAACGGAAAAGATTACCCAACGCTAGGTGTGTATCTATCGTTTCGTTATCGACTTGGAGCAATTCAATAAAGTGGTCAACCGCCTTATCTGACTGATCAGATAGGAGCAGGTTAAGACCCGTCACATACTGACGGGATATTTGATGAGATTGCTTCTGCTTGTCTTGCTGAGCGCTGCGATGGCCCATGTACCAGCCATAGGCGGCGGCTATCGGCAATAACAAGAAGAGTAGTTCAAGCATTAAAGTTAAGCCTTATCCTTATGCCTGTTTTTCTACTGCTGGTTTTGCAGGTTTCTCTGCTTCAGCGGGCTCATACTTTTTAAGTTTCTTTTTCAGACGGCGAACTTGAAGCTGAGTCTTGAATTGGATGCTAGCAAAGATAACCCATGCCAGACCAAAGCCAACGACAAAGACCACACCCAGTAGCGTTGATAGGTGGAATTCACCTTTCGCTAGAAGGTAATTGAAAGTCACGATCTCTTGGTTTTGAGAACCTAGAGCCAGTGCAATTAAAAAGAGAGCTAAAACAGCAATGATTTTTATAATTTTCATGTTACATCACCCTTCAAGGAGTAAGTAGGTAAGATTATGCAGTAAAATGTTTCTTCAGACCATGTATATTACCAATAATCTAGTTATAAAAAAGCGGCATACACGAGAGTATGCCGCTTTTTCAAACTAATAAGAGAGCCTTAGCTACCGAGATTCACGCGTTCACGAAGCTCTTTACCAGGTTTGAAGTGAGGAACGTATTTACCTTCCAGCTCCACCTTATCACCCGTTTTAGGGTTGCGACCTACACGAGGTTCGCGGTAATGAAGAGAAAAACTACCGAAGCCACGGATCTCAATACGGTCACCGCTCTCTAATGTAGAGGCCATGTGCTCCAAAATATCTTTTACAGCATCTTCTACCTCTTTCGCTGATAAATGTGTTTGCTCAGCGCAGAGTCTTTCAATCAGTTCAGACTTAGTCATAGTTGCCCTCTTTGAGTATCTTTATCACTCATTATAGTAAGTAATACTAATTCCAACAAACACTTGCTATCAATTCTAGACAAATTTTACACAAAATGCGCAATCAAAAAATGTCTTTTTTTAGCATAGTTTATCAACATTAGTATTACTACTCACAAAGTAGCAAGCATAAAAAAGGAGCCTTGCGGCTCCTTTTTAGCTTAAGCGAGTAAATTATTCGCCTTTAGCAGCTTTGAAAGCGTCAGCCATTGCATTACCAAAAGCAGCTTCGTCTTGCTTGTTGATAGATGCCATTGCTTCTTGCTCATCAGCTTCATCTTTAGCTTTGATAGATAGGTTGATTACGCGGTTCTTACGGTCAACACCTGTGAACTTCGCTTCAACAACATCACCAGCGCTTAGGATTAGAGAAGCATCTTCTACGCGATCGCGAGATACTTCAGAAGCACGGATGTAGCCTTCAACGCCTTCTGCGATTTCAACTGTAGCGCCTTTAGCGTCAACAGCAGTTACAGTAGCGTTAACTAGAACACCTTTCTTGTTATCAGCAACGTAAGCATTGAATGGGTCGTTTTCCATTTGCTTAACGCCTAGAGAGATGCGCTCACGCTCAGCGTCTACTGCTAGAACAACTGCAGAGATCTCGTCGCCTTTCTTGTACTCACGTACAGCTTCTTCGCCAGCAACATTCCAAGAAATGTCAGATAGGTGAACTAGACCGTCGATGCCGCCTTCTAGACCGATGAAGATACCGAAGTCAGTGATAGACTTGATCTTACCAGTAACTTTGTCGCCTTTAGCTTGTGCTTCAGCGAATGACTGCCATGGGTTAGCTTTACACTGTTTCAGACCTAGAGAGATACGACGACGTTCTTCGTCGATCTCAAGAACCATAACCTCAACTTCGTCGCCAACATTAACAACTTTAGATGGGTGGATGTTCTTGTTAGTCCAATCCATTTCTGAAACGTGTACTAGACCTTCAACGCCTTCTTCGATTTCAACGAAGCAGCCGTAGTCAGTTAGGTTAGTTACGCGACCAGTTAGTTTGTGACCTTCTGGGTAACGCTTAGCGATTGCTACCCATGGATCTTCGCCTAGTTGCTTAAGACCAAGTGATACGCGAGTGCGCTCACGGTCGAACTTAAGAACTTTAACTTGGATCTCGTCACCAACGTTAACGATTTCAGATGGGTGCTTAACGCGCTTCCAAGCCATATCTGTGATATGTAGAAGACCGTCAACGCCACCTAGGTCAACGAACGCACCGTAGTCAGTAAGGTTCTTAACGATACCTTTAACTTCAGAACCTTCTTGTAGAGTTTCTAGAAGCTCGTCACGCTCAACGCTGTTCTCAGATTCGATAACTGCACGACGTGAAACAACTACGTTGTTACGTTTTTGGTCAAGTTTGATAACTTTGAACTCTAGCTCTTTGTTTTCTAGGTGAGCAGTGTCGCGGATTGGACGTACGTCTACTAGAGAGCCAGGAAGGAAAGCACGGATACCGTTTAGTTCAACAGTGAAACCGCCTTTAACTTTACCGTTGATGATACCAACAACAGTTTCAGCTTCTTCGTAAGCTTTCTCAAGAACGATCCAAGCTTCGTGACGCTTAGCTTTCTCACGAGAAAGTTGAGTTTCACCGAAACCATCTTCAACAGCGTCTAGAGCTACGTCTACTTCAGCGCCAACTTCAACTTCAAGTTCGCCAGCAGCGTTCTTGAACTGTTCAGCAGGGATAGCAGATTCAGACTTAAGACCAGCGTCAACAAGAACGAAACCGTTCTCGATAGCTACTACAGTACCTTTAACGATGCTGCCTTGTTGGAATTCTGTTTCGTTTAGAAACTCTTCAAAGAGTTGAGCAAAAGATTCAGTCATTTATTTAATCTTCAATAAATTAAACGTCCACGGGTATCCTACCGCATGGGGTTATTAAATTCGCCAGTCATCATCCTTGCGACCAACGCTCTTAGCCTAGCCGAGCGTAATTACTCAGCTAGCTTCGATTCGATATATTGTAGTGCCTTTTCTACCACTTCGTCGATAGTCATCGACGTAGAATCTAGCACAAGCGCATCCTCTGCAGGGCGTAGTGGCGCCACTGGGCGGTTACGATCGCGATCGTCACGCTCTTGGATCTCGCTCAAAAGGTCAGCAAATCTAACATCTAACCCTTTATCTTGCAACTGTTTAAGGCGTCGATTTGCACGCTCTTCTGCGCTCGCATCAAGGAAAATTTTCGCTTGTGCGCCTGTGAATACAACCGTACCCATGTCACGACCATCAGCAACCAGACCCGGAGCGGTCTCAAATGCACGCTGACGACGCAATAATGCTTCACGAACGCGTGGCAGTGCTGCCACTTTAGACGCAGCCATACCGGTTTCTTCTTTACGAAGTTCACCAGAAACATCTTCGCCTTCTAGAATCACTTTTACTAGGTCACCTTCAGCAATAAACTGAACGTCTAGGTGAGTAGCAAGTGGGACAAGCGCGTCTTCTGACTCTGTGTCTACACCGTGGTGAATCGCTGCAAGTGCTAGTACACGATAAATTGCGCCAGAATCCAGAAGGTGGAAGCCCAACTTCTTCGCTAGCAACATACATAAAGTGCCTTTACCTGCACCACTAGGTCCATCTACGGTAACAACCGGAGTTTGAGAGGACATGTTCTTCTCCACCTATAATTTCTTTTTCAGCAATTTGCTCGGTTTTCGAGGCGCGTATTATACGGGTAATCGTCCTCTGGAGCGAGGAAAAATGTTGTGTAAAGCATTACACCCAATGCGCAGTTGGATTCACACTATTGAGGAAAGTTCCAATAAAAACGGCGAAAGTTTCCATCCTCGCCGCTTTAAGTTTGAATCGTATCTTATCGATTAAACAATTGGCTTTTGACCACGCTCTACAAGTTTAAGTACTACGCTATCAGCCACTTTACTTGCAACACCGGCAAGCTTGTCTGCCAGTTTTTTCTTTTGCACGTAATGCACTGCTAGTACGGTTTTCTCTTTGCATGCTGCAACAACTAGATCGTCGGAAGTGCTGATTTCATCTACCAGTCCTAGCTCTTTCGCTTGCGTACCAAACCAGTGTTCACCGGTTGCGACTTTTTCAAGCTCTAGCGCAGGGCGACGCTCACGGATGAAGTCTTTGAACAGTACGTGTGTTTCTTCAAGCTCCTGCTTGAATTTATCACGCGCTTTGTCGGTGTTCTCACCAAACATGGTCAGTGTGCGTTTGTACTCACCTGCCGTTAACTGCTCGTATTCGATATCATGCTTTTTCAACAGTTTGTTGAAGTTAGGGATCTGTGCAATAACGCCGATAGAACCCACAATCGCAAACGGCGCAGACACAATCTTGTCTGCCACACACGCCATCATATAACCGCCACTTGCTGCAACTTTGTCGACAGAAATCGTCAGAGCCAGACCCGCAGCTTTGATTCGGTCAAGTTGAGAAGATGCCAAGCCATAGCCATGAACCATGCCACCACCAGACTCTAGGCGAAGCAGAACTTCATCGCCTTCGCGAGCAACGGCTAATACTGCTGTCACCTCTTCACGTAGTGATGCTACTTCTTTAGCATCGATACTGCCGTTAAAGTCCAGAACGAACAGGTGTGGTTCGCGTTTGCTATCGAGAGAACCTTCTTTGCTCGCTTGTTTGATTTCCTTCTCGCGAGATTTGTTCTTTTCTTTTTCTTCTTTCTTAACCGCTTTATCACGCGCTTTGATGAAAGCGTCATCGTGTAAGTGGTGTTCTAGCTGCTCTACCGCGTCTTTATGGCGCTCAGAAAGGTTAGTGACTTCTAATTCACCTTTTGCCGCACCCGACTTACCACCCGCTGATTTTGCAATAATCAGCAGCACAACGACTGCCGCTACAACGGTGACAATCTTGGCTAAAAACAGACCGTAATCTAATAAAAATTCCAATGAGAGTTCCTCTATCTCATACCAGTAATGGTCATCAATATGTTACGTAGAAAAATCAGAGAGAAGGCGAGAAAATCGGTAACCTTTTGTTCTGATTGATAGTGTTCAAATAACATACCGGACAACCGTTCTGGAATTGGTATAACACATGAATTGGTGTATTGTAACCAACTTGTCACGATTACCAAGATTTTCCATTGAGAAACAGGCGCATTTCTACACAAACGAACATGAAGCCTGTACGTCGGAACTAGATACAATAATAAGGATTTACTACCGTGAACTACTCCATTTCAGCAGATGCCCTAAAAGGTAAAGTCATTCTTGTCACTGGTGCAGGTAATGGTATCGGTCGCCAAGCTGCACTTTCTTACGCTCAGCATGGTGCGACTGTGATTCTACTTGGTCGAAACGTTCAGAACCTTGAATCCATTTACGATGAAATCGAATCTGCGGGCTACCCTAAGCCAGCGATCATCCCACTTGACCTGAAAGGTGCAACAAAGCAGCACTACATCGATATGGCAGAAACCATCGAGGGTCAATTTGGTCGCTTGGATGGCCTATTGCACAACGCCGGCGTTCTCAGCACGCTATGTCCGTTTGAGCAAATCAACGAAGAAGACTTCGACGACATCATGCAAATCAACGTGAAAGCCGAAGTGCTGATGACTCAAGCTCTGCTACCTATCATGCGTAAATCAGATGCGGGTCGTATTGTCTTTACCTCTTCGACAGTTGGTCATTCTGGTCGTGCTTTCTGGGGTCCATACGCCATTTCTAAGTTTGCCGTAGAAGGTATGATGCAGGTATTGGCAGATGAGCTAAGTGACACACCAATGCGTGTTAACGCAATTAACCCGGGAGCAACTCGTACTCGCATGCGTGAAAAAGCCTACCCAGGTGAAGATGCGAACACACTAAAAACAGCACTGGACATCATGCCGCTTTACTTGCACTTGATGGACCCAACAGTGACTGGTGTAAATGGTCAGTGTATCGACGCGCAGCCAAAGCGTAAGTAATCAACTCAGGTTACCTCACATAATCGATTGAAAAGGCAGCAAACGCTGCCTTTTTTCGTATTTCTGCCTATAAAAATCTTGCGACTTTCCACCACAGAAATATACTGTACATATATACAGGTATTTTATTTATGCAAGACATTATCCAGCACTTAAAAAGCCAACACCTTGTTTGGCAAGCAAATTTAACCAAAGCGGACGACCATCAGTTCCTACATAGCTCTGGTTTTCCTGAACTCGACGCACTGCTTGGCGGCGGCTTTCCTCCTCACGGCGTGGTGGAAATGGAATCCGTTGGCAGTATTGGCGAACTACGTTTGCTTGCGCCTTATTTAGAAGCGTCTCTTTCGAGAGGAGTGACGGCATTCATTCAACCACCTGCGTTAATAAATTCATTGTTCCTCCACAGTATTGGATTGGACATCAACCAAGTATGGGTAATCACGCCTGAACATCAACGCGATGCGCTGTGGGCAGCCGAGCAATGCCTCAAGAGCGGCGTGTGCACCAACGTTTTGTTATGGCAGGATGAACTAGAGATCCATCAAGTAAAACGTCTACAAGTGGCGAGTGAACAAGGCTCTTGCCCTTTGTTTATGCTCAAGCCTAACATGACCAACCGTTTGTCTTTACCTGTGTCACTGAGTTTAAAACTGCAAGGTCATGAACAAGGCGTCAGCGTGGAAGTTCTCAAACGAAAAGGCGGCTGGAGTAAAGGTAGTGTCGATATCAGCTTCCAGCACCACTACCCGCAACTGGTAATGCCAAGCACAACTCTCATTCCATCGACTGTGGTAAATTTCCCATTGGCGAGTCAGGGTTAATAATATGGTTTTGTGGATTTACTTGCACTTCCCTCGCCTACAGTTAGATGCCCTCTTTGGTGATAACCAAGAGCAACCCGTGATAATTGTAGAAAGCCAACGTTGTCGGATCATTCAATACAATGAGATTGCCGAGCAACAAGGCATTAAGCCAAATATGGGCTTGGGTAGCGCGGCTTCTTTGTGCCGAGATTTACAAGTGCATCCTTATCATCCGCAAACCGAATTGAGCAAGTTACAAGAAATTGCTCAATGGCTTTATCTGATTACTTCTGATGTCGTATTGATGCCAAACCAAGGTATTCTGCTACGCGCAACCCCGATGCTTAATATGTATGAAGGACTACAAAACTATTGGACTAAAGTCAGTGCTCATTTATCAGAGCTGAAACTGAGTTTTCAATTCGGGTGTGGCTTTTCGCCTTTTTCTGCCAAGTTGATGGCACTAGCAGGGGCGAACTTCATCAGCGAAGACAAATCTGCCGTGCAGCAAGCCTTATCACCACTGCCGCTCACATTAACGGATTTATCAAGCACTACCGTAGAGAAGCTACAACGTGTAGGTGTCACCAAACTGCAAGGGTTACTTGAACTACCACTGCAAGACATCGCGCGTCGATTCGACATTGATTTGGTGAACTATGTTGGTCGCCTGACAGGGCAATTTAAACATCCTGTCGACTTTTATCACCCAACCGAACCCTTCCAAGTCTATTTGGAACTGTTGTTTGAGATTGAAAACGTCCAATGGGTGGAGAAGCCACTGGCTAAATTGCTTCGTCAACTCGAAACCTTTCTCAAGCTGCGCGATAAAGTCGCGTTTGAGCTGTGTTTAACCCTGCATCAGCGGGACAAACAAGCACAGCACCTTCAACTCACATCCGCGCAAGGCGATTACTTGTGCCAACGCTGGCAACAATTGGCGAGTTTGAGTTTGGAATCCGTCACGTTAAACGGTCCTGTTATTGGCCTGACGTTAAAAGTAGAGCGTCAAGGTGAACCTTTAAGCTCTGCACGCGATTTCTTTGCTGGGCAAAAAGGCCAAATGAACGCGTTAGAGCTGCTCTCTTTACTGCAAGCTAAATTGGGCAAAAGTGCGGTACTCAAACCCAATATAGCCTGCGACCCAAGGCCAGAGAAAGCCAACCAATATCGCCCAGCCGATGAGCCGGATGTCCCGATTAACACCATCCCTGCTCTGCTGCGACCCGCGATGCAATTACCCGAACCTATCGTGCTACAAGAGCAAGTCTCTCTAGTTCATGGGCCAGAGCGGATTGTCTCTGGATGGTGGGATGGCGATGAGATCATGCGTGATTACTACATTGCACACACCAAGCAAGGTCGCTGGTTATGGGTGTTTCGCGATCAGCACAAGCACTGGTTTCTCCATGGCTATTTTTGTTAGGTCGTTATGAGTTACGCAGAACTGTTTTGTCAGTCCAACTTCTCCTTTCTCACCGGCGCTTCTCATGCAGAAGAGTTGGTATTGCAGGCGGCGTTTTATCGCTATCAAGCCATTGCGATCACCGATGAGTGCTCAGTTGCAGGCGTAGTGAAAGCTCATGCTACCATCGAGCAGCATAAACTCGACATCAAACAAATCGTCGGCAGTATGTTTTGGCTCAATGATGAATGCCAAGTGGTACTGCTTTGCCCTTGCCGTAAAGCTTATGCTGAGCTGTGTCGGATCATCACCAATGCGAGACGTCGAAGCGAGAAAGGCAGTTATCAATTGTCTGAGTGGGATTTGATGTCGGTTCGCCATTGTTTTGTACTGTGGCTCCCAACTAATCAAGAGAGCGACCATTATTGGGGACGCTGGCTCCAGCAGCATCACGCTCATCGTTTATGGGTCGCGATTCAGCGTCATTTAGGTGGCGACGACGATGCCTACACCACGCACTGTGAGTTACTGGCAAACGAGTTCCAATTGCCAATTGCCGCTTGTGGCGGCGTCTTAATGCATGCCGTTGAGCGCTTACCTTTGCAACATGTCCTGACAGCAGTAAAGCACGGTTGTAGCGTTGATAAGCTCGGCTTTGGTCGTTTATCCAATGCTGAGCGAGCATTGCGCCCACTGAATAAACTGTCTCGAATTTACAAGTCTGAATGGCTAGAAGAAAGCACCCATATTGCGGACTTGTGCGAATTCAAACTCTCAGATTTGAAATACGAATACCCAACAGAACTGATTCCTGATGGTTACACCCCTACTTCTTATCTACGTATGTTGGTCGAGCGTGGTAAAAAGTTGCGCTTTCCTGAGGGCATACCCGCAGATATTCATCAAACCATCGAGAATGAGTTAGCGCTCATTGAAGAGCTGGAATATCACTATTACTTTCTCACCATCCACGACATCGTGATGTTTGCTAAACAGCAAGGCATTCTCTATCAAGGGCGAGGCTCTGCGGCAAACTCGGTGGTGTGTTACTGCTTAGAAATCACCGCCGTCGATCCTAGACAAATCTCGGTTCTGTTCGAACGCTTTATTAGCCGAGAGCGAGAAGAGCCGCCAGACATTGACGTCGACTTTGAACACGAGCGTCGTGAAGAAGTCATTCAATATATCTACAAGAAGTACGGGCGCGAGCGTGCCGCTTTAGCAGCTACCGTGATCAGCTATCGCTTTAAAAGCGCCGTGCGTGAGGTAGGTAAAGCGTTGGGGATTGAAGAAACTCAGCTAGACTTCTTCATCAAAAACGTGAATCGCCGTGATCGTAGCCAAGGTTGGCAAGCGCAAATCATCGAATTGGGGTTACAACCCGAGTCGTTAAAGGGCCAGCAATTTATCCAGTTGGTGAACGAGATCATCGGCTTTCCGCGCCATTTATCTCAGCACGTGGGCGGCTTTGTGATTTCATCAGGCCCTTTGTATGAACTGGTGCCTGTCGAAAATGCTTCGATGGAAGATCGTACTATTATTCAATGGGATAAAGATGATTTAGAAAGCTTAAAGCTGTTAAAAGTCGATGTTCTTGCTCTCGGCATGTTGAATGCGATCCGTAAATGCTTTCAATTGGTCGAGAAACACCACCAGCGATCCCTGTCGATTGCCGAGATCACGTGCCTGCAAGATGATCCGCACGTATACCGCATGATCCAAAAAGCGGACACCGTTGGCGTGTTTCAAATTGAGTCTCGCGCACAAATGAGCATGCTGCCACGCTTAAAGCCTGCACGTTACTACGACTTAGTCGTACAGATTGCTGTTGTCCGTCCGGGCCCAATCCAAGGTGATATGGTCCATCCGTTTCTAAAACGACGAAATGGTGAAGAGCCGATCAGTTATCCATCGGAAGAAGTGAAAAGCGTACTAGAGCGCACTATGGGCGTGCCGATTTTCCAAGAACAAGTGATCAAACTCGCGATGGTCGCCGCAGGGTTCAGTGGTGGTGAAGCCGATCAACTTCGCCGAGCAATGGCTGCATGGAAGAAGAACGGCGATCTTGCCAAGTTCAAACCGAAGTTAATCGACGGGATGCGTGAACGTGGCTATGACTTAGAGTTTGCGGAACGCATCTTCGATCAAATCTGCGGCTTCGGTGAGTATGGCTTCCCAGAAAGTCACTCCGCCTCTTTTGCTGTGCTGGCTTACTGCTCTGCATGGTTAAAGTTTTACTATCCTGCTGAGTTCTATACTGCCCTACTAAATAGCCAACCAATGGGTTTTTATAGCCCTTCGCAATTGATTCAAGATGCGCGCCGACATGGTGTCGAAGTGCTGCCTGTTTGCATCAATCACTCTTCGTATCAGCACCATTTGGTTCAGCGTCCTAATGGCCGTCTTGGTGTGCAACTGGGCTTTCGTTTAGTAAAGGGCTTTAATCAAGAAAGCGCTTCTCGACTGGTTGAGCGCCGACCAAGCACTGGCTATCGTGCTATCCAAGAGGTGAAACAGATCTTAAGAAACCGCCGCGACATTGAATTACTCGCTTCTGCCAATACGTTTCAGATCCTTTCTGGCAATCGCTATAACGCGCGATGGGCTGCGATGGACTCGTTGTCAGATTTGCCTTTGTTTAATCACATAGAAGAACCAATGGCGAATTACCAAGCTCAACCTTCTGAATACGAGAATTTGATTGAAGATTACGCCAGCACCGGATTATCACTGAGCCGACACCCGATTACTCTGCTGGAAGAAGCAGGCAAGTTACCACGCTTTACTCGGATGAAGCAGTTGGTAGAAAAGGAGCACAAGTCTTTAGTGACGATCGTAGGTGTTGTGACAGGTAGACAATCTCCAGGCACGGCAGCAGGTGTGACCTTTTTCACTTTAGAAGATGATACGGGCAACATTAATGTGGTGGTCTGGCGAGCAACCGCGCGCGCCCAAAAGCAAGCTTATCTCACTTCGAAAGTCTTGATGGTCAAAGGGATTTTAGAAAGAGAAGGAGAAGTGACGCATGTAATTGCAGGAAAGCTCATCGATTGCACACACAACCTTGCTGAGCTAAAAAGTAAATCTCGTGACTTCCATTAAGCCATCGCGTTTTGATGGCGGGAAAAAGCGTGCGCCGGAAAAAGTAAAGGGAGGTCAAGCCTCCCTTTTTGATTCTGCTGAATTAATTTTCAGCCATCTTTATACGATTTGGCGCATCCGCTCTTGTGCTACTTGAACCAAGAGATCGGGCTGGAATTTAGAGATAAAACGATCGCATCCAACCTTTTGCACCATAGCTTCATTAAAGCTTCCACTTAACGACGTGTTCAGCGTAATAAACAGTTTCGACATGCGAGGATCAGAACGCACTTCATGCGTGAGTCTGTAACCATCCATTTCTGGCATTTCCGCGTCTGTAATCATCATCAACAGTTCTTTCTCAACGTCTTTGCCCTCATCACACCAACGCTTGAGTACTGTTAAAGCTTCTAGGCCATCACGACACTCAATGATGTTCAAACCAAGCTGAGATAGCGTGTCACGAACTTGATTACGTGCTGTTGAGGAATCATCAACAATAAGCACGTTACGACCAACCATAGCGTGAGCGAGATCTTGGTCTAAAATGCCATCGGAGATAGTCACATCATAGTGAACAATTTCCGCCAGCACTTTCTCGACATCAATGATTTCAACGATTTGAGATGAATCACCATCTTTCACTTGGGTGATGGCAGTTAGGTAATTAGAACGGCCAGATGTAGACGGCGGTGGCTGAATCTCAGTCCATGCGGTATTGATAATGTTACGCACAGGTCCAACAAGGAAGCCCTGAATCGAGCGGTTGTATTCAGTAATGATCAAGTTCTCTTCTTCTGCCTCTCCACGCAATGGTGGGAAGCCAATCGAACAACGCAAATCAATCACTGGTACCGCTTCACCACGTAAAGAAGCCACTCCACGGATGTTATAGTGAGAGCCCGGCAGTTTGGTCAGTGGAGGCAGCTTGATCACCTCTTTCACTTTAAAAACGTTAATCGCAAACAACTGGCGACTATTTAACGTGAACAGCAAAAGTTCTAGTCGGTTTTCACCCACCAGATTTGTGCGCTGATCAACCGTATTTAACACTCCGGACATACCACTACCTAACCTTAAATCACTACCTTCCACTCTTTACAGAAAACCGTGTTGAAACAACAAAGTAAACTTTTTTATGAGTGTTCTACCATACTTACGGAAATTACATTAATGCCATGGATATAGCAATGAAGCAGCGCTCAGATTGATGTTTTCAGCACTGGGAAGATCAAAAAAGGGTGAACGACACCGATCACCCCTTAAAATAACGCTATGAATGTAGGAAAGATTAGCCTTCAATCACCTTCATCAGCAGCTGACCATCGTACAGCGCTTGCTTAATCAATGCGGCTCCGGGCATAGTCGCTTGTTTGTAGAAACGAGATTCCACCAGCTCAAGATCTTGATGGTAAACAGGAAGACTTTGCTCTTCTATACAACGTCGAACGGCTGGATAAAGCACATCCTTCGCTTGGTTGATAACCCCACCGATGAGAATTTTTTCTGGGTTGAACAAGTTAATAACTATTGCAACAGCCGAGCCTAAATAGCGCCCCAGTTTCTCAATCACGTCAACCGCAAGAGGATCGCCGTTCGCAGCAGCTTCACAAATGCTCTCGATACTCATCTCTTCTTGCTCTGCAAGGATAGAAGCTTCGCCATTTGCAATGCGAGTGACCACTTCTTCACGGATAGCCTGTGAACTGGCCACAGTTTCCAAACAACCAATATTGCCACAGTGGCAGCGCTTGCCGTTCGGGTCAATTTGGATATGCCCCAATTCACCAATGTTACCGTGTCGGCCTTGCAGCACTCGACCGTCCAAGATAATACCAGCGCCTAAGCCGTGGTGGATGGAGATAAGAACCGAGTTATCGTTATCTTGAGAATGACCAAACAGTTTCTCAGCCAACGCCCAAGCTCGTGTGTCGTTAGCAATAAAAACAGGTAAGCCTGTTGCTTTATAGATCTCAGGGCCTAGCGCTAAATTCTCAACATTGTAATGTGGCATCTGCAATACAATGCCCTGCTCTGAGTTCACCAGACCAGGTAACGTAATGGCGATACTGGTTACACGGTCAAGTTGATCGGCGTAGGTTTGGAAGAATTCATCAATTTCGTAGAGTAAGCGTTCCAAAACATCATCTTGATCGCGCTCATGGATATCGATTTTGGTATCAATCAGAACGTCACCGCCAAGCTCATGAAGAGCGATGGTCAAGTAACCGCGACCTAAACGCATCGACAAGAATTGCCAACCTTCATTATTGACCTGCAAACCCACCGCTGGGCGACCACGACTGGTGGCTTCCTGAACGGTTGTTTCATGAATCAAATGGGCTTCAATCAACTCTCGAGTGATCTTAGTGATACTCGCAGGCGCAAGCTCACTTTGCTTGGACAAATCGATTCGAGATATTGGACCCTTGAGGTCAATTAGTTTGTATACACGACCAGCATTGACCTGTTTGATATGATCAATATGGCCCGGTTGAGCCATGTACATCTTGCACTCCGAAATTTTATTACGGGATAATTTTTTTACTTTGCGAAGTAATTGTGAAGTGAATTGATAAATCCCCGTGACAAGCATCACGTATAAACATGTTTGTTTGTGTATTCAATCAAATAACGAGAAATCTACTCCTGTTAAATTGTTTGAAAAATGACTTATTTTATTCGTCAAATTAGGTAGCAATACCTGCGACAGGATGTTTTTTCAGTACTTTGACCTGAATACGAACAATCTGTACACACTATGCATATAATTAGCGAGAATAGAATTCGACTTATCTCACCCTACACCTGCATTCTTCGGAGAATCTATGACTTCTATATTAAGAAGAACAAAAATTGTCACAACGCTTGGCCCTTCAACCGATAAAGACAATGTCCTTGAGGAGATCATCAAAGCGGGAGCCAACGTCGTCCGCATGAACTTCTCTCACGGTACCAGTGAGGATCACATCCTACGTGCGCAAAAAGTCCGTGCCATCGCCGCGAAACTTGGTCGCCAAGTCGCTATTCTCGGTGATCTTCAAGGCCCTAAAATTCGGGTTTCCACATTCAAAGATGGAAAAATTCACCTCAGTGTGGGTGATAAATTCACGCTAGACAGCGACTTACCAAAAGGCGAAGGCAACCAAGAGTCCGTTGGCTTAGATTACAAAGAACTGCCACAAGACGTCTCACCTAACGACATTCTGTTGCTTGACGATGGTCGAGTACAACTACAAGTAACCAGCGTTGAAGGCAATAAAGTTCATACCCGCGTCACTGTTGGAGGCCCTCTTTCCAACAACAAAGGCATCAACAAAAAAGGCGGCGGTCTGTCTGCAGATGCACTAACAGACAAAGACAAGGCCGATATCCTAACGGCGGCTGAAATCAAAGTTGATTACTTAGCAATCTCATTCCCTCGCAACGGCGAAGACATGAACTACGCACGACGCTTGGCTCGCGATGCTGGTTTAGAGGCAAAACTTGTCGCTAAAGTAGAGCGCGCAGAAACCGTCGCAAACAATGAGTCAATTGATGACATCATCCTTGCTTCTGACGTAGTCATGGTGGCGCGTGGCGACCTTGGGGTAGAAATTGGCGATCCAGAACTTATCGGCGTACAGAAAAAGCTGATTCGCCGTGCGCGTAGCTTAAACCGCATTGTTATCACTGCAACCCAAATGATGGAATCTATGATGGCCGCACCGATGCCAACTCGTGCAGAAGTGATGGACGTTGCCAACGCCGTGCTTGATGGTACAGACGCCGTTATGCTCTCAGGTGAAACGGCTGCGGGTTTATACCCAGTAGAAACTGTTAAATCCATGGCAGAAGTCTGCATGGGTGCAGAAAAGATGTCGGAAGCAAGTCTGTCGACTTACCGATTGGACCGCACGTTTGCGACCGCAGAAGAGACCATTGCGATGTCGACCATGTATGCCGCTAACCATATGGAAGGCGTGAAAGCGATGGTGTCACTAACAGAGTCGGGCCGCACAGCACTCATGATGTCTCGCCTAAGTTCTGGCCTACCGATTTTTGCCCTGTCTCGCAATGAATCAACGCTAAACCGGGCAGCATTATACCGTGGCGTTACACCCGTATTCTTTGACTCAAAAGGCGGTGCTGGTTTGACGACAGCTCATGCTGCGATCGTGACATTGAAAGAACAAGGTCTATTGGATGAAGGCGATCTAGTCATCTTCACACAGGGCGATGTGATGGACGTTGTGGGCTCCACAAACTGCATGCGTATCTTGTCGGCATAAGCAGAGTTACTCCCCTCTCAAACAAAAAGAGCCCTTTATTTTATATACTCAATTAAAGGGCTCTTTTTATCTCGTTCGAAAAACTTAGTCTTTCTTATGTCCCCGAGGGAAAGGAACGCGATATCAACGTTGGACGATTGAAAAAACCACCAGTGATTAAGACAACGTCTTCGCTGAAGAACTCAACAGAAATAGGTCTCGAACTGTCTCTTTTTAAATCAGTGACCACTTGGGACATATCAAAAAAGTGTTTCTCAATTAGGCTTTCACTGAATGCCTCTTTCGTATTCTTAACGGCAATATTGTAAGAGCAGAACTCAAACTTATTCTTGTTGCGACCGAGTATCTTGGCGTCAAAAGAGAGCAAGAGTGAGTCTTCGGTGCCCGGCGAGGAGAACTGCATTACAGAAAACTGATTATTGCTAAACTCCATCGAGCTCAAGATATCCAGTTTTATCTTCCCATGTTCTTCTTTATACACTTTGTAATTGTAAATAAACTTGAGATTGTGTTGCTCGCCCTCCGATTTGCTGAGGAAAAAACAACCTAAAGGTAGCAGTGAGCTCAATACGAGAGCGGTATGCGCCTTATTTGAATTGGCTAAGAATTTCTTTAATTTTTTCATCAGCAGTGTCTATCGAAAGTGTGTAGTTATGTGCATATTTTTTACTTGAAGAGTTATTAATGAACAATGAAAAATAGACCTCTCCTTCTTCTTGGCTATAGAAAACAACCATATTCTCATTAATACTTTCTAATGCTGACCATAAGTACTGAGGAACATGGTCACGTTTAGCGTAAATCAACTTCACGCTCGCTACTTCTCCCTCATGAGTAGTGACCACCTCATAGCTAGGAGAAATTAGCATTTCCTCTAAATAAGGTGTGGTTTGTGAAAGTCCGGGCTTGAATAAATGATCGAATAGAAAATAGGCACTTGCAGAAAGGTTAAATGCAATCAACAGAAGAATTATCGTTTGTGCTTTAAGCTTGAAAAATGAAAATGTCCCTGATGCGACGCTCTCAATATTGTTCAATTTGATAAATGAGCCATCGACAAAAATATTCAAAGGTGTATTATTGTCCAATTTTATAAATGAGCCATCGACAAAAATATTCAAAGGTGTATTTAAGCTATATCCCAACCCTCTGTGCGCAATAATTTCAACGTTCGCACCAATTTCGGATATAGACTTCCTTAATAAAGAGATACTTCTTTTAATTGATCCCTCTGTAACGACTTTATCTTTCCAAACGGTTTGTAAGATTTCTTCTTTAGAAACAATATCCCCTTTATTCTTTAAAAGTAATAACGCCAGATTTAGCTCATTGGGTTGTAAGAAAACACTTTTTTGACGATAAAAGATACGACTCCCAGAGCTGTCAAACTTAACATCCACGAATTAATACCTTACTGAAAAAATTGTTATTTTTGAGACGAGCGGCATGATACCCACATTAAAATACCTAATCAACCACACATAAAATCTAAACTTTGATAAGAGTAAAAATGCATAACCGATAAAAATCACATAAAACATCGTGGAAAAAGGATTGTTCAATGAATAAATAAGCAACAGAAAACTCAATAAGGCTCTATTAAACCGAAAAAATTACGATAAATTACCGTAAATTACCATAATTTAGTTTTTTACCTGCACTGATTCATAAAAAACCGCCCTAAAACACCACCAATCAATAACTCAAATAAATATCAACAAAAACAGTGAAAGAAAAAGTTTTTCGTAATTTATAATCATTCCCAACAAGCAGTACGCCTTCTAAGTGCCAATATTCCGTTGATGTTTTTCATTAAGATATACATTGTATTTTATCTCGGAGAGGTGACCATCAACTTCTTTAAAGCTTGAACCTGCGTTACCTATATTCTTTCTCCTTTTCCTTACCACTAAATCTTCAAGGCTTTTTACCAATTTAATATTTAAATTTATTTTTTCAAAAAAGAATTCAAAAGACATACTTACAACAACTTTAAAAATTTAAAATATAAAAAATGGCAGCAACCCAAGCTGCCATTTAAAGTTTATGATATTGATAATTAGCGTTAGTAAAGCTTAGTATTACTGTTCATTATTTCATTAACTTGAGAACACACATTACCATTTTTCGTATTATCCCAATCACCACTTACATTAAAGTAAGCTTCTTCGTTAAATACCGTAATATTGTCTGTCTCTTGCGAATATGGTTCGAATGTCTTCGACTTCAGCCAGTTGGACATAAGAACGTCTTTCGCTTGGTGATCCTTTTCAGAAAAAACGGTAGGGCCAGATACTGCGTTCACCTCATTTCCGAAGATGAAAGACAGTTCAGCACCATGACAAGATGTTTCTGACGGTGAGCATGTTTTTGTAAAGCTCTCCACGTAGTAATCCGGCCATAAGGCAAAGTCTGGTTGATAGTTAAATTGGTACAGCGAGGTTGTTGTTTGGTTTGACGACAAGTTTTGCGCAACATGTTGAGATGAACACATAAATAAAACTTGATTCATCAATTTTCGGGCGGTGTTTTTTCGCTTTTCTGGCGAGCTGTTCCACCAGGTTAAGTGGAATTCAGGCATATTGCGCAATTGCTCTCCTTTGTCTGAACCAAAGAATGCATCAACCAATAAATTGTAGCTACCGGACGCATTAAGTACCATATCGAACGGCGCAACAAAAATATTGGATTCATCTTTATTGAAGCCCAGAGTCACATCAACACCATTTACCGATTTTAATTCACTCGGCTGATACGGGACAGTCCCCCCATCGACATAAGGTGCCCAAGCCAACAAACCTGATGTACTTGGCGTAATCGTCATCAAGCTATTAATTTGCGTCATCGGTGCCTTCATTTGAGACTGTATATTGATGAGCTCTTCAAAGGGTACCGTTCGAATATCTTGATCAGTACTGAGTTTGTCTTTTACTTGTTCAGCTATCCATTTGGCCGATTTGGCATCTTTGTATTTCACACCATATGGGTTACTTTCCATAATAGCACGTTGGTACAAATGAGAGTTTTGTTGCTCATCCATTAATTGGATGCCGATTGACATCGCACCGGCACTTTCGCCAAACAGAGTAATATTGTCAGCATCACCGCCAAAGCTATCGATATGTTCATGAATCCACTGCAACGCTGCCTTCTGGTCTTGGATACCGTAGTTACCAGAGTGTTCTTCACTGTAATAGCTGCCAAGAATACCCAAACGGTAATTCATGCTAACCAAAATAAACGGGTTGCCCTCATCTGCATTTTTAGCAACAAGGTTCGCGCCATCAAACTGCTTAACCGTACTAGAGCCAAGCTCAAATGCACCACCATGAATGAACACATAAACGGGCAGCTTTTCACCTTCATCAACACCTGATGGCCGCCATACGTTCGCATTTAAACAGTCTTCACTTTGTGTTTCTTGTACCACACCGTTCGCTTCCATTGTGTGAGCTATTTGCGGACAGATATCCCCTGCAGCAGTCATGTCATAATGAACGCCCGCTTTAAAGTGATTAATCTTTGGTGCCTGAAAGCGTTCAGCTGAAGCATATTTCACGCCCATAAACGCATCAACTTGTGATGAGTACCCCACTGGTGAATGTGTCAGACCTTGTAGTATTGCCCCTTCAAGATCCACGCTTGGTGCAGCAATGGCTTGGTTGCTTAACGCTAGAATGGCGCTTGAAATCGTAATTGATAACGTATTTTTCATCGGTTTCCTCATAAATAAGAAAATTGGTGTTATTTGTTCGAATCAAAAAAAGGAACAAGGTTTGAAACCTTATTCCTTATATTTAATGACTATTTATTGGGGAATTTCAGTCAATGCGTTATACACAAAAAGCTGTTCAGATAAGTTTTTATCTTTCCCATACCAAGCTTGGCATGCATTTTCGTTTGAAGGCATTGAAAAGTAAGCATTATATGGGTTGTATTTTGGTCTAAAACGATAAACCTGCTCTAACCCGTTCTGACCTACCATCTCGCGTCTGTTAATCTCTCTCTTTTCACCTGCGCGAATGAGTTCATATTGACCTAGGAAGTTAATATAAACATAAGCATCATGTTCGTTCTCCTCGTTGTCAACAGTTAGAGTTATTAGATTATGTTGATGATAAGAGTCTTCACCCCAAGTTCTGCAAGTCATTGTCATCGAGACGGGTACCGTCACGGGTTTATCTGCTTCATTTTGAATACCGAAGCGAGAAACAAACATGTGTTGGTTCACCGAACCCTTGTCACCATTTTTCGGGTAAACAATCAAATCACCCCTTTGACTACCACCAGCACCACCGCCACTGAGGTCAAAGACACGGCCATTGAACAATGAAGCAATCGTCATCTTTGGAGTATTACCTGAAGTTACAATAGATTCTGCAAAGTGAAGATCAGATTGCGCTTTATAGGAGAATAATTGAGACGCGCCAGCATCAACATTACATTCTTGGCTAACTACATTGTAACTGCTGAAACCGTTCACCGTTAAACACTGTGTATCATCGCTCGCAGGACGAACTTGGAATATATTCGTCGGATGCTTGATAGTGCCAGGCGCCGCTGGTACAAATTTAAACAGCACGTTAGGATCAGTATTTTCATTCACAGCTTGTGAGGTGTCACATTCTTGGAATGCAAACTTGCCGCCAACATTGGTCAAACACTGTGAGTTACCATCGCTATCGAAGTTAATAATACGCTTACCTCGGTCACCAATCGCAATATTAAAGCGTTTTGACTTCACCTTATCTACGCCGTGTACACGGTAATGCGCGACAAGATCCAGCGGTAATACAACGTTTGCGAAACGCGGGAAGTACTGTTCGTACTGGCTGCCTAAGTTTTCAATTGCGTCTGTAATACCATCGTTCAGACGAGCAACATCTAAGTAGAATTGACCATCTTCAGAGAACTGAACAGAGTTCTTTAAAATAGTGTTGTTGATTGCCCACTCTAACATTCTTAAACCGCTTTCAACTACGGGTGGTAGTTCAGGGGCGTTAGCTTTCACAAGGTCGACCAGCGGATACTCTGCCGACCACGCCACACTTTCCAAACCTGAAATTGCACTGTGATCCAGAGTATCGAGTGTAACTTGAATACCAGTATTACGCGCTTCACGGTTGCCGTTTCGGCTACCTTTGTTTGTTACCTTAGCAACGGCACCGTTGATGTATGCGTTTTTGTAAACGACATCGTTCATTCGATCTGCATCGGCAAGCACAATTTGGCTAGCATCAGTGACGTACGTAACCTCCGTAGAAACGTTGTGCCAACTAAACGTCTGTTTGCCTGTGGTTTGCAGTTCAAACGGAACATCGCTTGTTACATGGCCACCTTGTAACGTTTGAGTTTGCGTGCCCGCATGGATGCTTTGTGGGTTATCAGCATCTTGCCATACATCAAGGTCCGTCAGTCTTACTTGGCTGCCGTTGGCAATAAGGTCACAGGGCTTAGGAGTATTTTGTGTCAACACACAGGTACTGTCTAAGTTGTTAGAATCGACAATACGCATTGGCGATGCACTCAAGAAAGCGCCTTGGCCTGTCATTGAAGTAGCGCCTTGCGTATCATCAAAAAGAATCTCGCCTTTGTCGTTCAGCTTATAGCCCAACGATACCGTGTAAAACGCTTCCGAATCCCAACCTTGTGAAGGCATAACCTGACCCGTGATGCGGTTATGACCATTTTTGATATTGCTCGCTTGGCCTGATAGCGTTACCCACTCTGGTGGGGTGTTGTCACCGCCAGTACCGCCCGTTTTTTGCAGTAGCACTCGAATAGGTTGGTTAGCAAAACTGTTTGCGCTGTCATTCTTTAAATCGAAGTCTAACGTAACTTCGATTGGCGTTTGGGTCGCTAGCCACATTTTGCCGTCTCGAGTCAGGTTGTCACCTTTTGCTGGCGCAAATGTCGCGGATGCGTTTTCAATTGCAGGCGCATCAGGGATCAAATCATCGATGGTGAGGTTGCCGCCCCACTTGTTGCGCGCGCCACCGGCTACCCACATTTCTACCCGAACACCCGTGCTATGGTAACCAGACTCAGGAAGCAGACAAGACCACTGGCTATCCCCCAAGCTTGAACAAGTAGAATTGTGCCCATCAGAGCCACGAATCACCACCCTGCTTGGCGCTTGCTCTCCGAACCATACGCCATCTGGGAACGAAACTGGCGTGGTGATCGTGACCTTTTGATTAGGCTCTAGGGTAAGCCCCTTCGGTTTAAAATTCGCAACACAAAATGGACTGGCACCATTAGGGTTGACATCTAAACACTGCTTGTTGGGCGGAATATTGTCTGCGCCATAACCTTCCGCAATGTTCTGCGTGTGTTGAGCGGCATGGGCTGCTGAAATGCTGGCTAAGCTGGTCAGCAATGCCGCGTAAATAGGAGAAAATTTCATTAAGATTTCAGTCTCTCTGCTTATGAAAAGGGGGGAAACCACCCTTAGTAATGAGTAAAAAGTTGATAGTAAATAAAGGCCTTAAAATTCAATCAAGTTAAGTTCGTTGGCAACGAATGTCATTGAATAGGCTCGGCCAAATGGCGGCTATTGGACATCACAGCCAACAGGTAGCGACCTTTAAAGACAGGCCAAGCTTGTGCTTAATTTGGCGTGAAATACAGTGAATTACCGTTAGTTTTAGGTTTTATGAGTTTTTTTTTAGAGCCTGTTAATTCAATGGGTTAGCTTATTCAGCCCGCTTCGTAAAAAGCGGGCTCACTCAGTGAACGAGTCGCCAGTGTTATGGCTTAAGAAGCGCAGGCACCTCGTCACTTTGCAGCGCGCAGGTGTGTAAAATGTCCAGAATCAGAGCATTTTCATCGATGGTGCCTTGGTAAGGGATGGTCGGTAGCCCTTCCAGCACCAAGTGAAGTTTTTCTGCGGTATAACGGTAGCTATCAAACCCCTGGTGTTTCCACAATTCAATCGAGGCAATGGCGCGATCAATACACGCCTCCATCGGTACCGACTCCACTAAATCATCGATAGTCAGCTCGCCGCCCCACATTCTGCGCGCGCCACCGGCTATCCACATTTCTACCTGAACACCCGTGCTGTGGTAACCAGATTCAGGCATTAAGCACGACCACTGGCTATCCCCTAAGCTTGAACAGGTAGAATTGTGATTATCAGAGCCACGAATCAGCCCGTTCTAAAAGCGGTACAAACGGGCGCATTGAATCGTGATTTTATGCGTGCTGAGTGAGTGGCATACAACGGCGAGAAAAACGGCCATCCTACAGCCGATTGATACCCACTGCTGATTGATATAAAGACGATTGGTTGGCGATCACTGAAGGCAATCATCTATGTGCCCTCAGCGATCGCAAACTAAAATTCATGGCAAACTCAATGAGCCCTATCGCGATGGTTAGCGGTCAAACTGCTGGCAATGGACCATGCTTGTTCGTCTGTCTTGGTCACTGCCCGCCATATTGAAATCAAAGCTAACACTGTTGATGGTTATTTCAGGGTTTGTCTTCGGGTAATCAAATACTGAACCATATGGTGTTTGATACATCACATAACCAACAAAAGGAGGGATCGGATCCTTGGTCAGCGTAATCGGTATCGGGTTTTTGCCATCGTATGAGAAGTCGACAACCAGCGTTTCGGGCAACTTTTTGCTTTTAAATTTGGGGGTTGTGGGGTAGAAATTAACATCAGTTACAGTTGCCGATTCTGGAGTTTCAACCACGCCCGGCAGAGAATCAAACGCCATCGCCTCAAAGCTCAACCGATACTGTCGACTTCCAGGTGGATTTGAATCAATATTGTCAAAGTTGATTTGCATAGTATTGACAGATTGCGCCTCGTAACAGATGCCTTTGGTGCCATCCGGCGGGTACTCAAGCGCCACAGGTAACGGTTCACTTTCAAAAGTGCGCGTTGCTTCTGGGTAGCCCTTGTCAACTTCGCCGCTGTATGTCACGGTCAGAGGTTTAAAGCCCACGCCTTTCTCAAACACTTTATCAATGTCGGATGGCTTGATGGTCAGGCTTGGCGAATTCGCGAAGCAGTCTCCCTTATCATTACACCACTGGTAGGTTTTTGAATCGGCAATGACCTTATCGCCATCAGGATCATAATCTCCAATTTCACTAACTGAAATTTCATCCATGCCTATGGTGTTATTTTCACTCGGTGCGACGTTCCATTTAGGCAAATCGGTTGGGTAACCGTGGCCTGAAATGGCGGGCGTAGAGTTCGAGCAAACTTGATTTTCAGGGCATTCTGCCATCGCTGACCAAGAACAGCTTAAAGCCAAAATAGTGATGATGGATTGACGTATCATGGTGGTACCCCTATCGAGAGAAAGCGGGCTGAAAACAGCCCGCTTGGTTAGTGGTTAAAGCAGAATCAAAGGATTAACGTAGTAAAGCACGAGTGATTGGCGCCTCGTTCATAGACGCAGTGATGGTGTAACCTTGAAGCTCTTTCGGTAATACGAATTGTAGGTCATTATCGACTTCAGTCACCACCGCATCAAGCGCAGCTTGAGCAACGTTTAGGTCGTAAAGGCCAGATGCGTCTGTTGTATCTGGTGTCAGTGTGAACGTTACATTTTCTTTCTTCAGATCAACAACCTCACCATCATGCGCTTTTACCATCAGGGTTTGACCCACTTCAGCTGTACCGCTGATGGTCAGAGTCGTATTCGCGTGAACCGTGAATTTGTTCGAAGTCACTGGATTAGACACAAGCGTTGTTAATGGGTAGCCGTGTGCAGTATGAACTTGCCAAACAAGACTTAATTGTTTGTTTTTTAACTCATTGAAGTTTGAAAATGTAATGGCACCCTTGTTCAAATCATTGATATCCGCTTCAGCTACTTTTGCGTATTCGTTACCACTCGCATCTACTAACCAGTACGTAACCTTGGTGATGGCATCACCATCTTGGTCATCAGCAGTCGGTTTATCGAATTCGACTTCGATATCCGAAGCTTGCCATACAATATCTGTTGTCTTCACCACAGGAGCCGTTACCGTTGGCTGGTGACCCTGTACTGGTTCAGTGACATTACTTTCAATCGCCCAAGCTGCTGTTGCTGTGAAACCGCTGATAAGAAGCCCAAGTGTAATGGCTGTTTTCTTCATAATACTCTCTTTTTATTTGATTATTTTTTGTTGATTGGTTGTTGTTTTCTGATTGGCCGTAACCTTGATCTGGAAGCCCTGATCAGCACCAGTCAATTGGTAGTTTTTCCCTGAAGCCCCTGCAATCTTTTCAAAATCACCTGACTTATCATGGGCTCGTCGCCACCATTGAAATACAAAGTTCGACGTATCATTAATCGACTCACCATCTTCAAACAGCTCTGCTGTCAATGTGTGATGAGTAAACAAAGGGTCACTGCTCTCATTACCTGAGCCAATGATCTCTTGCTGCCCTCTGAATATTTTGATCTGGTATTGCTTCGCCTTAGCCCATTCGACTATCCCCTGCTTAGCATGGTCTCGGTCATCGTGGTAAATGGCCGTAATTTTCACTTTATTGGCTTCTTCACTAAGAAGAACCAATTCAGCCACGCCCTCCTCATCAGTCGTCGTATTCACGATAATCGTGGTTTGACCATCTTTGAGAATTGGGACTTCACCATTAATATAGAGACCGAGTAAGCTCTCAGCAGAGAGCTCAAACGCAATCGGCGCATTTGCTGCCGCTACGCTTAATTTCGCGGTTGCAGTAATTCGCTCACCGGCAACGGCTCTAGCAGGTGAAAAGTCCAAGGATTCAAGAAGTTTGCTGTCCGTTACTGTGATTTTCATTGTGTTGGACTGCTTTATTTGCCCACTACGCAACTTGTAAGAAACGGAAAGTGACAAGGTATTGTTAGCGTCATAACGATAGGCTGGCGCGATAAATGTTGGGCTTGAGGCTTGTATGTCATTAAGATAGTTCGCCGCATCACCTTGCCACTGGTATGACACAATATCGGCGCCCCCTTTGACTTCCATCCAAGACGAGAGCATTTTCTGGCTCAACTCTGTAACGAGTGCACTTTCCGGGAGGCGAATACTTATCTCAGCAAACTTCTGTTTGTACTCCAGCACCATGTTATGGTCACGCTGAACAAAATCAGTCAATCGCTCCGGTTTCGGTAGTAAACTCTGTTGAGACAAACGTCGCTCACCCTCGTAGAGACCACTCAACGATAAGGTATAATTGATCCCTGCAATCCACTGCTCCTTTGCGCCTTGCTCAGTTTGATAGCCCAGCGAGAACGCCCACGCAGGATCGGGGCGAAACTCTGTACTCAAGCTGAAATGGTATGGATTTTTCGATGGCAAACTGCCATCACTGTGTTCCACGTAACGGCCAAGGTATTGACCCGCCGTTAAACCAAACTTCCAGCGCGTATCCAAAGGCAGATACGTCTCCAAGTTCAAATCCCAGCCCTTCGCTGCCTTCTCAACTAGGCTGTTCATTCCTTCATAGTGATCCGGCGAGTCTTTCCAATTGGAGAGCGGGAAATAAGCATTTGTGCTAAATGTGCCGTAATCCATGCCATATTCCGCACCAACACTGACACGCGTATGCTGACGCGATAGATCGTAATCAAGAAAACCATTCACCCCGAAGAACTGGCTATCATCCAACTGACGATAACCTAACCCTAGATGCGCAAAATCTCGCCCGTGGAAGTTCTCACGATTGAACACCACTCCTGTTTGCATAAACCATAATGCTCGACCGTTTTGATCCCAGAATGGAAGTAGTGTTTCGAAATGATCAAACGCCCATTGATTACCTTTGTTTAGCGAAAGACCAATATCAAAATTGGCATCTTCCCATTGTTCAGATAACCACTGCTCAGTCGTGCTAACACCATTGGCCACGAGCCTTGACGGCAGCTGCTCTTGGTATGCCTTTGTATTGCCCATTTCATATTGCTGCTGACTGATCGCAACCAACTCAGAAGTAAAAGTGTTTAAGTAAGGACTCACTTCATCACTAGAGTTATCTTGTAAGCGTAAGTTAGGTAAAGCATCAATCAACGTCTCAGTAACTTGATAGTTGTTATCCGTGATTTCATACACCAAAGGCTCCGCTATCTTCCATAATTCCGGTGTGTATGGACCGCATTGAATTAAGGTTGCACCACTTGGTTGAATATCCTCTCGACAATAGGTACCCAAATTTAACAGCGCTTGTAGCTGTCTCTCTTCGTCTCCATAAAATGAAAAGGTAACAACGGTGTTTTTCTCAACTTTTGAAGCAGAGTGCGACACTTGCTCGCGGCTTGCTTCATCAACAATATTTTTCTCATGAGCTAAAACCGAATGACTGGAGATAGGCAAACAGGAAAGAACAAATAAAGAGTGAATAATTCTTTTCAATAGCATGGCGTATAGAACGATAAAAAATTTATACGCAATCTAATGCAAGGATGGTGAATCACTAGGTAATTCAACGATAAAGAAAGTTAAAACATAATAAATCAATAACTTGAATTTATTTGAAGGGAGTTTCGTAAACTCTTTTGAGAACTTTCAGATAGGTTTTATAAGTTAAAGAAGAAAAAACAGCCCACAATCCGAGCAACGCAATGAAGTACTCATGCTAAAGCCTTACTGATTAGATAACTCGTCATACAACCGAACAAGATTAAAGCCTGTTTGTAATCCGAGTTGATAATCATGCTTTAATGCTTCTGGGTCGCTCATTAAAGAGGAGGATTGCAATTCTTCTCTTGGGGCGAGTTGTAGGATAAACGTGTCATCCGGAGGTGTAGATAGGAATGCTTGAGTCAGCTCGAAGGTTTGGTAGTGAATCATCAACATATCCGCTAAGCCGGAGTCAAAGTTCTCCCCAATTAGGTGACTTAAACGGTATAAGTTATCAGCTCCAAACAACCAGCGTCCGCCATTTAACAGCTTACCACCAGTTAGTTTAGAGTCATGCGCAGCATTAATTTTCTGCTGAAGAAAGCCACTCCAATCTTCTTTCCATTGATTCACTTTAACTTGCCAAGACTCTTGTACTGAATTGATGGATTCGCGATACCATTCGACTTTGTCATCACCAACTTCACTTTGTACTTTTGCTTCGGATTCAGAGAAAGGTTCGGTACGAATCACAATAATATTACGCGCATTTTGCCGCCACGCTTCTTGCACAGGAATAGAGGCAGAAACGCCACCATCGACAAAACGATGACCATTCACACCTACAGGGCCTTGATACAATTTTGGGATTGCACAAGTCGCCACCATGGTGCTTACCCAATCCGCACCGAGTATTGGAAGATACTGATCAGAGAGCGTATCGACATTGGTTACTGCAGCAAATGCTCCACGGTCGCCTAGTGCCAAACGGCCAAGGTCTAAGTCCAGCTTGTAAGGGTAATCTTGAATTCTTTCTAAAGCCCACTCTAAGCCAAGGTACTGCTTCTTACGGATATAGCGGAATAGATTAAAGAATTGATCAGATGTGGTGAGGTCTGTAATGAAGGACTTACCTATTCCATGTTGACGACAAAGGAAAGCACATAGGTTGAGTGCACCAGCAGAGGTGCCATAAAACTCGTCAAACGGGTCAAAGTTAGAGAGAAGAAATGCGTCCAGTACTCCAGCGGTAAAAATCCCTCTCTGCCCTCCTCCTTGCGTGACAAGGGCTGTTTTGCCATTTCTAAAGTGCTCATAAACGTCGACGTTTAGCTCTGTATGGCTGTCAGTGATAATACCGCTGTTACGTATCATAGGCGCAGTGCCAGTGACTTAAGCCGTAGTAATCGCAATAATGCCAAAAGAGAGTAAAACTGCGAATACCGTGACGACGATGAGTAGGGCTGATTTTAGATCGTGTTCCATAGACACCTCCTTTTGTTGTAACAAATTAATAACACCAGTGTGAAATATGTTCAAGATTTGCTTAATTTAGTCGCACGATTTTGACTAAGGCATCACAATTAGCTTAGTCATAATAAGGAGATAGCAAATGAATTATAAAGTTGGCTGGCTAATGGGGAGTGTATTATTGGGTTGTTCTATGACTGCTCAAGCAAACGTTATCGTTACCCCCTATGTCGGCTTTACAGGAGGTGGGGAAGTCGAGGATCAAAAGGAACGTACCTACGATTTAGACCCTTCTATTAACTACGCGTTATCGGTAGAAACCCCTTTTGAACTGGGTCGTATTGGTTTATTTTACTCTAATCAATCTTCTGAATTACAAGACATCAATAACTCGATAGATATTCACTACCTGCAGTTTCAAAGCAGTATTTACTACCCACTCACTCAAGGGTGGCAAACCTATGTCGGACTTGGTTTAGGTGGCTCTTATACCGATGCGGATTGGGTTAGTGACAAATATGGTTTTTCGGCTAGTGCTTTCGCTGGTCTCGAATATGAATTTTCAAAAAACTTTGCAATGACGGCTCAGATCCGTTGGTTAGGCACCGTTGTGGATAATGATACCTCTGGTGCATGTGTCCTTCCGACTGATGGCTCATCTTGCATCATCAAGTTTGAGACCGACTGGATGAACCAATTCCAGTCCAATATTGGCTTTAGTTTCCGCTTCTAATAACTTCCACTTTCAAAGAATGATTTTGGCGAAAAATCCTCTATGGGGCGTATCGAATACAGAGATACGCCCTAATACATAAAAACAGTTAATTTGACCAAGATCACACTCAAGAATCAGTATTTTATTTCAAAAACTACCTTCAATAACTGGTCAGATAGCCTAGCAAACCACTAATTAACAATATTTATACCAGATAAAATATCGCCATTAACATTTAGAATCTATTGCGCTAAATAATGTAAAAAGTTAGTCTGACAACATAAAGCAGAAGAATGTTTCAGCTTTCACAAACACACATCAAAATTTAAAGCATTTAATTCTATTTCTTGTTAGGCAATACAAAGCAAAACTCCAGAATTTAATAACAATACCGAATATTGGACAAAAGACTGACGGATAACAGTTGTTCTTTATTCTTCTGGATTGCAGGTTGCCGAGAAGAGCTTCATTCCTTAGGGAGTCGTACAGGAGTCAAATATGAAGCGAGAACAATGGGGATCACGTGCGGGATTCATCTTAGCCGCAGTCGGTTCAGCCATCGGTTTGGGTAACATCTGGCGTTTCCCATACATGGCCTACGAAAATGGTGGTGGTGCCTTTTTCATTCCTTACCTTTTTGCCATGATCACTGCTGGTATTCCTTTTATGATCCTTGAGTTCAGCATGGGTCAAAAATACCGTGGTTCTGCACCAAAAACACTGGCCAAAATTCATTCCAAGTTTGAGTGGCTTGGCTGGTTCCAAGTGGGTGTCGCCGCTGTTATCGCCGTTTACTACGTAGCCGTGATTGGTTGGGCAATTTCTTACTTTGGTATGTCGTTTACCCAAAGTTGGGGTTCAGATACCAACGCTTTCTTCTTCAGTGAATACCTAAAGCTTGGTGATAACTCTCCAACGGATTTAGGCAGCATTCAATGGAAGATCGCATTGTCTATGCTAATTGCTTGGGCCATTACCTACACAGCGATTGTGAGTGGCGTAAAATCAGGGATCGAGCGTGCGTCTAAGATCATGATGCCTATCTTATTTTTTATGGTGATCTTCTTGATTGGCCGTATGATCTTCCTTCCTGGCGCACTAGACGGTGTGAACTATATGTTCGAACCTGACTTCAGCAAAATCTGGGATGTGAAGGTATGGGCAGCCGCTTACGGTCAGATCTTCTTCACGTTGAGTATCGGCTTTGCCATCATGCTGGCTTACTCAAGCTATCTGCCAGAGAAATCAGACATCACCAATAACGCCTTCATGACGGTATTGATCAACTGTGGTTTCTCGATTCTATCAGGCATCATGATTTTCTCTGTGTTGGGCTACATGGCTCAAGAACAATGCAAACCTCTGACTGAAGTTGTGTCAGCGGGTGTAGGTTTAGCATTTGTTACGTTACCTGCGGCAATTAACTTGCTACCAGCACCATACATTCTTGGCCCCCTATTCTTCTTTGCTTTGGTTGTGGCTGGTTTAAGCTCGCACATCTCAATTATGGAAGCAGTAACGTCAGCGGTTATCGACAAGCTGAAGTGGAGCCGTAAGAAAGCTGCGAATGTTGTGATTGGTACAGGTTTTGTGGTCTCAATGGCATTTGCAACCAATGGCGGTCTACTTCTGCTTGACCTTGTTGACCATTTCGCAAACAACGTCGGTATTATGGTAGGTGGTCTAGTGGAAATCCTTCTGATGGCATGGTTGCTGAAACAAGTACCGGAAGTTCGTCGCTACGTAAACGAACGCTCTGACTTCTCTGTCGGTCAATGGTTTGAAGTCTGTCTACGCTTCATCACTCCGATCATGCTAGCGATTATCTTGGCGACAAAACTGTACGCACTTCTAACAGAGGGCTACGGCGGCTACGACCTTACACTAGGTTGGGCAATGATTGCTGCGCTGTTTGTGTTTGGTGTACTGATTAATGTTGCGAGCAAGGAGAAAGCATAATGACTACAAGTGCAATCATCATGATGGTTATCGGTCTTGGCATCACTTGGGGTGGCGCTGCGGTATGCATCAAAAGAGCAATGAATAAACAGCAATAAAGCCGTTAATTCATAGAACAGATAAGTTTCACAAACAAAATGCCGGCTCTACGCCGGCATTTTTTGTGTCCATTTAGAAACTGTACTTGATACCAAGTGCCCCACCGATTTGTAAGTCCGGCCCTTTGTAAAGTTCTAGCTCTGGATGAATTTGAGCGTAAAGGTCCCAGCCTTTCGATAGGTCCCAGTTCAGACCTAATGGCACACGAACGCCAAATTCGTCATCCCATTCATACCAACCACCGATACCTACGTACCATGTTAGCGGCATACTTTGATCAAATGACCCGCGCTTGGCGATGTAGTCAAACGCCATACCATCGTTACCAATAATACCGCGATACTTATCTTCAATTTCAATCACAACACTTAGCTGCTGATCCACTGCCATACCGACAGAGAAGTTTGTCGGTTGATTTGCTGCCATGCTAACACTCGGGAACAGTGCAGCTGCCAACATTATTTGCTTTTTCATACACGTCATCACTCTTAAAAAACGGCGTACATAATTCAAACATGGTGGCATTTTATTATGTCAGTAATAAGTAAGAATGACGTACGAAAAAACCCACAAAGGTAAGGCTGAGTCAGGGATCACAACAACAATGTCAGAAAGTAAGCCCTAAGAAGAGAGAAGAGAGAAGAGAGAAGAGAGAAGAGAGAAGAATACGCAACGTTGGATGAAGAACGAAAAGGATAATAAGCAAAAAGGAGGCCGAAGCCTCCTTTCTATCATGAATGACTGAGATTAGCCGTGGTTACGAATCCACTCATCCATTTCAGTTTTCAGGTTGTCAGACTTAGTACCGAAGATAGCCTGAACACCACCTGCTACAACTACAACACCAGCAGCGCCTAGTTGTTTTAGCTTGTCTTGGTCAACTGCAGCTGTGTCAGCTACTGCTACACGTAGACGAGTGATACATGCGTCTAGACCAGTGATGTTTGCTTTGCCGCCGAATGCTGCAACAAGCTCACCTGCCATGTCAGAACCAGAAGTTGCAGCAGCTTCTTCAGATTCGTCTTCACGACCTGGAGTTTTAAGATCAAGAGCAGTGATTACTGTGCGGAATACTACGTAGTAGATTACTGCGTAAACTAGACCAACAGCTACCATCAGCCCCATCTTCTGAGCGTGACCAGATAGAACTAGGAAGTCGATCAGACCGTGTGAGAATGATGTACCGTGTACAAAGCCTAGCGTGTTAGCAACAACATACGCAGAACCAGCAAGTAGAGCGTGGATACCGTATAGTAGTGGAGCAACGAATAGGAATGAGAATTCGATTGGCTCGGTAATACCAGTTAGGAATGAAGTCAGAGCAGCCGACGCCATGATACCCATTACTTTCGCGCGGTTTTCAGGTTTAGCACAGTGAGCAATTGCGATTGCTGCAGCTGGTAGACCGAACATCTTGAACATGTAACCACCCGCTAGCTGACCAAAGCCATTACCAGCAGCACGAGAAGCTTCATCAGCAACTAGGTAACAAGTTAGTACGCCGTTTTGCGTTTCACCAGCAGCGTTCACACAAGTACCTGCTTCGAAGAAGAATGGTACGTTCCATACGTGGTGTAGACCGAATGGGATTAGAGAACGCTCAACTACGCCGTAGATACCGAAAGCAAGTTGTGGGTTTTGGTGTGCAGCCCAGTCAGAGAATGCAGAGATTGCACCGCCGATTGGTGGCCATACGAAAGAAAGAACAACTGCAAGGAAGATCGCAGCGAAACCAGTGATGATTGGCACTGCACGCTTACCAGCGAAGAAGCCAAGGTACTCTGGAAGTTGGATTTTGAAGAAACGGTTGAATGCCCAAGCAGCAACACCACCGACAAGGATACCACCTAGTACACCTGTGTCGATTTTCTCAACGCCCATGATGCCAGCCATAACGCCTAGCGTTGCTGTCATGATGCCGTAACCAACGATAGCAGCTAGACCAGCTACACCGTCGTTGTTCGTGAAGCCTAGAGCTACACCAACAGCAAATAGAAGTGCCATTTGGCCGAATACTGAACCACCGGCTTGTTCCATTAGGTTAGATACAACCTCTGGAATGAAGCTTAGGTGGGCAGCACCAACACCTAGTAGGATACCTGCGACTGGCAACACTGATACTGGTAGCATCAGAGCTTTACCAACTTTTTGCAGGCTTGCAAAAAGGTTCTTAAACATGTTTATGCTCCTGATAAATTATAAGTATTATTTGGGCACTAACGGCACACCCCCGTAGCCTAAATGTTAGCACCCAATGAAAATGTAACCACACGAGGCATTATATTTTCCGGCTCTAAATATATATTGATGACCCTCAAACTTTCCACACAGTTACGAAATTTAGTTTCAAAACAAGTCTTGGATCACACCGAAAAACAGCCAATGAAAAGGTTTGCATTAAACTTATATTACTGTTTTATAAAGATTTTATTATCTATATAATTAATTTTAAGGCGTAAATAAAATAAAGGCTGATGTTATTTTTAGTAACAAAATTACATTTGATGAATTTGAATGCGCTTAAATCAACAAATTTAGTAAACATTAAACCAAATGATCTTTTTGGCGTATTTCTAAACAAAAAAGGGGCTTTCGCCCCTTTTTAAACCGTTTCTTGATTTTTCATCGCAAAAAAAGATTTTGGAAGTTTTCGGTGGTTTTTTGCCCGACTTCAGATAATGAACACCCTTTTAGCTGTGCAATGTAAGCCGCAACTTCCACTACAAAGGCTGGCTGGTTCTCTTTTCCGCGGTGCGGAACGGGCGCAAGATATGGTGAGTCAGTCTCTATAAGCAACTTTTCAAGGGGCAAAGCTTTTACAACTTCCTTCAATTCTGTTGCTTGACGGAAGGTCACAATACCCGAAATTGAGATGTAGAAACCTAAATCAAGCGCCGCTTCTGCAAAAGCTAGATCTTCAGTAAAGCAGTGGATCACACCACCACATTTTTCTGCACCTCCATTGCGTAGAATTTCTAATGTATCTTCGCGCGCATTGCGGGTATGGATGATAAGTGGTTTGTTCAACTCTACCGCTAAATCAACTTGCTGTTCAAAACGCTTTTGTTGTAACGCTGCCATCTCTGGCTTGTAATGGTAGTCAAGGCCTGTCTCCCCAATCGCAACGACTTTATTGTGAGAAGCATGCTGGCGTAACACCTCCATCGAGAAGTCACTTTCTACATCGAGAGGATGGACACCACAAGACGCGTAGACATTTTCATACGGCGTGATCAGTTCCAGCATTTTAGGGAAGGAATCCAGCGTAACGCCCACAGATAAAAGCTCTGTTACGTTCGCTTGTTTTGCTTTGTTAATAACGTCTTCAACATTGATGTGAAGATCATCGTAATTCAATTTGTCTAAATGACAGTGAGAATCTACGAACATAATGCCTCTCGTGATTCAATTAACCAATTCATTGATAGTAGCTCAAGGTTCAAGCCCGGGAAGGTTTGCATTTGAGCCTTTAACTCGAGTAATTTTTGTGCTGCTGAGTATAAACCGTTGTAGTTGTTCGGTTGAAACTTGTCAGCCCCTGGCAACTGGTCTGCCTCAGCCACACCAAATTGCGCTTTCTGTGCATCAGTTAATAAGTACCAAGCCCAATCCAACGCTTTATCTGGGTTCTTGGCCATCAAAGACGCACATTGGAACACATCAGAAACAGGAGAAGACAAAGCCTCAATCAAACTGCGCTCAAATGCCTGGTACTCATCAAGCTCGCCACTTTTTACTGCTTCTAGTGTGTTAATTGGGGAGCCCATGTTCAGCTTAAGCGCGTAAGCTGGCACTTTCAAAGAACCCTGCTCGCTCATCCAACTCATCGCTTGTTCTGTCGAAGGTGGCGTCACAACCCACTGCTGACAACGGCTTTGGATGGTTGGGAGTAATCGTTCTTGGTTATGCGTGACAAGCAAGAACAAGCACTTTTGCCCTGGTTCTTCGAGTGTTTTGAGCAACGCGTTCGACGCTGATTCGTTCATCGCATCCGCAGGTTCAATGATAAACAAACGATAGCCATTTAGCTGAGATGATTCATGCGCAAGACGATTGCATGCTCGAATCTGGTCAACGGTAATGGATTTCCCTTCCTTCTCTGGTTTGATCCAGTGTAAGTCAGGGTGGCTGTTCGATTGCGTTAGCTGACAGCCGTGGCAAAAACCACACGCTTCACTGGTGTAGTTTTGGCATAAAAGCGAATGACTAAAGAGTTCGACCAACTTCTCAACGGCTAATCCTTGCGCACTTTGCAGCAGCAAGGCACCTGGAACTCTTTCGGAATCCAAACTTACTTTGAGGTTATCCCAAACGGGTTGTAACCATGGAAAGTCATTTAACATGAATTACCTCAATCCACACTCTGCTTACTGTGCTGCTAGCCATTCATTGAGCGCAGCTTTGATATCTTGTGCCACGTCTTCAATCGACTGTTCTGCGTTGATAATTACGATAGAGTCATCTGCGTTCGCAAGCTCCAAGTAACGCTCACGGGTACGCTCAAAGAAGCTGATGTCCATTTTTTCGATGCGGTCTAGTTCACCACGGCCACGTGCACGCTCAAGACCAATACGCGGATCGATATCCATGTACAATGTGAAAGCAGGCTTAAACTCACCTAGCGTTGTATCGCGTAGGTTCTTCATCAGTGATGCATCGATCTGGCGGCCACCACCTTGGTAAGCTTGAGAGGACAAATCATGACGGTCACCCACCACCCATTGGTCGTTTGCTAGTGCTGGTTTAATCACGTTCTCAACTAACTGAACACGCGCGGCGTAAAGCAAAAGCAGCTCTGTCATGTCTTTCAGGTCTTCGCCTTCGTGCTCTTCTTTGACTAGCGCACGCATTTTCTCTGCGAGTGGCGTACCACCCGGCTCACGCGTATTGACGATATTTTCGATACCCGCAGCCTTAAGTGTGTCTAAAACAGTTTTAATCGCAGTACTTTTACCCGCGCCTTCTAGGCCCTCAACGACAATAAAGTTTGCTTTCATCATTTGTTCTTTCTTAGTTCTCTTAAATAGGCACGTACAGCACGGTTGTGCTCAGCAAGGGATTTCGAAAACACGTGTCCGCCATTTCCACTTGCTACGAAATATAGATAATTGCTGTTTTCTGGGTTTAAAGCAGCTTCAATCGACGCTTCACCTGCCATAGCGATAGGCGTTGGCGGCAAACCATTGATTGTGTATGTGTTGTATGGCGTTGGTGTACGCAAATCTTTTTTACGGATATTACCATCATACGCATCACCCATACCGTAGATAACGGTCGGATCCGTTTGCAGACGCATACGTTTATTGAGACGGTTAACAAAGACTGATGCGACACGTTCACGCTCAGCATCAATTGCCGTTTCTTTCTCAATAATAGAAGCAAGGATCAGCGCTTCGTATTTATCTTTCAGTGGTAACTTGTCCTGACGTCCTTCCCATTGTTCATCAAGGATCTTATTTAGCTTGCTGTGTGCACGCTCTAAGATCTGACTTTCACTTGCGCCAGCAGTGTAATGGTAAGTCTCCGCAAGGAATAAACCTTCAAGCTTATCACGTTCAATACCTAGCTTCTCTGCCATCTCTTTTTCAGACAGTCCAGTTAAGTCATGTTTTACATAAGGCGCAACGCTTAGCTGTTCAACCCACTGAGAGAAACGGCTACCTTCAACAAAAGTAATCGCAAACTGATGTTCTTTACCTGTGTTTAGTTGCTCTAGCGTCTCGTATAAAGAAACATTCGGCTCAAGTTGGTAAGTGCCTGCTCGCACTTGAAGAAGCTCTGGGTAAAGGTGAGGCATTAAGCGAGTGTAATCAGAGGCTTCAATAATATTGTCTTTCACCAAATCACGCATGACACGGTGAAAGCTAGTACCATTTTCAACGGTAAACAGTTGTGGCTGCTCTATTAGAATTGGCGAGTTAACGTATTGCTTAGTCTGTGAAACAACGTAAAAAACACCAGCTGCACCAATAACGGCAATCAGTACAACAAAAGCAAACAGTTTTTTAATCACGAATTTAGATTCCCTTGAAGTCGTCGTGTCAATTTTCCAATTGGAAATTCAATCTTGTTATCTGGTGTTGAAATACCGCAAACTGGCGCGACACCCAATAATGAGTTACACATCCACACCTCTTCTGCATCAAGCAAATCAGCCAGTGTGAACTCGGCTACCTGCACTGGGTAACCTTCAGCTTGGAATAATTCCAATACCTGACGGCGCATTACGCCAGCCACACCAGACAAATTCAACTCCGGTGTGTAAACCTTCTTATCATTAACCCAAAAAAGGTTTGCCATTGTAGTTTCAATGACATGATTTTGCACATTTAACGTCACAGCATCGGCAAATTCAGAATCATCAATTTCTGCCTTTGCGAGAACCTGCTCTAGCCGGTTGTTGTGCTTATGGCCAGCAAGGAGTGGTTGAATACCTAAGCGAGTTTCGCAAACCCCTAGCTGCACGCCATTTTCTTGCCATAAAGAGTAATGAGAAGGGAACGCAAAATTCGAAATAGTCACTACTGGCCCTTCAATACCACTGGGACTATACCCTCGCCCTCCAGTGCCACGACTGATATGAATTTTGATTCCAGCAAGCTCGTCACTCAAGACCGCTTTCATTACCCAATCGAACACTTGGCTCCAATCAGGAAAAGGGATGTGTAATGTTTTTAGGCACGCTTCCATTCGCTCAATATGCGCTTGCCAGAGCTCCAACCGACCGTGCTTAGTTTTGATGGTGGTGAAGCAGCCATCCCCATATTGAAACGAGCGGTCACCAAGCGGAACATGCGTTTGTGGAAGTCCATTTACCCAGAACATTCAGATATCCTTTGTTTTCTGATCGACAAATAAAACAAAACGGCTCAATGCTAAGCATCGAGCCGTTAGAATACAAGTATCGCTACTCTAAAACAGTGTTAGAGATTTTTACTCAGCGAATTTTTTGAATACTAGCGAACCGTTCGTACCGCCGAAGCCAAACGAGTTACAGATTGCGTATTCCATATTAACTTCGCGCGCAGTATGCGGAACAAGATCGATATCTAGGCCTTCTTCAGGATCATCTAGGTTGATCGTTGGGGGAACGATTTGGTCAACTAGAGACATCACTGTAATGATAGCTTCAACAGAACCTGCAGCACCTAGAAGGTGACCAGTCATAGATTTAGTTGAAGATACTAATACTTGTTTAGAGCCTTCTTCACCAAGAGCACGTTTCACGCCCTTGATCTCAGCAACATCACCAGCAGGCGTCGATGTACCGTGAGCGTTCACGTAACCAACTTGAGTGCCTGTGATGTCTGCATCACGCATCGCCGCTTCCATTGCTAGAGCGCCACCTGAACCATCTTCACTTGGAGAAGTCATGTGGTAAGCGTCGCCAGACATACCAAAGCCAACTAGCTCTGCGTAGATCTTAGCGCCACGTGCTTTTGCGTGCTCGTATTCTTCAAGAACCATCATGCCCGCACCGTCACCAAGAACAAAGCCATCACGGCCCTTATCCCATGGACGAGACGCTTTTTGAGGCTCATCGTTACGAGTTGAAAGTGCTTTCGCTGCACCGAAACCAGCCATACCTAGTGGTGTAGATGCTTTCTCTGAACCACCAGCAACCATCGCCTCAGCATCACCGTATGCAATCATACGCGCTGCGTGGCCGATATTGTGTAGACCTGTAGTACATGCCGTAGAAATCGCGATGTTTGGACCACGAAGACCACGCATGATAGATAGGTTACCTGCAACCATGTTTACGATGGTCGAAGGAACAAAAAATGGGCTAACTTTGCGAGGACCTTTTTCAACAAGCGCTGTATGGCCTGTTTCGATTAGGTCTAGACCGCCGATGCCTGAGCCGATTGCTACACCAACTCGAGCTGCGTTTTCTTCGGTAATTTCTAAGCCAGAGTCATCCAGTGCTTGGATACCCGCTGCAATGCCGTACTGGATGAATAAATCCATTTTACGAGCATCTTTCTTAGACATGTACTCTGTGCAATCAAAATCTTTCACAAGACCAGCAAAACGAGTCGAGAAGTTCGTTGAATCGAAGTGTTCGATGTTCACGATACCGCTTTGACCTGCTAGCAGGGCTTTCCAAGATGATTCTACTGTGTTGCCTACCGGTGACAACATACCCATGCCTGTGACAACTACACGACGCTTGGACACGATATAATTCTCCGGGAATTGAATGTTTCTATGAGAGGATAGAAGAAGTTAGAAAGAACACAGGCGGTCTAGGAGACCGCCTGGGAGAGATAATTACTGAGCGCTGTTTACGTAGTCGATTGCAGCTTGAACAGTAGTGATTTTCTCAGCTTCTTCGTCAGGAATCTCAGTGTCGAATTCCTCTTCTAGAGCCATTACTAGCTCTACAGTGTCTAGAGAATCAGCACCTAGATCGTCAACGAATGAAGCTTCGTTTTTAACTTCTGCTTCGTCTACACCTAGCTGTTCAACAATGATTTTCTTTACGCGTTCTTCGATGTTGCTCATTTTTCTTTTCCTTTACAGATTTCGCCTAATGCGATGATTCCGTAGTTTATTCGAACTATTGAAAGTTGCAAGGGGGTCCTTGCTGGTCAAACCACAAAATTAGCGAATTTAACCGAATTTCAATACATTTTTGACTTAAATCATGCACAAATGTTGCGCATGAGCATGACAACTTAATGACAGTTAACAGCAACTATAGGCTATTTTTCACAAAGTAAAGTAGCTTATTTTGCACGAACTGTGCATTAAACCATGTACATGCCACCATTTACATGCAAAGTTTCACCAGTAATGTAAGCAGCCTCAGGTGAAGCTAGGAATACAACTGCTGATGCAATTTCACGTGGGTCACCTAGACGACCTGCCGGCACGTTCGACAACGTTGCTGCACGTTGGTCATCATTTAGCGCCTTAGTCATGTCAGTTTCGATGAAACCAGGAGCCACTGTGTTAACCGTTACGCCACGAGAAGCGACTTCACGAGCCATTGATTTAGTGAAACCAATTACGCCTGCTTTCGCTGCTGCATAGTTCGTTTGACCAGCGTTACCCATAGTACCAACAACAGAACCGACGTTGATGATGCGACCTGCGCGTTTTTTCATCATACCGCGCAGAACCGCTTTAGACATGCGGTAGATTGGCGTTAGGTTTGTGTTGATGATGTCGTTCCACTCGTCATCTTTCATACGCATTAGTAGGTTATCGCGAGTGATACCTGCGTTGTTAACAAGAATATCGATTGCACCGAACTCATCGTTGATGGTTTTTAGGGTTGCTTCGATAGACTCAACGTCAGTTACGTTAAGTGCTAGACCTTTACCGTTTTCACCTAGGTATTCGCTGATAGCCGCTGCGCCACCTTCAGAAGTCGCAGTACCAATTACCGTTGCACCGCGCTCAACAAGAAGCTCAGCAATCGCACGACCAATGCCACGGCTCGCGCCTGTCACTAGAGCGATCTTACCTTCTAGATTCATCATGTTGTGTTTTCCTTTTCTTATCGTGAACGAATTACTTAGCGGCTTCTAGCGACGCTACGTCGTTAACAGCTGCTGCGCTTAGTGTTTTCACGATACGTTTAGTCAGACCTGTCAGTACTTTGCCAGGGCCAAGCTCAAGAAGATTTTCTACGCCTTGCTCGCTCATTAGTTGCACGCTCTCAGTCCAACGAACTGGGCTGTGAAGTTGACGAACAAGTGCGTCTTTGATTTTTGCAGGATCCGTTTCTGCTGCCACATCAACGTTGTTGATAACAGGAAGTTGTGGTGCGTTGAACTCGATAGATTCTAGCGCAACCGCTAGTTTCTCTGCTGCTGGTTTCATTAGTGCACAGTGTGAAGGCACTGAAACAGGAAGAGGAAGTGCACGTTTTGCACCCGCTTCTTTACATAGTGCGCCCGCGCGCTCTACTGCGTCTTTGCTACCTGCGATAACAACTTGGCCAGGTGAGTTGAAGTTTACTGGAGAAACGACTTCACCTTGTGCTGCTTCTTCACAAGCTTTTGCAATCGCTTCATCATTTAGACCGATGATCGCGTACATTGCGCCAGTACCTGCTGGTACGGCTTCTTGCATAAGTTGACCACGTAGCTCAACCAGCTTGATTGCTTCTTTAAAGTCAATCACGCCAGCACATACTAGTGCTGAGTACTCACCTAGGCTGTGACCCGCTAGGTTTGCTGGTTGCTCAAGACCAAGCTCTTGCCATACGCGCCAGATAGCAACAGATGAAGCTAGCAATGCAGGCTGTGTACGGAAAGTTTGGTTTAGATCTTCTGCAGGTCCATTTTGAACAAGCGCCCATAGGTCGTAACCTAGTGCGTCAGATGCTTCTGCAAATGTTTGTTTTACTACGTCATATTGTTCGCCTAGATCAGCAAGCATACCTACAGCTTGTGAACCTTGGCCTGGAAATACGATAGCAAACTTGCTCATGTTGTTTTCCTTTAAGCAAAGTAAAAAGAAATAAGATGCACCGTAGCGCATCTTAAATTTTGAATTCTTGTGAAACTTAGAATTTCACCAGAGCTGAGCCCCAAGTGAATCCGCCGCCAAACGCTTCAAGAAGCAGAGTTTGACCACGCTTAATACGACCATCACGTACCGCTTCATCTAGTGCTGTTGGCACAGTTGCTGCTGATGTGTTGCCGTGTTTATCAAGTGTAATCACGACTTGGTCTAGTGACATCGAAAGTTTCTTCGCTGTCGCTGAGATAATTCGGTAGTTCGCTTGATGCGGCACTAGCCAGTCTAGTTCAGACTTGTGCATGTCGTTCGCTTCAAGCGTGTCTTTCACTAGCTTAGATAGCTGAGTTACTGCCACTTTGAATACTTCGTTACCTGCCATATGCAGCCACTTGTCGGCATCTTTGCCGCGCTCTGGCACAGGTAAGCTCAACAGATCGCCAAATTGGCCGTCTGAGTATACGTGTGTAGAGATGATGCCTGGCTCTTCGCTCGCACCAATCACTACTGCTCCAGCCGCATCACCAAATAGGATGATGGTTGAACGGTCCGTTGGATCACACGTTTTAGACAATGCGTCTGCGCCAATCACGAGTACGTTTTTACACATACCTGATTTGATGTGCTGATCAGCAACAGACAATGCGTATACAAAGCCTGAACAAGCAGCGGCTAAGTCGAATGCAGGACAACCTTTAATGCCAAGCTTTCCTTGCACCTGACACGCAGATGAAGGGAAAGTATGGCTGCTGCTCGTGGTAGCAACGATAATTAGGTCGATATCATTTTTATCAATGCCGGCCATATCGATAGCGTTTTCAGCTGCGTAGAATGCCATGTCCGCAACAGTTTCATCTTCTGCTGCAATTCGACGCTCTTTAATACCCGTGCGAGCAACGATCCACTCATCACTTGTATCTACCATTTTCTCTAGGTCTGCGTTAGTACGCACCTGAGATGGCAGGTAGCTGCCAGTACCTAAAATTTTGCTATACATGAAGACTAATAATGCCTCTCGAGTAAAACCGCTTCCAAACGATCGCTAATACGGCTTGGTACTTGTCGTTTGACCTCGTGTACTGCCTCGCCAAGTGCATTGACAATCGCAGATACATCCGCACTTCCATGGCTTTTTATGACAATGCCGCGCAATCCTAGCAAACTTGCGCCGTTATACTGGTCGGGGTTCAGTGTTTTTAGTTCATTAAATAGCCGAGAAAACAACTTTCTAGCAATCCAACCCTTTATCGTCGATGTCATCATGCTGGTTTTTAATTTTTCGATAAAGAGTTGCGCTGTTCCCTCGCTGGCTTTTAAGCATACGTTACCGACAAAGCCATCACAAACGATGACATCGGCCACGTCATGCAAAATTTGATTACCTTCAATATAACCGACAAAATTGATTGCGTCGGTTTGAGAAAGCATTTCTGCACAGCGTTTGACTAAATCATTACCTTTAATTTCTTCTGCGCCGATATTTAGCACAGCAACACGAGGAGGTCGACCTAGGTGTTCTTCTGCTAATGCACTGCCCATCACAGCAAACTGGAACAACGAGTCAGCATCGCACGACACGTTTGCACCAAGATCTAACATCCAAGTACGTTTACCACTGATGGTCGGTAAGGCGGAAACTAAAGCAGGACGCTCAATACCAGGAAGCAACTTAAGAACAAATCGTGAGAGCGCCATCAAGGCTCCGGTGTTACCACCGCTCACACAAGCATCTGCTTCGTTGTCAGAAACTAGATCAATGGCCATACGCATGGAGCTATTTTGGCTATTGCGTAATGCTAAAGAGGGCTTTTCTGAATTGGATATCACTTTCTCGCTGTAAAGAATGCTCAAACGAGAACTGGTAGAGGTACCTAGTTGAGATAATTGAGACGTGATCAGGGATTGATCACCTATAAGAATCACTTTTAGCTCTGGGAAATGAGACAGTGCCTGCACGGCGGCAGGCACTGTTACGCGTGGACCGAAATCCCCGCCCATTGCATCAAGTGCAACGGTAATACTTTGCAAAGGTTCAACCTTACTTGTTGATAACCTTTTGACCACGGTAGTAACCTTCAGCAGTTACGTTGTGGCGTAGGTGAGTTTCACCAGAAGTCGCGTCTACAGATAGTGCAGCTGTAGTTAGCGCATCGTGTGAACGACGCATACCGCGCTTAGAACGAGTTTTACGGTTTTTCTGTACGGCCATTGACCCTACTCCTATACTATTGGGTTAAAAACCTAAAGAAGAAGCGGCTACCACACCAGTTACTTTTTCAGATTTTTCAAAACGTCGAATGGATTCGGTTTTTCTTCCTCAATTTCTTCAGGAATCTCACCAAAAACCATGTTATTTGAGTCAACGCTACAATCCGCATCATCGTGCATTGCGATTTGAGGTAATGTTAAGATGAACTCGTCTTCAACCAGTTGTATAAGGTCTAATTCACCGTACTCATTTAGATCTACCAAATCATAAATTTCTGGTGCTTCCTCTTCCGTCTTCTCACCGTAGTAAGGAGTGTAAAGGAATTCAACTTCACACATATGTGTGAATACCTCGTTACAACGCTGACACTCTAAATCGACTTCGATGTTAGCTTTACCAGAGATAACAACAAGTCGCTGTTCATCAATATCAAATGACAATGAGACTTCTGCGTCGCGTTTTACGCCTTCAGTTGTTTCCGCTAAGCGCTTGAAAAGACTAGCTTGGATGATGCCATCGTAATCTAATCGTTTCTGTGCGGACTTCGCCGGATCAACCGTTCGCGGTATTTTTACCTTTTGCATAGGGCGCGAATATTATCTTCCAAATCAAAATTAGTCAAAGAAAAAGGCAAAAAAGTTGTACTTTTTTACGCTTAACGTACAGAGCATTAGCCAGAATCGATTTTGATCGATTATCCTATCGGAAATGCTTTTGCGAATTGTAATTCAAAATGAAAAATTACCAACTGGTTTTAGCCTCAACCTCCCCTTTTCGTAAACAACTGCTGGAAAAACTAGCAGTACCTTTTACTTGCTTATCACCAGACTGTGACGAGACTCCTTTACCCAATGAAACCCCTTTAGAACTGGTTCAAAGGCTCGCGATGGGAAAAGCGACTTCTTGCCACGCAACTCAGGACAGTTTGGTCATTGGCAGTGACCAAGTTTGTGTCATCGATGGCCAAATTGTCGGTAAGCCACTAAATCGAGAAAACTCGATCACACAGTTATTAGCTCAAAGCGGTAAAACCATCACTTTTTATACCGGGCTTGCGGTACATAACACCGCGACAAATCATACTGAAGTCGGCTTCGATACCTTTGAAGTGCATTTTAGGGATTTGACTCGCGAACAAATCGAGCGTTACGTAGACAGAGAGGAACCGTTTTATTGCGCCGGCAGTTTTAAGAGCGAGGGAATGGGCATTTGCCTGTTTAACAAGTTAGTCGGTAAAGATCCGAATACGCTAGTCGGGCTGCCACTGATTGATTTGATCGACATGCTGCAAAAACAAGGATTAGAGGTTTTGTAGGGAATCGGGAATCGGGAATCGGGAATCGGGAATCGGGAATCGGGAATCGGGAATCGGCGATATTTTGCTTTTCTGGGAACAGATTCTGTCAACTCCCGTTAGAACTTAGTTTCTTTTAATTGCCTTCCAACGGAGCACTTCCGAGTATAGGAGCGCTGCACTCCGCACGCCCTTGTGGTCAAACTCGACGATCAAAAAAGCCGATGTATTAACACCGGCTTTTACATAGCTTTTTGCAGCCCCGAAGGATGTAGATACTCTCGCCTCTACTTCTTACGTAGACCTACCAACACTTTTTCAAGCTTAGCTTCCATCGGCGCGTTGATCTCCATCCACTCATAATTCGATGGGTGCTGGAACTTGATGTTCGCCGCATGAAGGAACAAACGGTCCAAACCAACTTGGCCAGTATAAGCATCAAAGCGGCGGTCACCGTAACGATCATCCCACGCGATTGGATGACCCGTGTATTGAGTATGCACACGAATCTGGTGAGTACGGCCAGTAATCGGGCTTGCTTGAATCAACGTCGCCTGCTCAAACCTTTCCAAAACCTTGAAACGCGTTTCTGACGGTTTACCATTTGGGTTCACACGTACGATACTGTTTACTTCATTTTTGAGTAGCGGCGCATTAACGACTTTGCAGCTGTTTTTCCACTCACCCATGACAAGCGCGAAGTAGAACTTCTTCACTGTCTTTTCACGGAATTGGGCTTGCAGATGACGCAATGCCGAACGCTTCTTAGCAACTAACAAAATGCCGGAAGTGTCACGGTCAATACGATGAACCAGTTCTAAGAAGCGTGCCTGTGGGCGTAATGCTCGAAGTGCTTCAATCGCGCCAAACTTCAAACCACTGCCACCATGTACTGCTGTACCAGATGGTTTATTTAGCACCAACATATGGTCATCTTCAAAAATGATCATATGTTCTAGTTCTGCCACTTTATTTAACTTAGTACTCGGTGCGACATCGTCTTCTTTCTTCTCGACCGTTACCGGAGGGATACGTACGAGGTCGCCTGCCTTAAGTTTGTACTCGGCTTTAATACGTTTTTTATTAACGCGCACTTCACCCTTACGCACGATTCGGTAAATCATGCTTTTGGGAATGTCTTTTAATTGGTTACGCAGAAAGTTATCAATGCGTTGACCCGCCATGTCTTCGTCGATATCAACGAACTGGACTTTTGTTCTTATTTCGCTCATGGGCGGTATTGTAAACCCAAATCTGTACGACTTCACATTATTCTTGCCGCAAAAGAAACACTTGTTGCCGTTCATCGAGCTGAAACACGCCAAGCTTTTGTTTAAATTATTAAAACTCTCTATCAACTTCTCGATTTAATTTGCGTCTTTCTCAGTTTGCGAGACTCAACTGCTTATGAAACAGCCAGTTATAAATTACAAAAATTGAATTTAGCGCCAAATTTTCCATCGTTTACGTTAAAGCAGATTGCTGATATCCACCTGCGCTGCTATAGTTCACAGCTGCTAAGGAAGGTTTGGTTACATTTTGTTCATTACCAATCATTTATCCCCAAGCAATGTGAGTAGACTGTTGAATGTCAGGTGCAGCATTGGCGTAAGACACATTGAGTTCAACACACTTGTCACTCTACTCCTCGCATATTCACGTTGAGTATCTACCGCTCCGTATAGCGGGTCACAAGTTTACGTTTCCAACGAAACCCAAAGAAGTTTGTGATGACTGAAGTGCCCTAGAGCATCCCCTTCCAGCCGGGAGGCTGCAAAATATAGCCATGGGATCAGGCACCGTGAAAGAGTGAAAAAACAGTGGCAAGTTGCAAAGAAAGATAAAGAAAAGACAACGAGAAATTTTCAATGAAAAGAATGTTAATCAACGCAACTCAAAAAGAAGAGTTGCGTGTCGCTCTGGTTGATGGCCAGCGACTTTTCGATCTTGATATCGAGAGTCCAGGTCATGAATCTAAAAAAGCGAATATCTACAAAGGACGTATCACACGTATCGAACCAAGCTTAGAAGCCGCATTTGTTGACTACGGTGCTGAGCGTCACGGTTTCCTTCCTCTTAAAGAAATTGCCCGCGAATACTTCCCTGAAGGTTACACTTACCAAGGCCGTCCTAGCATTAAAGAAGTGCTAACAGAAGGCCAAGAAGTGATCGTGCAAGTGGAAAAAGAAGAACGTGGTAGCAAGGGCGCAGCTCTAACTACTTTCATCTCTCTTGCGGGTAGCTACCTTGTTCTTATGCCTAATAACCCTCGTGCCGGCGGTATTTCTCGTCGTATCGAAGGTGATGAGCGTACACAACTTAAAGCTGCACTAAGCACTCTGGAACTGCCTCAAGGCATGGGCCTGATTGTTCGTACTGCTGGCGTTGGCAAGAGCGCAGAAGAACTAGAGTGGGATTTGAACGTACTTCTTAACCACTGGAGCGCGATTAAGGGCGCGGCAGATTCTAACCCTGCCCCATTCCTAATCCACCAGGAAAGTAACGTAATCGTTCGTGCAATCCGTGACTACCTACGTCGTGATATCGGTGAAATCCTAATCGACAGCAACACCATTTATGAGCGTGCTAAAGAGCACATCAAATTGGTTCGTCCTGATTTCATCAGCCGCGTTAAAAAATACGATGGCGAAGTACCACTGTTCAGCCACTACCAAATCGAAAGCCAAATTGAATCGGCTTTCCAACGTGAAGTGCGCTTACCATCTGGTGGTTCTATCGTAATCGACCCAACAGAAGCACTGACTTCTATCGATATCAACTCTGCTCGCGCAACGAAAGGCGGCGATATCGAAGAAACAGCACTTAATACCAACCTAGAAGCAGCAGACGAAATCGCTCGTCAATTGCGTCTACGTGACCTTGGTGGTCTGGTTGTTATCGACTTCATCGATATGACGCCAGTACGCCACCAGCGTGAAGTTGAAAACCGTCTACGTGAAGCCGTTCGTCTAGATCGCGCCCGCGTTCAAATCGGTCGCATTTCTCGCTTCGGTCTTTTGGAAATGTCTCGTCAACGTTTGAGCCCTTCTCTAGCGGAAGCAAGCCACCATATTTGTCCTCGTTGTACGGGTACAGGTGTGGTTCGTGACAACGAGTCTCTAGCACTTTCTGTTCTTCGTCTTATTGAAGAAGAAGCGCTTAAGGACAACACAGCACAAGTACTTGCTGTGGTACCTGTGCCAATCGCGTCTTACCTTCTAAACGAAAAACGTCGCTCTGTGAACCACATTGAACGCACTCAAGAAGTGAAGATCACTGTTGTTCCTAACTCAGACATGGAAACGCCTCACTTTGAGGTTATCCGTGTTCGTGAGGGTGAAGAGTTCGACCTGCTTTCTTACCTACTTCCTAAGAAACTGGAAGCGATGAAAGAAGCAGAAGGCAAAGAGCCTGCAGAAGTTGATATTAAGCCTAAGCGCATCGAAGAGCCTGTACTGAAAGGTTTCGCAGCGCCAACGCAAACTGCACCAGCTCCTGCTGCAACGTCTAAACCTGCACCAGCTGCGAAGAAGAAAGAAGCAGCGCCACAGGAAGAAAAACCAGGCCTAATCAGCCGTCTGTTTAAAGCGCTTGGCAGTTTCCTATTTGGTGGTTCTGAAGAAGTAAAAGAAGAACCTAAGAAAGAAGAGAAGAAGCCAAACCGCGATAACAAGCGTAACAAACGTGACCGCAACGATCGTCGTCGCAACAACAACCAACGCGATAACCGCGAAGGTCGTGACAACCGCGATAACAAACGTCGCCGTAAGCCACGTGAAGAGCAAGCGACTGAGCAAAACGAAACGCAACAGCAGCCTAATAAGCAGCAAAACCGCAACCAGAAACGTAAGCCTAGGGCTCAACAAGCTGAAAAAGCACAAGAGCCAAAAGCAAATGCGAAGGTAGCGGAAAAAGGTCTGCAACTTGCCGCTGAAGCACGCACTGGAACAGAAGCGAAGCCGGAAGAAAGCAAAGCGAAGTCAAACGCGAAAGCAGAGAAAGTGAAAGAGCGCCGTCAGCGTCGCAAACTGAACAAATCTGTACGTGTCAAAGATCAGCAAGCGGCAGAGAAAGCTGAACAGGAAGTACCTGTACAAACAGTCGTTGAAGCACCTGTTGAAAAGCCAGTTGAGGCAGCAGCAGAAGCACAACAAGACAACAAAGCAGAATCTAAACAGCGTCGTAACCGTCGTTCACCACGTCACCTACGTGCAAGTGGCCAACGTCGTCGTCGCGGTCGCGATCGTCGCCCTAACCCATTCCGCCTACGCAAAGGTGGTGTAGCCTCTCCTGAGATGGCAATGGGTAAAGTAATGCCACGCTACATTCCAAAACCAGCGCCTAAGAAGGAAGAGCGAGTGAAGGAAGAAGCAGCGGTTGTTGCAACAGCAGTACCTGCAATCCAAGGTGGTTTTGCTTGTCCTGAAATGGCGATGGGTAAAATGATCATTCGCCGTGAGCAACCAGCAGTCGTTGAAGCGCCAGTGGTGGAACCAAAAGTTCAACAACCTGTGGAAACGAAAGTAGAAGCTCCAGTTGTAGAAACACCGGTTGCAGCAGCACCAGTAGTTGAAGCAACGGTTATCGAACAAGCTGAAACTGTAGCAGCAGAAGCGACACCAGTTGAGCCAATCGTAGAAGCACCTGTTGTTGAAACAGCTGAAACTGCAGTAGCAGAAGCGGCGCCAACTCAAGAGCCAGTAGTCGAAGTAGTAGCAGAAACTGTAGAACAAGTTACAGCGGAAGTGAAAGTAGAAACACCAGAGCCTAAAGCAGAAGTTATCAAGGTAGCGGCCAAGCCACGTGCTAGCGCACCGATGACAAAAGCGCCGGGTCCTCAAGAGCTTCGCGAAATCACCGTTACAGCAGCACCGTTTAAAGCTGAACGCTACGCACCGAAAGGCGCAGGTAGCCAAGTAGCAACAAACCGTGCGTATGCAGGTATGACAAAGCCAAACTTTAGCTAAGTTGTAATTTGTCTTTACACAAAGCGAAAAGCTAATGAAAAGGCTGCCGATTGGCAGCCTTTTTTGTTATTTAGCCAGTTGGCTTTCATTGTTCACATTAATATCAACTACCGATCACATTTGTGCGTCAATATCCCCTTCTTTATTGAACTTAATCACACTTTTCGGTAGCATTCGCCGACTCAAGTTTTCGACACCATTCTGATGCTGCTCTTTTTTTACTACGGTTTGTACTGTTAGAAGCGACTTAGCTTCCCCATCAGTACTTGTGCAATACGAATATGTGTCGGGAGAAATTCATCGCCAAGAGAACCCAATTTAAAACATGTTCGAATTTCCTCAATTTTCTAAGCACTCCGTAAAAAACGATGTGCTATCAGGTCTTACGGTTGCGCTAGCACTGGTTCCTGAAGCTGTAGCATTTGCATTCGTTGCTGGTGTAGACCCTATGGTTGGTTTGTACGCAGCCTTTATCGTAGGCCTTATCACCTCTATTTTCGGTGGTCGCCCAGGTATGATTTCTGGTGCAACCGGCGCTATGGCGGTAGTTATGGTATCGCTAGTGGCGACTCACGGCGTTCAATATCTGTTTGCCGCAATTATGCTCGCGGGTATTCTTCAGATCGCAGCAGGCCTATTCAAACTGGGTAAATTCATACGAATCGTTCCACACCCGGTAATGATTGGTTTTGTAAACGGTCTGGCTATCGTTATCTTCCTTGCGCAGCTAGGTCAGTTTAAAGCGCCTGACATCAACGGCATGCTGACTTGGCTACCACAAGACCAAATGCTGCTAATGCTAAGTCTCGTCGCGCTAACAATGGCGATCATTCACTTCCTACCAAAGATCACAACCGCGGTACCGTCTTCTCTAGTAGCAATCGTGACGGTGACGGCTCTTGTTGTGGGTTTGGATCTAGAAACGCGCACAGTTGTTGACTTCCTACGTACTATGTCTGGTGACGAAGCAGCGACTTTGGCGGGCTCTCTTCCGACCTTCTCTATTCCAGCTGTACCTTTCACTCTTGAAACACTGCAGATCATCTTGCCTTACGCAATCATTCTTGCTGCTATCGGCCTGATTGAGTCTCTACTGACGCTGACGGTACTAGATGAAATGACCAATACTCGTGGTCAATCAAACCGTGAATGTATCGGCCAAGGCATGGCGAACATGACATGTTCAGTGTTCGGTGCAATGGGTGGTTGTGCGATGATTGGTCAGTCAATGATCAACGTAAACTCCGGCGGTCGTGGTCGCTTATCAGGCATCGTTGCGGCTATTGCCCTTCTGATGTTTATCCTGTTTGCTTCTTCATTAATTGAAATGATTCCACTGGCTGCGCTAGTTGGTGTTATGTTCATGGTGGTAATCGGTACATTCGAATGGGCAACGTTCAAACTTGCGCGTCGTGTACCTAAGCAAGATTTCTTCGTTATCGTTCTAGTAACAGTAGTTACTGTACTGACTGACCTAGCGGTTGCAGTTGCCGTTGGTGTGATTGCATCTGCGCTAATGTTTGCATGGCAGCATGCTAAACATATCTACGCAGACACGCGTCTAAACGAAGAAGGTTCAAAAGAATACAAGATCCACGGTCCTATCTTCTTTGGTTCTGCTGCAAACTTCCTTGAGTTGTTTAATGCTCAAGACGATCCCAAAGACATCATTGTCGATTTTGCAGACTCTCGCGTAACAGACCATTCAGCTATTGAGGCAATTGAGACTCTGGCTGAGCGCTACGCTGTTCTAGGTAAAACACTTCACCTACGTCACCTGAGCCCTGACTGCCGCAAGCTTCTAGATAAAGCGGGCAGCTTGGTTGAAATCAACGTGAAAGAAGACCCAAGCTACAAGGTTGCAACCGACGTACTTGCAGGTTAATGAAAACGAAAAAGGGATGAGCATGACTCATCCCTTTTGCTATCTGTCGCTTGTCACTACTTAGAGCTTTTTCAAAATCACTTCCGACGCATCTTCAATCAAATCCAGTACCAATTCAAAACCCGCATCTCCGCCATAGTATGGGTCCGGAATCTCGTCATAGTCTGAATCACCATGACTTAAGAATAACGACACTTTGTGGCGATGCTCTGTCGGACAAATATCCAATAGATCGGCAAGATTCGCTTTGTCGGCCGCTAACACCATATCAAATTCATCAAAGTCCCCTACCGTTACCTTACGAGAACGCATTCCTTCAAACGAATAGCCTCGTTGCTTTCCTGCTTGCATGGAGCGTGCATCGGGAGGATTTCCGGCGTGGTAACCTATAGTCCCTGCGGAGTCCACTTCCACTGAAATGCCCAGTTCTTTAGCTTTCGCTCTTAATACTGCTTCACCTGTTGGCGAACGACAAATGTTTCCCATACAAACGACGAGTAGTTTCTTCATTTTATTCCCTGAATTATCGATGGTTTTTCTTCACCAACTGTTGGTCTATCATAACGAGATAATTCGATGAACCCAAGTAACCACGGGCAAAGCACACAAAGGAATTGAGGAAGTATTATGTCTATCGAAGAAAACAAAGAAGCACGCCATAAGGCTCGCCAACAGAAAGTAAAAGAGCAGGTAGACGCTAAAATCGCCGCTGCCCAAGAAGAAAAAGGCCTACTACTTATCATCACTGGTAATGGTAAAGGTAAATCGACATCTGGTTTTGGCACCATAGCGCGTGCCGTTGGCCATGGATTGAAATGTTCCGTTGCCCAGTTTATCAAAGGTACATGGGATAATGGCGAGCGTAACCTACTAGAGAAGCTCGGCGTTGAGTTTCAAGTGATGGCAACGGGCTTCACTTGGGAAACGCAAAATAAAACCGCCGATACACAGGCCGCTCAATTGGTGTGGCAAGAGTGTAAGCGTATGCTTAAAGATGAATCGATTGATGTGATTCTGTTTGATGAGCTGACGTACATGGTGAGTTATGGCTATATCGACTTAGACGAAGTGGTCGAAGCGCTGAACAACCGCCCGAAGATGCAATCTGTTGTGATTACTGGTCGCGGTGCACACCGCACCTTGATTGAGATGGCTGATACCGTTTCCGAAGTGAAGAATGTTAAGCACGCCTTCGAAGCTGGTGTAAAAGCCCTAAAAGGTGTCGATTGGTAAGTGTTTAAAGATTTCTCCTAGCGAATAAAGCTCCAAAGAATTCGAATAATGCACAAACTAAAAAAGGGTTGGCTCAGGCCAACCCTTTTGCTTTAACGATATATAGCTAGGAAGCTTGGTTCGTTATTTAAATAAGTTCTTCAACAAACCATCTACGGCTTCTTTGGTTTTCTCGTCCTTAATCTTGTCCGTTAGCTTGTCTACACCACGGTCAATTTCTTTCTGTGCTTTTTGCTTCAATACGTCATCGAAAACCAGCTTGAATTTAGGATCAGCCCACTTACCAGAAACGTTGATAGGAATAGTGATGTCCTTCAGTTCATCAATGTTCTTACCACCCTGGCCTTCTAACGAGCCCACAATCGAAGTGCTAATAGTGAAGTCGACCGTTTCGTTTAAGTAGTTCGCTTTACCCTTACCACGAACGCGAAGAAGTGGAGACTGCGCTTTCATGTTATCGGTAGAAACCACACCTTTGTTCAGCTTCAACGTCGCCGTCATGGCACTAAAGTCTGTTTTCTTAACTTCATCCGTACCTTCTAAGCTTTGACCTTTGAATCGTGCGTAGTTTTCTCGAATCAGTTGAGCAACGTTGATGCCATTCACAGCACCATCGGCAAAATTGATCACGACAGTGCCGGTCAGGTTCTTCTTGATGCCGGTTGGCGTTAGACTCTTACCACTAACGTTCACATCAATGTTACCAGTACCTTCCAACATGTCGTTGTTTGCCACATCGATCAACAATGGTTGAATATGGACACCTTTAATTGATTTCTTCGCTGAGTAAGTTGCTGGTGATTTACGTGCATCTAGCTTAGCGGTTGCAGTAATCGTACCTTGGTACAACTTAGAACTGAATGAAGTCAGATCGAACACACCGCGATTGACAGAGAAGCTTGCTTTTACCGCTTCCATCTTCGCGTTAGCGGCTTTGAACTTATCAATCGTAATATCGCCCTTCACATCAAGCGTTTTTAGTGCAGAAAGGTCTGGTTCAACTTCAGGACCAGCAGGAGCACTGTTGCCGCCTGATGCTGATTTACCACCCGCTGAAGCCTGCTGGTTCAAGCCAAGGAATTCATCCAAGTCGATATTAGGACTGTGCACAGCAAAGCGTACTTTCGGAATCTCACCCAAAGTCACGTCCGCTTTACCATCCAATGTAATTGCGTTTGCTGTTAGCTTTTCCAACACAAAGCTCAAGTGACTCTTAGTAAGATCGAAAGAGAGATCTGAAGCCATATCGACTTTCATTGGTGATTGTGGAAGCGCATCTCCTTCAAACGTTGAGTTCAACGTCAACTTGTTCAACTGCACTTTGCTGATAGCTTTATCGACGTTTAACTCACCGCCACCTTGCATATCAAGCTTTATGCCACCTGCTTCGCCTTTTAACGCGTAGCTTAGGTTGTTTACTTTATCGAATTCGAACGTCTCTAAACCGATGGTCGCAGATTCAATTTTGTTTGCAGGATCGCGGTAAGTTGCATCAAAGTTGATGTTTTTTAGAGCGTAGCTAGTTAAGCCTTTCGCCAGTTTGAAATCCGCTTTACCTTGCGCGGTAAAAGTCTGGTCATTCATTTCACCTTTCACGCCGAAGTCTGCCGTTGTCCAGTTATCAAAGGCAAACTGAGAGAGGTTTAAAGAAATATCAGACAGTTTAGTGTAGCTACCCGCTTGCTTGTCTTGGATTTCAACATAGCCATTAGAGATGGTGACGCCAGCTAGATTGATCGTCCAATCAGAAGCCGCACTCTGAGAGTCTGCCACTTGCTCTGGCGTTGCTTCCGTGGTTTTTTCTGCTTGCTGGGTTTGTGCTTTGGTTAGCGCATCAATGTTCTTGGTACCATCTTTCAGCGTTTCAAGGTAGAACTCAGCACCATCAAGAGTGACATTCCCAATTTCCAGTTGTTTGCTGAACAAAGGAGTAACAGACACATCCACGCCGACCGTTTCAACTTTAAACAGGTTAGGTTGGCTGAAGCCTTGTGGATTTCTTAATTCAGTGCGGCCCAGCTCGAAGCCAATTGATGGGAAAAACTGCCAGCTAATGTCCCCGTCAATAACGAGTTCTAAGCCGGTTTGCTTTTGAGCTTGTTCCACTATCAGTGGTTTAAATTGGTTTGGATTAACAAAAATCACTAACCCAAAAATAACAGCCAAAATCGCCACAATTGGGATGGCAATGATTAAGAGCAGTTTTTTCATTCGCTTTTTCCTTGCTCGAGTGTTTTTACAATTATAAGCACAGACTTGATTAATCGCCGACAGTTCCACAAAAGCGTGAAAAATGTCCGGTTTTCCGTTGCAACTGACTAATTTAAAAACAAAAAAAGAAGTGGCACCTAAGGTGCCACTTCTTCATACAAAAATAAAGCGATATAGCCGTCTAAAGGCTTAAGCTTTCAGAAGTTTTGCAATGTGCGCTTTAAGAACGTCAATTGCGATACGGTTTTTACCACCGCGAGGTACGATGATGTCCGCGTATTGCTTAGAAGGTTCGATAAATTGCATGAACATCGGACGAACTGTCTGTTGGTATTGCTTAAGAACAGATTCCATTGTACGACCACGCTCTTCAACGTCACGTTTAACGCGACGAAGTAGACAGATATCCAGAGGCGTATCCATAAATACAGTTGCGTGCATTAGGTCACGTAGACGTGGGTCAGTAAGAAGCAAGATACCTTCAAGAATGATGACCTTTTTAGGTGTCATTGGAGTCGTGTTGCTTGTGCGAGTGTGCTCTGTGTAGCTGTACTCAGGAACTTCTACAGCTTCGCCACGTACCAATTTCTCTAGGTGTTCGCAGAGTAGGTCGTGGTCCAACGCGCTCGGGTGGTCGTAGTTAGTCTTTACACGCTCTTCCATGCTTAGTTGGCTTTGGTCGTTGTAGTAGCAATCTTCCGTGATGACACCGATTTGATGATCGCCCACTTTCTCGCGAAGCTCATTGTAAATAGTGCTCGCGATCAGACTTTTTCCAGAAGCAGAAGCGCCAGCAATACCTACGATGACGCATTGATTATTATCAGACATTAATTTGCACCCGATGATGATTTTCTAGTCACATAAAGAGATAAACTGCCTGATTATAGGGAGTTCCCCCCTTCGTTACTAGTTGGAATTAGGGTTTCGTTATAAGTTTCTGTCTGCTCAGAGGATCAACCTCCAAGCAAACGTTTATATGTGCAATATTCAGCCAGCACTGATATTAAACTCAGTTCACCATGGTAAAACTGATTGCATCTGGTTTTGCTTTGCCTTGCCAATACATTGTACAACACACGCGATCTGCCAGCAGTTTGTAGTAGCCAGCGTGCTCGCTTTCTGGACGTCGTGCCACAGTTGGAATGCCAGCATCAATGTCTTCTCGCATTGAAATATGGAGTGGTATTTGCCCTAACAGCGCCAAACCAAATTCTTGCGACATTTTCTCTGCACCACCGGTACCGAAAATATGCTCAACCGCTCCACACTGACCACAAATGTGGTAACTCATGTTCTCAACAACGCCGACAACTGGCACATTGACTTTATGGAACATGGCCGCGCCTTTACGCGCATCCGCTAAGGCAAGATCTTGCGGTGTCGTGACAAGCACTGTACCTGTTACTGGGATCTGCTGTGAAAGCGTTAACTGAATGTCACCCGTGCCTGGTGGCATATCAATAACCAGATAATCAAGCTCAGGCCAATCCGTTTCTGTCAGCAGTTGTGATAGCGCTTTGGAGGCCATAGGACCGCGCCAAATAGCCGCTTCCGACTTATCCACCAAGTAACCGATAGAATGAGTATAGATGCCATGAGCAAAAATAGGCTCCATCCATTTCGCATCACGGACTTCAGGCTTCGCGTCTTCTCGCCCCAACATCATAGGAACCGATGGGCCATAGATATCAGCATCTAACAAGCCAACTTTCGCACCCGACTGTGCAATAGCTAAAGCAAGGTTAACCGCTGTTGTCGATTTACCCACGCCTCCCTTTGCCGAGCTGACCGCAATGATGTTTTTCACGCTTTTAACAGCATTGGTAACTTGCGTCTCAAGCGCTTTAACCTTTATCTCGATTTGGAAATCAAACGCAGGGACGTCGCCTGCTGCTTGTTGCTCTTTAATCCAGTCGTTCAGCGCGATTTGAAGTTCGTTGCTCGCGAATGGCAAGGTAATTTGAATACCGCCTTGCGCAGGGATAGCAACCATCCCATTCATATCTGCCCAATTTTCCACCAACTGTGGATGTTGGAACTGGTTTAGCCAATGACAAAAATCTTGTTTTGAAGTGAACTGATGCATAAGGCCTCCTTTATGCATCTAATCGTAGCACCCAGCGGCGAGATTCAGAACCCCAAAAAAACTAAGGCAATCCATGGTTTGATGCCTTGGCGTCAGGGAGCTCATGGGGTAGTATTACTCTCTATTTCTTATACCTATTAAAAAGCGATTATTAAGTATGGCAAACGATCCAAGAAAACTGCTGGTAACTTGTGCCCTTCCGTACGCTAATGGTTCGATTCACCTAGGTCACATGCTTGAGCACATTCAAGCTGACATCTGGGTTCGCTACCAACGCCTACGTGGCAACACTGTAAACTTCATCTGTGCTGACGATGCTCACGGCACGCCAATCATGCTAAAAGCACAACAGATGGGTATTACGCCAGAAGAGATGATCGCTGCAGTAAGCGAAGAGCATCAAAAAGACTTCGCTGGCTTTGATATTAGCTTTGATAACTACCACAGCACACACTCAGAAGAGAACCGTGAGCTAGCTTCTCACATCTATCTTGAGCTGAAGAAAAACGGTTTTATCTCTAGCCGCACTATCTCTCAGTTGTTCGATCCTGAGAAAGAAATGTTCCTACCGGATCGTTTCGTAAAAGGTACTTGTCCTAAGTGTAAGTCAGAAGACCAATACGGTGACAACTGTGATAACTGTGGTGAGACGTACAGCCCAACTGAGCTGATCGATCCAAAATCAGCAGTTTCTGGCGCCACTCCAGTCATGAAAGACTCTGAGCACTTCTTCTTCGACCTACCCCAGTTCGAAAGCATGCTAAAAGAGTGGACTCGTTCAGGCTCTCTACAATCTGAAACGGCTAACAAAATGCAAGAGTGGTTCGAATCAGGCCTGCAACAGTGGGATATCTCACGTGATGCTCCTTACTTCGGCTTCGAGATCCCGGGCGAGAAAAACAAGTTCTTCTACGTATGGCTAGACGCGCCTGTTGGTTACATGGCTTCTTTCAAGAACCTATGTGACAAAACTGAAGGTCTAGACTTCGACGAGTACTGGAAGAAAGACAGCTCGACTGAGCTATACCACTTCATCGGTAAAGACATCGTTTACTTCCACTCGCTATTCTGGCCAGCAATGCTAGAAGGCAGCGGTTTCCGTAAGCCAAACAACGTATTCGTACACGGCTACGTAACGGTAAACGGCGCGAAGATGTCTAAGTCTAAAGGTACGTTTGTTAAAGCAAGCACGTACCTAAACCACCTAGACCCAGAATGTCTGCGTTACTACTACGCTGCAAAACTAAACAGCCGTATCGACGATCTAGACCTTAACCTTGAAGACTTCACTCAACGTGTTAACGCTGATGTAGTAAACAAGATTGTTAACCTAGCTTCTCGTAACGCTGGCTTCATCTCTAAACGTTTTGAAGGCAAGCTTGCTGAAAACTTTGCAGAGCCTGAGCTATACGACGAATTCGTTGCAGCAGCAGACCGCATCGCAGAGCTTTACGAGACTCGTGAGTTTGGCCGTGCGATCCGTGAAATCACAGCACTAGCGGACAAGGCAAACCAATACGTTGACGAAAAAGCACCTTGGGTTGTTGCAAAAGAAGAAGGTAAAGATCAAGAACTACAAGAAATTTGTTCTGTAGGTATTAACCTGTTCCGCGTTCTGATGACTTACCTGAAACCAGTGATGCCTGCACTAGCAGCGCGTACTGAAGCATTCCTAAACGAAGAACTAACTTGGGAAGGCATTGCTGCACCACTAACTGGTCACGAGATCACTAAGTTCAAAGCGCTGTTCAACCGTATCGATCCTAAGAACATCGAAGCGATGATCGAAGCATCAAAAGAAGATGCAGCAGCCGAAATGGCAGCAAAAGAAAAAGCAGAAGCTGAGAAGAACAAAGCGAGTCAAACTGAGCTAGATAAAGATCCAATCGCTGAAGAGATTGAGTTCGATGCTTTCGCAGCGGTTGATATGCGTATTGCTCGCATCATCTCTTGTGAAGAAGTGCCAAAAGCAAACAAACTGCTTAAGTTCCAACTAGACATCGGCGGTGAAACTCGTCAGGTGTTCTCTGGCATTAAGTCAGCGTACAAACCTGAAGAGCTAGAAGGCAAACTAACCGTAATGGTAGCGAACCTAAAACCTCGTAAGATGAAGTTTGGTATGTCTGAAGGCATGATCCTAGCAGCAGGCCCTGGCGGCAGTGACCTATGGATCCTAGAGCCACACGAAGGTGCTCAACCAGGTATGCGTGTAATGTAAATCATTACTCCATGACGCAACTTAGAAATCCTCGCCCAACTCGGCGGGGATTTTTTTGATTGAATTCACACTTTTGGGGAGAGCCCGCACCAAACTTGTACCAACTATTAATGTTAACTTTTATAAGTTGATGTTTTCAAACAACTTAACTATTGGCATCAAAACTGCTCTTACTTAGTTGCTAGGTCAAAAGCACTTACAAGGAGTTGGTTATGTTTGTTTTGATTTCTACTCTGATCTCGATTGCTATTCTGGCTGGGATCTATCACTTGGCTGCAAAGCGAGAAAAGCAACATGCTCGTAAGTATCAATTGCTCACCTTATTACGCGATACCGTCCATCTATTGCGCCGTCATCGTGCAGTGACCCACTACTCTATCCAACACCAACAAAATCATGAGAAAGAGATAGAGCCCATCCATCAGGAACTAGGTTATAAACTGCACCAATTAGTTGAAACCTCTAGCTTTGAGAACAAACCCATGTATCGCGTGCTGCAAATCAAAATTGATAAATTGCTCGAGCAGTGGCAGGACAACACTGTTGCACGCAATCAGATGGAGCATGGCAAGCTGATTCGACACAGTTTGTACCTAATGGATGAGGTCACCCTTGCTTGGCTCGCCATCGCTCAGAGGGACGAGCTAAATGACGAGTACCACATGAACTGGCAAACTGTCATTGATAGCTTAGAGACGCTTACACAACTGCGTATCAGCATTCAAGACATGGGGGATAAAGGTGGTCCAGAGCGGATGAAGAATTACGCTTCGGTAATGATAAGAAGATTGAACCAGTTGGCTGTGATTAGCCCTTTAAGTATTGCCTCTCCTATGTCAACTCGTTCGATCCAATCTTTAAATGAGTACATTGAGGGCGAGCTCACTTCGCTGAGTGAAGAAGAGCTTTACGATATCACTTCTGACCTATCACTCACGATATTTAATGCCTACGATCAAATGCTATCGGATATTATCGAAACCCTTTATTTACCTTTACCCAGATTGTCCTTAGCTTAATCGCTAGGGTAAATAAGTATCAAAAAAAACCGCAGCTTTATACCTGCGGTTTTGTGTTGAAATCGTTGAAATTCAAGGGTTAATTAACTGTCATCTTCTGTGAAGTTAGTTGGCAGCTCTTGCTTCATCTCGTTCCAGATTTGTGCACTTTCCATACCGTAATGACGAATCACGATTGGTAGTTGATCGCGCTGGCCAGTTTCGCACGTTTCTAGAAGCTGACGGTAAAAACTCAGAGCCAAATCACGTGATGCTGGGTTTGAGAAGTAGTAGCTGCCTACGCGATCATAAAGCTTTCTCAGACCGTTGAAGATCAATCCGTAAATCTGGTTACCAGAATGGAACGCCAAGCGTTGGAACAACATGTAGTCGTAGAAGTTGAATGTCTTAGCAATCAGGATTTCTTGACGCTTAGCTTCATCTTTTTCGTTGTCTTCTTTTACGCTTTGCAGGATCTTGTCAGCGTATGGAGACGCAGCAATAAAGTCATCCCAAGAAGGGGCACTAACAAGCGCTTCACAAGACTCAATCACGTTCTGGATTGTGCGCTCAGACGCCTCTTTGTTTGCTTTAAACGCATAGCGCATAAAGATTGGACTGATGTTAGTACGTGCCGCAAGCAAATCTTCAACGATGTTTGTTGCGTTATCAACGTCTAGCGTCATTAGCGTGTCCAAGATATGCAGACCAGAGGTCTCCATGAATTGGTTAACTTTGGTTGGTTTACCGTGTTGGATAGTCAACCAACCGTCTCGCGCAAGACGCTGAAGCACTTCGCGTAATGTTGTACGAGTAACACCAATAAGTTCAGATAGCTCACGTTCAGCGGGTAAGATTGAGCCAGGTGGAAAACGGCCGTTCCAAATGCTCTCGATAATGTATTTTTCTGCGAAACCCGCAGGGCTCTTAGCCTTAATGACCATTCTGTTTTTATCCAATATTGATTTCTAAGGGTCGATACCACTCATCATACCACTACTTAACGATTTGCGAAAATTAACGATCAATAAATGAAACGAAATCTCAATATAGAGTTAATACTCTACATATATGTTCAATTAAAAATGCTAATCACTTTGAATCAAACTCGTAAAATTTATATTTTGGATAAATCCTACTGACCACAAACGCAGTAAAGATAAAGCCTACTTCGTCACATTTTTCTGCTCAAAATATGCAAAATAAATTTATATTTTTACGATTAATATTCTTTCTTAATTGATCTTTTCTCGTAATTGACTTGGTTTTAAATTCCAAGGTAATTTTTTTTAAGCTTTTCATGGTATAGTAACGCCGTTTTGATCGCGTTATTACAAATAAAAAGCAGTTTTAGTCGGCAGCATCACGTTTTGTTATTGACTATAAAATGCCGAAGTGTAGAGTTGCGGTCGAAAGTGAGCGGTGCTTAAGTTCAGGGGAAGTAACTTGGCAAGACTACAGTGAAACAAGGGATTGTTGTTTTTCTAAGTTATTGTTTTAAAGGGCTAAACAATAAGCCTAACAAACAGATACTTAAGCACTATTGTAGTGTCTATTCATAATTTTGTTATAAAGAGAATTATCATGCCGATGTCGCTCGGAAATGCATTTATCAAGAACTTTCTTGGTAAAGCGCCTGATTGGTACAAAGTTGCCATTATAGCCTTCCTAATTATTAACCCTATTGTTTTCTTCTTAATTGACCCATTTGTTGCAGGTTGGTTGCTAGTAGCAGAATTTATTTTCACGCTAGCAATGGCGCTGAAGTGTTACCCACTTCAACCAGGCGGTTTGCTTGCAATTGAAGCGGTTGCTATCGGGATGACCAGCCCTGCCCAGGTGAAGCATGAGCTGGTTGCGAATATCGAAGTTCTTCTATTATTGGTATTCATGGTTGCGGGTATCTACTTTATGAAACAGCTTCTGCTGTTCATTTTTACGAAGATCCTGCTTGGCATTCGTTCGAAAACGTTACTTTCACTCGCATTCTGTTTCGCAGCGGCGTTTTTGTCAGCATTTCTCGATGCACTAACTGTCATCGCCGTTGTCATCAGCGTTGCAGTGGGTTTCTACTCGATTTACCACAAAGTCGCTTCTGGTAACCCTATCGGTGACCATGACCATACTCAAGATGACACCATCACTGAGCTTACGCGTGACGACCTTGAGAACTACCGCGCATTCCTACGTTCATTACTAATGCATGCTGGTGTGGGTACTGCGCTTGGTGGTGTAACAACAATGGTTGGTGAACCACAAAACTTGATCATTGCAGACCAAGCGGGTTGGTTCTTTGGTGAATTTCTGATCCGAATGGCGCCAGTGACTCTTCCTGTTTTCTTCTGCGGCTTGATCACTTGTGCAGTAGTAGAGAAGCTAAAAATTTGTGGTTACGGTGCGCAGCTGCCTGATAACGTTCGTCAAATCCTTGTTGATTTCGACCGTGAAGAGCGTAAAACCCGCACTAACCAAGACGTAGCTAAGCTTTGGATTCAAGGTCTAATCGCAGTTTGGTTAATTGCAGCACTTGCTCTGCACTTAGCGGCCGTGGGTCTGATTGGTCTTTCAGTTATTATCCTTGCAACCTCATTCACTGGTGTGATTGAAGAACATTCAATGGGTAAAGCATTTGAGGAAGCCCTGCCGTTTACAGCACTTCTTGCCGTGTTCTTTGCAGTCGTTGCTGTAATCATTGACCAAGAGCTATTTAAACCGGTTATCGACGCTGTACTTGTAGTTGAAGACAAAGGCACACAGCTGGCGTTGTTCTATGTCGCCAACGGCCTGCTTTCAATGGTCTCGGATAACGTTTTCGTGGGTACGGTCTACATTAACGAAGTAAAAGCGGCACTGATTGATGGCCAAATTACTCGTGAACAGTTCGATCTGTTAGCAGTAGCAATCAACACAGGTACTAACCTACCTTCAGTTGCAACGCCAAACGGCCAAGCTGCGTTCCTATTCCTGCTAACATCAGCACTGGCACCATTGATTCGTCTATCCTACGGTCGCATGGTGGTCATGGCACTGCCATACACTATCGTACTGGCGCTTGTTGGCTTGATGGGCATCATGTTCTTCCTAGAACCAGCAACCGCATTCTTCTACGATGCAGGCTGGATTTCGCCAAGCAGTGGTGATCTGGCTCCTGTTGTGTCGGGTGGGCACTAAAAATTTGAGTTGATTAGGAAACTTATCCAAGTTAAAAAGCTCTGAGTATTCAGAGCTTTTTTATATTTCAGACAGGATTGTAACCGTGAGTATTTTTGCATCACTTAATCAGTTTTCGAAAGGACGCTTATCTTGGCTCCTTCTCCTTTTAGCGATTATCTTTTTTGAAGCCTGTGCCCTATTCTTCCAACACGTTATGATGCTAGCACCTTGTGTTATGTGCATTTACGAACGTGTGGCAATGATGGGAATTGGTTTTGCCGCGATGATTGGTCTTATCGCACCAAACAACCCTCTCGTTCGCTGGATTGCATTAGCAGCATGGGGCGCAAGTGCTTACAAAGGTTTGATGCTCGCGATGCAGCATGTGGACTATCAATTCAATCCGTCACCATTTGCAACATGTGACCTATTCGTGACGTTCCCAAGTTGGGCACCATTAAACCAGTGGGCTCCATGGATGTTTGAAGCATACGGTGACTGCGCGAAGATTGTGTGGCAGTTCCTTGGTATTTCTATGCCTCAATGGCTTGTCGTCATTTTTGCGGGTAACTTAGTCGCTCTAGCATTCATGGTGATTGCGCAATTTGTTCGTGGTAAGCACAAGAATCCAATCCAGTAACGTTTTTCCGACTTCTAATTACTGAAAACGAATACAAAAAAGCCAACCACGAGGTCGGCTTTTCTTTGCAATTCGATTACTTACCGCAACATTGCTTAAACTTCTTACCGCTTTCGCATGGGCAAGGGTCATTACGCCCAACACCTTTGAAAGGGTTCAAACTCTTCGACTTTTTGCCGACCATCAATTCGTCTGCACCAAGTGCAACTTCGTTGATCATCAGGTCAAACTGCTCGATGAAGTCCACAAGCGCTGGTGGCGTTTCAATACCCACATCACGCATCTGTTGCTGAGTTTGCTCTTCATCAATCGCCAACATCATCGTCGTCAAAAGTGCCTGCAGCATTCGCTCAAGGCCATCGTTCAATGCGACATCATGCCACTGCTCTTCAATCATCGGCCAGACAGACATAAAGCCCTCAGCAAAATCCGCTAACTGCTCTGGGCTGGCTTCTGTCAACGCAAGAATAGAGTATTCGTTACGCAGAATGTAGTTGTGCTGCTTGTGAATCTGCTCTTCAACCATTGGCTGAATCACTTTAAAGCCCTCACCTAGAAGTGGCTCTAGCCATGTTTCCGGTGCTAACGGTTTCGTGGTCAGGTTCGCAGCTAGGACCGCCCCTTCCATAAACAGCGAAGATTCTTCGAGTTGAACTTCACCTTTCTCAATTAATGTGTATTGCATGTCATCTGGTTTCCCATGAATTTGGCGGCATTATACCCTAGAGCTTTTACCCAAGTAACCTCGAGATGTTTGGTTCAGCGAGAATGACTTGGTTTGTAGACACGACGCCGATTTAAAGGTCTAGCGGGCCTAAATCAAGAATCGGCAACAAAGTATACAAGCCAAGGCAACTCGCCCTTCGGGAGCGTGTCATTGACTCGACCTCTGCTTCAAACAACTTGGAAAGAGCTCGCTATTCCACGGCGTTGTTTTCCTTGACCTCGAATCAATGACAACGCTCTGAATCCAGCATCTTGAAGTCACTTGGGTATATAGGATGCTAGTTGATGTGTGTCCGAATGGATGAGTCTTTTAATGACAAACTTCCCTTACATCGCTACAATCGCCCTCCTTTTTACCACCAAACTGTATTAGGCAAGCTATGCGAGTTGTATTAGGCCCGATGGAAGGCGTTTTGGACCATTTAATGCGCCAAATCCTGACCGAGATAAACGACTATGATCTGTGTGTGACAGAGTTTGTTCGAGTCATCGATCAGCTATTACCTGATCACGTATTCCATCGTTTGTGTCCTGAACTGCTTCAAGGCTCACAGACCGCATCTGGCGTGCCTGTTCATGTTCAATTGCTTGGCCAAGAGCCGAATTGGATGGCAGAAAACGCAGTCAAAGCAGCGGAACTGGGCGCACGAGGTATTGATCTTAACTTTGGTTGTCCAGCAAAACTGGTAAACAAAAGTAAAGGTGGCGCGGCACTTCTTCAGCACCCAGAGTTCATTCATAACATCGTAAAAGCATGTCGTGATGCCGTACCAAGCAATATTCCTGTCACTGCGAAAATTCGTCTCGGTTGGGAAAACCCTGAAGACTGCTTCGAGATTGTAGATGCGATTCAATCTGCTGGAGCAAATGAGCTGACGGTTCACGCTCGCACAAAGCAAGGTGGTTACAAAGCCTCAGAAATCAAATGGGAATACATTACCCAGATCCGTGAGCGTTTTTCTATCCCACTCATCGCTAATGGTGAGATTTGGAACTACGAAGATGGCCAACGCTGTATTGAGACCACAGGAGTGGATTCTCTGATGGTATGTCGTGGCGCATTCAATATTCCAAACTTGGGTAACATGGTGAAACACAACCAGCCACCAATGGCTTGGCCAGAAGTTGTCGAGCTGTTGATCTATTACTCTCAGTTTGAAATGAAAGGCGATAAAGGTTTGTATTATCCGAACCGCGTTAAGCAATGGTTCTCTTACCTACGCCAAGCCTACCCTGAAGCAAATGAGTTATTCCGCGAAATTCGTACATTCAATAAAGCAGCGCCGATCGTTGAGCACATTCAACGTTACCGCGACGAGCTGCAATCTCGCGTCGCATAGTGGTTGAGATAATTTGAGAGTACAGTGAATTAAGAATAAGAAAAAGGGCGATGAATTCGCCCTTTTGTGTTTCTATCGCTCGCTAGTCCTAGTGACAAATTTTGTTTTTACCCGTACTTTTCGCTTCATAAAGCTTCTCATCGGCAAGCTTAAACAGCTCATCAAAGCTTTCCAGTTGAGCAGCAGACTTAAACTCCACACCACCAGAAACAGTAAAGCCACCAGCAACCACCTTGCGTGAACTCTTAGCGATCGCCTTTCTTACTCGTTCTAAAATTCGAAGCATACTTTCAAAATCTTCGTCGTAGATAGCAAGTACAAATTCTTCACCACCGAAGCGTGATGCGACATCTGAATGACGAATATTGTCTCGGATGCATTTTGCCACCAAACGAATCGCATCATCCCCCACATCATGTCCATGGGTGTCATTGATTGATTTAAAGTCATCAATATCGAATACCGCCAGCGCGACGTGTTTTTTAGTCATCTTATTGCGCCATACAGCCTGTATGCCACGTCGATTCAATAACCCAGTCATTGGGTCTTTCGCCGCCAACTCTTTGAAATAACGACGCTCTGTTTGAGTGTTGACTAGGAATAATGCCACGGCACTCAAAACATAAATAAAGAAAGCCACCGCGACGCTGTACTTCTCGAACGCCAATAGATTCTTCCATTCACTCCAAAGGTCGTATTGGTAGAAAATACGGTGATTAGCACTCAGGCGCTCATGCTCTATAGGCTTTAAACGCATTGCATTGTCAGGAACATCCATTACAGCAGAAATAATGTGTAGCTTACCTGCCAAGTTTTCATTTGCTTTTAATAACCCATCAACATCGAAATCAATCGATAACACGCCTTGGTGCTCATCTTTTTCATAAATGGGCACGGTCAAACTTACGACTTGTCCATCATGTCTGTCTAACATAGGCGCAGGGCCTGACATGGTCACTTTCATCGTCTCTTGAGCTGTTTTTTGCCAGAATGGTCTCGCCTTTAGCGTCTCCCACAGCTGTTGAGAGAAATATTGAGCATAGGTATCTGGCGAGGAGATGATGTAGCCTCGTTGATCAATGTAATGAATCGCAACGATATAGGATTCAATGTCATGAAGGAAAGAGAGAGATGGTGCAAAGCCAGCTTTTTTTTCTGCCAACTTAAACAGCTTAGTGCCAGGTTGGCAAAGCGATTTTTGTCCCACGATCATGTAATCCAACTCCACTGCAGGTAACCCACCTGAGTGTTTGCTCTCTAATAGCAGAACATCTATCGGCCACACGTAACATAAGCCATTTTTTTCCATATGGTTATGCTCTTTAAATAGCGGGTGCGCGGGATTCGAGTAGTTAACAAAGCTGTAGTCCAACGCGGTCAATACTTTGATTGCGCGATCGATGGCACGGTCAACTTGAGAGTACTCTAGCGTGATGTAACGATTCATCGCATCGTAGTAGTTCTTTGCTGTCACCAGCATGACAACACAGAATAAAAAGAGTGGGAAGAAGATGACAAACTTGAGGCTAAATCGCCTTTTATTACCCATTGAGCACCATTGTTTCTAATAATATAAGCCCTTCGAAAGCTTAGATTATCGAAGGGCTGTTTATAGTTTTATATTTATGTATTCATAAATTTTAATAAAGAAGGCGCTCGAAGTCACTCGATCTGCCATATTTGGCAGTTCATTGCTGGGGTATTGACAGAAAAATGACGTTCACCACTTACAACTTCACCTTTGTCTAATAATTGATGCAACTGTTTTGCATTTAAGCCAACTTGCCATAATGGAAGGTTAACATTTCGCTCGTATTCATCGAGGTTAAATGCCACAACTATTGCTTCTTCTTTCCATTGTCGAACGAAAACCATGACCTGTTCATCACAGTAAAGCCACTGCAAACTTCCGGACTGTAGAGCCTTGTATTGCTTGCGAATTCCTATCCATCGTTGATAAATCGACAACCACTCAGAAGCCTCAACCTGCTCCCAAGGAAAGCAACGACGGTTATCAGGATCTTGTCCGCCTTCCAACCCAACTTCACGACCATAATAAAGGCATGGAGTGCCGACATAAGTCATGAGTAAACCCAGTGCAAGGCGCATTTTTTCCTTATCGCCATTCAAAAGCGTCAGAAAACGGGCGGTATCATGACTATCTAATTGACTAGGTTGAGACAGTTGGTAGACGCAGTCGACAAACACTCTAAGCTAGTTCAGCAACAAGCTATCATCGGCCAACTCTTCTCCACGCACTTTAGAAAACATTTCCAATAAGTCTGGAACTTGCATATTCGCTCTTTGCTCACCTGCGACATCAAGAACAATCTCACCTTGGTGCAACATGACCGTTCTGTCACCACAGGCCAGAGCATCCTTCATCGAGTGTGTCACCATCATAACCGTAAGATTAAACTCAGTGACAATGCGCTTGGTCAGGTCGATAACAAAAGCCGCCATACGAGGGTCTAACGCGGCGGTGTGTTCATCAAGCAGGAGTAGTTTACTGTCTGATAGTGTTGCCATAACCAGACTGACTGCTTGACGCTGACCGCCAGAAAGTAGCCCAATGCTGTCCCCCAAGCGATCTTCCAACCCTAAACCAAGAATGCTGATGCGCTCTTGAAACAGTTTGCGACGTTTCGCTGATAGCGCCATCCCCCACCCGCGACGCTGACCCCGCATGTAAGCAAGCGCCATGTTTTCTTCAATCGACAAATCCCCACAAGTACCAGCTAGTGGGTCTTGGAATACGCGAGCACATTGAGTGGCGCGTTGTGCAACCGTCTTACGGGTTACGTCTTGTCCATCAATGATCACTTGGCCGCCAATCATCGGCGTCTCTCCTGTCACGGCTCCAAGCAGGGTTGACTTCCCTGCTCCATTGGAGCCAATAACGGTGAGAAACTGATGTTCAGGCACTTCTAACGAAACACCTTTCAAGGCTCTGTTTTCCAGAATGGTTCCGGGATTGAAGGTCACTTGAATATCATTGAGTTCAATCATAGTGTCTCTCCTGAACCATTTTTTGATGTCGATTGCTTAGCATTGTTCAAGCGTTGTTTCGCTTTCATACTCTGTTTCAACTTCGGCGCAATCAACGCCACCGCAACGAGCACAGCTGTAACCAAGTTTAGATCCGAAGCTTGTAGACCAAACATGCCGGAACTCAGGGCAAACGCGACTGCGAGGCGATAAAGTACCGAACCAATAATCACCGCACAAACCGCGACCCAGATTTTCCGCCCTGGGATGAGGGTTTGCCCAAGGATAACCGCCGCAAGACCAACTACGATGGTGCCCACGCCAGAGGTGACATCGGCAAAGCTGTTGGTCTGAGCAAACAAGGCTCCAGCAAAACCAACAAACCCGTTAGACAGCGCCAAGCCAAAGTAAGTGTAAAAGCCAGTACTCGCCCCTTGCGCTGCCACCATTCGGGCGTTCACTCCCGTTGCTCTTAACCCCAAGCCAAAGTCGCTGTTAAGGAGGCGTACAACAAACAGAGCGGAAAGTAAGACCAGCACACCAACAACCAAAGGTCGGATGTACATAGCGTCCCCCATGGCTTCAAACGGGGTGAGAATAGTGTCTTCCCCAAGCAGCGCCATGTTCGGCTTACCCATGATGCGAATGTTGATAGAGAACGCCGCAATCATGGTAAGAATGGAAGCAAGTAGATGAAGAATGCCACAACGAACGGCGAGAAAGGCGGTCGCCCATCCAGTCATGCTACCAGCAATCACGGCCATTCCGGTGGCAATCCAAGGATTGATGCCCGCAACAATCGCGGTTGCAGCAACGGCGGCGCCCATAGGGAAACTACCGTCAACACTTAAGTCAGGGAAATCAAGAACGCGAAACGTAAGGTAGACGCCCAAAGCAACTAAGCCATATATAAGACCTATCTCGAGCGCACCAAAAAAAGCAAATGCAGACATAACTGCTCCTTTCTGCACATATCAGGTCGGCATCAAACCGACCTGAACATCACTATTACTGCATGCTAGTCGCACGTTTCACAACAGAACTCGGTAGTTGAATGCCAAGTTTGGTTGCGGCTCCTTCATTCACAACAAGATCAGAACCGGTTGCGACTTTCACATCCAGCTTGCCAGGATCTTGCCCTTCCAAAATAGCAGCAACGTAGTCGGCAGTTTGAACACCCACTTGGTAGTAATCAAAACCCAAGCTCGCAATAGCGCCTTTTTCTACGTAAGAGGTTGCACCGCCAAAGACCGGCTTCTTCGCTTGGTTTGCCGCAACGATCATGCCCTCAATAGCACTGGCTACCGTGTTGTCTGTCGGCGCATAAATCACATCGGATTTAGCCGCAATAGCTTGCGTCGCGGACTGAACATCGGCACTTTTGAGAGCCGTCGCTTCTACCACTTCAAGACCGTTGGCCTCTGCACTCTCTTTTAGCAGTTGCACCAGAGTCACCGCGTTTGCTTCACCTGGGTTGTAAACCACACCGATAGATTTAGCCGCAGGCAGAATTTCTTGAATCAATGCAACGTGCTGTGCCACAGGAGACAAATCGGAAAGACCGGTGACGTTTTTACCCGGCTTATGCATGGATTTCACAAGCTTTGCGCCAACCGGATCCGTTACCGCAGTAAACACCACTGGGATAGAACGTGTTGCAGACACCAAAGCTTGCGCTGACGGTGTGGCAATACCCACCAGCACATCTGGGCTCTCGCCCACATATTGACGTGCAATCTGTACCGCTATAGCTGGGTTACCTTGTGCGGTTTTGTAGTCAAACTCTAGGTTCTTACCTTGCTCATAGCCCTTGGCTTTCAAGCCATCTATCAAGCCTTGACGAGTCGCGTCGAGTGCTGGGTGTTCTACGATTTGAGAAACCGCTACGGTCGCGGTATTGGCAAGCACACTAGCAGAGGAGAAAGCTGTGGTTGCGGCAAGAATAGCAGTGGCAAGTATACGTTTCGTTTTCATCATGACTCCTTGATGTCTCTTCGTCCTTGAACTGAAAGCCTCATCGAAAATGAATGCTCAACAGAAATAATCCGGAAGATGGGATGTTGTGTTTATAACTGTGCACTTTTTGTGCATCTGTTTTTCATTATTAACGCTAACTCTCGGGAAAGAAAAGCATGACTTAACAACAATGTAACATTTGTGATCTCGCAATCGGTACGAAAGGCGGTTATTGCAAATTAGAAAGGAGTGAAGTCAGAAGCGCAGGCATAAAAAATGGAGTGGCAATTGCACACTCCATTTCAGTAGTTGTGGTTTTGTTAAGGGTCTAGAACCAACGTTCGAGAGCCGTTTTGTCTAATTGACGGAATGCACGGTTCAGGATGACCGCAAGCTCTTTGTATCGCGGGTGCGCTTTGACGGGCTCGAGCGCAAATCCTGTTTCTGTGATTTTTTGATGCAATTCACGATACCAAGAGGCTAATGCAGGGGGCAATTTGGTGTTGGAACGACTGCCCAACCACCACATACCTTGCAGAGGCATACTGATTGCGAACAATGCAACTACGATGGCTTGAGGCAGTGCATCATAGTTATTGAAAGCCATTTGAGTGAGCACACTGATCGCAGCGACCGCTGGCATCACTTTAATGCCAAAACGCGTTGCTTTGATGATACGTTGTTCGGGAAAAATGGCGTTCAGCTCTTTACGAACCGGCCAGATCTCCATGTAACTTTGGCCGTCTTTAAGGCTATGGATTAATCCGACTTGTTTGCTCATACCGCTCTCTCACTAAAAAATAGTTGAACATTTCAACTAAAGGTGCAAAAAATTGATGAAAGTTAATATTCTTTCAAAATTTTTTTGTTATCATTGCCTATTATCGCTATCCTTTGCAGACCCTCAATCTCATTGTTGCCGTTATTTACAATTTCAGCAACTCCGAGATTTTATTCTGCACGGATCGCTTCATAGTGGTGGATGGGTTCATCGCTATTCATTTATACGGAATTAGAACGATTTTTGACCAAGATTAGTACGCAGCCTTGCGGGTATCGTCTATTCTTGTGATTAATTTTTCATCCTTTAACTGATTTTGATCAGACGAATAAACAGGTAGTCATACATGTCTAAGCTAGTTTTAGTTTTAAACTGTGGTAGTTCTTCTCTTAAATTTGCTGTTGTAGATGCAGAAACAGGTGCAGAGCACCTAACCGGTCTTGCTGAGTGTCTTGGTCTTCCAGAAGCTCGTATGAAGTGGAAACTTGATGGCAAGCACGAAGCTCAACTAGGCGCAGGCGCAGCTCACGTAGAAGCACTATCTTTCATGGTAGAAACTATTCTTGCTTCTAAGCCAGAGCTTAAAGCTAACCTAGGCGCTATCGGTCACCGTATCGTACACGGTGGTGAGCAGTTCACTCAATCAGCACTGATCACTGACGACGTACTTAAGGGTATTCAAGACGCTGCAACTTTCGCACCTCTTCACAACCCAGCTCACCTAATCGGTATCGAAGCGGCTAAAGTAAACTTCCCTGGCCTACAAAACGTTGCTGTTTTTGACACTGCGTTCCACCAAACTATGCCAGAAGAGTCTTACCTATACGCTCTTCCATACAACCTATACAAAGAGCACGGCATCCGTCGTTACGGCATGCACGGTACTTCACACCTATTCATCACTCGTGAAGTTGCGAACCTACTAGACAAGCCAGTTGAAGAAGTAAACATCATCAACTGTCACCTAGGTAACGGCGCTTCTGTATGTGCAATCAAGAACGGTAAATCTGTAGACACTTCTATGGGTCTAACTCCTCTTGAAGGTCTAGTAATGGGTACACGTTGTGGTGATATCGACCCAGCTATCGTATTCCACCTACACGACGCTCTAGGTTACTCTGTTGAACAAATCAACAACATGCTAACTAAAGAGTCTGGTCTTGCTGGTCTAACTGAAGTGACTTCTGACTGTCGTTTCGTTGAAGACAACTACGGTGAGAAAGAAGAAGCAACTCGTGCAATGGACGTGTTCTGTCACCGTCTAGCTAAGTACGTAGCGGGTTACACAGCTTCTATGGAAGGTCGTCTAGACGCAATCACTTTCACTGGCGGTATCGGCGAGAACTCTGGCCCTATCCGTGAAATGGTTCTAAACCGTCTAGGTATCTTCGGTATCGAAGTTGATGGTGAAGCTAACCTTAAAGCTCGTTTCGGCGGCGAAGGTACTATCACTACAGCTAACAGCCGTATCCCAGCAATGGTTATCTCTACTAACGAAGAGCTAGTAATTGCTGAAGACACTGCACGCCTAGCAGGTCTTTAATAGATTAAACTGGCTAGCCAATCCGGCTAGCCAGTTTTTCTTCCAAAGAATTTCTTAGGGGCTTAACTCCTATTCTCTGAATTATTCATGGAATAAGAGTTGAGCTTTTATCCCCCAATAGCTAAAGGTACTCTACGAATGTCTCGTACTATTATGCTTATCCCTGCAAGTGCTGGTGTTGGTCTAACTAGCGTAAGCATGGGTGTTCTTCGCGCAATGGAGCGCAAAGGCGTTAAGGTTTCTTTCTACAAACCAATTTCACAGCCACGTTCTGGCGGTGATCAACCAGATCTAACTTCAACTATCGTTGGCTACAACAGCGATATGAAGATCGGTCAACCACTAGCGATGTCTGTTGCTGAAAGCCTCATTGGTAACGACAACATGGACGAGCTGCTAGAAACTGTTGTTGAGCGTTACAACCAAATCAACAAAGATGCAGACGTAACGCTTATCGAAGGTCTAGTACCAACTCGTAAGCACCCATTCGCTAACCAAGTGAACGCGGAAATCGCTGCAACTCTAGGTGCGGAAATCGTTCTTGTTGCAACTCCTGGTACAGATAACCCAGCTCAACTTAAAGAGCGCATCGAAGTAGCATGTTCTAACTTCGGTGGTACTAAGAACAAGAACATCTCTGGCGTAATCATCAACAAGCTGAACGCGCCTGTTGACGAAGCTGGCCGTACTCGCCCTGACCTATCTGAAATCTTTGACGATGCAGACAGCGCGAAGCAAAACGAAATGAAAGTGATGGAAATCTTCAACACTTCTCCAATTCGTGTACTAGGTTGTGTGCCATGGAGCATCGATCTAATCGCTACTCGTGCAATCGATATGGCTCAGCACCTAAACGCTGACATCATCAACGAGGGTGATATCGCGACTCGTCGTATTAAGAGCATCACTTTCTGTGCGCGTTCTCTGCCAAACATGATTGAGCACTTCAAACCAGGTTCTCTACTTGTTACTTCTGCAGACCGTCCAGACGTTATCGTTGCAGCTGCACTTGCAGCAATGAACGGTGTTGATATCGGTGCGGTACTTCTAACTGGTGGTTACGACATTCCTGAAGAGATTGCAGGTCTATGTAAGCCAGCATTTGAAACGGGTCTACCGATCTTCAAAGCACAAGGTAACACTTGGCAGACTTCTCTAAACCTACAGAGCTTCTCTATCGAAGTTCCTGCAGACGATAAAGAGCGTATCGAGTTCATCAACGAGCACGTTGCTGGTCACATCGACGGTAACTGGATCGAGTCTATGACTGAAGGCACTAAGAAGTCTCGTCGCTTAAGCCCACCAGCATTCCGTTACCAGCTAACTGAGTTCGCTCGTAAAGCTGGCAAGCGTATCGTTCTTCCTGAAGGTGACGAGCCACGCACAGTCAAAGCTGCGGCTATCTGTGCTGAGCGCGGCATCGCGGAGTGTGTGCTTCTAGGTAACCCAGACGAAATCCGTCGCGTTGCAGAGCAGCAAGGCGTAACACTAGGTGCTGGCGTAACTATCATCAACTCTGATGAAGTTCGTGAAAACTACGTGGCTCGTCTAGTTGAGCTACGTGGTGCGAAAGGCATGACTGAAGTTGTTGCTCGCGAGAAACTACAAGATTCAGTATTCCTTGGCACAATGATGCTTGAGAACGACGAAGTAGACGGTCTAGTTTCTGGTGCGGTTCACACCACAGCAAACACTATCGTTCCTCCGTTCCAAATCATCAAGACTGCACCTGATGCGTCTATCGTATCTTCTGTATTCTTCATGCTGCTACCTGACCAAGTATTGGTTTACGGTGACTGTGCGATTAACCCAGATCCAACAGCTGAACAGCTTGCTGAAATCGCTATCCAATCTGCTGATTCTGCAGCGGCATTTGGTATCGACCCTCGCGTTGCTATGATCTCTTACTCTACTGGTGAATCTGGTAAGGGTGCAGACGTAGATAAAGTACGTGAAGCAACTAAGATTGCTCAAGAGAAACGTCCAGATCTAGTGATCGACGGTCCTCTACAGTACGACGCAGCGATCATGGAAAACGTGGCAGCTTCTAAAGCGCCTAACTCTCCAGTAGCGGGTAAAGCGACAGTATTCGTATTCCCAGACCTAAACACTGGTAACACGACTTACAAAGCGGTACAACGTTCAGCAGACCTAGTATCTATCGGTCCAATGCTGCAAGGTATGCGCAAGCCTGTAAACGATCTATCTCGCGGTGCACTAGTAGACGATATCGTGTACACAGTTGCTCTAACTGCGATTCAGGCAGATCAAGCTGACCAAGCAAAAGAAAAAGCAGTTAACTAATAACTTCGCTTCTTCCAAAATAAGAAAACCTCGCCACGGCGAGGTTTTTTTCACTTTGTGTTCGAACAAATTAATACGGAGCAGCACATAAAATGGTACTTTTCTCGGAGAGCTTGAAGTTAGATTAAATCTCGGTCATGAGGTGAGTCCAAATCTAACTCAGGCCCTTTTGGTACGACTTGCGTCGGGTTGATACCCGTATGACTGAAGTAGTAGTGACGCTTAATGTGGTAGAAGTCGGTAGTCTCTGCCACACCTTCCACTTGATAAAGCTCTTTCAAATAACCCTGAATATTTGGGTAATCCGCAATGCGTTGTTTATTACACTTAAAATGACCTACATACACAGCGTCAAAACGAACAAGAGTAGTAAATAGGCGCCAATCCGCTTCGGTGATTTTATTGCCTGCTAGATAACGATGCGTTGCAAGGTGAGCATCGATTTTATCCAGTGCGGCAAACAGTGAATCAAACGCTTCTTCATAAGCTTCTTGCGTTGTCGCAAAACCACAACGGTATACGCCATTATTCACGTTCGGATAAATGTAGTCATTCCACTCATCAATCACGCTTTGAAGTTGCTCTGGGTAATAATCATCATGGTTGCCCGTTAATTCATTGAACTCGGAGTTGAACATACGGATGATTTCAGACGATTCATTCGACACGATCGTATTGGTCTTTTTGTCCCACAGTACTGGAACGGTAACGCGACCAGTGTAATTGGACTTGGCTTGAGTGTAGATCTGATGCATTCGGGTGTGACCGAATAGTGGCTCAGGGAGTCCCATTTGCCAGCCTTCACCTAGCATATCTGGACACACAACGGTGACGTCAATGTGTTTTTCCAAGCCTTTGAGTTTACGGAAGATCAGTGTGCGATGCGCCCACGGACAAGCGAGTGAAACATACAAATGGTAACGGCTCGACTCTGGCTGGAACGTTGCATCAGGTTTGTTCTTTATCCAATTGCGAAAGCCTGCATCTTCACGAACAAACTTACCACCGCTTGATTTAGTTTCGTACCATACGTCGTGCCAAACGCCTTCAACTAACTTACCCATGACTGCTCTCCTCATATTCTGTTTCTACTATATTAGCGCTTCATGTACAGCTTAGAATCCGACCATTTAGTCCATCTTGTTCAAGAATTTCGAATGAACTAAAACTAAGAGAAATCGTAGGCATAAAAAAAGCGCGACCCTATAAAAAGGAACCGCGCTTAAGCCCGTCACAGGCCGAATTTAATTACACTGCTACGTGTAGACAAGATACTGCGTGAACGTCTGAACCTTCGATGTGTGGCTTGGTCTTCGCACACTCTTCTGTTGCTTGTGGACAACGAGTACGGAACACACAACCAGAAGGAGGACTAATTGGTGATGGTAGATCACCTTCTAGCATCTGAATCTTCTTGCTGCGTTCAATTTCTGGGTCCGGAATTGGAACCGCTGACATCAACGCGCGTGTGTATGGGTGCTTTGGATCAGCAAACAATGCTTCCGATTCACCCAGTTCAACAGCGTTACCTAGGTACATAACCAATACGCGGTCAGAGATGTGTTTCACCACTGACAAATCGTGCGCGATGAATACCAATGAAAGACCAAGCTCTTTCTGAAGCTCTTTCAATAGGTTAACTACCTGAGCTTGAATCGATACGTCCAGTGCTGATACAGGTTCGTCACAGATGATCATCTTCGGCTTTAGAATAAGCGCACGAGCGATACCAATACGTTGACACTGACCACCTGAGAACTCGTGTGGGTAACGGTTGATAACGTTTGGCAGTAGACCTACCTTCGCCATCATTTCTTTAACGCGGTCTTTCACTTCTTGCTTAGTCAGTTCTGGGTAGAACGTCTCTAGCGGCTCAGCGATGATGTCGCCCACTGTCATACGCGGGTTCAAAGAAGCCAAAGGATCTTGGAAAATCATTTGGATTTCTTTGCGCGTTTCACGGCGTTGGACGTCTTTCATCTTCGTTAGGTCTTGACCTAACCAAACTACTTCGCCATCTGTTGCTTCAACCAAACCGATGATCGCGCGAGCAAACGTCGATTTACCACAACCAGACTCACCTACTACCCCAAGAGTTTCACCTTCGTAAAGGCGAACGTTTACGCCGTCTACCGCTTTTAGGCTTGAAGGTTTTGCCCAAGGCCATGCAGATTTTGATGCAATGCTGAAGTGAACTTTCAGATCAGATACATCCAGAATTAGTTTTTTGTCTGTACTCATTTGCTCCAAGCCTCCCATTCAGAAAAACATGCACGCTGACGGCCATCACCAAACGGCGTCAGAATTGGTGCTTCACGCTTACAACGATCCATCACACGGTGGCAGCGATCTTGGTAAGGACAGCCAGGTGGTAGACGAAGCAAGTTAGGCGGGTTACCAGGAATCGTTGGTAGAATCTCGCCTTCTGTATCCAGACGAGGAATCGCCTTCAATAGACCTTCCGCGTAAGGGTGGCTTGGGTTGTAGAAGATTTCGTTCACAGTGCCGTACTCCATGGTACGACCTGCGTACATCACTAGCACTTTGTCACATGAACCCGCTACGACACCAAGGTCGTGCGTGATCATGATGATTGCAGTGTTGAACTCAGATTTCAGTTCGTTCAGCAGATCCATGATCTGAGCTTGAACCATAACGTCCAATGCCGTCGTTGGCTCATCCGCAATAAGCAGTTTTGGACGACACAGCAGCGCCATTGCGATCATTACACGCTGACGCATACCACCCGAGAACTCGTGTGGGTACATGGTGATACGCTTACGAGCTTCTGGGATTTTTACTGCTTCAAGCATGCGAACCGACTCTTCGAACGCTTCTGCTTTACCCATACCTTTGTGCAGCATCAGTACTTCCATCAGCTGATCGCTCACTTTCATGTATGGGTTAAGAGACGTCATCGGGTCTTGGAAGATCATAGCGATCTGTTCCGCACGAACCTTGTTCAGCTCTTTTTCTGGAAGGTTAAGAATCTCATTACCTTCGAATTTCGCACTACCAGAGATAATACCGTTCTTAGCCAGTAGACCCATGATTGCGAATACAGTTTGTGACTTACCTGAACCAGACTCACCTACGATACCTAGGGTTTCACCTTGATTCAGAGAGAAGTTCAAATCGTTTACTGCGGTTACGATACCATCTTGTGTGGTAAATTCGACACGCAGATCTTCGACATCTAATAAACTCATCATTGCTTCCTTTATTCTTTCTATTTTTAATTATCTGTCTTTTGGATCCAGCGCATCGCGCAGACCGTCACCAACGTAGTTGAAGCAGAATAGAGTCACAACCATGAATGCTGCTGGGAAGGCCAGCTGCCAAATTGCCACTTCCATTGTTTGCGAACCTTCTTGTAGAAGTGCGCCCCAACTTGTCATTGGTTCCTGTACACCAAGACCAAGGAATGAAAGGAATGATTCGGTCAGAATCATGCTTGGGATAAGTAGTGTTGAGTAAACCGCTACGATACCCAGTACGTTTGGAACGATGTGGCGAGTGATGATCTTCCACTTGCTCACCCCACAAACGTGTGCCGCTTCAATAAATTCTTTACTACGTAGACTTAGCGTTTGACCACGTACGATACGAGCCATATCTAGCCACGCAATAGCACCGATAGCGACGAAGATAAGAACGATGTTACGGCCGAAGAATGTTACCAGTACGATAACTAGGAACATGAACGGAACCGCGTATAGGATTTCAAGAATACGCATCATGATACGGTCAACTTTACCGCCAATGAAGCCAGAAGCCGCACCGTAAAGCGTACCAATCACAACCGCAACCAATGCACCTAAAACACCAACCATCAGAGAGATACGACCGCCAATCAGCGTACGTACGTAAAGGTCACGACCTAAGCTATCAGTACCGAACCAGTGTTCAGCACTTGGACCGACGTGCATTGCATACCAGTCTGTATCATCAAATGTGTAAGGTGCCAACATTGGCAGGAAGATTACCGCAAGGGTCATCAATGTAAGAATGAACAAACTCACCATTGCCGCTTTGTTACGCATAAAGCGGATACGGGCGTCTTGCCACAAACTACGGCCTTCAACTTCCAGGTTCTCTGCAAATTTCTCGACCGCTTCAAGATTCTCTTTTTTCGTTAACATAACCATACTTCCCTGTTAGTAGCGAATTTTCGGGTCAATCATTGCTAGCAGAATATCAACGATAGCGTTGAACAAGATGAATAGGAAACCAATCAGAATGGTTACACCCATTACTAGCGAGTAGTCACGGTTAAAGGCTGCGTTTACGAACAGCTTACCGATACCTGGCAGACCGAAGATGGTCTCTACAACTACCGAGCCGGTAATAATGCCGACAAACGCAGGTCCCATGTAAGACACTACAGGAAGCAGAGCTGGTTTTAATGCGTGTTTCAGGATGATGTAACGGTAGCTTAGACCTTTCGCACGGGCAGTACGGATAAAGTTACTGTTCAATGTCTCGATCATTGAACCACGAGTGATACGAGCAAACGTGGCGACATAGAGAAGGGACATTGCAAGTACAGGTAAAACAAGGTATTTGGCTGAACCATCTAACCAACCACCAGCAGGAAGAAGGTTGAAATGTAACGAGAAAGCGTAGATCAATGCAGGTGCCAGTACGAAAGATGGCATCACAACACCAAGCATTGCAGTGGACATGATTGCATAGTCAATCCAGGTGTTTTGCTTGAGAGCAGCAATTGTACCTACAGTCACCCCCATAATTACCGTAAAAATAAAGGCTATAAAACCAACTTTAGCGGATACAGGAAGCGCAGCAGAGATAAGCTCGTTTACAGAATAATCCAGATATTTAAATGAAGGGCCAAAATCGCCTTGTAATATGTTAGTCAAATACGTGGTGTACTGCTCAAACACAGGCTTATCTAAGCCGTATTTTGCTTCAATGTTTGCCATAACTTCTGGCGGTAAAGCGCGTTCACTGGAAAACGGATTCCCGGGAGCGAAACGCATAAGAAAGAAAGATACGGTGATCAAAACCAACATGGTTGGGATCGCTTCAAATATCCTTTTTGCGATGAATTTAAGCATAAACTCACTCTTTCAGTCTGTGACGGTTAAAAGTTAATGATAGGCCCCACACGCCCTTTTACAGGATGTGTGGAACCTTGTTCTTATAGTCTAGAAATGACTTTAATTAGTCTGCTTTGATGTAAAGATCTTTGGTGTAGATCATTTCTTGCGCATTATTGGAAGGGAAGCCACCAACGTGAGGGTTAAGTAAACGAGTCTTCACGTATTGATAAATAGGAGCAATTGGCATTTCTTTTGCCATTAGTTTTTCAGCGTCTAAATAAAACTTAGTGCGCTCTTCTTCTGAAGTTGAGTGGAAGGCATTATCGATCAGTGTATCGTAATCATTATTACCCCAGTGCTGACCAGCGCTCGTATTGTCACTTGTCATCAGTGTCAAAAATGTGGAGGCTTCATTGTAATCACCACACCATCCCGCACGGGCTACCTCAAAATCACCAGTCTTCGTAGAAGATAAGTACGTTTTCCACTCTTGGTTTTCTAAAGTAACTTTCAAGCCTAATGTCTTTTTCCACATGGAGCCAAGTGCGACGGCAAGTTTTTTGTGGTTTTCATCTGTGTTATACAGGAATGTAAACTCTAAGGGATTATCTTTACCATATCCTGCTTCGGCTAGCAGTCGTGAGGCTTCTGCGTTGCGCTCTTTTTGCGTCATCCTACCATATGCTGGCAATTCAGGATCAAAGCCTGCTGTTATCTCAGGTGTTAAGAAATACGCTGGCTTTTGTCCTTGTCCCATAATAGCATTCGTTACGATATCACGATCAATCGCATAAGAAATTGCTTTGCGAACACGAGAGTCGTTAAACGGCTTTTTCTTAGTGTTAAATATGTAGTAATAACTACACAGACTGCCAACAACGGACAGATCTTCTGGGTGCTGTTTTTGCATGCGCTTAAAGTGTTCAATCGGCAAATCATCTGTGAAGTCAATCTCGCCAGACAAGAAGCGATTCATTTCCGCATTTTGATTTTCTATCGGTAGGAACGTTACTTTATCAATCACAGACTTGTCGTTATCCCAGTACTGCACGTTGCGCTTCAGAACCATACGCTCGTTTACGACCCACTTATCAAGTTCGTAAGCACCGTTACCAACAAAATGACCAGGCTTAGTCCATTGATCACCGTATTTCTCGATCGTCGCCTTGTGAACTGGCTTCATTGAAGTGTGACCTACCATCATCACAAAATAAGGCACAGCAGTTTCAAGTTCAACAACTAGTGTGTGCGCATCTACCGCCTTAACACCTAGAGTACTTTTTTCTTTTTTACCTTCGATAATTTCTTTAGCATTGACCATCTTGGTAAACTCCATGTACCAAGCATATGGAGAGGCTGTAGCAGGATCGACAAAGCGCTGCCAACTGTATACAAAATCTTGTGCTGTTACAGGATCGCCGTTAGACCACTTTGCATCTTTGCGTAAATGAAAAGTAAATGTCTGGTTATCTGTTGTCTCCCAACTCTCTGCTACACCAGGAATTGTATTGCCATCACCGTCTTGGTTAACAAGGCCTTCAAGAAGGTCGCGAATCACATGAGATTCAGGTACTCCAGACGACTTATGTGGATCAATCGTAGCCACTTCAGTTCCGTTACCACGAACGATTTCTTGTTTTTCAGCTAGTTTAATGCCTGCCGGAACGTCAGCAGCGAAAGCGGTAGTAGTAGAAGAGGCAGCCACTGCCAGACCAGCACCTAGAAGAAGGGCTTTGGTGATTTTATTCTTGTACATGCGTAAAACTCCAAGTTTTTCATTAGCATCCATGACTTCTCTGCAAGGGACTGGAACGGTCAGTATTTTAGAAGTTTTTAGTGCACTTTTTGAGCACAAAATTCTGAATCCTTGCAAAGACTGCGGCACACATTAGCAACCATTGAAGTAATTTGCAATAAAGAGGTAGCAAAAAAACTAATAATTCTGTAAATAGTGCACATATTTAGCAATAAATACCGCAATGAAAGTATTGAATAGAGAAATACTGATTCACTCGCTTATTTGACAGGTGAAACTTTCGATAAATCTAATTTCAAACTTATTCATAGCATCTTATGCTAGATATATGTAAAAAATTTAACATTTATGACACATTGAGTCTAATAAATAATTGCATATATTCCGTTAGATATTTTTTATTGTGAACAAGGTCACCGAGAGGAGAAAGAAAGGAAAGGTGGTGATTTTGAAGGCAAATCACAGAAGGAAATATAGGCTGTTTCAGCTCTAAAAAAAGAAAAAACCAGACGTTATTAACATCTGGCTTTGAAAGGGTTGTTAGCAGAATAAAAAACTGCCCTACTTTTCCCAGCGCTGTGCAGCTTGATGATCGGTATCGCGTGACTCAATCCAGCGGTTCTCACTGGTTGTGCGCTCTTTTTTCCAAAATGGCGCTTTGGTCTTTAGGAAGTCCATGATGAACTCACAAGCATCAAACGCCGCACCACGGTGTGCACTAGAAACACCAACAAACACAATTTGGTCACCCGTGTCGAGATCCCCAACACGGTGAATAACGCGAACACCTAGCAGAGGCCAACGTGTTTCCGCCTCATCACAAATGTCGCTCAGGCTTTTCTCCGTCATACCCGGATAATGCTCTAGGTGAAGACCAATCACGTTGTCGCCAAGGTTCATATCACGAACTTTACCGATGAAGGTCACTACCGCACCAGAGGCGGTACCTTCTGATAGACGTTGGTATTCTTGATCAACCGAAAAGTCTTCAGCTTGTACAGAAACGCGAGGATCCATATTAGCCCCCTGTTACTGGTGGGAAGAAGGCAACTTCGTCGCCCGCTTTCACTTCAGTATCCAAAGGTACGATAGACTGGTTTACCGCAGCCAGTAACTTGCCTGGCTCTAGCGCTAAATCCCATTTACCTTCTTGATCTGCACCAGTTTCGACCAAATGTGCACGAATCGCTTCAACATTGCTGAACTGCTCTTCGAGTTCTAAGCCATCGATACCAACAAGCTCACGCGTTTGAGCAAAGAAAAGTACTTTAATCATTATTCCGCCTTGAAGTGACCCGATTTTCCGCCTGTCTTCTCAAGAAGACGAACTTGGCCAATAACCATGTCTTTTTGCACTGCTTTACACATATCGTAAATCGTCAGAGCCGCCACAGAAGCAGCCGTTAGTGCTTCCATCTCGACACCGGTTTTGCCTGCAAGCTTACACACAGACTCGATACGTACTTTGTTTTCTGCTTCGATGGCTTCCAGTTGAACTTCAACCTTAGAAAGCAGCAGAGGATGACAAAGCGGGATAAGATCCCAAGCTTTCTTCGCGGCTTGGATGCCAGCGATGCGAGCTGTGGCGAACACATCACCTTTGTGGTGCTGGCCAGACACGATCAATTGCAACGTTTCTGGAGCCATGTGTACGAATGCTTCAGCACGCGCTTCACGTACCGTTTCCGCTTTTGCGGACACGTCGACCATGTTAGCTTCGCCAGACGCGTTGATATGGGTAAATTGGGTCATTGTTTTTCCTTCGCTTTTAGGAAAGGTTATACAGATAGGTGTGGCATAAAGTTACAAGGACGGTGACTTGCATCTAGCTGTTGCTTGATGATCTTCGTCCAACCTGTACGACATGCACCAGTAGAACCTGGCATTGCGAAAATAACCGTGTGGTTAGCAAAGCCTGCAATTGCGCGAGATTGGATCGTTGAAGTACCGATCTCTTCGTAAGAAACCAAACGGAACAACTCACCAAAACCTTCTACTTCTTTATCAAACAGAGGCTTAAGTGCTTCTGGCGTGCTGTCACGTGAAGTGAAACCTGTACCGCCAGTGATCATGATTGCTTGTACGTTTTCGTCAGCAATCCACTGAGAAACGATCGCGCGGATCTTGTACATGTCATCGATAACGATTTGTTTATCAACAACGTTGTGACCCGCTTCTTTCGCTTGTTCAACTAGGTAGCCACCAGAAGTGTCGTTTTCTTCAGTACGAGTGTCAGATACCGTTAGAACGGCAATGTTTGCAGGTTGAAATTTGCTTTCAGCGTGACCCATTTGTTCACCTATTCTCTAAGTTTGCTTTGATACGTAAGGTATCGATTCTGAAAAAATCATCAGAAGCCACGTCAGCTCCCGATGTAAAATCTGATTGGAATTAGCCGCCGATAGACGCAAGATGTGGCGTCATACCTGTATTGCCATCGTGCAAGAAGTGACTAACGGATTTCGTTTGCAGTTGCGCTTGAATACGTTCAATCAATTCATTTTCTTGCTCGTCACGTTCTAACAGGTCTCGCAATTCCACGCCATGATCACCAAACAGGCATAAATGCAGTTTACCCATAGCCGATACACGAAGTCGGTTACAGCTCTCACAGAAGTCTTTTTCGTACGGCATGATCAAGCCAATTTCACCCTTGTAATCTGGATGAACGAAAACTTGAGCAGGGCCATCGTTGTGAGAACGAACTTTAAGTAACCAACCATTGGCAATTAATTGATTGCGAATAGCGACACCAGAAACATGGTGCTTAGCAAACAGATCATCCATTTCTCCCGTCTGCATTAACTCAATAAAACGCAGTTGGATAGGACGATCTTTTATCCAGTTAAGGAAAGCAGGCAGCTCGTTGTGGTTGAGGTCTTTCATCAGCACCACGTTGACTTTGACTTGCTCATAACCCACTTCGAACGCACGTTCGATACCATTCATCACCTCGGTGAACTTATTTTCACCAGTGATTTGATGGAACATACGTGGGTCCAGGCTATCCACACTCACGTTGATGTGCGTAAGGCCAGCTTCACGCCAATCTGCAACTTGCTTCGCCATGCGGTAACCATTCGTCGTTGTGGCGACTTTTTTGATACCCGGCGTGGTTGCAACTGAGTGAATAATGTCAGTAAAGTCTTTGCGTAAACTCGGCTCACCACCGGTGATACGTACCTTTGAGGTACCACAATCTGCAAACGCTTTTACGACACGTTTGATCTCAGGTAGAGATAAGAAAGACGAGTTTTTATTGCCCGATGGCTTGTAGCCGTCAGGAAGGCAATAGGTACATTTGAAATTACATACGTCGGTCACAGACAGACGCAAGTAATAGAACTTACGATGAAATTTGTCTTCGAATTGTTGCGCCACGGAACACCTTTCCAAACACGGGAGGCATAATCATTTCCAATTATGCCCTTGTGACAGTATGTCACTGGCTCAAGACGCCTATCCTTGGACTTAGCATAGTGAGCTCGGAGTTATGGCAACCAGAGGAGATAACCCCCTGATAGCTTTGCCGTGTAAAATACTTAATATTTGTAATGGAATCCAGACTTGAGTGATAAAAAACTCTCTGGAAACACAATTTACCGCTTAGTGAGTACCTCTTTGGCACTCATTAAGTTAAATTGTAGGCGTTTTTTACAAGATTATTAGAAGAACGTAATGAATATCTACACCGATAAGAAAGTGGTCGCAGTTGGCGGTGGTCACGGTTTGGGTCGTATGTTAGCGGCATTAAAAGATTTTGGCGGCAATGCAACTGGCATTGTTGCGACAACAGATAATGGCGGTTCTACGGGCCGTATTCGTCATTGTCAGGGTGGTATTGCTTGGGGTGATACTCGTAACTGTATCAACCAGTTAATTACCGAACCATCAATCAGCTCGATGATGTTTGAGTACCGATTTAAAGGTACTGGCGAGTTAGATGGACACAACCTAGGTAATTTGATGCTGACGGCATTGGACAACCTGTCGGTACGACCACTAGATGCGATCAACCTTATTCGCAATATGCTGAAGGTCGACGTAAACATTCTGCCTATGTCTGAGCACCCTTCCGACCTAACGGCTCTATCAGTAGATGGGCAGTGGGTCACAGGTGAAACCAATGTGGATGAAATGGAAACCGATCTGCGTCGTCTTGATCTGTCACCGGAAGTCCCTGCAACCAAAGAAGCAGTTACGACGCTTTCAGAAGCAGATGTCATCATTCTTGGTCCGGGAAGCTTCTTAACGAGCATCATGCCGCCGCTATTGCTGCCTGAAATTGGTAAAGCGATTGCTGCTAACCAAAAGGCGAAAGTCATCTTTGTGGCAAACTTGAGCCCAGAGTATGGCCCTGCTGGCCGTATGACGATGAAGCAAAAGCTTGAATGGTGTGAGCGTGCGTGCCAAGGCCGTAAGATCGATGTGGTACTGGCTGAAGAGACCGAGCAAGAAGTGCTGGATAACTGGAACGTAGTCACGGAGTCATTGGCTTCAACGAACCGTGATTGGCGCCACGACCGAGACAAACTAAAGCTCGCGATTGAAAATCAATTACTGTCTGACTAGACGAAAAGCATTGAGAAAGCGGCTTTGATTCGGAGCAAACTCCCTAAACAAAAAAGCCTTTCCACACCGGAAGGGCTTTGTGTTTTTGCGTTACGCTTAATGTCTTGCGCGAAACGTTAGTTTGTCCAAGAACGGTAGGCGACAAGAGTGATATGAAGTAAATCGAGCATTTCGCTCGTCTCCATCCCCTGCTCTTGCAATTGATTCGCTTTTGCTTTCTTGTCGATGGCAATCGCTAGTTCACACAATCGATCTGCGCCAAAGCTTGCAGCACTGCTTTTCAATGCATGGCTGATCTCTTTTAAATACAACAGCTGCTCTGAGCCCTGAAGTTCAGTTAAAGTGCCAATGTAGGAGCCCATTTCCCCAAGAAAAATATCAAGCAAAACAGGAACATTATCGCTGCCAATTTCCGCAGACAGTTCTTCAATTTTTTGCTGATTTAATACGTCCGTATTCATACGTTTTGTTTTTCGTCCTTGCTATTCCAAGCTTGCAACTTGCGATAAATCGTTGATGGGCTAACATCCAAATAGCCAGCAGCGCGTGGAATGTTGCCTTCACACGCTTGAATTGCCTGCTCGATGGCCATTTTCTCTGTCATCCAAAGCGGCATAATATCTGACACCGTCATAATGTCAGGTTCAATAAATTTTGCTACCGATTGGCGCACAACAGGCTGATTCAGTGGTGGCGGTAACATATCCAGCGTGATCTCTTTGCCATTGTTCAGTACCACGATATTACGTAATACGTTTTGCAATTGGCGAACGTTACCCGGCCATTCGTAGCTGTTGAATCTTTCAATCACGTCTTGTGCGAAACGGACGAAACTCTTGCCTTCCTCATGAGACATATAACCAAGCAGCGAGTATGCAATTTCAATAACATCTTCACCACGCTCACGCAGCGGCGGAAGGTGCAAAGGAATCACGTACAAACGGTAATACAAGTCTTCACGGAAACGGCCTTCTTGCACTTCTTTCCAAGGGTCTCGGTTAGTTGCACACACAAAGCGTACATCCACGCTCTTCATTTTAGAAGAACCGACTTTTTGGAATGTACCCGTTTGGATAAAGCGCAATAGCTTAGTTTGAAGATCCAAGTCCATTTCACAGAGCTCATCAAGGAACAACGTGCCGCCATCAGCAAGCTCTGCCGCACCTTGTCGGTCATTCGCAGCACCAGTAAACGCACCTTTTACGTGACCAAACAGCTCACTTTCAATAAGGTCTTTCGGGATTGCCGCACAGTTGATGGCGATAAACGGCTTATCACCACGTTTGCTTGCTGCGTGAATCGCTTCGGCACACACTTCTTTACCCGTACCACTTTCACCCGTGATGAAAATACTCGCTTTACTGCTTGCTGCCGAGTCAATGGTACGGTAAACCTGCTGCATCGTTTGGCTACTGCCGATGAAGCCTTGGTAATTTTGGTTACCAGGGTTGTCAGCTTCATTCTTTAATTTGGTTGCTTTGCGGATCGCATTATTCACCGTGACACGTAAACGGTCTGCTTCACATGGTTTGATTAGGAAGTCTTGAGAACCGTGACGCATCGCCTCTACCGCAGTATCGATAGAGCCATGGGCTTTCATGAAGATGATTGGCACGTCTGGATGGCTTTTCTTCACCGCGTGCAATACGTCCATCCCCGTCATATCAGGTAGACGAAGATCGAGCAGAATAAGATCAGGAATGCGATGGTTCAGGCTTTCAATGGCGTCTCTGCCTGTTCCAACAATATTGATATCGATGCCAAGTGGCGTGAGGTAAGAACGGTAAAGTGCCGCAACGGATGCGGTGTCTTCTACCATTAGTAGATAACGAGACTTTTGACCTTCTGTTATTTGTTGCATAGCCTAGCCGATTTTTCGTTGTGTTTTAAATAATAATCGCATTACGCTTTGCATTTTGCAAATAATCATTTGTTAGACTCTGGGTATTCTAAACAAAGTAAACCGAATATCAACAGGTTAAATTATGGCACAAACCATGCTGTATGCCTTTTGACCCCTCGGGTCACCTAGCCAACTGACGTTGTTAGTGAACGACATGTTCACAGAACGAGCCAATAGATCCGACTGCCTATTGGCTTCTTTTTTTGTCTGCAGATTTGGAAACGGGACATGCCCGAGCTATGGTCGTAAACACAGTCACTCGGGCAGTAGATCTGGCAATGAAATTACGCTTAGAGAAGAATTAACTGTTCGCGATAAATTGAGCGCGCAGCTTTTCAATCTCGTCACGTTTCTGGGCCGCCAATTCAAATTCAAGATCTTGAGCGTGTTGGTACATCGCCGCTTCCAAACGACTGATCTCTTTCTCCAACTGTTGTGGAGACATGATCTCGTAAGTCTGAGAAGGCTCTGCCACTTTCGATAGCGGTACTTGCTTAGTATTACGCTGACGCTTAGATTTGGTGATATCCCCCAACTCCATGATGTCTTTAATATTTCGCTTCAAGGCTTGGGGCTCAATACCCATCTCTGCGTTATACGCTTTTTGCTTCTCTCGACGACGATCAGTTTCGTCCATCGCTTTCTTCATCGACTTAGTGATCGAATCTGCGTAAAGAATCGCTTTACCTTTGATGTTACGAGCCGCACGACCAATGGTCTGAATCAATGAACGCTCTGAACGCAAGAAGCCTTCTTTATCTGCATCCAAGATTGCCACCAGCGACACTTCTGGCATATCGAGGCCTTCTCGCAATAAGTTGATCCCAACCAACACATCAAATTCACCCAAACGAAGGTCGCGAATGATTTCTACACGCTCAACCGTATCAATGTCTGAGTGAAGGTAACGAACTTTCACATCGTGCTCGTGCAGATATTCGGTTAAGTCTTCTGCCATACGCTTGGTTAGCGTCGTCACAAGAACACGCTCGTCTTGCGCTGCGCGAATTCGAATCTCAGACAACAGATCATCAACCTGAGTAGCAACTGGGCGAACTTCTAATTCCGGATCGAGCAGACCCGTTGGACGCACAACCTGGTCCGCAATCTCATCGGCTGACTTCTCAAGTTCGTAGTTACCCGGCGTTGCAGAAACAAATATTGTCTGTGGAGAAATCGCCTCGAACTCTTCGAACTTCATTGGGCGGTTATCCAATGCAGAAGGCAAACGGAAACCAAACTCCACCAGCGTCTCTTTACGTGAGCGGTCACCTTTATACATCGCGCCAATTTGCGGTACGGTAACGTGTGATTCGTCGATGATCAGCAAGCCATCGTGAGGTAAGTAGTCAAATAGCGTTGGTGGCGGCTCCCCCTCCGCTCGTCCACTTAAGTAACGAGAGTAGTTTTCGATACCGGAACAGAAACCCAGCTCGTTCATCATCTCAATGTCAAATTGAGTGCGCTGGCTGATACGTTGCTCTTCTAGGAGTTTGTTGTTGTCTAACAGCTGCTTCTTACGCACTTCAAGCTCGTCTTTAATGCTTTCAATGGCATCAAGAATACGCTCACGTGGCGTGACATAGTGCGTCTTTGGGTAAATCGTATAACGCGGCAGGTCTCGCTGTTTGACCACACCAGTCAATGGGTCAAATACGCTGATACAGTCGACTTCATCGTCAAACATCTCTACGCGCACGGCGTCTTGGTCTGATTCCGCCGGGAAGATGTCAATCACTTCACCACGCACACGGAACTGGCCACGCTCAAACGCAACATCGTTACGTGAATATTGAAGTTCTGCAAGACGACGCAGCATGTCGCGCTGATCAATCACATCACCGCGGCGCAAGTGAAGCATCATTTGTAGGTACGACTCTGGGTCACCCAAGCCATAAATGGCCGAAACCGACGCAACAATGATTGCATCTTTGCGTTCCAATAATGCTTTTGTTGCCGATAAACGCATCTGCTCTATGTGAGCATTCACCGACGCGTCTTTTTCGATAAAGGTATCCGTCGTTGGCACGTAAGCTTCGGGTTGATAGTAATCGTAGTAAGAAACGAAGTATTCAACGGCATTATTTGGGAAGAAGGCTTTCATCTCACCGTACAGTTGCGCGGCAAGTGTTTTGTTTGGCGCGAGAAGAATCGCCGGACGCTGCGCTTCTGCAATTACGTTTGCCAGTGTGAATGTTTTACCCGAGCCGGTTACACCCAACAGAGTCTGATGGGCAAGGCCTGCGTCTAAACCCTCTAATAACTGTTTGATGGCGGTTGGCTGATCACCGGATGGTTGATATTCAGAGACCAGTTCATAAACTTTACTCATACCCTTCCTCAAATTTTCTGCAATTTGGCTGTATATATATACACCTTATTAGATGAAATCTACGTCTATTTTAGATTTATAGCTCATTACGATTAATTTTTGCGCTTTCTCTATTTTGGTCTAGCCTTAGTTTGGTGACTCTGTTATAGTCTTCCGCCCTGCTTGATGAAGCTTCCCAGATCATCTAAATTCAGTTTCCACAACTTTTCCCCAAAAATAGCCAATATTATCCTTTATCCCCAGAAGGCTGAATCTTATCCACTTTGCGCAATTCTGAGTTAATTTAAATAAAATACTGTTTTATCTGATTATTCATTGCATATTTCTGCTTAAAAACTCAAACAAAAGCAATTCAGTTGCATATAAAAGATCTTTACTCAGATCTCATCAACACAGTTATCCACAATTTTAGTGGATAAGTAACTCTAGCCCTTTACTGGCAAGGACTACAAAAAAGTAAAGAATAAAATGCATGTTTTTTTGCTAAAAATGTGTTTTTTGGGTGTTGACAGAATTAGGGCTGCTCGGTAAGATTCGACCCGCTTTCACGCAAAGCAATTCCTCCTTAGCTCAGTTGGTAGAGCGACGGACTGTTAATCCGCAGGTCGCTGGTTCGAGCCCAGCAGGAGGAGCCAAATTTAGAAAAGCCGCATCACTCGATGCGGCTTTTTGCGTTTTAATTTTTCGATTTGTTCATCGCTAGATGTTGATCAAAAAAGCCACGGATAAATCCGTGGCTTAGTTAGGCTTTAAAGCTATCAGTTACTCGTCAAAATGCGTTAACTCCAAATAGAGTCAATTCATTTACGATTAAAGTCGACGAGCAATCGTATCCATTAGAACTGCGGCAACTTTATCATCACCAGCTTCATCACCTTTACTGTAGGTGTTGATCTGACGCTTTGATGAGTCGTGGATATTAGTAATCGCTACCACTTCCCTCTCGATACCAAATCCAACTAGCTTAATCATTAACTCTTTATTTTTAAAAGAATCGCCAACGATCACGATAGAGTTAAAATCTTTAAGTAACTCTTTGGTCAAATCTTCAACTTGAATATCATTACTATTAATGAAAAAGATATCCGCAGACTTCGAAGAGCTTCGCTCTCCAGCAGACTTAAGTTGGATTTGCTTCATCTCATTGAAAACACCATTATCTTGGGTTCCAATCGTAGATAGGCTTGCAGCATGAGAAGCCAAAGACAATAACAGTGTACTTGCAAAAATAGTACTTTTAACAAAATTCATTCTCTTTACCCTCTAATAATTAAAGAATTGTTTCTTTCATAACGCGGAAGGTTTGACCCTTGTCATCAACAATACAATCGGTATCTATCGTAATGCCGTAGTTAGATTCTCTTTGGTACAACTTCGACTCGTTCTCATTAATTGTCCAGTTGTCACCATAAGTATTAAGGTAGGCACGCGAAACGGTGACGGCGTTACCAAAGACAAGCTTTTGATCTTGGCAAGTATTCCAATCAGAAGTGTAGTTTTCCTGCCACGTCTCATAACTCTTTAGATCGTAAACTCGGTAAAGGTCTTCCCCCCAGATTTCGGCAGCATTCTTTACATGCCAAAATTCTGAAGATGGATTATCTGCATAATAACCAGCTTCTCCCACAGCTCTTGTATTAATAGTCTGGACAACCGAGTGGCCAATATCATTACCTTCATCAACTGAGGTGTAATTCAACATACTGTGTGTCTGGCTACTCTCTTTAGTTTGGCTAAAACCAAAGCCAACACTCAGACCAGCAGACGGACCGTCTGATTTGCTCGCTTCAAAAGTACCAGTAATATCAAAGCTAAAAGATGTACTCTCAGCGAGAGAAATCTCCTTATTCACATTGCTCGAGCTTGGAAAGCTTTGCTGATTCACAAAAAGATTTCCATAACGGTTTTGAGGAAGACAGTAGTCGTTACCTTTATCGTTTTCACACTCTTCAGCCAAATATTTCCAAGTTAGCCTTGATTGCTCTTCAACATCATTTGGCGCTTCATTAACTGCTTTTTTACGAGCGAATCTGTAAGCATTTTCGCCAGACATAAAGTTAAATTGAGAGTTTCCATGGAACATCTGACCCATGTAGCCTTCTCCGTACCAAAAGTGCGGAGCAACTTTTTCATCTACCCATTCAAAGTAGTAGCCACCGTCAGCAAGGGTTTGGCGAGTCACATTCATGCTGCCATCAACCGCCATGATATAGTTCGTCTTGTTTGACTGAGAAAACATCAACAGATCAATAGTTCGTGCGACATCAATCTGTTCACGAATTTTATAGTCTTCCTCACCATAGTGATACGCGCCATTCTGAGAAGTGATGATAAATTGCTCTTCAATTTGACCATCTTCTATTCTTGCATGCTGACAAAGATTCGAAATTTTTCCCGGTAATTCCTGTTGTTCTAAATGATTGTTAATGTACGCTACTTTGGCGTTGAATATGTCACATGCTGTCGCCGGATCGTCGTAAGCAACATATTCATCAGCTCCCTTAAAGTAAGCATCATCAATTCCTGGGATAGGAGATGCATGAGCGTAACCCGATAACATAGAGACTGTTATCAAGCTCAGGCTGAAACTTTTTATTTTCATCATTTGTTCCTTTTAATCGTGTTTGCACCAATGTCGATACCTCACTAATTTAACGAGTAAAAAGAATCTATTTACAAATAAGTGGCAATAAAAACATCAATTCTATTTTTAATTTTTCCTGAGTAGCTATGAACGTATTTCTGAGTATTTAACAAGTATCAAAAAACTGAGAATTTGATATAAAAACCTAAAAATATTTAGATTTCTCCTCCTTAGATCTACGGTAGCTATGGTAAGTCAGCCGTCCTCGTTTAGTTCTAAATGAAAGCCCGGAGTGACCGATATTCATTCTTTTTCGCCATATAAGTAGCTCTTCAAGTGATTCAACTTTCTTTATTTGATTTTTTCAAAATATCCGTCAAAGTTCACAATTCCACACCTTACAGAGCAACAAACCGCTCTAACTTTTTATCACTCATTCTCAGCTAAAGGTTTCCTATACCTTTAGCTAAAAATCACAGTAATCGATTAACTAAACAACTTAATGGTTTAATGAATTATTTATATAGAACTATCGAAATTAAAGAATAAGTTGAAAATTATATAAAGTGCACTTAATTCCTCTTTTCGTAACTTACTTAAGGAAAGTCATATTCCCCCCTCCGACAAACACACTCACAATATATTGATAAAAATAAAATATTCAATTAAAATTTATATAACCTATCTATATTATTTAGAAAAATAAAAACACCAAACTTATCATTAAAATTCAATAAATTACAAGATATTGGTTTAATTTCAATAAAATAACAAAGAACATTATATAAAACAAGCCTTAAATTAATTTCACATTTAGTTCTCTTTTTAATCATATTTTTTTTATGATTTCAATTAAAGAAAAAGCCATTATTTCAACCCTAAAAGTTGTGATAAAAATACATATAAATCGAAAAATACAATTTTTGGGCGTCAGACTTTTATAAAGTTTCAAATTATACAAATGGAGTATTTAATGAAATTTAAGCTTAGTTCTTTAGCGCTTGCTCTACCCTGCGCTATTCTGTCTTCAGCTAGTAGTTATGCTAGCAATACACTGCCACAATGGGAAGGCTCCCAAAAAGTATTTAGTAGTGTCGATAAAACCGTTGATCCTGAGCGCCTCTGCCAGACTTTCAATACCTTGACAGTACAAGCTAATAAATGGCTTCAAGACAACAACTATCCTGACTCAACGGTAAGTCAAGACTTATGTACAGCTGTTGTGGTTCAAACCAATTACCCTTCGCTTTATTTTTACGACATAAAAGATGCAGCAAGCTGGGACACCTTTGGTTATCGCGAATATTGGCTCGATGAACAAGTAGATGTCACTGAGGAAGCCGGATTAATTCTATTGTCTGAAGTAGTTGGAAAAACTAAACGTGCTCGTTACATGCTATATAACTTAGCAGGTGCAGATCTAGTTCAACAATTTGGTCAATATGATTACACACAAAATATAGGCCCAAATCACGACCATTACTGGGATTACTATGGTCTGCACTTTACTCAAGATCCTAACGTTGCAAACTCTGATGGGCAAATAATGCCAACATTTTGGTGGCGAAGTGGGTCATCGATGTCCAACATTCTATCAAGTACTTGGCATAATAGTAGCTTTCAAGCTTTTATGATCGATAGAAGTAATAAAGAACTTTATAACGATGTGAGAAGCGAAGCTATCAGTTTCCTAAGAGCAACGGGGCAAGCAACAACTGAAGAAGCGATAGAACAAGTTCTACCACATTTCTACTACCAGACCTGTTCTAAAACTGGGATTACAGATCCCCGCTGTATACCTGGTGGAGCAGAGAATGGAAACTTCATCAAAGTACCATATATGTTCCCAGAATCGGATAGCAACGGTCAATACAGCCATGGTACTAGCAGTACTGTCGGTGTTTCGATTGAAGCAGGTGGCGAGGTCTCAGGCGACGGTCCAACTGCTGGATTCAATATTGGCGTGTCACAAGAATTTACGGAAGAGTTCTCTAGGGAGGGTCAGATCATGACTCTTGATAGAAGCGATCTAAGTGGCAACTTTGGCGGAGCATGGATATATAAAATCGACCCAATTGGCATGAGAGGCATCAAAGAAGCGGCAGCGATCGAAGAAACTGGTTACATGGAAGACCGATTCACGAATGCAAATACAGTCATCGGACAAGAAGCATGGAAGACAATTGATTTATCAAACCAAATTGACTGGCAAGAAACAATGACAGCAGACAACTGTCGCAATGGTGAATCTAGAGAGATGTGGTTTATGAACACATACGACCTAGCACGTACAGCCCTAAATATATACGATTACGAATCAGGTTTTAGCTCGGTAATCGAAACACATGAAGGCGGTTACTATGGTAACCCTCGTCCAATAACTGCGATTTCTCGCGGCTCGATCATTAAAGTCGACACAATCTGTGAAAAAGGTTTGCGCATCGCTAAACCTGGCTTGTTACGTTAATAAGGAAACAAAAATGAAAAAAACACTTGCTACTCTGGCGATGCTTTCCGCTTGTTCTGTAAATGCTTTAACACTCAGTGACTATGTACCAACAGACAGTGCTCTAGTTCAATCAATTCATATGACTACAGAGAGTCTATTGAGAACAAAGTCCTCAGATTTACCTGATAAAGACATATTAATCATCGATACATCAAAGTTGACCGAACATGACTATCAAGTAAACGAGCTAAAGCAGTATGATAGTTTACTCTTAGTTGGTGGTACCGAACATGTACAAAAAGCAATGCTCACGCTATTTGGTTTTTCAGTCAGCGGCGATGCTTTGCTAGTCGACAATATCAACGGTCCAGAGCAAATTAAAATCAAAAGATATGCCCCAAATATGGAAGTGCCTGTCGAGCAAAAAGCAGTTGGACTTCTTAAAATGCTAAAACCTGAGAGCAAATAAAACTCGACTAAAATAAATTATAACCAAGAAGCCGCAGAGGTCTAACCGAAGCGGCTTTATTATATAATCAGAAGCCTCCCCCTTCTTAGATGAAAATCCAAACTTTATAAAGTTGGTAGCATCTTAATCTAGCAATTACCCATCCCTGGGTTACTATTAAAATAAAATTAAACAATATTTATTTTTCCTTATAGTTCAATATTAATATACCAGAACCAAACGGCCCTAAGATCTATTCGAAAATGATGAAGATAAGTAAAATAAGTTTTTAGTTGATAAATTAAAGTTTGAGCTATCAGATTAAAAGCTCGTTTCGAAAAAATAAATTGAATAAATACAATAAAGGTAGAATGAACTACGGTCAACTGAGATTTGGATTGAATGAAAAAGAGATCGTTTGGCAGAGATAAAAAAGAGAGAAATTCTTCATCTTTTAGAGATTTTTCTATCATTACGTTATGATATTTAGAGCTTTGCCACTCACGCTTATTAAGAACTTGTTGACTACATTATTCAGATTGTTCAAATAATACACTGTAGACGTATCCAATGCTCACTATGTTGACCAATGGAGTTCACTACCTGAAAAACCAATGTTTCGTATGAAAAGGTTACCTTGGGAATGGTTTAATCAATAGCCACTTATATCTTCGTTTCGATATCTAAATTAAAATAAGAATTAGCCGTCAGATTCTAAAAAATTTGTAACATTTCTTTCTTTATTCTCAGCACTAATTTCCCCTTTAAATCCCTGATAAGAGTGCTTAATAAGAAAACCTCTTGCTGTTTTAAACGTCAAACCAAATTGACATATGTTTCGTCTTTTCCGCCAGACGGTTAAATCATTAAGGTTTTCAATTTCTTCTAGTTTGCCTTTAATTTTTTCAAAATATCCTAAGAAATTCATGTAAACACCTAGTGTTAATTTGAATAAAATGAAGCCACACTTTGTGCGGCTTCATAAACTAATTAAATTATTAAAAGGAGATGCTGCTCATGTCATCTAAATTTTTATTTGTAAGTCAAATTACCGTACCAATCAATATATTTAAAATCTTCCATCTCAATGATAAATAGTCCGTTATTGCTAACTGGAAGACCGTTAGTTGCCGTAATATACCCATTATCAAGTTCAAGATACTTATCTTCTGATGCCCACAAAATATTTGCATGATCGTACATATATACAACGTCACCATCCCTAATGCACCCTTTAGATTCACCCTGACGGCTTATTTTCATAAAATCTGAAGAATCATTATCTTCGGTATAATATGTACTACCACTGTAATTCCAGTAGTAATCTTTGTAATCATCTCTCCTTGAGATCTGCACGTAGTCGTTGTCATGAATACAAGTACTATTATATGGAAACCAATTATCTAGCTTAAATTCAGCACTCGCCATCTCACCATCGATTCCGTAAGAAAGCCAGCCATCAGAAGCATATTGATCGGCATATATGTATTCACCAGTTAGACTGTTTTTGAATTTGACAGAGTTATAAGGCTTATTACTTGGACGTATACTGTGAGTTGGTGTACTCTCATCCGCATATTCAAATGCGGAAACCGGGAAATGGTCAGAATATTCATAAAAGTAATAAGGTTCTTGTGTCCCGGGTAGTTCGACTCTCTTAGATACAACGTCCAACACCTGATTATGCCAATTTTTAGGCTGTTTGTGGCTACGTTCGACAAGAACATAGTCAAGTAGTTGCCCTTTTACGTCAGGGTAGTTCGCGTGCGTTAAAGCGTTGGTAGCAGGATCCCAAGAATATGGCACGCCCGCATAGTTTGTTGGTTCTGATACATTTAAAGCTTCAAGCATTGTAAAAAACTCTTGCGAATCTCTCGCTACATTTAAATCACCAGCAATGAAAAACATTTCGTCAGATGGACGATTTGTACGCAAAACGTAATTTTCGATTTGAGCGAACTGCTCTTGTCGCACAACATTAGGTGGGATACTGCAGCTATTGTCATCAGCCTGAACATGCGTACCAACAATATTGTATCGCTCTCCGTCTTTGTTAATAACAGCATGAATGAAACCTTTTTGAGATGCCCAGTCAGCGCCACAGCCATCTTTAAAGATCACTTGAGCCTTGTATTCAATAGGATATCGACTCAATATAATCACACCACCATCTTCGAGCGTTGCAGGGCGCCAGCCTTCAGTTCGGTCCCAGCCGTCCTTAGTTCTGCCGACAACAGGTGTACGATATCTAAACTTCTCAGCCAGGGCATCTGTAAGTATTGTGCTCGCTTTATTATCGAAAACCTCATTCAAAATGAGCACGTCAGTTCCATCAAAAATAGACGAGTTGGCCAACAAGTCCGCCCTTTTATTGGGATTTGTTCCACCAACGAAAATGCCAAGACGATGCTCCAACATGTAAACGTTATAGGTCATTATCTTAGGTGGAGAACTTGCCTCGTTGGCGTGTACTATAAAATTTGCTAGTAAAACAAATATAGCTAATGTATATCGAATCATGATTCGTTGTCTCTCGTGAAATTACAGAGCTATAATTTCATAATAACACAACTATCAATAGTTAAATTTATCTTAAATAGTTCTGAAAATAGCATTAATGGATTAATTGACTGTTTAACATGTTAAAAGTCTTCTCGTTTTCCCAACTTTACAGCTATCATCTTTTTTACAGGACTATTAGATATAATAAGCCTATAGTTATTCGGCAGTTTTTCTAGTACCTGAACTGATTTAAAAAAAGACAGCTTTCTTCTTGAATCAAGATACTTATCATAGACTAAGAGTTCACCACCCGGATCATTCATATCAAAATCATTGATATACTCTTGATTAATGTTTACGCTGAAAATCCCTGTCTTGTTTGTGTGAAAGTTACCTTTTGTGAAAATGTCAATGCTCTTGTCTAATTCGTTAAGGACTGTGACTGCTTCAAATTTTTCATTTCTTATAACAACGTCTAAATACTCTTCTGCAATCAATCCACCACCTACCGAAATATAAAGCGTTTTAACATTAACCAGAATTTGATTTTCTTTTTTCAAACTAAGATAAATCGAAGCAATCATTAAACATAGGGCGATTAATAAAAAATAAACACTTTTATTTTTAATGTACATAATTTTTTAATTCTACAGCAATGATATCAACCATGCTTTCAATTGATTTAGGAGAGTCAAACATAACGACAAGATTTATAGGTTGGGAAAATGGTTTAAGTATTACGATAGACAACGTTTCATCTGAATGAGCAAGGATAAGTCGATCTAACTTACCTTGTGCAACTTTCTCACCAATCAAAGGTGCTACGCCTTGCGCAAGCAATTTTGCTTCTTCTTGATCATCGCAATAGACTGTGATGTGTTGTGCTGAAAATAGTTTTGTTAAAGGCAACCAACCACCTAATCTTGCATTTTTTTCTTTAAAAAGAAGTGGAAAAAGCACCGCGATGGACACAAATAAGCAGCCAATCATAAGGTATAAATGATTGCGATGGAGTTTAGGTCGAGCTCTGTGGACGATTTCAGTTTCCAATTCGCTGTCTTTTAGCTCAGACTCTTGAGACAAAGATATAGCCTGATTTCGAACCCTATCTTTCTCTGCCCCTTCCCATGAAACCGCATCTTCTTCTAATTTATACCCAACCTTTGCGACGGTCTTAAGGTACTTTTGAGCTTTCCCGTCGTCTTCAATTAAGGTTCGTATCGCGCTTATAGATTGAGTTAAGGAACCCTCAGATACATGCTTCCCTGGCCAAGCACCTTTTAATAGCTCTTCTTTTGTTTTTATTTGACCCGCACTTTCACAAAGCATCAGAATCACAAGATGGTCATGGTAACCAATTCGCTTCTCTTCATTTTTGATTAAGTCGGTCACTAGCGGATGATCAGAATTTATTAACCAATTCTTAATTTTATACATGGATTAACCTATAAACCATATTTTTTATACTAATATATTTTTCATGGAAAATAATGTCTCTGATAAACTAACATTCCAGTTTTACTTTCACATTTAATAAAATGAGTTTCAAATGATATTATTATCACTTTAGTTTGGCAAATCGATAATGAATTAAATAAAATAATCATACACAACAAGCACATACGCATGTACTAAAAAAAAATCAATGACGCCTCCAGCTTGGATTTATAAATTATTCACAAAAAAATGAGAGATAATTTCATGACTATAAATATAATTATTAATGAATATTAAAAACAATTAATAAGATAATTAACCGCAATGTTAAAATGCACATTTGGTTACATTTTAATGATTTTACAGGTCAGAATGACATTTTATTTAACAATATTAAGTATGGATTGCATAAAAGGATAAAGCTGTATAACAAACTGTATTTTTTTTGGTCATTTTTCGTACTATATAATATTACAGGTAATTTAAATATCATGGATGTACGCTTTAACTTGGAGCTGTAATATTTCGACTAGCAATATCAATCTATAATCTCGAATATTAGTTTCCTTCGAGATAACCGTTAAAATTGTCAATATCTGTACAAGACACGTTCAAACAAAACCATTTGATGTTGTTGCAATGCGCATAACCAGTTGAATTTAAAGTCAATGCATAATAGTCATCTAAAAAATGAAAAGCATTCATTTTACTCATAATCTGTAAATCCATACGATTAACAGGGTTAAGAATGGTTCCGTCCTACTCGTCGCCTCCATTCTATTTATCAATAATTTAGGGATTTACTAATGACTATTCCGACGACTGATATGCTAGACGCATGGGCTGGATTCACCGCTGGTGAGTGGCAAAACTCTGTCAACACTCGTGACTTCATCCAAAAAAACTACACACCTTATGAGGGAGACGAGTCCTTCTTAGCCGAAGTTAGCGAATCAACTTCAGCATTATGGAACCAAGTGCTTGAAGGCATTAAACAAGAAAGCCGCACACACGCTCCTGTTGATTTCGATACCGATCTGCCATCAACGATTACTTCTCACGATGCGGGTTACATCAACAAAGATCTGGAAAAGATCGTTGGCTTACAAACCGATCAGCCTCTAAAACGTGCAATCATCGCCAATGGTGGTATTCGCATGGTGAAAAACTCGTGCGAAGTTTATGGCCGCGAATTGGATCCAACGCTTGAAAAGATCTTCACTGAATACCGTAAAACTCACAACAAAGCGTGTTTCGATCTTTACACCAAAGAAATCCTAGCGTGTCGTAAATCAGGCATCATCACTGGCCTTCCTGATGCCTATGGTCGTGGTCGTATTATTGGTGACTACCGTCGTATCGCCCTTTACGGTATCGACTTCTTAAAAGCGGACAAAAAAGAGCAATACAACTCGACACAAACTTTCCTAGAGTGCGGTGGCGATCTTGAGAAAACGCTTCGTCTACGCGAAGAAATTGCAGACCAAGTTCAAGCACTTGAAGACATTCGTCAAATGGGTTTGAAATACAACATTGATATGTCGCTACCTGCAAAAACAGCGCAAGAAGCGATTCAATTTACCTACTTTGGTTACTTGGCCGCAGTTAAATCACAAAATGGCGCAGCAATGTCATTAGGTCGTACATCGACTTTCCTAGATGTTTACCTAGAACGTGATATCGCAAATGGCTTGATTGATGAATCACAAGCGCAAGAGATGATCGACCACTTCATCATGAAACTGCGCATGGTTCGCTTCCTTCGTACACCAGAATACGATTCATTGTTCTCTGGCGACCCTATCTGGGCAACAGAAGCAATGGCTGGTATGGGGGTTGATGGCCGTACACTAGTATCTAAGACGACATTCCGATACTTACATACGCTACATACTATGGGTCCTGCTCCTGAACCAAACATGACGATTCTTTGGTCAGAGCAATTACCTGAAGCGTTCAAGCAATACGCGGCAAAAGTGTCAATTGATACCTCTTCTGTTCAATACGAAAACGACGATCTAATGCGTCCTGATTTCGACAATGACGACTACGCGATTGCATGTTGTGTGAGCCCACAGATTGTTGGTCAGCATATGCAGTTCTTTGGTGCACGTGCCAACCTTGCAAAAGCGCTGCTTTACACTATCAATGGTGGTATCGACGAAAAATCGAAAGCGCAAGTGGGTCCGGTAGTGGACAAAGTTCAAGATGAAATTCTCGACTTTGACGCTTTGATGCCGCGCTTCGACAACATGTTGGAATGGCTTGCAACACAATACGTGACAGCGTTGAACATCATCCATTACTCGCATGACCGTTACAGCTACGAAGCATCACTGATGGCATTGATGGATCGCGACGTGCACCGCACTATGGCGTGTGGTATTGCAGGTCTGTCTGTTGTCGCTGACTCTTTGGCGGCAATTAAATACGCGACCGTGAAGCCTTTTCGTGATGAAGATGGCATCGCCGTTGATTTTGAAATCGAAGGTGATTATCCAAAATTTGGTAACAACGATGCTCGTGTCGATGACATCGCTTGTGATCTGGTTGAGCGCTTCATGAAGAAAATTCAGAAGATGCACACTTACCGCGAAGCAGTACCAACTCAATCGATCCTAACAATCACATCTAACGTGGTTTACGGCAAAAAAACGGGTAATACACCAGATGGCCGTCGCGCAGGTATGCCTTTTGGCCCGGGTGCAAACCCAATGCACGGTCGTGATGAAAAAGGTGCAGTTGCGTCTTTGGCATCGGTATCTAAACTGCCGTTTGCTTACGCGAAAGATGGTATTTCTTACACCTTCTCAATTGTGCCTAACGCACTGGGTAAAGATGAATTAAGTCAGAAGAAAAACCTAGCCGCGCTAATGGATGGTTACTTCCATCACGAAGCAAGCAACGAGGGCATTGCAATTGAAGGTGGTCAACACCTTAACGTCAACGTTCTGAATCGAGAGATGTTATTGGATGCGGTTGAACATCCAGAGAAATACCCTCAGTTGACGATTCGAGTGTCCGGCTACGCGGTACGTTTTAACTCGCTAACTCGAGAGCAACAACAAGACGTGATCAGCCGAACGTTTACAGAAAAACTGTAATCGTGAGATTGTAAAATAATCAAAGCTCATGCCTTTAACTCATTAGGGGTATGAGCTTTTGTCGTTTCTGGCGAACCATACGAGTGATACCAAAACCATCAACAACGCGTGCGTTAAATCAGTGGCGGTAATTGCGTTTCTCTTGGTTAACAACCATTCATCAAACTTTTCAATTTCTGATTAATTCATCCGCTCACATCACATACACGTATAATTTTCCATCGAGTGCATAAAACCACACCGTTCTCTGGTTGTTATTGGGGTCACAAAACACGATAATATTGGGATCGGATTTTAAGAACGTAATAATTATGACCGAATATATTTTGTTGTTGGTCGGCACTGTGCTGGTGAACAACTTTGTACTGGTGAAGTTTTTAGGCTTGTGTCCTTTTATGGGCGTGTCTAAAAAACTGGAAACAGCAATTGGCATGGGCCTAGCTACAACTTTTGTACTAACGCTCGCGTCTGTGTGTGCATACTTGGTGGAAAGCTATGTTTTGCGTCCACTGGGCATCGAATATCTACGAACCATGAGCTTTATTTTGGTGATCGCTGTTGTTGTACAGTTCACCGAAATGGTCGTGCACAAAACCAGCCCAACGCTGTATCGTCTGCTGGGTATCTTCCTACCTCTGATCACAACGAACTGTGCGGTTCTAGGTGTTGCTCTGCTTAACATCAACGAGAACCACAACTTTATCGAATCGATCATTTACGGTTTTGGCGCAGCGGTTGGCTTCTCCTTGGTACTGATCCTATTTGCGTCAATGCGTGAACGTATTGCCGCCGCTGACGTACCTGTGCCATTTAAAGGCGCATCGATTGCGATGATCACCGCAGGCCTTATGTCTCTCGCCTTTATGGGCTTTACAGGTTTGGTGAAGTAAACGATGAGTACGATTTTAATTGCGATCATCGCTCTTGCTGCCCTCGCAGCGGTTTTCGGAGCGATACTCGGTTTTGCATCGATTCGCTTCAAAGTCGAAGCGGATCCAATTGTCGATGAAATCGACTCTATTCTACCGCAAACTCAGTGTGGTCAGTGCGGCTACCCGGGTTGTCGTCCATACGCCGAAGCAATCGCGAATGGCGACAAAATCAATAAGTGTCCTCCTGGTGGTCAAGCGACCATTGAAAAACTGGCGGATCTAATGGGCGTTGAAGCCGAAGAGTCGGCACACGATCTCGACAGCAAAGTCAAAACCGTTGCTTTCATCCATGAAGACATGTGTATCGGTTGTACCAAGTGTATCCAAGCATGTCCTGTGGATGCGATTGTTGGTGGTACTAAAGCCCTTCATACCGTAATCAAAGACGAGTGTACGGGTTGTGACTTGTGCGTTGCGCCTTGTCCAACTGACTGTATTGAAATGATTCCTGTGGAAACCACCACAGAGAGCTGGAAATGGAAGCTTAATGCCATTCCAGTGGTTAACATTACGGATGCTGCCAATGCAGTGAACGTGACTGATTCAATTAAATAAGGTTTCGTATGTTGTCTTTGATTGAACAAATTCGTACTGGTTCGCTATGGGATTTCCCAGGCGGCGTGCATCCGGCAGAAAACAAAAAGCAATCCAACAAAACTGAATTGGTTCATGCAGCCATTCCGTCGGAAATCGTCCTACCTTTAAAACAACACATCGGTAAAGCAGGTAATCTGTTGATTGCTGTTGGTGACACAGTGTTGAAAGGTCAACAGCTAACGGCGTCAGACAGTGGTTTCACCGTTCCTGTTCATGCTCCAACTTCTGGGCAAATAACAGCTATTGAACCACGCACTGTTGCGCACCCATCAGGTTTGAGCGAACTGTGCGCAGTGATTACGCCAGATGGTAACGATACTTGGTGTGAGAAAACGCCAGTAGCCGATTACACCCAAGAATCCGCTGATGCATTGATCGACGTGTTCCGCCTTGCTGGTATCTCTGGTATGGGTGGCGCAGGCTTCCCTACCGCTAAGAAGATCCAATCGGGTATTGCGCGTACCGAAATTCTTATCGTCAACGCGGCAGAATGTGAACCTTACATCACCGCTGATGACAAACTCATGCAGGAACATGCGGACGAACTGATCCAAGGTATCGAGATCGTCGAGCATATCCTTAAGCCAAAACTGACCATCATTGGTATTGAAGATAACAAGCCAGCAGCAATCAAAGCGCTGGAACAAGCGGCGATGAACAAAGACATCGTGATCCGCGTTATCCCAACCAAATACCCTTCTGGTGGTGAGAAGCAGCTCATCAAGATTTTGACCAACAAAGAAGTTCCTAGCGGCGCTATCCCTGCAGATATTGGCATCCTGGTTCAAAACGTTGGTTCTCTCTACTCAATTAAACGTGCAGTGATCGATGGCGAACCTGTAGTAAATCGCATCGTGACTCTGACGGGTAAGACCTTCAAGCAACCACGTAACGTTTGGACGCTACTTGGTACGCCAGTACAAGCACTTTTAGACGAGTTTGGCTACAAAGCAGATAAGAAACTTCAGCGCCTGATCATGGGTGGTCCAATGATGGGCTTTACCCTCCCCCACGCTCAGGTTCCTATCACTAAAACGGCAAACTGTATTTTGGCGCCGAAGCGTCGTGAGATCGCTTCTGACCAATACGAAATGGAATGTATCCGTTGTAGCCAATGTGCGGAAGTGTGCCCTGCCTCGCTATTGCCACAGCAGCTTCAGTGGTATGCAAAAAGCCAAGAATACGAAAAGCTTGAAGAACTGAACCTTAAAGATTGTATTGAATGTGGCGCGTGTGCATTTGTGTGCCCGAGTGAAATTCCACTGGTTCAATACTATCGTCAAGCGAAAGCTGAAATCCGTACACGGGCTCAAGAAGCGGCAGCAGCTGAACGAGCTAAGCTGCGCTTTGAAGAGAAGAAAGCGCGTATGGAACGCGAAAAAGCAGAACGTGAAAATCGCTTTAAGAAAGCCGCAGATGATCGTCGTAAAGACATGAAAGCCTCTGGCGGTGACGATGCGATTGCTGCAGCCATCGCTCGCGTGAAAGCACAAAAAGACAATGCCGAAGCCAAAGCGGAACCAGCTGTGAAACCTGCGGTTGCAGCCGCGATTGCCAAAGCAAAAGCGAAACAAGCTGCGGCGGCTCAATCTGGTGCAGCCGAGCCTGATAACTCAGAAATGGCGAAGCTACGCGAAGAACGCAAACGTCTTGCTCGCGAACGCAAAGCGGCAAAAGAACAAGATGACACATCTGCAGATAGTGCTGACGATAAGAAGTCTGCGGTTGCAGCCGCTATTGCTCGTGCTAAGGCGAAGAAAGCTCAGCAAGAAGACGCATCAACACCTACTGAAGCTGGTGATAAGAAAGCAGCCATCGCGGCAGCTATCGCCAGAGCTAAAGCGAAAAAAGCACAACAAGAAGATTCGACCGAATCTGTAGAAACGGAAGCACCTGTTAAACAAGCTGAAGATCCGAAGAAAGCCGCAGTAGCTGCAGCGATTGCTCGTGCAAAAGCGCGCAAAGCTCAGCAAGAAGACTCTACGGAATCTGCAGAAGCGGAAACACCAGCAGAACAAGCTGAAGATCCAAAGAAAGCTGCTGTGGCTGCAGCGATTGCTCGTGCCAAAGCACGTAAAGCTCAGCAAGAAGGTTCTACAGAATCTGAAGAAACGGAAGCGCCTGCTAAACAAGCTGAAGATCCGAAGAAAGCAGCAGTTGCCGCTGCCATTGCTCGTGCTAAAGCGCGTAAAGCGCAGCAAGAGGCAGAAACAGAATCTGTTGAAGCGGAAGCTACTTCTGAAGAACCAGAAGTGGATCCAAAGAAAACCGCGGTTGCCGCAGCCATTGCTCGAGCCAAAGCACGCAAAGCTCAGCAAGAAGCACAAACAGAATCTGTTGAAGCGGAAGCTCCTTCTGAAGAACCGGAAGTGGATCCGAAGAAAGCTGCGGTTGCCGCAGCCATTGCTCGTGCTAAAGCGCGTAAAGCCCAGCAAGAAGGCTCTACTGAATCAACAGAAGCGGAAACACCTGCCGAACAAGCTGAAGAACCGAAGAAAGCCGCGGTTGCCGCAGCTATTGCTCGTGCTAAAGCGCGTAAAGCGCAGCAAGAGGCACAAACAGAATCTGTTGAAGCGGAAGCTCCTTCTGAAGCGCCAGAAGTGGATCCAAAGAAAGCTGCTGTTGCCGCTGCCATTGCTCGCGCTCAAGCACGTAAAGCTCAGCAAGAAGCGAATAAGAACAATACTGAGGAGAACGAGTAATGTCGTTTTTTATTGCCAGTTCACCACACGCTCACAGCCGTCGCAGCACGCCTGATTTGATGAAATGGGTAGCGCTGTGCGCTATTCCTGGCTTAGTGGCTCAAACCTACTTCTTTGGTTGGGGCACCATCATTCAACTTGTGTTCGCTATTGTGGTCGCAGTGTCACTTGAAGCATTAGTCATGCTTGTGCGTAAGCGTTCTCCAATACGAGCACTACGTGATAACAGTGCCATCGTGACAGCATGGCTATTAGCCGTAGCAATCCCACCATGGTCCCCTTGGTGGATCATGGTTATCGGTTTGATTTTTGCCATCGTTATTGCAAAGCACTTATACGGTGGTATCGGTCAAAACCTATTTAACCCAGCAATGGTCGCTTACGTTGTATTGCTTATCTCCTTCCCTGTCCAAATGACAAGTTGGAGCGCGCCTGTTTCATTGATGTCTGAGCATGTGACTTTTGCAGACGCGTTGTCTCTGATCTTCACTGGCTATGACTTTGATGGTTTGTCGCTGCAACAAGTTCGCGCTGGTGTGGATGGCGTGACAATGGCAACTCCATTAGATGCATTCAAAACCGGTATTCATACCGGAGCAACGCCAAGTGAGGTGCTTTCACAGCCAATGTTTGGCGGACTTGCGGGTATCGGTTGGCAATGGGTAAACCTAGCTTACTTGGTTGGTGGACTAGTGATGATCAAGAAACGCATCATCCAATGGTACATTCCTGTTGGTTTCCTAGGTAGTTTGGCACTGTTTAGTACCGTGTTTAGCTTGCTCATGCCGGGAGAAACCGCGTCACCAATCTTCCACCTACTTTCGGGTGCAACGATGTTAGGCGCGTTCTTTATCGCTACCGACCCTGTTTCAGCGTCAACGACTGTGAAAGGTCGCTTGATTTTCGGCGCTCTGATCGGGGCGTTGGTATTCATTATTCGTAGTTGGGGTGGCTTCCCAGATGGCGTTGCATTCGCCGTTCTGCTTGCCAATATGTGTGTACCGTTGATCGACTACTACACCAAACCAAGAACTTACGGTCACTGAGGTAAACATGTTAACCGCTATTAGAAAAAATGGTCTGACATTGGCGATCTTCGCCTGTGCGACAACTGGTCTTGTGGCACTGACTCAGTACCTAACAAAAGATCAAATTAAGCTTCAGGAACAAAAGCAATTGCTGTCGGTTCTTAACCAAGTGATTCCGGAAGAAATGCATGACAACAACCTTGTCGCGGCATGTACTATGGTATCTGCGCCCGACCTAGGTACAGTTCGCTCGATGCCAACTTACATTGCCACTAAAGATGGCCAACCGACGGCAATGGCGATTGAGTCCATCGCACCAGATGGCTACAACGGTGAAATTAAAATCATCACCGGCATCGATAACCAAGGCAAGATCCTTGGTACTCGTATCCTGAGCCATCAAGAAACACCGGGGTTGGGTGATAAAATTGATCTACGTGTTACGGACTGGATCTTGAGCTTCACTGGTAAGCAAGTGACAGAAAGTAACTGGAATTCTTGGCGAGTTCGTAAAGATGGTGGCGATTTCGATCAGTTTACTGGCGCAACCATTACCCCTCGTGCGGTAGTGAAAGCGGTGAGAAACACAGTAAACTACGTAAATAAGTCTCGTGATGAGATTCTAAATCAGCCCCTAGACTGCGCAGGAGGCAACCATGAGTGAAAATAAACTGCTAATGAAAAACGGCATGTGGAGCAACAACCCTGCCCTAGTGCAACTTCTGGGTTTGTGTCCTCTGCTTGCGGTTTCTTCCACTATTACCAACGCCCTTGGTTTGGGTATTGCAACCTTATTAGTGCTTGTCGGCTCGAACGTGACGGTTTCACTGATTCGTAACTATGTACCAAAAGAAATCCGTATTCCCGTTTTCGTTATGATCATCGCCGCCTTGGTAACTTGTGTTCAGCTCCTGATGAACGCTTATGCCTACGGACTGTATCTATCTCTGGGCATCTTCATCCCACTGATCGTAACCAACTGTATTATCATCGGCCGTGCGGAAGCTTACGCTTCGAAGAATGATCCATTGCCAGCAGCATTGGATGGTTTCTGGATGGGGCTGGGTATGACAACGGTATTGGTTGTACTTGGTGCTATGCGTGAACTTATCGGTAACGGTACTCTATTTGATGGCGCAGACCTACTATTGGGTGACTGGGCTGCGGCACTGCGTATTCAAGTTTTCCACTTCGATAGCAGCTTCTTACTAGCATTATTGCCGCCAGGTGCGTTTATCGGCGTAGGACTTTTGATTGCGTTGAAAAACGTTATCGACAGCTCAATTCAGGCAAGTCAGCCGAAAGAAGAAAAACCAGCCATTGAGCGCGCCCGCGTAACTAACGCATAATATAAAAATCCAAAAATCAAGGCTCTACTACTCGTAGGGCCTTTTTCATAAACCGCAAAGACGGGTTTGGAAGTCAGCAATGAACAAAGTCAAAAGAATTGAAATTCTCGAACGACTACGAGAAAACAATCCCAATCCTCAGACGGAGCTTAACTGGAGCACACCGTTTGAGTTGCTTATCGCCGTACTGCTTTCTGCGCAGGCGACAGACGTAAGTGTAAACAAAGCAACAGACAAGCTTTACCCTGTAGCGAACACACCACAAGGCATTCTTGATTTGGGTGTCGATGGTTTAAAGGAATACATCAAAACCATCGGTCTGTTTAATTCAAAAGCCGAAAACACCATCAAGACTTGCAAGATCTTGCTAGAGAAGCACAACGGCGAAGTGCCAGAAGATCGTGCAGCACTTGAAGCTTTGCCGGGTGTCGGTCGTAAAACCGCTAACGTGGTACTGAATACCGCCTTCGGTTGGCCAACTATCGCGGTGGACACACACATCTATCGTGTTTCTAACCGTACAAAGTTTGCGATGGGTAAAACCGTCGACGATGTAGAAGAAAAACTTCTTAAAGTGGTGCCAAAAGAGTTTAAGCTTGATGTACACCACTGGCTGATCCTTCATGGTCGCTATACCTGTGTGGCGAGAAAGCCTCGCTGTGGCAGCTGTATCATCGAAGATCTGTGTGAATTCAAAGAAAAAGTGTACCCAGACGAATAACCCCGTCTGAAACAATCGCTAGGAGCAAATAATGTCAAACGGTCGAATTCTTCACACCATGCTGCGCGTGGGTGATCTAGACAAATCTATCAAGTTCTACACTGAAGTCATGGGCATGCAGTTGCTTCGTACTAATGAAAACAAAGAGTACGAATACACGCTGGCGTTCCTTGGTTACGGTGATGAGTCTCAAGGTGCCGTGATTGAGCTGACTTACAACTGGGGTAAAACCGAGTACGACCTAGGCTCTGCATTTGGCCACATCGCAATTGGCGTAGACGATATCTACTCAACTTGCGACGCAATCAAAGCAGCTGGCGGTAACGTGACTCGCGAAGCGGGCCCAGTTAAAGGCGGAACGACTCATATCGCTTTCGTTAAAGACCCAGATGGCTACATGATTGAACTGATTCAAAATAAACAAGCATCGGCAGGCCTAGAGGGCTAACTCAGCCTCTCCTACTGAAACTCGCAATTATTTGCAGGCAGGTCTGAGACCTGCCTTTCTTTTATTAACAAATCACTTTACTTGATAATAATTATCGTTTAGATTCACCACCAACATCGACATGTGGGATAACGATAATGATCAGTGAATGGGAAAAACACACACTTCTAGCCGATACGGCACTTCAACTAGATGACCCTGTTCGCAGCATTCTTCATTACCAGCAAGCCCTTAGCCTGAGTGAAGATATTAGCGAATGCGTGGAAATAGAAGCCGACGAGCGATTATTGATTTCGGTGATTTCATGCCACAACCTTGCCCAATTTTGGCGCTGGGCAGGCGACACAGAATATGAGCTCAAATATCTTCAACTCGCTTCTGAGAAAGTGCTGACGCTGATCCCTCAATGTCCAAATAGAGATTGCGCAAGCTTTATTGATTCAATCGGCTGCTGTACTAAGGCCCTCATTGATTTCATGAAGCGCCATCCAAACCCTGTGATCGCAAAGCAGGTCGAGAAAATCGACACAGCAACCAATTGCGAAATCATTGCTAAGTTCCGCTTAAACTAACATTCATTATATGCCTTAAGCAGCAAGCAACTCTAAGCGGCAACTAATAGAATCAAACAACGTCAAACGGATAAAAAACGCCAGAGTCAGACTCTGGCGTTTTTGTATTGGTGAATATTTAAGATCAAACCTGGGTGCGCCCTAGTGAAATCACCACGCGACGGTTCTTGTCTTTACCTATTGGTGACCCATTATCTGCAATCGGACGACGCTTACCGTAGCCTTGCACTTGAATACGCTCTCCAGATAAACCCAAAGATTCGAAGTAACTGCGCAATGATTCCGCTCGTCGTTCAGATAAGCTTTGACTCGTACTTTTACCATCTGTCGAATCTGTGTATGTCGCCACTAACACCAAATCGATATCTTGGTTATGGCGAACGTAATCAGCGATTTGCGCTAAACGTTTCTTCGAAGCTTTAGTTAACTGATCACCTTGACGCTCATAGTGAAGAATCGTGAAAGCAATATCTTCAAAGCTGTACTTCAGTAAGTTAGCAATGCAGCTGCTAAAGGCGTTGTATTTGTTTTGGAACAGTACCGAAGACAATGCGACCTCAATACGCTGATCTCGGCTCTGCCAGTCTTGGTAGCTAAACGTTGGATAGCGGCCTTTTTCTAGCTCAGAGAGAATGCCCCAAGCGGTTTGTCCACCAACGTAACCATCAAACTGTTTGAAAAATTTAAGGTTAGTAATGCGATCAGCATTCTCGCCCGGACGCCAAGGTGGTGGTATAGAAATCAAACTGACATTGCGCGTTTCACCCATAGGGCGGAGCATCTTCAATTCAAAATCCAAATTGATTTTTTTACTTGCATGAGATGAAAATACCGCGTCACCAAATCCTGGGATTGGATGTACAAGCTGACACTCCAACGGCGTATTCATCACCATTTCCCACTGTGATTGCTGCGGTGTGGCAACGTAGCGCTTTCCCATCGACGCAAAGCTGTTTGCGCTGAGTAAAGACATCAGGACACCACTGGTTACTAGCCATTTATTCATCTAGGTACTTCTCTCAAACGGCAGTCTATTGCCGCTTACTTGAATCAATTAAAAACATGCAAACTAATGCAAAAATCCCGCCAACATAGAATTTGCAAGGGGATATAAGGAGTTAACGCTCACTTTGGCAAGTGCATAAAATGGTAAATAACATCGCGAGAATAACAGGTGCACGTTAACCTTGTTTTTAGTTATAACCCTTACTGGTTAACGGGAAATAGAATTTTACATTTCTCCCAAATTGCGGTTTTTCTCATCGGTAGAATCTGCAATAATGCAGCCTTCGTCACACAAATATAAGCCAACATGACAATAGAAAATGAAGCTCTGACCCTGAAAAAGCGTTTTCGTGGTTATTTCCCAGTGGTAGTAGACGTTGAGACCGCAGGTTTCAATGCTCAAACTGATGCACTTTTAGAAATCTGTGCCGTCACCCTTAGCATGGATGAAAATGGCGACCTGCATCCTGCCTCAACCATTCATTTTCATATCGAACCATTCGAAGGCGCGAATTTAGAAAAAGAAGCGCTTGAATTCAATGGCATTCGTGACCCATTCAGCCCTCTTCGCGGTGCAGTATCAGAACAAGAAGCACTTAAAGAAATCTACAAACTGATCCGCAAAGAGCAAAAAGCGGCAGACTGTTCCCGTGCCATCATGGTGGCACATAACGCTGCTTTTGACTTAAGTTTTGTTAATGCAGCAAATGAGCGCTGCAAACTCAAAAGAGTCCCTTTCCATCCATTTGCCACTTTTGATACCGCAACATTAAGTGGGCTTGCTTATGGTCAAACTGTTCTCGCTAAAGCATGTAAAGCTGCAGGGATGGAATTCGACAATCGTGAGGCACACTCAGCCCTCTACGATACACAACAAACTGCAGAGTTATTCTGTGGCATCGTCAACAAATGGAAGGCCCTAGGCGGTTGGCCGCTTGTCGACGAAGAATAATAAGTAAACACAACATATTAGGAAAAGTATGAATCCTGTCGTTATATCTGTGTGCGTCATGCTCGTGTTAGCATTGATGCGCGTAAACGTGGTGGTTGCCCTCACGTTTAGTGCCATCGTTGGTGGCCTTGTTGCTGGCATGAGCCTTGGGGATACGGTTGCCGCATTTGAAAGTGGCCTAGGCGGCGGTGCGACTATCGCACTGAGCTACGCAATGCTCGGTACTTTCGCTGTTGCAATTTCTCGCTCTGGCATCACTGACCTTCTTGCAAAAAGCGTTATCAAGCGCCTAAATGGTAAAGAGAGCTCTGCGTCGACTACGGGTCTAAAATATGCAGTATTGGTTGCTCTTGTACTTGTTACCATGTCATCTCAAAACGTGATTCCAGTACATATCGCCTTCATTCCAATTTTGATCCCACCTCTTTTGGGCGTATTCGCTAAGCTGAAGCTGGACCGTCGTTTAGTTGCTTGTGTGCTTACCTTTGGTTTGATCACACCATACATGGTTCTGCCTATCGGTTTTGGTGGTATCTTCCTTAACAATATTCTCCTAAAGAATCTGCATGACAACGGTCTAACCGATGTTGTGGCAAGCCAAGTTCCTACTGCAATGCTATTGCCAGGTGCTGGTATGCTGTTTGGTCTTCTAACTGCGATCTTCTTTAGCTACCGCAAACCTCGCGAATACAAAGAAACTGAACTGACCGTTGTTCAAGAATCAGAAGCGAAGCTAAATAAGAAGCACATCATGGTTGCAGGCTTGGGTATTATCGCAGCGTTAAGCGTTCAGCTTTACACAGGCTCGATGATCATTGGTGCATTAGCTGGCTTCATGGTATTCACTTTCGGCGGCGTTATCGCGTGGAAAGAGACGCACGATGTGTTCACTAAAGGTGTTCACATGATGGCAATGATTGGCTTCATCATGATTGCAGCGGCAGGTTTTGCGGCAGTAATGAAGCAAACTGGCGGCGTTGAAACACTAGTACAATCGCTATCAACCAGCATCGGTGACAACAAACCTCTTGCAGCACTATTGATGCTTATCGTTGGTTTGTTGGTAACAATGGGCATCGGCTCATCATTCTCTACGATTCCAATCCTTGCGACTATCTATGTTCCGCTATCACTCGCATTCGGCTTCTCGCCAATGGCAACTATCGCCCTTGTTGGTACGGCAGCCGCTCTTGGTGATGCCGGCTCTCCTGCTTCTGACTCAACGTTAGGTCCAACATCAGGCCTAAACGCAGACGGTCAGCACGAACACATTTGGGAAACCGTAGTACCGACATTTATCCACTACAACATCCCTCTGATCATCTTTGGTTGGATTGCTGCAATGGTGCTGTAATCGCATCATCAGATGGATACAGTTCATTACGAAAAAGCCGCTCAATGAGCGGCTTTTTGTTGTATGTTTTTTAGAAAATCGGATTCAACTTACTGCGCTGGCATATTGTCGATAATACGTTCGCGAATGAGCTTCAACGTGTTTTCTGTCGACACATAATCTACTTCAATTGGGAAGTAAGCGTCGTTAATTTGCAGCACCAGACTCGGGTAAGAGTTAACACCTAAACTCTTAGCAAGACTCAGTTGGTCTTGGAAAACACCTTCCAGCAAAGTGCCATCCATATCGTTCTTAAACTGCTGAACGTTTAAGCCAATCTCTCGTGCTAGTTGCAAGTGCGTTGCTTCTTCATGAGGCGGCATCGCACGTAAGTAGTAAGCGTGTTGAATCGCTTCTAGCATTTGCTCATAAGAGTCTTGGAAGCCTGCGGCAATAACAGCGCGGCAAGACTGGTAAGTGCTGCGCACTGGCGTACACAACGTCCAGAAATCGTAGTTAAACTTGGTGCCAAGCTGGCTTTCAATTTGCTTCCAAATCTGCTCAATTTTTTGCTGCATTTCCGGAGGCATTGGAAGATTAGTATCTGGCGCAAGCCCACCCACAACATACTCAAACTGAATCACACCCGGCAGTTGCTGCTTCAATTTTTCGATGGTTGGTTTGTAGCCCCAACACCAGCTGCACATTGGATCATGTACGTAGTATAGCTTTATATCCACTTTAATTTTAAACCTACAAAGTCAATCAGTTGCATCAATATATTTCGATGCTATGAGGCTAGAATAGCAATCCTTACAGTGATTATACCGTCTAAAGCTCAGAAAAGCCGCTTTGTTTTAAAAGTGGCCTTTCCTGAACCACCTGATACTCACAACCTCTTTCGACCATAATTTGACGCAACGTAACATAGAGTTGCGATCAAGTGAGCCCGGGTAATTAAATTCTCTAATACAATACCTAAAACTCATTGTGTGATTCATCATTGATAATGATAAACAAAAAAGTTTTTAATAAAAATTATTAAGATAAATTTTGCATTGTTAATAACTTTATTAAAAATAGAAATCAAGTAAAAAATTAAGCTGAACTAAAGTCACACTCAATATAAATTAAATTATTAACTTTGTATAAAAAAATAATTTATAAAAAGTCAACAGGGAGAGTTTTTATAGTGATACAATATATAAACAACCAAAAAATATATTAAACCTACTATGACGGTATTAAGACGATGTCAGCAAAGTTAAAAATATTATTATCTATGATTGCACTTAGTACGATAACAATACTCAGTACAAGCCTACTTAACTGGAGTGACTTCCAAACATCCTCAACACTCAATTCTAAACAGCAATTACAGTACAAATCACAATTAATATCCGATGCTCTAAGTCAAAAAATTTCTCGTTATTTCGATATATTGTTGCTAACAAGCGAACAAATTGATATCGAGGCTAAAAGTAAAATCAATATAGCAAGTACTGTTGATTTAATTACAAAAGCTATGAGTACTGCTGGAGTCGTGAATGTTTACGTTTCGCTTGAAGATGGCACATCCTATTCCGCAAAAACAAACGGCCTAATCCCAGGCTTTAACGCTCGATCTAAGCAACGTGAGTGGTACCTCCGAGCTATGAACGGCGAAGAAAAGATAATTACTAGGCCATTTTCCTCTTCAACTGGTGATACAGTTATGGCGCTAGCTCAACCAATATATAGGGACAATCAAGTAGTTGGTGTTATTGCACTTAACCTTCTTATAAATGATATCAGTGCATATACAACACAACTGACCTCCGAAAATCAGGTATTCGTATCAAGAAACGATGGCTTCATACTCTCAGCCAAAGACAGATCGCTTATTGGAAAAAATATTTTTACAGAGATACCTCAGTTAAAGCTACAAGATCCAGAAAAAGAAGAGAGCTTCGAGTATCAACATAAAAATACGGAGTATGTTGGTTCAGCATCGGCAATCCCCTCTCTAGGATGGAGTGTCTGGACATGGATGACTGAAGACTCAATCAACCAAGATTCAAACGATAATCTAGTTGAAACGTTAATTACTTCTACAATATTTTTAGTCTTAAGTACGGTATGTATTTACTTCGTTGTTGAGAAATTAGTTTACAAACCTATTGGTGGCGAACCAAAAGAAATAGAACATCTAGTCACCCAGGTTGCAAAGGGTGATTTATGCATGAAACACGAACCATCAAATTCGTATGGAGTTAACGGAGCTGTGTTCAATATGGTCGGAGATTTAAAAGAGACCATATCTACTATTCGAGTATCTTCAGACGAGCTATTGAACTTTGCCAGTGGTATTAGTAAAGCGGCAAAAAACGTTAATTTAGGTTCCTCTGCGCAAATGGAGCAACTAGAACAAACTTCGACAGCAATGAGCGAAATGTCTGTCGCTGTTAATGAAGTGGCTCAAAATGCACAACGAGCCTCAGATTCAGCAATCCAGGCTTCCGCAGCTGCAGTCCACGGAAATGAGCTTTTTGTTGAGGTGAACGACAGCATCATTTCTCTATCAAACGCAATAGCGGATGTCTCTACTGTAATTAACTCTTTGGGTGAAAAGACTGTCAATATCGGAGCCGTCCTGGAAGTAATCCGTGACATCGCTGACCAAACAAACCTTCTTGCTCTCAATGCTGCAATTGAAGCTGCTCGAGCCGGAGAGCAAGGTCGTGGTTTTGCCGTAGTGGCAGACGAAGTGAGAAACTTAGCAAATAGAACTCAAGAGAGTACAAATGAGATACAGCAAGTCATTGCTGCGCTTCAACAGGAAGCAAACAATTCAATTGAAATGATGAATACCAACAAACTGGCAGCTGAAAATACGCTAAATAAGTCAAGCCAGGCCCAAGAATCTCTATCGAAGATTCTGGACGCGATTACTATCATTGAAGATATGAATACTCAAATTGCCACAGCAACAGAAGAGCAGACATTGGTCGCAGGAGAAATTAATCAAAGTATCGTTTGCATCAACGACCAAGCACGAGACACTTATGAGCTCTCAATATCTAATCAGGAAAAGTCTAATGAGCTTATTGGGATCTCCGAGCATCTGAAGAGTACTGTGAGCGTATTCAAACTTAACTAAAAAAAAGGAGCCGTAGGGCTCCTTTTTTGTTCAGTAACTTTAAGCTTACTCAGCATCACCTTCAACGCGTGCTGCAGCTTCTTTGATAAGAGGCTGAAGTTCACCTTTCTGGTACATTTCCAAAATGATGTCACAACCACCGATCAACTCGCCCTCAACCCATAGTTGTGGGAATGTTGGCCATTGAGCGTATTTTGGTAGCTCAGCGCGGATGTCTGGGTTTTGTAGAATGTCTACGTAAGCGAACTTCTCGCCACATGCCATTAGTGCTTGTGATGCTTGAGAAGAGAAACCACAGCTAGGCAGTTTCGGTGATCCTTTCATGTACAGCAGGATTGTGTTTTCAGAGATCTGCTGTTTGATTTTATCGATAGTTTCCATCGCTTCCTCATTCATGGATGTGAACTTTAATCATTTGCTACATTCTACTCAATAACCACAGAATAAAAACCATATAATTAGTAAGTTTTTAGCCTTGGTATCTTAAAATATTTTCATATCGGGGTTTTAATAAAGTAAAAACTTGCTAAAATACTTCTCAAGTCAGTCGTATCGACTACATATAAATAAAAACACTGGAAGCAATCGAAAGGTAACCCTTTCATATCTATGGAGAATCGAGCAATGGCATTTGAACTACCAGCTCTTCCTTACGCGAAAGACGCACTAGAACCACACATCTCTGCAGAGACTCTAGATTTCCACCACGGTAAGCACCACAACACTTACGTTGTTAAGCTAAACGGTCTTATCCCTGGTACTGAGTTCGAAGGCAAAACACTAGAAGAAATCATCAAGACTTCTACTGGTGGCGTATTCAACAACGCAGCACAGATCTGGAACCACACGTTCTACTGGCACTGTCTAGCGCCAAACGCGGGCGGCGAACCAACTGGCGCAGTTGCTGAAGCAATCAACGCAGCATTCGGTTCTTTCGAAGAATTCAAAGCGAAGTTCACTGACGCAGCAATCAATAACTTCGGTTCTTCATGGACTTGGCTAGTTAAGAAAGCTGACGGTTCTCTAGAAATCGTTAACACTTCTAACGCAGCAACACCACTAACAGAAGAAGGTACTACTCCACTTCTAACTGTTGACCTGTGGGAACACGCTTACTACATCGATTACCGCAACGTACGTCCTGATTACATGAACGGCTTCTGGGCTCTTGTAAACTGGGACTTCGTAGCTGAGAACCTAGCGAAGTAATTTACTTCCCCCTAAGTTCAATTTAGTCATAGTTAAAAGCTCGCATTACTGCGGGCTTTTTTATTGCTTCTCAAACCTATTTCTTCAATTAATCCCTTCTTTTCCCTAAAGTTCTTCCTTGTGTTGCCGTTAAAAGTGCATCAAGCGAGGAACACCATGCAAATCCATACTTTAGACAAAGCAGCAATCATCAACGAACTTCAGTTCGGTAATGGTATCAACCATGCCGTGCACGAAGGCCGCCGTGCTGATTTCTCGTTAATTCTGTCTATGTTTTCGAATGATGTTCGAGATGTGGTTCCAGTTGAAGAAGTACAAGAAGTCATCACCAGTGACGACATTCTTCGCCAGCAATTCGGGCTGTCTCAACCTCAAGCGCTTCGCTCTGATAGCAGCAGCTATGAACTTGCAGCAGAACATGCAAAACAGTTCCATGATGCAGGCTTACCATCTGCGAAGTTGAGCCATTACCTAAAACCAGACGCGCTAACTTACCTCCCTGAAGACACTTTCAATCTGCCAGAAGAGGTTTACCACAACCTTTCCGGGCATGAGCGTCGTAGCTTAGGAGAGCGTAATAAGCAGTTGATCCCTGAAGCGGGCTTGTACAACCAACTAGTGACGGCTCAACGTCAGTATCAAATTCAAGTACAAGCTTAACGATCTTCTTTTTCTCCAAGCACTTACATTTGAAGCACGTCAGAAATGTGACGGCTTACAAATTCCTAGACAATAATTCCGACTCAAAAGCGTTACTTTGAAGCTTTTCACACTGAGCTCAAAGAAATTCATCCATGCTGTTAGCACAAACCACTGATGTATTGTTTAACACAAGAAATTACAGTGAAGGTGCCATGGATATCAAAGAATCAATCATTCTCGTTACATCTGCAGGCTCAGTCTTAGGCAGGACTTGTTCCAACCACTTTGCCCACCTTGGTGCGACGTTGGTGCTTTGTGACCAGAACCCTCATGCTTTAAAGGCGAGCTACGAGCAAATCCGCGCCTTCTCCGACAAGGTTTATGCGATAAACGTGTGTAGTGATAACACCACCTCAATCAATCTATTGTTCGATCAAATTGAGTCACAGCTAGGCGCAACACCCGACGTCATCGTTAATTGTTGGACCAGCTCTCCAATGCCGAGCTTGATGGCACCAGAACCAATGAGTACGTACATCGATCACCTCTCGTCTGCAGCTCGCTTTCTCTATACCTATGGGCAAGTCAGCGCAGAACGATTCCGTTCAAGAGAGAAAAAGGGGGTTATCGTGAACGTGATCTCACATGACAACCATGAGGATTTGACTGGTATGGAAAGCATGGCGGCTTTAGTCTCTGGTTTTACTCACAGCTGGGCAAAAGAGCTGACCCCTTTCAACATCCGGGTTGGTGGTGTCATCCCTTCAGTAAATCATACGAGTGAAGATGTAGATGAACGACATTGGGCTCAGATCCAAGATGAGTTAGTAAGAAATACCGCCTACATTGTCGCAAATGAGTACTTTAGCGGACGCGTCGTTACGACCGAAGTCTAACTCTCCACGATTGATAATCACCTTCTGCTGCAAAGCGGCTAAATAGAGAAACAAAAAAAGCCCCAGTCTTTCAACTGGGGCTTTGAGTTTCCCGATTGTAAGTTTCGTGCTAGCGAAAACCTACTTCATAACTAACGTCTTACTTATGCGTTAGCTTTTTCTTTCTTAGCTTTTGGTGCTGCTTCTTTCGCTACTTGGTCTGCTTTCTTCTTGATAACAGTTGTACCTTCGAAAGTTTCGCCTTCAACGAACGCTTTACCGTAGTAAGAAGCCATTAGTACTTCTTTTAGCTCAGTGATTAGAGGGTAACGTGGGTTAGCACCTGTACACTGGTCATCGAACGCTTCAACAGCTAGTTCGTCTAGTTTCGCTACGAAGTCAGCTTCAGAAACACCTGCAGCTTGGATAGACATTGGGATGTCTAGGTCGCCTTTCAGCTCGTCCAACCATGCTAGTAGACGTTCAATCTTCTGAGCAGTACGGTCACCTTCTTGGCTTAGGCCTAGGTGGTCAGCAACTTCAGCGTAACGACGACGTGCTTGTGGACGGTCGTATTGAGAGAACGCAGTTTGTTTAGTTGGGTTGTCGTTCGCGTTGTAACGTACAACGTTCGAGATTAGTAGAGCGTTCGCTAGACCGTGAGGTAAGTGGAACTCAGCACCAATCTTGTGCGCCATTGAGTGACAAACACCTAGGAATGCGTTTGCAAACGCGATACCAGCGATCGTTGCCGCGTTGTGCACTTTCTCACGAGCGATTGGGTCGTTTGCACCGTTCGCGTAGCTTGAAGGTAGGTAATCTTTAAGCATCTTAAGTGCTTGTAGAGCTTGACCGTCTGAGTACTCGTTAGCAAGAACTGATACGTAAGCTTCTAGAGCGTGAGTTACTGCATCGTAACCACCGAATGCTGTTAGAGACTTAGGCATGTTCATTACTAGGTTAGCATCAACGATAGCCATGTTTGGCGTGATTTCGTAGTCAGCTAGTGGGTACTTAGCACCAGTCTTGTCGTCTGTAACAACCGCGAATGGCGTAACTTCTGAACCTGTACCTGAAGTTGTAGTGATACATACAAGCTCAGCTTTCTTACCCATTTTAGGGAACTTGTAGATACGTTTACGGATGTCCATAAAGCGCATTGCTAGTTCTTCAAAGTGAGTTTCTGGGTGCTCGTACATTACCCACATGATCTTAGCAGCGTCCATTGGAGAACCACCACCTAGAGCTAGGATTACGTCAGGTTGGAAGCTCTTCATTGCTTCTGCACCTTTCTCAACAACAGATAGTGTTGGATCCGCTTCTACGTCGAAGAATGTTTGAACTTCGATGCCTTGCTCTTTAAGCAGTTTAACTACTTCATCAGCGTAACCGTTGTTGAATAGGAAACGGTCGGTTACTAGGAATGCGCGTTTCTTACCTTCTAGGTCGCTCATTGCGATTGGAAGGCTACCACGACGGAAGTAGATAGACTTAGGTAGTTTGTGCCACAACATGTTTTCAGCTCGCTTAGCTACAGTTTTCTTGTTGATAAGGTGCTTAGGACCTACGTTCTCAGAGATAGAGTTACCACCCCAAGAACCACAACCTAGAGTTAGAGAAGGTGCTACGTTGAAGTTGTAAAGGTCACCGATACCACCGTGAGTAGTCGGGATGTTTACAAGGATACGTGCAGTCTTCATCTTGTCACCGAAGTAACGGATGCGGTCTGCGTTAACGTCTTGGTTAGTGTAAAGACCAGATGTGTGACCGATACCACCGATTTCAACCATTGTTACCGCCTGAGCAACTGCGTCTTCGAAGTTGTCAGCACGGAATAGACCTAGAGTTGGAGATAGTTTCTCGTGAGCGAACTCATCATTGTAAGAAACTTTACCTAGACCTTCACCTACAAGAACTTTAGTGTCAGCAGGAACTTTAACGCCAGCCATTTCAGCGATTGCTGGAGCAGGTTGACCTACGATTTTCGCGTTTAGCGCGCCGTCGATAAGAAGTACTTTACGTACTTTATCAGCATCAGCTTTAGATAGAACGTGAGCTTTGTGAGAAGCGAAACGCTCTTTCACTTCGTCGTACACTTCGCTAACTACGATTGCAGCTTGCTCAGAAGCACATACTACGCCGTTATCGAAAGTTTTAGACATTAGGATAGAAGCAACAGCACGTTTGATGTCAGCTGTTTCATCGATAACTACAGGAACGTTACCTGCACCTACACCGATTGCTGGCTTACCAGAAGAGTAAGCTGCTTTAACCATGCCTGGACCACCAGTTGCAAGGATAAGAGCGATACCGTCGTGCTTCATAAGAGCGTTAGAAAGCTCTACAGATGGTTGGTCGATCCAACCGATGATGTCTTTTGGAGCACCAGCTGCAACTGCTGCGTCTAGAACTAGTTTCGCTGCATCGTTAGTTGAGTTCTTCGCACGTGGGTGTGGCGAGAAGATGATGCCGTTACGAGTTTTTAGAGAAATTAGAGATTTGAAGATTGCTGTAGAAGTTGGGTTAGTCGTTGGAACGATACCACAGATGATACCTACAGGCTCAGCGATAGTCATCGTGCCTAGGTTGTCATCTTCTTCCAAGATGCCACATGTTTTTTCGTCTTTGTATTTGTTGTAGATAAATTCTGAAGCGAAGTGGTTTTTGATTACCTTATCTTCAACAATACCCATTCCAGATTCAGCAACTGCTTGTTGTGCTAGTGGAATACGAGCATGGTTAGCTGCAAGTGAAGCTGCGCGGAAGATTGCGTCTACTTTCTCTTGAGAAAATGTTGCGAACTCTTCTTGTGCTGCTTTAACGCGTGCTACTAGAGCATCTAGTTCAGCTAAGTTAGTTACAGGCATGGTGGATCTCCTAAAATAATAAATATTAAAAACTTTTTAGTAAGGTTATTGTCTTTCGTTTTTACTGTTTATCAGCGACTTAACTAACAACCATCTTAGTAAATTGCTTTCAGGGCTGAGTATAATATTTCAGAGTGTGAAAAAAATTGACTTGGATCAGTTCTCACAACTGAAATACCCCAAAAGTAGTGCTTTACCACAACCAAACGACATAACCCACTGATAAACAAATAAATTAAACTTCATTTTTTATTGAACAAAAAAGAAGCAAAAGAACTAAAAACCAAAAGAAACAACAACAATCTGTAAAAAAATTTCATTTTTAGCCAACAAAATTACATGCAGACCCTAATTTTTATGCTACTGATAGCATATCTAATACGTCTTACCTCTCTACAAACCACCTTTATTTTTGCGAAAAATGTGCGATTGTTAACGTTTGTGCAAATCAGTATACTCTCTCACCAACTTTCTACGTAACAATTCGTTTCCAGATTGAATACATTTTCTTCAATAATTAGTTTTTCTCACAAATACTAGCCCAAATACGTTAGTTTTTTTCATTTCTTCCAGCCGCAGTTTTGCCTTACATTACCGCCTAAAATTACCCCTCTATTTTTCACTATTGTGAACGTTTACGAGTAAGCAACATGCAGACTTTAGAGTTAGCTATTTTCCTACAGTTTTTCTTAGGTTTGGTCGCAGCAGTTAACCCTGTTGGTATCATGCCAGTGTTCGTGTCCCTAACCGGACATATGACTCCAGAAGAGAAAAACAAAACCGCCACGACAGCAAACGTTGCTGTTGCAGTGATTTTGATCATTTCTCTTTTTGCTGGTCAGTTGTTGCTAGATATGTTCAGCATTTCTCTGGATTCTTTCCGTGTTGCTGGCGGTTTGCTACTCCTGAGCATCGCGTTCTCAATGATGAGCGGTAAACTGGGTGAAGATAAGCAGAACAAGCAAGAAAAGACTGAGTATGTAAGCCGTGAACAGATTGGCGTAGTACCACTGGCGATGCCATTAATGGCAGGTCCAGGCGCAATCAGCTCAACCATCGTATATGGTGCACGCTACCCAAGCGCCCTCGACACAGTTGGCATTAGCGTTACCATCATGTTGTTTTGTTTCTGCTCGTGGCTACTGTTCCGTTCTGCACCTTTGATCGTACGTTTCCTTGGCCAGACGGGTATCAACGTAATCACGCGTATCATGGGTCTTATCCTGGGTGCATTGGGTATCGAGTTCATCGCAAACGGCCTAAGAAACCTCTTCCCCGGCTTAGCCTAAGCTTCCAAACTTCTGGTATGATGTTGCAATTCGTTTCATTTTAACGCTGACAGTGCAACATCATGCCTCGCAAGTCTATTAAGCATCATTTATACGTCATCATCTTCGGTACCCACACACGTGCCGGACGCGCCTTCGATATTGCGCTTATTATCGCGATCATTACCTCCTTATTAGTTCTCATCCTAGAGTCACTGCCATCGGTCATGACGGAATGGTCACGTGAGCTGCGTTACATTGAGTACACTTTTACTGCCATATTCACTGTCGAATACCTGTTAAGACTCTACTGTTCACCAAAACCTAAGTCTTACGCCACCAGCTTTTATGGCGTCGTCGACTTGCTGGCCATTCTGCCTACCTACTTAGCAATATTCTTCCCCGGCGCTTCATTTATGGGCGTGGTGCGACTGCTTCGTGTGATGCGAATCTTCCGTATTTTGAAATTGGTTCGCTACCTGCAGGATTCAAACATCTTATTGCGCTCCCTTTTAATGGCGCGTCGTAAGATTCTTATCTTCTTTAGTACTGTAGGTATTCTGGTCACCATTTTTGGCGCGTTGATCTTTGTGATTGAGGGACCCCACAACGGTTTTACGAGTATTCCGAAAAGCATCTACTGGGCGATCGTAACTATTACTACGGTTGGCTATGGCGACATGGTGCCGCAAACTCACTTGGGTAAAGCCATTGCATCCCTCACTATGTTGCTTGGTTACTCGATACTTGCGGTTCCAACCGGCATTATCACCGCAGAACTGAGTAATGAGATGAATGCGCATAAGCAATTGGTTAAGTGCCCGAACTGCAATTGCTCTGGTCATGACTCTGATGCGATGCACTGTAAGCATTGTGGTAGTGAGTTAGCGGATCCTGATAATCGCGTCGTGAGTGCGGACGAGGAAGAATAAATTCGGGAATCGGGAATCGGGAATCGGGAATCGGGAATCGGGAATCGGGAATCGGGAATCGGGAATCGGGAATCGGGAATCGGCTATATTTTGTCTTTCTGGGGATAGATTCTGTCAACGCGTTTTAGAACGTAGTTTCTTTCGCTTGCCTTCCAACGTAGCGCTTCCGGTTATTGGAGCACTGCATTCTGAACGCCCTTGTATTCCAACTCCACGATCAAAAAAGCCGATGAATTCACATCGGCTTTTACATAACTTTCAGCTCTTACTAAGCGAAGCTTTCCCGAAGGACGAAGTCCGTTCTCGCTTCTAGAAGCACAGCGTTCTCTCTTTTACGCTTTCTCAGCAAGGATGATTCGTAGAGTACGGCGCAATGGCTCTGCTGCACCCCATAGAAGCTGGTCACCTACAGTGAACGCGTTTAGGAAATCATCACCCATTGCCATCTTACGTAGACGACCAACAGGAATAAAAGCGTGCCAGTTACTTTTGCCGGCGTTAGCTCTTGAGCGGTGATGTCACGATCATTTGGAATCACTTTCACCCAATCGTTGTGCGTCGCGATGATTTCTTCAATCTCATCCATTGGCACGTTTTGCTTAAGCTTGATAGTCAATGCTTGAGAGTGACAACGCATCGCACCGATACGGACACAAGTGCCATCGATTGGCACTGGCGCATCTTGAAAGCCAAGGATCTTGTTCGCTTCTACACCTGCTTTCCATTCTTCCTTGCTCTGACCGTTGTCGCGTTTAACGTCGATCCAAGGAATCAAAGAGCCCGCTAGTGGCACACCAAACTTATCCGTTGGAAATGAAGAGCTGCGCATTGTATCCGCAACTTTTTTATCGATATCCAGAATAGAACTTGCTGGGTTTGCCAATTCAGAACTTACAGAGTCGTTGATTACGCCCATCTGAGAGATCAGCTCACGCATATTTTGTGCACCTGCGCCAGACGCAGCTTGGTACGTCATTGCACTTGTCCACTCAACTAAGCCTTTCTCGAACAGACCACCAAGGCCCATTAGCATCAAACTTACCGTACAGTTACCACCAACAAACGTATTGGTACCACCGTGAATGCCTTGTTGAATTTGCGCTAGGTTTACCGGGTCTAGTGTGATGATAGAATCTTCTGCCATACGCAGTGTAGATGCTGCATCAATCCAGTAGCCTTTCCAGCCAGCCTGGCGTAGTGCTGGGTAAACTTTCTCTGTATAACCACCACCTTGACACGTAATCACTGCGTCAAGCTGTTTTAAGCTGTCAATATCGAACGCATCTTGAAGTAGACCAGCTTCTTTACCTACCTGATTGTTAGCAAAAAGGGGGGCTGGGATACCTATTTGAGACGTGCTGTAGAAAACTGGCTCAATTAAGTCGAAATCTTTCTCTTCGACCATACGCTGCATCAGTACCGAACCGACCATGCCGCGCCAACCAACTAAACCTACTCTCATCGCATTAACTCTCCATGTATATTTTTGAAACTTTCTCCATAGTTCAATTTTCGACACAAAATCTCAAGCCCTAATTTGCAAATAAACGCAACTTTTTTAACGTTTGCCGCGATTTTTTATAATCCAAGTTATTTTCTTGTCTTTTCTTCTTGATTATTCGCCTGATCCTGCTTGGAAAAGTGCTAACTCCCCACAACAAGGTCTTACCACTCAATGAGAAAACAACATTTGCAGCACATATTTTTTACATTACAAAACATTTCCAACCATTAACATTAAAGTTTTTTAGTTATTAATTTTACAAGCAAACGTTTTTGCGGATGAAAGTCAAGATAAAGCACCAAATGTTCGAAATATAATTTTTGTTAATGTATGTTATGCCCGATTAAAACAGGGAGCGGCCTTCCTCTATTGCTCCATGAACGACAGAGGCACATATGAAGCAAGTTACAACACGTCTTCCTAGTCTGATACAGGTATTTATCTCGCTAGGTTTGTTTCTTCTTTTGGCATTTTCATTTACTGCCAAATTAGACCTTCCAATTCAGCTCGCGCTGTACATCGGTTGGTTCATTATTATGCTATTGGGCCTAAGATTAGGTCACCAATACAAAGACCTTGAAAAAGCAGCCTTAAATGGCATTTCTAATGGCCTTGGTGCCGTGCTTATTCTTCTTGCTGTTGGTGCCTTGGTCGGTACTTGGATCTCAGGCGGTATCGTACCGACTATCATCTATTACGGTTTGAAAGCGATTCACCCTTCTATCTTCTTGCTAGCAACAATGATCATCTGTTCTTTGACAGCACTAGCGACTGGCACATCTTGGGGTGCAGCAGGTACAGCTGGTATTGCGATGATGGGTATTGGTCAAGGTCTTGGTGTTCCTGCACCAATCACAGCAGGCGCGGTGCTATCGGGCTGTTACTTTGGTGACAAGATGTCTCCACTTTCAGACTCAGTGATCCTTGCTTCTTCTATGTCGAATGTAGAAGTGGTTGAGCACATCAAAGGTATGCTGCCTATCGCGCTGATCAGCTACATCATCACTGGCATTATGTTTACCGCATTTGGCTTCCACTTCGCTGGTAAAGTTGACATGAGCCAAGTAGATTCGGTTATTCAGGCAATGGAACAACAATTTTTCATTACGCCTTACTCCTTTGTCCCTGTGATCATCGTATTGGCTTTACTTGCGATGCGTATGCCTTCTTTCCCTGTGATTAGCTTTGGTTCTCTGCTAGGTATTATCTGGGCAGTTATGATCCAGGATGTAGACTTCCTGACAGCATTCAACACAGCTTGGGCACCATTTGCGATTTCTTCAGGCGTGGATTTCATTGACTCGATCCTAAACCGCGGTGGCATGTCTTCTATGCTAGGTTCTGTTGCGGTGATCGTGTTTGGCCTAGGTTTTGGCGGCCTACTAGATAAGGTTGGCGTACTAGAAACGATTGCAAAACTGTTCGAACGACGTGTTCAAAGCGCAGGTTCACTGGCAACCAGCACAATTGGTACGGCCTTCATGGGTAACGTATTCGGCTCTGCGATGTACGTGTCACTGATTCTTACTCCTAAGATCTGTGCGAAGAACTACGACCGCCTTGGCTACAAACGCAAGAATCTATCTCGTAACGCAGAGTTCGGCGGCACATTAACATCTGGTATGGTGCCTTGGAGTGATAATGGTATCTACATGGCGAGCATCTTGGGTGTGGCAACATTGTCGTATGCGCCGTTCATGTGGCTGAGCTTCGTGTGTATCATCGTGACCATCTTTACTTCTTACATGGGCTGGTTTATTGATAAATGCGAACCAACAGCTCCAGCAACAGAAGAACAAACAGAAGCTGAACTCAAGCAACAAACAGCTTAAGGCTTCAGCTTTCCATAGATTGAAACCTTCCATAAATAAAAAAGGACCGATGATTCGGTCCTTTTTTGTATCTGCTATTTGGTGTTGTGACTTCTAGATGATTACGCCGATTTAGTGCTGGCTCTTACCGCTGAGCGTTTACCCAATGCATAACCAAGAACGAGAGGAGCAAAGAAAATCACTAGGATAAACAGAATAAAGTAGATGATGGTGCTCTTTACTAGCTCAATCAACTTATCCATTGCTAGGTTCACCACTTCTTGCGAAACATGGTCTAGGTCCTGAGCAAACTTCTCGCGCTCGTTTGTGATGATTTGAGCAATCTCTTGGCGCTCTCTTGCCACCATTTGCTCTAAAGCCTGACGCTCTTCACTCAACTGAGACAAACGTTCTTCTGTTTTTTGGTCAATATCTTCCACTAGAGGTTGAAGTTGCACAGCCATCTGCTCCGCTAAGTTGCGCATGTACTCAGGGTTGTTATCGATAAAGTCTTTCAAAGACTCAGAAGTCACCTTCAAACTGTTTAGTGCTGCGTTTACTTGTTCAATGCTTGCTGAGCTGTTGAGCGCCAACAACTGAGCTTTCCACGTCATGATCTTTGGTGTTTGCTCAGAGACTAAGCTCAAACGGTCAGACACGTCACCGATGGCCTCTGGCATCGTACCTAGAGTCGTTACCGCCTCTTCTTCACTAATTTGGTTAGCTTCTAACCAAGCACGATATGCAGGCGTACGAATCATGCTTAGATCCGCAAATGGATACTTCTCAACAAAGCCAGCGACAAACACTTTGGTGTTTTCGTATACGTCTCTCTTCAATAGCGATTTAGCTAACTTATCGACTTCTTTAGCTAGGTGTACAGACACTTGTTTGGCTTCACCTGTCGTGAATAAGTCTTTGCCTGCTCCTTCACTGTAGAACTGGTTCATCTGGTGAGTGAACACCCACGTATCGATCAGCGCAGCCATTGGTGACGCTTGGTAAGCCGCAGCTTGAAGCCCCTCTTCCGCATTGATTTTCCAAAGCAAGATATAAGATTGGTTTACTTTATCGCTTGGCTCGTAGTTTTCGTGCAGCACGTCGGCGGCTTGCTCAACTTGAGCAAAGAATTGCTGAGCATATTCACGCGTCATAATGCGCATATTCAGCTCTTGCTTGGTTAGCGGTACAGTTTGGCTGTCGATCTTCACCTCCAACAGAGAACACCCTGAAAGGCTCAAAACTAAACAAGCCACCATCAATGAGGACAGTCGGCGGATGGACATGAAATTACCTATGGTCAAAATATGTAGAACAGGAACAGTAACGAACCAAGGCATCAGGGTCGCGAGCGCAACGTGATACCTTAGTCTTTGGTATTTTAAGTCAGAGGAATATCAATCTGTTAGTACTTCTCGAATGTTTTCACTATAGAGAACTTTATCTGCAAAAAGTGTCGTTTCCTGCAATACCTGTTCTAGCAAATCAAGTTTGTCATCCGTGACCCGCTCTCCCTGCTTTATCAACGCTTCAATATCGCCAGAAATATAGTGCAGAGGCATAGCGCCTATACTGCCAGATACCCCTTTCAAACTATGAGCGATCCGCTGCGCCTGGTCTTTGTCTTTCCCTTCTGTGAGCAATACGCGAAGCTTTGTACCATCTTCTGTATGGTCTTGAATAAAAACCTCTAGCAGCATGCGTACCGAATCTTCGTCGTCAGATAAAGAATCCAACATTTTCTCGATATCAATATATGGCTCATTGACTGAGGGAGCATCATCCTCAGTGTTGACGCTCTCAACGGAAGGTTGCATCACGTTTTGTTCTTTCGGGCAAAGGAAATTAGCATGAGTTTCTTGTTCATTTTGCCCAACAAACGCAGGTTTCCTTTCTTCGGAGCCGGATTCAACAGGAGATGGATGAGGAGGCTCCCCTTTCTCCTGAACTGAGGTTGAGGCTGCTTGCGAGGTGGATACTTTTTTAGCAAACACTGCCCACGAATAAGCAGCGAGTAAGGAACCACTGACTAACGTTAAAAAAGTAATATAAAACGTCAACTTGCGTTCTAGAGAGCCAATGACAGAAGCCAATTGATTTGGCAGTTCAGGATTAAGCAGTTGATTCGACAAATGACCGCCTTGCGCATGAGCAGCAAGCACGCTGGAAGTTTGGTCTAATCGGCGTTGAAATGAAGCTTGCTCTTTTACATCGAGACCTTGGGACGCCGTGAACAACAAATCTAACTCTTGGTAGGTATCTGTACTGGTCGCAGCATCGCTAAACATCGCTTCCAATACCATGGCGCCCAACCGGTAATACATTGTACGCAGCTCAAGCGAGTTGCTGCCTGATTCACGACTGTTATGTAGCTGATCGGCCAGCGCAACCAATTCACTGTCACTGCCAATAAAGGCTCTCGCACCTTCAAGAAAACGGTCGGTTAAGTAGAAGAGTTGCGTTAAGTCTGGAGCCCCCAACCGATGAGAGTACTCACTTTCTAATTGTAAGCGCACAGCATACACAAGCTGAAGTTTGAGGGACACTTCATCGACATGTTGAGCACGATAAGGAAGCTCAAAGTTAAAAATATTACGAACTTCATCAATTTTACTGCTGAGTTCATCAACCGTAGAGATTGTGCGAATGGTCTGCTGCGCTTGTAACCAAATACCCACCGCGAATACGCACCACGCGGCAAATAAAAACCAAGCAGATCGTCTTATTCCCTCTTTGAATTGCAGCAACGCTTATCCCTCAACTCTTTGTTTTTAATCACAAGCATATACCATGAATTACACCATAACTGTGCGCACTTCACAGAAAAAAAGAGAGCATCACGCTCTCTTTCTTAAATTAGTTACGGCTTAACTGATCTTTTAGGTTTGGTGGCGTCCCTTTGATCGTCAGCGTGTCTGTCTCTGGATCGTAGAAAATACGCTCGCCAAGCAACAGGCTATCAAAGCTGATGTTCAAACCACCGCCGGCACCAACGTACTTCGTTAACTTACGTACCGTTGAGCGGTCACCAGGGAAAGATTCTTCCAACTCGTAGCCTTGCTCTTTGGTAAAGTCCATAAAGCTTGTGCCATCTTGGCTTGGTGGCAACTCACCAGACAGTTCAGAAATTTGTACTTCGTCGCCTGATTTGATTTGCTCGTTACAGTAGTTGTAAACCTGCTTTTTGTACTCGTTCGCTTCTTGCTTCTCTAATTTTGAGTCTGCGCAGAAGTCTTCCACCGCCTGCATCAGTACTTGGTTTTGCTGTTTAGTGTCTAAACCAACATCCGCCTGCAGAAAATCTAGGAAGAAGTCTGCCACCTTACGACCAACACGACCTTTAATGTAAGAAAGGTAACGGTTTGACTCACGGTCAGTATCGTAACTTGAAAGGTCGATACGTGCAGCGATGTCCATCTTAGTAATGTCTAGGTAATCCGTTGCATCAATATCTAAGCCTTCTGTGACTTTCAGGCTTTGATTCATTGGTAAGATACCGATAAACAGATAGTCCGTAGCTAAGCTTTGGTATTCAGCAAACACTAAGATACCTTCGTCAGCAAATGGGTACTTAATCAGCTCTTCTTTCAGGCGATTTGCACTAATTTGTGAGAAATCATAGAAATCTCTCTCTCCTTTGCGCATTTCTTGAAGCCAAAATTGAAATTCGCTGTCAGATTGGAAAGAGCCGAAACCTTTACCTGCTTTAGAGTGGAATACGCGATGCAGTTCCGCGACAAGGTTTTCAGTAGAGGTATCGTTTTCTAACGACGCCGGGCGAAGTTTAACAACCAGTTCGTCCTGATCGTTTTTGCACAATTGATGCAGAATAACGTTTGAAAGATGAAGGCTCATAGTGATTTTATCTTGCTACAAGGTTTAAGTTGTTGGGCATTGTAGGTTATCATAAGCCGCTTTTACTATCATTATTAGAGTCTTTATGCCGATTACATCTAAATATACTGACGAACAAGTAGAGAAAATTCTTGCTGAAGTGGGCGCTGTTCTTGAGAAACACGCTGCCTCTCCTGAGTTGACGCTAATGATTGCGGGAAATATCGCAACGAATGTCTTAAATCAACAAGTTGCTGCTTCACAACGCAAAGTTATTGCTGAAAAATTTGCTCAGGCATTAATCTCTTCTCTTGAAGTGCCAAAAGCACACTAATAACGGATAATAGAACAAGTACATGGTAGACAGCGGAAACTCATACGGCGAACGCGTATCCCGACTAGTTGGTTGGGGTCACTGGTTTGCATTCTTCAACATCGTCGCTTCGATGTTGATTGGTACACGCTATATCGTTCAATCCCCTTGGCCAGAGACCCTAATGGGGCAATTCTATCTGGCAGTGTCTTGGGTTGGTCATTTTGGCTTCCTTGTTTTCGCCCTGTACTTACTGGTTCTGTTTCCGCTGACGTTTGTCCTGCCATCTCGGAAGTTATTCCGTTTGGTGGCAGTGATATTCGCAACGGTCGGCCAGACCGTCCTTCTGATTGATACTCAAGCGTATCAGTCGATTAATTTGCACCTGAACCCTGTGGTTTGGGAGCTGTTGTTTAGCGAAGATAAAAGCGCGATCAGTTCTGATCTTCAGCACCTTTTCGTGGTAATGCCGCTTATTTTCCTCGTTCAACTTGCTCTATCTGAGTGGGTTTGGCGCAAACAACGTAAACTGTCTCACAAACACGTTGGTCGTCCATTGGCTGCCGTGTTCTTCTTAAGCTTTATGACCAGCCACTTGGTTTACATTTGGGCTGATGCTTACTTCTACAACCCAATTACTAGCCAGCGCTCTAATTTCCCACTGTCATACCCAATGACAGCGAAGAGCTTTATGGAAAAACATGGTCTTCTTGACCGTGAAGAGTACCTTAAGCGTTTGGCAGAAAACCAAGGTAACATCGACTTAGTCAGCTACCCGCTTGAGAAACTAGAATTCAACCGTCGTGGTAACAAGTTAAACGTGCTGATGATCAGCGTGAATAACTTGCGTGCAGACGCACTGAACCAAGACGAAATGCCGAACTTGTACAAGTTTGCGCAAGATAATCAAAACTTCACTAATCATTACAGCTCAAGCAACGACACTTACGGTGCGTTTGGTTTGTTCTATGGCTTACCAAGCAGCTACGCGAGCAGCATCAAAGCGCAAGGCAGTGCACCAGTGCTATTAGATGTATTAAAAGATCAGGATTACAGCTTTGGTCTATTCAGCGGTAATGGTTTTGAAGACGATCTGTATTCAGAGGTCATCTTCCGTGGCTTGAATCTGGCTAATGATCTCGATGGCACACAAGCTCATACCGACAAACAGTCTATCGCGGCTTGGAACTTATGGCTGACCGAACAAGCGAATCAGCCTTGGTTTAGTTACATCGAAGTCACTACCGTCGATAACTTTGAATCAGAGCCAATGGCGGCGAATGAAGAAATGCCTGCTAGCGAACGATTCAAGAAAGCTTACGAGCAGTCGGTGAAGTCGGCAGATAAAACGGTTGCAGAGATCATCGCCGATTTGGAATCAAAAGAGTTGCTGGCAAACACTATTGTGGTCATTACCTCTAACCACGGCAGCGAGTTCAACGAAACCAATACCAACAGCTGGGGTGCAAACAGCAACTACAGCCGTTACCAACTGCAAGTTCCTATGGTTATTCATTGGCCAGGTATGCTGCCTGCAGAGTTTACACACAGCACTAGCCACTTAGACTTGTCTGTGACCCTTCTGCAAGACATGCTGGGCGTTTCTTCAAACCCATACGATTACAGTAGTGGCCGCAATTTATTTGATGAAAGCCGCCGTCGCTGGATCCTAGCGGGCGATAGTCGTGAAATAGCGCTGATTACCGGTTCTCAAACCACGGTTATCGACAAATTCGGTAACTACAAGCTGTACGACAGCAATTACAAGCGCTTACGTGAAACATCACCTAAGCTTCCTGTACTAATGCAAGGTTTGACAGAACTTCAACGCTTCTACTCGAAAAGTAATTAATTGAACAAAAGCTCTCCACTAGGAGAGCTTTTTTGATTCTTTTCTCTGCAAACAACACAAAATCGAGCAGTAATCATCCAAACGATTCATTTTGGGGTTTACAAGATTTTCAAAGCCTTATATTATGCGCCTCAACAACGGAGAGATGGCTGAGTGGTTGAAAGCACCGGTCTTGAAAACCGGCATACGTTAATAGCGTATCTAGGGTTCAAATCCCTATCTCTCCGCCACATTCAGAAAGCTCGTTGAGAAATCAACGGGCTTTCGTCGTTTTGGCACTTGGGGAATTACGGGATTTCTAAATCCCTAGTTGAACGCAACCCCGGCTCTCAGCCAAGTTTAGACCAAGCGTCACCGCACTCAGCCACATCCAGAAAAAGCCTGTCTAATCCTCGAAGCACTTTTCAATACGCAAGAAAAAAGCCCACTAATATTTAGTGAGCTTTAATCGTTAGGTATTCGAATGGAAAGGTTAGTTTCCTTTTGCTGCTTTAATCCTTTTATCAAGGTCTGGGTGGGTACTCAACCATTCAGGCAACTCTTCATAACTTTGGTTACGGAACAGTTCAAACATCTCAGCCATCGGCTTTGTGTCGCCATAAATCTTGAGCATCGCCTCTCTTGCAAATGCATCGGCTTGTATTTCGGCATCTCTGGAGTAACCACTGGACAACACAAACACACTTGCGCCGGCAAGATTGTCCACGATGCCAGAGCTTTCACCAGTTAAAAGAGCGACACCAACAGAAAGGACACTCGAATACACCAACCTCTTTAGCATGTGGCGATGATGAATATGACCAAGCTCGTGAAGAATAATACTGTCCAGTTGTTGCTGGTTTTTAGACAGCGAAACTAATTCATCGAGCAACACAATCTTTCCACCGGGTAAGGCAAACGCATTCGCTCCTAGCTCAGAAGATCGAAAAACAATCTCTACTTGGTAAGGCAGAGCCTCTAACTGTGTTAAGTGCTGCTCTACCCTACTTCGAATGGCTTCTTGTTCGGCCTTACTCAGCTCGCTCGGTTCCCAACGGGAATCCAAACTTTCGAGTACCTTTTCACCAAGTATAACTGAGACACTGTCAGGAATCGCGTATGCGACTTTGTTGCTCACCCAAGGAAGCGCGTAATAATACCCCCCGAGCACAACGGCAATACATGCCATCACAGACACTACCCAAGCAAGCCAGTTTGATTCTATTTTGTCAACGAAGCTCGATCTTTTATTTGCCTGTAGCCATCGAGACACTTCATCAGTCCGTTCGGTAACAAAAACCCAACCATTGGGCAGCTTAAATCTGACGGGTAAGTTACCAACTGGAGCAGTAACCTCTGCATGCTGCTGATCACAGCTGAAGATATTGTCAGCAACAATCAAGCTCAGCGAGTTGGTTTGAGCGACATTCAATATGGCTTGATGTCGCTCAGAGCTTTTTGGTGGAAACGCGGTCCCTTTAAACTGCATTAACCGATCCCAACTCCAAGATCGAAGGCTTGTGCCACTTCATCAGAAATCGCTGATTTCACTTTTGAATCTTGGTCTGCTGCTTTAAGTTGGCTCATGTCTCCAACGACAACCGTCTTATCAGCAACATAGCGAGAAGTACGAACCATTACCCATGGTCTCGCAATACTCAAGGTCACAACTTGTAATAAGAAGTTTGAGATAATCAGCCACATGTAGCCATTAACTGTATAGGTAGACTTAAACGTAAAGTTATTTTCTTCTTGTCCTTCTTTTTCTAGCTTCATTTGAGAGAACAAGTAGTTACGAGTTCTTGTTGCTGTGTATGCCGTCAAGCCGATGGTTAGGCCAATCATACCAAGGTACATGACAACCATCGTAATGACAGGGCTAGATTTATTCAGTGAAGCCAAGTCGCCCGCTGCAGCTTCCATGAGCCCTGAGCTCCCAACCATTACAATGACCGCCACAATCGCAATCGCGACAGCCGTGCTAAGACCAATTGCTGCGGCTTTCAGGTAGGTTTTTACAAAGAAACTGGTTTCAAGTTCACCACTAAACTGCCAATCACCATAACGGTAGCCATTAACAAAGTAGCGTTGAACGCCAACCACAACCCAACCATAAAGTGCGGCCATAACGACGACTGAACAAAGTCCTAAAATAACCGACGCAGCTTGCGAAACGCTCGCAACCGCTACACAGATAACAATGAAAACCATGACCGCCAGCGCTGCACCGAAGCCTCGGCCAAGTATGGTGATGTATGCATCTTTCAGTGACGAATTAAAAGAGAAGTGAACATTGCGGTAACTCGTCATTGCAGAATCAAATCTTGCGTTGCTCCATAACAACCAAGGAAGAGCAACATAAAACAGAAGTAATAGCACAAGTGCAAGTTGGGGAATAAATGAGTTTGCGATACCCCACACCAATATAATCGCCAGCGCGACTAAACGCCCCTTTAAGATTTGCATTGGCTCGGCATGATACTCAAAGTTATCACCGTCGATGTACGTGTTACCGTAGAAGTAGCGTTTTGTTCTTACTTTGGCCCAAGCAGAGTAAATTCCAAGTGTAACGATAGAAAGTAGAACATTGACAATCCAGATGCCAAAAAACTCTCCCCCTCGTCCTTTAAATGAGATGGTATTGGAAATGCGTTGATGGTTCATATACAGTCCGAATAGTTTATTTAATTTTATGAATTTAAAGGTATTATCCTATCTCATTCATAAATTGATAAACTTGACTGCCATAAGCAAACCAAACGTTATTTATCTATAAAACACATATTAACCACACCCTATAATTCACTCGAAAAATAATTTAATAGCCAATTTCGCGCAAACGAAAGCAGTTAAAGTGATAAAAACCATCTATTCAGTAAATTTAATCAACAATAGTTCATTATAACTAAAAAACTCAAAACCTGAGGTGTCACCTTACCAATCAACAGGTTAGTTGCTGATTACATTTTCTGTCAGGTGAATTATAAAGTGTTTGTAACTACCGAAGAGTTATCAGACGGCCTATTATTCACCTCGGCATATCGCAGAAGCATCTTACTGCATAAGCTAAATCCATCCATTTGTTGTTTTAGACAACGTCAAAGGCTAGGAAAATAAAATTGGGAAAGGATTCCCAGCTCTAAATCCCATTCGAATATTCACAGCCATTACTGGCTAATATCGTCTTCATCGCGCTCCGACGGTACAGGTAACACTTGTTGATTTTGTTTCTCATGCAACGCTTCTATCAGCTTCCGATCAACCTTAGCAAAATATAGATCTTCGATTGCTTTTTCCCGTAGTCGCACCTTTTCCGTAAAATTCATATGCTGCAACCTCACTTTTGACTTTGCCCACTTTAAGTGTAGGTTCTGATCGTCACCTAATAAAAAAGGCGAGACTTCTGAGTCTCGCCTCTCCACTATTGCAGATTTTTTATCGATGTTTATAAACCCGTTCTGCTGCATCGATAAGCTGCATATGAATAGGCACCAAATCCGCGTGCTCACTACGGTAACCACCACCAACAACTGCGGCAACAGGAATGCCTCGGTCTTTCATCAACTGCATTAAGAAGCGGTCTCGCTCAAATATCCCTTCTGTTGACACGTTGAAATAGCCCAGTTCATCGTCAGTATGAATATCCACGCCTGCGTCATAGATGACCATATCGGGACGGTGTAAGTTGATCGCCATTTGGACGACTTCTTTAAACGTCATCAGGAAGGTTTCATCGTCAGTATCACGACGAAAAGGAACATCAAGATCGGAATCTGGTTTTCTCGCAGGAAAGTTCTTATCACAATGAAACGATAACGTGATGATATCTCCCTCATCCTTGCACAAGGTGGCAGTGCCGTCACCATGGTGTACATCGCTGTCAATAATCATCACTTTGTCGACATGCTCATGATCAAGCATGTGCTTCGCCGCGATAGCAAGATCATTGAAAAGACAAAAGCCGCTGCCAAAGTCTTTATGCGCATGGTGATAACCACCACTGAGATGAATGGCGATACCATGCTCTAGTGCTTTCTCTGCCGTTAACACTGTACCCGCTGTTGATGTCAGCGTTCGTGTTATCAAAGCTTCACTCCACGGAAAACCGATCCGACGCATTTTTGCCGCGGGCATTGCACCAGTCACTAACAGGTCTACATACTCTTCACTGTGAACACGTTTAATTTCATCCGTACTTAGAGGGGTTGGTTGGAAGAACTCAATTTTCCCTCCCCAATCTTCGCTCCCTAACTTTTCCAATACCGCTTGATGCAGGTGGTGATATTTCATGATTGGGTAGCGATGGCCTTCCGGCAGATCAAGTTGTGAGTAAATGGGATGATAAATCAGAGGCAGCATGAGACATTCTTTTCATAAATCGTTGTGAAATAGTACCAACTTCAAGCGTTGATTAAAAAGGAAATTAATTGATAATGATTTTCAATATCAATTAATTTCCTTTTGCTATGAATAAAACCCTATATACAATTCTTGGAGCTTTCTTTGGCTCTTTCTGTGCGATGTCCCTGTTTATGTCGATGATGTTCAGCGCGTGGTGGTTGGTTGATTTTATCGCTTTGAGCTAACACAATGGTCCTGTCTTAAATTAACCTCACTGAGTCAAATAGATAGGTACGAACATGAGTCAAACAGTCTTTATTACTGGTGCAAACCGTGGGATAGGCTTAAGTTTAACTGAACTGTATTTGCAACAAGGCGATCAAGTACATGCGACTAGCCGTAACCTTGCAGAAAGCAAAGAGCTTCAAGCATTAGCGTCGACCTATGCCACACTGACGTTACACGAATTAGATGTGACGAATTACCCGCAAGTTGCCCAACTAGCAAAAGAACTCCCAGCCATCGATCTTCTGATCAACAATGCAGGCTACTATGGGCCTAAAGGCTATGGCTTTGGTAATACAGATGTTGAGGAATGGCGAAAGGTCTTCGAGATAAACACCATCGCACCACTAAAGTTGGTTGAGGCTTTTTATCCGCTTTTACAAGCAGCTAGAACGAAGAAGATTGCCTGTATCTCATCTAAAGTCGGCAGCATGACAGAAAACACCTCCGGCGGTGGTTATATCTATCGTTCTTCTAAAGCGGCGCTCAATTCTGTTGTGAAAAGCTTATCTAATGATTTAACAAGTGAAGGTTTCTCCGTACTTGCGCTACACCCGGGTTGGGTACGCACTGCAATGGGAGGGCCTAACGCCCTTATCGAAACCCAAACCTCTGCGGCAGGGTTAGCAAAAGTGATTGCGCAAAGTACCCAAAAAAACTCCGGTCAGTTTATTAATTACGACGGAACTCAACTGCCTTGGTAGACTTTACAAATCAATGACTTATGAAGCATTAATGAGAAGCGTGTTGTTTCATTACCATACCCTGCCAACCTTACTCCCATGACTTAGCTTGATTTTCACCACTTTCAAACCAGACTTAGTGATGACATCCACCATTAAGGAGAGTAAATATGGCTGCAGATAAAGATCTGGTCAATTTCAGTGAAGATCATGAGCTCAATTACTGCTTAAGAAGTGCAGGGAAACGTCAGACTCAAGAGAACAGAGATGCTCTTGTCGACTTGGGACGACAAGTAAAACAGAATTTAGGGAAGCGTGTCTTAACGCAAGACGACGTGCGTGGTGCAATCCAAAACAATGATGACTTGTTTGATTAGAGCTGTTTGAATACAGATAGGTCATTACATTGAAATACAAGGCGGCATTCTTTGAGCTTATACGCATTAGATTGCCGCTTTTACTTCATTCAGCTGTTATGAAGACTTCCGCTTCCCTGAGCTTGATTTCGACGCACCGCCCTTCGAATAGCTGCGTTTTTTACGTTTGAATGCCGGGCGCTCGACTTTAGGCAAATGACGTAACGAATCAGGAATCGGGCCCGATTTCACCTCTCCCATTAATCCATCAATGCGCTGCTCTAACGCTTGCATGAAAGGCTGATACGCTTGATTTCGTTCTGCCATTCCTTGCAACTGGTGTTCCCAGTGCGCCGTCATATCAGGATAGGTCGCATCCATTGGTAGGGCATGAATCAAGCCTCGCCCCGCTGGTGAGCTCAAAATTGATTTACCCTGACGAGTCAGCAACTGACGCTTAAAAAGCGTATCCAGAATACCGGCTCGAGTCGCTTCTGTTCCTAAGCCATCAGTGTCGCGCAGGATCTTCTTCAGTTCTTTGTCTGCAACATAACGAGCAATACCCGTCATGGCCTGAAGCAGTGTTGCTTCTGTAAAGTGCTTTGGCGGTTCAGTCTTACGATCTTTGATTTCACCTTCTCGGCAGGTCAACACCGTGCCTTCTGCGAGCGGCGGGACAGCATCAATGCCATCGTCTTCTTTATCCGTTTTTCCCATTAACGCTTTCCAGCCTGGAGAAACCAGTTGGCGACCTTTGGCGATAAATTTACCACCAGCAATATCAAACACCAATTTAGCCTCGGCATATACCGCCGCTGGATAAAATTGCATCAAGTATTGACGAGCAATCAGTTGATAAACCTTCATCTCATTGCCAGATAACGCATTCACATTTGCCTGCTTCGGCGTTGGAATGATCGCATGGTGGGCATCGACTTTCTTGTCGTTCCACGCCTTGGACTTAATCGATAAGTCTGCACCTTGCACTGCGCTTTGTAGTTCTTTGGCATTGTTAGCGATAGCCGATGTAACAGAGCCTGCTTGCGAGTAATGCTCCAATGGTAAGTAACGACAGTCCGAACGTGGATACGTAATGAGCTTATGCTTTTCATACAGCGCCTGACAAGTATCCAATACCTCCTGAGCACTCATGCCATAGCGTTTTGCCGCATCAATCTGCAGTGCGGATAACGAATACGGAAGCGGTGCTGATTGCTTGGTTTGCTTTTGTTCAGACTCGGTCACTTTGGCAGGTTGATTAGCTATGCGGTTTGCTACGTTCTCAACCAACTTTCTGCTCAATACCCGTCCTTCTTCGTCCTGCCAAGGCTTACAAGCTTCACTTGGTTTCCAACGAGCGCGAATATCAAATGCGCCATTTTGATCTTGATAAGGAATTAAAGCATGCAGAGTGAAGTAATCTTTCGGTACAAAGTTTTCGATCTCTTCATCGCGGCGAACCACCAAGCCAAGTACCGGAGTTTGAACTCGCCCTACTGATAAGACACCTTGATAGCCCGCTTTTTGGCCCAACAGGGTATAGGCGCGAGACATGTTCATTCCATAGAGCCAATCAGCACGAGAACGCGCCAGAGCTGAAACAGAAAGAGGTATGAAGTCGCGATTACTGCGCATCGAGCTCAAGGCACGCTTGACCGCAGGTAAGTTCAAGTCAGAGATCAGTAGGCGTTGTGTGGCTTCTTTTTTGGTTTTGGAGAGCTTGCAGTAATCCAACACCTCATCCACTAACAATTGCCCCTCTCGGTCGGGGTCTCCTGCGTGGATAACTTCTGTCGCATCTTTGAGGAGTTTACGTATTACCGTGAGCTGTTTGCTGGCGCTTTTTCGCGGTCTCAGCTGCCACTGCTGTGGGACAATCGGCAAGTCTGCCATATTCCATTTTTTGTAGCGTTCGTCGTAAGCATCTGGTTCTACTTGCTCCAGCAAGTGACCAATACACCAAGTCACCACATCGCCATTACCACAGCGGATAAAGCCTTGATCTTTCTTTTGAGGGTTTGGCAGTGCAGCCGCAATTGCACGGCCTAAACTTGGTTTTTCAGCAATAAACAGACGAGACATAACGTTTTGGAAATCATAATAATTAGGGCCACATTATCTAATGTAGCCCTAACAAATCAAGAAAAACTGTACAGATAAACAGTAAGTGAGGCACCAATCGGTCTTATTGGAACTCGACAAATTTGGATAAATCGCGCTCTGGCACCTTCATCGGCGTACACCCAGGCGTACCAAGATATAAGAAGCCGACAATTTGGTCTTCGCCTTCAAGACCAAAAGCTTGGTGTACTTCTGGGTGGAACATCCACTTGCCTGAACGCCAAAAACCTTGGAAACCCTGTGCGACTGCGGCCATTTGCATCGCTTGAGCAGCACAACCAGCCGAAAGGTATTGCTCCAACGCAGGGACTTTCTCATGTTCCGTTACTTTGGCAATAACTGTAATCACCATTGGCGCGCGGAAAGGTGCGTTTTTCACTTTTTCGATCACGGCCTCTTCGCTGCTTTCTGCTTCAGCCGCTTTCACAAGAATGTCTGATAATTTCTTTAAACCGTCACCTTGTGCAATGACAAAGCGCCAGGGTGTCAAACCTGCATGATCTGGCGCGCGCAGACCTGCACGAATAATATTCTCCAACGCTTTACCTTCTGGCGCAGGCTCAGACAGCTTGGCAATAGAACGACGGTTGAGCAAAAGATCGAGAGCTTCCATGAGCAAGTCCTTATTTGATTGAATTATTATTTTTACGCAGCTCACTTTAGCATAATCCAAACTTTCGAATAACAACCTGTTTTCTAGGGATTTAGACCAAAAAAAAGCTGCGCACTTGGCGCAGCGATAAAAGGTTAAGAACGAATGAAAAAACTATTTTTGAGGTTACGTTTTAGAGTTTCACAGCAAGTTTGACGCCTTGACGAATGGCACGAACCGCATCGAGCTCACCTGCATGATCTGCGCCACCAATAATGTGTAGCTTCTCTCCCAACTCATGCCATTTGTCTTCAAACGGGCGAACCGATTCTTGCCCTGCACAAATCACCACTTTGTCGGCTTCTAGCAACTGCTCTTTACCATTCACATGGATGTGCAAACCAGCATTATCAATCTTGTCGTACGACACCCCACCGTAAAGGTGAACACCACGTTTCTCTAGCGTACTTTTATGAATCCAACCTGTGGTTTTGCCCGGCCCTTTACCAACACGCCCTTTACGACGTTGAAGTACCCATACTTCTTTATCGCTAACAGCATCTGGATAAGGATATAGGCCACCCGGTTGAGACATTTCTTTGTCGATGCCCCATTCATGCAACCAATCATCCAGCGTCTGACCGACAGGCTCAGTGATCATGGTAGCGACATCGACACCGATACCACCAGCACCGACGATTGCGACTTTTTCGCCCACAGGCGTTTTATCTCGAATCAGCGTTTGGTAATCGATCACTTTTTCAGGATTATCGATACCATCAATTTTCACTTTGCGTGGTTCAACACCAGATGCCATGACGACTTCATCGTATTCGGTAAGCAGGTCGTAATTGGCTTCTGTCTCTAGGTGAAGGTTCACCCCTGTTTCTTCAATGCGGTTAGCAAAGTAACGAATGGTCTCACGGAACTCTTCTTTACCCGGGATCTGCATCGCTAAGCGGAACTGACCACCAATGCGATCGTTCTTCTCAAACAGATCCACTTTGTGGCCGCGCTCTGCCAGCGTCGTCGCACACGCTAAACCAGCAGGGCCAGCGCCAACAACGGCGATATTCTTCTTCTTGAAAGCGTCTTCAACAACGATTTCCGTTTCGTAACACGCAAGCGGGTTAACCAAACAGCTTGCGCGCTTACCTTTGAATACATTGTCCAGACACGCTTGGTTACAGCCAATACAGGTGTTAATAAGCTGCGACTTTTCTTGCTCTGCCTTAGCGACAAAATATGGGTCTGCCAGAAACGGACGTGCCATCGACACCATATCTGCGTGGCCTGAAGAAAGAATTCGCTCGGCTTCATCTGGAGTGTTGATACGGTTACAGGTGATAATTGGCACTGACACATGAGGTTTGACTTTCTCTGTCACCCACGTGAACGCACCACGAGGAACCTGAGTAGCAATAGTCGGAATTCGTGCTTCGTGCCAACCGATACCCGTGTTAATGATGGTCACGCCTGCTTCTTCTAGCGCTTTTGCTAACTCGATAACATCTTCAAATGTACTGCCTTGCTCAACCAAATCAAGCATCGAAAGGCGGAAGATGATAATGAACTTTTCCCCCACGGCCTTGCGTACGGCTTTGACGATTTCAACTGGGAAGCGCATGCGTTTCTTATAGCTACCGCCCCATTCGTCGTAACGCATATTGGTGCGTTTACAAAGGAATTGGTTAATCAAGTAGCCTTCTGAACCCATCAGTTCGACACCATCGTACCCAGCCAGTTGCGCAAGCTCAGCGCTATTAGCAAAAGCGTCGATGGTTTTCTTAATTTGACGGTCGCTCATTTCGCTCGGTGCGAACTTAGCAATCGGTGCTTTCATGCCCGACGCACTTTGCGCGAATGGGTGCATCGCGTAGCGTCCAGCATGAAGGATTTGTAGGGCAATTTTACCGCCGTGTTTATGTACTGCTTCTGTCACTACCTTGTGTGCTTTAGCATGTTTTGGCTTACTAAATTCTGCACTCAAAGGATGTAATCGACCACGTAGATTAGGGGAGAAACCGCCCGTCACGATAAGACCTACACCACCTTTTGCACGTTCTTCGTAAAACGCCGCAAGCTTCTGTAGACCTTCTTTATGCTCTTCTAGGCCTGTGTGCATTGATCCCATCAGGACACGGTTTCGTAGCTGTGTAAAACCTAAGTCCAGTGGCTTTAACAAGTTTGGGTACATGGCAGACATCACTAAACATCCATTTTTATTGTTGTGGTCTGACCACAGTACGCCGCAAAAACCAAAAGATCAAACGACCGTTTACATTTTTGCAACACGCGTCAATCTCACGTTAAAATATGCCAATTGTTGAATTGACGTGATAAGCTAAAAAAATTGTTATCTTTTGAGATCTTAGAGATAAGAACCCATACTTTGTAAGATTAGGGAATGACTATCTCGTAATGGAGACAAGATGAAAAAACTCTTCAAATTTATTGGTCTGATATTTAAGGGGATATGGAAAGCCATCACCTTTGTCAGACTTGCTCTGGCAAACCTGATCTTCCTGGTAATGATTGCCGTTTTCTACTTTGCCTTTACCTACACTGACGAAAGTCAGCCAACCGTGGAAAAAGAATCCGCGCTGGTAATGAACCTTTCAGGGCCTATCGTTGAGCAGCGCCGTTACGTAAACCCGATGGACTCGATAGCTGGCTCTGTGCTTGGTAACGAGATGCCGAAAGAGAACGTATTATTCGACATCGTCGATACCATTCGCTACGCGAAAGACGATCCTAAGGTATCTGGCCTAGTCCTGGCGCTGCGCGATATGCCTGAGACTAACCTGACCAAACTTCGTTATATCGCCAAAGCGCTGAATGAATTTAAAACGTCTGGCAAACCTGTTTATGCAGTCGGCGATTTCTACAACCAAAGCCAATATTATCTAGCGAGCTACGCAGATAAAATCTTCCTCGCTCCGGATGGTGGTGTGTTGATTAAGGGCTACAGCTCTTACTCGATGTACTACAAAACCTTGTTAGAGAAGTTAGAAGTATCGACTCACGTATTCCGAGTAGGTACTTACAAGTCTGCAATTGAGCCATTTATTCGTGATGACATGTCTGATGCGGCAAAAGAGTCGGCGACGCGCTGGATCACTCAGCTTTGGAGTGCCTTTGTTGATGACGTAGCAACCAACCGTAATATCGATGCCAAAGCACTAAATCCAACCATGGATGAATTGCTTGCTGAGATGAAATCAGTCGATGGTGACCTTGCGCAACTGGCCGTTAAAATGGGCCTAGTCGATGAGCTAGCAACACGTCAAGACGTACGCAAGCTGTTCGCAAAAGAGTTCGGCAGTGACGGTAAAGATAGTTACAACGCAATTGGCTACTACGATTACCTAGCGACCATGCACCCTAACCTAACGACGTCTGAAAATGACATTGCTGTTGTCGTAGCAAGCGGCGCCATTATGGATGGCCAACAACCGCGCGGTACCGTTGGCGGTGACACGGTGGCAAGCCTACTTCGTCAAGCTCGCAACGACGACAAAGTTAAAGCGGTTGTCCTGCGTGTCGACAGCCCTGGAGGCAGCGCTTTTGCCTCTGAAGTGATTCGTAACGAAGTAGAAGCGTTAAAAGAAGCAGGTAAACCGGTTGTGGTTTCGATGTCTAGCTTAGCGGCTTCAGGCGGTTACTGGATCTCAATGAGTGCAGATAAGATTGTTGCGCAGCCAACCACGCTAACGGGCTCGATTGGCATCTTCAGTGTTATCACGACATTTGAAAAAGGCTTTACCAAACTAGGTATCAGTACCGATGGCGTTGGCACATCACCTTTCTCTGGTGATGGCATCACGACGGGTCTTTCAGATGGTGCATCTCAAGCATTCCAGCTCGGTATCGAACATGGCTACAAGCGCTTTATCTCTCTGGTTGGCTCAAGCCGAGATATGTCACTAGACGAAGTAGATAAAGTCGCTCAAGGTCGAGTTTGGACAGGTCAAGATGCAATGTCATTCGGCCTTGTAGACCAAATGGGTGACTTTGATGACGCGGTGAAATTGGCAGCGAAACTGGCTGAAGTAGAAGACTATGAGCTCTACTGGGTTGAAGAACCATTATCACCGACAGAACAGTTCGTCCAGGAGTTCATGAACCAAGTGAAAGTGTCTTTGGGTATCGATGCAACAAGCTTCTTACCAAAGAGCTTACAGCCTGTAGCTCAACAGCTTGAGCAAGATGCAAGCATTATGCAGAGCTTCAACGATCCAAAAGGCCAATACGCCTTCTGTTTGAACTGCCAAGTGCAATAGCTTTCCTAGCTCAGTCAAAAAGGGGCATCTCTGTGCGAGATGCCCCTTTTTATTAGGTTTCATTTCGCTATAATCCCCGCCACTGTTCCCCTACATGAAGTAAAGTAGAACGATGACTAGAAAACATATCTACATCGCTTACACCGGTGGCACCATCGGTATGCAAAAATCGGATCACGGCTACGTGCCTGTGGCTGGCTTTATGGAAAAGCAATTAGCCAGTATGCCCGAGTTCCACCGCCCAGAAATGCCGGAATACACTATCCATGAGTACGAGCCTCTGATCGACTCATCAGATATGACGCCAGCTGACTGGCAGCAAATCGCAGACGACATCCGTGACAACTACGACAAATACGATGGCTTTGTGATTCTGCATGGTACCGACACCATGGCATACACAGCTTCTGCTTTGTCTTTCATGTTGGAGAACCTAGGTAAGCCAGTAATCGTGACAGGCTCACAAATTCCACTGGCAGAATTGCGCTCAGACGGTCAAGCAAACCTTCTTAACGCACTGCACATTGCGGCAAACTACCCTATCAATGAAGTGACGTTGTTCTTCAACAACCAGTTGATGCGCGGTAACCGCAGTACCAAGTCTCATGCCGATGGTTTTAATGCCTTCACTTCACCAAACCTACCTCCACTTCTGGAAGCAGGTATCAACATTCAGATCAGCAGCAATATTACTGTGGGCGCAAAACCTGAAGGTGATTTCAAATTACACAACATCACGCCGCAACCAATCGGTGTGATCACCATGTACCCTGGGATTTCACACGAAGTGATTCGCAACACGCTTCGCCAGCCAGTGAACGCAATGATTCTACTGACGTTTGGCGTGGGTAACGCTCCGCAAAACCCAGAACTACTTGGTCACCTTAAAGAAGCATCTGAGCGTGGCGTTATCGTAGTGAACTTGACTCAGTGCCTAGCCGGTAAGGTAAATATGGGTGGCTACGCGACGGGCTGTGCTCTGGCTGACTCTGGCGTAATCAGTGGTTTCGACATGACACCCGAAGCGGCATTGGCAAAACTTCACTACCTTCTGAGCCAAGATTTGTCTTACGAAGAAATAAAACAGAAGATGCAAGAAGTCCTACGTGGTGAAATGAGCCTATAACCAGGTTCACAGTGCAAAGAATGACGCCATAGCACAATAAGTGATTCCAATACACAACAAGTAGACCCATAGCCCAGCAACAAGAGACGAAAAAGCCCAATTCACGTGAATTGGGCTTTTTGCTTTAACGAAGTTATCCGGTGAACAGAGTGCACCGTTTAGTTCAGGTTTGGGTTCACGCGAACGATGTCTTGCTCTTCTTGGCTGAACTGTTTCTTCAATTCTTGCTTAGATTTAAAGCTAATTTCACCACCAGCGGCAACCGTCATGTGCTGTGCATCTGTGTTGTGTTTTGATTGATACAACATCACAGCTTGCATACATGAGTCTCGCTGCTCTTGAGAAAGTGGTGTACCCTCAGGCCATCTTCCTGTCTCTACTGCGTAAACCAATCGTTCGTAGACTTCTGGAGTTATCGCATTTAATAATTGTTCTGCGTCCATAATGTACCTTCTTATTACATTCTATTTACAGAACATAACGGTATAGAAAGCAGAGTCAAGAACCCGAAAATGAATTGGTGTAACGGATCACAAGCAAAACCATGAAACGAACATACTGGTTACTAGCAGGGCTTGCCAGCCTGACATTCACAGGTTGCTTCGAAGGCAACGTCACCACAGAAGAATTGTGCGAGAAAAATCCGCAGCTTCGTTGTGAGAACCTCAATATGGACGACGGTCAATGTCGCATTCCACGAACGAATTTGGTTTGGCATCGCTTTGAACTTCTCAAAGATCCATCAGAAGCCAATCAAGTAATCGAATATGGCTTAGTTGCTGAGTATCGCAAATGCCTAGAACTCGCTTCGCAAATCACACCTATCGACCAAAGTGCGTTAAAACGTAAACGCTTTGATGCTTTGGTGCACAGTATTAATGAGTTGGATCGTATCGTTGCGGAACTGAAAGGGTCGAAAGATCCAGCCACGCTGTATTTCTTGTGGTCTCAAACCGGCGATAATCAAGCACGTCGCCAGTTTTTACAAATGGAAGGGAAACCAGAGTTAAATACTGCCGAAATGCAATATGCACTCGCAACTTTCTACACGAACCGCGATCCACAAAAGACACTAACATTGCTGCATAACTCGCTCTCAATGTCGAATGAGAAAACCTTAAACCCTGCGATCTTGAAATCATTAGCGAGCATTAACCAAGGTATGGGGAACAAAGAGCAAGCTTACTTATGGGCGATGGTTGCTAAACGCTTCGATGTTCCCCTTGCCGATGAACAACAATTAAAGCGCATGTTCAACTTTTCCGATCAAGGGCAATATGAACAGTTAGATGATCTGGCTAAATCTATATCGAAGGCAATCAATAAAGGGAATTATTCACCAAAAATGATTCCAGTCGATTTATAAAATAAAAAACTCCCGTTCGTATCGGGAGTTTTTATTTGCACCGTATAACCGCTTTGCATTTTATTAATTGAAAGGATGGAACATTCTTTCAGCCTCAAATGGCGTTATTGGTCGGATTTGTTGAAAATTAACGACACCGAGTTTACACAATAGCGTTCGCCTGTCGTTTGTGGCCCATCTTCAAAGACGTGACCTAAATGACTATCACAAGCCGCACATCGAATCTCAGTTCGCACCATTCCGTGGCTCAGATCCTTAAGATAAAGCACCGCAGTGTCGTTAATTGGCGCATCAAAACTTGGCCATCCACAGCCAGAATCGTACTTGTTATCGGAGACAAATAGAGGGGCATTGCAGCATGTGCAAGCGTAGACACCCGCCTCCTTATTATGAAGCAGTTTACCGGAGAACGGAGGCTCTGTTCCTTGCTCACGACAAACGCGAAACTCTTCATCAGAGAGCTGCTCACGCCAATGTTCATCGGACTTCGTTACTTTTCTTCCGCTTTGTTCTACCAATTTCTGTTCCTTATTTCTTATTTTTGGCAATGACTTTTTTAGCAAAAAACTTGCTTCTCGTAACAGTTGTAGCACATACTTTCTCACCAGGACACCATGTGTAATTAATTGATACGAGTTCTTATCTCGGAAGTTATATTACGCCAACTGGGATGTAGAATAACCAGTTAAAAGTTTAAAAAACGAGCATTTGCGAAGAATTGTTAAAAAAAGCGTCGCTTTTTTTTGACTTTAAACAAGTTAAGTCCGATTATCTGTTGCAGATGTTTACTGGATTCTGTAATTTTACTACCAGTTATCTTTAATCAGAAATTAAGTTGTGGAGCAACTATAATGACTATCAAAGTAGGTATTAACGGTTTTGGCCGTATCGGTCGTTTCGTATTCCGTGCAGCGCAAGAGCGCAACGACATCGAAGTTGTAGGTATTAACGACCTTATCGACGTAGATTACATGGCATACATGCTTAAGTACGACTCAACTCACGGCCGTTTCAACGGTACTGTTGAAGTTGAAGGCGGTAACCTAATCGTTAACGGTAAAACTGTACGTGTAACTGCAGAGCGCAACCCAGAAGACCTAAAATGGGATGCTATCGACGTTGACGTGGTAGCTGAAGCAACTGGTCTTTTCCTAACTGACGAGACTGCACGTAAGCACATCACTGCTGGTGCGAAGAAAGTTGTTCTAACTGGTCCATCAAAAGACGCTACTCCAATGTTCGTAATGGGCGTTAACCACGCAACTTACGCTGGTCAAGATATCGTTTCTAACGCTTCTTGTACTACTAACTGTCTAGCGCCTATCGCTAAAGTTCTTAACGACAAGTTCGGTATCGAATCTGGTCTTATGACTACAGTTCACGCTACTACAGCAACTCAAAAAACTGTAGACGGTCCTTCTGCTAAAGACTGGCGTGGTGGTCGTGGTGCTTCTCAAAACATCATCCCATCATCAACTGGTGCTGCTAAAGCTGTAGGCGTTGTTCTTCCAGAACTAAACGGCAAGCTAACTGGTATGGCTTTCCGCGTACCAACAGCTAACGTTTCTGTAGTTGACCTAACAGTTAATCTAAAAGAAGGCGCATCTTACGAAGCTATCTGTGCAGCAATGAAAGAAGCTTCTGAAGGCGAACTAGCTGGTGTACTAGGCTACACTGAAGACCAAGTTGTTTCTCAAGACTTCATCGGTGAAGTTCAAACTTCAGTATTCGATGCTAAAGCTGGTATCGCTCTAACTGATAACTTCGTTAAAGTTGTATCTTGGTACGACAACGAAATCGGTTACTCAAACAAAGTTCTAGACCTAATCGCTCACATCTCTAAGTAATTATTACTTAGCTGAAAAGCAATTAGCGAAGCTTGTGTTTGAAACATAAGATTTGAATAAAAGGCGGCTCTAGAGTCGCCTTTTTTGTATCTGGAATTTGAGAGAATGAAGACTCGAAGTTGCATTCAATATGCGAAGCTTGTCGAAAGCTCTCTCCCAGCGATAGGAAACTACACATGGATTTAAAAACTCTCCCAGCCCTAACCGTGCTATCTGATAACGTCACTATCGTCGAAGTTGATCAGATTAAAATCGTCCGCGTTATTCATGAGAAAGCAACTGCAGCTATCGCACTACATGGTGGTCATGTCGTATCGTTCACTCCTGCCGGAAAGCAAGATCTGATCTGGATGAGCGAAAAAGCTATCTTCGATGGTAAAGCAGCACTTCGCGGCGGTATTCCGGTTTGTTGGCCTTGGTTTGGCCGTATCGCAGCACCAGCACATGGTTTTGCACGCACGGCAGAATGGGAATTGGTTGAGCACCGTGAAAACGACAATGGTGTGATCGTTGAACTCGCCCTTTTCCCAACTGAAGAGATTCATAACATTTGGCCACACATGTTCGATGCTCGTCTTGTCGTTGAAATCAGCGATGAGCTAAAAGTGACATTGAAAGTCATGAACATTGATGATAAAGAGTGGACATTCTCTGGTGCACTGCACACTTACCTAAACGTTGGTGATATTAAGCAAGCACAAACGACGGGTATGGGCCCTGAATACATCGACAGTCTAAAAGCAGGCGAAGTCTGCCAAGGTGGCGAAGTTCTTCAGCTAACCGATACTATCGACCGTGTTTACACTCAGCCAGAAACGCAAATTTTGGTGAAAGATCCAGTTTTGGATCGCACTCTTAGTGTAGAAAACCAAGGCCATAACTCAGCAGTGCTTTGGAACCCTTGGGCAGAAGGCGCACAAGGCATGGGTGACATGGCAGACAACGGCTACGCAACCATGCTGTGTGTTGAGTCGACAGTGCATGCGCCAAGTATCGAGCAAGGCAAGACGTTACAACCAGGCGAGACACACGAACTTATCACTGTGATTTCAGCACAGTAATCCAGTTTAAAGGCCGGCTCATCTGGCCTTTTTTACAACGCCCAAGCACAACACACGAGCTACCCATGCCATACTAAGACCAACCAAAATGAGTCGAGATGATGGCATAACCATGAAATACCGCATTTATTCAATATCACTTCTTACGGGCTTATTGTTTGGCTGTGCCAACACTGAGGTCTCGTTACAACCCACGAAGAACGTCGCCGAATACAAGCAGTTGTCGCCAACTCAATTTCATGTGTATTGTCCGACGGGTATTTGCCGTTTCCAAGTTTCCGCAAACCAAAAAACGGCAGTCACCATTGAGATGTTCTATGACAAGAACAAACCATTCAAGAAGATTGAAGGCCTAACCTACGACAATCAAAATCAATATCCAACGTCGAATGCTTTTACTCTTCCCTTACAGCAAGACAGCGAGTGGATATCCGTGCAAGTCATCGACTATTACCGATAACCCCATTCCATTATCGCTTTGAATAACGAATAATCGACTCTCGATACAGTGAAAGCAGTGTATCGCTTTTCACACCAACCCCAACGTTTTGCGCGGAGAAAGCACGCCACTCATCGTGCATGTATTTGCGTTGTTCCGTTTTCTGAATCGTCATCCCCTCTGCGGGTCCATCGGTAACTACCCTGACGGCACCACTGCGTAAGGTGAATAGCTCAGGTTCAATCACATAGGCAATCGCGGAAGGATCGTGGACATAGCAACCATTCATTCCAACCTTCTCTGAGTAAAACTTCAAATAGGAGCGGCTGACATCCCAAATAAATTGCCCTACTTCACCCGCCTCTTCTCGCAGTTGGTCTAGGTATTGCCCGGTAAAGAAACTCTCTTCCGTTACATCCAAACCAATAATCACCACAGGCCAAGACGCAGTGAATACTTTATCGGCAGCATGAGGGTCATCATGGATATTTGCTTCCGCAAATGGCGTGACATTGCCTCGATGGTCGTTTTCTCCGAAAGCGCCGCCCATCACAACCACTTCTTTAACCAAGTTAACGATTTCTGGGTCCGCTTCCAAAGCAAGCGCAAGGTTCGTTAAAGGGCCTACGGCCACCAAGGTAATTTCTCCCGGCTCCGCTCTAACGCTTTCAATGATGTAACGATAGGCAGGCGTATCAATGGCACTCACATTCAGTAAACTTGGCGCCTTCACATCACCAAAGCCGGCTTCACCATGCACAATAACCGTTGCTCCGACCGGCGCTTTTACTAAAGGTTTATCCGCTCCTTTCGCAACCTGCGCTTGCATACCAAACTTCTGTTTTAGGTAAAGAGCATTCTGTGTGGCATTGTCTATGGTCGCATTGCCATAAACTGTCGTAATACCCATTAGCTCTATGTCTGGATGTGCTTCTGCAAAAAGAATCGCCATCGCATCGTCAATGCCAGGGTCTGTGTCTAAGATAATTTTCTTTGTCATATTGGCTTTTATCAAACGCTAGGGAAGCCTCAACCATACCCAGAAAAAACAGCGATAAACGTGACCTAAACCTAAGGTATGATTTTTCCTCCAGTATGCCGCTCATTCAGCACCCAAAGCGCGACGACTCGAAGCGCTTTTTTGTTTCGCTTGCCGCATCCCTTTTTGATAGAATTTTCCGCCCTACTTCCAGTCCAGAGATCGTCATGAACTATCAATGTCCTCTATGTCACCAACCTCTTGAGCTTACAGCTAAGACGTTTAAGTGTGAAAACAATCATCAATTCGACTTAGCAAAAGAAGGTTACGTCAACTTGATGCCTGCACATCACAAACGCTCAAAAGATCCAGGTGACAACAAAGAAATGATGCAAGCACGTCGTCGTTTCCTAGAAGGCAACCATTACGATCCAATGCGCCAAGAAGTTGCTCGCCTGTGTGCGAAGTACACCGAAGGCACAAGCCATCAGCTATTGGACATTGGTTGTGGTGAAGGCTACTACACCGATCAAGTTCAGCAGTCTCTGCATGCTCAAAATGAAGCGGCAAATGTTTACGGCTTGGACATCTCTAAAGTCGCTATTCGTTGCGCCTCTAAGCGCTACCCTAACTGCGATTTCAGCGTGGCATCCAGTCATCGCCTACCTTTTGCAGAGCAATCTCTGGATGCGATTTTACGCATCTACGCACCATGTAAAGCGGAAGAGCTGCAACGTGTAATTAGAGATAACGGTGTGGTCATTACGGTAACACCAGCAGGTCGTCACCTATATCAATTCCGCGAGCGTATCTATCAGGAAATTCGTTTGCACAACGAAGAACCAGAAAGCATCGAAGGATTCGAACTTGAGCATCAACAAAAGCTTAACTACGTCATGGATTTAAAAGATGGCGTGGCATTCGATTTACTGCAAATGACCCCATTTGCATGGAAAGCCAGCGATGAACTTCGTGAAGAGCTAAATTCATCTACACTTTTCCAATGTGAGGCTGATTTTATGTTACGAGTTTATCGTAAGAAATCAGCTCAATCTGAGAATGAAGAATAAACTGTAACGCTAATTGTTCTCATTACCATTGATTCATTTGTCAGCCTCCATTAATATCATTCAGACATTTTTGGAGGCTTTTTTAATGCGCTTTTCTAACCTAGGCCTGATTTTTACGGGCTTACTGACAGGTTGTGCGTCAAACGCACCGACCGCTCCCGACACCATTGCTGACAACGTGACCAGTTTCTATGACTACCAACTTCATGCCCCTTCTGGTGAAGCTATCTCAGTTAATCAATTAACGCCCGAGATACAACAAGCCGATGTAATTCTGATTGGTGAATGGCACACGCACGCTGGCATCCACCGTTTTCAGACCGACATGTTAAAACAGTTATCTTCTGCGAATCGCCCTCTTGCCCTTTCAATGGAGCAAGTGACACGTGACAAGCAAGCGTTCTTAGATGCCTACTTAAACGGTGAAATTGGTGAGCAGTACTTCATGAAACAAAGTAATGCATGGCCAAATTACGAAAGTGATTACCGCCCATTAGTTGAGTTTGCCAAGCAGGCTGAAATTCCAGTCATCGCCTCAAACGCACCGAAAAACATTGTTCGTTGTATTGGCCGCCAAGGTGTCGATTACCTAGATAAACTCGATAGCGATGAGCGCAGTTTTGTTGCAGATGATGTCAACACTGCGAACAGCCCGTACAAAAAAAAGTTCATGGCATCTATGCACCATGGCAAGCCTGAGCAGACCGAAAAACAATACGCAGCTCAGGTAACATGGGATGAAACCATGGCGGAATCCATCGTCAAATACTTGGAAAAGCATCCAGGTACTCAAGTGGTTCACGTTGCCGGAAAATTCCATACTGAAGGTGGCTTAGGCACAGCAGCTTCTATCTTGAATCGCAATTCAAGCTTAAAAGTGCTGGTGATTACCCCAACGGAAAACATCACTACAGATGGCTCCGATTATCAGCTTGAGGTGCTCGAACCGCCCGTGCGCTATGTACAAGACGCAAATCGCATGGCTGCGTACAAACACTTAGCGACACGTAACAGCGACTCACAATGTAAGTGATCAGAATCGTCTGACAAAGGATGAAGAAAAATAGGTCTGCTTTTTGCTAGCAACTTTGTTTATACATAGGAAGCGGCAAAAACAGACCTATTTTTTATTTGATTGATTCAAGAAATGTCTGTCGCCGTCGATATAAAGATAACTGCTTTTTACCTGCACTCAATGAGCGAGTGTCGTTGTTCGAAGGGGTAACAGATGAATCCAGTAGGAAGCAATTCAGTCAATACATACGCGGCGCAGCAAAACAAAGTAGACCAAGCCAAAACGGCAGAAAACGTTGCCGACGCAGCACCATTAAAAGTGGAGCAAAACAAAGTCACGCTCTCCTCAGAAGGAAAAGCGTTGCTTGCGGCGCTAAAGCAAATCGATCACGAAAGTAAAAAAGTCGAAGCGGAAAATAAAACCGTCGGTGACCAAGTAGAGTCTTTTGCTCATGGAGCATTGGGGATGGATCATCCTGACACCATTGAAGAAGAGGAAGATGGCTCATACTCTGCTGGCCAATACCTTTCAGCGGCGTTGACTGTGGGTGGAATCATCTTGGCTCTAGTCTAGCTTTCGTGCGACATGAGTTTAAAATTCAACCAATAATCAATTGATTAAACAAGAGTTTCTTTCGTTACGACAACGAACCTCATTTGAACGCGTTTTTTATCCAAGTCCATAATGGATCACTATTCATTAACGGATGATGAACTGTGAAAAACGCATTTTCTCTTATAGACAAACCCACTTTTTTGGCGCAATTGCGCTTCTCCTTTCGATTGTTTTCCCTCTAATTTTGTTTCCAACAGAAGGTGCAGAATGGATTGCGGTTGCTAAGACCTTTATGACCGACAAGCTCGGTTTCCTCTACCTTGCACTTGGCCTTGCTGCCTTTATCTTCATGATTTACGTTGTGTTCAGCGACATGGGACAAATCAAGCTAGGTGATCCAGACGAAAAACCAGAATTTACCACCGCATCCATGGGCGGCCTAAGCACTTTACAAACCGCAGCGATCGTTGGTGGTTTGCCATTGCTTGGCATTTCCATCATGTTGATGGTGTCAGCCGTTCGTGCCACAACGTTGGACATTCGCCATCAAGAAGATTATGTAGAGCCAACCATCAACATCGAAGAACTGCCAGAGTTCGATCCTTGGTCACCAGAAGGGATCGCGATGGCAAGGTTTGAGTGTGCGCGTGATGCAGCCCAAGAAGCAGCAGAAGATGAGCGTGACGCGCTGGCTGAGTTGATCAAGCTTCGTAAACGTATTCGCGCTTTTGCTCTTGAGCACAGCGACGACAACGATTTTGCAGACCATCACTTACCTCAGGAGATGCAAGAGGAGTTGCAAAACCTACTGGATAACGTGGTAAAAGCAAAAGAAAGAAAACTCGAGTTATCCGAAACTGCTCAGCAGTCTGGAGCCGAGTTTAATCAAATCGTGGCCCAAATTACTGCGTACGCGGTGTAACTTTAGCTCATGACTTTCAACTCCTAAACCTAGTTCAAAGCTCACTTCGGTGAGCTTTTTTTGTATTAGGTATAGAACAGAACCATGGCTTTCATATGAATCTTTTATGACTGTAGTATTTCCGTAATAAATACTTGTTTTAATGCGACCGCTTTTATAAATAAGGAATATACAATGAAGCACTTAGTGACCCCAATCGTAACCGCAGTGGCGGCTTCGACGCTCTCTTTCAATGCCCTATCGGCAGAAATCAAAAACGTTATTTTAATGATTGGCGATGGCATGGGCCCACAACAAGTTGGCCTGCTAGAAACCTACGCGAACCATGCGCCGCACTCAATTTACAAAGGTGAAACCACCGCGATATATAAGCTGGCCCAAGAAGGTGTGATCGGTTCCTCTTTGACAAACCCTGAAGACGCGATTGTTGTCGATTCAGCCTGCTCTGCGACAATGTTAGCGACAGGCATCCCAACGGCTTCTGAAGTGATTGGTATCGACAGCCAAGGCAACCATGTTGAAACTATTTTGGAAAAAGCGAAAGCAAAAGGGAAAGCGACAGGCTTAGTATCAGACACCCGAATGACGCACGCGACACCTGCAGCTTTTGCCTCGCACCAACCACATCGTTCACTCGAAAACAGCATCGCTGTAGACATGCTAGAAACTGGTGTCGATGTGATGCTATCTGGTGGCCTTCGTCATTGGATTCCAAAGTCAACCAACGACAAAGGCGATACATACAAGCAACTTGAGCAACTCACTCAAGGTGATGTTTACCTAAAATCAAAGCGTAAAGATGAGCGTAACCTGCTGACTGAAGCTCAACAACAAGGGTATAGCTTAGCGTTCAACCGAAATATGCTTGAAGAGGCGAAGGGCGAAAAAGTTCTAGGCTTATTTGCCTACTCTGGAATGAATGATGGCATCGCTTACAGCCAAAGCAAAGACGACCCAAATCGCACCCAACCTTCTCTCAAAGAGATGACCGAGAAAGCGCTAGATGTGCTTTCAAAAGACAAAGACGGCTTCTTCCTAATGGTTGAAGGTGGACAGATTGACTGGGCAGGCCACAGCAATGATGCAGGCACCATGCTGCATGAACTGATCAAATTCGATGAAGCGGTAAATTCCGTTTATGAGTGGGCAAAAGGCCGCGAAGATACCCTTGTGATCGTCACCGCCGATCATGAAACCGGCTCTTTTGGCTTTAGCTATTCCTCATCTGATGTGCCGAAGCCAGAGAAACGCAGCGGAGAAGCATTTGCCAAACGCGATTTCGCACCAAATTTCAACTTCGGTCAATTTGATATTCTGGATGGCCTCTACAATCAAAAGCAAAGCTACTACGGTATGATCAGCGAGTTCCAAAAGCTTGATAAAGCGAAACAAACCCCAGAAAGGCTAGCTGAAATTGTGAACGCAAACAGCGACTTTTCGATCACACCAGAACAAGCGAAACGCGTATTGGCCAGCAAACCAAATCCTTACCGTTTAGCGAGCCACAAATACTTGAGTGAAGAGCATGTTCCTGCCATTAACGACTTTGATGCATTCTTCCCATACAACGACAGAGGCAACTTATTAGCGCGTGAACAGGCAACCAAACAAAACACCGTTTGGGGCACAGGAACGCACACCCATACGCCTGTGAACGTCTTCGCATGGGGGCCTGCTGGTACCATTCTTCCGGTTTCAAAAATCATGCATCACTCGCAACTTGGCGAATACCTTATCGAGCAAATCAAATAATCCATGCTCCGCACTGACTATACTGGTGCACTTTCACGCCCTCATTTGAGGGCGTTTTTTATACTCAAAATAGTTGACGCTCTGCGTCTCAAACGCCAATATCTGCGGGTCATTTATAAAACAAACAACATCATATGTGCGAAATATTTGCTAAACAACCTCAGGAAAATTATAAATTTATCACCCGCTCTATCCGCATTGATGGCCATGTCACCAGCGTCAAATTAGAATCGAGCTTTTGGCTAATTCTTGAAGAAATTGCTTCTGCTCAAGATATGACAGTGCCTAAGTTTATCAGTACGGTTTACCAAGAAGCGTTAGAATACAATGGTGAAGTCAATAACTTCGCATCACTACTACGCTGTGCTTGCCTTACTTACGCGCGTCAGCCGCAAGCGACCCTTTCTCAAGCCCTTAACGAGCTCAGCTAAGCCCTGATTTTATTGTCGTACCCAAGTACTACCTATTGCGCGCTAAAACTGATTAGTCTTAGCGCAATATTAAGGAGTACTCATGACAAAAATGATTCATACCATGATCCGCGTAAGCGATCTGGAGCGTTCCCTTAAGTTTTACCGCGACGCACTTGAGCTAGAAATCAAAGACCAATACGTATTCGACGGCTTTTCTCTTACTTATCTAGTCAATCCTGAAACGGACTTCGAGCTAGAGCTGACCCATAATCACGATCAAAGCGAGCCTTACACACACGGCAATGGCTATGGACATCTTGCTGTCAGCGTAGAAGACATTGCCGCAACTCACCGACGCCTCAACTCGCTGGATATTGAAACCAGCGACATCAAAGTTTTTGATCATCAGGAAAGGCACTTAGCGACATTTTTCTTCATTACTGATCCGGACGGCTACAAGATTGAGTTCTTGCAGCGTCAAGGTCGGTACCTTTAGTAACGGTATCAGTCATAAAGATACCTTTCATAACAACAAAGAAGTAAATACAACGATGATTCATTTAACTGCTGCATTTCACGCAAAAACAGACACCATTAAACAACTTAAGCAAGCGCTAGAAGCCATGCTAGAACCAACTCGAAACGAGACCGGCTGCCTACGCTACCAATTGTTTCAAGATAAAAACGATCCAAGCCAATTCTTGTTCCAAGAGCAGTTTGCAGACCAAGCTGCGTTTGACGCACATTGCAACACGGCACATTTTCAATCGCTTCTGGCTGAGATTGATGGCTTGCTTGTCTGTGAACCAACGATCACTTTCTTCAACGAGTTCTAATCTCAAAGCCCTATCAATAAACCAATAAAAAGGCGCTCATGTTGAGCGCCTTATTTGTTGGTAAGATTTATTGGATAGGTAACAGAAAAAGCTTACGCCTCTTTCTTTTCTACCATATGCAGATGCACATCTTGTTGTGGGAATGGAATCGAAATGCCTTCGCGATCGAAGCGCAGTTTCACTTCTTTAGTCACATCCCAGTACACATCCCAGTAATCGTCAGTCTTCACCCAAGGACGAACAATAAAGTCCACTGATGAAGTATTTAGCGTGTGCACCCTAATGTTTGGCTCTGGTGAACGCAGTACTGATGGGTGTGAAGTAAGAATATCGTTCAACACTTCTTCAGCTTTTAAAAGGTCATCCGCATAACCAATACCAAATACCATATCAACACGACGAATACGCTCGTGCGTCACGTTCTTGATCACATCACCCCAGATCTTGCTGTTTGGCACGATGATGATTTGGTTGTCGAACGTTCGGATTGTGGTGTTTACCAAGCTCATGTGGCTAACTTTACCATCGACACCACCCGCATAAACAAAATCACCGACATCGAATGGACGGTAAATAAGCAGCATCATACCCGCAGCAAAGTTCGATAGCGTATCTTGCAATGCAAAACCGATGATCACACCGGCAATACCGAAACCTGTAAGAATTGGAGCAAGGTTAAGACCAATTTGTGATAAGCCAACCATGATACCAATGACCCATACTCCTTTGCCCGACATGGAGATAAAGAAGTCTTGCATCAAATGCGACATTTTTAGGTTCTTCGATACAACCGTCTTACTCACTACCTTGCGGGTTAATTTCGCTAAAGCACGGGCGATAAAAAGAATCAGAGCAAACACAAACAACTGAAAGATGTGTTGCGGTGCATTGTCTGCCAACCAGTCGACAGCTGAATTTGACCAATGACTTAAAATAGACAGAATAACTTTTTTATTAAGTAAATCATGGGTGATGCTACCGGTTACTTCGAAAATCTGACGTTTGTACTCCGACGTCTCAAGATCTACTTCATCACCAATTGAAATCAGCGAACGCAAACTATCTGTAGCAATATTTAAGCGTTGTTTAACGATCAATTGGCTCAGTTGCAACGTCGCTTTTTCTGTTTCAGGGCTTGAAGAAACTTGTGAGTTGATGACCTCACTTTGCTGTTTTAAGTACTGAATCGATGCAGATAGTAATCTCATACGCTTATCAACGCTGTCTTTAAAGTCAATGTCAGCATCTTCGTCTTGAGCGCCCAATCTCTTCAACCAATTCAGGTTTTGCCAACTCGACTCGTAACTCGCATCAAGGTATTGCTGAAGTTCACGGTACTCGTTTACAAGTGAAAGCTTATCTTCCTCTTTTGCAGAATTAAGCTCACCGTTCAGCATTTTGATCTTGTCATCAAGATACGCAACAGCGTCTTCTGAGTATTTCTCTTGTGTTTGTACTAATTTAATAAGCTGTTCATGAGGAATCGATTTACTACTGATTGCGCTTGAAAGACGGCTTCTCAGCTCCTCATTTTTTTGGAAAAGTTGTAATTGCAGCGCATCACGCTCGTCACCACTTGCTACCTTCAAACTTTCAGACAAATTAATAATATCTTGGTTTATATTATCAATTGCTTTTTCTGCGGCAGAGACCTTTGGTAACTCTGCAGTTGCGTCACCACTTTCCGTTGCATGAACAATAGAGGCGCTCATGCTTAAAACAAGCATCGTAAATAAAACCAACAGCGGCGTAAAACGCACTTTTCGGAGAGATAGTAATGTCATTTTCACCTCGTGAAAGCCGCTCCCAATTGAGGATAGTCGAGAGCAGAAGTATATATCTTTTATAATATGATGATTTAAGTTTAAAGCACGAATCGACAAACCGATCAGCATATAGTTAATTGGGTGTCAAAGTTCCCACTGCGGCTACAAACCTTTAACTTTGAATAAGAGGTGAGCTACATAAACTCTTCTGGCCTTTCCATGAGCTAAACCTTCATCTGTGCGGCACCCCAAACAACTGAGCACAAACACAACATCAGGGAAAATCTCTGCTACGTTTAATTGGCGGTTCAAACTGTCTCTTAAACACCGATGAAAAATGATAATAAGCTCAAATTTTAGATAAGATAAAGGATTATAAGATGCCACTCCATAAAAAATCGGCCTTAAAGGGCTCAATGCTCGACGACGTATACTGTTCTAAAGATCTCTCTATTGTGATGCCCAAGTATCGCATTCCTGAAAATGAGCATGCAGCCTCTCACGCTTATCAAGTCGTCCACGATGAGCTTATGCTAGATGGGAACTCCCGCCAAAACCTAGCGACGTTCTGCCAGACCTGGGCGGAAGACGAAGTTCACAAGCTGATGGACGAGTGCATCGACAAAAATATGATCGATAAAGATGAGTATCCACAGACCGCAGAGATTGAGTCTCGTTGTGTGCACATGTTGGCTGACCTTTGGCATGCTCCTCATGCAGAAAACCCAATGGGTTGCTCGACAACAGGATCGAGTGAAGCAGCAATGCTAGGCGGAATGGCGCTCAAGTGGGCGTGGCGCGAAAAAATGAAGAAGCAAGGCAAACCGACTGACCGCCCTAATCTCATCTGTGGACCGGTACAAGTGTGTTGGCATAAGTTTGCTCGTTATTGGGATATTGAATTACGCGAAATACCAATGCAAGGCGATCGCTTAATCATGACACCAGAGGAAGTGATCAAGCGCTGTGATGAAAACACGATCGGTGTGGTGCCAACACTTGGTGTGACTTTTACGTGCCAATACGAGCCTGTAAAAGAGGTGCATGATGCACTGGATAGGCTCCAAGAAGAAACAGGCTTAGATATTCCCATTCACGTGGATGGTGCAAGCGGTGCATTTCTCGCTCCATTCTGTGACCCTGATTTAGTCTGGGATTTCCGATTACCTCGCGTGAAATCGATCAACGCATCTGGGCATAAGTTCGGGCTCTCACCGCTTGGCGTTGGATGGGTTGTATGGCGTGATGCGGACGCTTTGCACGAAGACCTGATCTTCAACGTCAACTACCTTGGTGGCAACATGCCAACCTTCGCCCTCAACTTCTCTCGTCCTGGTGGGCAAATCGTAGCTCAGTACTATAACTTCCTTCGCCTTGGCCGAGAGGGTTACCGCAAAATCCATGAAGCCTGTTATGACACTGCTCGCTACCTTGCTCAAGAGATCGAGAAAATGGGCATGTTCAACATTATTTATGATGGACACGGTGGTATTCCTGCACTGAGTTGGTCAATAAAAGAAGGGGCAAATCCAGGGTTTAATCTTTACGATCTTTCTGATCGTATCCGATCTCGTGGTTGGCAAATCGCAGCGTATGCGATGCCGGCAGAACGTGAAGACTTGGTCATCATGCGAATTTTAGTCCGTCACGGTTTCAGCCGTGATTTGGCTGACCTACTGATCACGGATTTGCAGCACTGTGTGGACTTCTTCGACAAGCATCCAGTCGTAAACGGCAGCGACGCAGACGAGTCTAGTAACTTCAATCACGGCTAATTGTCCCCTTCCACATAGAGCAAGGAGCCTCGTGCGCTCCTTGCTTTTTAACGTTTAAAATCACAGGTGACAGTATGTCTTTTCTTTTTAGTTACTTGTCCGAAAACCCATTCGTATTTCTGTTTTTATCACTCGCTATTGGTTACCCGCTTGGCCGATTAGCCTTTAAAGGGGTGAGCTTAGGCACCACTGCAGGCACATTGGTGGTGGGGGTTGCTCTAGCGCTGACTTCGTTCTCTGTCTATGGATTAAAAATTGAAGAGCCCGGGCTGGTCTCAGACATCTTCTTAATGATGTTTATGTATGCCATCGGGATGAAAGTTGGTCCTCAATTCTTCTCTGGGTTAGCTCGCGGTGGCATCGACTTTGTCGTGATTGGCTTAATTGTCGTGTTCAGCAATTTCGCAATTGTGGTCATCGGCGCCAAACTGATGGGGTTAGAGCCCGGATATGCCGCCGGAATCATTTCCGGTAGTTACACAGTGACGGCAGTGATGGGGGTCGCACAATCAGCCATCAGCTCCGGGGCATTTACACCACCAGAAGGCATGAGTCTCGACCATGTTAGCGCGAACATTGCAGCAGGCTACGCGATTAGCTACGTCTTATCGACCGTACTCATTATCCTATTTATCAAGTACCTTCCTTCCCTGTTTGGTATCGATCCTGTGAAAGCAGGTAAAGACGCCGAGGCGGAATTCTCGACGGGTGACGACGATGAAAAACTACCAAGTACGTTTGGGTTTTCAGATGTTGGCGTCCTTCCAATTGATGTTCGCGCCTATAAAGTGACACATCAGGAACTCGTCGGGCGTTCAGTCCAAGAGCTATACCAGTCCTTCCCTGACGCAGCGGTCCTAAAAGTCGTACGAGGCGATGACGTGATCGACGCTTCACAGAATCCAACTCTAGCTCTCAATGACGTGATTGGTATTCGTGGTGAATACCGCGTATTAATTGCGGAAGGTGAGGCCGATATTGGGAACGAGGTTGATGAGCCGCGTGCGAGAAATGTCGATATTGAAGTCGCAGACATCCACGTCGGTAAGTCAGAGCATGCTGGTAAAACCATTGCACAATTGCATGCTGAAGTGGGTTTTGGTGTTTATTTCAAAGCGATATTTCGACAAGGCCACCAGCAGCCTTTATTGCCTCAAACCAAAGTCGAAGTTGGGGATGTCATTCGTATCGCTGGTTCCAAATGGTGTGTAGAAAAAACCGCGTCACAACTGAACAGTGTTGCCATTGTTGAGAGCACAGTGACAGAGACTTTTTATCTCGCCCTATCATTGCTTGTTGGCTATATTTTCGGTCACTTTAGCGTCACGTTAGCGGGGATTCCATTTGCACTCGGTACCTCTGCAGGCTGCATGTTGACAGGTATTGTGTTCTCCTTCCTACGAACACGAAATCCTGCCTTTGGCGGACCAATGAGCGAAGGCGCAAGAAGCTTCCTACAAGATATTGGTCTTAACCTATTTGTTGCTGTGCTTGCAGCTACAGTAGGTCCAAAAATCCTCGCCTCGTTCCAAGGCATTATCGTCATAAAAATAGCGTTACTTGGTGTGACAGCCGCTTTGGTACCTCCGTTGCTGGCTTGGTTGTATGGTTTGTACTTCCGTAAAATGAACCCGGCAATTTTGGCAGGCGCCTGTGCAGGAGGCCGAAACAGCACGCCTGCAATGAAAGGGGCTCAAGATGCAAGTCAAAGTGATATGCCAGCCATCGGCTACCCTGTCCCTTACGCCCTGACTTCTGTCTTAGTGTTGATTTTGGGCTACGTTGCAATGGTCATTAGTTGATGAAGAATCTGCACATTACCCACAATGAACTATCATTTAAGCGAACTGAACGCTAATTGATTAAAGATTAAGGAGAAATCATGGGCTTTCTATCTTGGATTATTCTAGGTTTGATTGCAGGTGCATTAGCTAAATGGTTGATGCCAGGTAATGATGGCGGCGGTTGGATTGCCACTATGGTACTGGGTATCGTGGGCGCTTTCGTTGGTGGCTTCTTAGGAAGCTTTGTTGGCCTTAGCGCTGCAGACGGCGTGAATATAGGCAGCATCATCACCGCAACGTTAGGTGCTTTCGTTGTATTGTTTGTCTACAACCGCTTTATTAAAGGTTGAGCGAGTTTCAGTCCCTTAAAAACAAACAAGCCTTTCATAATGAAAGGCTTGTTTACATTCGGCTATGAGCGATTTGGGTGATTCAAAATATGATCTTCCCAGTCCACCACATCGATTTCATACACCACTTTGTTTCGTACACTTTCTCCTGCTGCGTGCATTGCAGACTTAGAGCCAGTGATTAATGGGTGCCACTCTGGCAGCGGTTGGTTTTCTGCCAACAAGCGGTATGCACAAGTGTGTGGCAGCCATGTAAAGTCATCAATATCTTCACGCGTCAGCTTGGTGCACTCTTCGCCTGAAGTGAAACGGTTCGGGTAGTCTTTACACGAACATGTTTTGCTGTTCAGCCAACTACACGCCACGTTGGTGTAATAGATTTCGTCCGTATCTTCATCCATTAGCTTGTGCAGACAACACTTGCCACACCCATCACAGAGAGATTCCCATTCTTCTTCTGTCATGTGTTCTAACGATTTACTTTGCCAAAATGGAGTGCTCATACGCTTACTACTTATTACTGAATGGGATTGAATTGGGTGCGTTTTATACCCCTCTGAACGGCAAAATTCAAGTTTTAAGACCTTACTGGAGTGATAGGAGCATTGAGTAAGATTTGTTCGTATTTAGCCAAGTGATCTTGTGGGTAGGAATTTACGCGCACCTCTTCCAATCTAGCGAGAAATGTCCATAATGCCCCCTTAATTTTTACGAGGGCTTTTAGATGGATTGTCGATTGGGTTGTGGGGCATGCTGCATTGCACCGAGTATCTCTTCCCCTATTCCTGGCATGCCAAATGGCAAACCAGCGGGCGAACGTTGCGTTCAATTGAATGACGACAACCTATGCAAGCTATTCGGAAAAGCTGAGCGACCAAAAGTTTGCCACGAATTCAAACCGTGTCCGATCGTGTGTGGCAAAACCAATCAGGAAGCTTTGAGCAACATTACTGAGCTAGAACTGCTCACTTAATCGTTACCCAATTCTCTCAGGTAGAGGTAGATCGTATCACGCGAGATACCTAGGTGGCTGGCCACCATTAATACCGCATCTTTGTATTTGAAAATCCCCAAACCTTGTAAGCGTGTCACTAGCTCTCGATTGCGTTTAGATGGGCTAATTGCTTCGTTCGACCACACTTCTGATTGAACCGTTTCAATCGTACTAATGATGGTCTCGTCAACATTACGAGCAAACGTTTCTGGGGATTGCGACCCAGTACAACACGGGTTCTGCTGCGGTGGCATGATGGAACGCAAGAAGTCTTGCATTGGCACATCCATATCCACGTTAATACAAAGCAGGCCAATCGGCTTGTTTTTTGGGTTGCGGACGATAGTAGTGATCGAGTGCAAGGTCTTTCCGCTCGCCGTTTTAGTCAGATACGAGTCTGAAACGTCCTTGCCCTCAAGTAGCTTCATCCTTGCTAAGTTGGTAATTGGCGCGCCTTCTCCACGTTCAGTGACATGGCCATTGGCAATTTTGATGATTTCCGGTGCTTCTGCATCAAGACTGTGAAGAACGACTTCAGTATGCTCACCGTACATACGGGCAATGCCATCGACAACGTTCTTCATTGAATTCAAAATATCTAAATCACTTTTGGTGAGTTTCTTAAGCTGCAATTTACTTCCCTTAGCAAAAACTTTGAGGCTAGGCAGACATGATATCGATAATAGATTTATCAGTATACGGCATACCAAGTCTAACCATAGAGCCTACGTTTCTTATAGTTTGTTCAACTTCGTCGCCTACTATACCTTGATTCTTCACACTGTGGTTACCCATCGCCATCAAATATGAGCGCACTGCCGTAGTTGAAGAAGTGCAGACTTTCATCGCACATGAGGATTTTGCGCCATCGCACACCATGCCCGAACTATCACTGATGACGTTTTGAATCGCATCACAGGATTGCTCAAAAGAGCCACCTGCTAGGTATACCAACGCCATGGATGCTGCAGCACTGGTTACCGTGTTGCCACAAAAAGCAGACAGTGGTGGGTAGTAAGACTTTATGTATATAGCGCCTAGATGGCTCATAATCAGAGCTCTTGCTAATTGCTCTTCACTACTTTGGAAGGCTTCAGCTGCAATCACCACTGGCATAGTTGCCGCGATACCTTGATTACCACTGCCGAAGTTACTCATGGCTGGTAACGTAGCGCCGCCCATTCGAGCATCTGATGCGGCAGAAGTCATCATTTGGATTCTGCTCATCAGATCATTGCCAAGTAAACCTTGTTCGATATTGTCTTTTAATGTCCGGCCAATTTCTAAACCGTAACCTCGGTCGATACCCTCTTGCGCTAAGGAAGAGTTGAGTTCCGCTGCTTGCAGAATGAATTTGATGTCATCAAATGGCGCTTGAAGGGCAAAGTCGTAAATCTGCTTAATGGAGATATCAACCCCTTCACATACCGATCCTGTCGCAACACGTTGCTGCTGCGGGGCATCAAACGTCACCACTCCATTTCGAGTGATCTGAATGATGTTAGTGTGCCCACCGCTGATGGTCACCGAGACTGTGTCTTCTCCAGCGCTCATGGTCACGCTGCAAAAGATAAATTCTTGTGTATCAATGCGAGCAACACTGACTCGCTCTTCATCAATAAGTTGCTGGGCAGCAGTCACATCGTCTTGATTAATTTTAGCGAGTACTTCCAGTTCTGCGTTTGGGTCTCCCGCTAATGCGCCAACTGACGCCGCGATCTTAAGGCCAATTTTCCCAGTGCCGGGAACGTAAACCCCCATTGAGTTTTTAAATAAGTTATCTGAGACACGTACTTCAATCATGTCCGGGGTTTGGCATCCAAGCTCACGCTTTGCAACTGCTGCCGCATATGCAGCAGCAATGGGTTCTGTACATCCGAGGGCAGGTTTTACAACTTGCTTAATGATTTGGATATATTGGTTCCATTGCTGATTCATGCTTCTTCTCCGTATTACTTTTTACTAGCAATCGCTTCAACTTCAATCAAAACACCTAGCGGAAGATCTTTCACCGCAAAGCAGCTTCGTGCTGGGCAATCTTTTTGGAAAAACTCGGCATACACTTTGTTGAATTCAGCAAAGTCGCTGATGTTTGCCAAGTAACACGTCGTTTTTAGAACCGTATCTAAACTGCCGTTACCTGCTTCAAGCACATGTTTTAAGTTCGTTAGAGATTGATGACTTTGAGCAGTAATCCCTCCCTCTACTACTTTACCTGTCGCGCTATCAACTGGGAGCTGGCCAGAAGTAAAAATCAAATCCCCGTAAGTGGTTCCGTGTGAATACGGGCCAATTGCGGCAGGAGCGTGCTCTGAAGCGATCAATTCTTTCATGTTAATCCTCACATAGTTTTTAGTTTTAGACGTAAAACTCAGCTTTCGCTTTCGTTTCAAAGCCATTCTTTCAACTATACGTGAGCAAAACAACCGCCAAAGATCACAAAAATCGATCTTAATTCAGATTTTATTGAGTAATCTTGCCGAGATCTCAAATTCATCTGAAATTCCCACAAAAAAATTGTTGTTAATCTTTTTCTCAAATAGATTTGAGAAAAATTCATACTAACAAAGAGAAAACGACAATGAGCGTTACTGTACCTACACAAACTCTTCCAATAACTAAAGAGCCACCTCACGTTAAAGCCGGTATGACAGCCACAGAATGGAAAGCGGCGACTAAGTTTGATAGCACTGACTGGGGCTGGGTAATCATGAGCATCGGCATGGCTATCGGTGCTGGTATTGTTTTTCTTCCAGTAAAGGTGGGCGTACTTGGCATATGGGTATTTCTTGCCTCCGCGGTGATTGGTTATCCAGCGATGTACTTGTTCCAACGCCTATTCATTAACACGCTTTCCACCTCCCCGAAGTGTCAAGACTATGCGGGCGTCATCTCAGGCTACCTTGGCAATAAATGGGGCGCCTTATTAGGCGTGCTCTACTTCATCATGTTGGTGATTTGGGTATTCGTATATTCGACGGCAATCAATAATGACTCAGCTTCTTTCCTACACAGCTTTGGTATCACTGAGGGGCTGTTGTCGGAAAACCCGTTGTATGGTCTAGCATTGGTTTGCGCTTTGGTAGCAATCGCATCTCGTGGCGAAAAGATCTTATTTAAAGTCAGTACGGGCTTAGTGCTAATTAAGCTCTGTACCGTTGCCCTGTTGGGTTTCATGATGGTAGAAAAGTGGGATTTAGCTAATGTTGGTACGGTACCAACGGCTGGTGCTGGCCTAAAAGATGCGATTGAACTGCTGCCGTTTACCCTTACCTCTATCTTGTTTATTCAAAGCTTGAGTCCGATGGTGATCTCTTACCGTTCGAAAGAAAAGTCTATTGAAGTTGCCCGTTTTAAAGCGATGCGTGCTATGAATATCGCTTTTGGCATTTTATTTGTGACTGTGTTTTTCTACGCGATTTCTTTCACATTGGCGATGTCTCATGAACAAGCCGTCCGTGCAGCAAACGAAAACATCTCTGCGCTTGCGATGGTTGCTCAAGGCATGGGCGGCACTACTTTGAAGCTTCTTAGCTTGATGCTAAACATCTTCTCGGTGATGACTGCATTTTTCGGTGTGTACTTGGGTTTCCGCGACTCTTGCCAAGGCCTTGCCATGCTAGCGCTGAAAAAAGTGATGCCAGAAGAACAAATCAATCGGGATTTCGTCACCAAAGGCATCATCTTATTTGCCATCCTAATGGCTTGGGGAGCAATCGTACTCAACTTACCAGTGTTAAGCTTCACTTCAGTATGCAGCCCTATCTTTGGTTTGATTGGCTGTTTGATTCCTGCTTACTTGGTGTATCAAGTGCCTTCTCTGCATAAATACAAAGGCGCTTCACTTTACCTGATCATCGCAACAGGCATCCTGCTTTGTATTTCACCATTCATCGCATTTAGCTAACGATTAGCATCACTAGTCGAACGATTCCTCTCACCTCGGTTATTCATCTGTATGATTATGGCCGAGGTTTTCCTTTTCACTCATTTACCTACCCATTCCGTTTTATATCTGAGACAAAATCACTCCCAACCTATATTTAGGTTAATTTCCGTGCTTCGACGCACACTTTTTCGACAATTTTCTACTACGTTCAGCGGGTAATCTAAATCCGACATAGGAAACGACATGAATAGATATATGGCAGAGTTTTTTGGTACTTTTTGGTTGGTACTTGGTGGTTGTGGTAGTGCAGTATTAGCTGCTGGCTTCCCAGATGTAGGCATTGGTCTACTGGGCGTTTCTCTTGCTTTCGGTCTAACCGTTCTTACTATGGCATTTGCAATTGGCCATATCTCAGGTTGTCACCTAAACCCAGCAGTCACCATCGGTTTGTGGGCCGGCGGTCGCTTTGATACTAAAGACGTTGTGCCTTACATCATCGCACAAGTGATTGGTGGTGTGATTGCGGGTGGCATACTTTACGTGATCGCAACTGGTCAAGCGGGCTTTGACGTGGTTGGTTCTGGCTTTGCTGCGAACGGTTACGGCGCACATTCTCCAGGCCAATATTCAATGGTTGCGGCTTTAGTGACTGAAGTTGTGATGACGATGATGTTCCTTATCGTGATCATGGGTGCGACAGACAAACGTGCACCACAAGGCTTTGCACCTATCGCTATCGGTCTATGTTTGACACTGATTCACCTAATCAGCATCCCTGTGACAAACACATCGGTTAACCCAGCGCGTAGTACTGGTGTTGCGGTATTTGTTGGCGACTGGGCGGTTTCTCAGCTTTGGCTATTCTGGGTAGCACCAATCGTTGGTGGTATTCTAGGCGCACTTATCTACAAGAACCTTTTAGGTACAGAATCAAACGATTAATCGATTCTCGAATCTCAAGATCAAAAAAGCCGCTGAATTCAGCGGCTTTTGTCTTTTCCTAATCTCCTAATTGTGAATAAGGATAGATAGGATATGGTGCGACTAGTGCGCCTCCTGTAAATATAGCGGCAGGCAGCATTCCTGAGAAACTATAGGCTTGGAACAAATGGTTGTGTATCGTTCCGGCCTCGATCCACAGTCCAGTTACATGGTCATATCCATGAAAACCAAATAACCTCGATACATCAGAGTTAAAGTAGTCATGAACTTTAGACACCTTGTTTATAAATCGGCCAATTAATCCATTTTCTTGATACATATGTTTTCCCGAAGCCTCACTTGCCATACCAGCCTCGGTAAACCACTTCGTACGAATTGGCTCTTTTTCCCATACAGTTGTTGATCCACGAGTACCATCCGTAAGTAAGTCTCCATCTACATTATATTTGCAAACTGAATTTGAACCTCGAACTTCACAAGACCTTAACTTGTAGCGATCCGTAACATTTTTCATGTACTCAAAGCTAAGCACGACAACTTGTGATAATGCGGCAAATTTCGCACCTTTTTCACATGAACCACCCGCGATCTCACCTGTAGCACAGCCACCAGCGGCAGCAACACTGACTTTTGTAGCAGCATCGGCAAAACTTTTTGTTGGCTTAAAGCCGTTATAGCCACCTATTGCACCAGTGATTGCACCAATAGCTGCACCTTTACCAACGCCAGCCCAGCTCTCACTGATAATTCCCCCACTAACAGCCCCGCCTGTAGCGCCACCGAGAGCTCCGGCAGCAATAGCATTGGTAAGGGAACCTGCAGAAAAGAAACTTGCACCCGCGTCAGCCAGTAACACGCTATACATACCACCACTTGCTACGGTAACTACGATCCCAGTTAAGATACCGACTATCTCTCTTGAGTAGCGAGAGGTAAATTCACGTACATCATTCCATTGACGTTTGAGTTCTTTTCTAATTCTCTTAAAGAAGTGACCAGAAGGATCGTTGTATTTAAGAGGGTTATTCAGAACATAACTGTATCGATTGAATGACTGACTGTTATCAGGTGCCTGAATGTAAACATCCGCACTTATAAAACGAGCTAACGTTGAATCATACAAGCGGCCATTCATATGAATTAGGTCAACCTCATTCAGCATCTCATGCCCTGTAAATGCACGATTCAGCAATACGGGTTGTGGTAGCGACACACTGTCATTCTTCCATGCAAAGGCTCTTTCTTTGCCCCAAGGGTCATAGAGCTTACGGTCGACAATGTTGCCCCACATATCAGTGACCATATCTACTGATTTAAGCGCGTCTGTGTGGCTGTAGCGAATTTGACGATCTACGGATGCGTAATTGCCTTGTCCATCAGTCTTCAACGAGTTGACATTTACAGCGACTAGACCATTAGCAGCATAAATGTATTGAGTTTGTAGCATATCTCCAGATGCAAGTTCTTTTAGCTCATAAAACTTACCGAGATACCACGTTGTGCTCCCATCGCTACTGTGCTTGCTGACCCGTTGATTCGACTCATCATATTTAAAATCAACCCAGCCTTGATCTTGTTGAATTCGAGAAGGCTTGTTAAAGCCAGTCCATTCAATTTTTCTCCCGCCGCCAGACAGCATATTTCCATTCGCATCATAGCGATAAATGTTCTCCCCAGCTTGGGTGACAGCATGCTTGTGTAGAGGGTCTGCGTAAATATAGTGACCGACGTCAGACTTATATTTGATGTTGCCATTCGATGCATAAGACATCGAATATTTTTTATTAAATAACGGGTTCTCAGCATGCGCTCCGCCGACACCAAATAAATGATAATCCGTTAATCGATCTTGATCGTCGTAATAGAAGTTTTCTTGAATATCATTTACAAGGTCACGGCGACTTTGAACGTTATCCATTCTGTCGTAGGTGTAGTGAACGCCACGTATCAGTTTGGAACCCTGTCTTGTATAAATATTGAGTAACTGGCCATTGCTCTCGTGATAATCGAAGCTATTAACCAAGCCATTCCCCAAAACCTCTGACGTTATTCGACCTTCAGCGTCCATATCATTGAGCTTCCAGTACGAAATTCGTCCAGCATCAGGATTGTCATCTTTCAGCGAGCTCAACGCATCTGACTCATCCTCAGATTGCTGAGCCAAACTTTGGTATTTTTGTGAGACTAGTTTTACTTGCTTAACAAGTTTAACCAGTTGCTCTGCCGCAAGCAGGTAACTATTTACGCGCTCCTCTGTTGCATCTTTAACATATTCGAGTCTATCAACCTCTTCAGAAAGCGAATTAAGCTCATCAAACATTTGACGCATTCTTTGATCATACAAGGGGTGATCCCTTTCCAGATCAAAGGTCGCTAAACTTATGCTCCCATCATCAGAATAGTTACCGTAGTAAGCAATTTGATGTTGATTGACTAACCCTGATTCAATAGCAGCCCATTCCTCAAGACTCACCTCTCTTAATAGGTTACCTTCCACTTTAAGATGAAATTTAGGCTGCTGTACAACAGGGATTAATCCACTTCCGGAAACAATGACTGTTCTCGGTGATACTTTGAAGTAGCGTTCACCAAACTCGTTGATAAACATCTGCAATGGTCTAGTGTACAACTCTGCCATCATCTGACGAGCAAACGCCTCAGTCTCAGCCTCACCATCGAAAGAGATAAGCTGATCTTTGAGCGCCTGGTACTCATCTTTGCGTCGTTTGTAGAAGAATTGCTGCTCTTGAAGGTCTTTAATTTTTACTAAGTAGTCACTCGCTTTGTTTAGAGCCTCATTAATGAGAGGTTCAATTACATTACGATACTCATCAGCCGTGTAATTAACTTGAGCTTGCGAAATATCTCCCCAAACTTCCGTATTGATACCGGTTAACGGATCTCGCTTGTAGTTTAGAGTGAAGTTGTTAGGCCGATGCTCTCGAATTAACTGTCCGTTGCCGTCATACTCTAGATCTCGGGCAAAAGTATGTTCCGAAGTGATCGTTTCTTCACGCTCTAATAAGCCTAAATCGTTGTAGAAGAAATTTTTAACAAGTTCTCCTTCAACTTTCGCTTTTAAAAGGCCTCCCAACCAAACTCGTCCGTCCGCTCGGTCATAAACCCATGATTTAGTTGTTGACTGTGTTACTTCTTCCTCACCTTGTTTAACTTTCGACTCAACAATCTCAAAGATTTTTCGGCCTAGTTTGTCGTAGGTAAAGTAGGTACTTTGGCCTTTTGAATCCGTTTGTTGAACGAGTTGACCAAAACCATCGTATTGATAGCTCCACACCCCTAAATCAGGATCATCAACTAAAGACTTATTACCTTGAATATTATACTCGGTACGAACTGTTTCTCCTTCTGATGCAATAGCAGACTTCAACATACCGTTGGCGTAGAAGTCATAGGTAACTTTGCCACCATTAGGCTCCTGCTTCTCTAACTCCCAGCCCAATACATTCGTATAGGTTTTAGAAGTGCGGCCTTTAGCGTCTGTTTTAGTAACTGTAAATGGACTGTAAGAATAAGAGATCCAGCTGTCCTCTTTACCTGCTGGTCCAGGTTCTTTTATCGAAATGACTCTGCCCGAGTTGTCATACTGAGTGACGATATACTGAGGGATATCACCTTGATAATAAGGCTTTGAAGCAGAGACTAAATTACCAAATGCATCGTACTCTGAGTCAACAAAAACCCACTTACCATTTACCGATAAGGAAGCTCTTCTCACTTCTCGCTCTAAGAAATCAAAGAAACTAATCTTTTTGCCAGAGTTGTTTGATTGGTTGATGACACAGTAACTCGCCTTACTAACATCGAATAAGCAACGGCTGTCTGCTGCAGGTAAGCGACTTATCTCAGATTGTACAGAAGTGTTCGTTACGGCTATCTCAGCCTCTCGGCCAAAACCATCCAGTGTTGTCGAGGTCGACAGGCCATTTTCATCTACTTTCACGACCACGCCTGACAATAAGTCAACCGTCTGAGAAGAAACATGTCCAGCTTGATTGGTTACTTCTGTGGTAACCGTGTTTCCAAGGTAAGAATGCTTAAATAAAGTCGAGCGAGTTTCTAACTGACCTCCATTGGTCGCCGTAATACTCTCTTTGGTAACGATGCCGTAGCCATCTCGTTCTTTGACAGTAGTCAATGAATAAGGTGTATTCGGTAATATCGTATGCTCGAGTAATAGGCCAGTTTCATTGTCATATTTAAACGTCGCCTCTTGAGAGATCCTACTACCGTCACTATGGATGTAAGTTGTTTTGGTCGAGTCGAGGAGTCCAATTAACCAAGCACCTATTTTGTTGACATACTTGTTTTCAGTAATTTCTACGAAAGTATCACTTTCTCCAGTAATAGGGTTTAGCCCTGTCGTCGTCGTTGTTATATTACCTACATTGAGGAATGCATCGACATCACTCTGCTCGACGATAACTGTACTCAATAACTCACCACTCTCAGAGTATTGTGAATTCTTTCGTTTTGAGGTGTAGTACGCGAACGTACTGCCCGTTATTGGTGCCTCAACCCATTCGATGATCTCATCATATTCCTGTAAGGTGATCGCCTTCACAAATGTCGCTTGACCGGACAATTCTGATAATTCGCTATTCAAGTCATCTGAGACTGGTGTCATAGACCAAACTGGTATTTGATTTTCTAGCGCCGTTGTTTGTTCTTCAACCAAAGAAAACTGTGTGGAAGGAATCATAATTGGCATCATTGGAGAGCCTCCAACAGGAACAAATTTATCCGCATCTGCTGCGTATTTTTTCCCCTTGTGCTCAACAAGCTTATAGCCAGTTAGGTATCTCTCTGCCGAAGAATGGAGTTGTTGGAGGCTCTTGACGATTTGCGTTGAGCTTAGTTCTGTTTGAAGCGTCTCAAATTCAAATTCGGCTTCGGATTTTTTATTAAGCTCTCTAAAGTTCCAAAAATCATTGGTACTACAGTCACCACAATCATTTACCCACTTCTGCCCATTAGCAACATAGTCCGTTTGCTTTTTCAATGTGCCAGAGTAAGGAAACTGTGTATTAAACTGAAACTCTTGGTTTGAGGTATTTTTGCCATTGACGAAGCTTTTTTGACGAATCCATTCAAAACCGTTTCGCGCTAAACCATCCTTCGAACGCTTTGCTGGGCCATACTGAAATAAGTAGTTGTTTTTTCCATATCCGTTGTCGGTTTCAAGACGATAAGCAACGGGGAAGGAGCCTGGCAAATTAAAAAGACCAGAGTTATCAGACTCAAAAGAGACATTAGGCGTATGATTGCCGTATGGTCCAAACCATACCGAAGAAGTGTGCCCTAAACCGTTGGTTACTTTTTCGAGCAATAATGGAGCATGGTTGCTTTGAGCTGCAGTTTGACACTCTAGGCGGTTAGATTTCTTTTTACAGAGTTCAAATCTACCGTCTTGGTTCAAATCCATGAACGAGTTAAAGCCACTCCCCCAATTATCAACATCAAATTCATACTGATGTTTGTAAATGTTGATGCACTTTACTTTGTTACCCACACCACGACAAAAGTCGGTAACACCGTCCTGATCCAAGTCAAGCCACCACCGTTTGTCAGAACTACCTAACTCTCCCATCCAGTGCTGGTTCTTCAGTAGCACAAAATCATCTTCAAATTTGTCTAATGTTCCGATAGAACCAAGGGAGCATGTCAAATTTACAGCTTGACCTGCGTCGTTGTCCGTCATGCGACAGAAATCACTGGCGCCATCTCCGTTCACATCAACCCACCAACGAGAGTCAGGTTCACTGATAGAGCTGATTGGATAACCGATATTCTTTTGAAGTAAGTCTTTACCCGAGAAGGAAGTACATTTAATCGTTTTACCTTTCACAAAACAGAGTTCGCTACCACCATCACCATTTATATCGGCCCAATAAGTGTCTTTGGCTTGCCCCCACTCGATACCACGGACGTGCACTGAATCAGTCCACATACCGTCTTCTTTCGGTTCACTACACAAAAGCTCGTCGCCGATACGACGGCAATACTCTGGCACGCCATTACCATTCATATCCTTCCACCAACGAAAGTTCTTCATCCCTGAGTTCGATATATCCCAAGAATGCTGTGCCGTTGTATTATTTGAAAGAAAAGCGTCGCAAAGTAATTTGCCATTATCAATACGACAAAACTCAGCTTTGCTATCAGCGTTAATATCTAACCACCAGTGACTATGTTCATCTCCCCACTTACTGATATTGTAGGTACGGGCCACATTGGATTGAGAAACATCCATATTACAAGTCAAGCCATGGGTATCCGTCTTACAGAAATCTCCGATGTTATTCCCATCAATATCAACCCACCAACTACGATTGGAATTACCCCAATCACTAGGGATCGTGCTTTTCCCCCAATGAGAAAAATCAATATTGGCGATGTTCTCACCAAAGAATATCTGACCTTTCACCGGGCTTTTAGTCGCCTTCCAATAAAATTTGGTGGCAGGCAAACAACTACCCGCCGCATTACAATATTTAATATTATCAATAAATGAAGTACCGATATTTTCCGTTATCTCTTTGTAGCTCAGTTGATAATAATTTTTGAGTTTATTATTTACATTAATATCAATTCTAACTAAGTTTGACTCAGAAGTCTGAACTCTCCCATCCATCTTAAAATGTTTTGTGGGAACAACCTTATTGACAAGACTGTAATTAAAGGCAATGTTAAAAGAATCGTAAGATATCGATGAGATTTGACCTAAATCATCATAGTTATAGGCGATACTCTCGGAATTTGGATTGCTTTTATATGAACTTAATAACCAGCTCTTAGAAAGGCTGTTATAACGATATTCTTCAACAGCCCCATTCTTGTCATGCTTTACGAAGTAGCTTGTCAGCGTACTTGAATCGCCATTCAAGGTAATTTTTGACTGACTGTCTATGTGTAAGCGGTATTTAGAACCATCCTTGCCAATTACGCCCTCAGTGCCGATTAAGCGTGTACCATTCAAGCAAAAGTTATCAGCTAAGCTATAAGTTACGGAACTCGTTCCCCCTTCGATCGCTTGATGGTCACCACATCTTTTTATCGAGGATAAGCCATTAAGTACAAACCCAGCCCCAAGAGTCGACCTTGCTGGCCCTGAGCTCGAATAACTTACCGCCAAACTCGGAGTAATACCTCCTTTACCACTTGGGAAGGTAAGCGGTATTTGATAATACGCAACACCTTTATCTATCGATAACTCTCCGGGTAAGGTACCTATCGTTTGAGATATCGCTGGCGTAGATAAACCTACAATTATTAAACCAAGCCAACTTTTCATTTCACTGCCTTTTAATTAGATAATTCTGATATATTTTTTTCTAAATTAGTAATTCGTTCATCAATAGAGTTTGAAGGTATATCTAAAGAATTTCCAACCGTTGAATCTTTCAATAATTCTGCTCTTAACATCTTTATTGAAATTTGATTTTCAATGTTCTCAATTGAACCTATCTTTATCTTCTTATCAAAAGTAAGAGTTTTTTTACTCTCATAACGATCTGAAGACTTATCCTTCTGTAAGGAAAATAAGGTAAAACTAATGACAATTAGCATTATAAAAAAAACAAAAAACCATATATTTTTGGTCATCAACACATCTACAACTCAACAAACATAAATACGAGCAATATAATAAACCCCAAAAATGAATGAAATTGATTTTATAAAAACTTAGACTTACACCTCAAAAAATACAAAAAAATTAATATTTTGCTTTGTTTTATAGATGATGCAAATATGATAATAAATTCAAATACAAACATGGCTAGAAATATGAAAAAAATACTATTAGGCGTATTTTGCGCATTACTTTCTTGTAACGGTATAGCTCAAACAAATGCGGGGGATGGACAAAAATGGTATGGTCCATTCACCATCGATAAAGTAGCTAGGTATTGGGATGGAGGGCATAAAATGTCGGTTCACGTTAATGAAACTCCACAAACTCCTTGTGCTGTATCTAACAGTGAAAAAAAATTCACTTATCAACCTAATAGTGCTGAAACATCCCACGATATGTTCTCGGCAGTTGCAACCGCTCAAGCACAAAACAAGAGAGTTATGCTTTTGATTGATCGCGCTTGCCACAATGTCCTAGGCTTGAACTTGCACGGTGTCGAGATTTTGAGTGACTAATTGCTTCTCATAACCGCAAGATCAAAAAAGCCGCTGAATTCAGCGGCTTTTTTATTAAATCTTGTGTCGACCTAAGAGTGAGTGTGACAAGGTTGTCCCATCTACGAGTTCAAGCTCACCACCTACAGGTACACCATGTGCGATGCGGCTGGCGTCGACTTGGTGTTCTTTACAAAGTTCTGCGATGTAATGAGCCGTCGCTTCCCCTTCTACCGTTGGGTTGGTAGCGAGAATCACCTCAGAGATATCACCTCGGCGCAGACGGTAGTCAAGAACATCAAGACCAATATCACTTGGACCAATTCCGTCCAACGGTGATAAATGTCCCATCAGTACAAAGTATCGACCCGAGTATTGACCCGTTGCTTCTACTGCTGCGATGTCTGCCGGACTTTCTACCACACAAATTTGACCATTTTCTTGGCGTTTTGGGTTAGTACAAATATGACAAACTTCTTCTTCAGTGAAAGTACGACACTCGGTGCAATGGCCAATTTCTGTCATTGCTTGGCTAAGCGCGTCTGCCAGTTGCAGACCGCCTTTTCTATCACGCTGTAACAAATGAAAGGCCATACGCTGCGCCGACTTGGGGCCAACCCCAGGTAGACAACGTAAGGCCTCCATCAATTGTTCCAGCATATGACTGGTACGCATTGAAAATCCGCTTAGTTAGAATTCAGCAGATTAGAATGGCATTTTCATGCCTGGTGGTAGTTGCATACCGCCAGTTACCGAAGCCATTTTCTCTTTTTGAGTTTCTTCAACGCGACGTGCTGCATCGTTGAATGCTGCAGCGATAAGATCTTCTAGCATCTCTTTGTCGTCTTCCATCAGACTTTCATCGATTTCTACACGACGCACACTGTGACTACCAGTGATTGTAACTTTAACTAGACCAGCACCAGACTCGCCAGTTACTTCCATATTCGCGATTTCTTCTTGAAGCTTTTGCATGCGATCTTGCATTTGCTGGGCTTGCTTCATTAGGTTGCCCATACCGCCTTTACCAAACATGTTTATCTCTCTGGTTTAATTAGGTGTTGCATCTGTTAATGGGGTTGTCATTTTGGGTTTTCAACCCCATTCCGTTCAATTTTTAGATAGGGCGTACACTATCTTTATCAAGCTCTGCAGCGAATCGACGTTCGATGAACTGAACGTGTGGATCGTTTTCTAAACTGTTCAGCGCTTGCTGTAATTTCTCTTGGTAGAGTCTATCTCTCAACTCTAGTGGTGTCTCACCACTTTCGCTAACATCAATACTCAGATGACACTCTTCACCCAACACATGGTTCAGTGCACTGTGCAGCTCACTTTGCGCTCTGTCGGTGTTCAAGTGTGCCTGACTGCCTCTTAATTGTAGCGAAACTGTCGAGCCTTCTTTGTTGAAATGCGAGTTTAATGCAAGTTGTTCAACCAACTTAGGTGTCTCCATCTTGCTAATCAGGTTCGCCCACTCGCTTTTCTCTAGTGATTCATCAACCAGTTTTTGCGCCATTTCTGGCGTCTTTTCGTGCTCTAGCGCTTGCTTGAGCTGCGTAGGTGTCAATTGCGTATTGGCTTTCTTTTCAACCGGTTTGGTTGGTCGCCAACGGTACGCTTCATCCTCTGGAGCTTGTTTTTCAGCTTGAGGAGCAGACTTAGGCGACACCTGCGAGGAATTGCCATGCAATTGCGCTAGACGGTCAATAACCGATTCTTTTTGTGCAGATGTCGCGTTAGACTTTTTTGGACCACCACTTTGTCCAGGTGCTTGTTGTTGCTGTTGCTGCCCCTGGCGCTGTGAGCGTAATTGGTGGCGCAGGCCGCTCAAGTTACTGCGAGCTGGTGCCGGCGCAATTTCTTGTGGCTGAGCCTGTTGAGGAGCTTGCTGCGTTGGCGCAGGGTTCTCACTTATTGGTGGTGCCACATCATATTGTGGAGCCATGTCGTATCCGCCCTGATATTCAGGCTGGTACTGTGGCGCCTCATTCATCGTAACTGGATTATGGGCCGCTGACTGGCTCGTTGGCTGAGATACGGCTTGTTGTTGCGGTGCCGATGTCATTGGGCGACTTTGCATTTGCTGTGCAGGCGCTTGAGACACTGGTTGCTGTTGCGATGAAGTCTGTTGAGATGGCAGCTGTGGAGCCGCTTTTGGCTGACTCGTACTCGCAGCTGGCGCGACTTGTGGCTGTGATGACGTCGAAATTACGTTTGCACCGTTACCGGCTGATGGGCGGAATGCCATCATACGCAATACAATCATTTCCATGCCGACGCGACCATTAGGTGACAACGTCAGATCTTCACGCCCTTTTAAAGCAATTTGGTAGTAAAGCTGAACATCTTGCGGCGTTAGAGCTTTACTCAATAATTCGATTTTTTCAGCATCAGGTTGAGCCTGATCCAAGGTCGATGGCAGAGCTTGATACATCGCGACACGATGAAGCTGCGATGCCAATTGTTGTAACAATCCATCCCACTCCACACCGTTTGATGCAAGTTGCTGGATTTTGTCCATCGCCTGTTGAGGTTGCTTACTGCTGATCGATTCCAGCAAGTGAATCGCTTGGTCTGTATCGATCGTCCCAAGCATATGGCTTACGATATCGGTTTGAATCGTACCGTTGCCTAGGGCGATAGCTTGGTCAGTAAGGCTAAGTGCATCACGCATACTGCCATCTGCAGCGTGCGAGATCATGCCAAGTGCTCTTGCTTCTGCAGAAACTTGTTCATTTTCCAGAATATGGTCAAGTTGCTGATGAATATCATCAACACTGATTGGCTTGAGGTGGAACTGCAAACAGCGCGACAAAATCGTCACTGGCAGTTTTTGTGGATCCGTCGTAGCCAACAAGAACTTCACATACTCTGGCGGCTCTTCCAACGTTTTTAACAGCGCATTGAAAGAGTGACGCGAAAGCATGTGTACCTCATCGATGAGGTACACTTTAAAACGTCCACGAGCAGGTTTGTATTGAACGTTGTCTAACAATTCACGAGTGTCTTCAACTTTAGTACGAGAAGCTGCATCGATCTCTAATAGGTCAACAAAGCGACCTTCATCAATCTCACGACAGGTATCACACTCACCACAAGGGTTGGCAGTAATCCCCGTTTCACAGTTCAGGCCCTTAGCAAACAGTCGGCCAATCGACGTTTTACCAACGCCTCGCGTACCGCTAAATAGGTACGCATGGTGTAAGCGATTTTGCGCTAACGCGTTCTCTAGAGCCGTCAGGACATGGTTCTGCCCGACGACTTGATCAAACTTGTTAGGACGCCATTTTCGCGCTAAAGCTAAATAACTCATTGAATGTATTAGTGTCCTTCAAACTCGCAAATGCTGTATACGTTCAGACCTAGACCTTCTAGGCGCTTATCACCACCAATTTCTGGTAGGTTGATAACGAAAGCAGCGTGCTCTACCTCACCACCTAATTGGCGGATCAGTTTTGTTGTTGCTTCAATTGTGCCGCCAGTTGCTAGCAGATCGTCAACAACCAATACTTTATCGCCTTCTACGATTGCATCGGTATGAATTTCTAGCGTATCAACACCGTACTCAAGCTCGTAAGATTGAGCGATTGTAGGGCGAGGCAATTTACCTGGCTTACGCACAGGAACAAAGCCAACACCGAGTTCAAGTGCTAGAGGTGCACCAAATAGGAAACCACGCGCTTCTGTACCAACCACTTTTGTAAAGCCCATGTCTTTGTATCGCTCAACCAGTAGGTTAATCGTTGCTTGGTACGCTTTTGCGTCTTCAAGAAGGCTAGTTACGTCGCGGAAAAGAATGCCTGGTTTTGGGTAATCTTGAATGCTTTTGATGCTAGATCTGATCAGTGAAATTGTTTCTGTAGTCATAATACCGATTTACTTAGATTGGCTCATCACCCTCTGTTCTTATCGCAGTATATATGAGGGCAACAAACAATAGGTTTTCAGCGCTATGAGCTCAATTGAATCGAAGTCACAGACGCTGAAAATACAAACGCCCACTCGAAGAGCGGGCACACTATTCTCTACAATCTTAGTGATTTTCTTCCCTGTCAGCAACCAACTCAGTCACAGGCAGACGTATAAACCAACTCAGTAAAACGATTAGCATCACTAAAAGCGCAATTTTCACCCAAGTAATGGGCGCAACAATGATAGAAACGGTGAAACTCAGCACGATGAAGAACGCACCACGTTGTTTTACCTTGCGCGTGACAGCGCGGTTTTTGTGCCAATTTTCCAGCATAGGGCCAAATGTATTGTGATCATGCAACCAACGATGAAACGCAGGGCTACCACGCATAAAGCAAGCGCTAGCGAGAAGAATAAACGGTGTTGTGGGTAATAGAGGAAGGACGATACCGGCAATGCCGAGCATCATGCAGAGTCCACCAGCAATATTGAAAAAGTAACGCTTAATAAGAATAGTGGACTCCAGTAGACAATCGTTCGATTAAAAACCTGCGTAACCGTTCATTACGCGAATCCAAGTTAGCGTTGCAGGTAAAGTTGGGATCAAAAGGACTGCAATGAAACCTAGAAAGTAAAAAATATTATAAGGTTCTTTAAAATCTTTGTCTGCCATGTTGCTTCTTCTCACTTGTTGACTTTACTTCTCCCACATACATATCGTTAAATTATCGTTGCATAATTGGGGAATTATTGTTTTAGACGCTGACTATACCCTAAACAACAAATGCTAAACACCAGTAAAAAGCAAGGTTATTGAGCAAAATGAGCTCGCTAAGTGGTTGCGGCAGGCAGTAAATTACCACCTTCTAAAGAAGGTGGCTTTGTGTGAGCCCCCTAAAAGGGGGCCTTTGTTTAATCCAACGCCAACTGGTGCTGCTCTACTCGCTCTTGCTTCTCTTGGTGTCTTACATATCGGCGTATGATTTCTTCATTGATTCCTACACTATCGACAAAATAGCCTCTTTGCCAAAAGTGATTACCCCAAAGCCTGTTCTTCCTGAGATGAGGAAACTTACTAAATAGCTTTAAGGCTATTTTGCCTTTCAATACCCCCATCAACTTGGATATCGATAGCTTTGGTGGAATCTTTACTACTAAATGCACGTGGTCAACTTGTATATTTAACTCTACTACTTCACATCCAAGTTGATTACAGTAAACATAAATACATCGATAAACTTCTTTACCTATATTGTTCTTCAAGATCCTAAATCGATACTTTGGAGTCCACACTATATGATATTGACATCGCCAAAATACGTGGGAAGCTTGATTGTATCTACTCATGTTATTTGTCCTCTTTGACTTCTGGAAAAATCAAAGACGCATTTAGCATGAGTAGTTTTACAGGCAAAGCCGAAACGGATGATAACCACCTACTGAAGTAGGTGGTTTAGGGCTGAAAATAAAAAAGCAGCTTCAAAAAGCTGCTTTTTCACAGTGATTGGTAGCCGCAGTTATTGATAGTTACATCAGGCGGTTTAATCGGCTGATGTTAAGACTAAAGCTCGATGAACCAAGACAACCGATAGAGAGTTGCCCGTTGGTTTTCAGAGGTAAATCTCTTGTAATGAAATTTTTCAAACTTCCATCACCAAGTCTATTTGCAGCTGCTATGTGTTGATTTTCATGGCCATTAGACCACTGACTATCAAGCCCCGCAGGCAGAATCGAAACCGAAGCCGAGGCTAGATCCGCAATACCAAAAACGGCATCTACTGCGCCCGCACACTCAGAGCACTGAATGCCCTTTTCGATGATTTCAACCATGTCTTTCAGATCGGCGCTAAAGCTTTTTAAGTTACGTAAGTAATCATCGAACAACGCACGGACTAATAGCGTAGTCGCCACACCGTCTTTGTCTAACGAAGCTGAATCCACCAGGTAGAAAGCGAATTGACCGTTCATCAACCATCGATAATCAAACACTAAAGGCATGACATCGGTGGATTGAAGTAAACGATACGAGCAATTCCAATCACCCTGCGACGTGTCTTTCTCAGGGAGCAGAGCATGAAGCAAGTCCCGCGCTGCGTTTGGATTTTCTTGTAGATACTCCAAATGCCAATGAAGTTCTTGTTCATCTGGCATTTCCCCACCGTCATCAACACGAAACCACTGACTTGAAAAGTCGCGTTGCTCCGCAAAATGACAGTCTGAATCCTCAAGCGTGTTTTCTATCGCTTTAGACAAATGTTCATAGTTTCCGATTGGTTTTGGTAAAAAGTCTTTGATGCCGAAACGCAATGCTTTCGCAACGTCTGACATCTCATCAGTCCCAGAAACGACGATTAATGGCATCGACGGATACTCTAGACTAACTTCCTCGACAAATTCGATCCCGTCTAAAACGGGCATAGATAAGTCACACAAGACAAGGTCTGGGTGGCATTCCCTTAGTTGTTGAAGCGCCTCAAGGCCATTCTCAGCTTCGACTACCTTAAAACCCTGACTTTCCAAATAAGCACTAGTCACTTTGCGAAATATCGGGTCATCGTCCACCAACATGATGAGTTTTTGATTGACCATTTCTTGCGCCGAGACCATTGCCGTTTGACTGTGAGTCTTAAACATACCTTTGCACCTCACAAAGCTCAGTCAAAAAACAAATTTCTACGTTATTATTTTTGTTGTATTTACATCTTACAAAACGTTATGCAGCAAGACGTCAGGCCCTTTCACCTTGTTATAAACCCTAGCCTTAAATTGACGTTTATACAAATATTCCATGGTTTATCAGTGTTTACTAAAAGCGCTATGCTGTGTTCAAATGGTGCAACATGTTGACTTAAAGCAAACTTTGATCACAAAGTTAATTATAAATTAGCCATAAACGGTAGTTTAATGTGTCTGGAAATATGAAATTAGATGATCTAAACCTATTTCGATTGGTTGTCGAAAATGGGAGCTATACCGCAACTTCGCGAAAAACCATGATTCCGGTGGCAACCATCACCCGACGCATTCAAGCGCTAGAAGACTCTGTCAATCTTCGATTGCTGAACCGTCACGCGCGTAAGCTTTCTCTGACTGAAGCAGGGGAACGCTTTTACCATGAATGCTCACCACTGTTGCAACGCCTAACCTCAACCGCTGAAGAGATTACGGATGACTGTCGTGGGGCATCGGGCAAGATAAAAATCTCTGCCCCGTACAACCTGACAAAGCGCATGATGATGCCAATGTTCAATGCGTTCATGAAACAGTACCCAGATATCAACATCGAACTGACAACGGAAAGCAATGCCGATCAACTTGATCCTACTGAGTGGGATGTGATCTTCCGTGTTGGTCCACAACGTGATTCAAGCTTGATTGCACGTAAAATCGGTGAAGTGAAAGACATCCTGGTCGCTAGTCCTGATTACTTGAACGCAAACCCAGCGCCAAATCATGCTGAAGAGCTTTCTAACCACTCTTTGCTAAAAGGCTCACCACTCATCAAGTGGACCCTGATCAACAGCAAGGGCGAGTCTGTGGTGAACGTAGAACGCGGCCGTTTCCAAGCTAACGCACTGAACGTAGTACGAAGCTCTTGTTCAGAAGGTTTAGGTATTACTTTGATGCCTGACGTGATGATCAAAGAGTACATCGAAAGTGGTGACCTAGTGCGTATACTGCCTGATTGGAGCGCAAACCCGCGCGACATCTACATGCTGTACAACCACAAAGATCACTTACCAGAGAAAGTGCGCTTGTTCATCGACTTTGTGATTGCTTACAACATTCACTAAGCTGAAAAACATAAGCGAATAGAAACAAAAAACCAGAGCCTTGACTCTGGTTTTTTATATCTTGAGAAGTGCTATTTAAGCGCCTTCATTGTGCAGCTCTAGGTTCGCTAGGTCTTGCTGGATCTCACGCTGTACTTTCGCATCGTCATTGCGAAGACCGTCCAGGAAATCAAGGTATTGTTGGTCAATATCACCCGTTACGTACTCACCGTTAAATACCGATGTATCGAACTGAGTGATGTCTTGGTTGCCAAGACCTACTGCCTCAACTAAGTCATCGAGACGCTGGTAGATAAGCGCATCCGCACCAATTTGTTTACAGATAGTATCGTTATCACGACCATGTGCAATCAGCTCTGCTGCACTCGGCATATCGATGCCGTAGACGTTCGGGAAACGAACTTCTGGCGCAGCAGAAACCATAAACACTTTGTTCGCTCCTGAGTCACGAGCCATCTCGATGATCTGCTCAGATGTGGTGCCACGAACGATAGAATCATCAACAAGCAGAACATTCTTACCTTTGAACTCTGAGCGAATCGCGTTCAGCTTACGACGTACCGATTTCTTGCGCTGCTGTTGACCAGGCATGATGAAGGTACGGCCTACGTAGCGGTTTTTCACGAAACCTTGGCGGTATGGCTTATCGATCGCTTGAGCAATTTGCAGGGCAATATCGCAAGAGGTTTCTGGAATTGGGATAACCACATCGATGTCCAGATCGGCGTAGTCTTCACTGATGCGCTCACCAAGCTTCTTACCCATTTCAACGCGCGCACTGTAAACCGAAATCTTATCGATGAATGAATCCGGACGAGCAAAGTAAACGAACTCAAAAATACATGGGTTCAGTTTTGGGTTGTCTGCACATTGCTTGGTGTAAAGCTCACCGTCAAATGTCGCATAAATCGCTTCACCAGGTGCCACATCACGCATGAAGTCAAAACCAACTGCATCAAGTGCAACAGATTCAGAAGCAACCATGTATTCTGTTGTGCCATTTACTTCGCGCTTGCCAAGACAAAGCGGACGAATACCGTGTGGGTCGCGAAATGCAATCATACCGTGACCGATGATCATTGCCGTTACCGCGTATGCACCGCGGATGGTGCGATGTACGTTAGTGACAGCGCGGAACACATCTTCTGAAGTGACGTTGCCTTTGACTGTGTCAATTTCATGAGCCAATACATTGAGCAGCACTTCTGAATCTGAAGTAGTGTTAACGTGGCGGCGATCTTTTTCAAACAGTTTCTGACGAACTTCGTGTGCGTTAGTCAGGTTACCGTTGTGGGCAAGTGTAATACCGAAAGGAGAGTTTACGTAGAAAGGTTGAGCTTCTGAGGCACTTGAGCTGCCAGCGGTAGGGTAACGAACATGGCCAATACCTACCTCACCTTGTAAGCGTTGCATGTGTCTTGCTTCGAACACATCCTTCACTAAACCGTTCGCCTTACGCAGACGAAAACGATTGCTTTCTATGGTACAAATACCAGCGGCATCTTGGCCACGATGCTGTAACACCGTTAACGCGTCATAAATAGACTGGTTTACAGGCGTTGTGCCCACGATTCCAACAATACCACACATGTCCTAATCCTCGATTTGCGACAGTAGCTGGCACTACTAGATAGTGCCAGACAGAAAACTTGATGTTGCTTTTAAATGCTCGAAGAATGGGGCGATGATACGGCTGAACTCAGGGACCAACTGTGACTCTTTCCACCAATCCGAGCTTGGGAATGCAGTAAACGCATCCATAAAAAACAGCACCGCAGAAACAATCAGTACTCCGCGTAAACCACCAAACACCACACCGAGAATTCGATCGGTACCTGACAGTCCTGTTTTTTGTACCAGTTGACCAATGACGTAATTCACCACTGCACCAACCACTAGGGTTGCGACGAATAACGCCGCAATTGCGGCTCCGTTTCGAAACATTTCGTCTTCGATGTTGGTGAAATACACCGCCAATTTGGCGTAGTAGTTACTGGAGATAAAAAATGCTCCGAACCAAATCACCAAAGACAAAGCTTCTTTAGCAAAACCGCGAACTAAACTGATCAGAGCTGAAAATCCGATCACACCTAAAATGACAAAATCTAACCAATTCATGTTTTCTTCATCTTAAGTTGGCGCGCATTTTAACAGAAAAAATGCTGACGCAAACGTTTTCTTATGGATTTAATGGCTTAAATTTAAGCAATTGACCTTTTGAGCCTGTAATTTTTTGTAATTCCTTGACCTGTCGTTCAAGTTTACTTTTTGATACATCAGGACCAACAATCACTCGAGTAAAGGCTGTCTCTTTTTTTACATGAGCTTGGTAACCACGCTTCTGCAAATCCTCTACCAGTGCAACTGCATTCTCATGATTTTTCAGTGCCATCAACTGAATGATCCAGGCGGAATCTTCATATTGATTTTTTTCTTCAACCGGACGAACAGCAACTTCAACTTGTTCAGGCTGTTTGACTTCTTCCGGTTGAATCGCAGGCTCCGATTCTGGCTGTGAAACTGCGACATGAGGCTCTTCAGGTTCATTCACCGTTGCCGTTACCGGAGATTCAGGCAAAGAGACATCATCTTCTACAGGCTCGAGTATTTCGAAGTTCTCCACATCGCTATCAAGCTCAGGTTTGATAGGAATACTGGCAAACTCTTCTTTGTAGTGCAGTTTCTTACCATCTAGGACATCAGGAAGTACGATGACCCCCACTGCTACTAGAATGATGGTGCCGACTAAACGACTTTGGAATTTACTTGCCATCAAATTACCTTTGATTACTCATTATTTGATTGCCAATGCTCCAACACTTCGCCCACAGTATGGAAGGATCCAACCACCAGAATGACATCATCTTGAGCCGCGTGAGTTTTCGCACTCTCAAACGCCTCTACTGGAGTTAAGAACTGAACTTGACCTTGAGGTAAGTATTGGCACAATTCATCTGCTGTTGCCGCACGTGGGCCAGTCAGCGATGCTGGGTACCATTGTGTTGCAATTGGGGTTAATGCTTCGATTGTTGCCTTGATGTCTTTATCATGCAGCATAGCCACCACAACGTGGATGTTTTTATCCGCGTATTGGCGTTTGACCTTCTCAACTAAGTATTCTGCTGAGTGAGGATTGTGTGCGACATCAAGAACGATTTCTGGACCCGTTTGCAAAACCTGCATTCGGCCAGCTAGGCGAGCATTATTCAAGCCATTAACGATATTAATGTCAGTGATTTGCAATTCTGAAGCGCCAAGAGCCATTAATGCTGTCGCCGCATTTGGTAACGGTAGCGATGGGACCGGCAGGTCTTCTAGTGCAAATGCGCCACTGGTCCACTTCCAACCTTTCTCAGTCAACTGGTAATCAAACTGGATGCCGACTTGGAAGAATTCAGCTTGAATGTCATCTGCGTGTGCTGCAACAGTTGCTGGCGGCGTTGGTTGGCCACAAATCGCCGGCTTACCCGAGCGGTAGATGCCCGCTTTCTCAAAACCAATCACGTTGATGTCATCGCCCAGCCAATCAACATGGTCGATAGCCAAGCTGGTAATCACTGATACATCGTGATCAACAACGTTAGTCGCATCTAAGCGGCCGCCGAGGCCAACTTCTAACAGAACCACATCGACTTTCTCAACTTGGAAAATACGAAGTGCGGCTAGCGTACCGAATTCAAACAAGCTTAGGCTGATATCGCCGCGTTGTTGCTCAACGTAGTCGAACGCTGCACAGTGCTTGCTGTCTTCTGCATCGACTCCGTTAATACGAACACGCTCATTGTAACGAATTAGGTGTGGTGAGCTGTAAACGCCCACTGAATAACCTGCATCTAATAGAATCGCTTCCATTAACGCGCACGTCGAACCCTTGCCATTGGTGCCGGCAACAGTAATCACAGTAGGAGCTGGTTTGGTAAGGCTGGCTTTTTGCGCTACCGCTTGAACGCGGTCTAAGCCAAGGTCGATAGCTGAAGTGTGGAGATTTGTTAAATAATCAAGCCACATCGTTAGAGGGGATGTGGCTTGAGGAATAGAGTTTTGGGTCATCTAACTTTAACCATTAATTTCTTTGGTTTTTATGTTAGCTAATACTTTACCCTTTTTCGTCCGCTTCTGGTACAGAATATGGTTCTTCATTTGGAGATTCGTTAACCGAAACCACCATAGGAGACTTGTGGTTAGTTAGCTTAGCCACTAGCCCCCCCACACGCTGACGCATTTCACGACGGTCAACGATCATGTCAATCGCGCCGTGCTCAAGAAGGAACTCACTACGTTGGAAGCCTTCAGGAAGATCTTCACGTACTGTCTGTTCGATTACACGACGACCTGCAAAGCCGATAAGTGCTTTAGGTTCGCCAATGTTGATGTCACCTAGCATTGCCAAACTCGCTGATACACCACCCATTGTTGGGTCAGTCAGTACAGAGATGAATGGTAGGCCTTTGTCAGAAAGACGCTCAAGTGCTGCACTGGTTTTCGCCATTTGCATTAGAGACATCAGAGCCTCTTGCATACGTGCTCCGCCACTTGCTGAGAAACAAACAAGCGCACAGTTGTTTTCAATTGCTGCTTCTACCGCTTTAACAAAGCGTGCACCAACAACAGAACCCATTGAACCGCCCATGAAAGAGAATTCAAACGCACACGCCACTAGTGGCATGCCCAGCAATTCACCTTGCATTACGATCAGTGCATCTTTCTCGCCGCTGCTCTTTTGTGCAGCAGAGATACGCTCTTTGTAGCGTTTAGAATCTTTAAACTTCAGTTTATCTTGTGGCTCAAGTTCAGTGCCAAGCTCTACGCGTTCACCTTCATCTAGGAATGTTTCTAGACGACGACGCGCTTTCATGCGCATGTGGTGATTACACTTAGGACAAACTTCTAGGTTACGCTCAAGCTCAGCATGGTATAAAACCTGCTCACAAGAAGTACATTTGGTCCACACGCCTTCAGGGATAGAAGCTTTACGTGAACTTACTAGGTTGCTTTTCTCTAAAATCTTTTCAAGCCAACTCATGGAAGACCTTTTCTCTCAACTCTTCCGCTTCATTGCGAAAGATATAAATTCGGAATATTGCGGATGGATTAAAACATATCTTGCCGCGACTGTAGATAAAAAACTGGTTGTACCTATTTTTGATATCATTAATAACGTACAGTTTCTGTACGTATCCAGTCTAAAGTACCGATATTTTGAAACAAAATCGCAAATTTAGTTCAAATTATCGGGCAAAAATAACGGACCGATCGGCACACGTGGTAATCCGAACTCTTCTGGGTAGTCCACATCCACCAAATATAGGCCCTCAGCTTTGGCCGTTGCGCCTGCTAATTTGCGATCTTTCGCTTCTAAAAGTGACTTGATCCACTCTGGCTTTTCTTCGCCTCGACCCACTTTAATGAGACTACCGGTAATGTTGCGCACCATATGGTGTACAAAAGCGTTCGCTTTAATATCAATCACGATGTAATCACCATGACGAGTCACGTTCAAGTGCATCATGTTTCTGCATGGGCTTAATGATTGGCAATGTGCCGCACGGAATGAACTAAAGTCATTCTCACCCAGTAGATACTGCCCTGCTTCATGCATCTTCTTCTCATCGAGTTCACCATGGTAGTGGCTCACACCAGAGTTCAAAATACCTGGGCGCAGTGCGTGGTTGAAAATAATGTAGCGGTAACGACGTGCGGTTGCTGAGAATCGAGCATGGAAATCATCGTTCACTTCCACTGCCCAGCGGACAGCGATATCACTTGGCATGTTCGCGTTTGCGCCCATGGTCCAAGCCACCATTTTACGACTCACGTTGGTGTCAAAGTGAACAACCTGACCAGTGCCATGTACGCCAGCATCGGTACGACCCGCACACTGTACTTCGACAGGATGGTTCGCGACCACGGACAATGCTTTTTCTAGCTCTTCTTGGACACTTTTCACGTCTCTTTGGCGTTGCCAACCAAAGTAGTTTGTACCGTTGTATTCGATACCTAATGCGATTCTCATTTTAACCTTCGAACTCTAAAATGGGGCGGGAAGTATATACGTAACTCCTTCCAGATACAAAAAAGGGCAGCGTTTGCTACCCCTTTTTTCTTATCGACCGTTAATCGTATCGATGAGACTCTTAGCCTCTCGGCGAATATCATCTTCCCCGTAGACGATAGCTTCCTCTAATAGTTTAATCGCACCTTGAGGATCGTTCATTTCAAGGTAGATTTTTGCTAGATCGAGCTTACCTGCGGCTTCTGCATTGGTATCTACGTCGACATCACCAATATCGCCAATCACATCCGGGAACTCATTCAAACCCACGTCAAGTTTGAGCTCTTGCTCTTCAAACTCACCACCGTCTTTGTCTACCTGAGCCATCAACTCATCAATGGTCATAAATTGATTTTTCTTCGGATCAAAATCGGTTAGGTCGTCTTGCTCACCCCAGTTTTCTTGCGCGATCTCTGGCTGTGCCAGTGCTTCTGATGAACTCCATACTTCACGCTGGTCTTCTGGAACCTCTGCCGTTGACGAGGTGTTTTCTGGCGACAGCTTAAAGCCATCCCAATCGTCACCAACATCCAGCATGGTTTCAAAGTCCATACCTGCACTTGCAATTGTGTCACTGTCTAACTTGCCATCAAATACTTCCGATTCCGCGTTTTCAGACAACAAGTTCGCCATCGCAGACTCTTCAAAGTCATTTAATTCCGACTCCAGGTCATTGCTCGGCTCAGGCTCTAAATCGGCACTGAAAGCTTCTGGTTGCGCGAAAACTTCAAACAGAGCGTCATGGTCATTCTCTGCTTGTTGTACCGCTTGAGAGACTTCTGAGTGCTCTTTAACAACCTCAGGTTCAACAGTGTCAGAGTCAGAACTTGCTACCTCTTCTGTCACTGATGCCAAAGCATCTTCTTCATTGAACTCTGGTAGTTCGAAGTCATCGAAGTTGAACTCTTCTTCTGCTTCCGCAACTGGCGCTTGAGGTTCACCGATTTCAGATTCCGCAAGCGCTGGCTCTTCAGCCATCGAAGCTAATGCATCTTCTTCGCTGAACTCTGGAAGCTCTAACTCATCGAAGTTGAACTCTTCTTCTGCTTCCGCAACTGGTGCTTCAGGCTCAGCGGTTTCAGACTCCTCAAGCGCAGACTCTTCAGCCATAGAAGCCAGTGCATCTTCTTCGTTGAACTCTGGCAGCTCTAACTCATCGAAGTTGAACTCTTCTTCTGCTTGCGCAACTGATGCTGCAGGCTCAGCGGTTTCAGATTCCGCAAGCGCTGGCTCATCGGCCATTGAAGCTAATGCGTCTTCTTCGTTGAATTCTGGCAGCTCTAACTCATCGAAGTTGAACTCTTCTTCTGCTTGCGCAACTGGCGCTTCAGGCTCAGCGGTTTCAGGCTCCTCAAGCGTAGGCTCTTCAGCCATAGAAGCCAGCGCGTCTTCTTCGTTGAACTCTGGCAGCTCTAACTCATCGAAGTTGAACTCTTCTTCTGCTTCCGCAACTGGCGCTTGAGGTTCACCGATTTCAGATTCCGCTAGCGCAGGCTCACCGGCCATCGAAGCTAATACGTCTTCTTCGTTAAACTCTGGAAGCTCGAACTCATCGAAGTTGAGCTCTTCTTCTACTTCAGCAACTGATGCTTCAGGCTCAACGGTTTCAGATTCAGCTAGCGCAGGTTCATCGGCCATCGAAGCTAATGCGTCTTCTTCGTTAAACTCTGGAAGCTCCAACTCATTGAAGTTGAACTCCTCTTCGTCAACATCAGCATCAGTTGAGCTTGCCGCCACCGGCTCTTGTTCAACTTTGCTCTCAGATTCGATCTCATCAACAAGCCAATCCTCTTCTTGAGGAATTCCAAATTCGTTTTCAACCGTATTTGGTGTTGGCGTGAACACTGGAGCCAGTTCTGGTTCTGCGTCCGGTTCTACAATCGTTTCTTCTTGTGGCGCTAATGCTTCAGGCAGATCAGGTGAATGCTCTTCAAGCGTATTCTCGGTAACTTCGTTGTCTTGAATTGGCGCTTCAAATTGCTGCTCTTCAGTGTCCGTTTCTGATGCTTCTTCACCGATCAAAGCATCCAGTTCTGCTGCAAAGTCTGAACGCTCTTGTTCACTTGGTAACAGAGCTTCATTGTTACTTTCGAATAGCTCATCCAGCTCCGTTATTAACGGATCATGCTCAGGGGATGCGTCTTCTAGATCATCAAGGAAATCGTTGCTATCAAAGTCGGCAATAGATTCGGCTGCTTCTGAGTCAAGTTCGTCGTTTGATGCTTGTTCTAACGATTGTGTTTCAGCCTCTGGCTGATTTTCACTCAATAACGCATCGATATCCAAACCAGAGTCTAAACCCAGCGCAGCCTTTTCATCTTCTAGATCAACAACAGGCTCAGCATCCATCACTGGTTGAGATTGAGGCAGTACTTCCTCTACTGCTGGCTCTAAATCATCAAAACCTAGCGAAGCGAGAAGATCGTCATCGCTCTGTGTAGCCGCTGTTTGCTCTGTCTCGTCACCTTCACGAATCAATTCATCAAATGGGTCGATTTCACTGCTTGTTTCGTCCTGCTCTTCTACGCTTTCGTCGCTAAGCAGTTCGTCCAGCAGATCAACACTGTTTTCATCAATGTCTTCAAGAGAATCGTCACCATCGAACCCCGACAGCTTTTCTAGCTCATCAAGCGGGTCAAAGTTATCATCGGAGGAGTCTTCATCATCGAAGCCAATGAGCTCATCAAGTAAATCTGTGCTGTCTTCATCGATGGTAGGCTCTTCGCTTAAACCTGCGATGTCTTCCAACTCTTCAAGTGGATCAAGTTCGTTAAGCGGTTCGCCATCGTCTTCACCGATCAACTCATCAAGTAACGCAGATGCTTCTTCTTCACTTGAATCGCTATCAGATAAACCAGATAACGTTTCTAGCTCATCAAACAAATCATCATCAGTGTCTTTTGGCGTTGGCTGTTCATACTGTGCAAGCAACTTGTCGATGTCGTCATCTGTCGCTTCACCTGCTGAGAACGCACTCTCAGACACCGCTGACTTGTCATCCTCAACGTCTAAGTTGAGATCATCACCATCAAGATCGGCGAATAGGTCATCCAGCATAGCTTGGTCGACGGCATCATTTTGTAGCGCTTCTGCTGGCTCATCTGCGGCAAGCAATTCTGCGAAAGCATCATCAGACAATGCATCCGAACCGTCTTCGTCAGAAAGATCGAAGCCTGCATCATCATCGTCATCCAACACTTCCAGCTCTGGCGTGACTTCATCAAGCGCACGCTCCATCTCTTCAAGACCAAGGGCTTTTTCTTCACCGTTGACCTTGATGCCGTTGCTGGAAGAATCGAACTCATCGAAACCGACGTCTAGTTCACCATCATCGCCGATACCAGCAAATGGATCTTCGCCATCATCACCCTCTAGGTTGAAGTCGAGGTCATCATCATCTAGGTTACCGAAAACGTCCTCTTCTTCAGGTTGCTGCTCTTCTTGCCCAAATAGGTTTTCTGTTTCGTCGTCATCGCCAAACAGATCGTCATCAAGGCTTAGCTCTTCATCTAACTCATCCGCAGCAGCTAGACCAATAGGCGCAGCGAGAGGATCAACGTTTTGCTGTTCTTGCGTAGCCGCTTCTTCCTCTTTCGCCTTAGAACGACGGCCAAGTAGCATGACAACGAGTAAAGCGATTAGCGCACCTGGGATTAATGCAGCAAGACCGACAAGCCAACCATTCGATAGGATTTTATCCATCGTACTTGGCTGCATACGTTGTTGTTCAGCAACACGCTGACGCTCCTCAGCCAACAGTTTTTCTACTTCTGAGCGAATACGCTCTTCGTCATTCAACGACGTTTTTAGCGTTTCAACTTCGCTTTGTACCTCAGAAAGCATCAAACGCAGACGATGGTTCTTCTCTTCCAGTGACTCTAACTCACTGTGCGAACCTTGCAGCTTGTCTTTTAGCGCGCTGATCTGTTTCTCACCCTTAGGTGATGTGGTCACCGCTGGCACCGGCGTAGTTGGTTCAACCACTTTAATCGGTTGCGGTTTTGGTAATTCCGGCTTATTCGGCTCAGTTTTAGGCTCTGGCTTTGGCGCTTCAACCACAGGCTTCGGCGGCTCAACTTTCGGTTTTGCAGGCTGAACAGGCGTTGGTTTAGGCTGAGTAAGGCGAGCTTCATGCGCTTTCATGATCGCGACGGCTTGCTCTGTCGTCGCACTTTGAACCTGGTCAAGAGAAGGCACGCGAAGACGACTACCAGGGATCAATTCATGGATATTTTGGTTATCAAACGCTTGAGGGTTGATACGGTAAATGGCGAGTAGCGTTTGTTGTACAGAAACATTTCGAGATGGTCGCAATTCAGACGCAATCGACCAGAGAGTCTCGTTTTGACCAGTCGGACCGAAGAAACGCGACGGTTGATCATTTTTAGGTGGAGCGGGTAACGCTCGTTCAATCTCCTCAGCATAGCTTGGAGACGCTTGCACTTCACCAGAGGGTCCAACAAGACGAATACCTTCGGCTTGAACCGCTGACGATGTCTGAGTCGCGCTCATCAGCACAAGGGCTGCTAACAAACGCTTATAATTTTGACGCATAGAAGGCTCAGTTAGGTGCTAGTAACAATTTGAAATGGTGATCGGTTAAATATATCGGATAAAGCACGCAAAACTATAGCGTTGAGGGCAAAAAATGTGTGGCTCTCACCATATTCGTACTAATCTCACACAATTTTACGCCGTTCGAACAAAAAAGCCCCGCATAGTGCGAGGCTTAAAGGTTCTAGCGAGGTCGACTTAGTAGTAGTCGCGGATCAGAACTTCTGCGATTTGAACTGCGTTAGTTGCTGCGCCTTTACGAACGTTATCTGCAACAACCCATAGGTTTACGCCGCTGTGATGGCTGATATCGTTACGGATACGACCTACCATTACGTGGTCTTTACCGCCCGCATCGCGAACTTGTGTTGGGAAGTCTTCACCGTGGAATACTTCGATACCGTCAGTTTGCTCAAGCAAGTTAACGACTTCTTGTGCATCGATTGGTGAACGCGTTTCAACGTGAAGTGCTTCTGCGTGGCCATAGAATACTGGTACACGAACACACGTTGGGTTTACTGTGATCGATGAATCGTTGAAGATTTTTTGCGTCTCCCACACCATTTTCATTTCTTCTTTGGTGTAGCCGTTTTCCATCATCTGGTCGATTTGTGGAATACAGTTAAACGCGATCTGCTGAGAGAATTGCTTCTTGTCAGCTGGCAGGCCGTTTAGCAGCTTCGCTGTTTGACCTGCTAGCTCATCAATACCCGCCTTACCCGCGCCAGAAACCGATTGGTACGTTGACACGTTAATACGCTCAATACCCACTGCATCGTGAATAGGCTTTAGTGCCACCAGCATTTGGATGGTTGAACAGTTCGGGTTCGCAATGATGTTACGGTTACGGAACTCTGCAATCGCTTCTGGGTTTACTTCTGGCACAACAAGAGGAATGTCGTACTCGTAACGGAAGTGTGACGTATTGTCGATAACGATAACGCCTTCGTCTGCTGCGATTGGTGCCCATTTTGCTGACAGTTCACCACCAGCAGAGAACAGAGCGATGTGTGCTTGTGACCAATCAAACTCTTCCACGTTTTGTACGCGAATTGTTTTACCATTGAAGCGGTAAGTCTTACCTTCACTGCGTTCACTTGCCAACAGGAAGATTTCGCCTACTGGGAATTTGCGCTCTTGAAGCACTTCCAAAATTGTTTCACCGACCGCACCGGTCGCACCTAATACGGCAACATTGTATTGCTGGCTCATTGACTTACCTCAACCTGAAAACCTAGTTCTGCTAATGGTGCAAGATTGCATGTTTCGTTACCCATTAGCGTGACAGCGCTGTACTCGCGGCGATCCCAGTAGTTTTTACGCATCAGGTCAAAAGAACCTGGCTTACTGATTTCGCGGCGGAAAAGAGCGTCATCTTTACGCACATCATAGATTAACTGCGTGATGTTGTGCAGCGTTGCTTCATCCCATGCTCTGTCCAATACCATAGTAGGGACAGGCGCGGTTGGCAGTAAATCGCTGGCATGCGCACGTAATTCGTTATTTAAGAACTCACAGTAGCTGTTGAAAATCATCGTCGTACCGCGAGCTTTCCCTTCCAGACCATAGCCTGCAACGTGAGGGGTTGCGAATGCTAGCAGAGGCAGAAGCTCCATATCAACCTCTGGTTCAAATTCAAATACGTCGAGTGCCGCTGTAAAGCCGTCGTTTTTCAGTAAACGTTGCTTCAGCGCTTGGTTGTCCACAACTGGACCGCGTGCCGCATTGATAAGAATTTGATCGCTACGAAGACCATTTAACACCTTCTCATCAATCAAATGATGCGTTGGGTGTGGGCCATCTTTAGTGATAGGTGTGTGCAGCGTGATGATGTCAGAACGTTCGATGAGCTCTGCTAGCGGAGTGAAACTGCGAGAATCGCCCTCTTCTTGTTTGAATGGGTCATTGATCAGCACCTTGATACCCATGCCTTTCAAACATTTTTCAAGGTAACTACCTACTTGGCCCGCACCGATGATACCAACGGTTTTATCGAAAACTGAGAAGCCTTGTTGTTGCGCTAGCACCATCATTACGCTGAACGCATACTCGGCAACGCCAACTTTGTTACAACCTGGCGCAGCGGTGAAGAAAATGCCTTTCTCTTGCATCAACTTTTGGTCGACATGATCCATACCCGCCGTCGCCGTACCCACGAACTTCAGCTTGTTTGCTTTGCTAACCAGTTCTGCGTTTACTTTAGTAACCGAGCGAATCATTAGCGCGTCAACATCAACTAAATCATCAGCGGTGAGTGTACGACCGGGTTTTAGAATCACTTCACCGAGTTGGCTGAATAGCTCTTCAGCGTACGGCATATTTTCATCAACAATAATTTTCATAGCGCCAGCGTTTAACATCCATTTGTATGAGTTCGTTTATTCGCAAGATGCGAAGCTAAAGCGATTTTGCCCTTTTCTTGAAAAATCTCAACAACTATACCCAAGTGACTTTCAAAAACAGGTTTCAGAAAAGAAAAAGCCCGGCTAAATTAGCCGGGCAAAGTTCCAGAACAAAAGGATCCTATCTCGCTCTCCTTGGGATAGAGTCTGCGTCTGTTCGATCAGTTTGACTGATCAAGCTCTGGAAACTGGTTTGTTGGTCCGTTTACGCCGCTTGGGAAATCACAGTGATATTCCGACCAACAAATTCAGTTAGCTTTGGGTCGCTTACGCTTGGTACTTTTTGATTACTAATGTCGCGTTTGTACCACCAAAACCAAAGCTGTTTGACATAACTGTCGTTAGCTCAGCGTCACGAGCTTCCGTTACGATGTCTAGACCTTGTGCTGCTTCATCCAAGTTAGAGATGTTCACACTCGGTGCAATGAAGTTGTTGTCTAGCATTAGCGTTGAGTAAATCGCTTCGTGAACGCCAGCTGCACCTAGTGCGTGACCTGTCATTGCTTTTGTAGCAGAAATCGCAGGGCTGTTGTCGCCGAATAGCTCTTGGATAGCGCCTAGTTCTTTCACGTCACCTACTGGAGTAGAAGTGCCGTGTGTGTTGATGTAGTCGATAGCGTCAACATCTTGCATTGCCATCTTCATACAACGAACTGCGCCTTCACCTGATGGTGCTACCATGTCGTAGCCATCAGAAGTCGCGCCGTAACCTACGATTTCACCGTAGATTTTCGCGCCACGTGCTAGTGCGTGCTCTAATTCTTCGATAACCAGCATGCCGCCGCCGCCAGAGATAACGAAACCATCACGATCTGCATCGTAAGTACGAGATGCTTTTTCTGGCGTTTCGTTGTACTTAGTAGATAGTGCGCCCATCGCATCAAACATCATTGTTTGAGACCAATCTAGCTCTTCACCACCACCTGCAAATACGATGTCTTGTTTGCCAAGTTGGATAAGCTCCATCGCGTGACCGATACAGTGTGCAGACGTTGCACATGCTGAGCTCATTGAGTAGTTCACACCACGAATCTTAAATGGTGTTGCAAGACACGCCGATACTGTTGAAGACATAGTACGTGGAACCATGTAAGGACCTACGCGTTTTACGCCTTTCGCACGCATGGTGTCAGTTGCTACTGTTTGGTTTAATGCAGAAGCACCACCAGAACCAGCAACGATACCTGTACGATCGTTTGAAACTTGTTCTTCAGATAGACCAGCGTCTTCAATTGCCTGCTGCATTGATAGGTATGCATAAGCAGCCGCATCACCCATAAAGCGCATCTGCTTACGGTCAATAAATTCTGCAGGGTTGATTTTCAGATCACCCCATACCTGCGAACGCAGACCGTTTTCTTTAAACTGCTCAGACGCAGTGATGCCAGATTTGCCCGCTTTAAGAGACGCTAGAACTTCTTCGACGTTGTTACCGATACTTGAAATAATACCCATACCGGTGATTACGACTCGTTTCATTATGACATTCCTATAATTCAAAAATCCGCTAGATAATAACCAAGATAGTCAACAAAAGTGGTCAGCTTTCCCATAAATTCGTACAATCGCCGAATTCTAACCGCGCCAAATCACATATTTGCACCATTATGACTTCGATTAAAAATGCAGAACTTGGTTGGAACGAAGCTGGTACACCGGTTTCTGACCAATTTGATGATGTTTATTTCTCCAACGTAAACGGTCTCGAAGAGACGCGTTACGTGTTCCTCAAACAAAATCATCTACCAGAAAGATGGCAGGAATTTGACCAAAGACGTTTTGTTATTGGTGAAACCGGATTTGGCACAGGGTTGAACTTCTTAGCCGTGTGGCAATGGTTTACCGAATTTCGTCTCGAATATCCAGAGGCAACGCTAAAAGAATTGCATTTCGTTAGTTTTGAGAAGTACCCACTTAGCAAAGCTGATTTAGAAAAAGCACATCAATCTTGGCCAGAATTGGCAGAGTTTGCCGAAAAGCTGCAACAGCACTACCCAGCCGCTGTGCCTGAGTGTCATCGCATTGTTTTAGAAGACGGCGCTATCACGCTCGATCTATGGTTTGGCGATATCAAAGACTGCATGCCGCTTGTTCCTTATGCTGAGCAAGGCTTGATTGATGCTTGGTTCTTAGACGGGTTTGCTCCAAGCAAAAACCCTGAGATGTGGAACCAAAACCTATTCAACGGCATGGCAAAATTGGCGAAACAGGATTGTACGGTCGCAACCTTCACGGCAGCGGGCTTTGTGCGTCGCGGCTTAAACGAAGCGGGCTTTACAATGAAGAAAGTCAAAGGCTTCGGCACCAAGCGTGAAATGATCGCAGGTTCGATGGAGCAACGTGAAGCGCATTCAAACCACCTACCTTGGTTCAACCGCACAGCATCGACCAATCATGATTCCATAGCGATTATTGGTGGCGGCATCGCCAGTGCAGCTCTGGCTAAAACGCTGGTTCGCCGCGGTCAGAATGTCACGCTTTACTGCAAAGACGCTCAACCCGCAGAAGGCGCGTCGGGCAATCGACAAGGTGCTGTATACCCATTGTTAAATGGTCCACACAAAGGCGTTTCACGCGTGTTCGCTCCGGGCTTTTTGTTTGCCCGTCAGTTTGTTGACCAAGCAGCGCAAGATACCCAATTCGATCACGATTGGTGTGGCATCACTCAGTTAATGTGGGATAACAAATCCGCTGACAAGTTAGAGAAAATGCTCGCAGGTAATTTCACGCCAGAGTTGATTCACAAGCTATCTGCTGAAGAGACGGCTGAAAAAATTGGCTTGCCGATCGATATTGCATCAGTCCACTACCCTCTTGGTGGCTGGTTATGCCCTGCTGAGCTCACTCGTGGCTTGATTGCTCAACTGGAAAAAACAGAACTTTTTGAAGCGAAGTTCGAGCACCAAGTCGAGTCACTAGATTGGGATGAAGAGCGCCAGATTTGGACATTGAAAGCGAACGGTCAAAGCTTTGAGCACTCAACCGTGGTGGTCGCTAACGGCAGTGAATTCCAAACACTCAGCCAAACTGCCGATCTACCAATGGGGCAGGTAAAAGGCCAAGTGAGCCATGCACCTGCAACTGAAACCTTGTCTAAGCTGAAAACAGTATTGTGTTACGACGGTTACATGACGCCTGTTAACCCGAATAATCAGCACTTGTGCATCGGTGCAAGCTACGACCGCAGTCACCTAGACTACGAGTTTGATGAAGAAGCGCAGAAAGACAACGCCGACAAATTGGTGAAGTGTTTGCCGAATCAAGGTTGGACAAAAGAAGTGGATACCTCTGGTAACTTGTCACGCCAAGGCATTCGCTGTGTTAGCCGTGACCACCTGCCGTTTGTAGGTAACGTAGGCGACTTTGAAACCATCAAAACGCAATATGCGGATCTGCAGAATCAACAAGAACAAGACGTTGAAGCGATTCACCAGTTCCCTAACCTATTCTGTTTCCTGGGCTTAGGTTCTCGTGGTTTGAGTTCTGCGCCTCTAATGGCCGAAGTGTTGGCATCACAAATCTGCGGCGACCCATTACCACTGCCTGTCGATGTGCTGACTGAGCTGCACCCTAGCCGTATGTGGGTTAGAAGACTGCGTAAAGGTAAAGCGATTACTGAGTTGTAACGCTTTTCGAATACGCAAAGAACCCCTCCTAGCCTCCCCTTAAAAAGGGGAGGAACAAGTTCTTAGCCCCACATTCGTCCTCCCTCTTTCCAAGGCTGAGCTCGTGAGGGTTGTTCTGAGTCCTCCCCCCCCCCCCCTTTGTCTCGTCTTGAAAAATGGAAAAGCAAGTTATGGACTCCGCATAGTCCTCCCCCTTTCTAAGGGGGAGTTAGAGGGGGTTACCAGTTTTTAGTTCAATGCTGCCACAGCCGCTTTCACCTGCTCTGCAATTTCCGCATTACGGAACTGACCTGTTTCCAAATCAAAGTTATCGTAAAAGCTCGGAATAGATTGCGATGCTTTCACTTCAGCACCAAAGTAAGGCGCAGAGCCTGTTGCCGCAGCGAGTACAGTTTGTGCCCCACCAGGACCAGGGGATGTCGCTAGGTATACTGCTGGTTTGTTTTGGAATACGTTGCGATCGATGCGTGTCGCCCAATCGAATAGATTCTTATACGCCGCTGGGTAAGAGCCGTTATGCTCAGCAAAAGAAATCACCAAAGCGTCCGCGGTTGCGATGTCAGCAAGAAACGCTTTTGCGTCTTCCGCCTGACCGATTTCCTTCTCTTTGTCTTCACTGAACAAAGGAACATCATAACTATTGAGGTCTAACACTTGGACTTCTGCACCCTCGACAAGGTTAGCAGCGTAAGTTGCAAGGGTTTTATTGATAGAGGTAGAGCTAGTAGAAGCGCCGAATGCGATAATTTTCATGGTTGTAATCCTTTGTTCAAGTCTTGTACTAACAAGAGTAAAAGGTGAGCCCAAGTGCCACAACCACAAAAATTTTAAGGAGAGATTCGAAAATTTCGAAGGAGTTTAATTCAACTCTTTATTGCTTCAACCAGAAACTTAGATCTGCCAATCGAAGCATTTATAACTGAATGAGACTTAAGCTTGCGCTTGAAGCTCTTGCCATAGATCGCTCACGATCACGCGATCGGCAGGCGTCAATTCTGAACGCGCTTCTTCAAGGCTGTTTTCAATGCGAGACTTCAGCTCAGTTACATCGTTAATGCCTTCTTCTTCACACGCTGCAGCAGACAGAGAAATGTGACCACGCAAATAACCACCAGCAAACAATTCATCATCCGATGCCGTTTCAATGCGAGCATCAATCAGTTCTAGTAGTTTTTCTTCAAATTCAATAATCATGGAGCTTCTCTGAGGTTATTTAACGATAAAGTCAGACGTTTCCAGCGGCTTGGTTTGGTAAAAGGCACACAACGCATCCGATAGCATTTTTACGCGTGGCGGAAGACCGTTTTCTAGAATACCCATTACTTCATTGTGCACTTTGTGCATGAAACCAAGACGATCTGGTTCAAAATCGCCGTGTAGATTGTCACAACTGACGCTAAAAGGGAAGTCAGCACTTTTCGCTAGAATCCACTCATACGCTTGAGGGCGAATTTCCACTTTTTCAAATTCAG